>CAYWLG010000008.1:0-181020 GCA_964459385.1 uncultured Anaerolinea sp.
ATTCAGAACTCAGTCCTTCCAAATTACTTAACTTTTGTCCAACTAATGGGGTGCACTACAAAATGATAAATCATCTGGGTGGTTTTTTGTTTACTTACTTTTTTACGCGCCGATAAGCGCTTTAGCGGCTAAAGTGAAAAGATCTGCCGGGATAAAGCTAAGCACCACCACGCACAGCGCGCTGAAAATGACCACGAAAGTCGTCCAGTAGCTGCGAAAAACTTTGGGCTGGCCTTCTTTGAAGTACATGGTCAGAATGACGCGCAGGGCGAAGTAAGCCCCGACGAGTGAAGTGAGCAGCCCAACCACGGCCAGCCAGATGTAGCCGCCGGCGATGACAGAGCGGAAGAGGTAGAACTTGCCCCAAAAACCCAGTGTCAGCGGAATGCCGGCGAAAGAGAGCATAAAGATCGTCAGGGCGGCAGCCATCAGGGGGGCTTTTTTGCCGAGCCCGGCCAGGGAGTCCAGCTCCAGCCCGTTACCATCGGCATCTTCCAGTGAGACGAACACAGCCCAGGCGCCGAATGAAGCCAGCGCGAACGACATCAGGTAAAAGAGGGCCGAAGCAATAGAATCACCGGCTACCGCGGCATTTCCGAAGGGCACGAAGGCCATCAACACATACCCGGCACCGGCGATACCGGCATAAGCCAGCATACGCTTGAGGTGACCCTGCACCACGGTGAGCACGTTGCCAACCAGCATGGTCAGGGCGGCCAAAGTGGCGAAGATCGGCACAAAAACATCCTGTACTGAAGGAAACACCAGGCTGAACACACGCAGCAGAGCGGCGAAACCGGCTGCCTTGGCGCCAAAGGCCATGAAGGCGGTCACCGTCGAAGGTGCCCCCTGGTAGACATCAGGCGCCCAACTGTGGAAGGGCACTACTGCCACTTTGAAACCCACCCCTACCAGCAGCAGCGCGCCGCCGGCTACCAGAAAAGCATTGTTGGCGGTGCCGCTGCTGATCGCGGCCAGAATGCCCTCCACATTGGTGGTGGCAGTGGCGCCAAAGAGCAGTGCGGTGCCAAAGAGCACGAAACCGGAGGCAAACGACCCCAGCAGGAAGTATTTGAGCGCGCTTTCTTCCGATTCGGGGCGCGGGCGTGCCAGACCTGCCAGAATGTAAAGCGGGATGGAGAGCAATTCAAGGGCCAGAAAGACCACGATCAGATCGGCAGCCGAGGCCATCAGCATCATGCCGCTTACGCTCAAGAGCAGGAGCGGGTAGTATTCAAAGTTATTGACACCTATGCGCTGCAGATAGGCCGGCGAGATCAAAACGGTGAGCAGCCCTCCCAGCAGGAAAAGGACGTCGAGAAAGATCGAGAAGCCATCGCTGATGACCATGTTGTTGAAACCACGCATGGGGGTGTGGGAGAACAGCATCAAAAAAACGAAAGCGGCAATCAGTCCCAGAGCAGCCAGGAAAGGAGGGAGCTTTTCGAGCTGCTTGGGCAGGAAGAGCCCGGCCAGCAAGAGCAGCAGCGCCCAGACCAGCAGCACGATCAGCGGAAGGATGGAAAGAAAATCGGTCAAAGTCATGTTTATTCTCTCTTTCCCTTAATGAATTCCGACAGAGGCTGCCTGAATGAGATTGAGCAGTTTCTCAACGGTGGGAGCCATGAGGGCAAAGAAGGGTTTGGGGTAAAGGCCGATCCAGAAGATGAGGGCCAGCAGAGGCGCGATGATGGCGATCTCACGGGCGCTCAGGTCTTTCAGGCTCAAATTTTCGTCATGCGTGACGGGGCCCAGGAAGACCTTCTGGAACATGTGCAGCAGATAGACCGCAGCCAGGATCACGCCCAGAGCGGCCACGCCGGCGATCCAGGGGGTGCCCAGCACAGTGGAGCCAAAGGCACCGAGCAGGATGGTGAACTCGCCTACAAAGCCGTTCAGCCCGGGCAGACCCATTGACGAAAGGGTAACGATCAGGGCCAGACTGCCGAGAACGGGCAGCACCTTCCAAAGGCCGCCAAAGGCATCCAGATCGCGGGTGTGGCGGCGTTCATAGAGAAAGCCAACGATCAAAAAGAGGGCGCCGGTAGAAAGACCGTGGTTGACCATTTGCAGCAGGGCCCCTTCAACGCCCTGTGCGTTCAAGGCGAAGATACCCAGCATGACAAAGCCCAGATGACTGACGGAAGAATAGGCGACCAGTTTTTTGACGTCTTTTTGCCGGTAAGCCACCAGCGCACCGTAAAGGATGCCCACCACAGCCAGAATGGCCAGGTAAGGGGCCAAAGTAACGCTGGCATTGGGGAAGAGCGGCAAGTTGAAGCGCAAGAAGCCGTAGGCACCCATCTTCAAAAGCACGCCGGCCAGAATGACAGACCCGGCGGTAGGGGCTTCGGTGTGGGCATCGGGCAGCCAGGAGTGCAGCGGCCACATGGGCACTTTGATGGCAAAAGCCAGGCCAAAGGCGCCAAAGAGCCACAGTTGAGCGGCTGCCGGGATGGCATTGGCGGCGCTGAGGGCGACCAGATCAAAACTGCCGTACTGCAGCCCGATCCAGAGGATGCCGGCCAGCATGAGCAGAGAACCGGCCAGGGTATAGAGGAAGAACTTGACCGCCGCATAAAGACGGCGGCTGCCGCCCCAGATGCCGATCAAGAAGTACATCGGGATGAGGGTGAACTCCCAGAAGATGTAGAAGAGGGTCATATCCAGTGCCAGGAAGACGCCGGTCATACCCACTTCGAGCAGCAGGAAGAAGGCCATAAAACCGCGTACCTGCTCTTCAACGGCTTTCCAGGTGGAAAGGATGGCAATGGGGGTGAGGAAGGCGGTCAGCATCACCATGAGGATGCTCAGCCCATCCACGCCCATGTGAAAGGCCACCGGGGTGCTGCCCAGCATCAGCCAGGGCAGGTTGATCTCAAACTGGATGTTCGGATCAGCCGGGTTGAATTGGGTCAGCAGCCAAATGGAAAGGCCGAAAGTAACCAGCGAAGTGAGCAACGCCGTCCAGCGCAGAGCGGCTTTAGCCTGCGGCTTGATGAGCAAGACGACCAGCACGCCCAAAACGGGGAAGAACGTGACCCAGAGAAGAGGATTCATCACAATATTCATATTCTGACCCTTATTTGAGTACCAGGAAGGTCATGATTGCCAGCATGCCCAGCAGCATCCACAGGGCATAGGTGCGCACGTATCCGTTTTGGAAGCGGCGCAGCCAGTTGCCCAGCCCGGTGGTGGCGTTGGCCAGACCGGTTCCGGCGGCATCGATGCCTTTGAGGTCGATGGTGTTACTGAAGAACCCGGCAACGGCCTTGATGGGGTTGAGAACAATGGCTGTGTAGAGTTCATCCACCCACCATTTATGTTCCATGGCTGTGAAGAGCGGCCCGAGTGCTTTTTGCAGCACGTCGGGTTCTTTTTTGCTGGTGGGCGCATGACGGTAGATTGTCCAGGCCAGCCAGAGGCCCAGAAGGGCCAGCGCCAGCGAGATGCCCGCCACCGGCCAGACAAAGCCGGCGCCTTCGCTTTCTCCAAAGGTGTGGGCCAGCCAGTGCTCCAGCGTGAGCACGCCCGGCAGGTTGAGCAAACCGCCCAGTACCGAGAGCCCGGCCAGGATCATCAACGGGATGGTGACCACTTTGGGGCTTTCTTCGGCCTGCGCCGCCGCTTCGCTGCGGGCTTTGCCAAAGAAGACCAGCACGATCTGGCGTCCCACATAAAAGGCGGTCAGGAAGGCGGCCAGGGCCAGCACCACGAAGACGGCAGTGTGTCCCTGTGAGGCGGCGGCCAGGATCTCATCTTTCGAGAAGAAACCGGCCAGCGGGGCGATGCCCGCCAGCGTGATGCCACCGATCAAGTAGACCCAGAAGGTGACCGGAATGCGATCTTTGAGACCACCCATATTGCGCATGTCTTGCGGGTCGAGATGTTCTTCAGCCCCTTTGGCATGGTGCATACCGCGTTCAACGGACTGAATGACCGAACCGGCAGCAAGGAAGAGCAGCGCTTTGAAGAAAGCATGCGTTACCAGATGGAACATGCCGGCTACATAGGCGCCCATGCCAACAGCGGCAACCATAAAACCGAGCTGGCTGATGGTAGAGTAGGCCAGCACTTTCTTGATGTCGTTCTGAGCTACGGCGATGGTGGCGGCAAAGAGAGCCGTAGCAGCGCCGACCCAGGTAACCACTGTCTGAGCGGTGGGCACGAGCGAATAAAAGGCCGAGCTGCGCGCCACCAGATAAACGCCGGCGGTGACCATCGTGGCCGCATGGATGAGGGCAGAGACCGGGGTTGGGCCCGCCATAGCGTCAGGAAGCCAAACATAAAGAGGCAACTGCGCCGATTTGCCGGTCACACCCAGCAGCATAAAGAGGGTGATCAAGAGCATCACGATCGGGCTGGCGGCGGCCACTGCCGGGGCAGCGGCAAAGACCACATCAAAGTTGAGGCTGCCGAAGTTCCAGTAGATCAGGAACATGGCCAAGAGCAGACCAAAATCACCGATGCGGTTGGTGATAAAGGCTTTTTTGGCGGCCAGTGCGTTGCCGATGCCATCTTTGCCCTTCTCGAACCAGAAGCCGATCAGCAGATAAGAGCACAGGCCCACGCCTTCCCAGCCCACGAAGAGCATCAAGAAGTTGTCGGCGCTCACCAGGGTCATCATTGAAGCGATGAAGAGGTTGAGGAAGATGAAGAAGCGGGTAAAGCGGCCGGTATCGCCGTTGTGACGCACATCAGCGTGCATGTAGCCGATGGAGTAGATGTGAATGAGGGTGCCGACGCCGGAAACGACCAGCATCATCACCACTGAGAGGGTGTCCACGCGGAAAGCCCATTCCACCTGGAAGTCGCCGATCTTGAGCCACTCGGCAAAGGGCAGCACGAAGGCTTCATGAGAGCCTGCCAGGGCTACGGCCAACAGCACCGAGATCACAAAGGCCGACGCCGTGGCCAGGCTGGCCACCACGCCGCTAAAGGTTTCGCCTAATTTACGGCCGAGCAGCAGATTGATCAGCAAGCCGACCAGCGGCAAAAAAACGACAAGAGGAACCAGATTGAAAAGAGTAGAATTCGGCATCTGCGATTAACCTTTCAGCTTGTTCACCTGGTCCACGTCAATGCTGCCTTTGGAGCGGAAGATGGTCACCATCAGTGCCAGACCCACTGCCACCTCGGCAGCGGCAGTGGTCATGACAAAAATGACCATCGCCTGCCCATTGAGGATCTTGTAGTAGTTGGAAAAGGCAATAAAGACCAAATTGGCGGCATTGAACATCAATTCAAGCGACATAAAGATAACGATGGCGTTCTTGCGCAGGATCACGCCAAGGATTCCCAAACTGAAGAGGATCACAGCCAGACCGAGGTAATAGACCATGGGAATCATAATTGTTTTGCCTCCTCTTTCTTGCCGCCGCGGGTGAGCACGACCGCGCCAATTGCGGCAACCAGCAGGATGATGGAGGTGATCTCAAAGGGCAGAGAATACTGGGTGAAAAGCGCGTTGCCAATGGCTTTGGGGTCTGCCAGCGTTTCTGAGGGCGGGTTGCTCATCATTTGCAGGCCAATGCGGGTGAGCAGGGCGTAAACGCCTTCCACGATCAGGGCTAGCCCCAGCACAATGGCCAGCGGGCGCTGCCAGCGTACCGGTTCTTTTTCTGAGAGCTTTTCGGCACCCAGCATCATGATCACGAACAGGAAGAGCACCATGATGGCGCCGGCATAGACGGTGATCTGCGCCAGGGCCACGAAGGGGGCGCCCAGGGTGAGGTAGATCACCGCAACAGAGAGAAAGTTGACGATGAGGAACAGGGCCGAATAGACCGTGTTGCGGCTGAGCAGCATTGCCAGGGCAGAGGCAACCGCGATCACAGCCAGGGTGAAAAATAACAAAAGTTCAGCGGTCATCCATCCTCCCTAATCAGTAGGATCTTTCATTTGGGGTACCGAGCGGGTGTAAACACCGGGTTCGGTTTTTTGCGGGGTGGGGCTGCCGCCGGCCGGAACTTTGACGATCAGTTTGTCTTTGGTCAAAATAGCTTCGGCGCGGTCGGTGTAAGAGAGTTCATAGTCTTTTTCGAGCACGATGGCTTCGGTGGGGCAGGCATCTTCACAAAAACCGCAGAAGATGCAGCGCAGCATGTTGATCTCGTAGGTGCTGGCGTAGCGTTCCCCAGGGGAGTAGCGTTCTTCATCGGTGTTTTCTGAGGCTTCTACAAAGATGGCGTTGGAGGGACAGGCAGCCGCGCACAAGGCGCAGCCGATGCATTTTTCGAGGCCGTTATCGTAGCGTTTGAGTTCGTGGCGCCCCTTGAAGCGTTCGCGTACAGGGCGTTTTTGTTCGGGATACTGGATGGTCACCGGTTTGGTGAGCATCTCTTTAAAGGTGGTAAATAAGCCACGCAGCATTCTAGCCTCCTACCAGAAATGACACCACTGCCGTCACCAATAAGTTGAGCACCGACAGGGGGAAGAGGATTTTCCAGCCAAAGGCCATCAGGCGGTCATAGCGGATGCGCGGCCAGGTGGCACGAATCCAGATGAGCCCAAAGAGCAAAATGGCGACTTTGACAAACAGATAGATCGGCCCAAGCCAGGGGTAAACGTCCACCCAGGGGCCCTGAAAGCCACCCAGAAAGAGCGAGGCGCCGATCATGGAAATGGCGATCATTTTGATGTATTCAGCCATGAAGAAAAGGGCGAATTTCATGCCCGAATATTCCACATGGTAACCGGCGGTCAATTCCTGCTCGGCTTCGGGCATATCGAAGGGCGCACGGTTGACTTCGGCAATGGTGGCCACCATGTAGATGAGAGCTCCGACCGGCTGCAGCACGATGTACCAGAGATGTTTCTGCGCGCTGACGATATCGGTCAGGCTCATCGAGCCGGCCAGCAGCACGGGACCAAGCATGGCCATGCCCAGCGCCAGTTCGTAACTGATCATCTGGGCTGTGGCGCGCAGGCCGCCCAGGGTGGCATATTTGTTATTCGATGACCACCCGGCCAGGGTGATGCCGTAAACCGAGATGGAAGTGACGGTGAGGATGTAGAGGATGCCCAGATTGATATTGCTGATCGAAAGGCTCACCTGATGCCCAGCGATCATCACATCGGGGCCCCAGGGTACCACAGCGGTGATGATAAGCGCCGGGATCACGGTGATGACCGGGGCGAGCACGAAGATGACCTTGTCCGCTTTCTCAGGGATTAATTCTTCTTTGAAGATCAGCTTAAAGGCATCCGCGATTGGCTGCAAAATACCCTGCCAGCCGGCGCGGTTGGGGCCGACACGCACCTGCATGCGGGCCAGCACTTTGCGCTCGTACAGGGTTACATAGGCGAACCCGGCGGTCATGGCAAGCATGAGGATAACTGATTTGATGATCCATTCCCAAATAGTAAATGCATCCATAGAAATCCTCACTTGCTTTCAGTTTCGAGCGGAGCGAGCGCCCGCAAAGTGACAACTTTGGCTTCGTTCAGGGGCACACCCATGCTGCGGCGTACCAGCAGGGTGTTCTGCGGCAGGCCAAGTTCGAATTCCACCTTGCCGGTGAAGGCAGTGCCGTCTACGTTGATCTGCAGCGAATCGCCCTCTTTCAGGCCCAATTTCTCGGCATCTTCGGGGCTCACAACAAAGGCACGGTCACCGATGCGCTGGGCGAGCAGTTGGGTGGCACGAATGGTCACTCCCTGATCGTAGAGTTTGGTAACCGGCAGGGCCAGCCAGGCATCGGCGGCTCGTTTCAGAGCGGGCAGTTTCACAACGGCGGGAGTGCTTTCAGTGGCGCTGAGGGGCAGTGTAACGCCCAGGCCATCATTGTTTTGCACCACGGTGCCGCTAAAGTAAGCATCGGCACGCCCGGTGACGGGCCACTGCGGCAGTGTTTCAGAAAGGCCCTCATAAGAAAGCCCACCAAAAGCGGTTTCAGAGGCAGCAAGCCCTGCAAAGATCTGGGTTGCATTCATTTCAGAAATAGAGAGCCCCATTGCCTGCGCGATTGTTTGAGTGATCTCGTAATCGGCTTTACATTCGCCTTTGGCCGGAACAGCACAGTGGCTAAGCTGCACGCGGCGTTCGCCTGAAACCAGGCTGCCTTCACGTTCCATAGGGGCCTGAGCGGGCAAGACAACGTTGGCCAGTTTGGCAGTCTCGCTCAAGAAGAGGTCTTGAACCACCACAAAACCGGCTTTCTGCACGGCGTTGGCCAGATCGGCTGATTCGGCTGCCGGGTCGGCGGCCACGATGTAGAGTGCAGTGGCAGCGCTGAGCTCGTTTTCGAGTTCAACCGAGACCTGCCAGCCCATTTCGGCGGCGCCCTGATCGTTGGCGTGCGGCCAAACGGCTACCAGTCCATTGTTGGGACGACCGAAGTGGTTGGTCTTGACCAGCAGTTCACCACAGAGAGCAGCGACGGCCTGGGTTTGTTTGAGACCCAGCCCGTCTAAACCAAAGAAGACGACCAGATCGCTGGCTTCGCGCAGGGCCTTGGCAGAATCGCTCTCGCCATCGATCAGCTCACGCAGAGCGGCTTCTTCTTCGCCATAGCGGTAGCGCAGGGAAAAGGCGGCATGGGCGTCCAGGCGGGTCTTGCGGCCGTTGGCCACGATCAATGTGGCACCACGCTCGCTGGCCTGTTTGAGGCGCAGCCACCAGATGGGCGCTTCTTCGTGCAGGTCAGAGGCAAAGACCAAAATGGCCGTGCCCTGACCCAACTTGCCGAGATCAGATTCCGGGCTGAGCCCGAGGCGGGTGGTCCATTCGCCGCCGCCCATGGCAGAGGCAAACCAGCGGCTGCCATCCACCGCCTGGCTGAATTGTTTGAGTTGATAGAGGTCTTCGTTGAAAAGACGTCCCCCGGCCAGAGTGGTAACCTTTTTGCCGGCAGCCTTGAAGTTTTCGGCCACAACTTTGAGGGCTTCTTTCCAACTGGTTTTGACCAGTTCGCCGTTCTTGCGTACCAGCGGTTCGGTGATGCGAGCGGGGTCTTCGGCGTAGTGATAGCCAAAACGGCCTTTGTCGCACATCCAGATCTCGTTCACCGCCTCATTTTGGCGAGGCAGAATGCGTTTGACCACAAATTTGCCGCCGCTCTTGGCTTCGCGGCGCACGCTGTAACTGATGTTGCAGCCGACCGGGCACTGGGTGCACACACCCGAGAAATTGGTCAGTTCCCAGGGACGGGCACCAAAGCGAAAATCGGCAGTGGTGAGAGCGCCTACCGGGCAGATATCGGTGGTGTTGCCAGAAAAGACCGAGTCAAAACCGGGGTCGGAGTGGGTGACGATCTCCAACTGGCGGCCGCGTTCGCAAAAGCCGAGCACGGGGTCGCCGGCCACCTGATCGCTGAAGCGCACACAGCGTGCACATTGAATGCAGCGTTCGCGGTCGAGGTAGATCAGTTCGCCCAGCGGCACATGTTTTTGACTGTGATTCTTTTCGTCAAAAATAAAGCGGCTTTCGCCTGGCCCGTAGAGCATGGTCTGGTTCTGCAGGGGGCACTCACCGCCTTTATCGCAAACAGGGCAGTCGAGGGGGTGAGAAGTGAGCAAGAATTCGATCACGTCTTTGCGGGCAGCCAGAACCTTTTCGGTGGCGCCCCAAATGACCATCCCTTCAGAAACAGGGGTGGTGCAGGCGGTCTCGAGCTTGGACCCGAAACTGATCTTGGGGGTGCCATCTTCGTTCATAATGGGCTGGCCGGTGGCGCGGTCAACGGCCGGGCGGCCGATATCCACCAGGCACATACGGCACATGCCCACCGGTTCGAGTTTGGGGTGATAACAAAAGACGGGAATGGTGATACCGGCCATTTTGGCGGCATCCACCACCAGCGTGCCGGCCGGCACACTGACCTTGCGCCCGTCTATGGTGAGTGAGATGAGTTTATCCATCCGCTAATTCTCCACGCGGGCTTCAAAATCGGCCCGAAAATGTTGGATGCCCGAAAGCACGGCGCTGATCGAGAATTCGCCCAGCGCACAGAAGCATTTGTTTTGCATCTGATCGGCCACGGATTGCAGCAGTTCGATATCTTCTTTGCTGGCTTTGCCGTGGTTGATGCGTTCGGTAATGTGAGCCATCCAGTAAGTGCCCTCACGGCAGGGGGTGCATTTGCCGCAGGATTCGTGTTTAAAGAAGTGCACGGTGCTTTCTACCAGGTCGCTGATATTCACCGTTTCATCCAGGATGATGACTGAGGCCGAACCAAGCTGGGCGCCCAGCGCCGGCACGGATTCGTAATCCATAGAGGTGTCGAGAGCCGCCTCGGTGGCAGGGATGAGCGACGAGGAAGCACCGGCGGGCATGATGGCTTTGATGGGAGCGTCGTTGATGATGCCACCGCCGTATTTGAAGATAAGCTCGCGGAAGGTGGTACCCAGCGGCAGCTCGTAGTTGCCCGGGTTCTTGACGCGACCGGAGAGGCTGAAGATCTTGGTGCCGGGGCTCTTTTCGGTGCCCTGAGCACGGAAGTGAGCCACGCCTTTGCCCAGAATGATGGGCAGGTTGGCCAGCGTTTCAACATTGTTGATGACGGTAGGTTTGTCGAAGAGCCCCTTCACCGCCGGGAAAGGTGGGCGCAAACGCGGCTGTCCGAGCTTGCCTTCGATGGATTCGAGCAGCGCGGTTTCTTCGCCGCAGATATAGGCACCGGCACCGAGGTGAACATGAATGTTGAGCGAGTATGAGGTGCCAAAGAGCTTCTCGCCCAAAAATCCTTTTTCGTAAAGTTCTGCCAGACGTTCTTCAAACTTGCGCGCGATCTGGGCAAACTCCCCACGGAAGTAAACATAAGCGTCGTGGGCTTCTACCGCGAAAGAGGCGATCATCAATCCTTCGATGAACTGATAGGGGTTGCTTTCGAGGATCTCACGGTCTTTGAAGGTACCCGGTTCCGACTCATCGGCATTGGCCACTACATAATGCGGCCAGATGTTGTTGGGCAGGAAAGACCACTTGACACCAGTCGGGAACCCGGCGCCGCCGCGTCCGCGCAGACCAGAATCTTTCACCTGCTGCACCACATCCTGCGGCTTCACGGCTGTAACCACCTGTTTCCAGGTGGAGAAACCACCATCTGCCAGATAGGTCTTGAGTTGATTCAACCCTTGAATTTCACGGTGGCGTAAGAGAAAAAGCTCACTCATTGCTGGCCTCCCGCTTCATCGAAGCGGTCATCAAATGAATCCACTCGAGTGTGCGTTCAGGGGTTTGGTTCTCGTGATATTCGAGCTCGTCTTTGATCTGGGCCTGGAACATGGGGGCATGATCGCAGGCAGCCAGACATTTGACCTCTTCAACGGTGACCATGCCATCTGCTGTGGTCTGACCGGGTTCGATGCCCAGTTCGTTGCACAGGGCGGCTACATATTGTTTGGCGCCGCGCAGTCGGCAGGCTACGTCGGTGCAAACCTGCAAGCGGATCTTGCCACCGGGGGCGTCATGGAAGAGGGTGTAAAACCCTACGATCGAAGCCACCTGAGTGGTAGAGACCTCACAGATTTCGGCAATGTCGGCCAGGGTTTGTTCGGTGATATATCCCGCATCTTCCTGGGCCAGGTGCAAAAGCGGCATTAATGCGGCTTGTTTGCGCTCTGGCGGATAGTTGGCCAGAATGCGCTCGATTTGCTTGGGAAATTTCTTGATTAACTGGTTCACCGGTCTGCATCTCCCAGAACGATATCAATACTTCCAATGATCCCGACCAGGTCGGCCACGAAATGACCCTTGGAAAGGATGGGCATGATCTGCAGCAGTGGAATGGACGGGGTACGGAAGTGAATGCGATACGGCTTGGGGCCGCCATCCGATTCGAGAAAAGCGCCCAATTCGCCACGCGGCGATTCAACCGCGGTATATACAGAACCTTTGGGTGGATTAAAGCCCTCCGTCCACAACTTGAAGTGGTGGATGAGCGCTTCCATGCTCACACCGATCTCAGAACGGAGCGGGGGCACGTATTTGGGGTTATTATCGCGGATCGGCCCGTAAGGCAGGCTGTCGAGCGCCTGGCGGATGATGCGCAGGGATTCGCGCATCTCGGCGACGCGAACAAGATAGCGTCCATATATATCACCGCTGGTCTGGGTGGGAATGTCAAACTCATACTGCTCATAGCCGCAGTAGGGGTTGGCCTTGCGCTGATCGTGCGCCATGCCGGTGGCACGCAGCACCGGACCGGTCACGTTCCAGGCCAGGCAGGTGGCGGTGTCGATCTTGCCGATGCCTTTGGTGCGGTCAAGGAAGAGCGGGTTCTTGGTGAGCAGCCCCTCATATTCATCAATGCGGCGCGGCATGATCTCGAGGAACTGGCGCACAGCCGGTTCAAATTCGGCCGGTACATCGCGCCAGAGACCACCGGGACGGATGTAGGTGGTCATCATACGCTGGCCACTGACCATCTCGAAGATATCAAGGATTATTTCGCGCTCGCGCATGGCGTAAAGGAAGACCGACATGGCGGCCAGATCGAGAGCGGAGGTACCGATCCAGAGCAGATGCGATTGGATACGCTGCAATTCGGTGAGGATGACGCGGATGGCATCGGCACGTGCCGGAGAGCGAAGGCAGGTCAGCTTTTCAACGGCCAGGCAGTAAGTGAGGTTGTTGCCGATGGTGTAGAGATAATCCATGCGGTCGGTCATCACTTCAGCCTTTTGGTAGGTCTTGGCTTCCATATTCTTTTCAATACCGGTGTGCAAAAAGCCGATGTCGGGCACGCAATTGACCACGATCTCGCCGTCGAGTTCGACGATCAAGCGCAGTACGCCGTGTGTGGAGGGATGCTGCGGGCCCATATTAAGCACCATTGTTTCGCCGCTTTGAGCGCGCGGGCTAAACAGATGGCGCAATTCATCGAGGGTAAATTCCTGAATTTCTCTCATGTTTACCTTTCCCCACGCGGTTTGAGCGCCTGAATCTCATCAACGTTGAAAGTGAACTGCACTTCTTCATAGCCGAGCGGGTAATCTTTGCGCAGCGGATGACCTTCCCAGTTGGGCGGCATCATAATGCGGCGCAGGTCAGAATGACCCTTGAAGTGAATGCCGAAAAGATCCCAGATCTCGCGTTCACGCCAGTTGGCGTTGGGATAGACGGTTTCGACAGTATCGATCTCAGCCGGTTCGGCGTTAACCGCCGCGCGCAGGTTCAGATAGGTATGGGTGAGGGTGGAATAAACGATATAAACCACATGAAAGCGTGGTTCTGTCTGCGGATAATAATCGACGGCCGTTTCAACGGGCAGCATGTCAAAGGCGAATTCGTCACGCAGGGTTTTCAGGGCAGCGGCAATCTTTTCGGCTGGAACCAGCAGGGTTACTTCACCATTAAATTCGCTGGCTGAGGCGCCGAAGCGGTCTGAGATTGCTTTAACGATTGGTTCAAATTGTGCTTGCATCTCGGCTCCTATTTCCAGGCGGCCAGTTTTTCGCCGTGAATTTTCTTGTGTAAAAGCACGACACCATTGATCAGACCCTCGGGACGGGGCGGGCAGCCGGCGATGTAGACATCTACCGGAACCACTTCATCTACGCCCTGCACGACCGCATAGTTATTGAAAACACCGCCGCAAGAAGCGCAGTCGCCCAGCGCAATGACCCATTTGGGGTCAGGCATCTGGTCGTAAAGGTTGCGCAGCACGGGGGCCATCTTTTGTGAAACGCGGCCGGCCACGATCATCAGATCTGACTGGCGCGGGCTGGCGCGCATCAATTCCATGCCAAAGCGGCTCATATCGTAACTGGGCGCCTGAGCACCCATCATTTCAATTGCGCAACAGGCCAAGCCAAAGAGCATCGGCCACATGGAGTTGGTACGAGACCAATTGACAGCCTGTTCAAGGGTGGTGGTGACAACGCCCAAATTTCCTGCTTTTTGTTCTACTCCCATTCCAGGGCTCCCTTCTTCCAGACGTAAATGTAGCCTACGGCCAGAATAGCAATAAAGACGAACATCTCGATTAACGAGAACAGCCCAAGGGCTTTAAAGGTCACTGCCCAGGGCAAGAAGAAAATGACCTCAACATCGAATAAGATGAAGAGGACGGCGACCAGGTAGTAGCGCACCGACATGCGGCGTGTGCCCGGCCCATAAGGGATCATGCCCGATTCATACGGCTTGCCTTTTTTGCTGGTAGGACGATGCGGGCCGAAAATGCGCCCGATGATGACCACCAGAAAACCCAGTGCGGCCGCCAGCACGATGAGAATGATCAATGGAATGTACTCAATTAACATGGGGACCCTCAATCGATGTAATTTGGAGAGGTTAAGTATTAATTTTATGTGCATATATGTCAAAAAGCATATATGTCTGGCCTAATTTTACATCCAAATCGGATTTTTTGCACCAAAATGAGCCTAGAACGTGAAAGATTTCCCGAAATTTTAATAATTCGACAAAAACATCTTCCGGTTGTTGGCCGGGGGATGTGAAGATTGTGGAAATCTGCGAAATTCGGAGTGGGCATGTTGTTCTCAAAGTGGAAAACCGCATAAATCTAATATCGGGTGATAATTAACTCGGTTGGTTATGGTTATCAATGGGGTACGCGACCTCGCCGCCAACCTTTTTCCTTTCTGGCTGTATATATTACATGAGATCTCAGACTCACGGAAACGCTAATGACTGAAGCACAAGCAATACGACGCCTGAAAAAAGGTGATATCGGCGGCATGGAGGAACTGGTGGAACTTCACCAACAGAAAGCCCTTCGAGCCGCTTGTCTGATCACCCGGGATGAAGAGACAGCCAAAGATGCGGTGCAAGAAACCTTCTTGCGCATCTATCAACGCATTCGCTATTTCGATGAATCAAAACCTTTTGAACCTTATCTGCTGCGCAGTGTTGTTAATACCGCCATCAATCTGGCAGAAAAACGCAGTAAAGAGATCAGGTTGGAGGAGGATTTACCGCCCGTTGATTTACAGTTACTGTTTTCAAGAGCGGTTTCTACAGAGGACCAGGTGGAATACCGCCAACTTAAACAGGAGATCCTGGACGGGATTTCCAGACTATCTCCGCGCGAAAGGGCGGTGATCATCGAACGCTACTACCTTGAATTAAGTGAAAAGGAAATGGCAGAGATGCATGATGTCGCTCCCGGGACAGTGAAATGGGTCTTGAATGTGGCGCGAAAAAAGCTGCGTACGTTCATGGGAATAGAAAGTGATCTATCATGAACAAACATACATCCAATCAACTTTTAGACGAACTCGCCCGCGAATCGCTTGGGCAGGATATCAACCTTTCTTCAGATCTGATGATCAAGATAAGAAAGGAAAAAATCAAGACCATGAAAAAAAGAACCATAATCACAGCTCTGGCTGTTGTTGCAGTAGTGATTGCCATGCTGGCATCTGTGCCGGGGGTGGTGCAGGCGGTCAAGAACCTGTTGGGATTCATGCCCGGGGTCGGGCTTGTTGAACAGGGGACTTCGCTGCGAATTTTAATGGAAGCGGCGGAAACAACTTTTGAAGAAACAAAGATCACTGTTTCTCAAGCGGTGACTGATTCTGATCATTTACGGCTCTTCTATCAGGTAGAAGGTATCCCTGCGGTAGACACAGCCAACGCACAACAAAGCGATATTTGTCAGCGCCTGCCACAACTTAAACTCGCTGACGGCACTCTGTGGGAAGCAAAAACGATCAGTGGGAACTTCTGGGGCAGCGGCTACTCTCGGCAAATCGAATTTGCCGCCCTGCCCGTTGATGAAAATTCAGCTGTTCTGGTGCTGCCCTGTCTTGAGGGGAGTTTATCTACAGACGGACTTAATAACATCGAAATCCCTCTGAATTTTGTGAGTGCTCCTGCAGATCTAAAAGTGTATCCTATCGTTGAGCTGCCAACACCTACCGCCGTTGCAATGCCTCAAAAGACGGGTTCAATAGCAGAGCATATTTCATTGATTGAGAATAAATACATCCAGGCTGATGGGCAACTTATCCTTATAGGGAGTCTTTCTTCTGATTCGCCGGAGTTTAGCTTGTCTTTGGTGGAAATCCAGGATGTCCATCTTGTGGATTCTGCTGGCCAGAATGTGGTGATCTCGGAAGACGATACCTTGACAGACCCAGCAGCAGACCGCACATCTCAATCACTGCCGTTAACTTACAAAACGGCCGGCCCGTTCGCTGCCGGTAAGGCAAGCCTGGTGATCGATCAGATGTGGGTCAAACGGTCAAGTGATGTCAGTTTCAGCTTTGATCCCGGTGCAGACCCAAAGCCAGGTCAAAGCTGGATGCTGAACAAGTCCCTGGAGGTGGACGGACGTAACGTCCTCATAACAGACGTTACTATGAACATGGATGGAGAGGGGCTGATGTTTGATTACCAAACAACCGATGGTGTAACAAATGTTGTTCTATCAGACCTCGACCATCCGATGCTGGGCGGAGGTGGAGGTGAGAGCAACACCGGCTTTACATATCGCGATGGGTTCCCCGCAGGTGTGATCAAGATCACTCTGACAAGTTATGACGAACTTGTTCCTGGGCCATGGGAGACGACGATCGACCTTCCGGCTTTCACACAAGATACAGCTCCCACCCCATTGCCTGAAGCATGCCTGACCAATTCATCGTGGACAGAAGCACTCAACAGCAGCAACCGTGAACTTCCGCCAGAATTAGGTGGACATCTGATCCTGATGGGTACTTTGCCTCCTGATTACTACTATCATGTGCTCAGCACCGAACTAACCGGCAATAGCCCCATTGACCTGGGAGAAGGAGACAACGGGTCTCTTTCACCCGATCTAAAAACACTCATTTATTCAACCACTGATGGATTAATGGTTCGAGATATGGTTAGCGGCGAAACCCATCTTGTTGCTGGTACTTCCCGCAGAGATCGTGGCGCGCTTTGGTCCCCAGATGGCAGCCTGATCGCTTTCAGCAGAGGCCCAGCTTCGGGGTTGATTGGCGCCGCCGGACCGTATGAGTTGATGATCATGAATGCCGATGGATCAGATCAACATAAGCTTTTGGAGGAGATTGGCTCCCACATGGCGCAGGCCTGGATGCCTGATGGAAAGAGCCTGATCTTTACAACCAGGCAGGCGGATGGGGTGCTTGTACGATCCATTAATATAGAAAACGGAGTGGTATCATCGTTGACCCAGGTAAATTATCAAAACGCTGGGGTCGCTGTTTCGCCGAACGGCAAGCAGATCGCATATGAAGCAATGTTGCCAGGTGAACGTTATGGGATCTATGTATCAAACCTGGATGGGAACGCTGCAAGGCTGATCGCCAATGCCGATCCAATTGTGGTTACCGTGCCGCAGTGGAGCCCGGATGGAAAATGGCTGATCATGAGTGTGCAGGATACATCGCTCTCGGAATATATGCCAACACTGGCGCTGGTCAATATTGAGAGTTGCAAGATCATTCCTCTGCCATCGCTGCAAGGGTATGTCACCTCGTGGAGGTAACAAAGTGAGGTAAAGAATGAAGGGGAGGCGCATGAACCTCCCCATCATTACAATGGTGAATATTTTGAAATACTAGTTGGTTCTATCCAGATCGATCAACAATACGCACGTTGAACACTGAAAAATAAAATCCCCCGGTGGTTGGCCGGGGGATGTGAAGATTGAGGAAACCTGCGAGTCTCTGCGAAATTCGGAGCGGGGTCTTGCTTTTTTGGCTTATCCGATTCCACCCTGGTGAGATAATGCCGAATGGGAATGTCCAAATTCTCCGCTTCAAGCTACGACAGGGGTACTCAATGTCTTACCGATAGAGTTGGTACTGCTTTTCTACAAAGCTCCAGTTGACGACGCTCCAGAAGGCTTTGACGTAATCGGGGCGGCGGTTCTGGTAATTCAAATAATAAGCGTGTTCCCAAACGTCCAGGCCAAGCAGGGGGAAGTGTCCATCCATGAACGGACTGTCCTGATTGGCGGTGGAGTATACTGCCAGATTCTTGTTGGTGTCAAGCACGAGCCAGGCCCAGCCAGAACCAAAACGGGTGGCTGCGGCGCCGCTGAATTTTTCAACGAATGCGTCAAAAGAGCCAAAAGCTTTATCAAGATCAGAGAGCAAAGCGCCTTCGGGGGCTTTCTTGCCACCGGGGGTCAAGATCTCCCAGAAGAGGGAATGGTTGGCATGGCCGCCGCCGTTGTTGCGCACGGCAGTACGGATGGATTCAGGTACCTTGTTGATATCGCGCAAAATTTTCTCGACAGGTTGGCCTGCAAATTCAGGGGCCGATTCGAGGGCTTTGTTGAGGTTGTTGACATAAGCGCCGTGGTGCTTGTCATGATGAATTTCCATCGTGCGAGCATCGATCACGGGTTCAAGAGCATCAAAGGCAAATTTCAAGGCAGGAAGTTCAAATTGTGTAGTCATAGAGGTTTTCTCTTTAGATAGATATATTTTTTATTGCTTATTTATGATAATTATACTCTAAATTATCATAAATTCAACCCTCTGGCATAAGAAATTTATAAGAGTTTATATAAAAATTAACAATTGTTTTTCAAGCTTATACAGGCACTACAAAATGGGTGCGAAATTTTTATAATGAAGGCAGAAAACATTGGAGGAAAAAATGGACATTTTGATGATCCTAAAATACCTTGCCCTGGTCGTTACCCTGGTCACGGGGCTGATTTCAGCCATCTGGCCTAAATCGATCAAGGGTTTTACCGGGCTGGAAGCCTCAAGCCCGCGCGCCATCACCGAGATTCGCGCGGTCATGGGAGGCACTTTTATTGGTCTGGCAGCGGCGGCTTTTTGGATGCCCCACACAGAGGTGTTTCGCATGCTGGCCCTGACCTATGCCGCCATTGCCCTGATCCGTGCGGGCTCGATGCTGCTGGATCACTCGCTTGAGCGCTCCAACGTCATCAGCCTGGTGAGCGAGATCGCGCTGGTCGTGATTTTGGCCTTGTAGACCACAAGTTCAGCTTAAAAAGAACGAAACTCCCGCTGCTAGAACACCCGAACCACCACCGATTCATCCTCTCAAAAGCGGGAGTTGATTGATTTTGCAAAGTAAGTATTGCAGTTGAAAGATCATTTTAACGCGTCGAAACAAAGGTAGCTGTTTATTAAAAAGGGGCCCAGATAATTTTTTCTAGAAAAAATCACTTCAAAAAACGGGCTTTTTAATTATTTCTAGAAAAAACCCCATTTTTAACATTTTCTTGAAGGACAAAGAAAAAGCACAAATCAGGGGCTCAAAACTGATTTCTTAATCGTGTGGCCGGGTTAATCACGTTGGCATTGCTGCTCGAATTTGTGCATGGCAGGGTGGAGAGCGGCTGTATTTTGGTTCCGAGAGTGATTCGCTCAATGCGGTTTCAGTGGGTTTGGGGTAAACTTTTATGCAGGGAATCCGCCGCCGGATGCTGTTCTCGGTTTCTGTGAAAGGGCCGGATCAAAAAATCGGCTGTGGCTGAACTTCAAATTTAGAATCTCAAGGTGAGCGATCAATGAGTTCGTCCATCCACGTTATTTTCAAAACCCATCTGGATGTGGGCTTTACCGATTATGCCTCCGCGGTCTTAAACAACTATTTCAAGAGCTATATCCCGTCGGCTTTGCGTGTGGCACGCGAGATGCGGGAATCGGGCCGGCCTGAACGATTCATCTGGACGACGGGCTCCTTCTTGATCTACGAGTATCTCGAGCGGGCCAATGCTGCCGAGCGCAAGTTAATGGAAGAGGGCATCCTCCACGGCGATATTGCCTGGCATGCGCTGCCTTTCACTACTCACACCGAACTGATGGACGCCGATCTGTTTCGCTTTGGGCTCACCCTCTCACAAGAGATGGATCGCCGTTTCGGCAAGACCACCATCGCCGCCAAGATGACGGATGTGCCCGGACACACACGCGGCATCATCCCCCTGCTGGCAGAGGCCGGGGTGGAATTTCTGCACATCGGCGTGAACCCGGGGTCAAGCGTGCCCGAAGTGCCGCCGCTCTTTCGCTGGCAATCGCCGCAGGGTGAAGAGATCGTGGTGATGTATGAAAGCGGCTACGGCAGCGCTTTTGTGATCGAGGGCATAGAAGATTCACTGGCTTTTGGCCACACCGGCGATAACCTGGGGCCGCAATCTGCCCAGCAGGTGCTGGATGTCTACCATGACATCCAAAAGACCTTCCCGGAGGCAAAGTTGTTTGCCTCCACCCTGGATCATTTTGCTGAAAAACTGCGCCCCATCCGTGCACAACTGCCGCTTCTCAAGCAGGAAATTGGCGACACCTGGATTCACGGGGTGGGCACGGATCCGATCAAGGTGGCGCGCTTCAAAGAGCTCAGCCGTCTGCGCCAGCGCTGGCTGGCCGCAGCGCCATCTCTGGCAGGGGACGAACGCTTCAAGAGTTTCAGCCGCCGCCTGCTGATGGTGCCGGAGCATACCTGGGGAATGGATGAAAAGACCTATCTGGCCGACAGTGAGCATTACAGCAAAGAGGCTTTTAACGCCGTACGCGGACAGCCTCATTTTCAAAAATTTCAAGCTTCCTGGGCCGAAAAACGTGCTTACCCTTATGAAGCGGTCATGGCCCTCGAAGACCTGCCGCAGGCTGCCGAGGCCCATGCTGCGCTGGAGCGCTTGCGCCCTTCTCTAGCGAACTTGGCTGACTGGCAGCCATTTGATCTCGGTCAAGGCGAAATCTCAGCGGGTGGGTGGCAGGTGCGTTTCGATGCCGCTACAGGGGCCCTGGTTGGGTTGAGCGCACAGAGCAGGCAGTGGGCTGCGGCAGACCATCCGCTGGCCTGGCTGCGCTACCAGACCTTTTCGGATGATGATTATGAACGTTTCTTTCATCAATATATTCTGCCCTCGCAGCAAGATAACGGCTGGTCGCGCGAAGATTTCACCAAGCCCGGTCTGGCTGCTACCCCGGCGCTCAGTCGCTTCTGGCAGCCTACGCTGAACGGAGCCTTTCGGAAAGATTCCGAAGTGGGACAAAAATTCCTTTTCCATTTGAGGGGTGAATCCGCCAGCGTATCCGATTACGGCTGCCCGCAGGACTTTTGGCTGCAATACACCTTTTCACAAAATGAGGCAATCCAGATCGAATTGCAGTGGTTCCACAAACCCGCCAGCCGCTTGCCTGAAGCCCTCTGGCTTTCGTTTGTTCCCTGCCTGCCTCAGGAAGGCAAGTGGCTGATCGAGAAACTTGGGCAAGAGGTCTCACCGCTAGAAGTGGTGCCCAATGGGAACCGCCATTTGCACGCTTCAGGCAAATATGTGCGCTGGGCAGGGTCGGATTCTGCCATTGAGATCCGTTCGCTGGATGCGCCGCTGGTCGCACCGGGAAAGCCCTCTTTGCTCGACTTTAACAACGATCCGCCCGACCTATCGCTGGGTATGCACTTCAATTTGCTCAATAACCTGTGGGGAACGAACTTCCCCATGTGGTTTGAAGAAGACTGCCGTTTCAGATTTGAACTCAAATTGCTGTAACAATGGGATTGAATATTGTGCAACCTGGCCCACCCCATTTGCGTATAATAAGCAACTAAATGAAAGAAAAAGAGGGTTGTTATGGATAAACACAGACACGGTCGTTCTTTCTTTTGGCCAACGCTTTTGATCGGGGTCGGTCTGGTGTGGTTGTTGGTCAATTTGGGCGTGATCGCTCCTTTCAATGTCGGTACTTTATTAAAACTATGGCCTTTACTGTTGATCGTTCTGGGGCTGGATATCTTGCTGGGGCATCGCTATGCCTGGGTGGGCAGCCTGTTGGGACTTTTCGCTGTTGCCGGCGTGGTGGCATTTTTGATCATGGCCCCGCGCACCGGTGTAATGGGGAATAATTCCCTGTTGACGGAGACGTTCTCAGAACCCGTAGGCGACGCGATGAGCGCCAACTATAATTTTGAAACAGCTTCTGAGCCGGTGGATATTTACGCGGTCAGCGACACCAACAAACTGATCGATGCACAACTGACCCATTATGGTACGATCGGCTTTGTTGTCAGCGGCTCCACCAGCAAATCGGTTCATCTTTTTGAGAACAACGATTCTTCCTCTTGGTTGAACTGGAACTGGTCACTCAACGACCAGAAATGGAACATCGGCTTGAACGCCTCTGTGCCCGCCAGCATCATTCTGGATGGTGGCAGCGGTTCGATCAATGCCGATCTCAGTGACCTCAAGCTGGATTCACTGACCGCCAATCTTGGCTCGGGGGCATCCAACTTCACCCTGCCCAAGACCCGTGCTGCAATGATGGTCGCCATCGACAGCGGTTCTGGCTCGGTGAATCTCTCTTTGCCTGACAGCACCCCCATCACACTGCGCCTGCAAAGCGGCAGTGGCTCCGTCAATGTGAGCCTGCCAGAGGGCGCCGCGGTTCAGGTGGAAGTGCGTGACAGCGGTTCAGGAAGCCTGCACCTGCCCAGTTCGCTTAAACAGGTGTCGGGGGATGGAAATACCGGTCTCTGGGAGAGCGATGGCTACGCAGATGCCGCGGTCAAAATCCTGATCCAGATCATCGACCAGGGTTCGGGCAGCATTTCTATTCAATAAGCAAGAACAGCTCGTAAACAGATTAAGACGCCTTCATGAGAAAGGCGTCTTTTTATTGGGAGAGGATTGGAACGAGACTGAAGAAAAGATTAAAACCTTCTAATCATTCGTTAAGCGATTCTTTATGACCACAGACTAACATTTGCTATGAAAATGACCTTTGGGAACAAAGGATGAATTCAAGGAGGTAGATTTTATGCGCAAAAAAATGTCTGTGATTTCTTCAGTTGTGGTTGTGGCGGCATTGCTGGCCAGTTGTGCGCCGGTTGCAGTGGCTACACCGACCACAGAAGCAACCAGTGCTGCAACACAAGCACCGGCCGTGGTGCAAAATGTGACCACAGTGGCTGAAGAAAGTGCCTATACCCAAATTTACGATCAGGTGAACCCCTCCGTGGTGAACATTCGGGTGGTGCAGAAACTCTCATCTACCCAGCAAAGTTCAGGGTATCAGTTGCCTGATTTTCCAGGTTTCCCCGATTTCAACTTTAACAATCAACAGCAGCAACAGGTACCCAGCCAGGTAGAAGGTTCGGGTTTTGTTTATGATGCCGATGGGCATATCGTGACCAACAACCACGTGGTGACGAACGCCGATCGCATTGTGGTGACCTTCTCTGACGGAACGGAAGCGGAAGCCAAAGTAGTGGGTACCGACCCCGGTTCTGACCTGGCAGTGATTCAGGTGACGGACGTGGATGCTTCGCTGCTCAAACCGGTGGCGCTGGCCGATTCGACCTCTGCAAAAGTGGGTCAAATCGTCATCGCCATTGGCAGCCCCTTTGGGTTGCAAGGCACCATGACCACGGGCATTATCTCCAGCCTGGGCCGCACCCTCGAAGCCTCGGCGACCACCACCAGTGATGGTACCAGTTACAGCATCCCCGATATCATCCAAACAGATGCCGCCATCAACCCGGGTAACTCGGGTGGCCCGTTGCTCAACCTGAGCGGTCAGGTGCTTGGTGTCAATACTGCCATCGAGTCTTCCACCGACAGCAATTCCGGTGTGGGTTATTCCATCCCCAGTACCATTGTCAAAAAAGTGGCCGACACCATCATTCAGAGCGGTTCCGTGGAGCACACCTACCTGGGCATCTCCTACCTGAGCATGTCGCTCGATCTGGCCAACGCCATGAATCTGCCCGCTGAAACTCGCGGTGTGCTGGTGGAACGCGTCTCACAAACCGGCCCTGCCGGCAAGGCTGGCCTGAAGGGCAGCACGATCGATGTGACCATTGACGGCGTGCAGACCACGGTGGGCGGCGATGTGATCACCAAGATCGATGGCAACGACATCAAAGTCTCTGATGATCTGCTCTCTTACCTGTTGGTTCATACCAGCGTGGGACAGAAAGTGACCCTCGAGATCATTCGCGACGGCAAGCCAATGACCGTGGATGTGACCCTCGAAGCCAGGCCACAATCATAAGTCACAGTAAGCAGCAGAGCCGCCCCTTCTTCAGGGGCGGCTCTTTTTATCCGTAAAGACAAAAGGTTACTTTTTCTTGGGTGAAGCAGACAGGTAATCGTCAATAATGCGATCACTTAATTGATCAAAAGCCGCATCCACTTTTTGGCGGGTCACATCGGCCTGATACCAGGCGATGATCTCGCGAATGCCCTGCGCAAAGGGGATGCTGGCGCAGTAATCGGGCACGAGCCGCTTGATCTTGCTGTTGTCAAAGATCACACTGTAAGCCTTGTCGCCCAGTAACCCGGCACCCCAATCGGCATCGTACTCGGCAATGCGCTCGGAAGGAATGTGCACGATGTTGGCTTTTACGCCCACCGCTTGGGCAGTCAACTCAAAGATCTGGTTCCAGGTAAGTGATTCATCTGAGGTGATCTGCACAGCCTCACCGATGGCGTGATTGTTGCCGAGCAGACCCACAAAGCCTTTGGCAAAATCGCGGTTGTGGGTGAGAGTCCACAGCGAAGTGCCGTCGCCGTGCACAATGACCGATTTGCCCTGCAGCATGCGCTGCACCACCGTCCAGCCGCCTTCCATAGGCAGCAGGGAGGCGTCGTAAGTGTGTGAGGGCCGCACGATGGTGATTGGAGTTTGCTCCTCGCGGTAAGCGTGCATCAGCAATTCTTCGCAGGCGATCTTGTTGCGCGAATACTGCCAGTAGGGGTTGGCCAATGGGGTCGATTCGGTGATCGGCAGGCCGGAAAGGGGCTTTTGATAAGCTGAGGCGGAGCTGATAAATACGTATTGCCCGGTTCGTCCCTTAAAAAGGTCGAGGTCGGTTTGTACCTGTTCGGGCACAAAAGCGATCCAGTCCACCACAGCGTCAAACTCCATCCCTTTTAGCGCGTTCCGGGCTGACTCGGGATCACGAATGTCGGCATTGATGACCCGTGCCCCGGCCGGGGTGGGGCGAAAAGACTGGCCGCGGTTGAGCAGGTAGAGTTCCATATTGCGCTCAAGCGCCAACTGCGAGCAGGCTGAGCTGATGATGCCGGTGCCACCAATAAAAAGAACTTTCATTTTGCGCCTCCGTGAACAAATATGCATTTAAGTGTACTCTTTTTTGTTTTGACTGACGAATTTCCCGGTGTAAAAACTCATCAAAGCAAGCAATATACACACCTTATACAATTCTGAGAAGCAACTGGTATTTACCCCCAGAGCGTTTATAATAATTGAACTAGAAAAAAGAAGAGGTGGCGAATGACCAATCAACAGAATTACGATGATTTTACGTTGGACGAGCTGCTGCAACTGAATAAACGCAATATTACACCTGAAGAGATCAAAAAATTTGAAGGTTACATGGCCGAGATCTTTAGCGCATTCGGCATGGATATCAACACTCCCTCAACCGTGGATACACCGCGTCGTTTCATTGAAGCCCTCTATGAATCGACCGGCGGTTACGATGGCGACCCCAAGCTCATCAAGGCATTCCCGCGCGAATGCCGCGGCGAGCCCGATTGCCGTCTCAGCCAGGTGATCGAAGGGCCGATCCATTTTCATTCCCTGTGTGAGCATCATGTTTTCCCGTTCTACGGTGAAGCCTACCTGGGTTATATTGCCGATGAACGCATTTTGGGCATTTCCAAATTAACCCGCCTGGTACGGCTGTACACCAAACGTTTTGCCGTGCAGGAACGCATTGGCTATCAGATCGCCGACACACTGGAAGCGCTTTTACAGCCCCGTGGGGTGGCCGTCTTTATTCGCGCCAAGCACATGTGCGTTGAAATGCGCGGTGTGCGTGAGATCTCTCCGGCTACGCGCACAACGGTTTTCCGCGGCGAGTATGCCACCGATCCCACCCTGCGCAACGAATTTCTTAATGTTTGCGGATTGAACAAACAAGCCTAAACGGCCATGATCAAGCTAACCCTTCTGCATACCAATGACCTGCATGGGCATGTAGAACAACTGGCTCGCATTGGCACCCTGGTGCGCAACATCCGCACGAGGGTTGAGGTGGCAGGGGGCACTTGCTATTACTTTGACTGCGGCGATTGCGAAGATACGCGACAGCTGGAAAGCAGCCTGACCAAAGGAGCCTCGATGGACGCGCTCTTGCGCGCGGCCGGCTGCGATGCAGTGGTGTTAGGGAATGCCATTCCGTTACGCTACGGATATCAAGCCATTGCCGGGCTGGCCGCTGAACTGGGCAAACCGATCTTGTGTGCCAATTTACTGGATGAAAACAGCAGCCAGATCGAAGGCTTGGAACCGTTTCGCATTCTGGAACAGGGTGAGTTGAAGATCGGCCTGATCGGTTTGACCGATGATATAGGGGTTTATGAGTCTGTCTTTCACATGCAGGTGTTTCACCCCAAACAGATTTTGCCAGAACTGATCGAAAAGGTAAAAGCCGCCGGGGCAAAGACCGTGATTCTGCTCTCTCACCTGGCTTCAAAAGTAGATATTGAGTTGGCTGGTACGATTTCAGGTATAGACCTTATTTTGGGCGGTCATGACCATCAGGTGCTTTACCCATCCCGCGAAGTAAAGGGCTGCATCATCGCCCAGACAGGGCAATATGGCGAACATTTGGGAAGGCTTGACCTCGAACTGGACGAATCAAGCGGGAAGATCCTGAGTTACCGTGCTGAACTGCTTGAGGTTGACGAAGAGGTACTAGCAGACGAAGCCGTGCAGGCAGCCGTTCTACGCAATCAACAGCACGCCCAGAGGCTGATGAACAAGATCATTGGGCGGGTAGAAGTGCCGCTCGATCTGGCTGTTGACCGGGAATGTGCCGCTGGCGACCTGCTGGCAGATGCCCTTATGGCCCGTTATCCGCAGGCGCGATGTGCGCTGGCATTGGCAGGGCACTGGCGTTATGAACTGGCCGGCGGTGAGATCAGCCAGGGTGGCCTGTTTGCCGCCTGCCGTTCTTCGGCGAACCCATGCCTGTGCGAGCTGAGCGGTGCGCAGATCATGGCGTTTCTACGCAAAGCGCTGGCCCCCGCCAATTCAAGCCGGGTGATTGATCGTCAGTTGCGGGGGGGATTTGTGGGGCTGCCGCATGTAGCGGGGCTGCATCTGAAATGGGATGGCTGCGCCCCTGAGTCGCTGCAAGTGCGGCTGGCGGGCCAACCCCTTCAACAGGATGAAATCTACACAGTGGCTTCCACAGATATGGAATTCAGTGAATTTATCGGGTATTTGACGCTCCCCAATGATCGGGTTCGCTATGAAGTACCGATCGTGATCCCGGAAGTGCTGCAAGAACACATCACCCGGTTCTCACCGATTCGGCAGATCCCGGGTGATCGAATTTCTCTGCTTTAGGCACAGAAAAATTATTTGCAGCGGTCGCCGCACACCTGAAGCCAGGAACAGTGGTCCTGGTCAAGCAGGCGCACGCTCTCATCAGGGCCCCAACTGCCGGGCTCGTAGATGGCCGGAGCAGGCGCGTCGGGGGCGTTCCACCCGCTGATGATGGGGTCCATCAACTGCCAGGAGAGCTCGGTCTGGTCGGCGCGGGTGAACAGGGAGGCATCGCCCAAGGTGACATCGAGCAGCAGGCGCTCATAAGCATCGGGCAGTGCATTCGGCCCAAACTCATCCTTGTAGTGGAAGTTCATTTCAGCAGATTTTGTTTCTGCGATCGTGCCCGGCACCTTCACCTCGAAGCGGAAGTTGATGCCTTCATCCGGCTGCAAACACATGGAAAGCAGATTCGAAGAAGCCTCAAAATTCGACTGCATCGGGAAGATGCGATGCGGCACGGTCTTGAACTGGATGATGATCTCACTGACCTTCTCGGCCATCTTTTTGCCGGAACGCAGATAGAAGGGTACACCCTGCCAGCGCCAGTTATCCACGAAGAGGCGCATGGCGGCATAAGTGGGTATCTTGGAATCGGGGGCCACGTTGGGCTCAGTGGTATAGCCGCGGTACTGGCCCAGCACCGTGTTCTCGCGCGCTTCACTGGCCGGAATAGGCCGGATGGCGCTGATGACCTTCAGCTTTTCATCGCGCAGGGCATCGGCTTTGTAAGAGGCAGTGGGTTCCATCGCCACCAGTGTGAGCAGCTGCAGCAAGTGGTTCTGGAACATATCGCGCACCACACCTGCTTTATCGTAATATTTGCCGCGGGTCTCAACCCCCACGGTCTCGGCCACGGTGATCTGCACACTGTCGATGTAGTTGCGGTTCCAGATGGGCTCAAAGATCGTGTTGGCAAAACGTGCCACCAGAATGTTTTGCACGGTCTCTTTGCCCAGGTAATGATCGATGCGATACACCTGGCTTTCGTCCAGAACACGGTGAATGCTGTTGTTCAGATCGCGTGCAGTCTCCAGGCTGGTGCCAAAAGGTTTCTCGATCACCACGCGCCGCCAGCCGTTCTCCTGTTCCAGCAGACCATTCTCGGCCAGGCCGGCAACGATCTCAAGAAAATATTCGGGGGGTGTGGCGAGGTAATAGACCCGGTTACAACAGGGGATGTCTTTTTGCTTCAACAGATCGGCGATGGTTTGGTAAGTGGCCGGGTCGTTGAAGTTGCCGGAATGGTAGCTGAGGCGAGAAGCAAATTTCGCCCAGGTTTCTTCATCCACGGTGATGTTGTTCAGCTCTTTCAGGCTGTCGTGCGAAACGGTGCGAAAATCTTCTTCGCTCCAGGGACGAGTGGCTACACCGAGAATGCGAATATCCTGCGACAGGCGTCCTTTATTGTAAAGATG
Source organism: uncultured Anaerolinea sp. (assembly GCA_964459385.1). Lineage (GTDB taxonomy): Bacteria > Chloroflexota > Anaerolineae > Anaerolineales > Anaerolineaceae > UBA6107. The sequence goes on from CAYWLG010000008.1 coordinate 28,626, forward strand.
GTAAAGGGCCGGGATCAATTTACGGCGAGAAAGATCGCCGGAAGCGCCAAAGATAACAAAGGTTACAGGTTCGGCCATAATTTCTCCAATGCTTTATTTTATGCAGAATGATCAAATAAGACAAATTCAGTTTTAATAGCAAACAGGAAAAGAGCTGATGTAAAATAAAAAGCTACAGGAGCATTTTGATCCGCTCGTGGGTGCCTAATTCGGCACAGAGCGCATCCACTTTGTCGCGGGATTCTGCCCAAAATTCGACCGAAACGGAAAGATACTTATCTCCGTTACTGGGGCGGCTGGTGATATTTTCGTTCACAAGGTCTGGAAAGTGCTTGCGGACGATCTCAACGACGAACCCTTCAAAATCATTTTCGTTCAAACCGATGATCTTGAGCGGGAAAACAAGCGGGAATTCCAGTTGGGGTGTGTTGGGGTCTTCCATAATGGCTGAATTATACCTGAATCATTACCATCTATCAGATGAGCAAAGGCAGCATGTATGAAACGACTACAAAATGGGCAGAATTCACTGACTTTTGTACAAAACTTGCCCGCTGCGCTGAAGGCGCTCGCCGATTTTTACCTCAAGGGAGATGGGCAGCGTTTACTGCAGGGGTTTAACCCCGGAGCGATGCCGTTGTTCACCGGTACCGGGCTGGGTTGGGGTGTCGCGCATTACATGGCACAGATCAGCCATTTACCCGCTATGAGACTGAGTCAGTTGCAGCAGTTTTTGCCGGGATCGTTTGAGCAGCAAACCCCCATCGTGATCTTTGGAGAAGCCCCAATTGATGAGCTGCAAAGGCAATTTGCGGGCGTGCGGTTGTTTCAGATCAACAAAGAACCGCCAGAGAATACGAAACTCACCTGGTTGCCCACCTTCGAGGCTCAGGAGAAACCCCTCGAAGAACTGCAGGTCGTACTTTGGATGAGCCTGGCCTGGTTGATCGCCCGCAAAGTGGGGGGCACCGATGAAGAAAATGGGCTGAATACCTTGCAGGGAGTGCGACAGCGCATCCAGTTGATGGCTGAAGGCAGCAGCGCTTATTTTAAACGCTGCCAGGATTTGCTGAAATACTCTCCGCGCTGGATCTTATTGGGAGACGATCTGCAAGAGGAAAGTTTGCGATTTGCGGCTTTAATGCTGGCAAAAAATGCCAGGATGCTGGTGTCGTGGGCGCTTTACGATGATTTCGAGCGTTTTTATCTGCCGCTGATCGACCCCGATGCCGCGGTGATCCATTTCCGCTCTGAACGCGAATCTATGATTGATATGGTTCTTGATCGTGCAGAAGAGCAGGGAGCAGTGGTGGTGGATGTGGTGGACGGATTCTTTTGGCCGCATCGCAGTGAGGCCATGCAAAAAATGACGCTTGAGCCGGCGCTGACCCCGATTTTGAACCTAATGGCGGGAGAGATGCTCTCTCTAAGCGAGCAATCGTTAAAGTCAGGAACTTACTCCTGATATTTTTTGAAAATAAAGCCGTATTAAAATGGCGAAACTTCGCTATACTAAAAGAGTGTATTTGTCATAAATTTGAAAGGGTGAAGATTGTCAACAGATCTGGGTGGCAATGACGAGATCATTCAGAAGGCGCGTCAAACAACATCAAGGCTAGTTACACTTTTCATTATCCTGGCGGTGGCGATCATCGGTGTGGCAATTGCTTTCACCGTTTTTCGCATTCAGTCGATCCAAAGCGCAAAAGGCGAGGAAATGCAGGCGATTGCTGATGAAAAACTGACCCAGATCGAGAACTGGCGCAATGAACGAATTGGGGATGGATTGGTGATCCAAACGAGGCCATCCATCATTCGCTATCTCAAACAATACAGCGATGCCCCCTCGACTCAGACCATGAGCGATATCGACCGTTGGTTGGAGATATTTAAATCGGCCTATCATTATCAAAGCTATTTGGTGTTCGACGCTGAGGGGAGATTTCTCTTTGCGGACGTTAACCAACCTGAATCGATTGGGGAACATACCCAAGCCGACGTATTGCAAGTGATTCACACCCAACAGGTGATCCTGTCGGATTTATATAAGCTGGATTCAAGCGGCAACATTCGGATGGATCTGCTCGTTCCGGTTGTGGATGTCTATGGGGATGGACGGGTGGTGGGCGTGGTAGTACTTAGAATTGACCCGAATCGCGACCTGTACTCATTTATTGAAAAATGGCCGGTCGAGTCGAAAACAGGCGAAACGGTTTTGTTTATGCCTCAAGGGGATACCCTCATTTATTTAAATGAACTGCGATTTAACAAGGATGCCGCCTTAAATTTTTCTATTCCAATCGACACACCCAAATTACCGGCTGGTCTGGTCATCAAAGGGGAGCGGGGGGTCATCTTTGGCACCGATTACCGCGGCGTGTCGGTGATCGCAGTGGGAAGGCATGTTTCTGACTCAAGCTGGTACATGGTTACCAAAGAGGATGCCTCCGAAGCTTATGCAGAAGTCAGCATGCAGGCCTGGACGCTGGGGCTGATCATTCTGCTGGTCATTTTTGTGTTTAGCGTCTCTGCCTTTGTAATTTTAAGGCGGGGCAAAGAATTTTATGAGTATGAGATCAACAAGGTCACCAATATAGCGGAACGGCTGCGGCAAAGTTACCAACTGCTATTCGACATGGCCAACGATATCATCATCGTGGTGGACGAGCAGGGATTCGTCGTGGACGTGAATGATCGTGCTGTGAAGGAGTATGGGTACTCACATGAAGAATTGCTGCAAATGCACGCCGATCTGCTGCGAACGAACAGCAAAGTGAGAAAGTACAAAGATCTTTTTAAGTATTTGACCGAACACGACGGTATTCGCTACGAGTCTGAACATATTCGTAAGGGCGGGGCTGTTTTCCCAGTGGAAATCAGTATGCGCTACTATGAAAGCGACGGCAGGGGCTATCTGCTTTGCCTCATTCGCGATATCAGCCAGCGCCGCCAATCCGAGATCTTGCTCAAAGAAAACTTAAATGCTTTGCAAAGCATTGTGGATGCTTCTCCTTTGGGAATCATTACCACAGATATAGATGGGTATGTCACGCTTTGGAGCCCGGCAGCCGAACAGATCTTTGGTTGGAAAGAAGAAGAGGTGATCGGAAAATCGCTCGTGGAGACTTTCAACCGAAGCGCCGATGGTTTTGCACTTTTCTTTGAAAATCTTAAGGCAGTTGGCAAACCGATGCAGCTTGAGCGCAACTGGAAGCGCAAAGACGGCAGCGACATTGTGGTTTCATTCAGCGCGGCGCTCATCACCGATTATCAGGATGAAGTAAACGGATTTTTGGGATTAGTGAATGACATCACCGATTTGAAAAAGATCGAAGCCGATAATGAACAAATGGCCGCTGAGCGAATTCAACTGATCAAACGAATGCGCCTGCAATTTGAACGCATGCCGATCGGGTATGTGTTGGCGGATGAAAAGCTGACAGTTCTCGATTGGAACCCGCAGGCCGAAAAGATCTTTGGCTATAGCCGCGACGAAATCGTTGGTAAAAGCCAATTCGATACGATCATCCCACAAGACCAAAAGAAGATGGTTAATGAGATGGTTCAGAAGGTTAAGAATCAAATTGCATCAGAGGTGGTGACCCACCAAAACATCACCAAAGATGGCCGTCAGATCTTGGTGGAATGGCATAACACCTCTTTGATCGATGAGAATGGCAAGTTCATTGCTCTTATGGCCATGGCAATGGATGTGACCGAAAAGAACGAAGCCGAACGACTACTGCGAGAGTCAGAGGAAAAATCACGAGCCTTTTTTGATTCAAACCTGATCGGAATCATCTTTGCCGACATCTATGGCAGCATCTACACCGCCAACGATGAAATGCTGCGAATGATCGGCTACTCACGCAATGAACTGGAAGCCGGACAAGTTCATTGGGACAAAATCACCCCGGAAGAGTTCTTGATTTTGGATCAGCAGGCGATCAAACAAGCGCTCGAATCTGGCAGTGTTGAACCTTATGAAAAGCAGTACATTCGCAAAGATGGACAGAAGATCTGGGTATTGGTCGGTTTTTCAATTATAGATAAAGACAAGGGTACGACCATCGCTTTCGTTTTGGATATTACCGAGAAGAAATTGGCAGAACAGGAATTCATGGCCTATCATAAGCTGCTCGATCTGGTAGGCGAGATCGGCAAGATCGGTGGCTGGGACTTTGATGTGACCACCGGTTCGGGCACCTGGACGCAGGAAGTCGCCATGATCCACGATCTCGATCCGCACCAACAAACCAATCGTGATCTTGGGCTGTCTTTTTACACGCCAGAGTCGAAAGTGCTTGTCGAAAATGCCATTCAAAACGCCATCGAGAACGGCACTCCCTATAACCTGGAAGTGGAACTGGTCAGCGCCAAAGGAACCCACAAACTGGTGCGCACCATCGGTCTGCCATTGATTGTAGATGAAAAAGTTACCCGCATGCGCGGCATCTTCCAGGACATCACGGAGCTAAAGGAAGCTGAAGCCGAAGTGCGTAAGCTGAACGAAGAACTGGAACAGCGGGTGGTGGAACGTACGAACGAACTGGTCGCTGCCAATCAGGAATTGGAAGCTTTTTCGTATTCGGTCTCGCACGATCTGCGCGCCCCCCTGCGGGCAATTGACGGGTTCTCGAAGCTATTGATCGATGAGCACAAAGACACTTTGACGCCTGAAATGATGCGCTATCTTGAAACGATCCGTGGCAACACACGCAATATGGGTCAACTGATCGACGACCTGCTCGCTTTCTCTCGCCTGGGCAGGCAGCCCATTCAGCGTAACGAAGTAAACATGAAAAAACTCGTAGCCAATGTGATCGACAAGGTTAAGTTGGATATTCAAGCACGGGACGTCGAATTTGTGATCAAAAAACTCCCCGATTGTTTTGCCGATGAAACTTTGTTAAATCAGGTATACTTTAATTTGATTTCCAATGCAGTGAAATTTACTCGCACCCGGGCCAAGGCAGTTATTACGGTTGGCTATAAAAAGGCCGTTCCGCATTTGTCAGATGGAACGATCAAAGAGGCGGTAGAAGCATATTACGTCAGCGACAATGGTGTCGGTTTTGATATGCGCTACTACGACAAACTGTTTTCTGTGTTCCAACGCCTTCACAAGGCAGAAGAATATGAAGGCACGGGTGTTGGGCTGGCCATTGTCAAGCGTGTGATCGAAAAACATAATGGCCTGGTCTGGGCAGAATCAACACTGGGATCCGGGTCTACGATCTATTTTTCAATTGGCAAGGAGGAGGAGTATGACCAATCCGATTGAGATTCTTTATGTGGAAGACAACCCAAATGATCTTGAATTGACACTGCACGCTTTTAACAAAAATCATTTGGCGAACAACATCCTGATCGCGCGCGATGGCGAAGAAGCCTTAACGCTTCTCTTCGGAGAGAAATCCAACCCGGAAACCGAACTATCCAATTCCCCCAAAGTGATCTTACTGGACCTGAAACTTCCCAAGATCAGTGGCCTGGAAGTGCTGCAAAAAGTGAAAAGCGACCCGCGCACCAAACTGATCCCGGTGGTGGTGTTAACCTCCTCAAAAGAAGAAAAAGACATTGTAGAGAGCTACCGGCTGGGGGTGAACAGCTATATTGTAAAGCCGGTAGACTTTGAGAAATTCATTGAGGCGATGCGCGCGCTGGGAATGTACTGGCTGCTTTTGAATCAACTCCCGGTACATTGAAAAGTTTAACAACCTTGAGCGCGGGGAACTTCCTCGCGCTCTTTTGTTTTAATTGGCTATAATTGCCGTGAAAGAGAGCGTGAATGGAATCAATTCGGAACTTGTTTCGTATCGGGCATGGACCCTCGAGCAGCCATACGATGGGGCCTGGTCTGGCAGCGGGAGAATTTCGTGCCCGAACGTTAAGTGCACATCACTATCGAGTGACCCTTTTTGGCAGCCTGGCGGCAACCGGCAAAGGCCATTTGACCGATATGGCCGTGCGCGAGGCGTTGAACCCCATCGCGGTGGAATTCATCTGGAAGCCCGACGAAGAGTTGCCCTTGCATCCGAACGGCATGATCTTTGAGGCGATCACAGAAGCAGGTACGGTGATGGATCGCTGGCAGGGATACAGCATCGGCGGAGGGGCTATTCTGGCTGAAGGCGAATTGCGAGCCGGCCAGCAAATATATTCTCTCAACAGCATGCAAGAGATTCTGCATAAATGCACCCAAGAGGGCAAGACCTTCTGGGAATATGTGGAAGAAGCGGAAGGCCCTGAAATTTGGGATTACCTGCAGGAGATTCTGCGCGTGATGCACGCCGGCATTGAGCGTGGATTGAACACCCAGGGTGTTTTGCCGGGAGGGCTGGGGGTTTCACGCCACGCCTGGACGCTTTATCGCAAAATTCAAATGAGCGGCGGGCAGTTGAAAAAGGAAGGCTACTTGCCGGCTTACGCACTGGCCACCGCAGAAGAGAATGCCGTGGGCGGTGAGATCGTCACGGCCCCCACCTGTGGTTCTGCCGGGGTCATCCCGGCGGTGTTGCGCCACATTGAAGATACGGTAGAAACCCCTGAGCGTGAACTGCTGCACGCGCTGGCGACGGCCGGCTTGATTGGTAATCTTATCAAGGCCAATGCCTCCATCTCCGGGGCAGAAGTGGGCTGCCAGGGTGAGATCGGTTCCGCCTGCGCCATGGCCGCGGCAGCGGCCACGCAGTTGATGGGCGGCTCGATCAGACAGATCGAATACGCAGCCGAAATGGGCCTGGAGCATCATCTGGGTCTTACCTGTGACCCGGTGAACGGGCTGGTGCAGATTCCCTGCATCGAACGAAATGCCTTTGCCGCCACGCGCGCCATTGATTGCGCCGACTACGCCCTTTATTCTGACGGCAGCCATCGTGTCTCATTCGATGAAGTGGTCAAAGTGATGGCGCGAACCGGGCGTGATCTGCCCCACGTTTACCGCGAAACGGCCGAAGGCGGTCTGGCGGTGGTTTATCGCTTTCCGCCGAAAGAGTAGCTTTACAAAACAAAAGAACCAAAAAGCAGAGGCATTATACATTACACATACGCCGCTGCTTTTTTATCGCTTGTAAATTCCCTTAATGCCAGTTCTTGATCATCTCACGGGCAGAACGGGTCATCTCGGCAGAAAATTCTGAAGCAAATTTTCTAAAGTAGGTCTTTTCGCCCAGCGTTTTTACCGCTTCCGCAAGGGGCAGATCAGGGAAATTATGCGCGGCGGTAGGCTGCATCATTTCGTTAAATTCGTCGGGCGAAAGCCGGTGGTAGGCGTCTTTATAAACGACAAAGCGGCGGTCGTAACGTGGCACAAGGCGCTTCTCAGCCTTTTCAACTGCCGGACGGCCGAAACAAACCAGGGTGATCGGCAAAACATAGCGGGGTAATTGCAGCAGATCACGGTGAAACTCATATTTTTCGATGATGTCACCGATGTAACAGGAGCCGATGCCCATGCTTTCGGCGGCAATGACGGCGTTCTGCGCGGCAATCAGGGCATCGCAACAGGCCAGCAGCATATCGCCCTCTTGCGGCGGGCGGGGCGTCACCCCTCGCTCCTGGCAGTGGGCTTCTACATCGCAGTATTGGTAGTAATCATATTGGCGTTGATAATCGGCCGCAAAGAGCAGCAAGTAGGGAGCTTTGGCAATAAACGGCTGATTGTCGCAGGAGACGGCCAGTTGATCTTTGAGGCTCTGGTCTTCGATCTCAAGAATGGTGTAAAGCATGAGGTTGCCGGCAGTCGGTGCGCGCATGGCAGCGTGCACGATGGCTTCTTTTTCTGCTTCGCTCAATGGATCTTTAGAAAAGTTGCGCACCGAACGACGGTTTTCAATGACAGATAGCGTTGGGTTCATAGGAATCTCCTGTGGGTCAAATGGGGCAGCGAATGGTGTTGGGTCGCCGAATTATTTTTTCAGGGTGAAGGTATCTATCATTTTACCCTGAGATGTGAGCGCGGAGAGGATTAATTGATTGGCGCTCGCCTGTATTTTGAGGTAATGATGTTCTTTCACTTTGACGACCACATGCGGGAAGCCATATTCGGGGTCGTAGAGAAGCGTGCCTGCCCCGCCGGTGGTGATGTACTCGATGCCGCCCACTTCGGCGCGGGCGTAATAGTGATTGTGCCCGGCCAGCACCATTGCCACACCATACTTGACCGCGATAGGGTGAATGATCTGCTGCACATCCACGTTGTTGGGGTGCGGCCCGGCTGACCAGCCAGGTTCGTGCAGCAAAATGATCTTCCATTTCTTGGTGGAGGCAGCCAGGTCGTTGCGCAGCCATTGCCAGCGCGGTGCCGTTTCATCCCCGCCGTAGTATTGATCGATAATGACAAAATGCACAGGGCCATCATCGAAAGACCAATCGAACGAATCGGTGTAGGGGTAAGGGAAGTATTTGAGAAACAGTTTTGTGCCATCATGGTTGCCCATCACATTGACCACGGGCAGCATGCTCAAGATCTGGCGCGAGGCCGCATACTCTGGCGAAAATTCGTTTTCCTGCAGGCTCTGCTCGCTGGCGTTTTCCATAATGTCGCCGGCAGAGAAAAGCAACGTTTGGCCGGAAGGGTCGGCTTTTATATCGGCTAAAATGGCTGCGTCAAGCGCATCATGCACGGTCTGCCCGGTCTCCGAATCTCCGTAGACCCAAAAGGTGAGATCGGGATCGTCTTCGGCTTTGCGCGATACGAAATTGCTTGCAAAGGCCGCCCCCTGAATTTGAAGGCTGTATTGATAACGAGCTGCCGGTGTCAAACCGGTCAAGATGGCGCAGGAGAGGTCGTCTACCCCCTGAGCGGGAACCTGAACTGAACCCTGTGAAGAAAAGTCTTCGCTATTCCAGTTCAGAGTGGCCTCTGCCGGGGATGCGGGCTGCCAGCAGACTTTCATCTCATCTGCCTTGCCGGTAAGGATCAGATAAGGGCCTTTTTTAAGCTGCAACAGGGGCAAAGGGGTGGCTGTTGGGGTCGGCAGTGGAGGCTCAGTTGGCAGGGGTGTTTCAACACTGGGGGCTACAGTAGCAGAAGGCGCCGCCGTGAAGGAGGGGCTTGCTTGAACCGTGCAGGCGCTGAGGAGTGCCCCAAGGGCGAAAATAAAGAGCAAGACTCGCTTCATGAACATACCTCCATTGTAGCCATCATTTTCACTTTGGGGGTTTTTTTCAAACAAAGCGCGGGTCAGGGTAAAATGAAGCTATGCTAAGTGAATTACTATCCAAAGCCATTGCAGCTCGTGCAGACCTGATTCACCCGGATTCGCAAGAGGCTTGCAGGCTCTTTGCCGGTTTTTATGAGGGAGAGCCCGATCTGATCGCCGATCTGTATGGCCGAACTTTGGTATTGACTTCCTACTCGGCCGACCCTGAACGAAGCCGCGACTTGCTGGATGCGGCACAGCAGCAGATCACAGAAATACTTCCCTGGCTGACCTGTGTGCTGCAAAAGCAGCACACGGCGGCAGACCCGGCTCTGCGGCGCGGAACGATCACACTTGGTGAGCAGTGTGATGATCGCATCCGCGAAAACGGCGTGCAGTATGCGCTTGACCTGCAAATGAATCAGGATGCCAGCTTTTATCTCGACACGCGTCACTTGCGTGCCTGGCTGCTTAAAAACTCGGCCGGTCTGGAAGTGTTGAACACGTTTGCCTATACCGGCAGCCTGGGGGTGGCCGCCCTTGCCGGCGGGGCCAGTCGGGTGGTTCAGACAGACCGTAATGCGCGCTTCATGGAATTGGCACGGCGCTCGGCCATGCTGAACCATTTGGATTTAGGCAAAATGAAATTACGCGCGGCCGATTTCTTCAGCGAAATGGCGCGGCTAAAAAAAGAAGGGCAGCGATTCGATCTTGCACTCATCGATCCGCCTTTTTTCTCGGTTACCGAGAAGGGCAAAGTGGATATGGTCGCCGAGAATCAACGGCTGATCAACAAGGTACGTCCCCTGATCAAACACGAGGGCCGTTTGATCGTGATCAATAACGCTTTATTTCTGTCGGGGAAAGAGTTTATGGCTTCGCTAGATTCGCTCTGCCAGGATGGCTATTTAGAGGTAACCGAAACGATCGATGTGCCCGCAGATATCACGGGTTCCCCACAGACCATCGTTGCAAAAGCCCCCGCGGATCCGGCACCCTTCAATCATCCTACAAAGATCGTCATCCTCAAAGTAAAAAGAAAATCAAGCTGATCGTTTGAGCCTCCCCCTTATTTCACCCAGATGGGCTTGGCGCTAACATCTGAAACGCCCAGGTCAACCAGTGTTTTGCCGTCCAGGCTGATCACTTTAAGCTGGTTGGGTTCGTTGACTTTTACGTCCAGGTAGGCCAGCCACTGCCCGTCGGGAGACCACACCGGCGAAGCACCCTGTGCCAGCACGCGCCAACTGGAAGTGCTGTCGTCATAGAGGAGGATGTATGAATCAGTATCCTCCACGCCCCCAATCGTGAACGCCAACAGGCGTTGTGTGGGCGACCAGACGGGGATGGACGAAGGGGCTAGATCCTGAATGATCTTTGTGCTGCCGTCGCCAATATTTACCAGGGTCACCTGCGGTATCTGATCGCCCGCGATCACGGCCAGGGTTCGCCCATCGTTTGACCAGGCAGGTTGGTTGTAGGGAGCGTAGAACTGACGGATGTTGTCGAGCAGCTTGTGATAACCGCTGCCATCCGGGTGAATCAGGTAGAGACCCGGATAGGGAAGGGTGCAGCTATCGAACAAGCCGGGAGTTGGTGTGCATGGGGCAGCGTCAGGATTGGGGGAGTGGGAGCGAACGAAGGCGATCCACTCGCCGTCAGGTGACCAACTGGGGGCAGAATCTACCACGTGCCCGTTTGAGAGGCTCGTAGGCACGCCGCCACCGATGGGAGAAATCTTTAAGTGCACCTGGTAATCAGTGGTTTCGTATTCCAAAACCGTGAAGGCAAGCTGTGAACCATCCGGCGAAAGGCTGATGTTTGAAAGCGTGAAGGGGCGGATCAAATTCACCGCGCTGAGGGAGAGATCATAGGTGAAGAACCCATTTGGGCCGGTTTCTTCGCAGATGTAAATGCGCCGAAAAGTGGAACATCCCATCAAAGGGTCATAGCCATCGAAGACCAAAATCTTGCCATCGGGGGTGAGTGAAAGATAAAACCCGGTGCCCTTCTGTTTGAGAAAATCTGAAGCGGCAGATAGATCGGTCGTTTGGCGCGTAGCCAGATTTAATTCATGCAGTGAATGTTCGTGCAAATAGATCAACTTTCCGCTCGGTGTTGCTGGTTTGAGGGCGGCAAAGAGAGTGGAAGCGAAAGGCTTTTCGCTTGTACAGGCAGCAAGAGCTATCAGGATCAGCGAAAAAAACAAATAGAGTCGGAAGGTTCTGAAATTAAGTCTCAATTTGTATTCACCTGCAAAAATTGAATCGCTTCAAAAGGAGTGAATGTATAACCTCTTCAAGTAACGAGTATATCAAAATTCAAAGCAGCAAATTTGCTGGCTTTATTAAAACACGAATCTTGAATTACAATTAATCAGACAAAGAAAGTGCGAATTAACAAAAAGAGGTCATATGAGCAATTCACGTATGCCGGTGCTTTTTATCGGGCATGGCAGCCCCATGAATGCGGTCGAAGAAAATGAATACAGTCAGGCCTGGAGAGAAGTGGGCAAGCAACTTCCCAGACCCAAAGGGATTCTGAGCATCTCGGCACACTGGGAAACACCCACCCCACAGGTGACGGCCATGAAACAGCCGGAGACCATCCATGATTTTTATGGCTTTCCGCAAGAGTTGAACGAGATGATCTACCCGGCCCCGGGTTCGCCTGATCTGGCTGAGAAGGTGTTGCAATTGATGCATGAGAAGAACAGCGGTCCCAGCATGGATTGGGGCTTGGATCATGGCACCTGGTCTGTGCTGGCACGCATGTTCCCCAAGGCAGATGTTCCGGTGGTTCAGCTTAGTCTGGCACGCACCAGGGATGGGCAGTATCACTATGATTTGGGCAAACAACTGTTGTCACTGCGCGATGAAGGAATACTTGTTCTGGGCAGCGGCAATATAGTGCACAACTTGCGCATGATGCGCTTCGATAATCAACCCTATGATTGGACGGTTGAATTTGACGCCCAGATCAAAAAATGGATTGACGCCGGCACCCATGAACCGATGATCCATTTTCAGGAACAGGGAAAGTCGGCCGCTTATGCCATCAACAGCGCTGAACATTACCTGCCCTTGCTGTATGTCCTGGCGCTGCAAACGAAACAGGATGATCTGCGCTACTTTTGCGAAACCACCTCTTACGGTTCTTTATCGATGCGCTGTGTTCAGTTTGGGTAAGTGCTGGGCACTAATTATTTCAAGAAATAAATAAGGAACGAGCTAGGCCGCTCTCTCAGCAAGATTGCGGCCTTTTTCTTTGGCCGAGTAGAGCGCCTGATCGGCAGCGTTGATGACCTGCGCGATCGTGGCACCATGCTGCGGGAAGGAGGCTACTCCTAATGAGCAGGTGGTGCGCACCAAGGTTTTTTCGTAGGAGATCACAATGTTATGCAAAAGTAAACGCAGGTCATTGGCCTTTTTGAGCGCCTGGTTGATTTCCATGTTGGGAAAGGCGATCAAAAACTCATCTCCGCCGAGACGGCAGGCAAAATCTCCTTTGCGAATGGTGGAGCGGATGCTTTTCCCATATTCTTTCAGAAATTCATCACCGATCTGGTGTCCAAAAGAATCGTTGATCTCTTTAAAGTGATCGATATCCAATACGATGATCGAAAGAGGGGTACCGCTTCTTTCGGACTGGGCAAGCTGGCTGCTTAAGATTTCGTCCATCAAACGGCGGTTGTAAAGACCGGTGAGCGTATCGTGAGTGGCCTGGTCTTCCAACAGTTTTTGCAGGCGGTTGATCTCATGAATCTGATCCATCAACTCCCGGTTGGCTTTTTGCAGGCTTAATTCGGCCGCTTTCTGATCACTGATATCGCGCAGCACCAATAAATAGCCGGGAGGCGTATCCGAAACCGGATTGAGACTGGAGACTTGCAGATCTATAAATTCATTTGCTTCGTTGCCTACCTTGAATTCGGTCAGAGATTTTGATCGGCTCATCTCTTCCAGATTCAAATGCCAGGCAATCACCCCTTCCAACTTCTTCCCCAGTACGTTCGTCTGATCTAAACGAATCAGCTTGCTGGCATGATCATTAATCTCAACAATGCGGTTTTGCCAGTCGACGACGATCATGCCATCTTGAAAACGACTGATCAACACATCATGCGCCACGGGCACCAAATCAAGCAATTGATAACGGGTAAAACCGAGCACCAGTAAGAGATTCGTTATCAGAAATCCAAAGGCAGATATATCCATGCCTGGCACAGGGTCGATTCTCAACGTGTACAACATGCCGCTCAAAATGGGAAAGAATATGCCGATCAAAATGACCACAAGTTGTGAGCGAAAAGGCGGTTTGGAGGTAGTGATCTTGCGCACCAATTGGATCACGCCAAAGAAGATCAAAGAGTAAATATAAATAATATTGACATAGTATACAAAACCATGCCCGTAGATTAAGATGTTGTATTCGGGAGATCCCCAGGTGAATGACGGCCAGAGCAGATGGTGGTAAGAATTGGTAAAAGCTGCGATCAGCACCAAAATGGGTGGAACGAAAAGGGAAATGATGAAATTGGCTTTGAGCTCACTTTGATTGGTATAAGCCAGCACAAAGCAAAAAAAGAAAGGCGCAACCGTCACCACACCGATATAAGAAATTTGTGACCAGAGGATCTTGGTGTTTTGCTCGATAGAAGCTGCTTCAAAAAGCAGGCAGATCACCCAGATCATCAAAGCGATCAAATGGTAAATAAAGTAAATTCCCCCCGGCGCTTTGCGGCGGGGCCAGGCCAGAAGCAGAACGGCAGCAGCAAGGATGGCAGTGACAATATAGATGATCTCGTGCGGTAGAAGCCTGGTGATCATGCAGCTATTCTCCACAGCGAACTTCTATGCGTTAGGCGTGCTTCACTGTAAAAGTAGAAACACCACCTATGTTCATTTGATTCGTAAAATTGTTCTGAAAAATAGTATAAGAACTTTTTAAAAAGGCGTCAACGGATGAAAAAAAGCCGCGATTACCGCGGCCTTTGATAAAAAATCTCTTTATTTGATCCCGGTCAGTGCGCCAATGCCGGCGCCGCCAAAGGCAAAGATCACAGAGCCAAAAAAGATCGGCACAGCGGTCGTCCACAGATAGCGCAAAAGGGGCACACGATACATGCCGGCCAGCATGCTTACCACTTTTGGCCCATAGCCGGGGATCATGCGTCCACCCACCAGAAAGAGGGGGTGCTCCACCTTCATTTTCCCCAGACCAAAAGGCAGCTTTTCTTTTTTCTCTTCAAAATTGGTGGCTGAACTGATATGGGTGCCCAGGTAATATTCGATGAATGCAGCCATGGTGTTCCCCACCCATGAAATAAGGGTGGCTAAAAGCGGCCCGAACAAGGCACCAATGAACAAGGTCAACGGTTCGGACGGAATGAGCGTAACACCCAGCAAAGCGTAAAGAAGGATGGATAAAATGATTCCCCAGACGCCTGCCTGGCTGATGAAATCTTTGATTTTGTTTAGGTCAGTCGTAATGAAGATAGCGGCCAAAGCCATTATCAGAACAGAGAAGATCAAAATAGAAATGGATTGATTCCGTTTGGTTTTTTGCTCTTCGTTTTTGATTTCGGTGTTTGGTTGTTTTTCCATTGGCTTTTTATACCATACTTTTGTGGATTCTCTCCCTGTCACTTGAAGCCAGGTTAGAGAGCGGATTTGATCTCTTTCACGTGCATGCGGCGGTGTTCGGTGCGGTTAAGGTGCACAGTTGATCCTTTTTCGCGAATTTCTTGCAGGAAATCGTCGGGAAGAGAATCGATCAGGGCATCCATCTCAACGGCGCTTTGTGATACTGATCGCTTTGTCTTTTCTGGATCCAGATCACGGAAAAAGGAACGCGTGGTTTCGTTGATGACATCGGTATCCATCGGAGAGCCAGAGATGCCTTCTTGCTGCCATTTCTTGATGAGGGTGATGGCGCGTTGGTCCCAAAAGGCCAGGTGTGCCAGCACGGCCAGAACATTCCAGCCGGCGGGCATTTCGCGATAGAGCTGCTCGTTGCTAAGCTGAGAAATAAATTCGGTTAATTCAAGCTGAGAGGCATGATTTTCTTGTGAAAAATTCTGGTCTGTGCCCATTGAGATTCTTTCGTTGATCGCGTTTTTGATTTTAGCCTATATTCTTTACGCGTTTTTCTTGGAAAGGTTTCAAAGCTTTAGAGCAATTTAGACACCAATGAGTGAACAAAAGCCTTTTGCTGTTGGGGGTTTTCCAGATCGAGTGTTGAAAATAGTTTTGGGGTTAAAACGGCCATAAAGACCGCATAACTCATTTGCGCGCAGGCAAGTTCCAGATCGGCACGGTTACCCCCATAGCCATGCTGGATGAGGTCTTCGCATAACGATTCGATGAATTTATTCAGGCGGGACACCACCAGAGAATCATAATTGCCAAAATTTAACAGGTCATAAAAATGCGCGCGGGTGATGTTGGGGTAATTTACGCCGCCATTGAGGATATCCATGAAGATCGCTTCACAGTGTTCTCGCGCAGAGTTTCCCCCCAGTTTGGCGAAATCACTCCAGTCGAAGGCATTATCGAGAGTACGCTGCATCACTCGCTGCAAAAGAACTTCTTTGCTGCGAAAGTAATAGTTGACAGCCGCGCTGTTGATGCCGGCAATCTCAGCGATCTTGCGATTGGTGGTGGCCTGTACCCCCCACTTCTCGATGCACTCAATGGTGGCTTCAATGATCTTTTCTTCCATCGAATCGGCTGGTGTGGGCATTAATCCTCCTTGAGCGCGCATAATTTGGCAGATTCAACCCAAAGACGTTCTGCCAGGTCGCGATCTTGGGCTACCCGGCTGGGCTGCATTTCGTGACATTCGTACCAGTACAAAGCAGTTGAAGTGGCAACGCTCGGCTCTCCGGCCAGATAAAGCAGCGTGGTGGCCGGTTGGATGGGGTCAACAGCTGACTTTTGGCGCCAGCGCCAGATGGCTTGAGTGAGCGAACCGGTCCCTTTTAGGCCAATATCTGTGTTCACCAGGCCTGGGTCAACGGCGAAAGCGCGAACCGGACTGCCTGGATGATGCTGGTTAAATGCCAGACTGAAAAGCACATTGCAGAGCTTCGATAGTTTGTACTGCCACAGGCTGATGAAAATGACCGGTCGGCCGATCTTTTCCGGCTCGATCCAGGTGTTGTAGTGTGACCCCGAACTGACGGTTAAAACCCGCCCATCCCCCGATTTTTCCAGAAGCGGGAAAAGCAGGTGGGTGAGCAGAAAGGGTGCCAGATGATTGGTAGCAATGGTCTTTTCAATGCCTTCGTCGGTCAGGACCAGCTTATCCATGAAGGTGCCGGCATTATTGATTAACACATCCAGTGAATTGAACTTGTGGGCAGACAGCACTGCCTGGATATCCGCCGCCAATAAGCGAATTTCTTTCTGTGAAGAAAGATCGGCCAACAGAAATTCAATTTGGGCTTTGGGAAACTCTTGCAAGAGATTGGCTTTGGCCCGTTCACAATTTTTGGCACTGCGTCCTACACCGATGACAAAGGCGCCTCGCCGGCAAAATTCCAGAGCGGTTCGGTAACCGACCCCGGCAGATGCCCCTGTGATAACAACGGATTTTTTACTGAAGTCATATTCCGGGTTCATTTTGATTTCCTTGTTTTCATTCTAATTCAAGTGAGTGATTTGTCAAGGCGATTCAATCAAATGATTAAAACAAATGGTTGACAAACGGATAAAAACGATTATATTTAATCAAGTGATTGAAACGTTTGATAGGAGAAAAATGAAAAACTATGTCATGATCACCGGCGCCACCGGTGGGTTGGGAAGTGCTTTTAGCGCCGAATGCGCTCGCAGAGGATACAATCTGGTGTTGACCGATCTCAGCCCTGAAGGAGAAGTGTTTGCCCGCAGGATCGCTGACCGGTACGGGGTGGAAGTGCATTATTTTGCCTGTGATTTCACCTCTGAGACGGCGCGTGGAGAATTGATCAATCGCTTGAAAACAGAGGGGTATCTGTTCTGGGGGTTGATCAACGTAGCCGGGCTGGATTTTGAAGGCGATTATCTGGGGCGCAGCCGCAGCCAGATTTTAACCGTATTGAACGTGAATCTGGTCGCCAATATGGATATGACCCATGAGGTCTTGCTTTTACGCGACCCTGAGCAGACCTTCCGCCTCATCAACACTTGCAGCATGGCGGGTTTTTACCCCATGCCGTTCAAGGCGACTTACGCAGCGACCAAACGCTTTTTGCTTGATTTCTCACTGGCTTTGCGTGAAGAGATCAGCGATTTTGGCACGGTCACTGCGCTGGCCCCGGGCGGCATGCCCACCACCCCCGAATGTATGCGGGCTATCTTTGTGCAGGGTTTTTGGGGCTGGGCTACTACCCTGGATGCGCGTGTGGTGGCTGAACAGGCACTTCATGCCGCACTCAAAGGGAAAGCGATCTGCATTCCCGGTGCGGCTAACCAATTGCTGCACGTGCTTAGTGGCTTGGTGCCGGTCGGGATGAAAGTTCACTTTGTGGCAGAACGTTGGCGCAGCACACAAAACAACATCGCGCAGCAAGATTTTTTGGCCGGGCGTGCCCAGGCTGCAATGCCGTCCCCAAAAACCGCGACATAACATAACGCAGATGGGGTTGACTTTTGTAAGACTCTTGTATAATGGAAGCATTCATTAATCCTCATTTTGCAGGACGTTTCATGAAAACACAAAGTAAAACGATTCGCTTTACCCTGTTCGCATTGTTGTATTTTACACAGGGCACTATTCTCGGTTATTTCGCCTCGTTGAATGCCCTTTATCTGTTGGGAAACGGCATCGATATCGCCAAAGTAGGCATTTTTTCTTCGATCGCTTTGATTCCCTTTGTGATCAAGATCTTTTTTGGCATGCTGAGCGACCGCTTCAATTTCTTTGGGCTGGGGTATCGCAAACCCTATATCGCCATCGGGCTGCTGGTGCAGTTCCTGTGTTTGCTGGTGGTGGCCAATATCAACCCCGGGCAGAGCTTCTGGGGTTTTGTGGCACTGGCTTTCTTCCTGCAGATGGGTATGGCCTTTTATGATACCTGCACCGACGGCCTGGCTTTGGATATTACGCCACTGAGCGAAAAGGGCACGCTGCAGGGCTTTATGGTGGGCGGTCGCGCCGTGGGCGTGATCGTGGCGGCTTCTGTGGCCGGTTTTATCGCCGAAAAACTGAGTTGGCCGATGGTCTTTTACTTTTTGGCCGTGTTGACCCTGCTGCCCTTCGCGCTGCTCTTCTTTGTAAAAGAGACGGAACGTTCCAACGAAGAGCGCTTCAACTGGGCAGCTTTTGGCGCTTTTAAGAACACACAGGTGATCGTGGCCGCGATCGTGGGGCTGATCATTTTTCTGGTCATCGTGGGCGCCAATCAGATCATCAACCCCTCTTTTGCTGACCGCATGACGCTCAGCCTTAGCACAGCCGGGTTGCTCACCACGGTTTGGGGGGTGGGTGTGACCATTGGTGCCATCGTGGGCGGCAAGATCATGGATCGCCTGGGCGATAGGATCTCGATCTGGGTATCGGTGTTGACGGTGGCCCCGGCATTGGTTTTGATCGCGTTTGTGCCGGGCATTGCCGGTGCTTTCATCGCCTCAGCAGTTTTTGGAATCACTTACGGTATTTCGCAGGCAGTCTACTTTGCCCTGGCGATGAAATATACCAGGCCCGCCATCGCAGCTTCGATGTACGCCATTATGATGTCGGTGACCAACATTGGCCAGGGAATCGGTCTGGCCTTAAGTGGCGGTCTGGCCAAGAGCTTTGGCTATCCGGTGGCTTTTATTGCCTTTGCCGCCATCATGTTCTTGGTGCTGCCGTTCATGCCGACTCTGTTCAAAAAAGGGGAAACGGCGTTCCAGAATTAATTTGTTTTTTTGAAGGATTTGAGAGAGACGGTTCGCCAATCGTCTCTCTTTTTAATCAAGCAGCAGCGATATAGACTGCTATCAAAATGAAGTGGCAGAAAGCACCCAGCGTCACGAAAATATGCCACACTTCGTGAAAGCCAAACACGTTTGGAATGAAATCCATCTTTTTGGTAATGTAGATCACGGCCCCGGCGGTATAGAGCAGCCCACCCACCAGCAGCCAGATCAACGCACCGGCTGGCATAGTATGTATCATCTCGTTCACCGCAAAGATCGACAGCCAGCCCATGATCAGGTAAATTCCGGCGGTCACCCAGCGCGGAGCATCAATGACAAAAAGTTTAATGAGAATGCCGGCCAGCCCAAACGCCCAGATGATGCCCAGAAACCCCCAACGCCAAAAACCGGTAAAGTAATGAATGCAAAGCGGCGTATAACTGCCGGCGATCAATAGATAGATGGAAGAGTGGTCTAATTTGCGCAGGTGCAGCAGAGCCGCAGGGCTGGTTTGGGCAGCGTGATAGATCGTGCTGGAAGTAAACATCAGAACCAGGGTCAGCCCGTAAACGAGCAAAGAAAGTTCCTTGAGTAGATCGGTCTTGCCCAGCCACAGCAGCACGACCAGACCGGCAGCAGCCAGCATGGCCGAAACGAGATGAATCCAGGTGCTTACGGGGTCACGAAATTTGTTCAATAAGGATCCATTCGAATGCAGAAGTGTGATGCAGTTACCTTTGGTTGATAATAACTTCTGGCATTTCAGAATGGATGTATCTCAGGTCACAAAAGGCACCATGACCTGTGTAGATTAAAAAGAGCGGATAGGGCGATGCCCCTATCCGCTTGAGGTGTAATTAAAGACGTTTGGTTAGAGAATGCCGTAGGCCTGCAGGGCGTCGCGCAGCAGACTCTATTGATTTAGCCACTCTCTAGGTTATTCAGATGTATAAATCAACACACTATTCGGCACTTGAAGGTGACAATAAATTCACTATAATAATTAATATCGTTTGCATTAATTTAGGGTTGGAGATTGCTAGGGAGGAAACAATGAAAGCTATGACAGACATACTTAAAAGTGATCCAAAAAATGTTTCAGTTACAACTTATCAAAATTACATTGCGGACCTTTATCAGGGAATCAATAAACGTCGAAGTTTTTCAGATGTATATGGCTATGTTGATCGGAACATTGGGTATTTAGGGAAGTCGATAGAATTTGACCAGAACGATAAGTCTAAGTTCATTTTATTGTTATCTTGGTTTTTTTCACTTTCAACATTTGTTGAAATCAATGCCCTTGAAGCGATAGTAAAAAAATTTCCCGGGATTTGCCCTTATTGTTTGCAATCTACTTGTATTTGTTACCGAACCAACAAAAAACCCCCGACACCTCTGTATGCCTTTGAGATTAAACAATACATAGAGAGGGAAATAGATTACCATTGGACAGATGCTGAAGGTGGATATAAAAAATTCAACCTAGATGAAACAATTAAATATATTGCAGATATATATCCTTCTAATGAAGTTGTTTGGAAATCCTCGGGTTATCAATCGCATTTATTGAAAATACACCAAGAACTTGCTGAAATTCATGAGGCGTATAGCTATTTGCAAAAAAAAGTAAAGCCTAAGGATGCAGTGAGAGAAGAAATCGGAGATGTATTTGCTTGGATTTTAGGTGCATGGGCAATAAAATATCCCAAGGAATCAATGGATAAAGCATTCATAGACTATTATATTAATGGCTGTCCAGTATGCGGAAAATTTCCCTGTGCCTGTGATTTGGAAGATAGTAGATCTGCCACCTTACTCAATTTTGATAAAATCGAAATTATTCGAGCAAACATTGAGAATCACTTTAAAAATATAAATGGTTACGAAGAGATATTTGCTCGTCAATCAACCCTGTATAAAGAAGTTCTTGAGAAGCAAGAAATGCCTATAGTATGGGCAGCATTATCAGAAACGAAAGAAGTTTTGCAAAAAATTGTAAAAACAATCACTTCAATTGACTCAAGCGGAGAATTAACTGTAGTGTTATTTTCAACCCTTGAACTAATTGACAGCTTATTATTTAAGGAGGGGTTTAATAAGCGAAATGGCAGGTCATTCGATGTGTTTTTGAGTTACGCAAATGAAGATAAAGATCAGGCTAGAAAAATTTACGATTTTTTAACTGGCAAAAAATTTGAAGTTTTTATGGCTGAAAGAAGCATTTCTCCAGGCGATGACTGGGAGAACGCAATAAAACGTGCATTAAAAGATTCAAAAATGATGTGTGTACTTGCTACGCCATCAAGTAATGTGAGCGAATGGGTGAAAACAGAGATACATGCTTGTTGGATTCTTGATATACCCTTAATTCCAATACTATTTCGTAGCGATATTGATCAGTTACCAGAACATCTAAGAAAAAAGCAATGTATAGATTTTTCTGAATATGAAAAAATAGTAGATGAACTAAATAAATTATGATGCGGAAGTATCATTCTGGATTATTTGATGTTTCCTAAAAAGCAATTTTAGGGAGACAACTAAATAATAAGAGAAAAACATTATAGAATTTTATAGGCTTGCAGGGCGTCGCGCAGCAGCCGTGAAGACTGGTACTGGATGGTGTTTATCCCCACCTGCCGCCCGGCCCGGATGTTATCTTCGGCGTCGTCAATGTAAAGGCACTCTTCTGCCTGTAGGTGATTGCGTTCGAGCAACGCCTGATAGATGCGCAGATCCGGTTTGGCAGCCTTGACTTCACCCGAAATGACCATATCGTCGAAGAGATTGAAGAATTCAAACTGCGGGCGTACCAGACGAAATTTCTCGCGCGACCAGTTGCTCAGCCCATAAACACGATAGCCCTTCGCCTTTACTTCTTTGAGCAGATCAATGGTCTCGTCAAAGAGGGCGCCAATCGTTTCGATCCAGCGTTCGTCGAAGGTCTTCAACAGCTCGGCCCGATGCGGATATTTCAGCGCCAGCTCGGCAATACCGCGCTCGAAGGGATAGCCTTTGTCGAATTCGTAATTCCAATATTTAAAGTCGATCTCCTGCAAAAAGTTGGCGATCTCGGTGTCGTTGACCATGAGCTTGCGAAACAGGTAGTAGGGGTTCCAATCGATCAGCACCCCGCCGTAATCAAAGATGACAGAATTGATTTTGTTCATGAATTTACTTTCTTTGATGTTAATGAAGGGCAGTAAAAACATTGCCCTATCAGTGCCATACAATTACGCACCGTTTTGGATTGTACCGCATTAATCTGAGCGTCTTCTCATAAAAACTGGCGCCCCATCGAGCGCCTGTTACAAAACAGTTTATTCTTCGCTGTCGTTGAAGCGATAGCCAACGCCAAGTTCAGTGAGAATGTATGTAGGACGATTGGGGTCTGTTTCTATCTTGCGGCGCAGATTGCTGATGTTCACACGAATCAGCCTTCCGCCGTCGTCTTCATAACCCCCTCCCCAAACTTGCCGGATGAGTTGGCGATGAGTTACAACGATACCGGGGTTTTGCATTAATACTAAAAGGATATCAAACTCGGTGGGCGTAAGCGTGATTTCCTTTTTCCCCAGCGTCACTTTGTGACGGGCCAGGTCGAGTGTCAGACCACGAAAAGAGAATCGATCTGTGGTGACCGGGGGCTCTGAACGCCTCAATACCACTCGAACTCTTGCCAGGAGTTCCCCGATACCGAAGGGTTTGGTCAGGTAGTCATCAGCACCCACGTCTAATGCTTCGATCTTTTCTTGTTCATTATTTCTTACCGATAAAATGATAATGGGTATGTGGCTGACCTGCCGGATGAGCCGGGTCACTTCTATACCATCCATATCTGGCAGCCCCAGATCTAAGATGATCAGATCTGGTTTACGATCATCTGTGATTTGGATGGCTTCTTTTCCTAAACCGGTTTCCAAAATCTCATACTGATACAATTTTAATGAGGCACGTAAAAAGCGCCTGATATCAGGTTCGTCATCCACAATTAAAATTCTTTTTGCTCGTGCTGTCATTTGTTTTCCGGTCGTTTATGCAAAGGCAGCGTGAAGGCGAAGGTCATTCCCGCTCCTTTGTTATTGTAGGCTACGATTTGACCACCATGTGTTTCAATGATCCCTTTACAAATGGAGAGTCCCAATCCGGTTCCGGTGATGCTTTTGTGCTCAGCACCTCTGAAAAATTTATCAAATACCCTGTTGATCTCCTCTTGTGTGAGGGAGGTGCCAAAATCACGAACTTGAATTTTTACTTCACTTTCAGTGGAGTTTGCGGTGATTTCTATGGGGGTTATTTCTGGCGAATACTTGCAAGCGTTATCGATCAGATTTGCCAGAACTTGAGCGATCAAAGTTACATCACAATACACAAGGGGCAAATCTTGGGCTATTGTTACTTCAACATTTCTGTTTTTTAGCCGTGAAGAATACTGCTGCAAGACCGAACCAATTAAATCCTGCATATCTACCCACTCTAAATTTAGTTGGACTCTTCCTGCTTCAAGTCGAGTCATGTTAAGTAAATTTTCTACGAGCAAATTCAGGTTTCGGGCTTGCCCGATTGCAGAGACCAGCAGATCCATTCGAGTCTCTTCATCCATTTTTTGCGCCGAATGGCGATGTTTCTCCGAATCCACCAGCGTGGTTAATACCCCGGTAATCGAAGAGAGGGGAGTGCGCAGTTCATGTGAGATGGAGTTAAGTAGAGCAGATTGTAATTTCTCTGTGTTACGCAGCATTTCAGCTTGAGACGCTGATTTTGCCAGTAAAGCTCGTTCTAATGCGAGAGCTGTAAGATTGGCAAGCCCTTCCAACTGCATTCGTTGTTCAATTGAGAGCGGCGGTTCGCCTTTGGCGGCTTTGATTCCGAGAACGCCGACTGCCCCATTTGAAGTTAATAAAGGGATAAACCGTAACGCTGTAGCCGGCAGTGTATCCGTTCCATGGCCGGCAGAAAGGTTGTTTTTATAGGCCCATTCTGCCACGGCAAGCTCGTCTTCGTTTAGCGAAACTTCAGAATTGCTTGCCCTGATCTGTAAGCCCCCATTATCTGGCAGGAGAATGATCGCTTCTCTGCTTAAAATGCTGTTGATGCTCTTGTTTGCAATCTGAATTACCTGTTCGAGCGTAATTGCACCGGTCAGTTCACGGCTGTAGTTGAAGAGAGATTGATTTAAACGATCCTTTCGCTGCATGGCATTGACCTGGTCACGCAAAAGAGCCGCAGAACTGCTTATGATCAGGCCAACTGCCAAAAGGCCTGCAAACGTGATTAAGTACTGGGTGTCATAGACGGTAAAAGTAAGGGTAGGATCAATAAAAAAGAAATCAAAACAAAGGACGCTGATAAAAGATGCCAAAATGGCTGGCCCCCGCCCAAGGTAAAGCGCCGCAATGACCACTGCCAGCAGATACACCATGACCAGATTGGTCGGATCTAAAAATTGCTTTAGCGGGATGCCCAGAAGTGTGGCAGTACCCACAAGCAAAAGACCAATTATGTACTTCCAAAATGAATGGTTTGAGTCTAAATGAGCACGAGAGCTCCGAATGGGTATGCCATGTGGAGTGTCCCTGTCACTTACAACATAAACATCAATTGAGCCGCTTCCGCGAATGATTTGATCAATAACTGAGCCGCGCAGGATTTCGATCATACGTGGTCTGAAAGGTTTACCGGCGATGATTTTGGTTATATTGTGTTCGTGGGCAAACTTTATCACTTCCTCAGATACTGACTCCCCGCTGACGTCGCTTACCTTTGCCCCTAACTCTTCTGCAAGGGTCAAAAAATGTTGCACCCTGGAGCGGTTTTCTGAGGGCATCTTCAGGTGTTGGGGGGTCTCAACGAAAAGTACATACCAGTCTGCATTAAGGTCGTCAGCCAAACGCTTCCCTGAACGGATCAGCCTTTCAGCCAGGGGATGTGAACTGATGCATACGAGGATGCGCTCGGCGGCTGGCCAGGGACCGGCAATGGACTCATGCCGCATATAATTGAGCATCTGATTATCGACCCGGTTGGCAGCCCGGCGCAACGAAAGCTCACGCAGGGCGGTAAGATTGCCCTTGCGAAAGAACTTCTCGAGAGCCCGCATGGCCTGATCAGAGATATACACTTTGCCATCTCTTAAGCGCTGCAAGAGTTCATCGGTGGGCAGATCAATAAGCTCAATTTCATCGGCCTCGTCGATCAGCCGGTCGGGAATCTTCTCACGAACGACCACACCGGTGATCTGTTGTACTACATCTTGCAAGCTTTCCAGGTGTTGAATGTTGACGGTGGAATAGACGTCAATACCGGCGTTCAGCAGTTCTTCAACATCCATGTAACGTTTGGGATGCCGGGAGCCCGGAGCATTGGTGTGCGCAAGTTCGTCCACCAGCACCAATTGTGGGCGGCGGGCCAGTATGCAATCCAGGTCCATTTCACTTAAGCTGGTGCCGCGGTATTCCACCGTTCGCCTGGGCATGAGTTCAAGCCCATCCAGCAGGTTTTCAGTCTCTTTGCGCCCGTGGGTTTCGGCGTAACCGACCACCACGTCCACCTTTTCATCCATACGCTGGTGCGCTGCCTCAAGCATGGCGTAAGTTTTCCCCACGCCTGCCACGTAGCCGAGGAAGATCTTCAGTTTGCCGCGTTTGGACTTTTCTTCATCCGCCTGAATTTGGGCAAGCAGTTTATCGGGATCGGGACGTTGTAGTTCGTTGACCATAAGATTATTGTAGCTTATCCAGAGCCAGATTTAACTTCAAAACGTTGACCACGGGTTCGCCAAAAATTCCTAACCAGCGCCCCTGCGTGTTCGCCTGGATGAGTTCGTTCACACTTTCCAGGCTCAGACCACGCGCTTTCGCCACGCGCTGGGCCTGATATTGAGCCGCTGCCACGCTAATGTTGGGGTCCAATCCGCTGCCTGAAGAGGTGACCAGATCCACGGGAATCGGCAAACGATTTTCCGGGTCGGCAGCCTTAAGTGCCTGCAGGCGTGCCTCGACCTCAGACTGCAAGGCCGGGTTGAGCACGCTCAGGTTGGAGCCACCTGAGATTGAGGCATTGTAAGGCTGACCGGCAGTGGCTGAAAGCCGTCCCCAAAAATATTCTGGTTGGTCGAACTGCTGACCAAGCAGTTCTGAGCCTACCACCTGGCCGTTTTGGGTGATCAAGCTGCCATTTGCCTGGAACGGAAAGAGCACCTGTGCAAGCCCTGTGACGGTAAGCGGATAAAGAAGCCCGGTCAGAAGGGTGAAAAGACCCAGTAAAACGATTGCGGGTCGTAAAATCTGTTTCATTTTTGCTCCAATTTCTTTTGTTTTTCGCATTTAGCAGACATCTTTTCTAGAGTGTCTTGTGAAACGATAAAGTTTGCCTCGTTATGATTGATCCAGGAGAAGAGAACCATCAGCAGCACGAGCAATAACCCTATCGCGATGAGGGTATGTTCGCTCTGAGTAAGCGGCAGGGTGTCTTCAAAGTAGTAGAGAGCTATAAAGCCAGCCACCAGCAGGATGGCTGAAAACCAATGAAAGAATTCATTCAATTTTTTCATTTTTACTTCTCCATTAATGCACCCAGGCAGATGCAGAGATCAACATGTCGATCAATTTGATGCCAATGAACGGGGCGATCAGACCGCCCAGTCCATAGATGAGCAGATTGTCGCGCAGCAGTAGTTCGGCACCTTTGGGACGGTAGGGAACCCCTTTGAGGGCCAGTGGGATGAGCGCAATGATGATCAGGGCGTTAAAAATCACCGCCGAGAGGATGGCACTTTCCGGGCTGTGCAGGTGCATGAAGTTGAGCAACTGCAACTGCGGGTAGGTAGAGGCGAAGGCTGCCGGAATGATGGCAAAATATTTAGACACATCATTCGCGATGCTGAACGTGGTGAGTGAGCCGCGCGTCATCAGCAATTGTTTGCCGATCTCTACGATCTCGATCAGTTTGGTAGGGTTGCTATCCAGGTCTACCATGTTGGCGGCTTCACGGGCGGGTTGGGTGCCTGTGTTCATGGCTACCGCCACATCGGCCTGAGCCAGAGCGGGAGCGTCGTTGGTGCCGTCGCCGGTCATGGCCACCAATTTACCACTGTTTTGATATTCACGGATCAGGGCCAGTTTTTTCTCCGGGGTGGCCTGAGCTAAAAAGTCATCCACCCCGGCTTCTACTGCGATGGCTGCTGCAGTAAGCGGGTTGTCTCCGGTGATCATGACCGTTTTGATACCCATGCGCCGTAACTGGTTGAAGCGTTCCTTTAATCCGCCTTTGACGATGTCTTTCAGGTGAATGACTCCAAGGGGGCGGGCATTCTTGACCACCACCAGCGGGGTGCCTCCTGAACGGGCGATGGAATCGACGATGGTCTTCAGCTCTTCAGGGATGGGTTCGTGGTTGCGTTCCATGAAGGCAAAAATGGCGTCGGGCGAACCTTTGCGAATCTGCACGCCGTCATAATTGACACCGCTCATGCGGCTCTGTGCCGTAAAGGGAATGAAGCGCATGCCTTGCGGGGCGTCACTTGTGGGAGTGAGCGTGCGTCCGCGCAGATCGAACTTCTCTTTGGCCAGCACGACCACTGAACGACCTTCCGGTGTCTCATCTGAGAGAGAGGAAAGCTGGGCAGCGTCAGCCAGTTCGGTTGGTGAAACGTGTGCAAGCGGGATGAAATCCACCGCCTGGCGATTACCCAGAGTGATGGTGCCCGTCTTGTCGAGCAAGAGCACGTCTACATCGCCGGCGGCTTCCACGGCACGGCCTGAAAGAGCGATGACATTGCGTTGGATCAGGCGATCCATGCCGGCAATGCCGATGGCTGAAAGCAGCCCGCCGATGGTGGTGGGAATAAGGCAAATGAGCAGAGCTACCAGCACAGTGATAGTGATGGGAGTGCCCTGGCCGCTCACTTTGATGCTGTAAAGCGAGTATGGCAGCAAGGTAATGCACACTACCAGAAAGATGATGGTGAACGAGGCCAACAAGATGCTCAAGGCAATCTCATTGGGGGTCTTGTGACGTTTCGCGCCTTCCACCAGGTTGATCATACGGTCCAAAAAGCCTTCGCCGGGGTTTGCCGAGACTTTGACCACCAACCAGTCTGAGAGGATTCGTGTTCCGCCGGTAACGGCGCTGCGATCTCCACCTGATTCGCGAATCACTGGTGCAGATTCACCGGTGACGGCCGACTCATCCACTGAGGCGATGCCATCAACAATCTCACCATCGGCAGGTAAAATATCGCCGCTTTCCACCATAAACAAGTCGCCCTGACGCAGCACTGAAGAGGCGATCATTGTATATTGGTCAGGCAAGATGCCTTTCTCAAAAGGGTGAGTCAGCTTTTTGGCCATAGTATCTTTACGAGTATTACGCAGAGCCTCTGCCTGGGCCTTGCCGCGACCTTCGGCTAATGCTTCTGAAAAGTTGGCAAAGAGAACGGTGAACCATAGCCACACCGTGATGGCGCCAATGAACCAGGGGGAGGCTTCACCCTGGCCGATCAGTGACTGGATTAACAGACCGGTGGTCAACAGGCTGCCGATCTCCACAACGAACATGACCGGATTGTGGATCATGTGGCGCGGATCTAATTTGATGAGCGAATCGAACGCAGCGCGTTTATATAATTGAATTTTTGAAGTTGATGCTTTCATGTTAAGAACCTACCATGATCAAATGTTCCACTAATGGGCCCAGTGATAGCGCAGGCACGAAGTTAAGCGCACCCACAATAAGGATTATCGTAATCAGCCAGATAATGAAAAGAGCCGAGGTAGTAGAAAGGGTGCCTGCCCCAGCGGGGGCCTTTTTTTTGGCGGCCAGCGAGCCGGCTAATGCCAGAGTAGGCAAGATTAGCCAGAAGCGACCAATCAACATGGAAAATGCACCGGCTATGTTGTAAAAGAAAGAATTGCCCGAAAGACCGGCAAACGCGCTGCCATTGTTATTGGCCTGAGAGGTGAAAGCATACAGGATCTCGCTGAAGGCGTGCGGCCCCGAGTTGAGCACGGCAGCTTGCCCGGTTTTTGTGACCACTGCCAGCGCTGTCATCCCCAACACTACCATAGGCATGATAAGAATGATCAGCGCGGCCATTTTCATCTCAAAGGGTTCG
Source organism: uncultured Anaerolinea sp. (assembly GCA_964459385.1). Classification (GTDB taxonomy): domain Bacteria; phylum Chloroflexota; class Anaerolineae; order Anaerolineales; family Anaerolineaceae; genus UBA6107. The sequence goes on from CAYWLG010000008.1 coordinate 57,776, forward strand.
ATCTTTTTCCCCAGGTATTCAGGCGTACGGCCTACCATCAAACCGGCCACAAAAACGGCCACGATCACAAATATCAACATGCCATACATGCCGGAACCAACACCGCCGAAGACGACTTCGCCTAATTGCATGAGCAATAAGAGCGCCAAACCGCCCAAAGGGGTGAACGAATCGTGCATGCTGTTCACCGCGCCGTTCGATGTGGCGGTTGTGGTAGCGGCGAATAATGCTGAAGCCGAGATGCCGAAGCGGGCTTCCTTGCCTTCCATGTTGCCGCCGGGCTGGATGAACGAAGCGCTCTGGTCAACGCCAAGGCGATCGAAAAGCGGATTACCGGCAGCTTCGGCGGAATAAACCAGGGTTGTAAAGGCCAGCAGAAGAACCAGCATAGCCAATAGGATAGCCCAACCCTGGCGCGTATCGCCTACCATCTTGCCGAAGGTGTAGGTCAATGAAGCAGGTAATACTACTTGAGCCAACATGAGCAAAAGATTGGTAAGCGCATTTGGGTTTTCGAAGGGGTGGGAAGCGTTGGCGTTAAAAAAACCACCGCCATTGGTTCCCAGGTGTTTAATGGCCAGTTGTGAGGCTACCGGCCCGAGGGTGATGGTTTGCTGGGTAACAGTTTCACCAGAAGCGCCCACGAATGGCTGAGTTAAATTAGCTTGTACCGACCCAGAAAAGGTTTGCGGAACCCCCTGGGAGATGAACACCACAGACAGGAGCAGCGAGATTGGCAGCAGCACATAAAGCACACTGCGGGTCAGATCCACCCAAAAATTACCAAGTGTCTTGGCGTTGTGGCGTGCCAGCGCTCTGGTGAGGGCCAAAAAAACAGTAATGCCAGTCGCAGCCGAAAGAAAGTTCTGTACCGCTAAACCAGCCATTTGTGTAAAATATGCCAGGGTACTCTCACCGGCGTAATTCTGCCAGTTGGTGTTGGTCACAAAGCTGACCGCCGTGTTGAAGGCCAGATCGGGTGCAACCGCTTTCATCCCAGCGGGATTGAAAGGGAAGTCACCCTGAATGCGTTGCATCAAATAGAGCAGCAAAATGCCAAAGAAGTTAAAGACCAGCAACGCGACCGCGTAGGTCTTCCAACCCATCTCGGCAGAAGCATCCACTCCCGACAGACGGTAAAAAAATCGCTCCACCGGAGCAAGCACTCTGCTCAAGAAGGTTTTTTCTCCCTGGAAGACCTTGGCCATATAAGTGCCCAATGGCTTGACAAGCAAGACCAGGAGGATGAAGAATAACAAGATTTGCAGCCAGCCGATGAGAGTCATTCAAATTTCTCCGTAGAAAGCAGTGCTGCGAATAGATAGACCAGCAGCAACAGGGCGACGATTCCAGCGATCCAATAAAGCGTGTTCATGGTTATCCTCTTATCTTTTCAAAACCTGCCAACAGGGCAAGTGAAAGCAGCAAAAAGATGACAATACAAAATGTAAAAAGCAGATCCAACATTGTTCCTCCGATGCCCACTGTTATACGCGAGCCGGAGTTAAGATGGTGTTAAGATGAACAAGATGGGGAAACAAAAAACCGCAGACATCTTCGTCTGCGGTTGAAATTTCAGCCTTACAAGTTTATTTTTTGCCTTGCTGCTTTTTGAGCTTTTCTTCCTGGAGCGTGCGGTGCGTGCCATCACAATAAGGTTTTTTGCAGGATTCACCACAGTTACACAGGGTGACGCGGTTGTGCGTTTCAAAGGGCTGACCATCGGCGCGCTCAATGGGAATGTTGCCGGTTACCCAGAATGGGCCCTCGATGGGGCCGTATTCGGTGATCTCGGTGGTCTGGGCGATCTGCATGGGCAGATCCGGCTCGATATCGGTTTCGCCTGCTTTCATGGCATAAACATAAGCGGCCGAGGGGCAGCGCTCGATCATGGCGATGATCTCGGCGCGCACGCTGGGCTCACTAGTTTTAGAGATCATTTCGTCAATGCTGGTGAGGCGGTTGGCGCAAAAGCCTGAGTTCATGCAAAGATAGTCGTCTTTTTTGACCACGATGCCTTCGCCGCCTTCCAGCACTTGCTGCCGCTCGGCGCGGGGAGTGGTATCGGCCGTTTCGGTGCCGTCAAATTCAAAATCGTTATGGGCGCCGTCACAGAAGGGCATTTCCAGGCTGCGTCCGCAGCGGCACAGCTTATACTCTTCCTTTAAAGGGAACTCGCCGTCTTTCTTCCAGGTGAGGGGTTCACCATATTCAGAAACCACTTGGGTTTTGTGCACGAGCGGGATGCTGCCGTAAACCTTATAAGCCCCGTCGGGTCGAACGACAATTTTTGGGGTGTTGTTTTCGTCATTTTCAGACATGTGATCCTCCACAAATAAGCTGGATAGCCTGAATTATACTGTGAAAAAACTTTCCAACCCTGAAACGCTGGTTGGAAAGTTGCATCGGTTAGTGGAGCTCCCCGCCGCTCACAAAAAAATGTTCGAGCACCAGTGCCGCGGCTCCTTTTGAAACAGCATCATCGGCCAACTCACATAAACGCACAGAAGTATGGGCCAGCGATTGTTCCAGCGCATAATGCGCCGCCTGCTCTTTGATCTCTTGCAGGTAGCGGCTGCCGAACAGTAACCCCGACCATCCCCCCAACAGAAGCAGCTCTGGGTTGAGCAAGTTGATGATATTGGCAAACGTTACCCCCAGATAGCGCAGGCTTTCGTTCACGATCTGTTGCGCAGCCGATTGACCCTCATCTGCTTTATGCAGGATGTATTTAATGAAGGCGATCTGGTCGTTGCGGTCAGGGTGGTCTGCCTCAACATTGAGCGAGCAGTAACGATCGATGATGCCATTGGCCCCCAGATATACTTCGGTGCAGCCGTGCCCGCCACAGCGGCACTGCGGACCGTTGACATCCAGGATGGTGTGGCCGATCTCCCCCGCGCTGTTGGCTGACCCTCTGAATAAGGATCGCTCCGAAATGATGCCGCTGCCCACGCCTGTGCCGACCAGCAAAACCACCAGGTTGTTCACCCCACGTCCGGCGCCGAAAAGTGCTTCCCCCATCGCCATCGACTTGGCGCCGTTTTCAAGGAACAGGGGAAAGGAAAAATTTTGCCGCAGGGCATTGAGAAGGGGAACATCATGCCAGCCCCAATTGGGGGTGAAAACTGAAATGCCCTTGACCGGGTCAACCAGCCCCGGGAAACCGACCCCCATGCCAATGACCTCCCGTTCTTCTATTTTTGCAGCGGCTAACACCTGCCGGATGCCCTGCGATATTTTATCGACCACCTGCTGTGGTTCTACCCGCGGCTCGACGAGAGGAAAAGAAACTTTTTGGCAGGAGTTGAATTGAACATCGAATAACTCGACATTAATGAACGATTCACCCACCTCACAGCCGATAAAGTAACCATAATCCGGGTTAATGGTGAGCAAGGTGCTGGGGCGCCCGCCTTCTGAACGCTTGCTGCCAGATTCAAGCAAAAGATGCTTCTCCAGCAGGTCGTTGACAATATTGGTCACCGTGGCCGGGCTGATGCCAATTTCGTGACTGACCTCAAGCCGCGATATGGGCGCGTTGAAGTAGATCTTTCTCAGGATTTCGGCGCTGTTGACGCGGCGCAGGTCTTGGGCGGTTGGTTTTTTATAATTCATGGCCTAATTATCAGATGCAGAAAAGGGTCTGCCCGTGGAAAAAGCCAACGGGCGAATTAATTATATCCGCTTGTGCGGATCAGACCAGCTCAAATTGGCTTTCAAGGCCGGTGGCTGAATTGGGTGCGATCCACACCTTGTATTCGCCGGGTTCGAGGATAGGCTGAAGCTGGGCATCCAAAAAGGTTAGTTGGGTGGCAGGCAGGTTAAACTCACAGATGCAGCTCTCGCCGGGATTAAGGATGATGTGCTTGAAATCCTTCAGCTCCTTCACGGGACGGGTCACGTTGCCCACCAGATCGCGCACATACAATTGCACGATCTCAGTGCCGGCATATTCACCGTCGTTGGTGATGGTGGCCGCCACGCGCAGCGATTCAAACTTACTGATGATCGGAGTAAGCACTTTCAGCTCTGAATAGGTGAAGTGGGTGTAGCTCAGGCCGAACCCAAAGGGGAAGAGCGGGTCGCTGCTTTCATCCAGATAGGTGGATCTGTGCGCCTTGTTGAACTGGATCGTGCCGACGGAGTCGATCGGCCGCCCGGTGCGTTTGTGGGCGTAATAGACCGGAATTTGCCCCTCGCTGCGCGGCCAGGTGGCACTCAGTTTGGCAGACGGGTTGACCTTGCCCAGCAAGACATCGCAAAACCCCTGGGCTGAGCGGGTGCCGCCGTGCCAGGCCATCAAAACGGAAGGGACGCGTTCCACAATTGAGGTAATCGTCAAAGGCCTGCCGGCAAAGAGGACCGCAATGGCCGGTTTGCCGGTGGCCAGCACGGCGTCAACCAGGGCTTGCTGGCTGCCTGGCAGGCCCAGATGGGCGCGCGAGTGGGCTTCTCCGCTCATGGTTTTTTCTTCCCCGAGCGCGAAAAGGACGACATCTGATTTTTGGGCAGCGGCAACCGCGGCGCTGAAATCACTTTTGCTGCCGTTGATGGCACAGCCGGGCTCAACGATCAATTTGCTGCTGGCAGGCAGGCTGTGGGCGAGTGCTTCGTGAAGGGTCTCGTTGTCTTCTGCGCGGCCGGCAAAGCTCCAACAGCCCAGCAGGCTGTCACGCTCCTCTGCAAACGGACCGATCAGGGCAAGGGTCTTTCCTTCCGGGCGCAGGGGCAGCAGGGCCGGTTCGTTCTTCAAGAGCACAATGCTTTCGGCAACACAGCGCTGGGCCAGCTCCAGCGTTTTGGGCTGCATCAGGGCTGCTTCTATCTTGTTTTCATCAATATAGGGGGCAATGAACAAGCCCAGATCAAATTTCATCTTCAGCACCCGCAGCACGGCCTCATCGATCAAAACCAGAGGCACTTTCCCTTCTTCCACCAGCTCTGCCAGGTGAAAATGGTAGGCGTTGCCCATCATATCGATATCGACGCCGGCCAAAATGCTGCGCAGGGCGGCTTCTTTGTGGTCGCGCGCAAAGCCGTGCTGGATGAGCTCGCCGATGGCATCGAAATCGCTGACGACCACACCCTCGAAGCCCCATTCGTTGCGCAGAATCTGGCGCAAGAGCAGCGGGTTCGCGGTGGCGGGCAGGCCGTTCAGATCGTTGAAGGAAGTCATGACCGATTTCACCCCGGCATCCACGGCGGCTTTGTAAGGCGGCAGATACTCTTCACGCAGGCGGCGCTCAGACATATCGGTGCTGTTGTAATCTTTGCCGGCCTCGGCAGCGCCATAAGCGGCGTAATGCTTCACGCAGGAAGCAACGGAGCGACCCTGTTCATCTTTGCATTCTTGAATGCCACGTACCCAGGCTTTGGCGAAACAGGAGTTCAAGACAGGGTCTTCACCACCACTTTCGGCAATGCGCCCCCAGCGCGGATCGCGGCTGATATCGACCATAGGGGTGTAATTCCAGGTGGTGCCGGTGGTGAGCGCTTCGGCAATGGTCACACGGGCGACCTCTTCGACCAGTTTTGGGTTCCAGGTGCTGGCCAGTGCCAGTGGGATGGGAAAGATGCTGCGGTAGCCGTGGATGATGTCGTTGCCCACCAGAACTGGGATATGCAGGCGGCTTTCTTCAACGGCAATATGCTGGTACTCATTTACACGCAGAGGGTCGCGCACGCTTAATAATGAACCGAGCCTACCCTCGCGCAGAAGCTGTTGGATATCCTCTTTCCAGGTAAGGTCTGCCTGCACCATTTGGCCGATCTTCTCGCTGAGCGTCATTTGCTTGAGCAGCGCATGACAGAACTCGTCACGCGGCAGAGGATTTGGATGAAGAAGAGTGTCAGCGTTATTGTTCGACATAGGGATCAGCCTTTCTTGAAAAATATCCGACGTGCTTCATTATATAATTAACTATATAAAATAAGGGGTGAAATAAAAGAAAAAAGCTGATATTGCTCTTGGCGTTTGGAAGTCAATAAAGAGGAATGTTTTTGCTCTCATTCCAGATGCTGCAAGGGCACAAAGGGAGTTAAAATAATGCAACAAATCCAAGAGGTGAAACCATGTCGAGCAAACCAACCTTTGATATTCTTTTGCTGATCGCCAGACCCGCAGCCGGAAAAAGCGAAATCATCCACTATCTCAAGAACACCTCCCTTGAAGAGCGCATTGATCGTTTTCACATTGGCAAACTTGAAGAGATCGACGATTTTCCCATGCTTTGGACCTGGTTCGAAGAAGATGCCCTGCTGGAACGCATGGGGCAGGCACGCTTGCACACCGATGGGGACGGGTATTTCTTGGGGAATCATTTATGGGATCTGCTGATCGAACGCATCGGCCTGGAATACCAGAAGAAACTGCGCGATGTGCCGGCATTTTTACAAGACTATACCACGCTGGTGGAATTCTCGCGCGGCAAAGAACACGGCGGTTATGCCAGTGCCTTCAAACATCTTTCGCCTCAAATGCTTGAAAAAATGGCAGTGCTCTACCTCGATGTGAGTTGGGAAGAATCGCTGCGCAAAAATCGCAAACGTTTTAACCCCGACAAACCGGACAGTATTTTGGAGCATGGCTTGCCGGATGCCAAACTGGAAAAATTATACAGAGAAGTGGATTGGGCCGATGTCAGTGCAGGAGACCCGCATTCTCTGGCCATTCAGGGTTACAAAGTGCCCTATGTGGTTTTCAATAACTCAGACGATGTGACCACACGCGGTGGTGATGCTTTAGGCAGCCGCCTGGAAGAGACGCTCACGCAGCTCTGGCATCTTTACCGGCAGTGATCAGGGCGCGATCACCTGAATGGAGCGCGGCAATACTTTTACCTTGACCGGGGTATTGCCCATCAACTCGCCATCGGCCTGCACGGGGGAAACAGGTTTGGTGGAGATAGTCACTGATTTTTTGGCCGAAAGCTGGCGGTATTTGGGGGTTCGTTTCTCTTTGCGCACGAACATGTGCCAGATCAAAACCGGCAGGTCCAGAACTGTGCGTGCCTGCATGATGAGCACATCCACTTTGCCATCATCGGGGTGAATATCCAGGCTGTTGTCGAGGATGTGTACGCCTACAATCCCATAATTGGCAATGAAGATCTCGGTGGCGCGGCCGCGATAGGTCTTTCCATCCACGTCCAGCACATATTTTGAAGTTTCGAGGCCAAACAACAATTTAAGCAGGTGATGGAAATAAGAGAAAATGCCATACTTGCGTTTTTCAGCGCGGCTGGCATCACTGTTCATTTTGGCGCTGATGCCCACCCCCATGTTCATGGCGTGAATTTTGTTCCCGACCGACATCATATCCAGTTTGCGCACCGAGTGCTTGCCGACGATCAGATCAATCGCCCGGCTGGGAGTGGCGGGCAGAGAAAGGTGACGGGCGATGGCGTTCCACGTGCCCGAAGGAATGATCCCCAGCGGCACGGAGGTGTTGACCAGACCGGCAGCCACCATGGCAATGGTGCCATCGCCGCCGGCAGCCACCACCAGATTGACCCCCTTGTCAATCGCTTTGTGGATGCGCTCTACCAACGATTCGTCTTTTTGTGTGAAGTAAAAGGAAGTTTGCCAACCTGCGGCATGAAACTGCTGCTCACAGGTACGTTGAAGCTGTTCGGCGTTTGTAAACCCGGCAATCGGGTTAATAATGATCAAAACCTTGCACCCCGCTTTAAAAGACGCCACTCTTCACCTCTTCTATTGCGACTGCAGTAATTATATCGGAATTCGCTCACCTGGAAAAAGACAAAGGGTAAGCCGGTTCACTTTTGTGAACGACTACCTGTGGCGTTTGATGCCAATCGGCGCAGCGTTGAATGGCGGCAGAGATCTCAGCCAGGTCTTGTTCGTCAGGGCTGAACCCTTCTTCCCAAAAAATGCCTTTGACTTCAAAATTGCCTGCCTGGCGGTTGGCTTTTACATCCATGCGGGCTACGATCTGGCCGCGATGCAGCAGGGGCACCAGAAAATAGCCATATTTGCGTTTCGCGGCCGGCAGGTAACATTCGATGGTGAAATCGAAGGCAAACATCTCTTTGGCTCTGGCCCGGTTGCACACCAGCGGGTCAAATGGGGTGAGAATCGTGGTCAGGCTGGGGTCGGGCAGGGCGTGGCCTTGCTCGATCTTTTGGCGGGTCTCTGCCGTGACCAGCACCGGCAGCTTCCAACCTTCGACGCTGGCTTCGCAAATCTTGCCGGTTTCAAGCAGTTCTTTGATCGCCTGGTTGGCGGCAGCCTTGGAGAGGCGATAATGATCCGCCACCCAATCGCTGCGAATCGCACCAAGTGCACGCACGGTTTCATAGACAAAGAAGCGGTATGCCTCTTCCAGTGAGGGGAGAGCTTCGTCTTGCCAGCCCGGGTTCACGCGCTCGCGCAGATCGTAAACCCGCTGAAAACGTTCGCGGCGGGCGATCATCAATTCGCCGGCGGCAAACCAGAACTCCAGCGCGTCTTTCTCGATCTTCCAGTCCCACCAGGTGCCTTTCTTGCCGTCTTTGCGCTCAAAATCGGCCGATTTGACCGCGCCGTTGCTGCGCACGTGCTCCAAAATGGCGTCGGTGGCCTCTTTGTTGCGGTCGTACCAGTTGTAGTAATTGGGGTGCCGGAGGTGATCGACCATCAAACGGCGATGGTAAGGGTAATCTTCTTTAGGCAAAAAACAGGCTGCGTGCGCCCAATATTCAAAGATCTGCTTTTCTGCCAGCAGTTCATCCAGCCAGACCGGGTCATAAGCCCCCAGGCGGCTGAAAAGCTGCAAATAGGGACTGCGGGCAACAATGTGGATGGTATCGATCTGCAAAAAACTCAACTGGCGGATGCAAGCCAGCACGTCCGCTTTGGCAGTTTCCTGCTGCGGAGGGGCAAGCAGACCCTGAGCTTGGAGCATCCATTTTTTGCAGTCTTTTGGCGAAATTTCGAGTGTGGGCATGCGGTAATTATAACAGAAATTATGTTCTGTAATTATACATTCAAACAAGATGACGGCGCTGGTAAATCACCAGCGCCGTCAGGAAGATCTCGTAAATCAGCTTTTCGTCAGGAAACTGAAAACACCTACAGAATTACGAAAAAGAAGACCGATCTACGAGTTTCAGATGACAAACTGATCCATGTATTTCTTTGAGATGCGCAAGCTGTCGAGAATCTTCTCGCGGCTGCCTTCAAACGCACGATCTTCCACTTCAATGCAGGTGAAACCGTCATAGCCAATGTCGGTGAGGGCCGAGACAAACTGGCTCCAGTTCACGTCGCCGAGGCCGGGCAGCTTGGGGCTCATATATTCAAGCGGGTAGGCCATGATGCCCACCTGATTGAGTTTATCGGCATAAAGCTTGATGTCTTTGAAGTGAACATGAAAAATGCGCTCTTTGAACTCGTACAGCGGTTTGATGTAATCCATCTGCTGCCAGACAAAGTGGCTGGGGTCGTAATTGAGGCCAAAGTTCTTGCTGGGGATGAGGCGGAACATTTCGCGCCAGATCTTGGGGGTGGTGGCCAGGTTTTGTCCGCCCGGCCACTGGTTGTGATCAAAGAGCATGGGGCAATTCTCGATGCCGATCTTGACGCCTTTTTCTTCGGCAAATTGAATGATGGGCGGCCAAATGATTTTGAACAGCTCGAGGTTCTCCTCGACCGATTTGGTCTGGTCGCGGCCGATGAAGGTAGTGACCAGATGGATGCCCAGTTTGGCACTGGCACTGATGACCTTTTTGAGGTGTTCAATGGCTGCGCTGCGTCTTTCAAGGTCGCCATCCATCGTGTTGGGATAGAAGGCCAAGGAAGTGATCTCAACGCCTTTATCGGCGCAGTACTTTAAAATAGAAGCTGCTTTGGCGTCGCTGAGATCGTCCACATCAATGTGACTGACGCCTGCGTAGCGGCGCTCAGCTTTGCCGTGCGGCCAGCAGGCCACTTCAACGCACTGAAAGCCCAGTTCAGCCGCGGTGTCAATCATTTCTTCAAAATTCCAACCGTCCAGAATAGCACTTACGAAACCAATTTTCATACTGCTTTCCTCACTTCGTTTGATTGACTGCGACCGCGTGGCCGGTTTGAGATGATTCGATGCTGGCAAAGACGACCCGCATGGATTTCAATACTTCAGCGGCTGAGATCTCGGGCTGCTTGTTCTTTACCAGGCTATCAACGAAAAGGTCAATTACGCCAGATTTGGTCTGTTTGTCGTTGGTCTGGATCTTGTCAATATCATAGAGGATGGTATCGCCTTCGCGGGTGAACACCTTGATCGAATAGGTTGGATCGTCGTAAATGCGCATGACGCCTTTGCTGCCATAGATTACCGTGCTGTTGTCTTCAGCGCCATAATAGGTCCAGCTAACGGTCATGGTGCCCAGGGCGCCGCCATCGAGGCGGAAAATGCAGGTGGCGTTGTCATCCACGCCGATCAATGCGCCGCCGGCATCACGCTTATCAATGGTGGTCAGGCGGGCTGTGGTTTCGATGATGGTTTGGCCGGTGAGAAAGTGGATGAGGTCTGTTTTGTGAATGCCGAGATCCGCCATGGCCCCCATAGCGGCGCGGTTCTTGTCGAAAAACCAGGTGTTTTTGCCCGGGTCAACGCTCCAGGTCTCTGGGCCGGGGTGCCCAAAAGTGGTGCGAAAAGTGATGATCTCACCGATGAGACCACTCGCAATCAGCTCTTTGGCTTTGACATGCGCTTTGGCCAGACGTTGATTGTGGCCGATCATCAAGAATTTGCCGGTCTCCTGAGCTGTTTTGACCATGGCTTCAGATTCTGCCAGCGTGGTTGCCATGGGCTTTTCGCACAAAACATGTTTGCCCGCTTTCAAGGCGGCAATGGTGATCTCAGCATGTGAAGAGTTGGCCGTGCACACGCTGACGGCATCAATCTCTTTATCGGCGAGCAGATCCTGATATGAAGCATAGGTCTTCCCACCGTACTGTTTGGCCAGTTCGGCGGCTCGCTCCTGGTTCAGGTCGTAATAACCGGCCAGCTTGACATTGGGGTTATCGGCATATTCTGGAATATGCCTGACCTGAGCGATTTTTCCGCATCCAATGATTCCTATTTTGAACATAACGATAATGCCTTTCTACCCGGTGGGGTTGTTTAGGAATTTGAGTCTTTCTTTTGCAGCAAAACCGCGCCAATGACGATGACGCCCTTGAATGCTTCACGCAGGAAAGGTGGAACACCCAACAAATTGAGCAGGTTGTTCATCACCGCAATGATGAGGGTACCAAAGAGAGTGCCGACGATGGTGCCCTTGCCACCCATCATGCTGGTGCCGCCAACAATGACCGCCGAGATGGCGTCCATTTCGTAGCCGCTGCCGGCGTTGGCATAATCCATTGAGCCAATGCGCGAAACCTGAATGACGGCTGCCACACTGACCAAAACACCCATCAGCACATAAACCCAGCGCTTAACTTTGTTGACATTTATACCAGATAGTTTGGTGGCGCGTTCATTTGACCCGACCGCAATTACCTGACGGCCGAAAGTGGTGCGGGTAAAGACAATATGCAATACGATCGCCAGGGCCGCCCAGTAAAGAATTGGCATGAGCAACTGACCACCGATCTGAAAACTGGCGATGTTAAGGAAGGGCTTTGGTACGACTGGGGTGTACCCCTGCATGAAATGCTGGGTGACACTGCGAAAGATCTTCATGGTGCCCAGGGTGGCAATAAAGGGGGGCAGTTTGCCGCGTGTGACCAGCAGGCCGGTGGCCTCGCCCAGCAAAAAGCCGAGGACAATGCCTAACAGGATGGCGACGATGTAGGCGGGAATTCCGGTGATGCCCAGACGCTGCAAAATACCCAGTGGGCCGGTATCGATGAGCATCATCAGCACAGCACCGACGGCCACCAGGGTGGAGCCCACGGCCAGATCAATGCCACCTGAGATGATGACGAAGGTCATCCCCAGCGAGATGATGCCAATGCCGGCGTTGTTGCGCAGGATGTTGATCCAGTTTTGCGACCAGGTGCCGAACCACTCATTAAACGAGCCAAAGTTAAAGCCTAGCGCAATGGTCTGCAACACGATCATCACGACCAGGGCAAGGCCAGTGCTGAAGAGAGGTCGGGTGCTCCATAGATTGCGAAACGACGTAAAGAGATTTTGCTTCTGGGTCGATTCTGTTTTGTCCATTTTGTTTTCCTTGCTTAGTTTAAATTTGCACCGGTCGCCAGGCGCATAATATTATGTTCATTCATACTGGTGCCAGAAACCTCACCCTGCAAAGTGCCGTGATACATTACCAGGGCCCGGTCACAAACCCGGATGATCTCTTGTGCTTCACTTGAAAGCACGATCACGGCTACGCCTTCATCTGCCAGATTGAGGATGATGTCGTAAATTTCTTCTTTGGCGCCAACATCCACGCCCTGAGTGGGGTTATCGAGGATCAGCAACTTTGGTTGAGAAGCCAGCCATTTAGCCAGTACCACCTTCTGCTGGTTGCCACCCGAAAGGCTGTTGATCGAGTCGGTTTTATTGCCCATTTTGATCTGTAAACTTTTCACTTGTGAATCAAAGACCTGGTCTTGCTTTTTTCTGTTGATGAACCCAAATTTAGCATAACGCGGCCAGGTAACGATAGACCCGTTCTCAAGAATGTTCATGTCTTTGAGAATGCCGTTTTCTTTGCGGTTACGCGGCAGATAACCGATGGCAGCATTCAATGCCTGGGTGGTGGTGTGAATATGAATGGCTTTGCCCTCAAAATAGACCTGCCCGCTATATTCGCTGCCGGCGCCGATGATGGCCTGAAAGAGCTCACTGCGGCCATCGCCCAGCAAACCGGTGATGCCCAACACTTCGCCCGAACGGACGGTGAAGCAGATATCTTCAAAAGCTTTTTTGTCAGAAAGATGATCTACTTTTAGTACCTCATGCGCGGTCTTGCGTTCGCGCTGAAGCGCCATTGTGCGAATATCATGACCGACCATGTAGCGGGCCAGATCATCGGTGGTCACATCTGAGACCGCCCCTTCGGCTACCATTTTGCCGTCGCGCAGAATGGTGAAGCGGCTGCAAACCTGCATCACCTCTTTGAGTTTGTGAGAAATAAAAACGATTCCAACTTCTTGTTGTTGTAAAACGCGCATCATATCGAAAACGCGCTCGATCTCGGGTTCGGTCAAAGACGAAGTGGGCTCGTCCATGATAATGATCGAGGCGTTCATCATCAACGCGCGTGAAATTTCTACGATTTGTTTGTATGAGGCATCCAGATCGCGCACCATGGTTTTTGGGTTTAATTCCAGGTTCATGCGATCAAAAACGGCCTGGGTTTCGCTGCACATACGGTCGGCATCAAGCAGACCGTTCTTTTTCTTGAGCTCCCGGCCAATGAACATGTTTTCATAAATGGCCAGGTCATTGATGAGATTCAATTCCTGATGGATGAAAGCAATTCCTGCGCCGAGCGACTCGGCTGGGGTGTGAAAAGTGACCGGTTTTTCGTCTAAAAGGATTTCACCAGCATCGGGTTGGAGCACACCGCCCAAGATGTTCATCAGGGTGGATTTTCCGGCGCCATTTTCACCAAGCAGAGCGCAGATCTCACCTGCTTTCAGTGAAAACTGCACATTTTTTAGAACGACGTTCGCGTCGAAGGCTTTCCAGATGCCACGCATTTCTAGATTCATAAACAGTTCCCATCCTTTTTTGAAAAAGAGGCTATGGCAGCGCCATAGCCTCTTTGCTTGCCAAAACAATTATAGATTAACCTGGAAACTCGATCTAGTAGGGGGAGTTGGCATCCAGGTACTGCTGATAATTGTCGCGATCGACGATGTTGGTGGGGATGATCACCACGGGTTCGACCTTTTCGCCGCTCAAGATAGCGACAGCTTCTTTGACAGCATCTTTAACCATGGCCGGGCTGTAGGTAGCAGATTCAAGCCAGATGTCGGTATTTTCGGGCATCATGTTGAAGTATTCCTGCATACCACCACCACCGGTGATGACCTGGATGTCGGTGCGGTTGGCTTCGCGGATGGCCTGGAGAGCACCAATGGTGGTCTCGTCATCCATGGAGTACACGGCATCGATCTTGGGGTTGGCGGTGAGGATGTCAGCCATATCTTTCAGACCGTCTTCGCGGGTGAATTTGGTGGCATATTCAAGGACTTCCATGTTGGGGGCGATTTCAGCGATGGTGTCAACGAAACCCTTCTTGCGCAGTTCGGAGACTGAACCAGAGGTCGGGACGGTGAGCATCACAACGGTGCCTTCGGTGCCGATCTTGCTGACGATGTACTTGGCGCCTTCGACGCCCATACCTTCGTTGTCACCAGAGACACGATAAACGCCTTCAGCATTGATGGCGATATCGAAATTGACGACGACAATGCCCTTCTCAACGGCGGCCTGAATGGGAACTTCCATGCCTTCCCACTGCGGGAATGCAACGATTGCCTGAGCACCCCAGGTCATGAGGTCGTCCAACTGGGTGGTCATTTCTTCAGCGTTGCTGGAGGTGTACAGTTTGTATTCGACCTGGTCAGCCATTTCTTTGCACTGCTGTTCGGCGTTGTAAGCAACGGCAGCTACCCAACCGTGAGTTACGGCTGGAGCCAGGATACCGATTTTGTATTTCGCCATTTCGACGGGGGCTTCGGTAGCAGCAACAACTGCAGTGGGTGCTTCAGTTGCGGCCGGTGTGGCGGCTGTGCTGGCGCATCCGATGAGGGAAATTGCGGCCAACAAGACAGCAACTAAGACAACGAGTACTTTCTTCATCTCTTACTCTCCTTCTAGAATATGTTTTGACTAATCATCAGTTCAGCCTGATGTTTAATCCGCATTTTGGACCGCAAGCGAAGATTCGCGCACGATCAATTGGTGGTTCAGGATCATTTGACGCGGCATGGCTTTCTTTTGCATCATCTGATCGTAAAGCAGGTAAGCAGACTGCATACCCAATTCGTAGCAGGGCTGGGCTACGGTGGTGATGTAAGGGTGGAACATCGTCGTATGCTCAACATCGTCAAAACCGACCACGGTCACATCTTCGGGCACATTCAGGTCGAGTTCTTTGGCAGCAGTGATCGCGCCCAACGCCAAAGTATCTGAAATGCAAAAAATGGCAGTGGGGCGCGGATTGACATTTAACAATTCTTTGGCTTTTGCTTTACCGCTTTTGAAAGAGTAGTCGCGGGAAGCGTAAATGATGTAGTTGGCGTTGGGCGTTAGGCCGTGTTTGGACAAGGTGTCTTTATAGCCACGTAAACGAAGGTTCGTGGAAATATATTCGTTCTCACTGCTGATAATGGCAATGCGTTTATGTCCCAGCTCGAGCAGATATTCGAGCGCATCCTGAGTGGCCTTATAGTTGTCGATGGATACGTGCGGGATATCCACTTCGGGGTCATATTCTGAGCACTGCACAATGGGGAATTGATCGGCATATTCCAACAGCCAGTTGCAGCCGATATTGGAAGACATTAAGATCGCCCCATCGGCGCGGTGTTTGCTGAGCATGTCCAGAGCTTCACGTTCGCGCGCCTGGTCATCGCCGGTGTTGAAGATGAGCGCACTGTAGCCGAGCTTGGTCGCTACATCACCGATACCGGAGAGAATATGAGCGTAATAGGGGTTGGTAACGTTTGGGGAGAGGATAAGAATGACGCGGCTCTCATTCTTGCGCAAATTACGGGCCAGCAAATTGGGCTCGTAATTAAGTTTGGAGATGGCTGCGAAAACACGGGCAGCTGTATCGGGGCTTACGATTTCCTGATTATTGAGCAGGCGAGAAACGGTGGCGACCGAAACGCCAGCCTCGCGTGCCACATCAGCCATTGTAGCCATGCATCACTCCAAAACAAGAATGAGAGACAAATATTGAACTAACAATTACTCACGAAATAAGCGCGACGGTATGTAAACGATTACTGTAATCGATTACATAATTCGTTACCAATATAGTAGCATAAAATAAGCCCTCTGTCAATTAGTAAATCGGACAAAGGGCTCTGAATATGACAAATGTCTTAATAAAAAAGTGATGTTTTGCCTATATACAATTGAAAAAATCTGGTGCGCTGATCTAGCTCAGATTGCTGGTCATCTTTTCGAGCAACTCGATCACCGCCAGAACCTGCTCGCGGCTGACGACCTCAGAGGGTTTCCCTTCACGGACGCATTGCATGAAGTGCGAAAGCTCGCGGTGGAACATGCCAGTTGGGGGCAGATTGATGCCGGTAGGAATGAGCAAATCTTCTTCGGTGTCGAACACGCGCGGTGATTTTTCCAGCGGGTAGGCGGTGACATGGCTGCCATCATTGACGACCACGGCATTCTCGAAATAAACCCGCCAACGGGCAGTGAAAGGAAAATCGGCGTTAAACCAGGCAGCTTCAGCGCCCACGTTCATATTTGCGTAATTGTAGGTGAAACGATAATGCTCTTTATAGCTCTTGTCAGCATTGCCGCAGCTTGTAAAGCTGAAGTGCTCCGGTTTGCCAAACAGGCTCACAATTACATCCAGGTCGTGAATGTGCAGATCAAAGGGCAGCAGACCGCTCTTTTCTTTGTCGAAGAGCCAGCCATTCTGCACCCAGCGCGGACAGGCCGACAGCCGCTCAAAATACCCATCCAGTGGCTTGCCGTATTCCCCTGAGCTTACCAGGCTGCGCAGCACAGCCACCTCTTTGGTGAACTGCAGTGCCTGAGCCACAAAGAGCAGCTTCCCTTGCTTTTCAGCCAGGTCGAACATCTCACGGGCGTCTTGCAGGTGCAGGGCAACCGGCTTTTCGGTGATGGCATGAGCCCCTAACCGCAGGGCTTCGAGTACGTGCTCTTTGTGCAAAAAGGTGGGGGAGCAAATATCCACCACATCCACCTGCTGCTCTTTGACCATGCCGGCAATATCCGGGTAGAGCGGCAGCCCCCACTGAGTGGCGCATTCGCGACTTTGATCGGTGACGCCCACCAGGGCTGTGACCTTGCAACCATCAATATGCTGATAATTGTTGTAGTGCACGGTGCCCATGCCGCCGGTTCCAACCAGTGCGATCTTGATCATTTTCATTTTTCTCCTGCCGAGCGATCAGATCTCGAGCCCCAGGCTCTTGAGGTAATTGGCAGAGTCTTTGACGGCCTGGTTGACCTCAGCCAAATCTTTCGGACCGGCTTTAGTGAACTCGATCTCGATGCTGAAGGGGCTGTCATTCTTGGCTGCTGCAAGAATATTGAGCAGTTTTGGAAAGTCCACGGTGCCGTCTCCCAGGGCCGGGAAGTTCCAAACCCCCTGGCCTTCGAGCTTGTCTTTGACGTGCAGGTAAGCGACTTTATCCACACAGGCGGGCAGATCCTGAGTGGGGTCAATACCGGCAAAGTAGATCACATTGGCGGTATCGTAATTTACACGCACGAGCGGGGAATCTACCAGGTTGACGATCTCTTTGATGATCTGCCCGGTCGAGTGCTCGCCGTGATTTTCGAGCACCAGTTGGAGGTTGTACTGCTTCAAGTAGGGCAGCAGATCGCGGATGTGGCGGGCAACTTCATCATTGGGTGCCACGGCGTTGTCTTTGAGGTGAGCCTCGCCGATAGAGGAAACGATGTAGTCGCAGCCGAAGAAAGCTGCCAGACGCATATTGGCCAAGAAGTCACCGATGCGTTCCGTATCCATCAAATTCGTGTGCCCGCTCATGGAAAAAGGACGAATATCGGCGGCTTTTAATTTATCCTGCACCGAGCACAGGTAATTGAAGCTCATCGTCGGGAAGACATGTTCCGTCCAGCCTTTGGTGGCGGTCAGTTCAATGTAGTGAAAACCCGCTGCCTGAATGCCCTCAATTGCCTCTTCGATGGAGTAGCCGTGGTAGCAGTTGGAATTAACAGCAATGATTCGTTTCATCGATATCACCTTCGTGGGAAAGATTTGTCGCTCAAGAGTATAACATTTTTTGAAATGGCAGAAACCGTATGAACTAAAAATCCCTACAAAATAGCGACGCAGGGATTTTAATGGTCAAACAGATATCTTGATGAGTCTAAGGACAGCTTAAAGTTTCAGAGAAATTGCTTCCCACCATTGTTTGATTTGAATCAACCAGGTAAGCAGCAAAGGCCATGATGTAATTCTCTTTTTGGCATCCCAAAATGAACACATCCTGGCCTGCCTCAATGGGCTGACCAATCTCGATCTGGGGTTGTATGTAAATTTCATGAATCTCTGGGCTGAGCAGGGTGAACATAAGGCCCCAACCGTCCTCTTCAGGAATTTTGTATTCTCTGGGGTAGAGAAGGCGTCCATATAAAATTACCCCGTTATGGCTCGACACAAAATCGGTGAGTTGTTCCTCGCTAAGACCGGTTTGTGTAGCCAACGGTGTGGCAGAGAGTTTCGCGATGATCTGCTGCTCAGACTGCTGGGGATAAAGTTTTGGAAAGGAGGCGTCTACTACCGGGATGGATGCGCCAAGAATAAGAATGATGGCTGCGGTGATCCAACCAGCCGCTCTATTGGGTTTTGTGATGCTGCTTACTCGGTCACTTTGCTCAATTGTGTTTTGCTCTCTTTTCAGAAAAGACGGAACATCAAAGAATGTAAAGAGCGAATAAATACCTACCAAAAAGTAAAAGTAGGTCACCCAATCCACCGGCAACAGATAACGGCTTCCAGAAGTGCGTGCCAGAGCATTTGAGAGATAGTAGCCAACGTTTAGTATCATGGGAACCATCCCAGCCAGATGCCACTTCTTCCAGGAGAATGCAATCCCCAGAGCGATCAGCCCCAGGTTTAAGGCAAAAAAGGCCATGGTCAGGGTGGACATTCCCCCTTGCCAAACGACAGGCTCTTTCCAATAGTCCTCGTCCAAAATAGTATTAAGATCCTGAGGATAGTATTGGAACGGGAGTGTGAAAAGCGACTTAATTTCATTGTTGAAGAAATGCCCGGTAACAATACGCGCAGTATCGATTAAAGAAGAAGGTTTTATTTGGCTTTCGGTGTCGGATTGAAAGGAATCTTGAGAGGCTGATGGCGGCACGGTATTCAACAAATAAAGGTCATAAAAATCATTTCCGGTTGGATTTTGTGCAAGCGGCTTATGCAGGAATCGTGAATTTATCACGGCCTGAATTTTTTGTGTGTAAGTATTCGTGCCATACAGAACTTGATTTCGAATTGACCAGGGTCCCGCAGCAAGGATGAAACCCAGCAAAAAGATCAAACTGGCTTGAAACCATTTTTTCCAATTAAATTTATAAATAAATAAGGCGGCCAGCAAAAGCAGCGGGAAGAGCACCAGTGGGTTGGAGCGGATCATCGTGGCAAACCCCAAAACACCACCAGCGGCAATGATCAGATGTTTCTTCTCGGGCTTGCGAAACCATAAGAACACCAGCAAACCCAGAGCCAGCATCATGATTGCTGTAGGGAATTCAGTCATGTATAAACGGGAATTTGATACAGAGATCTTGAAGGTGGCAATCAGCGCGTTGTGCTCTTTAATGATGGCAAAGGCAGCCAGCATGAGGCCAAGCGTTCTGCTCTTAAAACTTTTGCCGAAGAGGTAAAACAAGACCGGGAAAATAGCAAAAAAGGCAATTTGCAGTGCGGTGGTCGAAAGATAGCTTTGGCCGGCAAGAAAGTGAAGAATGCCCAAAAAGAAAACATAAAGGGTTTTCTCGGTGAAGAACGGATAGTTGAGGCCTTCGCCGATCAGCATATACTGGCCACCCAGATCCATATAGGCGGCATCGCTGTAAGGAATGAAATCGTTGTTGGGAGCAAATGGCCCATTGGCAAAAAAACTATGTCCGAATGGGGTTCCTATCCAAATGGCTGTGGCGCACACCCAAATTAAAACGCTGAGAACTATATCCACCCAGACAGGCAAATTGTTTAATTTTGTAAAACGTTTTTTTAAGATCGTAAAAAGAAATTCAACACTCAACCCGGCCAGCAAGATGAATGCAAGCTGTGTGGCCATAACCGGAACCCCGGCGACATTCCAATAATATTGGTCGGGAACAATCCCAATGCCGGTCAGCGCAATAAATAGCCAAAGGGCATAAAGACCGCCAAGTGTGATAAAGAAGACTTTTGAGAAATCTTTTTTACCGAGTGAATGAGCGATCAAAACGCTCAACAGTGTGGTTTGTAAAAGAAACAACGAGGCCCAGGTGAACAATGGATAAAGTTGTGAAATTGCAAAATCATTGTACTGGCCGAAAATTTTGTTAAGCAGCACGTAGGAAGTAAAGAAAACGACAATAATTGTTACAAGAACCAGGAACGAAGCAGTAGGCAATTTTTCAGGTGCAGAGAGGATCTTGTTGATTTTAGAGTTCCAAAATCGAGAGTGAGTAAGGGTAGTAACAAAGGCCCCAGTAAAAGCAATTAACAGCCCCAGTAAAAGCACTGCAACGCCTTTTTGAATATTCAGCAACCCACCAAGCGTTTTTCCAGCCTGTGTGTAGAGGGGGATAAAAAATTTTGCTAGAAGGACACCCGCTTCAACCGCAGCAAGTAAAAAATATGTGGCTAAAACGATTGAGTTTCTGTTAGTGGTTGGGTTTGTTTTTTCAGTCATTATTTTCCCTGTCCGCTGATGACGACCCAAACGGTTTTGATCAAAATGTAATAGTCCACCCAGGTAGACCAATTCGTAATGTAGTACATGTCCAGCTTTTGCCGATTAACAAAAGTGGATTCGTTGCGCCCCATTACCTGCCACCAACCGGTCACGCCGGGGCGAACGCGTAGAATGGTTTGCGTGGTCTCGTCATTAAGATCCAACTCGTGAACCATATAGGCACGCGGTCCAACCAGGTTCATGTCGCCGCTGATCACATTGAGAAACTGCGGAATTTCATCCAGGCTGAACTTGCGCAGAAAACCGCCAATTTTTGTAACGCGCGGATCTTTTTCGAGCTTATGGAATTCGTCATACTCTTTTTTTGCGTCCGGGTTATTTAAAAGATATTCTTGCAAAATCGATTCTGCCTCTGGGACCATAGTACGGAATTTAATAAGTTTGAAGGTCTTCCCGTTCAAACCAAGTCGGTCTTGCGTGAAAAAAATCGGGCCATTATCTTCCAAATAAATGAGCAATGCCAATATCAAAGTAATTGGCAGAGTAATTAAGAGCACAAGGGCAACCGCTACAAACTCGATAATCCGTTTCAGGTGATTGTAGAAGGGGGTGAGCAGGTAATATCTCACTTCCAAAGTGGGGCGCCCGAGCAGGTCGGTGACATCCACCCATAAAGAACTCAGGTTTGATTCAGGCAGTGCATAATACACTGTGGGGAAAACCTCACAAATCTCGTTAAGCACAGCATCTTTTTCAGACAGCTCTTTGGAGGCATAAAAGCAAATATTCACTCCGCTCATGGATAGTTCTCGACAAACCTTATTGGAAAAAGCTTTAATTGGAATTCCTTGAAAAGTTTTCTTTTCCAGACTTGGGGAGGTGCACAGCAAAACAACCGGATTAAAGCCAAGTCGTCGGCTGGTGCTTAATCTGGATGTGATATTTTGCAGTTCCTCAAAAGTACCGATGACCGCAACTTTGACCCCCCAGGATTTATTTTTACTAAAAAGGTTGTAAGTAATAAAGCGGAATAAGGGCACAAAGAACAGACAAAAGACCAACGAAAGAATGAAAACAACACGAGAAAGACGAGCCCCCTGACCAACCAGGTAAGCCGAAAAGGCAAGGATGACATAGGCAATTAACAAGGATTGGGTAAGATCACGCAGCTCTACGACCGCGACCGTTCCGTAGCCCCGATAAAGCCCCTGAAATGTAAAGATCACAAATATGATCAGAGCGTTTAAAAGAATTAAAGGCCAGTACCCCTTAATTGGTTCAAGCGGAGTGTTGATGACAGGGTTAAGCAGTTCACGAATTGCAACAGCAAGAAAAAACGAAAGGCCAATGCTGATGAGATCGATTAGTATTAATACCCAGGTCGATTGGTTTCTTTGAACTTTTTTCTTTGTCTGGTTTTGCATCTTGACCCTTTTAAGTACCGAATAGATTTGCAGACGTAGATTAAAGCAGCGTTGAATTCGTCAACTCTGTAAACTGGCTATTAATGATACCAAGAACAGTCGCCTTTGAGAAATGCGCTGTCACGTACATACGCCCCTTATCCCCTAATTCTTCTCTGAGAGCTCTACTGGAGGTGAGGGTAACGATTGCCTTGGCCAACTCGCCGGCATTTTCTGGGGGAACACTCACACCGGTATCTTTGACGATGTTGTGCAACTCGCTGCCTTCCAGGCAGGCGGCAATCACGGGGCGGCCACTGGCGAGCATGCCCAAAAGCTTGGAGGGCATCACCAAATCAGCGGCGCCCGCTCTTTGGGGCAGCAGGTGAATATCAGCCATGTTAAGCAGCTCATTCAGTGATTCAACCGGCTGCACCGGCAAAAAGTGAATATTTGCTACACCCTCAGATAAATCCTGTAAGGGCTCTTTGCCAGGGCCTTCGCCACAGATCACGAGATGAAAATGCTGCTTTTGCGGTAGCAGCTTGAAAGCCTCAATTAGCACTTCGGCACCTTGTTTTTGCCCAATGCTGCCTGAATATAAGAGAACAATCTCATCCGCAGGAATGAGCAGTTCTTTGCGATATTTGTTCTCACTACTTAATGGAAAAATTTGCTCAGTGTCAATCCAATTGGGGAAGAAACGGATTTTCTCTCGCGGAACATTCTTTTCGATCAGACGGGCTTCCATCGCATGTGAAATAGTGGAAAGAACATCAAACTTGCTATAAACATGTTTTTCCCAATTTCTGGCGAAACTCTCCAAAAAAGGAATGCGCTGTAATATTCCCAGGTTCAGAGCCGCATCCAGTTCAAAATCCTGAGTGTGCAGCCAGGTAAGCGGGCGTCTGCCGCCTATCCTGGCATTTGCCAGGGCAGCCGCGAACAAGGTGGGCTGCACGGCAAAAACAAGATCGGGCTGCTTTTTTAGCTCTTTTAGTGTGACAGCCTGTGCAGAAAACCTGAACGAAAGCAAATGAATAATGCGTTTTAAGCCCGTGACCCTGGCTGGCACGTAAAGCGGACAGCGGATCACGCTTGCGCCATTCCAGGTCTCATACTGGAGCCCTTTTTGCCGATCATAGGGTGGCTGAATCTGCCAGTGTGGGTAATATGGGGGAGTGGTGACCACAGTGACCTGATGGCCGGCGCTTTGTAAAAAACGCACCATCTCGCCGCTGTACTTGCCGATGCCGGTTGGCTCGGGCCAAAAATTTAGCCCCAAAAATAAAATGCGCATGATTACCCGTTCACGACTCGTTCTTTGACGGGTTTTGCCGGGTTGCCATAGCAGACCATGCCAGCGGGCAGGTCATGCAGCACGGTACTGCGCGCGCCAACCACAGTTCCCCTGCCAATGGTCACACCCGGGGCGACAAAAACATCGGTGGCCAGCCAGACTTCATCTTCAATGCAAACGGGGCGGGCGTAAATATCAAAGGAAACTCGGTTGAAGTCATGGCTGCCGGTGCACAGATAAGACTTTTGCGAGATCACTGCGTTGCTGCCGATGGTGATCTCACCCAGTGAGTAGAGAGTAACCTCATCGCCGATCCACGAATGGTCGCCAATCGAAACCTTCCAGGGGTAGGTGGTGCGCACCGAGGGGCGGATGAGCACGTTCTGGCCGACCCTGGCGCCAAACAAACGCAGCAGAAAGCGCCGCCAGCCATACATAAACTGCGGTGACCAGGCGAACAGTGAGCCCTGCACGAGCCACCACAACTGCACCACCCCGGCAGACCGCCCGCGAAAATCGGTCGGCTGCTTGAATTTTGCAAGTTGTTGAAACGATGGACGTTCGCTCATATTTTTAAACCGTGTTTTTCAACGAGAATTCGTTTTATCTCTTCAATATTACCACCCGATTCCTTCTCAATCTCGGCTATTTTAATATCTACCAGCAGGCGATACCAAAAGCCTTGCATGAAGTGCCATTCAAACCCGCGTGGGCCATCCAGAAATCCAAAGCGGAGGATGTAGCGATAAAGAAAATAGAGAAAGGCACGCAGGTCTTTGGGTAATTTTGAGTAAAAACCGAACTTGATCTTTCGTTTTCGCTTTGCCTGCGGATCGTCCTGGCTCAAAAGCTGATTGTCGGCAGGGAAAAGGCCATATTTTTGATTGAGCATATCCACGGCTTCGCGCGAGGCATATTGATTGTGTTTGGCGATCCAAAAGGTCATGCCTTTGTGGTTATCATCGACGAAATCGTTTTTCGCCGTGATGGTTTTGGCACCCGGCTCAAGCACGATATGTTCATCCATCCAGCGCTGCTCGCAGCGGCCGCTGCCCTTTCGCCAGATGCGCAGCAGGATATGCGGGTAAAAGCCGCCATAACGGATCCATTTGCCGGCATAGAACACCTTGCGTTTGAGGTAAATGCCCGTGATCTCTGCCGGCAGGTTGGCAAGCATCTCGCTCAATTCTTCTTGCAGTGCGGGCTCCAGATACTCGTCCGCGTCCATTCGCATCACCCATTCCGTCTGAATGGGCAGGTTTTCCAGGGCCCAGTTGAATTGCTGCGCCTGATTGACAAATTCGTGTTTGACGACCTTTGCTCCAAGCGCTTCGGCGATCTCTACAGTCTTGTCTGTGGAAAAGGAATCTACGACGAAGATCTCTTTGACTAAATTGCTTAAGGATTTAACGCATCTCTCGATGTGTATTGCTTCGTTGTATGTAAGTATGACGACAGAAAGTTTTTTTACTTCTTTTGTGCTCTCAGTACCATCGATTTCCAAAGCCATTTTACTCTTCCTGCGTTATCAAATTTTATGTTTGAAAACTTTGCTTCTAACAACATAGCAGAGATCGTTCTTTCAGAAAAGAACTTTATATGCCCACCTTCCCAGTCAACAGTGTGATGTTTATCCCATTGTCCTAAAACGCTGAGGAGAACATTTTTGGCCCAACCATGGTATGGGGTACTCAAAATAATAACCCCACCGGGTTTAAGAGCAAGCCATGCGTTTTGGAGAAATTTCTTTGGATAATATAAGTGTTCAATCACTTCACTTGAAATAATCAAATCAAAATCATTGCCCAGATCCGCAAGATCTTCGTAAACAGATCGGACTATAAATTCAGTATTCGGGTAAGTGTTTTGTGCTAATTCAATTCCATCTTTTGATAGGTCAATCCCAGTAACTTTATGGCCACGGAGTGATAATTGATTGGCTACATATCCATTACCGCATCCCATGTCAAGAATTTTAAGCTTATCTCCTGGTAATAGTGCAAGTAATTTTGGAAGAACATAAGAATGGCATTCTGAGGCCTCAGAAGTATCCCATCCATAGCATTCTTGCCCGTTTTCGATCCCCATATCATTCTCCAATTTACAAATTAGTTATTTGTGTGAGATTCATTTTCCGCACTGTTCAAGCATTCTTGCAGTGCTTGAATCGTTCTCTTTGTCGTTAGTTGGATTTCAAAGCGATTCTTAAAGCAATTTACTGCATTTTGTCTCATATATCCACGCTGTTCTTTTGATGTTTTAATCCATAATTCCAGCAGTTTAATAACACCGGGTAGGTCATCTTCTTCAATGATTCCTGCATTGTCCTTAGCTATTTCACACCATATATTTACTTTATTTGTAGCTAATACCGGCAAGCTACAAGACAACGATTCAATAACAGCCAGTCCAAAATTTTCTGAATGTGAAGGCAGGATAAATGCCTGTGAAGCTCTAAGTGCCCCCAACTTCATTTCTCCAGTCAACATACCCGGCCAGGTGATTTGATCAGCCACTCCCAATTCTTGTGCGAGTTCTTTCAGTTTAGGCGCCCATCCAATTTGATCTGGTCCGGCCATGACTAAGTGGATATCAGGGTCGAGAGCCTTTGCCTGTTTTAGCGATTTTATTAAGAGGTCGCATCCTTTTTTGGGGTGAATGCGCCCGAGGAAAAGCAAAAGATGCTTTCCCTTCAAATCGGGAAATTTTTTATAAAACTCAACTATTGATTTTTCTGAGTCGTCAGCAGGAAAAGCCAGTCCAAAGGGCGCCACAATTTCATTAGTTTTTGTAAATGTAAAAGTTTGGTGGGCTAAGCTCTTTTCTTCTTCACACGTAAAGATCAACCCTTGTGAATCACGAATGATTCTCTTTTCAAAAAACTGCCAGTAGATCCATTTCTTTATGTGCTTTATGGGATAAGTGTGTTTAAACCACGGGTCTAATGATCCATGCGGATAAATAAAGTAATTTAGGCCGGTTTGAGGTGCAGTCAACCACGTTACGAGGCCAAGGTATTGCCATAATCCGTGAATAATGGCAGCGTCATAGCCAGAGCCATTAACGCTAAGCCATGATTTGAGTTTGGCATTTACGCCATAACCGCTAAAGGCTTTGCCAAGTGCATAAATGTGCCCAGGTACATTATTCAAATATAAATCATTGGGGTTATCAAATGTAACAAAATCAACTAGATGGCCTTGCTTTATCATTTCTTGAGATTGAGATAAAGCCGCTGTTACAGGCCCGCCATTTTGTGGGTCAAGACTGCTGATGACTTGAAGGATTTTCATTGTGTAATGTGGATTGTGTTTGCCACCCTCAAGCTTGAATGATACCATAAATGGGCAGCTAAATTGGTTGATGTTATACCCCTAAATGCTCGCCTAAATCCACCCTGCCTTTAAAACAAAAACCCCTATTCATTGGATAGGAGTCAGATCACTCATTACTGATTCCTATTCTTCGTTGCCCTGTTTCAGTGTCAGATCGTATTCCAGCGTTCTTTTTAACCCTTCTTGCAGGGTCACTTTGGGGGCGTAGCCCAGCTTCTCGCGTGCCAGGCTGATATCGGCGCACAGGCGGCTCAGGCCGCCCTCATTGCGGGGGTTGTTCACCACTTCAGGGTTGCCGCCGGTCACTTCCAGAACTTCGTGGACCAACTCTTGAATGGAAGTTTCGCTGCCGCTGCCGATGTTGAGGGTAAGCTGGTTGATCTCAGGGGCCTCTGCGGCTGCCATCATGGCGTTGACGACATCATCAATATAAATGTAATCGCGCGTTTGCTTGCCGTCACCGTGCACCACGATGGTGCCGTTTTCCCAGGCCTGGCGCAAGAACCCCGGTATGACCGGCGTATGCACCGCCGGGGAACGCTGGCCCGGCCCATAAGCGTTGAAGACGCGCAGACAAACCGTTTCAATGCCCCACAGCGAGCCGATGGTCTTGACGTAATACTCGGCGGCCAGCTTGGATACTGCATAAGGGGAGCGCGGGTTGGGGATGGCGTCTTCTTTCACCGGCTGCATGGGCTGATTGCCATACACCGTGCCCGAAGAGGCAAACACGACGCGGCGCACGCCTACATCGCGCATGGCCTCCATCAGTGTGACGGTGCCGCCGACATTCACCTGATTGTACTCGCGCGGGTAGAGCACCGATTCGGGCACGCTCACCCGGGCTGCCAGATGATAGACACAGTCCACATCCTGCAAGAGCGTCCATAACTTTGAACGGTCGTTCACGTCACCCAGTGAGAATTTAACCTTGTCGGTCAGCTTCTTGGGGTCGCCCGCCGAGAGATCATCCAGGGCATAGACAACATTATCCCCCTGCGCCAGCCGGTTCGCCAGCGCAGCTCCCAAAAATCCCGCTGCACCTGTGATCAAATATCTCATGAGTTATCGCTGTTGGGTCAAAGTAGCCAGATTATAGCACAGCGACCCGACCGTGGCACTAAAAATTGTGTTAATTTATTGAACCTTCTGCAGGGCTTTTTTCTCTTCCGGGTTCAAAAAGGCCGTCTGCCAGGCGTTTTGCTGGGCCTGCCGCATCATTTTATCGTTCAGCCCGGCCCGAGGCGCCGCTACATCATATTCGTAATGCAGGTTGATGTTGCTGATGCCGGGGTCATCGGTGTTGAGGCTGGCCAGCAGTCCCAGTTCCATAAAGCGGCGCATGGGGTGAGAGGGGTAATCGGGCACGGTGGTGGTCTGCACGTTGCTGGTGAGGTTGCACTCAAGGCCGATCTGATGCTCGCCCAGATAATCGAGCAACGCCGCGTCTTCTGTGGCGCGCACGGCATGGCCGATGCGTTCGGCACCCAGCCCCTTGATGGCCTGCCAGATGCTCTCCGCCCCGGCCGCCTCACCGGCATGGACGGTGATGTGCCAGCCGGCCTCACGGGCTGTTTTGAAATGCTCCACGAACAACTCGCCCGGGTAGTTGGCTTCATCCCCGGCCAGGTCCAGGCCCACAAAGGCTTCTTTGTGATCGAGCAGCGCACCCAGTTCCTTCCAGGCGATCTCTGGGCCGTAATGGCGCGAGAGAATGCCGATCTGGTTAGCCCTAATGCCAAAGGCTCGTTCGCCGCTCTGCACGCCGTCAGTGACGGCTTCGACCACGCCAGATGCATCAAGCTGATGGGCCTCCGCCATGAACCAGGGGCTGTAACGCAGCTCGATGTAATCCAACCTCTCACGGGCGGCGTCTTCTACATTCTCATAGGCCACACGTCGGCAGGCATCGTAATCGACCAAGACGCCCGTCATCCACTCAAATTTCTCAATGAAAGCCATCACCCCCGGCTGCGGCCCGGAAACCTGCACGTAGGGGCGCAGTCCCTCCAGAGTGGTAGCGGGCAAGGGCAGATTGTGTTTCAGACCCAGATCCAAAATGGTCTCCAGGCGCAGACTGCCGTCGAGATGATGATGCAGGTCAACCAAAGGAAGTGTCGGATCGATCATGTGTGCTCCATGTTTGTGTTATTGCTCATTTAAGGAAGTAAGGGTCAGCCCTAGGGAAGAACAATAGGCCTTCATTTCCGTCAGCATCTCCGGCGGTGGGTAAGAAAGGTAAACGGTACCTGCGGGCACCTGCCCGCCCAGATCCATGCCGCCCCAGATGATCTGCTCACCAGATGGCAAAAGGGCCAGCAAACGTTTCAAGTTTTCCTCCCCTGCCACCGAGAGTTTAACGAATCCGTCTGCGCTCACCGAGTTCTCTGCAGTGATGATCTCATCAAAGGCTTTGGTGCGGTTGGTGCCGGTGATGAGGGTGAAGTTCCAGGCCTCATCCACCTGCCAGGAATAAAGCTCATACCCCTTCATAGAAGCCGGCAGTTCTTCAGGCAGTGTGGAAAAATCGAGGGGGCTCTCAACCACGCTCAGGGTCTCGGTCGCCTCAGGCGTATAAACGGGAGCCTCCAGGGTGGCCGGCAAGGTCTCAGTTGCCTGCCCGGCTGTTTCACCTGACAGTGGCGACCAATCCGTTTTTGTAGCCGGTCGCTCACAAGCTGCCAGCAGAGCGGCACACACAACCACCCCAAAGAGTTTTTTTAGCATTGACCTGCCTCTTTTACATTTACGATGTCTTTTGACATCAGCACAATATCCGAACGCGGCTGCCAGCCTTCGTGGGCCCAGAAATCCTGTCCGCTCAGGTTATCGCCCATCACCATGAGATGGCATTTTTGAATGCCCGCTGCTTGCATGGCCGCCAGGCAGCGCTCTACCAGTGCCTTGCCAATACCGCGTTTACGTTGGGCTGGGTCCACTGCCAGGTGATAGAGGTAGCCGCGCCGGCCGTCACTGCCGCCCAACACCGTGCCGATCACCAGTTCGCCCTCTACGGCCACAAAACACGTCTCCGGGTTGCGCGCCAGAAAGCGTTTGAAGGCACAAGGGTCATCGGCAGCACTCAACCCCATCCCTTCGCAGCGCTTCCATAGATCCAGCGCTGCTTCGTAATCGTCTTCAACAAATACACGGAACGTGGTCGTCATTATAGCTTTTCGATGTCTTCTTCGAGCACTTCTTCATTTTTGCGTCGTTTAAAGAGGGGGCCTCTACGCACAGGCGGTGGCCCGAAGGTTTGCCAGTGCACCCGTTTTTCGTCGAATTGTGTACGCGGCTCTTTTTCTTCTGCCGAATGGCCCAAACCGATCAACCCAAGCGGCGTGACATCATCGGGGATGTGTAAAATGGAGCGTACCTGGCGTATGAATACGGTAACGGGATAAACGCCGATCCACACCGACCCCAGGCCCAGTGCCGTAGCCGCCAGGAGAATATTTTCGGTCGCGGCAGAGCAATCTTGTACCCAAAAGCGGTCTCCGGCCCTGTTCTTTTGGGCGCGCGGGCTGCCGCAAACACAAATGATGGCCTTATAGTTCATCTTGGCAAACATCAGTGAAGCACGAATCTTCTTTAAGATCTCTTCATCGGTAACAACCACAAATTCCCAGGGTTGGGCGTTCATCGCCGAGGGCCCGGCCATGCCAGCCCGGATCAGATCATGCAAAACGTCGTCCTCCACCGGAGCCTCGGTGAATTTGCGGATCGAGCGACGTCGATAAATCACATTTAAGAAGTCATCCATGATGTTCCTTTCCACTCTTGAATCAATTCGTTCTTGTGATAATTATATGAGTTTTCTCATTTAGAAACGGCAGGGATTTTTAAATTCTTGATTTGTGGTATAACGGCTTCATCAGGAAATTTCTTTAAACGATGAATTCATTCAAACCGAAAGAAACTTTCTCGGCGCTTCAATTTCCTAACTACCGGCTTTGGTTTCTTGGTCAGATCGTCTCCCTTGTCGGCACGTGGATGCAGTCCACTGCCCAAGGCTATCTGATCTATGATATTACCAAATCAGATGCCTTTTTGGGATATGCCTCCTTTGCCCTGGGGTTACCCACGCTACTTTTCACCTTGCTGGGTGGGGTCATCGCTGACCGGTTGCCGCGGCGGCGTCTGCTGGTGATCACTCAATTTTCAATGATGGTGCTGGCCGTCATTTTAGCCGTTTTGACCTTCACCAACCGGGTGCAGCCCTGGCATATTCTCGTGCTGGCCTTCCTGCTGGGAACGGCCAATGCTTTTGACGCGCCAGCCAGGCAGTCATTTGTGCTGGAACTGGTGGACCGCGACAACATGACCAATGCCATTGCCCTTAACAGCACCATGTTCAACGTTGGCGTGGTCATTGGCCCGGCAGTCGCAGGCATGGTCTACGCCTGGGTGGGGCCGGGTTGGTGTTTCACTATCAATGCCATCTCTTTCGTTGCCGTCATCGCTGCTCTGCTGCTGATGAATCTTTCAGGGGTAATTGCTCCCGAGCGCAAGGGCGCCCCCATGAATGAACTTAAAGAAGGCTTGATCTTCGCCTGGAAAGACCCCATCATCCACTCGCTGATGGTCAATTTGGGCATCGTGGGCTTTTTTGGCTTTGGTCTGCTGGCTTTACTGCCAGCCTGGGCGGTGGATGTGCTGAAGGGGGATGTTACCACCAACGGATTACTGCTCTCGGCACGCGGGGTGGGTTCGCTCATCGGTTCGTTGATGATCGCCGCCATTGGTTCAAAAGGCACCCGCGGCAAGTTATGGACGGCAGGGTACCTTGCTTTACCGATCTTTTTGCTGATCTTTGCTGAAGTTCGCTGGATTCCGGCTTCTTTGCTCGTGCTTTTACTGGCAGGCTGGGGGATAATGGCGATGGTCAACACGACCAATGCGCTCATCCAAAGCCATACACCGGATGAACTACGCGGGCGCGTGATGGGGGTCTACGCCCTGGTGCTTTTAGGTGGCTCACCGGTCGGTTCCCTCATTGCCGGCTGGCTGGCAGACGCCATTGGCGAACCGCCCACAGCCATCATTTTCAGCGCCATCCTGATGGTTTTGGCTATTCTGACCTTTATCAAAAACCCACAATTGCGTGCCTTAAACTGATTCTTACTGCCAAGCATTCAGAAAAGAGATGATTTGATTTTTATACATAATCATCTTTTTTTAATACTGAATATGTAAAATATTTATGATATATATTGTCTTATTAGTGATGATATGTGAGGCGAACATGGATAACCAGTTAAAGAACGAGATCACTCCCGAAAAGCTGTATTTCTCACGGCGTAAGTTTCTCAAACTCGCCGGCGCGATGGGCGTTACGGCTGCTCTGGCAGCCTGCGGCGTCAGCTCAACGCAGTCACCGACCGGTGAGGCTACCGTAACGGAAACCGTCAATGCGAAAGATGCTCTCACCCCTTACGACACGGTGACCAATTACAACAATTTTTACGAGTTCGCGCTCGACAAAGAAAGTATCGCTGCCCGTGCGGCTGATATGGATACCAGCAACTGGCAGGTTGAGATCAGCGGACTGGTGGATCACCCGATGAAGATCAGTGCCACAGAACTGATCCAAAACTACACCCAGGAAGAGCGTGTGTATCGCCTGCGTTGTGTAGAAGGCTGGTCAATGGTTATTCCCTGGCAGGGATTCTCGCTGAATAAACTGTTGGATGATCTCGGTGTGCAGCCTGAAGCGCGATACGTGAAATTCACCACCCCTTACAACCTTAAGCTCTTCCCCAATCAGAGCGATTCTTTGTTCCCCTGGCCCTATGTGGAGGGGTTACGCCTCGATGAGGCACGCAACGATCTCACCATTCTTGCCAGCGGTCTTTATGGCAAACCTCTTCCCAATCAGGATGGCGCGCCCATTCGGCTGATCGTGCCCTGGAAATACGGTTTCAAGAGCGCAAAATCGCTCGAAAAGATCGAACTGGTCGCGGAGCAGCCGCTTAACTTCTGGCAAGAGACCAATCCGAATGAATACGGTTTTTACGCCAACGTGAACCCCTCTGTTCCCCATCCGCGCTGGCCGCAGAACACAGAACGTCGCATCGGCGAATTCAACCGCCGCCCTACTTTACCCTTCAATGGTTACGCCGATCAGGTAGCCAGCCTCTATGCCGGCATGGATCTAAAAGTGAACTTTTGAAACGCGATAGACTCTACCTCTCATTAAATATTGCCGTCCAGGTGGCCGCAGTGGTGCCAGCGGTCTGGCTGGGAGTAGCCCTGCTTTTGAACAAGCTGGGGCCCAACCCCATTCAAACGCTCGAGCAGCGCAGCGGAGATATAGCACTGATCATGCTGCTCATCACCCTGGCCTGCACGCCGCTTCGCCTGCTCACCGGCTACACCCCCATCAACCGCTTGAGACGGACGATCGGGCTATACACTTTTGGATATGCCGCCTTGCACGTTCTTCTCTTTGTCGGCCTGGATTACGGCTTTATGTGGGCCGAACTATGGTCCATCCTGCAGCAAAAGCGTTACATCTGGTTTGGATTTAGCGCCTTCCTGGTGCTGCTGGCGCTGGCGATCACTTCATCCATTTTTTGGCAACGCAAGCTCAAGAAAAACTGGCAGCGTTTGCATGCACTCATCTACCTAGCTGCCCCGGTGGTGATCTTGCATTTTGCCCTCAGTCTCAAAGGGGATCTCTTTTCGCTGAGAGGAAATGTGATCGGGCCGCTGATCGCGCTGCTCACTTTCACGATCTTAATGCTCATTCGCCTTAAACCGGTGCGCAAATGGCTGAGCCGCCACCGTCTTAAGGTATTAACACCCCAAAGAAATTCTTAAGATTACTATTGTAAAGGGCTGAACAGGTCTCTATAATTACCCTAACCGAGGCCTTTTCAGCCTTTTGGTTTTGTTTTGGAGGAAATAATGAAACGCGCAACTACACTGATTACGAGTTTATTGATCACCAGCATGTTGATCACTGGATGTGGTCTCTCTGGAGCCACTCAAACGCCCGATCAGGGCATGGTTCAAACATCCGTGGCCGAAACCATCGTTGCCCTGCAAGCCACTATGGCCGCCAATGCCACCCCTACACCTGCCCTCCCCACCGAGACACCGACCACCCAACCCACCCTCACCCCTGAGGCCACCCTTCAACCTACGGCAATGCCCTCCCCCACCGTGACCTCACGGCCTGCCTATCTTATCAGTGATGTAAAAGACATCACTTACCCCGATAATACTGTGGTCAATCCCGGTGACAAGTTCACCAAAACCTGGCGTGTGACCAACGCCGGCGTGTCCACCTGGACATCAGACTTTAAGATTGTCTTTGTCAGCGGCAATCAGATGAGCGCAGGCACGCCTGCCATCGGGCAATCGGTTGCCCCCAATCAAAGTGTCGATATCTCACTTGAGCTGACCGCCCCCTCCACCCCTGATACCTATACCGGTTACTTCATGCTGCAAGCCCCCAATGGTGCCCGCTTCGGTTTCGGCAGTGACGGGAACAATGCATTCTGGGTGAAAGTAAAAGTGGAGACGTTCTTCCAGGTGACCAACGCCAAAGCCAACGTTAGCCCCACTTCTTACAGTGGCACCTGCCCATACGCGTTCAGTTTAAGCGCTACGATCACCGTCACCGCCCCGGGCACTGTAACCTATAAGTATGTAACCTCGACCGGTGAGAGCAAACTTTACACCATGACCTTTACGGCGGCCGGATCCAATACCTCTGCCGTTGAAACCTGGACGGTTACCGCATCGCAGACGCTGGATGTTCACATCTATGTCGATAGTCCAAATCACCAAGACTTTTCCGTCGTCTCTATCCCGGTTACCTGCACACCCTAGCCGGGCGAGTCATATAGGAGAAATCTGATGAAAAAGATTAATGCTTCTGTCGTTTTGCTGCTTCTGATCAGCGTTCTACTGACCGCCTGTGCCCCGACTGCCGCAGCCACCCCTTCTTTTGAGACAGTGGTGGCCGGAACCATGTCGGTGATTCAGACCCAGCAAGCGATCATCTCAACGATCACCCCTTACGTACCGCCCACCGAAACAGCCATTCCACCTACCATGACGGCGTCTCCCACCACCCCGCCGAATGCAGTTGTCACGATCACCCAGGTTTCTGCCACGCCCTCGCAGGCATACTGCATTTCGACCTTTTCAAACGTTAATGTGCCCAACAACACTGCCATGAAAGGTGGTTCTTCGTTTACTAAAACCTGGAGCCTCACGAACGGTGGTTCTGCCTCATGGGGTTCCGATTTCAAGCTCGTTTTCGTCAGCGGCGATTCGATGAACGCAGTGGATGTCCCTCTGGGTCGCACGGTTAACCCGGGCGCCTCGATCAATGTTTCGGCCAACCTCATCGCCCCGACCGCGGCCGGGGATCATCGTGCCAACTTCATGCTGGTCACCGATAAAGGCGAGAAATTTGGCATCGGTCCAAACTGCGACCGACCCTTCTATCTGATGATCACCACCAGTGGGCTCTTCCAGGTGACTGCGGCCAGCGTGAGCGCAGATCCATCCTCTTACACTGGGGCCTGCCCTGTCACCATTAACCTGACGGCGTCCATCAGTGCCAATGGGGTGGGCACCACCACCTATGTCTTCCGCACTTCGCAGGGCAACTCAGATACTTACCAGATCGACTTCACCGGCTCAGGCACCACTACAGGGAAAACGATCCCAATCGAAGTGACCGGTTCTACTACGCTTGAAGCACACATCTACATCTCCGAACCCAATCACCAGGATTTCGGTACGATCTCGATCCCGATCACCTGCACCCCTTAATAACTTGGAACCGGGAGGATTTCCTCCCGGTTCTCTCTTTAAATTTGCATGTACAATCACGAAAACCTCTTTTATAATAAATAGACTCATGTTTTTCGAGAAATTGGAGGTTCAATTGAAATCAATAAAGAAACTGACCATTCTTGCCTTGATCGGCGCCTTCCTGCTTGTGGGTTGCGCGCAACAGGCAACTTCTCCTGATACCACTGCCGGACAAACTGCCATTGCCAATACCGTCGTCGCCATGCAGACACAGATCAGCGATGCAAACGCTACCGCTGCTGCAGCCACTGAAGCCCCCACGGCTGAACCCACCACAGAGCCGACCGCGACCGCTGTGCCCACCGTTGAACTTGTTCCTACCGCCACCGAAGCACCTGCAGCCGATGTGGTTTTATCAATCCCTGTAAGCAGCGACGCTCCCTTTGGCCCCTCTTATCGTGTCGGTCACGTGACTGACCTGAACTACCCGGATGGCACTTACTTCAACCCGGGCATGGAGTTCACCAAACAATGGTCCATCTCCAACATCGGTACCGGTACCTGGAGCCAGGACTTCAAGATCGTCTTCGTCAAAGGCGACCAGATGGATGCCGTGGCATCCATCCCGTTGGGCAGAGTGCTTTCTCCCGGCCAGAGCATGACCATTTCGGTTGATCTGCGTGCACCCGTTGACGTAGGCAACTACACCGGTTATTTCATGCTTCAAACCGCCGATGGCAAGAACTTTGGCATCGGGCCAAACTTTGATGAGCCCTTCTGGGTGAAGATCTACGTACGCTAGAAAGACCAACCGGGCTGGAGACTCCAGCCCGGTTTTACATTAAAATACTTTTATTGACAGGTTTTACATTTATATTATAATATTTCAGCACTTTGGTCCACTAGCTCAATTGGCAGAGCAACTGACTCTTAATCAGTGGGTTCAGGGTTCAAGTCCCTGGTGGATCACTTTCTATTTAACCACCAAAATTTCAGCGGTTCAGGATTTACCATCGAGGTACTTCGCAAGTCCCTGGTGGATCACTTTTCATTTAAACACAAAAAAATGCTATGGTTCAGGTATCCCATCGAGGGACTTCGCAAGTTTTCTCACTAAGTAAACTAGTTGTAGTCAAGAAACAAGCTATCTTTTAACAAACAAGAGCCGGAAGTGTGCACTTCCGGCTCTTGAGCATTTTTACAAACTTCTAGATCAGGAGATACGGGTTTTCCATGGTGGCTTTCAGGTCGGACAAGAATTTGGCCACCAGCGCACCATCGAGGATGCGGTGATCGGCGCCAACGGTTAATTTGACCATTGGCCGAATCTCTACTGATCCATTCACCACTACCGGGGTGTCCGTCATCTTGCCCACTGCCAGAATGGCGGCTTCGGGTGGGTTGATAATGGCGGTAAATTCTTCAATGCCAAACATGCCCAGGTTGCTGATGGTAAAGGTGCTGCCGCTCATCTCAGCCGGTTCCAACTTGCGGGAGCGGGCTCTGTCGAGCAGACGTGCCATTTCCACCACCATCCCCTTCATGTCTCGTGATTGGGCTTCTTTGACCACCGGCACGATCAGATAATCTTCCAGGCTGGTTGCGATGCCCAGGTTGACATCTTCCCACTGCACGATCTCATCGCCATTATAAGAACTGTTCATCATCGGGAATTTGGTCAATTCGCGGGCGACAATGAAAGACATGATGGCCGTGTAGCTCACCTTAAGGCCGGTCTGATCTTGCAGCACCGGCAGGATGCGTTCGCGCAGGCGCACGATCTCGGTCATATCCACCGAGACGGTCTCATAAATATGCGGTGTGGTCGAAAAGCTGTAAGCCATGCGCTCTGCGATGATGGTGCGCACGCCCTTGAGAGGAATACGTTCTTTGATGCGTGCGTTGGAAAGCGGAATGGCGCCGGCGCTGACGACAGGAGCTGCTTTTTGTGCCACTGGCGCTGCTGTTGGAACAACTCCACCCTGGTTGGCGGCCACAAAGCGTTCGAGATCGGCGCGGTAGACACGTCCATTCGGGCCGGAGCCGGGAACCACCGTCAGGTCAACGCCCATTTCTTTGGCCATAGAGCGTGCCAATGGGGTGGCGCGAACTTCAGAGGCTGAGACAACCGCTTTAGGGGCAACCGGTTGGGAAGCAACCACGGCTTCAGGTTTAGCTGCGGCGGGCGCGGCTGTGGCCGGGGCTGCGGGTGCAACCTCGGCAGCGGGCACCGGAGTTGCGGCTGCGGCATCGCTGGGCAGCGATTCGCCGGGCTTGAGCACATACCCTACCACGGCGGTCACCGGAATCACATCATCGGGTTTTGCGGTCAGGCCGGCCAAAATACCGCTGGCGGGGGATTCCACTTCAATGGACGATTTCTCGGTCAGCATGACGTAGATGGATTCCCCTTTTTCAACCTGATCGCCTTCGTGCTTAAGCCACTCCACAAAGGTGCCGGTCTCCATCACCATATCGACTTTCGGCATAATAATTGGGGTTGCCATGCTTATCTCCCTTCTTTAGCCAGAGAACGTGCTGCGGCAACAATATCTTTCACCTGGGGCACCGCTGCAGCTTCCAGATCGCGGTTGTAAGGGATGGGGGTGTTCAAACCGGCAATGCGGCGGATGGGGGCATCCAAACGATCGAAGGCTTCGCTACCTGCGATCACGGCTGCAACCTCGCCACCGAAACCGCCCGTTCTGGGGGCTTCATGCGCGATCAGCACGCGACCGGTCTTGGACACCGACTGGATGATGGTTTCTTCGTCCAGGGGTTTGAGCGAGCGCAAGTCCACCACCTCAATGTCGATGCCTTCTTTTTCAAGCTCGGCAGCGGCTTCGAGGGCGCGCGGCACCATGATCGAATAGGCGATGATGGTCAGGTCTTTGCCTTCGCGCTTGACGTCCGCTTTGCCAAAAGGAACCTCGTACATCTCTTCTTCGACCATTCCCTTGGTGCGATACAGCAGTTTATGTTCCATGAAGAGAACGGGGTTGTTATCGCGGATGGCGGTAATGAGCATCCCTTTGGCGTCGGCAGCGGTCGCCGGGGCGACGACTTTGATACCGGGAACGCCCACGAACCAGTTCTCGAGGCTCTGGCTGTGCTGTTCAGCCGCGCCTGTGCCCGAACCGGCCGGAGTGCGAATGACCATCGGCACATTGATGTGCCCACCAAACATGAAGTGCAGCTTGGCTGCCTGGTTGACCAACTGGTTGGAAGACAAAGTGATGAAATCCATGAACATGATCTCCATAATGGGGCGCATGCCCATCATGGCGGCGCCGGTCGCAGCACCGGCAATGGCTGCTTCAGAGATCGGGGTGTCCAGAACGCGTTCCGGGCCGAATTCTTCCAACATACCCTTGCTCACACCAAAAGCACCACCATAGGTGCCGATATCTTCCCCCAAGAAGAATACATTTTCGTCACGGCGCATTTCCTGCACCATGGCTTCTCTTACTGCATCAAGATAAGTGATCTCTCGTGTGCTCATGCTGCGTATACCTCATCTTCCATATTTTCAGGAGAAGGATCGGCAAATGTCTGGGCGACTTCTGCTGCTTTTTCAATCGTATCGGATGCCTGCTGATCCAACCCTTCTACATCTGCTCCTGAGAGCACTTTGTTGCTGATCAATGTTTGAGAGTAACGAACGATCGGGTCGTTGTGCTTCCAGGCTTCCATTTCTTCGTGCGTGCGATACAGGTTGCGATCGCTCTTTGAGTGGCCGCGCCAACGATAGGTCAGGTTCTCGACCATCGAAGGGCCATTGCCTGCACGCACATATTCCACAGCGGCGCTGACTGCATCAAAAACTGCCAGCACATCGTTGCCGTCAACGGTCACAGCCGGAATGTGGTAAGACAGCACACGTTCAGAAACGTGGTGGTTGGGCATCACCTTTTCGGCAGCCATTGACATGCCGTACTGGTTGTTGTCGCAGACCCAGACGATGGGCAGCTTCCAGATGGAAGACATGTTGAACGCTTCGTGGAACTCACCTTCGTTGGTGGCGCCGTCACCGAAGAAAGCCATGACAAGGCTTTTCGATTTGCGCATCTTTAAGGCCAGACCAATGCCTACCGCATTGGTAAACCCGCCGCCCACGATGCCCGTGGCACCCAGGTTGCGTCCGGCGATATCGGCAATGTGCATAGATCCACCGCGTCCACGGTTGTAACCGGCTTCCTTGCCCAGGAACTCGCCCATCATCAGGCTGATGTCGGCCCCCATGGCAATGGTATGCCCATGACCGCGATGGTGGTGAATGATGTAATCTTCCGGTCCTAAAGCCGCAATCGAACCAATTGGCGAGGCTTCCATACCAATGGACAAATGCATGGTGCCATGAACCAACCCCCGCATATACAATGACTCGGCGGTTTCTTCAAAGTGCCGGGTCAGCATCATATTGCGAAGCAACGTAACCAATTTGTCTTTTGGCAGCTGCTTGAGCAACTGTCTTTCGCGTTTGGGATCAAACGCCAGTTCTTGCCTGATTTCCTCTACTGTTAATGGCATATTGCTTACTCCTGAAAAAGATGGTGAATCTTTTGCCTACGAACTATTCTTTTGAGCCTTGCAGAATTTCGATCACTTCTGCGGCCGTGTCTTCATCCATAATGATCGTCTTTAAGTAATGGCCTTTTAAAGCCGCCGCCACCGGTGTAGATTTATGAGGGGATGCTGCCACCCCAATGACCAGGGGAATGTTTTGCAATTCGTGCAGGCTCAGTCCGATCACGCGGCGAGAATATTGAGGAGCACACTCCTGTCCATCAATATCGAAGGCCTGTGAAAAGATCTCGCCTACGCCATGATGCACCTGGTTGATCTCGTTCAACTCGGCAGCGGTGACATTATTAAAGTGCAGGTAACTCGACAGCCCCGGCACGACCAGGGTACCGATACCTACCATGGCGATGCGGGCTTCACGGGCCAGATCGAGCACTTCAGAAACCTGGCGTGCTCTAAAAAGGATCTCCCGTTCCATGTCGGTATCCATATATGCAGGGGCGTGCAGTTGTAACGAGTCACCACCCAGGCGGCGGGCTGCTTCGGCAGCAAGGTTGTTCACGTCGGTAAAATGCTGACCTTGAACACCGCCAATCGCGGGTACAACTTTGACGTTATATTTTTTTCGGGGGGCTAGAGAATCGATCGTTGCGGATAATGTTCTCCCGCCGCCTAATGCGATGGTGTCGTTCTCTTTGAGATTATCGAGCAGGTAGCTTGCAGCAGCCTGGCCGACATCCTGTAAATTGGTTTCGCTCAAATTACTTAAACGAGGCACTACCACTGCGTCATGAACGCCAGAGAGTGCCTCGATCTCTTTTTCCATTTCCAACACATGTTGAAACGGATTATGAATTTTAATCTCCACCAAGCCTTGCCTGCGGGCAGTTTGCAACACGCGGTTCACCTTGGCAATTGAAAGATCCAATTGCTGAGCGATCTGGCTCTGGTTTTTGTTCTCGCTGTAATACAGAGTCAGTACTTTACCTAATAAACGTGCATTTTGATAGTCGGTGTGAAATTCGTCCATAAGAATCTGCCCGAAAAGTCATTCGTGACAACATAATATCACAGGTTGTAATATTTTACAATAACTGTAATTTTTTTCACTCCAACAAATTGATACTTATAAAGCCGGGTACACAAAAAAAAGATAGATTTGTATTTTCACGCTTCCGGGTCATTGAGTAGAAAATTTAAATAAACCCTTAAAAATGATTGTATTTAAACGGTTTTAATGCTATTATATTTTCACATAAGTGAAAATATATTCACAATTGTGAATTTCCTAAACTATTTTAAAAAGTGAACATGTCTCCTATGGCCGAGCTCCACAATGATCGGGTAGAGTTGCTTGCGGATGTTGCAGAGATGTACTTTTTGAAGGGGAAAACCCAGCATGAGATTTCGTCTTATGCTGGTGTGAGCCGTTCAATGGTCTCTCGCCTGCTTGATGAGGCACGCCGCCGCGGCATAGTTGAGATTAAGATCCATCACCCGATCTCGTTTGACCAGGAATTACAAGAGCGAATTAGCAAACGCTTTAACCTGAAACAGGCGTATGTGGTTAAGTCAAACAAAAACGATCACGAGCATTTCATGCACAATCTTGGCCGCGCGGGTGCGTATGCATTAAAAGCAAACCTCCAGCCTGGGCAAACACTGGGGGTAGCCTGGGGTACATCTGTGTTTGCCACAGCCGAATCGCTCGAAGTAGATCACCCCATCCCCGTAAAAATTGTTCAGCTCGTTGGCGCTTTAGGGTCACAAAACGCCAAATACGACGCTCATGCCTTGGTGCAAAACCTTGCCGATAAACTGGGCGGCGAACCCTATTACCTGAATACCCCCTTCCGTTTAGACAGCGAAGAAACCGTGAAGGCGCTCATGCACAATGAGGCCGTCATTGAAACATTCAGCCAGATCAAAAACTGCGATCTGGCTCTGGTAGGCGTTGGCGCCACTGAGCCCAAATATTCAAGCTATTACAACTCCGGTTACTGCGCCTTTGAAGAGGTGGAGATGCTCTACCATTCTGGTGCGATCGGTGGGGTCTGTGGCATCCATTTTGACCGTTTCGGCAATCGGTTGGCCGAAGATTTTCAAAAACGTGTGGTCTCAGTGGACGAAGAAAACCTAAAGGCGATTCCATTGCGAATTGGCATTGCTGCCGGCGAAGGCAAAGTGCTGCCCTTGCTGGGTGCGCTAAATGGCGGTTATATCAATATTCTAGTAACCGACAGCAGAACCGCCCAGGAAGTTTTAAAGATCGATTAAGAAATAGTTTGTTCAGCAATAATTTTATAGATTGAGGTTATCGTAGAAATGGCAAACACAATAACAAAAATGTTGGAAAAAAGCGCAATTCGGCTTCAACTCGATGCAAATGACTCTACCGAAGTAATTACCACATTGGGTAACTTACTCTTAAAAGCAGGTCATGTTCAGCCCACATTCGTTGCCGGGGCGCTCGAACGCGAAAGCACTCTTCCCACCGGGTTGATCCTGGGTGGAGACATCAACGCTGCCATTCCGCACACGGATGTCATCCACGTAATTCGTCCCGCGCTTGCAATGGCCACCCTAAAAAAGCCGGTCGTCTTTCGCAACATGGTTGACTCAGAAGAAGAGGTGTCGGTTCAGATCGTTTTCGTAATGGCCCTCAAAGAACCCCACCAGCAAATTGAAATGCTGCAAGAAGTAGCCGGGGTATTGCAAGACAATAATGTGATCAAAGCCTTGATGGCGGCACAAAGTCCAGACGATGTGATTGCCATTCTTGAAAAGGCCTGAAGTTTGTGAAGTGCAACTCATATCTCGAGACTCCTGGAGGAAGAAATGACTGGACTAAAGAAAACCATTTTGGTTGCTTGCGGTACTGCAATTGCTACATCTACCGTGATGGCAGTCGGCATTGAAGAAGCGCTCAAAGAACGTGGTATTGATGTACAAACTCGTCAATGCAAAGCTGCCGAGATCCGTGGTCATTTAGCGGGTGTTGATCTGATCGTCACCACTACCTCTCTCACGGGCGATTTCGGAGTTCCAGTAATTCGCTCACTCGCTTTCTTGACCGGCATTGGCAAAGACCAATTGCTCAATGACATCATTGCAATCTTAAACAAATAATTGCCCTTGAAAAACCGTACTTTTTTTCGGGTTTCGGGTTAATAAAGACAAGACAGCAATCTCGAAACCCGATCTTGAGCGCAGAAAAACAGATGGAAAGGTGGCCGATCAATGCCAGTGGATGGTTATGTTGAGTACCCCAAACGTGAATATTGCCGGGCAGTCAAATGCCCCGTGCAAAGCCTGTTGGATGACGAACAGCCGAATACCTCTGGGTATGAAAAAGTACGCGCAGTCTGCCAGAGCGGCTGCCTGCAAACCAGCCACTCTTTTCACAAATGGTTGAATGAGCAAGGGTATATCATCGTCAGGCCAGCCTAAGTAAAGCTGGTTCATCAATTT
The DNA here is from genome assembly GCA_964459385.1 of uncultured Anaerolinea sp. Lineage (GTDB taxonomy): Bacteria > Chloroflexota > Anaerolineae > Anaerolineales > Anaerolineaceae > UBA6107. Next base: position 101,149 of record CAYWLG010000008.1, read on the forward strand.
GAAGTTCAAGCAAGAAAACGGAGAAAACCTTATGGACTGGGGAATGTCCAACAGAATGTCGAAATTGATCAAAGCCGATGGAAAATGCTTCTATCTGGCGATGGATCACGGCTACATCATGGGAGCCACGCACGGGCTTGAAAACCCCGGCGCTGTGCTCACCCCATTGGCTTCTTACATTGATGCTGTTTTCGCCACACGCGGCGTTTTGCGTGCCTCCGTTGACCCAGCCACTCCTACCCCCGTGATCTTGCGGGTTTCAGGGGGAGCTTCGGTAGTGGGTCACACCCTCTCGGATGAAGGTCAGGCGGTTGCCATCGACGACATCCTCCGCATCAACGCTGCTTCGGTCGGCCTTTCGGTCTTTGTGGGAACCGAATACGAGCATCAAACCCTGATGGCGCTGGCCAACCTGGTCAATCAATGTGAACCTTACGGCATTCCCGTCATGGCTGTGACCGCCGTGGGCAAAGAGCTCGATCAGCGCAAAGAAGCGCGTTATTTATCACTTGCCTGCAGAATTTGCGCAGAGTACGGCGCGCGCGTGGTCAAGACCTATTACTGTGACGATTTTGAAGACATCGTCAAAGGCTGCCCGGTTCCCGTGGTGATCGCGGGCGGGCCGAAAACCGATTCCATTCTGGGCGTGTTCGAGTTCGTTTACGATGGAATCCAAAAAGGTGCTGCCGGGGTCAACCTGGGCCGTAACATCTGGCAAGATGAATGCCCGGCCGGTGTTGCCCGTGCGCTCCAGGCAGTAATTCACGAAAATGCTACACCCAAAGAGGCGATGGATATTTATTCATCAATGAAACAGGTTAAATAACGGATGGTCCCTGGCAACCGATTTGTGCTTGTCACTTATTCAGAGTCAACATCCAGCGAAATTCTTTGGGTTTGCAGAACAAATTTATAACGGAATTCAAACTTGTGGTCTTATTTCACTCCCACCACAAGCAAGATAGAAAGGAGAAAAGAGTATCGATAAGATCAAAGTTCTTCAAAGCAGCAAAGGTTTAAAGATTCACCAGACTTCAGTAATTGTAAATACCTTTAAGGAGGACTAACATGCAGTGGTTACTTAATGGCATTTCTTGGCTTCAAGGTTTGGGCGCTTCGGTTATGCTCCCAATCGTCATCTTCATTCTCGCACTCGTTTTGGGTGCCAAAGCTGGCAAGGCTTTCCGCGCCGCTTTGACCATCGGTGTTGCATTCATCGGTATCAACCTCGTTCTGGGCGTTTTGGGCACCTACCTCGGTGGCGCCACCCAGGCTATGGTAACCCGCTTGGGCACTCAGCTCGACACAGTTGATGTCGGTTGGCCTGCCGCCGCCGCTATCGCCTTCGGTGGAACCGTCGGTGTCTGGATCATCCCCCTGTGCTTGGTCGTCAACATCGTCATGCTCCTCATTCGCGGTACCAAGACCCTGAATGTCGATATCTGGAACTTCTGGCACTTCGCCTTCACCGGCTCAATGGTCTACGCTGTGACCAATGACCTGGTACTGGCCCTCGGTGTCGCCGCTTTGAATGCAGCCCTCGTTTTGTGGATGGCTGACTGGACTGCCCCTGGCGTTCAGGCCCTCTACAACCTGCCCGGTATCTCCATTCCTCACGGTTTCTCCCTCGCCTACGTTCCTTTCGCGATCGTCTTCAACTGGATCTGCGAAAAGATCCCTGGTTTGAACAAACTCCAGGCTGACCCCGAAACCATCCAGAAACGCTTCGGTGTTTTGGGTGAACCCCTTGTGTTGGGTACCGTCCTCGGCTTCATCATCGGCTGCTTTGCCTACCTTGGCGATGCCACCGTTGGTTCCTTCGCTGACCAGCTCTCCAAGATCCTCATCCTCTCGATCAACCTCGGCGCAGTTATGCTGCTGCTGCCCCGCATGGTCTCCGTCCTGATGGAAGGTTTGATCCCTGTTTCACAGGCTGCTGGTGAGTTCATGCAGAAACGCTTCAAGGGTGGCGAGTTCTACATCGGTTTGGATTCCGCCATTTTGGTTGGACATCCCTCCGCTATCGCCCTTGGTTTGATCCTGGCCCCCTTGACCATCCTCTTGGCCATCGGCCTCTCCGCCCTCGGCGTGAACCGCATCCTGCCCTTCACCGATCTGGCTGTGCTGCCCTTCTTGGTAGCCATGATCAACCCGATCACCCGTGGTAACATTGTTCGTGGTCTCATCACCGGTGTCTTCACTATCGCCCTTGGTTTGATCGTTGGTACCACCATGATCCCGCAGTTCACTTCTGCTGCTGCTGACGCCAACTTCGCCTTCCCGGCCGGCGCCACCAACCTCTCCAGTATCTGCGATGGCTCCAACCCCCTGACCTGGCTGTTGCTCAAACTGACCACCGTCTTCAACAATCCTGTTGCCAACTACATTGGTTTGGCTGTCGGTTTTGTTGTTCTCGCTGTCATCATCGTGCTCTACAAACGCAACTCCAAAGCCTGGGAAAAACTGGCTGGCGCTCCCGAAGAGTAAGTCAACCTTTTTTTAAGTCTTACACAGACCGTGCCGCAACGGCACGGTCTGTGCTCAGAAGGGATGAAAAATGATCGAAACATTTATTAGAGGTCTTCTTGGTCCATCGTTAGCTCCCCTCTTGGATTTTCTTGAAACACATCCGGCTCTTGTAGCCGCCTTTTTGTTTGTTCTCGTAGGGCTTTATGTTGCCGGTCGAGTGCAGCTCAATAACATCTCGAATAAGACAAAAACCTACGTTTTGAACAAATACCAAGAGGTGATCCAACGCAGGCCCAAAATCACCGCTGCTGGCTTATATAAATTGATCTATCCTGAATGGACAGAAGAAGTGAAAAAATGGGGGTGGTTCATTCCCCACCGTCTTGACCTTTGGCCGGTGCCTGTCAATGCTGAAAATGTTAAAAGCAAAATAACTTTCGATGCTAAATGGGTAGCTGATATACTAAAAAAGAATAAAATCGAGCTCATTAGCGAAGAAGAAACGCAGAACTCATAATTAATATCATTTAAAGGATTTTGGTCATGGCAAAAATTGAACTCACCGTAATCAACAAAAGTGGTTTACACGCCCGCCCCGCAGCGCAATTCGTGAAAGCTGCTTCCTCATTTCCGTGCGAGATCATGGTTCGCAACGTTACCACCAGCAGCAAGACCGTCAATGCCAAAAGCATTCTCAGCGTTTTGACGCTTGGCGTTGATAAAGATTGTGTGATCGAATTGGAAGCTAATGGGGATCAGGCTGATGAAGCACTGGCGGCCATTAAAACCCTGGCAGAGAGTGGTTTTGGAGAAGAATAAGTGAGAGCACATCTGGTTGGCGTTCCTGCCTCATCTGGTATTGCAATCGGTCCTGCCTGGATCTACCGCCCTCACGAAAACGTGATCGAAAAACGGTGCATCGAAAGCAGTGACTTTGAATGGGTTCGTCTTGAAAATGCCATTGCCGCTTCACGCAAACAACTGCAAGCCCTGGCAAAAAAAGCAGAAGAGTCAATTGGTGCGGCGAACGCTGAGATCTTTCAGGCGCACGAGATGTTTTTGGACGACCCTGAATTGACCGAGATGCTGCGTGACATGGTGTTAAATGAAAAGGTCAATGCTGAATACGCGGTTTATTCATCCACTGAAAAATACGTCGAAATGATGCTCGCTCTGGAAGGTGAATACTTTCAGGCACGCGCCACCGATATTCGCGACGTAGGGCGCAGAATCCTTTACTGCCTTTCAGGGGTTAACCCTGAAGAAGTGGAACTACCCGATCACCCGGTGGTGATTCTGGCCGACGACCTTACCCCCTCCGATACTGTGCAGTTTGATCGCCAAAAAGTGCTGGGCTTTTGCATTGCCAAAGGTGGTCCTACTTCACACGTGGCCATCCTGGCCCGCAGTTTTGGCGTGCCGGCCACGGTAAAAACTCCGTTAGATCTCACACACCTAAAAAATGGTGACGGGGTCATCCTCGATGGCACAAGCGGCATTGTGATCGTCTCACCCGATGAAGCCGAGATCAAAGCCGCCCAAACCCGGCAAATTGCCGGTGATGCAGAATGGGCAACGTTGTTCGCCAAAGCGCAGCAACCAGCCATCACCCAGGACGGCAAACGCGTAGAAGTGGTTGCCAACATTGGCGGTGTCGCCGATGCCCAAAAGGCCGTGCAGAACGGTGCCGAAGGGGTAGGGCTGCTGCGCACTGAATTCCTCTATCTCGACCGCGATACCATGCCGAGTTCAGAAGATCAGGTCAAAATTTACAGCCAGATCTTTGCCGTCATGGGAGATCGCCCGGTCGTGGTGCGCACACTCGATATTGGGGGCGACAAGACCGTCAGCTATTTGGGCATTCAAGAAGAAGCCAACCCCTTCCTGGGCTGGCGCTCCATTCGCATGATCAGTGAACGGCCCGATGTGCTGTTCGACCAGCTTTATGCCCTGCTTCAGGCCGGCGTGGACACCAATTTGCGCATCATGCTGCCGATGGTCTCGAACATCCATGAGGTAGAGAATGCCCGCAAGATACTGGATGAGGTACGTGCCAAGCTCAGCGCAGAAGGAAAGCGTTTCGCCAGGAATATCCAGTTCGGCATCATGATCGAAGTGCCTTCTGCGGCCATTTTGGCCAGCCATTTTGCCAAAGTGGTCGATTTCTTCAGCATCGGCACCAATGATCTCACCCAGTATACGATCGCCGTTGACCGTACCAATGAGCGCGTGGCCGATCTGGCCAGCCCGTTCAATCCGGCCGTGATCACGCTGATCGAGCGCACCATCTCCGCTGCCCACAAAGAAGGCAAATGGGTGGGCCTGTGTGGAGAGATGGCCGGCGACCCACTGGCGACCCCGCTGCTGTTAGGACTTGGCCTGGATGAATTCAGTATGGCAGCCAAATCGGTGCCAGAGGTCAAAGAAAAGATCCGCAATTTAGCAGTGAATGAGTGCCAGGCAATCGCCCAGCATGTGCTCACTCTAGGAACCACGCAAGACGTGGTGGATTATCTGACATTTACAGCCGGCAAAGAATAAGCTCGAAGGGAAGTTAGAACGTCCGTCATGAAAATCAAAAATTTGCAGGCGGTCTTGTTTGATCTGGACGGTACCCTGGTAAACAGTCACGAGATCGACAGGCTAGCCTTTGTTGAATTGCTGGACAAGGAACTGGGAGTCGAGGTAACGGAAGAGATGTTCAGCCTTTATACCGGCTCCCCTATTCCGAACATATTAATGAACTTCACCTCGGCCGAGAGGGCCAAAGAATTGGCAAACTCGTGGGTTGAGTATAAAACACATTATAAAGATGAGATGCGGGTTTTCCCCGGTGTGCCCGAAATGCTTGAGAAGTTGAAGCAGGCTGGGTTGAAACTCGCCGTTATTTCTTCACAGCTTTACGAAGAGCGGGTAAAGCTCTATCGAAGCCTGGGGCTGGAAGGGTATTTTGAATCATGGCTGACCTCAGATCAGACCGAGCATTCCAAGCCGCACCCTGAGCCGGTGCTCAAAACACTGCAGCGCTTTAACGTACCCGCCAGCCAGGCGATCATGATCGGCGACACCTTCAACGACATGGAAGCCGGGCGTCGCGCCGGCACCTTTATTGGCGCTGCCATGTGGGGGTTCGGGGATAAAGAGAAGATGTACTCTTATCAACCCGACCTGATCTTCGACCAGATTCCTGAGTTGGAAACCCTGTCACTTATGGCAAAAAAGAACATCCAAATCAATTAGAAAGGTTCTGCAATGGCTAATGTTACCGAAAATGTAATGATGATGGGAAAGTCCACCAGTGATATTTTTGAAGCCGCAAAAGTAGCCCTCCCCAAAGCCGGCTTTGAAGTTTGGAAGCTGCGCGACATCGCCTGGATGGTGCTGGCCAAAGGCAAGATCAACGACATTCCCGCCGATGGCAATGTGATGGCCATGCCGGGTGGTCTGGTGAACGTGAGCGTGGGCGCCGAGGGCGTCAGTGAAGCCGAGTTACGCGCAGCCGCACAAAAGATCATTACGGCATTAAAAGAAGCAGTGTAAATTCCCAAAGGAGGGCGTGATGGGATCAGAAATGGACATTGCATCCCTGCAGCAAATTCGTGGCCTGGTCATCGACATGGATGGCGTCCTCTGGCAGGGAGATCGTCCTCTGCCAGGGTTGAACGAGTTTTTTAACGTCTTAAAGCGCCGCAATATCCAGTTCATTCTCGCCACCAACAACAACACCATGCCGCCTGAGGGTTTTGTAAAAAAAGCCGCCGGGTTGGGCGTGGAATTATCGCTGCACAATATCATGACCGCCTCGCTGGCAACGGTGGCTTATCTGCAAGAGCATTACCCGGCCGGGAGCCGTGTTTACGTGATCGGCGAACCCCCTATTAAGAAAATGATCAGCGATGCCGGCTTTGAGATCGCCGAAAGCGATGTGAAAGCCGTGGTCGCCGCCATGGATCGACAGTTGACCTATGAAATGCTCAAACGCGGCTCTATCTTGATTCGGGCCGGGGCAGAGTTTATTGGGGTCAACCCCGATGCCTGTTACCCCACCCCTGAAGGACTGGCCCCGGGCAGCGGGCCGATCGTGGCTGCGCTCGCTTATGCCAGCGGCGTTGAACCAAAATATATGGGCAAGCCTGAACACTATATTTTTGAAACCTGCCTGCAGCGCATGGGGCTAAAGCCGCAAGAAGCGGCGTCGCTGGGCGACCGGCTCGATACCGATATTGAAGGCGGCCTGCGCGCAGAGATGAAAGCCATTCTGGTGCTTTCGGGCGTCACGGATGCCAGCCAGGCTCAAAGTTCCCCCATTCGGCCCACTTGGATCTTCAAAGGGATCGAGGAACTGGCAGACGCTCTAGGGTAAAATATTTAAGCAGCAGAGTTGGTTCTGCGTGTTGTGCTAGTGCACTTGTTTTACTGAAATTCTATTGTTCGTGATCGTATAGATCACTAAGGAGAGGTTTATGTCTGACTTCAATGTTGTTGTAATTGGCGCCGGCCCCGGTGGTTATGTGGCTGCCATTCGGGCTGCACAATTGGGTTTAAAGGTAGCGATTGTTGACAAACAGTGGCTGGGCGGTGTTTGTTTGAACGTTGGCTGTGTTCCCTCGAAGGCGCTATTGAAAAATGCAGAGGTGGCCCACACTTTGCGCGAACGCGGCAAAGATTTCGGTTTCTCTTTTGAAAATCTGACCCTCGACTATGCTGCTGCCGTCAAACGCAGCCGTCAGGTTTCTGACCGCCTGACCCGCGGCATTGGTTTCTTGATGAAAAAGAACAACGTTCAGGTCATCATGGGTACCGCGCAGATCGCTTCGGCAAAATCCGTCGTGGTAACAGATGCAAAAGGCGAAAAATCTACCCTGAGCACTGATAACATCATCATCGCCACCGGCTCTTCCCCGGTCATTCCTCCCGGCATCAAGATCGATGACGAGAAAGTGGTCACCTATCACAAAGCTATTCTGCAGGAGAAGTTACCGAAATCGGCCGTGATCATTGGCGCCGGTGCCATCGGTCTCGAATTCGCCACCGTTTGGAACTCTTACGGCAGTGACGTGACCATTGTTGAAATGTTGCCGCGCATTGCCCCGCTTGAAGACGAAGAGATCAGCAAAGAACTCACCCGCTCCTTCAACAAACGCGGCATCAAGACCCTCACCGGCAACCGCGTTCAATCCATCGAAGCCACTGCTTCTGGCGTGAAAGTAAAGGTCAGCAGCAGCGAAGGCGAGCAAACCCTTGAAGCCGAACAGGCGCTCGTCGCCGTTGGGTTCAAGCCCAATTCGGCCGACCTCGGTCTGGACAAAGTGGGTGTCAAGCTGAGCGAACGCGGACACATTATGGTGGATGACCACATGGCTACCAACGTGGCGGGCATTTACGCCATCGGTGATGTGACCGGTAAGCTCTTGCTGGCCCATGTGGCTTCAAAGATGGCGCTCGTAGCCGCTGAGTTTATCGCGGGCAAAGAGACCCATGCCATCAATTACACGATGGTGCCGCGTGCCACTTATTCGCATCCGCAAGTAGCCTCATTTGGCTATACCGAGGCCCAACTCAAAGAGAAGAACATTAATTACAAAGTGGGGCGTTTCAGCTTTATCGCCAACGGCAAAGCTCTGGGACTGGCCGATTATGATGGGTTCGCTAAAGTGCTGGCCGACCCCAAAACCGGCGAGATCTTTGGCGCCCACATGGTCGGGCCAGAGGTTTCGGAGCTTTTACCTGAGCTTACCCTGGCCTGGGCCAACGAATTGACCGTCAGCGAGATCGGCGACAACATTCACGCTCACCCCACCCTCTCAGAGGTTTTGATGGAAGCCTCAGAGGATGTAGAAGGCAAGGCCATTCACATGTAGATGAAAGAAGAAGGCTGGAAAACTCTCCAGCCTTCTTCTTATTTAAGTGCATCGCAGTTTAGTACAAAAAGTGAACGAACGTGCTCAGATCCATCCCGGCGAAGTATTCCCCGATGGGAACCTCTTTCAAGGCTGATTCGATACCTGAACGTTCATAACGCACGCCGGTAAGCAGCTTTTCGAGATCGGAAGTTTCGCGTTCGGCAAAATAATCGCCGTAGAATTTAGCAGCCCGGATGATGCCTTTCTCCACATCCAGGCGCGCATCGATCTCACCGTGGTCAAAGCGTTCCCGTTTCTCAATGTTGAAGGCCGGCGAACTGCCGTAATTCCACTCCCAACTGCGGTAGCGTTCATCGGCCAGGGCATGCACCTGCTTCCAGTCTTCATCCGTCAGTGGATAATATTCCACGCCCGCGGTATCCTGAAAATAAGTGTCGAGCAAAGCCTGGCGGAACTCTTCAATTGTAATAGGCGGGTGAATATATTCGAGAATGTTGGTCACCCGGCTGCGCACAGATTTGATCCCTTTGGAGGCGATCTTGCTGGCATGCACATGCAAGGCATCGGCCACGTGTGAAAGGTCGCTGTTGAAAAGCAGTGTGCCGTGACTCACCATGCGGCCGTGCGAAATATACTGCGCATTGCCGGAAACCTTAAACCCTTCGATGAGAATGTCGTTGCGGCCGCTTAGTTCGGCATCCACGCCCAGTTTCTGCAGGCAGCGAATGACCGGCTCAGTAAAAAGCTGGAAGTTTTTGAAATATCCCTGCTGGTAATTGGTCATGAAACTGAAATTTAAATTGCCTAGGTCATGATAGACCGCGCCGCCGCCGGAAAGCCGCCGCACAATACGGATGTTGTGCTCATCTACATAATCTTTATTGATCTCTTCAATGGTGTTCTGATGGCGGCCAATAATGATGGAAGGCGCATTGATATAAAACAAGACGACATCGTCTTTTAAACCCGGCCTGCGAATCATATACTCTTCAAGCGCCAGATTAATGCTGGCATCGTGCTCGTTTAGGTTATCTACAAAATACATCGTCGCGTCCTTTTCCTAAAATAACGGTTATATACAGATAACACCAAAAGCATCAAAATTATACCAAATTGGGGGGATTCTTAAGTTTTGAACAAAAACTGCATTCTTTTTGTATAACTGATTTGAAGCGTCTTATAATGATCGCTATATTGCATAAAAATATTTCTCAGCAAGCGAGGATTCACATGCTTAAATTCGAGCCCATCACTTATCACCCAAAATACCAGAAATGCGAGCCGATCTGCCCCATCAAAGACGGAGAAAAAGTGTTAACCACCACGCTGGATGCCCACGGCGGTAGCCCCAGCGGTACCCGCAGCAAAGGGTTCTCAAACCCGCTTACCGGCCCCTTTGTGCTGCCCGAAGCGCAACCCGGTGATGTGCTGCTGGTAGAGATTCACGAGATCCAACCATTAGGAGAGAGCGGCTGGAGCTACGCCTATCCGCGCCCCTGGCTGATGGAATCGGCAGATGCTGCGCAATTCCCCGATAAAGTGGGAGTGCACTGGGCTCTGGACGCCCAACAGGGAGTCACTTCTTTTGATCTGGCCAATGGGACGAAAGTAAAGGTGCCCATGAAACCCATGCTGGGCTGTGTTGGGCTGGCTTGCGACCCCAGTACCCAGGCCACCTCACAGGATGCCGGGCGCTTTGGCGGCAACCTCGATTTTCCTCTTTTGCAGAGCGGCACGCGCCTTGAATTGCCGGTCTCAATTCCCGGCGGATATTTGTTCGTGGGGGATGCCCACGCCATTCAGTATGGCGGCGAAATGACGGGCGCTGCTGTAGAAATTCCGGCTCAGGTGATCTTTTCGGCAACTCTCAAAAAAGGAAAACCGCTTGAATGGCCACGCGGCGAAACCCCTGAAGTGTTCTTTGCGCTGGGAACCGACCTGCCGTTTGAAAAAGCCGTCCAGCACGCGCTCAGCGGCCTGATCGGCCTGCTCGAAGAACGCTTCAACCTCAGCCACGCAGATGCTGCGGCGCTGGCCGGTCAGTTGGCCGATATTCAGGTTTGCAACATGGTCAGCAATACTTACACGGCTGCCTGTGTCGTTTCAAAATCTGTGCTGGCGTCAGCTTTTTGAGGCTCTTGCGGCCTTGACCATCTGCACGGCCACCTCAATGGCTGCCAGCAGGCTGTCGGGTCTGGCCAGGCCTTTGCCGGCAATATCAAACGCCGTGCCGTGATCCACGGAAGTACGGATGATCGGCAAGCCCAGGGTGACGTTCACGCCCTGGTCGAATGCCAGCAACTTCATCGGGATGTGCCCCTGATCGTGATACATCGCCACCACAATATCGTAGGCGCCTTTTAGCGCACGCAGAAAGACGGTGTCGGGAGGCTGCGGATCGCTGACGTCGTAGCCCCGGCTGCGCGCTGCTTCAATGGCAGGTTGAATTTCACGCGTTTCCTGATCGCCGAACAATCCCCCTTCACCGGCGTGCGGGTTGAGCCCGGCCACTGCGATGCGTGGAGCTTGAATGCCAAGCGCGCGGCAGGCTTCCCCTGCCTGGACGATGGTTTCTTCCACTCGTTCTTTCGTCACACGACGAATCGCTTCTTCCAAAGACACGTGCGTGCTGACATGGATCACCCGCAGTTGTGGTGCGATGAGAAGCATGCGCACCGGCCCTGATTTCGTGCGCTCGGCCAGCAGTTCGGTGTGCCCGGCAAAGTTGAACCCGGCCAGGTGCATGGCGGCTTTGTTCAGCGGCGCCGTTACAATAGCCTCCACCTCGCCCGCGAGGGCAAGATCACAGGCTTTGAAAACTGAATCAACGGCGGCTTTGCCTCCACCACTTGAAATTTGCCCGATCGGACACTGCGCCGGGTCGGCATCTGCCAGATCGATCAGGGTCAACGTTCCTGGAACATAGTGCCCCTCACTGGCTGAATGCACCACTTCTGTTTGGGGTGGTTTAATACCCGCTACCTGCATCCGCGCGCGAAAAATGCGTTCATCGCCGATCACCAGCAAACGGCACTGCTGCTGCCAGGAAGGCTCTTGTAAGGCCTTTAAGATGATCTCTGGACCGATACCTGCCGGGTCACCGCTGGTTACCGCGAGCAAAGGAAGTTTTTCTGATTGTTTTTTATCCATGTGAGCCTCGAAATGAAGTGGGAGAGCTTTAAAAACGACAAAAACCTTTCAGATAATAACACTATTCACACATGAGGGGGGCAGGGTGAAATTAATCTCAAAGGCATGCCGACGACTCTGGCATGCCTTTATTGAATACGTGTTTGAAGAAAATTATTTACTTCTCAAGAAGGCAAAAATGCCTTTAAAGAAATGTCCATTGATCATCAACAAGATCGCCTTCAACTTCGCCAGGGTGAGCGGGCCACCGGTGATGGCGATGCTGCGCAAAGGCATTTCTTGCGCCATCGTGCGCATCAGTGCCGAGGTGGGAGTGTCTTCCTGACCTTTGATCATGCCCTCGATCCCCTTTGTCATCACCTTGTGCATTTCACGGCCCAGCAACGAATCATACATATCGGTCACCGGGGTGTTCATGGTGAACTGGCCTTTTTTCGGACCGACGTTTGCCGGCACGGGCTGTCCCAGCAAAGCCTCAAAAGCGTCCAGGCTGAATTGCCTGTCTTTATCGAGATCATAGTAAGGCGCCAGCTTGGCCTTATCCACTGACGAAACAACTCCCTGCCCGGCAAGCTGCACCCTTGCATTCAGGCGCACATCGCGAGACGCAGCGCCTACCAGAATTTCGAACTCGCCGGGTTCGATCACCCAATCCTGGCTGCCGGTATCGTAATAAGCAAATGCCCGCGGGCCAAGGGTTAGGGTCACTTCTTTTTCTTCCCCCGGTTTCAGTTCCACTTTTTCAAACCCTTTGAGTTCTTTTTCCGGGCGAAAAGGTGTGGACTGCACGTCGCGAACATAGACCTGGGCAATCTCTTTACCCACCACTGAGCCGGTATTCTTCACTTTGAAGGAGACAGATACAGAATTGTCAGTTCGTTTTAAATTCAGATCACGATAAGCAAAAGTGGTGTAGCTCAAACCATACCCGAACGGGAAGAGCACGTCCTGTTTGGCAGTGTCATAGTAACGATAGCCCACATACAGGCTCTCGCGATATTCCACCGTGACCGGCCCGCCCGGATAGGGCTGCGCCGGGGTGTCTTCCAGCCGCAGCGGGAAGGTCTCAGCCAGCTTACCACTGGGGGTTACCCGGCCGGTCAGCACATCGGCCAACCCACCCCCGCCGGCCTGACCCCCTAGATAGCCTTCCACCACAGCAGCGACGTCGTTCAGCCAAGGCATCACCACCGGCGCGCCATTGCTCAGGGCCACGACCACATTTTTGTGTGCCGCAGCAATGACCCTGATCAGATCATCATGGCCATCGGGCATGAACAGATCCTTGCGGTCAATGCCCTCCACTTCGGCCATTTCGGTCAACCCGGCGCAGATGATCACCACGTCGGCCTGAGCAGCAACTGCCAGCGCTTCCTGGATCAGCGGTTCGTTCAATTCGCCCTTTTCACCGTAGCCGGGTGCGTAGGTCACATTCTCTTCCCCGACGATCTTGATCAGCTCTGCGTAAAGGGTATCCAGTTGGGTGGGGTTCATCATGGAGCTGCCCGCCCCCTGATAACGCGGAGCAGTGGCAAAACGACCCAGCAAAGCGATGTGCGCGCCGGGCTTCAGCGGCAAAAATCCGCCTTCATTTTTGAGTAATACAGCACCTTCAGCGGCCACGCGCCGCGCCAGCGCATGATGGGCTTGCGAGTCATATTTAAAATCAACCGACAAGGTCTTATGGGCCTTAAAGACAACCGTTAAGATACGCTCCAATGCGCAGTCCAGCACGGACTCTTCCAATTCACCTGAGCGAACGGCATTAACGATCAGCGCATCGTTGTCTTTTGACGGCCCGGGCATTTCCAGTTCATTGCCCGCTTGCAAGGCCACGACTCGCTCGTTCATGCCTCCCCAGTCGGTGACCACGAAACCCAGGTGCCCCCATTCCTCCTTGAGAATATCGTTGAGCAGGTGTTTGTTATCACTGGAATAGGTGCCGTTGATCTGGTTATACGAGCTCATCACCGTCCAGGGCTGGGCTTCTTTCACTGCGATCTCAAAGGCGGCCAGGTAGATCTCGCGCAAAGTCCGCTCATCCAGCACCGAGTTGGTGGTGGCGCGGCGATATTCTTGATCGTTGGCGGCAAAATGCTTGATCGAAGTGCCCACCCCCTGGCTCTGCACGCCGCTGATGTGGCTCTTGGCCATCTCGCCCGCCAAATAGGGGTCTTCAGAGAAGTATTCGAAATTTCGCCCGCACAGTGGTGAACGTTTGATATTCACCCCGGGTCCAAGAATGATGCCTACCTTCTCCTGGCGGCATTCCTCGCCCAGTGCCACGCCCACCTCGCGCACCAGATCGCGGTTCCAGGTGGCTGCCAGCGCCGAGGCGGTCGGGAAGCAGGTGGCCGGTACGCTCTCGTTCAGGCCCACGTGATCGGCTGCACCTTCCTGCTTGCGCAATCCGTGCGGGCCATCGGTGAGCATGATGGAAGGCACACCCAGGCGCTCAATTCCCTTCAGGTACCAGAAGTTCAACCCCGAACAAAGGGATGCCTTTTCTTCCAAAGTCATTTGCTGGATGATTCCTTTTATATCTTCCATTTGGGCCTCTTCTCTATGTAAATTCAGATTCACTCAGGTGATTATTTCCCTAAATAAGAGATCACCATTTCTTTGTATGCCTTCAATTGTTCATCCAGAGGTACTTCCTGCTCCCCGGCCAGCAGATCGCCGCGTGCGGCCAGCTTTTGCAGAAAGCTCAAAGTACAGTTGGATAACATGGCGATGCGCGCCACATCCATTGTCTCACTGCTGCCACGCATAAGCACCTGACCCCAGCCCAGGGCAAAAATCTCCTGTTTATACCAGGCAGCCAGTTCTTCATTGGGATATTGTGAGCCGTATAAATGATCGAACATGCCCAGATAGCGGTAGGCATCGCGCAGTTCATAGAAAGAATCGACCAGGCGCAGCAGCCCTTGCTCAAGCGTTCTCGCCTCGTCTCCTGAGGTTAGGTCAATAGTGCCCACGATCTGCTTCATCTTAAGTGCCGCCAGCTCGAAGGCAATGCGGTGCCGGTCTGGATAGTACCGATACAGAGAGACCCGGTTGATGCCGGCCCCCTCGGCGATGTCGCTCATGCCGGTGTTTTCGATGCCTTTGGTCAGGAAAAGCGTTTCAGCCGCGCTCAAGATGCGAGCACGCTGTGACTCTACCTGATTTTTTCCCTCTTGCCGGTTTATGGCTAATTTTGAAGTGGTCATACACGGCCCTAAATTTGATCATGCAACATATTGTTGCATACAATTTAGCATATTCCAAACCGTTTTGCAAGTGGCTTTCAGTGAAAGGACGATAGCCTCTCTCAAGATTTTTGTAGAATTTCTCAAAAGGTGAATTCTCTACACAAATTACACAAAAATCATGTATAAATAGAGAGACAGGAGCACTTTCTTTGCGGCAATTCATTTCGCTGCTGCATTGATCGCTTCTTGATAGTTTGCCATAGAACACACCGCTTGAACCACCTTGTTTGACCCGAACTATGCTTTATTTTGAAAAACCAGCCTCTGCTTCAATGAGAGATGGCCCTATTTTCTATTTTGACAATGCGAATGCCAAATCAAATTTACAAAGCAATTAAAAAACTTATTAAAGATTTATTCCTTGCGCGCCTGCCTTTAAACGATCGAGATTACTATCAGCTTCGCTTTTGGCTGGCAAATAACAGGCTTCTCAATCTTAATGATCCGCAGACACTCTCCGAGAAATTAAACTGGTGGAGATTAAAATACGATCTCGCAAAATACAGTCCATTTGTGGATAAGCTGGCTGTTCGGGATTACATCGAAGAAAAAATTGGGGAACAACATCTGATCTCATTGCTGGGCGTTTATGAATCAGGGGAGAGTATTCCGTTTTCGACTTTGCCGACGCAATTTTATTTGACCGCAAATCACGGTTCAAATATGAATTATTTTTGCTTCGACAAGGCAAAATTAGATAAAAAGAAAGTCAATAAACTCTGTATCCAATGGCTGCGTACCGATTATTCACGAACAGCGAGAGAAAAAAACTATAGGGGAATTAAGCCAAAACTTCTTTGTTTTGAATTATTGGCTGATGAAGTTGGCAACATCCCTGTTGATTACAAATTTTTTTGCTTTCATGGTGAGCCAAAATGTATTCAAGTGGATCTTGATCGTTTCACTGACCATCACAGGAATTTTTATTCACTGGACTGGGAATTATTGCCCATCTTGATTGATTATCCGGCATATTTGCAACCGCTTAAAAAGCCGGGCAAATTAACTGAAATGATCGAAGTTGCAAAAATCTTAAGCTCGGACTTTCCGTTTGTAAGGGTTGACCTTTACCAAATAACAGATCGTGTGCTGTTTGGGGAGTTAACCTTTACGCCCAATGGCTGCGTTCCAAAAATCAGCCATGAAGCCGACTTGTTAATGGGGGCCTGGTTCAACATTGACAAATTGTAAGAAAGTGAGTTGTTCGCATGAAGATCCTCAGGATTATCGGTAGTCTTGACCCACAAAATGGTGGCCCGGTTGCCGCCGCAGTCTTTCAGACAAAAGAAATGCTTCGTCAGGGTCATCAGGTCGCCTTTGTAACCTCAGACAGTTCAGATCAGCCGTTTTTATCTGAAGTCCCAGGGTTGGTTTTTCCGCTGGGGCCGGCCAAAGGCCACTATGGCTACAACCCCCGACTGATCAAATGGCTCAAAATCCATGCACCCGAATACGATACCGTCATCGTTCATGGAATTTGGCAGTTTCACAGCCTGGCGACGTGGTTGGCCGCACGCCAGACGACTTTTGAATATTTTATCTACACTCATGGCATGTTAGACCCCTGGTTCAAACACACTTACCCGACAAAACATGTAAAAAAGAGCATTTATTGGTGGTTGGCCGAGCTTTACGTTTTGAAAAACGCAAAAGGGGTTTTGTTCACCAGTGAAGAAGAGCGGACCCTGGCGCGCGAGTCCTTCTGGCCATATAAGGTTAACGAAATCGTAGTAGATTACGGTGTAGCACTGCCGCCAAACAATAAAGGCCAAAACAAAGAGCTCTTTTGGCAAACGTTTCCAAACTTACGCGGAACCAAACCCCTCTTGTTTTTGGGCCGGCTGCACCCCAAAAAAGGCTGTGATCTTCTTATCGAAGCATTAAGTCTACTGAAAGACGAGGTCCCCGAATTACACCTGATTATAGCTGGCCCAGACGCAGATAATTGGGAACCCCAACTGCACAAACTTGCTGAGGACTGCGGGGTTGCAGATAAAATCACCTGGACGGGTATGTTATCAGCAGAATTAAAATGGGGAGCATACAGCGCATCAGATGCCTTTATTCTCCCATCGCATTCAGAAAACTTCGGCGTGGCCCTTGTTGAAGCATTGGCAAGTGGTCTGCCGGCGCTCATCACCAATAAGGTGAATAGTTGGCATACCGTGAAGGAATACCAGGCAGGATTTGTGTCCGATGATACACTTGAGGGAGTCGTCAGTTTGATCAGGCAATGGATCGCATTGAGCGACGCCCAAAAAAACAAAATGCGCAAGAAGGCCTGGCAATGTTTTTTGCAGTATTATGAGATCAGCAAAACCGTCCGAAACTTTATGGAAGAGATAGAGATCTGAAAACGCACTCTCTACTTCAATACATTCCATTCAGATATACTATCCGTAAAACGGCAAAATAGCCTTCCGGCGGCAAACTGTTTCACAACTCAAATTATTCTCTCGGCAAGAGTAAAACCTTTAAGTCTTTTAAAACCAATAAACATAAAGAGTATAATAGCCCAGTTATGATGAAAAACTCCATTTCTTGGTTAAAAAATTGGTTAACGAGCAGTGAGTTTAAGACGCAGATCCTAAAGGGCGGGGGGGTAAGTGTAATCATTCAATTCGGATTCGCTGCTTTATCGTTTGTTACTGCATCGATTTTGGCACGAACCTTGGGAAGCAGCGGCTATGGTGAATATTCAAATGCCCAATCATGGGTTTTAGTCCTTGCCCCTATTGCTACCCTGGGATTTAACAATTTGCTGGTTCGCAACATTTCAATCTATTGCTCACAAGGAAAATGGCAAGAATTCAAGGGGTTAAAACAATTTTCTACGTGGTTTGTGCTGGCCCTATCGGCATTGATAATCCCTCTTGTGATCGGAATTGCCTATTTAATCTTTCCTAAACCAGAAGAAGCGGGCATGCGAGTAACTCTGCAAATCGCCACTTTCTTAATCCCTTTTACGGCTCTTGCTTCACTTCAGCAAGCCCAGATGCGCTCTTTATCTGCAGTTGCCAAAGCCATTCTACCCGATCTCACGATTCGTCCTGTCCTGTTGATGTCCGGCGTGATCGGTCTATCGTTGTTGGCGCCGCAATTATTAAACAGCCGCTCTGCTGCCATCGTAGGTGTGACGGCAGCCGCCATTTCAGTTGGCATAGGTGCTTACTGGTTGCATCATATGATCCCCGAAAAGGCACAGAAAGCCGAACCGCTTTATGAATCTGGCGAATGGATCAAAGCATCTGTGCCATTCATGCTGACTCAGGTTTTTACCTTATTGCTTTCTCAAACTTCTCCAATTTTGCTTGGCGCCCAAAAAGATGCTTCTGCAGTTGGCCTTTTCTCGGCCGCCTACCGGGTTGCCTACTTGATGAATTTTTTTCAATGGGCGGTGGCATTTATTATTGCACCCTTGTTGGCAAGTCTGTATGCCGATCGCGAAACTGACAGGATTCAAAAGATCTTAACCTGGTCTTCATGGCTTACTTTTCTTGCAGCCGCAAGCGTGACAGTGGTATTTATTATTGGCGGTCACTTTTTGCTCAACATATTTGGCAGTGAATTCACCCAAGCCACGGGCGCATTGATCATCCTTTTGATCGGTAATTTAATCGCAATTGCGACCGGGCAATCAAACACACTGCTCAATATGTGTGGCTACCAAAAAGCGGTGGCTGTTATTTATGCCGTTACTGCAGGGATAACGATTATTTTAAACATTGTGCTGATCCATTATTACAGTTTTACCGGCGCAGCCCTTGCCTCGAGCATTGGTCTGGTGCTTAACCAGGGAGCACTCATGGTGTATGCACGCAAGAAAATGAACTTAAATCCTGCCATTTTATAAAAGTTTTTAGAATAAAAATCACATTGAACAATCTCGAAGAGAGTAATTTAAAAGCTTCTGAGAGAGTATCTTGAAAATACTTTCTTGGTACGCAAATTAACGGTCTGAGTGTTCTCTATTAAAAATAGTAGGGGACATTTTTTGTTTGTTACATTGTGATCCTCTGCAAGTGCTAAGAAAAAACTTACCACATGTAGAATATGAATTGCTCACTGATAGTGGCTAGAAAGACAATGACCAGATGTTACTTTTGGAACGATTTATTTATAATATTTCATTATGGCTTAGTAACAATGAAAAACATGTTTGTGTTGATACGGAAATCGGTTAATTGCTCAAAGTTTTGGATAAATTTGTAAGTTCACCTAAAATCGGTACGAAAAAGACTTAAAAACTCACAAATAAATATAAAACAACAGTTTTTGAAAGTATCGTAGAGTTATTCTCTTTCTCTAGCGAAGTAACTATATCGTATAAACTTCACTTTCAATTAGGTATAATACAGTTTATGGTCTCTCTGCCGCGTGACTTCTACGCTCAAGAGGTCACCCAGGTGGCCCGTCTCTTGCTGGGAAAGCGTCTGGTGCGCAACTGGCAGGGCAAGCGCATTGCCGGACTGATCTACGAGGCCGAAGCCTATAACGGTGAAGAAGACCTGGCCTGTCACGCCAAAAGCGGTCGCACGGCGCGCAATGCGGTGATGTATGGGCCGGGTGGCCACGGATATGTGTATTTCACTTATGGCATGCACTGGTGTTTCAATGTGGTCACTGGGGCGCGCGATTACCCGGCAGCCGTTTTGATCCGCGCCATCTGGCCGAGCGAAGGACTGGATGAAATTGCAGTGGTGCGCGGCAGATTCCCGCAGCCACAGTGGTGCAACGGCCCGGCCAAACTGTGCCAGGCCCAGCACATTACTGGGTCCCTCAACGGGGTTGACCTGTGCGGGCAGAACGAACTGTGGATCGAAGAAGGAATCGTAGTGCCGCAGGAGCGAATCCACGCCACCCCGCGCATTGGCATTCAGTCCGTGCCCGAACCCTGGCTGAGTAAACCCTGGCGCTTTTTGGCCGACCTGAAGAATGATGAATAGTATGAAGGATGAATTAACCCTTTACGCCACCATGTACCGCATCCGCCGCTTTGAAGAAACCGTGCTGGATGAGTTCAAGCGGGGCGTTTTTTCTGGTACCACCCACACCTATCTTGGCCAGGAGGCCGACGCCGCAGCCGTGATCGGCTCACTAGGCGATGAAGACGTGATCGTCACCAATCACCGCTGCCACGGTCATTTTTTGGCCTACGGCGGCGACATGCATGCCCTTTTTGCCGAATTGATGGGCAAAGCAAGCGGCGTCTGCGCTGGCCGCGGCGGGTCACAGCACCTGCACTGGCGCAATCTCTATTCCAACGGCATTCAGGGCGGCATTGTGCCCATTGCTTCGGGCATGGCGATGGCTGAAAAACGCAAGGGCAACCAGGCAGTGGTATGCGTTTTTATCGGCGACGGCACTCTGGGGGAGGGTGTGGTCTACGAAGCGCTCAACATGGTCTCTCTGTGGAACCTGCCCTTATTGATCGTGGTCGAGAATAACCATATCGCCCAAACCACCCCCACTTCGCTCACGCTGGCCGGTAGTATGCGCGGCCGTTTTGAAGCCTTCGGACTCGGCGTACATGAATTGGACAGCAGCGATGTGATGGAAATACAGCCCGCGGCCGCAATGTGCATCGCCGAAGTGCGTGCCAGCCAACGCCCGCAGGCACTGATCTTGAACACCTGCCGCTTTGGCCCACACTCCAAGAGCGACGACACCCGACCGGATGAAGAACTGGCGCAGATGAAAGCCAGCCGAGACCCCTTGCGGATCAGTGAGACGCGCCTGGAGGCGCACAGAGTTGCTGAATTGAAACAGCAAATTGACGGCGAAGTGCATCAAGCCTTTGAGCAGGCGCTGGCAGATTCTTTTCCACAGGCGGAGGCGTTGCGATGAGCCGCTCTGTGCTTGATTCGATCAATGCTGCTTTGCTGGCAGCCTTACAGCAGGACGAATCTGTTTTGCTGCTGGGCGAAGATATTCTGGACCCCTACGGTGGGGCTTTCAAAGCCACGCGCGGCTGTTCCACCGCCTTCCCCGACCGGGTGATCGCCGCACCTATCTCTGAAGCCGGTCTGGCCGGCTTGTGTGCCGGTCTGGCTCTGCGCGGGCAGCGGCCGGTGCTGGAGATCATGTTTGGCGATTTCACCACCCTGCTGGCCGACCAACTGATCAATCACATCTCCAAATTTCGTTGGATGTACAACAACAGCGTGGATGTGCCGTTGCTGGTGCGCACCCCCATGGGTGGGCGGCGCGGTTATGGCCCCACCCACTCGCAAACGCTCGAAAAGCTCTTTTTGGGCGTGCCCGGTCTGACGGTTGCGGCGCCGCTAAATTTGGATATTCCCGGTTATGGTGATTGCAGCCAGGAGCTGCTTAAACGCCTCATCACCGAGAGCAAAAGCCCTGCTCTCTTCATTGAAAATAAATTGCAGTATTTGTTACCACTGTATGAAATGACCGATCTGCCCGATTTTGCAGCCTCTTTGCAATATTCAGGTGATGACGACAGCCGGCTCTACCCCACACTGACCCTGGCGATCAAGGGGGCGCCTGCCCCAGCGCTTACCCTGGCCACCTATGGTTACATGGCCGAGTTGGCCCGTCAGGCGCAGTTGAAACTGGCTTATGAGCACGAGCTCTTTATCGAACTGGTGCTGCCAACCCGGCTCTCTCCCTTCGATACCAGTGCGATCGAAGCCTCTGCTGCGCGTACCGGTCACCTGCTGACCGTTGAAGAAGGAACGCTCAGCCTGGGTTGGGGGGCCGAGATCGCGGCGCGGGTGGCATCCGCTCAGCCGGGCGTCAAGATCACTCGTCTGGCGGCCGCCGAAACGCCTGTGCCCGCCAGCCAGGTCTTGGAAAAGGCTGCCCTGCCGCAGGTGGACGATATCGTGTCGTTTGTGCAAAAGATGGTATAAAGAACCTATGAGTTTACTTTTTCCCGTTCTCGTTCCTCTGGTGAATACGAATGAAGTGGATTCTTTGCTGGCTACGCTGGCAGTGAAAGAAGGCCAGTACGTCAAAAAAGACGAGCTGCTGGCAATTTTTGAAACCACCAAATCCACCTTTGAGTTGCCGGCTGAACGAGAGGGGTACGTTTTAGGATTGCAATTTAATGAAGGCGACACTTTGCAGACGGGGGAACGCCTCTGCTATCTATCAGAAACCGCCGACGCAGCCTTGCCGGTCGAAGAAGCTGCTGAAAAAGAGCCTTCTGCCACATCTTCTGCTCCAGAAGGGCTGCGCATCACTCAGCCGGCGTTGGCACTGGCCCAAGAAATGGGCGTGGACCTTTCGCAGTTGCCCCGCGAAACGATGATCACGGAGAAAGTGATCCGTGAGATGTTTGCCAGCAGCGATGTTAAGATAGACCCCCATGCCCTGGTGATCTACGGCGGCGGCGGGCATGCCAAAGCGCTCATCGAGTTGATCCGTGCCGAAGGAAAATATCGCGTTGCCGGCCTTCTTGATGACCATTTGCCGGTTGGCAGCCAGATTCTGAACGTGCCGGTGCTGGGCGGCGGCGAATTTTTGCTGCGTCTCAGAGGGCAGGGCATCGGCCTGTGCGTCAACGCCGTGGGCGGCATCGGTGACATCACGCCGCGCTTGAAGATCTACGAAAAGATCCGGGCGGCGGGGTTGCGCGTCCCTTCTGTGGTGCACCCGCGTGCTTTTTTGGAAGAAAGCGCGCAATTAAAGGACGGGCAACAGGTTTTCTTTAATGCTTACGTCGGCAGCGACGTGCAGGTAGGGTTCGGCTGCATCTTAAATACCGGCTGCATCCTCTCGCACGACTGCGTGCTCGGCGATTTTGTAAATATTTCTCCCGGCGCCATTCTGGCCGGGGCAGTGCAAGTGGGTGAGCGTAGCCTGATCGGCATGGGCGTGACCATCAACCTGGGCGTCAAAGTGGGCCGCGGGGTGCGCATCGGCAACAGTGCCGTGGTCAAAGCCGATGTGCCCGACGGCGCCATCGTCCGTGCCGGGGCGATCTGGCCCCCAACTTCATAATTAGTTATAGAAATCATTGAGTGAATATGACTGCAAAAACAAAAAACACTTCAACTGCAATAGAGACCGGCCAGACCGTTAAAGCGGCCAAGGCCGTTTTGAGCGGTAAAAGCAAAAAGAGCAAACTGGCAAATTTATTACCCTTTTTAGGCCCGGCGTTCATTGCCAGCGTGGCCTATGTAGACCCGGGCAACTTTGCCACCAACATTGAGGGCGGCGCAAAATTTGGATTAACCCTGCTCTGGGTGATCGTAGCCAGCAACCTGATGGCCATCTTAATTCAATCGCTTTCAGCGAAACTGGGCATTGCCAGCGGCCGTAACTTGGCTGAACAATGCCATACGCACTTCCCGAAGTGGTTTGTTTACTTCCTGTGGGTATTGATGGAGTTGGTGGCCATTTTTACCGACCTGGCCGAGTTTTTGGGTGCGGCATTGGGCTTCAACCTGCTGCTCGGCATCCCCATGTGGATCGCCGGTATCCTGACAGGTATCACCACCTTTTTGGTGTTAGGTCTGGAACGCAAAGGCTTCCGTCCGCTGGAAGCGGTCATCTCGGCTATGGTGGGCATGGTGGCCCTCAGTTACGTGGTCGAAATGATCATCGTCAAACCCGTTTGGGGCGAGGTGGCCTATCACGCCGTCGTGCCCATGTTCAACGGGTCGCAAAGCGTGGTGCTGGCCGCCGGTATTTTGGGTGCCACGGTCATGCCGCATGCGATCTATTTACACTCGGCTTTGACCCAGGGCCGCGTGGTGGTAAAGAAACCTGCCCAGTTAAAGAAACTTTTTCGGTATGAACTGATCGATATTCTCATCGCAATGGGCGTTGCCAGTCTGGTGAATGGTGCCATGCTCATCATGGCAGCCGTCACTTTTCATTCCAAAGGTCTTTTCAATGTAGGAACCATTGAAGTAGCGTATCAAACGTTGGAACCCCTGATGGGCAAGGCCTCCAGTTGGGTCTTTGGCCTGTCATTGTTACTCTCTGGTCTTTCGAGCGCTTCGGTGGGCACGATGGCCGGGCAGGTGATCATGCAGGGCTTTCTCACCTGGGAGATTCCGGTCTGGGTACGCCGCTTGGTGACCATGCTGCCTTCGATGATCGTCATCATCATCGGGCTCGATACCACGAAGACACTGGTTCTGAGCCAGGTTTTACTTAGTTTTGGGTTGCCCTTTGCTATCATCCCGCTGGTGATCTTTACCAGCAACAAGAAGATCATGGGGGTGCTGGTAAATCGCAAGATCACCACGATCCTGGCCTGGATGGTGGCTGCCGTTGTGGTGGTATTGAACATTTATCTTATTGTTACAACAGTTACAGGAGGCGCCTGATGTTCAAGCATATTCTCCTTCCTTTGGATGGTTCTCAACTGGCCGAATCGGCTTTGCCGGTGGTAGCCTATCTGGCAGATAAACTCAAGGCACAGGTTACCCTGCTGCATGTGATCGAAAAGAACGCTCCGGCCTCTGTTCATGGCCAGCGCCATTTGACCAGTGATGAAGAAGCGTGCCAGTATTTGCAGCAAATCGCCGGGAAAGCCTTTCCGCCTGCGGTGGAAGTTTATCGCCATGTGCACACCGAAGAGGTGAGCAAGGTATCGCAAAGCATCGTGCAGCACTCAGATGAGTTTGACCCTGACCTGATCGTGATGTGCGCGCACGGAGAGGGCGGCCTGCGCGATTTCATGGTGGGCAGCATTGCCCAGCAGGTGATCGCCAGCGGTACCATCCCGGTACTGCTGCTCAAGCCTGAGAAAACAGATACAGAGGCTTTTGACGGGTTTGAGAAGATATTGGTGGCCCTGGATGGCAACCCCGCTCATGAATCTGGCTACAAAATTGCCGGAGAACTGGCCAGCGAACTAGGCTCCTCCGTTCACCTTGTGCAGGTAGTGCCAACGCTCTCCACCTTAAATGCCAGGCAGGCCCCTACCGGTACATTGCTGCCGGCCACCACCGCTGCACTGCTCGAAATCGATGAAGACAATGCCTGCGAATATTTGGAAGAAAAAATCACCGATCTGCAAAAATATAAGATCGAGGTTTCAGCCGAAGTAGAACGTGGTGATCCGGCCCGACAGGTGGTACAATCGGCCGACACACAAGAGGCGCAACTGATCGTTCTGGGCACTCATGGCAAATCGGGCATGAATGCCTTCTGGGCAGGCAGCGTTGCGCCCAAGATCGTGGAACAAACCCACCGGCCCATTCTTTTGGTGCCGGTTGAGAGGTAAGCATGTTTAAAAAGACAACTGTTCCTACTCCGCCCGTGAAAGCTCCGGTCGAACGGGTCACTTCCGTACTTGGGCCGGGCATCACTTGGTCGGGCAACCTGGGCGGCAAGGGGGGCATTCGCATTGAAGGCACTTTTGAAGGCCAGATCGCCATCCGTGGTTTGGTGGTGATCGGCGAGACCGGCCGGGTGACCTGCCCGGTGGTGAAGGCCAATAACGTCATCGTGGCCGGGTCGCTGAAGGGCAATGTGATGACCGAAAAGCTGGAGATTCGTTCCACCGGTCGTGTTTGGGGCGATGTGGTGACCACTGCTTTCAGCACCGAAGAGGGCGCCTTTTTGCGCGGCCAGGTGCGCATGGAAGACAAGATGGATTTGAACTTTGAAGAAGCCGCCGAGACCCAGCCCACGGCCGGAGAAACATCCGCGGCGGGCGGCACAACGGAAGAGACCAAGCCGGTCTCCAAACCAAGATCACGTAAAGTAGCATAATTCAACAACAGGCAGGGCTTTGTGGACTGGACATTCTGGTTAGGAAATCTCAGTGAGTGGTTGGGCGTGCTGGCAGTGGTGATGATCGCCGGCGTCAGTCCCATGCTCAAACGGATTCATGTCATCGAATTTCGCTTTCCACAGCGTGAAGCGAATTATGCTTTCTTTTTATTTGCTCTCATTTATGTTTTTGCCTTTCAGTTCTTTCTAAACCCGGCCCTCGGCTTCTTTCAACAGTTCGCTACCCGGTTCGCCGGTGGTGAAGACGCAGTGCGCATGGTGCTGGCAGTGGTGAGCCTGCTGCCATTCATTGTGGCATTGATTGCGCGCGGGCAGCCGCTCAAAAGCGTCGGCTGGAGCAAAGAGAACCTGCGCGTGGGGTTCAGCGTCGGGTTGATGCTGGCTCTGCTGACCATCTTCCTACGCGGCAAGTTCATGACCATCCTCTCGGGCGTTTCGACCCCACAGATCAGCCTGCTGCTGGTTTACCTGCTTTGGGCCTTTGCCGAGGAGACCATTTTTAGAGGCTATATTCAGCCCCGTTTGCAGGCGCGCATCGGTAAACCCTGGGGGTGGCTGGCTACGGCGGTGCTCTTCACCCTGTGGCAATTACCGGGCCGTTTGTGGGTGATGCCGTTTGCCTCTTTCTGGGTCGTGCTGGCGATCAGTTTTGTGCAAGGACTGCTGCTGGGCTGGATCATGCAGAAGAGCGGCCATGTGCTGGCACCCATGCTCTACCGCGCCGTCTCGGCCTGGATGCTCGCGTTCTAATCCCTCTAAACGAAGTATTGCTGTATTAATTTAATCATTTGGAGTTTTGATATGCGTTTCTCTCGAATGTTCAGTCAAACCCTGCGCGAAAACCCGGTAGAGAGCGAGGTGGCCAGCCATCAACTGCTGGTGCGCGCCGGTTTTATCAAGCAGTTGGGTGCGGGCATCTTCACTTATTTGCCACTGGCTCAGCGCACGTTGAAACGCATCATGCAGATCATGCGGGAAGAAATTGACGGCATTGGCGGCCAGGAGATCAGCATGCCGGTGGTGCAGCCCGCTGACATCTGGAAGGAAACCGGCCGCTACTATCAGATTGGCAGCGAAATGGGGCGCTTCAAAGACAAATCGGATCACGACATGGTGCTGGCCATGACCCACGAAGAAGTGGTAGCCGACCTGGTGCGCGGCATCGTGCGCTCTTATCGCCAAATGCCCGCTCTGGTCTATCATTTACAGACCAAGTGGCGTGATGACCCCCGCCCGCGTGCCGGCCTGATTCGGGTGCGCGAGTTTACCATGCTCGACAGCTACAGCCTGGATGCTGACTACGAAGGCCTGGACAGGCAGTATCAAGCGCACTATGAGGCCTATTTTCGCATCTTCAATCGCTGTGGGTTGGATGTGGTGGCGGTGCAGGCCGATACCGGCATGATGGGCGGCAAAATGGCCCATGAATACATGTATCTGACACCGATCGGTGAAGACAGCCTGCTTTTCTGTGATAATTGCGGCTACTCGGCCAACCGCCAGGTAGCCTTGATGAAAAAGCCTGTTCCGGCTGCCGAAGCGCAGTTGCCGATGCAAAAAGTACCTACTCCACATGCCTCCTCCATTGAAGAGCTGGCTGCTTTCCTTGAGATTCCGGCCAGCAAGACGGCCAAAGCCGTCTTTTACATGGCAAAAATAGCAGGCGAAAACGCTGAAAAATTTGTGTTTGCCGTGGTGCGCGGCGATATGGAAGTGAATGAAACCAAACTAACCAACCTGCTCAAGGCCAAAGAACTGCGCCCGGCCACAGAAGAAGAGATCCGCGCCATTGGGGCTGAACCGGGGTACGCCTCACCGGTGGGGTTAAAAGACGTTTTCGTGCTGACGGATGAGCTGATCCCGCAATCGCCGAATCTGGTGGCCGGGGCCAACGAAGCCGGATACCACCTGTTGAACGTCAATTACGGACGCGATTATGAAGCCACCCAGGTGGCCGATATCACTGCCGCGGCCGAGGGGTCTCTCTGCCCCAATTGCGGGCAGCCAATGCGCTTGAGCCGTGGGGTAGAAGTGGGCAATATTTTCAAACTGGGCACACGTTACAGCGACGCGCTGGGCTGCACCTATCTGGATGAGAACGGCCAAACCAAGTCGGTCATCATGGGCTCTTATGGCATCGGCGTGGGGCGGTTGATGGCCTGTGTGGCCGAAGAACACCACGACGAGCGTGGTCTGATTTGGCCGGCGTCCATTGCGCCTTACCCGCTGCACCTGGTGGTGCTGCCCGGCAAAACAGAAGATACTTACGCGCTGGCTGGGAAGCTGGAAAGCGAGCTGATCGCTGCCGGGCTGGAACCGCTCTTTGACGACCGTGAAGAATCGGCCGGGGTCAAATTTAACGATGCCGATCTGATCGGCCTGCCGCTGCGTCTCACCGTCAGCGAGCGTGCGCTCAAACAGGGCGGGGTCGAGTTCAAGCGACGCAGCGGTGGAGAGGCCTGGTACGTTCCTCTGAGCGAGGTGGTTAACGAAGTGAAGCGCCTGCAGAACGAGTAAATGAAGGTAAAATTCTTTTTATGACCGATCATAAACTTCCGCTTGTTCCTATGTCGTATCCCGATATCACCGATGCCGAACGGCAGGCCGTGATGAATGTGTTGAACACCCCCAATCTGGCGATGGGGCCACAGATCGATGCTTTTGAAGCGGCGATTGCCCGCTACGCCGGTGCCAAAGAGGCCATCGCGGTCAGTTCAGGCACGGCCGGGCTGCATCTGTGCGTGCGTGCTGCCGGAATCGGCATGAACGATCTGGTAGTGACCACGCCCTTCTCGTTCATTGCTTCGACCAACGTGCTGCTATTTGAAAAAGCCATCCCGGTCTTTGTGGATGTCGATCCGCTCACCGGTAACATTGACGTGCTCAAAGTGGCGGCTGCCGTGCGCGAACTCAAAGCCGGTGGCCCCGCGGCCAAACACTGGCTGCCCCGCAAGGGAGCAGAACACGCCGGCCCGCTTAAAGGGATTCTGGCCGTGGATGTTTTTGGTCAACCTGCCGATTATGACATGCTAAATAAAATCGCTGCTGAAGCTGAAATCCCTCTCATCGAGGATAGCTGCGAAGCACTCGGTGCGGAGTATAAAGGGCGCAAAGCGGGCATGCTGGCCGATTTTGGCGTTTTTGCCTTCTACCCCAACAAACAGATCACCACCGGTGAGGGCGGCATCATCGTCACGAATAATGAAAAAGACGCCCATTATATGCGTGCCTTACGCAGTCAGGGCCGCGCCCCGGGCGACACCTGGTTGCAGCACACCTATATGGGTTACAACTACCGCATGGACGAGTTGAGCGCGGCACTGGGGGTGACGCAAATGAGACGTATTGAAGAACTGCTCAAGAAGCGTCAGCAGGTGGCCGACTGGTATGAAGAACGGCTCAGTGAGATCCACGGGGTAGAGGCGCCTCATCTGGTCGAAGACACCACGCGTGTGAGCTGGTTCGTGTATGTGATCCGCTTTGATGCTTCACTGGATCGCGATGCGCTCGCCAAAGAACTGAGCGAGCGAGGCATTCCGGTGCGGCCGTATTTCATCCCCATTCATTTGCAGCCCTACATGGTCGAGCAGTTTGGCTACCGCGAAGGAGACTTCCCGGTGACCGAAGACTTGGGCAAGCGCGGGCTGGCACTGCCCTTCTCAGGAATGATGAGCGAAGAACAGGTGGAAACCGTTTGCAATGTGCTGCGTGATTGTATCGATCGGGCCGGCAAATAGGTTCTGATGAGTGAGTCCCTTGTCTTTTACCCTGCAAAAAAGAACGGCCTGGCGCTGCATTATGCACTGGCCACTCTTTTTGCGGTGGGAAGCGCCGGGCTGATCTATTTAGCCTTCAAAGGTGCGGGCAGCGGATTTTTGGTGCTTTATTTGTTCGGCGCACTGATTCTGGTGGCTTTGCTGGGTTTGATGGCCTATCGAATTTATGCGCTGCGCAGTGCCAGCTACACGCTGGAACGGAACGGTCTGCGTCTGCGCTGGGGACTGCGCCGCGAAGATGTTCCGCTGACCGAGTTGGAGTGGATTCACCCCGCTGCGGATCTGGTGACGCCGATTGGCAGACCGGCGCTGGGCATGCCCGGTGCCTATTTGGGAACGGTGGAACACACCGATCTGGGCAAGGTGGAATATCTGGCCTCCAACCTCGGCTCGTTGGTGGTGATCGAGTCTTTTAACAACGTGTTTGCGCTTTCGCCCGAAGACCCAGAAGAGTTTATCAAAGCCTTTAATCGTGTGCTTGAAATGGGCAGTCTGACCCCCATCGAGGCGTATTCTTCTGAGCCGGCTGAATTTATCCAGAGCGTGCTGCAAGACCGTTATGCGCGTCTGAGCCTGATCGTCAGCCTGGCGTTGACATTGATCATGGTGGTCAGCGCCACACTGCTCATCCCATTGCGCCCCACGCTCTCGTTGGGCATTAGCGCCAGCGGCAGCCCGCTTGAACCGGTGCCATCGGTACAGCTTTTGATCCTGCCACTGCTGGGCAGCCTGGCATTTATTCTGAATCTGGTCGTTGGCTTGTATTTCTACCGCCACGAGCCGCAGCGCCCGGTGGCCTACGTGTTGTGGACGACCGCCATGCTTACACCGCTTTTACTGACGGCGGCGATCTTGAATATTGTTTTCTAGGTGCGTATGCCCTTTTTGCCTGCTGGAAACCTGCAACTGATACTGGGTGTCATTTTGGCGCTGGTCGCCGCGCTGCTCGCCTGGGGATTGCGCTGGCTGAGTTGGGGCGGCGCCATTGCAGCTTTTGTGCTGGGAGCAGTGGTTTTTGGCCTGGGTGGGCTTTCCTGGGCCGCAGTTCTGTTAACCTTTTTCGTCACTTCCTCCGCTTTATCCAAATTATTTAAAAAACGAAAAGCCAACTCTGAAAAATTTTATTCCAAGGGTTCTCGCCGCGACGCCGGTCAGGTAATTGCCAACGGCGGCGTAGCGGGGGCATTTGCAGTGGCACACGTGTTCTTCCCGTATTCGTGGCTGCCCTGGATGGGTTTTGTGGCCGCGTTTGCGGCAGCCAACGCCGACACCTGGGCGACCGAATTGGGTGTGTTGAGCCGAAAGGCACCGCGTCTGATCACCAACGGCAAACGAGTGGAACGGGGCACTTCCGGTGGGATCACCCTGGCCGGGACGATTGCTTCCTTCACCGGATCGCTTTTGGTGGTTTTGGTGGGCGGTCTGCTTTGGCCGGGCGATCTGCCGCCTGTGCAGTGGCCGCAGCTGCTGGTGTTAAGCCTGGCGGGGCTGGCGGGCAGCCTGGCAGATTCCTGGCTGGGGGCGACCTTTCAGGCGATCTATTACTGCCCTACCTGTCAGAAAGAGACCGAAAAGCACCCGCTGCATCACTGCGGAACGCCAACGACGCCCTTGCGTGGTTGGGCCTGGCTGGATAACGATTGGGTGAACATTTTCTGCACGGGTGCGGGGGCGATGGTGGCAATTCTGCTGTTGAAATTGATACAGGTTTTCTAAAAATTCTTATCGACCTTACAGTTATGCAATGCTGAATTTTAGCAGTTGAAAAATTGCTATAATCTATGTGATATTTGGGCGAAAAATACTTTTTGCTGATGGTTCTATGAAGAGTGGATTCCGGAAAGTTCTCGCAAGACTCCATAGAGGCCAGGGCCTGATCGAATTTGCACTGGCCTTGCCCTTATTTTTAACATTAATTTTTGGCATCATGGAAATGGGACGTTTGATTTATTTTTATTCAAACGTTTACTCGGCCAGCCGAAGTGCAGCCAGATGGGGTTCTGCTGCCGGTATTTCATCTGGAGGAACCAATTATTATCTGGATTGTACCGGGATACGCGATGCGGCAATTAGTGCTGGAGTAGCTATTGGAGTTACCCCGGATAACGTCGATATTGAATACGATACTGGGCCGGATAGCAATGGTGAAGCAACACCTTTTGCGCATTGTAACGGCGCTAGTCCGGTAAACAATTCAGATGGTTCGGTGCTGTCATCATTGGCATTAGGAGATCGGGTTGTTGTCACTGTAAGAAATACTTTTCATTTTGTTGTGCCAATTACCGGTCAAGAGGGTATTACGCTTACCTCGAAAACTGCCCGCACCATCATCACTGAATTGGACATCATGAGCACGCCGCCGTGGACGAATACCCCCAAGCCGACTTTTACACGCACACCGACTTTAACATTGACGCCAACAGATACACTGACGCCGACGCCATTAATTTCTAACACACCGACAATTACGTTAACCCCCACATTGACTCCGACCGAAACTTTGACGCCAACGATTACGCTTACGCCGACCATTACCTTAACCCCAACCATTACGCTTACGCCAACGATCACGTTGACGCCGACCATCACCCTGACCCCCACCCAGACATCAACCCGTACGTCGACACCTACGCCGACTAACACAGCGCTATATACTGACACTCCTACAGCCACGCGAACGCCACGGCCCACTGCAACACCTACGCCGACCCGAACTTCATCCCCGACTGCGACGATGCCTTCTTCGTGCTCCGGAACGCTTTCTCTGGGTACTCCGTATCTTGGATGGAATGGAGGGATTCCCAACAGTTGGATCATCGGCATTCAAAACACTACCAACACAAAGGTGAACTTCCAGGGCTTTGATGTCATTTGGTCTGGAACGGAACAATTAACCACAGCTAACCTGGCGGGCACAACGATCAAATCGTTTTCGCCGGCTGTGGGTTCACCGGCTTTGGTAACGCTGACCAGTACGGTCCGATTTGGTAACTGGGACTACAAAGCTTTTGAGTTGGTCTACAATAGTACGGTCAGCCTTTCAGATATCACCTATGTGAAGTTCTATTTTGACAATGGCTGCTATATTGTGTACGGTGCTCAATGAAAAATCTACGCCAATTCATAAAAAAGGATATGCAAAAAGGGCAAAGCCTGGTGGAATTGGCCATGAGCATGACCTTGCTTTTTATCTTACTGGCAGGGATCGTGGATTTTGGCCGGGCCATTATGGCTTATTTTGTTCTACAAGATGCTGCAGAAGAGGGGATCGTTTTTGGAACGAGCTATCCGACTGACTGCAATCAAATTCTTGATCGCATACACAACAACATCGACAATCAGATCAACAATAACACCACAGTGATCAATGTGTCTATTGAAGATGATGCCGGTGTATTTCAATCGTGTTATTCTATTCCGTTCGCGCAGGTATATGCGGGCAAATTGATGCGCATCGTGATCACCAATGATTTTCCGCTCACGATGCCATTTTTAGGCACCGTCATTGGCAGCCAGACAATTCCATTAACTATTACGACGAATGGGGTGATCTTAAGGCCCCCGCCGCCGGATTAAGTTTGAGAGGCAATTATGAAAATGAGAAAAGAAAAAGGGCAGATTCTGGTTATTTTGTCTATCGCCATTGTGGCAATTTTGTCATTGACCGCCTTGGGCGTGGATGGAAGCATGGTGCTCAATGAAAAACGTCAAGATCAGAGCACGGCTGATTCGGCAGCATTGGCAGCGGCTGGTGCAGCATCGCAGTATCTGAAAACGACTAATCTTTTGTCTTATTCCTGTGGGTCAGCCATAGCCGCTGCTGCTGCAACGACAGGGATTAATGAGGCCATTGCAACTGCCAGTGAAGACGATATAACCCTGACTGTGAATGACCTAAGCGAAAGTGGGGTAACGACCACTTGTGGTGTTGAAAATGGGCGAAAGTATCTAGAGATCACAGTTCGTGTAGCTACTGATGCAGATACAGCCTTTTTGTCAACAGTGCGTTCTGCTCCCATCCATACCATAGCCGAGGCTACTTCCAGAGTTTATGTTAACGCCGCTTTTGCGGGCGGAAACGCTATTTATACGACCGGTACAACCTGCTCTGAGACTACAACCGGCGGGGGCATTTTTGCACATGGTTCCAGTATCATCAAAATTCAGAAAGGCGGAATTTATTCATCTTCCTGTCTGAGCACCGATGGTTCCGCCAAGATTTTAGCTGCGGGTGGGGTGATCCAATACAATGGCAAAGGGTCCCGTACGTTTTATGCCGGCTCGCAGGTTGAAACATCAAATGGTAATGGTCTGCTTTTTGCGATGAATGCTCCTAATTTTATCTTGAATGATATTACCACAAGTGATTTCGATAACCTGAATGCCATTACCAGCAGCCAGAGTTATCAATTGTGGTCAACTTATACCGCCAATCCGTCCATTGCCCAGATCTATTGGCCAATTCCTGCGGTACAAACAGTGCCTGCAGAGATGGAGTCGATTGTTTTACCAAGTTGTTCTGGATTACCTTCTCGTTCTATGCCATCACAAGTTAGCGGAACGACTCAATATACGGCTTATCCCGGAATTTATTCATCCATATCCTGGAATGGATGGGGAAGTACAACAAAATTAACCTTTTCTCCAGGTATCTATTGCGTAGATGGCGGGGTTTCGTTTGGTGGTGGCAATTCGAATCATCTGGTGATAATGGACAATGTTGTATTTTATCTGCGGAATAGTGGTTCATTTTCCTTTGGCGGTTCTTACAAAGATTTTACGATGAACAGCAGTTCAATTTTCCTCAATAATGGTAATTTTGCTTTGGGTTCGGGTGTTCCTTTACACGCAAACTATTTTATGACGTACATCAAGCAAGGAAACTTTAGTGTTTCTGGTGCTGCCAAAGGTTTAATTAACGCACCGGGTTGCAGTACTTCTGATTGTGGCGTTGGCCCGGCAATTCCTGGTGTTTTGGTTTATATGGCCGATTCAAATACAGGCACCGTTACACTGGAGGGGTCAGGCACTGTTTCAATGACCGGAACGGTTTATGCCCCAAATAGTGCGGTTTATGTGAGTGGGGCAGCGGCAGCGAACACCATGAATGTGCAAATTATTGGGCGCATGGTTTCGGTGACCGGCTCAGGTGTGATCAATATGAACCAGGACATTGCGACACTTTACTCGCAAGGTTCGACCACAATTCAAATGTATAAATAAAAAAAAGATCCCCCGCAAGGGGGATCATCATTTTGTTGAACGGCTATTTTCTTCGATCTACCGGGCGGGTGTTGGAGGAATCGATATCCAGTCGGTAGCCCACACCGCGGATGGTCTTGATGTATTTGGGGTGGCGCGGATTATCCTCGATGGCCTGACGCAGCCAGCTCATGTGCACATCGAGTGAGCGGGTATCACCGGTATAATTGGTTTCCCAGGCTTCGCAGAAAAGCTTTTCGCGGTCCACCACCTCCCCTGGATGTTCGAGGAGAATTTTAAAGAGGGTCACCAGGCGAGGGGTGAGCTGCACCTGGCGGTCTTCAAAGATCACCCGGCGCTGTTCGATATCCAGTTGAAATGGACCGACCGCCTGAGAAAAAGTGTTTTCTATCGGCAGCAGATGCTTCACACGGTTCACCAGCTTCTGCATAGTGAAGGGGAGGGCAAGCACGACATTCGCGCCGGCTTTATCATTGAGATCGCCATCCTCGTTGATGATTAAAATGATGGGCAGGTCGTTGCGAATGGACTGGAGCGATTGGCAGATGCGCTTTCCGGTGGTGCGCATGGAAGAGGCATCAATGATGGCGAGATCGGGTTGCGAGTTTTCCAGATGGGCAATTGCAGCAGCACCGTTTGGCGCACTTTCAACAGCGTAGCCCTTCTTGATCAATCCAGCCGAAAAAGAGGGGTGGTCTGCATGTTTGCCTTCAATTAGTAGGATGGTATGTTTCATCGCATTCTCTCAACCGCTCAAAATTTAGTATAAAGATTACTCGATTTCTCATAATCTGGTCATGATAGAAGATAGCTTCGGCGTATTTTGTTTTTCAAACTGGAAAAACAAAATCTTCAGGTCAGCGGAAATATCCCCACGTGTGCTAGCCTGAGATTCTGTGGTGAAGAATAAGAATTTTTAGAACAACACTCATCTATACATCCTGATTTATTTAAGGTTATTATACATCAAAAAAATGCTTTTCTTAAGAAAAGTTGGTCCAAATAAAAACTCATCTTAAGAAATAAAACCTGACAGCAAAAAAATAGTTGCGCTTATTGAAAAATAATACCCGCCTAAAACACGTGATTTCAAAGAATATTCTGTTGCATCCATAATTCACGCATGTTAGAATGAGGCAGGGATTCAATTTATTGGAGTATCTATGTCTGGAATGGTAGAAGTGACAATTGACAGTGTGCGTGTAAGCCTGACCA
Organism: uncultured Anaerolinea sp.; assembly: GCA_964459385.1. Lineage (GTDB taxonomy): Bacteria > Chloroflexota > Anaerolineae > Anaerolineales > Anaerolineaceae > UBA6107. The sequence goes on from CAYWLG010000008.1 coordinate 136,819, forward strand.
GCCAGCAAAGAATCGTGCTGCTGCGCTGCATGGATGATGAACGTTACCTGCCCATCTGGATCGGCCCCTACGAGGCCGAATCAATCACGATTGCCCTGCAAGAGATTGAGGTGGCCCGTCCGCAGACGCATGACCTGTTTTTGCGCATGTTGTCTGAAATGGATGCCCGCATTACGCGTGTGGAAGTGGTGAGCGTCAAAGAAGACGTTTTCTATGCCAATATCGTCATCGAAAAAGGCGATGAAACCTATAATATAGATGCACGACCATCTGATTCATTCGCGCTGGCGGTGCGGGCCCACGTGCCCATCTTAATGGCGTCCGAAGTGTTGGATGCGGCCGGGATCGTACCAGCGCCCGATCTGCTGCAAGAACCGGCTGAGTCCGATGCGGCAGCCAGTGCCGCTTCTGCTGAAGAACCGGCGGAAACGAAAAAGCGTCTATCGGTCTTTGAAGATTTTTTGCAAAACCTGGATATGGATAACACAGATAACCAGGGAGACGCAGATAAACCGGTAGATGAGCCCCCTTCACCTGACCGACCCGAATAGTTCAAAAAGTCGAGACTAAAATGAGCGATTTTCCTCCCACGGAAGAACCCATCTCAACAGAGATTCAGTCACAACCCAACAGCCGCGAAGCAGAAGAAGCGGTGCTGGGGGCTGTATTGATCTACCCGGAATCTTATTATGAGATCGCACAGGTTCTCCACGCTGACGATTTTTACGTTATCCGCAACCAGTGGCTGTGGGAATCGTTTACCCGTTTGCACGACAAGCGTGTTCCGATCGACCTCTTGACGGTTTCAGAAGATCTGGAAGAACGTAATCAGCTTGCCGAGATCGGCGGGCAGGCTTACTTGGTGGCGCTGGTCAACCAGACGCCGACCGCTTTGCACGCCGAAGCCTATGCCCAAATTGTGGAACAAAACGCGGTGCGCCGCCGCATGCTGGCTTCAGCCAACGAACTGGCAAAACTTGCCTACGACCAGGAAAAACCGCTCGATACGGTCATCAATGAAGCCGAAAAATCCATTTTTGGCCTGAGCGAACGGCGCGTCAGGCATGATCTGGTGCCTATCTCGCAGGTGGTCAGTGAGGCTTACGACCATGTCTCTGAGCTCTCGCAGCGCTCTGAAGAGATCTTTGGAGTGCCCACCGGTTTGTATGACCTCGATAAGGTGCTGGGCGGATTACAGAAATCAGACCTGCTCATCGTGGCCGGGCGCCCGGGCATGGGAAAGACCGGTTTTCTGCTTTCGGTGGCCAAGAATGCCGCTCAGAAGCATAAAAAGCATGTCGCCATGTTTTCGCTGGAAATGTCGAACGAGCAGTTGGTGCAGCGTCTGATCGCGCAGGAGACGAACATCGATACGCAGCGTCTGCGCACCGGCAAGCTGGAAGATCATGAGTGGGAGTTGTTCACCCAGGCAACCGAAGTGCTGGGCGATACACCCATCTGGCTGGATGATACCCCGGCGATCACGCCATTACAGTTGCGCACTAAATGCCGCCGCCTGCACATGGAATTTGGCCTGGATCTGGTGATCGTGGACTATTTGCAATTGATGGGCAGCGATTCGCGTACCGATAACCGCGTGCAAGAGGTTTCTTTCATTTCACGCAGCCTCAAAGTGCTGGCGCGCGAGTTAAATGTGCCTGTGCTGACGGCCGCGCAGCTTTCGCGTGCGGTGGAACAGCGTACCGATAAACGGCCGATTCTTTCCGACCTGCGCGAATCAGGTTCACTCGAACAGGATGCGGATATCGTCATGTTCATTCACCGGCCCGAAGCGCTGGAAAAAGATGAGGTCAGCCAAACCTTCGCCGAATTGATCGTGGCAAAACACCGTAATGGCCCCACGCATTCGGGCATCGGTCTGCGCTTCAACAACAAATTGGCCAAGTTCGAGAACGCCGCCCGCGAACCCGATGGCGCTTATGGGCGTGATACGCACAGCGCCGGAGCGAAGAAATAATGACCTCCTTCAAGGGGTTTGCCGATGGCAAATCTGATCCGGTTGAGTTCCCCGCTGCTTTCTTCAACGAACTGTTACCTGAAATGGCAGACGTCGATGAGATCAAGCTCAGCCTTTTGTTGATGAGGATGCTGAAGGCACAGGCTGGCACAGTTCAGTTCGTTTTTCTGCGCGATCTGTTGGAAAGCCCGATCATTCTCCGATCGTTTGGATCAGATGTGAAACTGGTGTCTGACCGGGTCAATGCGGCACTTGAAAAAGCCCTGCAGCGCGGCACTTTTGTGAGCGGTGTTGATGACAACGAAAAATTTTATTTGCTGAATACCCCGCGGGGACGTGCCGCCCTTGCTGCTTTGCAAAAGGGAAGCTGGCAGCCCGGCAGGGAATATCGCGCTGAATCTACTCTGGAAGAAAACGGACGGCTGAACATCTATCAGCTTTACGAGGCCAATATTGGCCCACTGACGCCTATTCTGGCGCAAACGCTCGAAGAAGCCGAACGCGATTATCCATCTGAATGGATCGAAGAAGCGATCAGAACGGCGCTCAAAAAGAACGTGCGTAATTGGAGTTATGTAGAAGCGATCTTACGCTCCTGGAAGGAAAAAGGACGCGGTGAAAAGGATCAACGAAACGATCAAGAAAATCCAAGAAAGTACATCGAGGGCGACCTTGCCGACTACATCAAACACTAAAGACGAAACGAACCAAGAAGACGTTTGCCCCATCTGCGGCGGGTTCGGTTACGTTTGGCGTGACCTGCCCATTGATGACCCCGAATTTGGCAAGCTCAAGCCCTGCATATGCCAGCAGCAAAAACAGGTGCGAGCAGCCCATAACCGTCTGTATCAGGTGAGCAATCTCGAATCGTTCAAAAAGATGACCTTTGACTCTTTCTCGGTGCAGGGGCGGCTGGGGTTGGGCGATGACCAGGTTTTCTCGCTGCAAAGCGCCTTAAACCAGGCACGCCAGTTCGCGGCTTCTCCCAAGGGCTGGCTGTTGCTCACCGGCAACTATGGCTGCGGCAAGACCCATTTGGCGGCGGCCGTGGCCAACACCTGCGTGGAATACGGCATGGCCACGGTCTTTTTGACCGTCCCCGACCTGCTGGACTGGCTGCGGTACTCCTATGATGCGCATGATTCCAATTTTGAGCAGCGCTTTGAAGAGATTCGCAATGTGAATTTGCTGGTGCTTGATGATCTGGGGGCGCAGAACGCCACCGCCTGGGCGGCCGAAAAGCTCTTCCAGATCATCGATTACCGTTATATCCGGCGTTTACCCATGGTAGTGACCAGCAACCAACGCCTCGAAGAGTTGGATGCTCGCATCCGCTCCAGGCTGCAAGACCCCGAGCTGGCCACGCATGTGCCCATTACTGCACCCGATTACCGCTCGCCCATCCGCGAAAGTCGCGACCCGTTGGTGCGGCAGTTGCAGATGCTCAATGACCGTACCTTTGGCAATTTCAGCCTGCGCGAACCCGAACGCTTTGACCCCGAAGTGCAGATGAGCCTGGAGAATGCCTTTCGTGCCGCTCAGGAGTTCGCAGAACAACCGCACGGCTGGTTGATGTTGATGGGAGGCTTTGGCTGTGGGAAAACCCACCTGGCGGCTGCGGTGGGTAATTATCGCAAGGGCATGGGAGACGATCCGATTTTTGTGGTGGTGCCCGACCTGCTGGATCACCTGCGTGCCACCTTTGGACCCACCAGCAGTGTTTCTTATGATGAGCTGTTCCAGCGTGTGCGCGCCACGCCGCTGTTGATTCTCGACGATCTGGGCACACAAAGTGCCACCCCCTGGGCACGCGAAAAACTGTATCAGATCTTCAATGACCGGTATAACGCCAAACTGCCTACCGTGATCACTACCTCAGAACGTTTGGAGGACGTGGACGCGCGCATCAAAAGCCGCATGCTCGATGACCGGCTGTGTGATATCTATGCGATCATGGTGCCTTCCTATCGTGGTGGGGCGATGCGCAATGAACGATCGCGGCGCAGCAGCCGCTAAAAATACTCCCTTTCCATCTGGAAAGGGAGCTTCTTTTTATTCAACAGGGCTTACCTCAGAGGTACAGTGGGGGCAGCGGGTGGCCTTGAGCGGAATCTGGCTCAGGCAATAAGGACACTCATGTGTGGTGGGTGCGGCAGGCGCCTCATCCTTTTTGCTGAACTTATTGATCTCGCGGGTGATCAGGAAGATGATGAACGCGACGATCAAGAAATCTATGACGTTGTTGAGAAACACACCATAGTTGAGGGTAGGCGCCCCGGCTGCCTGCGCATCTGCCAGGGTGGCATATTTTTGCCCATTGAGGCTGAAATAAAGGTTGGAGAAATTCACTCTGCCAAGGATCAACCCAATCGGAGGCATGATCACATCATTGACCAACGAACTGACGATCTTCCCAAAAGCCGCGCCGATGATCACGCCAATGGCCAGATCAATCACATTGCCGCGCATGGCGAACTTTTTAAATTCATTCCACATGTTTTTCCTCCGGGTACAGAATAATTGCATAAATGTGATTATACCTAAAAGAAAATCGAAAACTTTCTGCTGATGGCTCAGGGATAATTCGTGAATAAGGACTATAACTATTCCGGCTAAATGAATAATGCCGAATTTACATATCCATCTTGGAATTGCAGAAAATTTTTAGGCTTATAATTATCTTCGGCATATGAAAATGTAATTCAAATGCAATTCCGTTTGGAAAACTTGTAATTTCTGGTCATTAAAAAATTAAATATCTCAGGGGGAAAAATGAGAAAGATATTTAGTCTCATCAAAAAAAGCGATTTTTATTTTTTGTCCGTCTTGCTAATTCTCGTGATCTATTACTTAATAGAAATGAGGATAACCAAGAGCTATCTTTCATTTTTCCAATTTAACTCAAAATTAGTCATGGATACAGCACAAATTGCCCGCAACACTATGCGGGGTGATTTTTTTGTGACGAAATATATTTTACCGGTTGGGTATGCTTTCTTTCCCACAGTGATCAATCATCCCGACTTTATTCGGTATCCTTTACCAATATTAGTTTATGCCCTCTTGTTTAAAGTGTTTTCTCCAAGCGCGCTTTATGTACGATTGCTTAATGCTTTTCTTTTCATTGTAAATGGTGGGTTAATTTATAAATTGGCGTTAAAGATTTTAAATTTGCAGGGAGTAGATGACGAACAGAAAAAAAGTATTCGCAACTGGCTTGCACTTTTTGTGGCTGTCACATCGAGTGTTTTTTCTTTTTCTTATTTACAGATGGCATTGTCGGATTACTATGAAGTAATTTCATATACGATGCTGTTGTTAACTCTATTACTGGGATTTGATAGAAAGATCAATCCAATTCTCTTTGGGATGGTATGTGGCCTGTTATATTTGTCAAAGCCCACTTTTTCTTTATTGATCTTTGCGATTACAGTCTATTATCTGATGCCCAGGCGCACATTTAAAGACTGGTTTCTAAATGGGCTTTTGTGTGTGGCAGGGTTTGCAATTGTAATCTCGCCATTTGTTATTCGCAGTCTTCTGTTAACCGGCGAGCCACTTTTCGCTCTTCAGCATAGAATAGAAAGCATTTCGGGTGTGGTACTTTCTCATGACGAGTTATACAAAACCTTTGATATTCCCCCTTCAGTTATAGGAACAATATCAAATTACAAAGCCATATATATTAATCGTTGGATTGAAAGGGTAACTGCAGCTCTTAGGGATCTTTTTGTAAGGGAGTATTCTGTTGCCTGGGTCGGTACGACTTTGTTGTTACTGCTAAACGAAAAGGTACGAGCATTCGTTTTTAGTTACTTTGCATTTTTGATTTTGCACGTTGTAATAGTAGCAAATTATTTAGACGTGATAGAGACTTGGAGGATTTATACAATTTTATTGGCGTTTTTAATGGTATTGGGCATGACAGGGGTGTCATTAATCCTTTTTAAACTTCTAAATAAACTTGGAAATATCCATTGGCGAAATACAGCTTTAGTTTCTCTGCTGCTCTGTTCGCTTCTTTTGGCGGGTGTTTTAAGTTCAAAAGGTGCTCTGACGGAAAACTCTGTTGGGAAAGAGGAGTTTTCAAAAGAAGTTGTTAAACTGATAAAAGGGAGTAACCCAACCTGTATTTATTCAAACATGCCTTATGAGGCAGCGTGGTTCTTGGACATACCGGTGGTTTATCCCCCGATCAACCTTGCTGATATCCTTTCAGTTGGACCAAAAGAGTGTAATTACTACTTTTCAGTTTTGCCTTCTGAGAAAGAAACTGACTTTTTGTCAAAACACGGAAGCTTAATATTCGAACGTAATGACCAATACTATTATAAAATTGATCATTAGTTTAAGTTTCGGGTTAAGACCATTTTTCATGGTGTCAGAAAAAGACACTTAACATACTTGTGACTTAGCTAATTTCTGTGCGCATATTATTGTGAAGGTGTAAATTTTCAAGAGCTTATCTTGTAAGCAAGCAAAAGTTGCCACGCAAGATTAAAATACATTCTATGTTCTCCCGTATTAACAAAATCATCCGCTATTACCCGCGCCAGTTTTGGGTCGTGGTGTTTTTGTTAATGCTGGCCTGGACCTTTCACAGCATGTTTTGGCCATTCTTGATGATCTACATCAGCCAGCAGTTGCACACATCACTGACGGCAGTGGCCGGCATGCTGACGGTGAATGCTATTGCCGGTCTGATCACCACATTCTTCGGCGGAGCCATCGCCGATCGACTGGGACGCAAGTGGGTGATGGCATTCTCGCTGATCTTGTGCGCGTTTTCGTGGTATTTCTTTCAACTGGCCACCACCCCGGGCCTTTTTATTGGCCTGATGGCACTGAATGGGGCCACCACACCGCTTTACCGACTGGCGGCCGACGCCATGATGGCCGATCTGCTGCCCCCCGATCAGCGCATTGAGGCCTATTCCATTTTACGCATGGGCAACAATCTGGGGGTGGCGCTGGGGCCGACGCTGGGTGGTTTCCTGGCGGCGGTCTCTTATCCGCTGGCGTTCTCAGTCGCCGGCATGGGTATGTTGGTTTGTGGGGTGTTGACTATTTTTCTCTCCAGCGAGACCATGCCTGCCCGTGCACAACAGACTCAAACCACACAACCGGTCAGCCTGGGCGGATATGGGCAAATATTCAAAGACAGACCCTTTTTGGCACTGATCGGTTCTTATTTGTTTGGCCGTTTGGCCTCGGCCACCATCTGGATGATGCTGGGCGTTTACGTCAAGGCCAATTTTGGTATGAGCGAAAGGATTTATGGTTTCATCCCCATGACCAATGCGGTGATGGTGATCTTGCTGCAGGTGCTGATCACGCAGCGGGTCAAGCGCCATGACGCCAAATGGATGATGGCTTTGGGCTCGGCCTTTTATGGGGTGGCGGTGTTGGGGGTGGCTTTTGCACAGGGTTTTTGGGCATTCTGGCTGTGCATGGTGATCGCCACCATCGGCGAGATGATCCTTGTGCCTACTTCGACCACGGTTGCCGCCCGCCTGGCACCAGAGGATATGCGCGGGCGCTACATGGGTTTATACACCGTTATCACGGCGGTCGGCTCGGGGGTGGGACCGCTGATCGGTGGTTATCTGAACGATAACTACGGGCCATTGACGACCTGGTATGGAGGGGGCGTCTTCGGCTTTTTGGGCGCCGGCGCGTTCATGCTGGATATCTTGTTCAGCAAACGCCGCTTGAAACGGGCTGAATCTATTCACATAAATGAATAACAGTTTTATCAGAGAGGGAAGGACCGACAGGCTTGATTATGCAAATCGGCTGCTATTGCGAATAGCCATCGTTCTTTGTATAATGTTAAGACCATGAAAAAAAGCTCCAAGATCATCTCTCTCCTGCTTTCACTTGCCTTTTTGCTGGCATTGGCGCCCATTTCTGGGTCTGTGCAGGCAGAAAACAAGAGCTCCGTCTATGTGCCCGAAACCGGTCACTGGATCTGGGGAGAATTCTTGACCGAATACAACAGCGTGGATGACCCGCTGCTCTATTTCGGCTACCCGATCACCGATGATTTTATCGATTCGGTTACCGGGCAGCACGTACAATATTTTCAAAAGGTTCGTTTTGATCTGGTAGATACCGACCAGGGCGCTAAGGTTCAACTGGCACCTCTGGGCAAGTTGCTGCACGAAGAGAATGCGCAGTTGGCCGACATTGCCTCTGATGGGCCTACCTGTCGCAAATTCGATTCCGGCTATTCGGTCTGTTATGCCTTTTTGCAATTCTATGATGCTTATCAGGGCGAGGCCTATTTTGGTACCCCCGTCTCTGCGCTTGAAGTGATTGACGGCCGCTATGTGCAGTACTTTGAAAACGCACGCATGGAATGGTGGCCTGAGCGGGCCAGCGGCGAACGGGTGGTGCTGACCGATCTCGGCAAGATCTACTTTGACAAAGTGGTTGCCAACCCCGATCTATTAAAGTCGAGCCCGCCGGCAAATATTGCCGGGCAGTTGCTCAACCCGATCGTGCGTGTTTTTCCACAAAGGTCATTAATTGGGGCAACCGAAACGCAAACCGTCTTTGTGGTGGTGCAAGATCAGTATCTGCGCGCCATGCCCAAAGCACAGGTGGGGCTGACGGTGGCCTTCCCGGATGGTTCCAGCGAGTTCTTTCGCTTGAGCGAGACCAACGAATACGGTGTCAGCCAGGTATCGTTCGACGTTCCCAATTTATCGGTGCAGTCGGTGGTGCAGTTAAAAGCCGAGGTTTCGATCCGTGGGGAATCGGCCACGGGCAACGGTTGGTTCAGAATCTGGTGGTAAAAAAAAGAGAATTAAACAATGCAGGGACACGAGAAAAAAACGTGTCCCTGTTTTTGTTATTGGGTCTTTAGTTCGTTATAAAGCTTTTGATATTCGGCTGCGTTGGGTGGGTTGAGCGAGATGATAAAGTTGACCGTCTCAAGCGCGGCAGGTGTATCGCTGGCTTTCATACATTTTTCGGCCAGCGCGTCCAGCTTTTCGATGGCTTTGGGCAACTGATTGCGGGCAGAGTAATATTCCACCAGGCGTTTTTGAATTTCTACTTCACCGGGGTAGTTGTCGAGCAGATCGTTGAGGAAGTGAATGCTCTTTCCGTTTTGGTCGCTCTCGCTGATCAGCTTGAGGAAACTATCCAGTTCGTTGAACGCGGCACTGCGTTGCCCCAGTTGCAGATGCAGGTCAATGAGAGTAGAGCGGGGGCCGGATTCTTGCGGCTGCAGGCTGCGTAATTGCTCGAAAATGCGGATGGCTTCTTTCCAGTCGAGGCTTTGCAGTTCAATATCGGCCAGTTTGTTGAGTATCTGAATGGCCCACTGCCGGGTGGAACTGGACTGCTGCGACAGGGTGAGCGCTGACTGGTAGGTTTGGCGTGAAAGATCAAGCTCGGCCAGCAGATAATAAACGTTGGCCAGATCCATATATTGCTGAATGGCATCATCCAGGCGGCCGCTGGCTTTGAGCAGGTCAATGAGCAGCCCGCGCACGGCAAGATCCATCGGTGCCAGTTTGGTGACTCGGCGCAGCAAATTGATGGCCTGAATGGTTTCGCCGCGAATATTGTAAGCATTGGCCACAAGGATGAACTTTTCGACCGCCTCCATGATGCGGCCCTGCGAGATGAGTATTTCACCCATTTGTATGTGCAGCGGCAGATAAAATGGCGCAAAGGTGAGGGCGTGGTAGGCTTCTTCCATAGCGGTGCGATACTTGCCCTCAGAGGCGAGTTGCTTGATCCATACCATCAACTCGATGACATGACTGCTGTTGGTTTCGAGCAGCATTTCTGCCAGGGGCAGCGGCGGGCTGCCTTCGGGCTGGGGGGGGAGCTGCCGGCGGGCGGCGGTGATATATTCACGCCAATCAGGGCGCATCAACTGCCCACTGATAACGGTGCACAGGCTGCGAAAATCTTTCTCTTTTTCGAGACGCTGCTGGCTTTCGAGGATCGGTTCATAAAGCTGGATCAGTTCATCGCTTTGCTCAAGGGGCACGGTTTCGCTGTCAGCCAGTTTAAGCGCTTGCAGGTAAAAGAGGCTGGCCTCTTTGTAATTGGCATTTTTTTCGTCAATTTCGGCCATTAATAAATAAGAAGCGAGCGCATAATCTGGATTCTTGACCGATTTTTCCAGATTTTTGAGCGCCTTTTTCTGGTCCTTTTTTCGCAATAATAACCCCAGCACAAAAAAGGTGGCTGACTGGTTCAGCCCCAGATCGACCGCACGATTCAACTCGGCAGCGGCGGATTCATCCTGACCGCTCGATTGCAGGTCAATCGCCTGGCTGAGGTGAAGCTGAATTCTGGAGCGGTCTGGGGTTGCCTGCGTTAATTGCCCGGTATTACGTGTGAGCCCGATCACACGCTGACGCCCGGTTTGCACGACGTTTTGCGTTTCTTCACTTTGCTCAAACAGCAGGCTGGCCATTTCTTTGAGGGCTTTTAGGCGAGTCTCGGTGATGGGGTCGTAATGGGTGAGCTCTTCTTCACCTGTTAGTTGTCCATTTTCCAGTTGACGCACCTGGGCCATGCGCATTGGGCCGGTGGTGCCTTTTTGACGCATGGGCAGAGTCAACTGCTGGTTGTTTTGCAGCATGGTTTGTGCCTGGGTGGCCTCGGCGTTACCGGGTTGAAGCTGCAACGCGTACTGGATCACCTGGGCGGCTTTGTTGGTGTCGCCGCTGGCTTGCATGAGGGCAGCGATCAGCAGATATTCGCGCACGGCTTCTTCTTTACGACCCAGTTTGTCGAAGATCATCGCCATGCGGGTGTGCACGGTTTGATTTTCAGGGTTCAATTGAATGGCACTGTTGAAGTTATCCAGAGCGCGGTCGATATCATGGGCTTTGATCTGCGATTCAGCGCCCTGCATGTAAGACTGCACCGCTTCTTGCAGCATGCCCATGCGCTCGTAGATGCGGGCAATTTTCTCGAAGGGCATGGGGTCTTCGGGCTGCAGCGCTGAGACGCGCTGGTAAAGACGTAGCGCCTCGTCATATTGTTTGAGTTGAAAATGAGAAAGACCCAGGCTGGCCAAAGCCATGGGGTGATCGGGGGATACTTCAAGCGCCTGGCGGTAAAACTCAATGGCTTTATCCCAGTCTTGATCCCAGGCCGCGGAGTGCCCCTGGCTCATCAATGTTTGAAATTGTGCAGAGTCTCCGGTCATTGTGGGTCCTTAAACCGAGATGATTTGCATACTTCCCCAGTTTACACCACTTCTGGCTTCTGTGAGGAGTGGAATGGATAAAGTCAGTGCGTCGCCCATCACTTTTTGCACCAGACGGGCCGTTTCAGCCAACTCGGCGTCGGTCACTTCGAGCACCAGTTCATCGTGCACTTGCAAGAGCATGCGCGCCGAAAGGTTTGCCTTTATGAGTTCGGCAGGCAGGTGGATCATGGCGATCTTCATGATGTCAGCCGCGGTGCCCTGAATGGGGGCGTTGATGGCCTCCCGCTCTTCACGATTTTTCATGACCACATTGGTGGGATTGGAAAGATTGGGGAAGTAGCGCCGCCGTCCCAGCATGGTTTCTACGTATCCCTGCCGGGCAGCCAGCAGGCGAATGTTATCGAGGTATTCTTTTACACGCGGAAAGTTGGCAAAGTATTCTTTGACGAAATTCTCGGATTCGCCGAGGGTCAGATCAGTGGAGCGGCTCAGGCCGAAAGCGCTCATGCCATAGATCAGCCCAAAGTTGATGGCTTTGGCGTGACGGCGCATCTCTTTGGTCACCTCAGCGATGGGCACCTTGTAGATCGCAGCCGCTGTAGCGGCGTGAATATCCTGTCCGTGTCGGAAGGCATCCAGCATGGCCTCATCTCCTGACATGTGGGCAACGATGCGCAGCTCGATCTGAGAGTAATCGACAGAAAGCAACTGATGGCCGGGCGCTGCTTTAAAGCCCAGGCGTACCTGCCGGCCGGTTTCGGTGCGGGTGGGAATGTTTTGCAGGTTGGGGTTGAGCGAGGCCAGGCGTCCGGTCACCGAGCCGGTCTGGCTGTAATTGGTGTGTACACGCCCGGTGCGGGGATTGATCTGCAAAGGCAGTGCATCCAGGTAGGTGGATTTTAGCTTGGCCAACTCGCGGTATTCGAGCAGCATATCCACTGCCGGATGTTTGCCTGAAAGTTCATCCAGCACAGCCGCCGAGGTGGAATAATGCCCGCTGGCAGTTTTTTTGCCAGGCGGGTCCAGCTTAAGGGTCTCGAACAACACTTTCGAAAGCTGCTGGGTGGAGTTTAGGTTAAAGGGGTAGCCTACTGACTCGAATACCTGGCTCTGAATCTCGCCTAAGCGGGTGCCGATCTCCTGGCTGAATTTTTCAAAGAAGGCCTTGTCGAGGCTGATGCCGGTGGCTTCCATTTGCATGAGCACCGGGGTAAGCGGCATCTCGATTTCACTGAATATTTTCTGGCAGTTGTGGCTTTTTAATTTTTCGGTGAGCAGGGGCACCAGACGCAGGGTGACCTCGGCGTCTGCGGCGGCATAAGGGGCAGCCTTGGCAATGGGTACGGTGTCCATAGTGGTCTGTGCCTTGCCGCTGCCGATCAGTTCTTCAATATGGGTCATGCTGATGCCCAGCAGATCGCCTGCCATATCCTTAAGACCAAGATTGTGAGAAGCAGGGTCAACCAGCCAGGCTGCGATCATCGTATCGAAACTGAGCGGATCTACTTTCAATCCGTTCTGTTCGAGTACCAGCGCATCATATTTAATGTTGTGACCGGCTTTGGGCAGATCAGGGTTGCCCATAAATGGACGCAAAGAATCCAGGACCTTTTTGAGCGGAAGCTGTTTGCCTTCTTTGTGACCAACGGGAATATAGTAACCGGTACCCTCTATTACCGAGAGCGAAATTCCCACCAGATCGGCCAGCATCGGGTCGGTGCTGGTGGTTTCGGTATCAAAAGCGACGATCGGCGCATGTTCCAATTCGGCGATCATGGTTTTGAGCGCTTCCTCTGTATCGACTATAACGGTTTCGAGCTCATAAGCCGAGGTGATGCCCACCTCTTTCACATCCTGCCCAAAAAGTCTGAGCTGCCCGCTGCTGACGGCGTCGCTGCCATTGAGCCCCTTGACCACATTGTGCAGCTTGGGAATGAGGGTACGAAACTCCAGTTCTCTGAAAAGCGCTTCTACGGCAGGCAACTGGATGTGATCGGTGCGAGCTTCTTCAAGTTTGAGCGTGATGGGCACATCCGTGCAGATCGTGGCCAGCTTGTAACTCATGTAGGCCGACTCTTTACCGGCGCTCAGCTTGCTGGCAAAACGTGGCGGAACTTCTTCGATGTGGGCGTAAACCTCATCCAGCGTTTTAAATTGTTCCAGCAAGGTAACGGCAGTCTTTTCGCCAACCCCCGGCACCCCGGGAATGTTATCTGAGTGGTCGCCCACCAGCGATTTATAATCGATCACCTGTTCAGGCAGCACGCCCAGAGAAGCCTTTACCTCGGCAGCAGTATAGTTTTTGGAATCGGCGAGCTTGGAGCCCGGAAGGCTGACGACGATGCGGTCATTGACCAGTTGCAGCAGGTCGCGATCGCCGGTGATGATCTTAACGCCAAACCCTTCTTTAACGGCCTGGTTGGCAATGGTGCCCAAGATATCGTCAGCCTCGAAACCCTCTTTTTCGAGACGGGGGAAGTGAAAGGCATCCACCATTTGACGAATGCGCTCGATCTGCGCGCGCAGGTCGTCGGGCATTTTGGCGCGCGTGGCTTTATACCCATTAAAAAGCTCATTGCGAAAGGTTTTGCCGGTGTCGAATGCGACGGCTAGATACTCGGGTTTTTCCTGCTCCAGCAAACGCAAAATCACACTGGCAAAGCCGTAAATGCCGGCAGTAGGTTCCCCCGACTGGGTTTGCAAACGATCATTTGGCGCTCCGGAGGTCAGGGCAAAGTAGGTGCGATAAGCCAGAGCATGTCCATCGATTAAATAGAGAATAGGAGGCATGAGGGGGTCCTTCTAAAGAGCATTAAAAGTTGTTTGAACGTTGAGAAACTCGTTTTGAAAGATCAATAAAATCGCGGATCAGCCTGCCAGAGGGAGAACTGGCGCCGCTGATGGCAAAATACCCATTGGCCCAAAAATCGGCCGAAGGGTGCGAGTGGAGCAGATCAGGAAAGTGACCAAACAGTTTGTCATTGGTAGCCCTGCGCACTTCACCTGCGACATCGGCCACGGTGACCGAAAGGGGAAAAGCGGCCGCCCAGAGCAAATATTGGGGTCGAACGGAGATGCTGATGAATTCCCAATCATATTCTTTGTGGAGTTGGGCCAGATTTTGATTGAGCACTTCTGAAAGCGGGCGTGTAATAAACTGACCTTCATTACGCGGCAACAAGAGGATGTTGTAGCGGAACAAAAGATCGTTTGGTTTCACCTCTGCTTCATTCGGTTCAAGCGAGACAAATTCATTGAACCAGGGGGGCAGTTCTGCGGGTTTAGCTTCTTCTAGCTCGGTGGAGAGTGGTGGTTCGGCTACCGGTAATGGCGGTGGTACTGTCAGTGGCGGGGGAACCTGTTCGACTGCCGAATTCTCCTCCTCTTCTTCCCAGGGGAGCTTGAAATCGAAATTTGGGAAGCTCTCTGCCGGCTGAGGCTGTTCTTCAGCTTGTTGGCCGGGCAGGGGCGGCAAGGGGGCCGTCTTGGAGGTACTGGCGGAAGGCTCGGTGGGGGTTTCTTCAGCCGCTAAAACGGGCTCCGTTTCGGGAACCCTGGTGAACATTTCAGAAGCAGATTCGGCCTCAATGGCGACTTCATTCATTGAGAGCGGCACCTCATCAGAAATTGGAGCGAATGTTTCTTCTTCCAGATTGGGCCCGCTGAGCGGGTGGGTGGAGGGTGACACTTCCTCCGGATCAGGGGAGGGCATATCGGCAATGAGCGCGTTAAATTTGTCGAGGTCTTCTTCACTCAATAAGGGCGATTCTTCCTCTTCTTCATATTCGGCGGTCGTGCTCGGGCTTTCTCCCGGAATCGGCTGGGTTTTTGCGCGCTGCGGGGGTCTTTCCTGCGGCAGGGACTCAGCCGGGTTGGAAAGGGTCTCTGTGCTGATGCCGAAACCATGTCTCAATTCCCCGGTACTGGTATAACGGCTCAAGAAACCTTTGCGCAGGGTGGTCACTTCAGTACGAACGTTTTCAAGAGAAGCATCGGGTGGATAAACCAGGCCAATGGCCACATTTTTAAACAACGGAACGGCGTAAACCAGGTAGGTGACCGTTTCATAGTTCATGCGCAGATAACGAAATAGTTCACCCGATTGGATGTTCGTCCAGTAGCGGGTGAGAAAATTAACGATATTGCCTGCACTGTCATCCGAGAGATTGCCGGTTCCGGCAATTACCTGTCCGCGCAGCAGGAGCAGGCCGGCCATCGCGGTTGTGGCCCCCAACAATTGTTCAATTTGCTGGGCTCCGCTGGAGGGGTCTTCCATCCATAACTCGGGCAGAGACTTGTCAATTTTTTGGTCGGCAAGCTGTTCCTGGGGAATCTCTTTAAAAATATTTGTGATCTTGCTGATCACTTCGGGGCCAAAGAATGGTTTGTTCAAGAAACCATTGGCGATCAGACCGCTCATGGCCGGATGTTTGGGGTTGTTGTTGGGGGGGTATACCAGAATGCGCAGGTTGGGGATCAGGGCGGTTAATTCTCGAGTGAGGGGAACAAAGGGATGATCGCTGATCTCTGAATCGAGGATTGCCAGGTCAAATAACTGGTTTTCTGCGGCCGCGAGCGCGTCTTTGCCACTTGAAGCACAGATGACCAAAAAACGCCCCCCCTCTTGAAGATGGGCGCTGATCTGTTCCAAGAATTCACGGTCAGGGGAAACAGCCAGAATCCACTTTTGCATATTAAAAAGTGTATCACGTGCACGAAATCGGTGCAAGCGCCCTTTCTTTATTGTAAATTGTAATTTATTTCGGCCAAAATCATGCAAAAGGCCGACTGCACAAGCCAGCCAACCTGTGGCATAATCAAGTTCTGTAAATTCTACACTAAAGGATTGAATATGAAATTCAATCATATTTGCATTATCGGGCTCGGCTATATTGGGCTACCCACCGCCAGCACCTTTGCCACTCATGGCATTCGGGTCACGGGCGTGGATAGCAACCCCAATGTGATCGACTCTTTAAAACAGGGTCACGTGCACATTTATGAACCGGGGCTCGGTGAAATGGTCAGCGCCGCCATTCAGGGTGGGCTTTTTGATGTTTCAACCAAACCTGTGCAAGCGGATGCTTTCATCATTGCTGTGCCTACACCATTTTATGAAGACAAAAAAGCAGACCTGAGCTATGTGCGCTCTGCGGCCGAGTCGATTGTACCGGTTTTGCGCGAAGGGAACCTGGTGGTGCTCGAATCTACCTCCCCGCCGCTCACGACCGAAAAAGTGGTACGTCCGATCCTGGAAAAGAGCGGGCTCAAAGCCGGGAAAGATTTTTTGCTGGCTTATTCCCCCGAACGTGTCTTGCCCGGTCAGATCATGAAAGAATTGATCGAGAATGCCCGCGTGATCGGTGGCGTAGACAGCGCTTCTGCACAGGCCGGCCGTGACTTATATGGCACCTTTGTTAAAGGGCAGATCATTCTTATCGACGCCACCACCTCTGAGATGGTGAAGTTAATGGAAAACACCTATCGCGATGTGAATATCGCCATCGCCAACGAATTTTCACGCCTGGCCGACCGCTTTGGCGTGGATGTTTGGGAAGCCATTCAGATCGCCAACCTGCACCCGCGCGTGAAGATCCTTAACCCAGGCCCGGGCGTGGGCGGTCACTGCATCAGCGTGGATCCGTGGTTCTTCGTTGAGGCGGCACCCGATCTGACCCCGCTGATTCACACGGCCCGTGAGGTGAACGACAGCCAGCCCGGATTCGTGTTGAAGACCATTGAGCGCGCCTTAGGCAGCGTAACTGACAAGCGTATTGCCGTGCTGGGGTTGGCATTCAAAGCCAATGTGGATGATCTGCGTGAAAGCCCGGCCATCGAGGTGGCTCATCTGTTGGCAAAGGCCGGCGCCACCGTAAGCGCATTTGAACCTTATAAGCCCGATTTTGCCGTTGAGCATGTGACCATGACCCACTCGCTTGAAGCCGCCGTGAAAGACGCCGATCTGATCGTTCTGCTGGTCGGACACGATCAGTTCAAGGGTTTGATCCCGACTGAAGTGAAAAAGGTCACCAACGCTCAAATAGTGCTGGATACGGTCAACGGCTGGGATGCAAAAGCCTGGCAAGAGGCCGGTTTCAGATTCATCAAGCTGGGCAAAGGCAAGGAATGACCCCCATTCGTGTTCTCTCGATCTTTGGCACGCGGCCAGAGGCTGTCAAGATGGCTCCGGTCGTCAAGGCTTTAGCCGCTGCCGCTGAAGTCGAAGCGCGCCTTTGTGTGACGGCTCAACACCGTGAAATGCTCGATCAGGTCTTGCAGATTTTTAATATTCACCCTGATGTTGACCTGAATCTCATGCAGCCGAACCAGACTTTGAGCGGGCTGACCGCCGATATTCTCAAAGCCATCGATCCGGTGCTCGAAAGCGAGAAACCGGATTGGGTGCTGGTGCAGGGGGACACGACCACGGTGATGACCGCGGCGCTGGCTGCGTTTTACCGGGGCATCAAGGTGGGGCACGTAGAAGCCGGTCTGCGCACGGGCGATAAACGGCAGCCTTTCCCTGAAGAGATCAACCGCCGCATCGCGGGCGTGCTGGCAGACCTGCATTTTGCGCCTACTCAATTAAGCAGGCAAAACTTGCTGCGGGAAGGGGTAAGTGACGAACGTATTGTCGTTACCGGCAACACCGCCATCGATGCCCTGCATGAAATTTCCAAACGGTCTGCCCCGGCAGAGGTAAAAAAGCAGATGAACGCTTTTGGTCTGGGCGATGGCCATCGCCGCCTGGTGTTGGTCACCGCACACCGGCGCGAGAATTTCGGTGCGCCTATCGAAAATGTGTGCACGGCTTTAAAACAGCTCTCGGCGCATTATCATGGTGCCGTTCAGATCGTGTACCCGGTGCACCTGAACCCGAATATTCAGGAGCCAGTGCATCGTTTGCTGGATGGTGACCCCAATATTCACCTGTTGAATCCACTCGATTATTTGCCTATGGTGCACTGGATGAAAGCGGCTGTCATCGTGCTGACCGACTCGGGCGGCATACAGGAAGAAGCCACCGGCCTGGGAAAACCCACCCTGGTGCTGCGTGAGAAGACGGAACGGCCAGAGGGGGTGCAGGCGGGGGTGCTCAAGTTGGTAGGCACGGATGTAAACCGCATTGTCAGCGAAGCCACCAATCTGCTGGACGACGACAAAGCCTACGCAGCGATGGCCCATGCTTCCAATCCCTTCGGCGATGGTCAGGCGGCTGCCAGAATCGTCCAGGCACTGCTGAACTATAAATAAGCTCTGACCAGACTATAAAATTGATTCTTTTGTGACCCTTTATGACAACGATTTGTTTAATGCCCCGAAAACTTGGTTTGGGCGGCCCGGCATCCTTTCAGGCCCGTCTGGCAGAAGAACTGCGTGCCAACCAGGTAGAAGTCACTTTCGACCCGGACGATCCGGCGGTTTCCGCCATCCTGGTGGTGGGTGGAACACGGCACCTGGGCGTGTTACTGCGCGCCCGGCGGCGCGGCGTGCGCATCGTGCAGCGCTTGAACGGCATGAACTGGGTGCAAAGGCAACGTTATACCGGCGCCAAACACTTTTTGCGCGCCGAAGTGAACAACATGATCTTGGCCACCATCCGCGGCCAGTTGGCAGACCGCATCGTGTATCAGAGTCAATTTTCACACGACTGGTGGCACCGGGTCTACGGCCCCGTGCGTGCTCCGGGCAGGGTGGTGTATAACGGCGTCAACCTGAACGAGTTTTCCCCCTTCTCAGAAATCACCCCTCCCAGTGACCGCTACCGCATGCTGTTGGTGGAAGGCAACATGGGCAATGGATATGAATTTGGCGTCAACGTGGCAGTCGAAGCGGGTTTGATGTTGAAGAACCGGTTGCAGCGTCCGCTGGAATTGATGGTGGTGGGCAGAGTGCCTGAGGCGCTCAAGAGCGAAGTGGCCCGCAAAGACCTCAATGTCGTTTGGAAGGGCGTCGTCAACCGCAATGAGGTGGCCGATGTTGACCGTGCCGCGCATGTGTATTTTTCGGCGGATATCAACGCGGCTTGTCCCAATGCGGCCATCGAAGCTTTGGCCTGCGGCTTGCCGGTGATCGGGTACGATACCGGCTCCATCCCCGAATTGGTGACTGATGGAGCGGGCGAAGTGGCTAAATATGGCGGCAACCCCTGGAAGCTCGAAAAGCCCGATCTGCCTCCTTTGGTGGATGCGGCCTATCAGGTGCTTACAACAAACGAGCCTTATCGGGCTGCTGCGCGCAAACGAGCCGAAATGGCATTTGATATTCGCGCGATTGCCCGCCAATATCTGCAAGCACTGGTGGAGTGAGCATGACCGACCTAAGCCAGACGCTCAAGCAGCAAATGAGGCTGGCCCGCCTGCCGGGGTTGGATCTGCCTGCTGAACTGCAGGTGCCGGTTTATGACGGATTCTCGATCATGAACCTGCCCGCCTCCATCTGCGCCTGGTTAGGTCTGAATGACTGGCAAACGATTCCCCTTGATAAACAAATTACCTTATTCAATTCTCGCACCTATCGTCAGGTGATCCAGATCGTTGTAGACGGTCTGGGCCTGGACCTGTTCCAGCGCTTTGATCAGGAAGAAAGCCGCGAAAATGAGCAGTGGCAAACTTTTTTGCAAAGCGGCAACCTGGCTGCTTTAACTTCCATTACGCCTTCGACGACCTCGGCCGCACTGACCAGCCTGTGGACGGGCAAGGCCCCGGCCCAGCACGGCATCACCGGCTATGAGATGTGGCTGCGCGAATATAACCTGGCCGCAAATATGATCACCCACACCCCGGCGTTCTTTCAGTTTGCGCCGGGTAGCCTAACGCTGGCAGGGTTCGACCCCAAGGCCTTTTTGCCGGTGGAGACGCTTGGCCCCTACCTGCTGGAACGTAAGGTGAAACCGTTTGTATTGCAGCATAAATCCATCCTCGGGTCGGGGCTTTCGACCATGCTTTTTAGCGGCGCAGAGATGGTTCCCTTTCGCGGGCTGCAAGATATGTTCATGACGCTTGAAGAACTGGCCACAGATCGGGGAGCGGAAAAACGCTATATCTATGTTTACTGGGGCGAACTGGATGAACTGCAGCATGTTTACGGGTCTGACAACCCGCGCGTGAAACAGGAATATCGCAGCATTCAACACTCCCTAATGCACTTTATTGAGCGCCTCCGCAGACAAAGCTCTGGCGATACACTGATCCTGCTCACGGCCGATCACGGGCAGGTCATCACTGAGGCCTCTGACCGGAACATCGTGCAGAATTACCCCGAGCTGGTGAAACGGCTGCACATGCTGCCTACCGGAGAGAGCCGCCTGCCCTATTTGCACCTGCGCCCCGGCACGGAAGCAGAAGTGCGCCAGTTGATCGAAAACTATTGGCCGGGCCAGTTTAAAGTGGTTAACACAGAGAGTGCTTTGCGAAGCGGATTGTTTGGGCCAACTCCCTTTCACGAGGAGATCGTTTCTCGGTTGGGAGACCTGGTTCTTATTGCGTTGGATAATTCCTATTTATATTGGCCGTTAAACGAAAACCGCCTCAAAGGGCGGCACGGGGGAATGCATCCAAAAGAAATGTTCGTTCCGTTGGCGATGTTTGAATGCTAGTTCTTTGCTGCACGGAGTGAGATCAATACACCAACAACAACAATCAACGCAACCAGGATCGCACCAAAGATCACCCCGGTGGTGGGCGTTTTTTCAATGATCTCCGGGACAGCAGTGGGCATGACCGTACCTGTGCTCAACGCCGATAAGGTGGGTGTGGGGTAAAGAGGGGCGTTCTTGTCGGGTACAGGCCCGCTCGCCCAGATGGTGAAAGCGATCATGGCCAGCACGATCAGGATCAGCCAGATACGGGAGCGCAATTCAGAATGTTGGTTCGCGTTTTTTTGGTTTTGCGGCATGTTTTACTCCACCGTTATTGTACGAAATTCTTTACAGCATCATCAACGGCTTGCTGAAAATAGATCTGTTTTTTGATCACTTGAACCACAGACGATTCGAGAATGGGATTGGTGATGTGGGTGATCGACGCGGCGGGCAGTTCTTGCGCGTTCAACACCAAATCGTTGATCACGGGCATGAGCGGGTCGTTTTGCCAACTGGTGAGCCCACTCTGACGCACCGGCAGGTAACCAGATGCATGTGCCAGGTCATTGATAAAGTCAGTTTCGGAAAGATAGTTCAGTAATTCGATGCTGTAAGGCTGATTCATGGATTGGCTGGGAATGCCCCAGACCCAGCCTTTGGCCAGGGTGACCTGGGTGGCGCTCACTTTTGGCACCAGGCTGATGGTGACGTTATCTGGAAGGGCCGATAAGTATTGTGAGACCCAACTAATGGTGTATCCGGCTTGTTGATTGACAAAAGATTGCCACGATTGATCGAAACTGTTGAATTGGGTCAGCCAGTAGGGGAAAGCGCCACTTTGAGCACCGTCGTTGAAGATCGAGAAAGTTTTCAGAAGCGGGGATCTCTGCAAAGTGGGGGCGCCTACCTCATTGGTCAGTTTGCCGTCTGATGCTAGGTAGATCGAAGTGGCGATCAGGGCGTCTTCGTCAGAAGCGGGGAAGGAGACCACATTGTTTTGCAGTGCCAGTTCTTGCCAAGTAGTGGGCGGAAAAGGCGATTGTAAGGGCCGGTAAGCCATCACAAGCGCATCGCCGGCAACCGGGACGCCATAGTGAATATTTTCAATTGTCGAAAGCTGGTTGGCATAGGGGAACCAGTCGCTGTCGCCGAAATTTTTATAGACGCTGTCGAGCGGCAAGAGCAATTCTTTTAACGCAGCACTTTCAAGGTCGTCTGTTGAAAGCAGCACAAGAGCGGGTAAGGCCTTGGGGGCGGCACTCGAAGCGGTGGTGATCGAATCGAGCAGGCCACCGCGGCCGTCAACGGCTTTGACGCGCACTTCTACCGTTACATCTGGATGAATGGATTGGAATGCTTCAATGCGCCTGCCAAATACTTCAGCGGCGGGCGTTTCTGCAGAAGGGTCAAACTGAGGCGGCACCCAGATCACTAAATGGGTCTGTGGGGTTTCCGTGCCGATGAGCGAGATGGTTATCTGGGGCTCTGGGGTTGCAGCGGTGGCCAGCACCTGGGTGGGTTGGCTGACACCGGTGGCAGTGGGCAAGAGCAGGTCTTGCAACTGGCAGCCGGCCAGCAGGCTGATCAGTGTAATACCGGCCAGGACGAGCGGCAGCAAAGATAAACGAACCCCCCGCATGATCTTCTTCTGTTTGAGGTTCGCGTCCTTATTTAAACTCATTTGATCTCAATTGGTTGGCTCAATAATACGAGCAATAATTGTTTCACCTGTTCTACGTCATTCAAATCCACCATTTCAGCGGGTGAATGGATATAGCGCGCCGGGATGGAAATACAGCCAGTCGCTACTCCGCCACGGGTCACCTGAATGGCACGGGCATCTGTCGTGGCCAGCACATCCAAAATTTCAAGCTGGTAGGGAATGTTAGCCTTCTCGGCACCACGTCTCATCCAGCGCACCACGGCCGGGTCGGCGATCATGCCGCCATCACGGATCTTGATAGCAGGGCCTTTGCCGAGGGCAACTTCCATCTTGGCCTTGGGGGTATCGCCCACGCTGGTCACATCAATGGCGATGCCCAGATCGGGGTCAACCGTATACGCAGCAGAAATGACGCCCCGAATGCCCACTTCTTCTTGTGTGCTGAAAACGAATACCAATTCATTGTTGCCGGGTTGAACCTGACGCAGCACTTCGATCAGCACGCTGCATGAAATGCGGTCATCAAGTGCTTTTGAAACAAAACGACTGCCAAGCTCAAGAGAGGGGCGTTCAAACACTGCCGGGTCACCCACATGGATCGGACAATCTTCGCGGCTGGAAGCACCGACATCAATGAACAACTGGTCGATCGTGTGGGCTTTGCTGGGCTCTTCGAGCACTTCTCCGCCCACGATACCCTGCACGCCGTTTAGGAATTTCACGTGCGCTCCCAAACAGTAGCGCGGATAAACGGCACCGATGCTGGTGAAACGCACAAAGCCGTGTTTGTCGATATGGTTGGCGATCAGGCCCACTTCATCGATATGCGCTGAGAGCAGAATACGCAAGCCGCCTTCTTTTTTCTGCCCTTTGGTGACGATCAGGTTGCCTAAAGGGTCCACCTTATATGAATCGGCGGCCGGGCCGATCTCTTGAATGATCAAGTCGCGGATGGCCCCTTCATACCCTGAAGGGGAACCTGCTGCAACCAGTTTTTTGATGAGTTCTTTCATGCCTGCTCCAAAAGTTGATTAAGTATACCCCAGCCCTCAAGGGACGTTAGCGGCGGGGTTGAGCGAGAAGATCGGGGGTGATCGCATCCAGAACGGCGGCTAGCAAATTGAGCCCGTTCTCCCAATCGCTTTTACGCGAGAGAAGCATGGCGGTGTGTGCATAGCGGCCGGGGATCGAGATCGAGACGGCAGGGATACCGCCGCGCACTTTGTGGATCGAACCGGCATCGGTGCCACCGCCACCCGACTGGCGGTATTGGAAGGGGATGTTGTGCTTTTTCCCGATATCAGACATAAAGTGAATGAGCCGCGGGTCTGAAAGCGTGCCGGCGTCCACGATGTAGATGGCCGGTCCTTCGCCCAGACGACAGTTGTATACAGTGTTCTCCTCATCGTCTTCGCGCGGCAGGTCAAAGGCGGGCGTGGAATCCACAGCGATGGCCAGATCGGGATTAAAAGTGTAAGCGGCCACACGTGCGCCGCGCAGGCCGATCTCTTCCTGCACTGAGAAAGAGGCCACCAGGTCAATGTTGTCGAAACCACGCTTGACCAGTTCGATCAGGGTGGCTACACCGATCCGATCATCCAGCGCTTTGCCGCGCAGGCTGGGGCCGATCTGCATGAATTGGGTGGCATAGGTGGCAAAATCGCCGGGTTTGGCCTTGCCAGCCCCACCCGGACCCAGGTCAATGCGTAGGCTTTCCAGCGAAATGGGATTTTTGATCTCATCCGTTTCGACCAGGTGAATGGGTTTGGTGCCGATGACACCGGGCAAGTGCTCACGGCCCACCCAGACGGGCTTGCCGGGCAGTTGACGTTCATCAATGCCGCCGACCAGCTCAAAGCGATAGATGCCCTCGCCTTCATCTTCAACGATCATAAAACCGACCTCATCCATGTGGGCGTCGAGCATCACGCGCAGGTCGGCGTGTTTTTTGGCTTTGCGTAACGCCAGCACGTTGCCCATAGCGTCCACTTTGAGGTCATCGGCGATGCCGGTCAGTTCAGCGAAAATAAGCTTGCGAATCTCAATCTCGTCGCCAGAAACACCCACGGCGTTGCTCAATTTTTCAAGCAGTTTGATCTGCGGTGCGGCAACCGTGAAAGGAGTATAAGTCATGCCAGCATCTCCTTTTCGATCTCATTGAGGATATTTTCATCCAGGCTTTTGACAAAAGTGGCCAACAGACGGGCAGTGCGATGCAGATCGTTGAAGGCAATTACCTCGACTGGGGTGTGCATATATCGCAGGGGAATGCCGATCACCATGTTGGGAATGCCGCTGCGGCTGATCTGAAAGGCCATGCCGTCCGTGCCTGAACTGGCGGGCATGGTTTCGATGGCGTAAGGAATATCCAGCGAGGTGGCCAGTTCTTTGAATTGTTTAACGAGAGAAGGGTGGATGTTGGGGCCGATGCCAATGGTTGGGCCTTTATCCAGCGCAAAGGTGCGATAATCGCTTGACCCCGGGCCTTTGCCAAAGGTCACATCAACGGCGACGGACAGGTCGGGATGGAGATCATAGGCCGAGGTGGTGGCGCCGGCAAAATTCACTTCTTCTGCGGTGGTTGCCACGGCGATCAAGTTCCAGTTCAATTCGCTGTGTTGAAGTTCTTTCAGGCACAGGGTAAGCGCTGCAATCCCGGCGCGATCATCCAAACTGTGGCCACTCAGCGTGCCGCCGCTGAGTTCAGTCGGCTGGGTGTCAAACGAGACCAGATCCCCTACTTCGACCAGTTCGGCGGTCTCTGCAGCGGTCAAGCCGGTGTCGATGAGGATGCGCTTGTAATTGGGTGCTTTGTTCTTGTGATTGCTGTTGAGCAGGCGGTCGGGCCAGAGCACTGCCACGCCGGGAAGCTCCCGCCTGCCGTGCACGAGAACGGCCTGGCCGGGCAGAATGCGCGGGTCTACGCCGCCCACCCCGGTGATGTGCAAAAAGCCCTCTGTGATAGCCGTCACCATCAGTCCGATGGCATCCATGTGGGCCCCAAGCATCACGGTGGGGCGGTTGGCCATCTGTGCGCGACGTATGCCGTAAAGGCTGCCGGTCTTGTTCTCGGCCACTTCATCGGTGAGCGTGCGCCATTTTTGCGCAATCACTTCGCGGGCAGGTTTTTCAAAACCTGAGAGGCCGGGGAGGGAAATGAGTTGTTTCAGAAATTGGTGATTTTCATCCATGTGAGTTCTTTCACAGTGTTGCCAGCGAACAGAGAGATTCGCGCTTTATGGCGCAGGCACGGTATCGCTGGGGAGTGGACTGGGGGTCTCGACCGTAGGCGTTGGTGTAGCCGTTTCGCTTGGGATTAACGTCTCGGTGGGGGTGATCGTGTGTGTGGGCGTAACAGTTGGGGTTGCCGTGACTGTAAACGTGGCCGTGACGGTAGCAGTGGAAGTCGCGGTGGGCGTGGGGTAGCCGGTAGGAGGTGGATTGGTGGCAGTGGGCATCTGCGTGGCTGTGATCACCACAACATTGTTCGTAGGGGTGGGGGTAAGCTGGTTACTGGCAGATTTGGCGACGAAGAACACAATCGTGCCCAACAAATAACAGGGCAGGGTTGCGAGAATGATGATGAGAAGGGTCTTGCGCAGGCGAGCCACCCGATTTGTGATTTCCACCATGATTACTAAAGCTCCTGCATCATCTTATCACGGCGAAGCACAGGCGGCAAGGAAACCCCGCCGCCTGTAATAGAGTCTATTTCTTAAATTCGAGACTGGCTGAACTGTTGGCCACGCGAATCTCTTTTTGCACCGTCACGAACAAACTCTCCGCTTTGAGGTCAGTGATGGTGTAACAAGGGCATTCCAGATGATCGGCCAGCGATTGCGCCAGCCCCTGATCAAAGGCGGCGTGCTCCATGTTGATGACCACGCTGTGGATTTTTTCGCGGGCGATCATCTCAGCAAAGGTGTGGGCTTCTTCCTGCGGGGGCAGATGGCCCACCGAAACATTGCCGGCACCGTCGGTGAGCACGATCAAGAGCGGCATCACGTCAGGGTGGAGGATCTTTTCTTTGCGCAGCACCTCATGGGCCATGATCAGCCCGGCAGAGAGTGGGGTCTTGCCGCCAACCGGCACGTCACTGAGCGCCTGTTGGGCCAGCATGACCGAATTGGTGGGGGGCAACACGAGGGTGGCGGTGTTCTTTTGAAAAACGATCAGCCCTACCCGGTCGCGGCGCTGATAGGCGTCGGTGAGCAGCGAGAGGATGGCCCCTTTGGTGGCAGCCATGCGCTCGGCAACGGCCATTGACCACGAAGCGTCCACCAGAAAGAGGATCAAATTGGCGGCACGGCGCACGCGGATCTTCTTCATGTAATCGCCGGGGCGGATGGCAAAAGCCACGTGGTCGCGCTGCCGAATCTCTCCGCGCTGGGTTTGGAAGGGCGCGGCGGCGCGTAGCGTGGCGTCAAAAGCCAGGTCATCGGTGCGTCCGTTGGCCGGGCGTGATTGGATATAACGCCCGCGTTTGCGTTCGGTATGGGTGACAGAGCGGCGCCCCGCGTAGGAGCGCATCATTTTATCCAGCGGCGTGTCCAGCTTGCGCGGATTGAATTCTTCCCCATTTTGCATCTTTTTGCCGCCAGTCCACCAGTTGGGATCGCCTCGATTGAAGACATCCTGGTTGGTTGGCTGGGGGCTGCCCTGGTCGGCGGTAGGCTCGCCGGTTTCTTCCGGCGTTACGCTTTTTTTGAGGAAGACGTTCCTTCGTCGCCCAGTTCCGATTCAGATTCTTGCGTGGTTTGTGAAACACCGGTGCGCTGAAGCTGCTCGATGCGTTCTTGCAGCTCTTCCATGCCCATCTCTTCGCGCTGGAAGGGGCCGCCCTTCATACGGTGCGGCAGGGCCAGTTCAGCGGCTAAAGCGATATCGCGGTCGTTGATGGCGGTGCGGCCGTCAAAGGCAGCCGAAGCGCGCGCCGCTTTGAGGATCACCAGATCGGAGCGATGCCCATCCACGTTCAATGAAGAGGTGAGCGCGGCGATGGAAAGCATGTTGTGCTTGCTGTAAGTAACCTCGTTCACCAGCTTGCGAGCGCTTTCGATCTGTTCTGAAAGTTCCTTTTCTTTCTCCATCCAATCTTCACGGAATTGGAGCGAATCGGCTTCAAAGGCAATGTTGCGTTCCATGATCTGCACACGTTCACGCGCGTCATGGATGCCGTGAATTTCCACCGAGAGGGCAAAGCGATCCAGCAACTGCGGGCGCAGATCGCCTTCTTCGGGGTTCATAGTGCCCACCAGAATGAAGCGAGCAGGGTGAGAGAATGAAATCCCCTCGCGTTCGACGATATTGGTACCCATGGCGGCCGCATCGAGCAGGACGTCCACCACATGGTCGTCAAGCAGGTTGACTTCGTCAATATAGAGCATGCCGCGATTGGCCGCTGCCAGAACGCCCGGTTCAAAGCTGCGTTCGCCTTTTTGAATGGCTTTTTCGATATCCAGCGTACCCACCACACGGTCTTCGGTGGCAGATACGGGCAAGTTAATGAATGGTGTGGTGCGCATGGCCACGGGCAGTTTTTCACCGTGTTCGTGGCGTTCGCGGCATTCCGTGCACCAGGTGGCGGGTTGGTCAGGGTCACAGCCAAAGCGGCAATCAGCCACCACTTTTACACTGGGCAGCAGTGCGGCCAGGGCACGCGCTGCCGTTGATTTGGCGGTGCCGCGTTCGCCGCGGATCAAAACGCCACCAATACGCGGATCGACGGCATTGAGCACCAGGGCGCGGCGCATGCGTTCTTGACCAACAATTGCGGTGAATGGATAGATAGAAGGCATAGGAGTAATTCATCCTTAAAAGGTAATATTTATTTGTCGTAAGTTTACCACAAAGGGGTTTTGCAACAAAATTTTATAAAATGTACGATCCAAGTGCGCAAATTACAAATATATGCTAAGCTAAAGAGCAAAACCTTGTTGGGAGTTTGCAATGAAAGAGATCTCAAGCAGTGCAAAAAAAGTGCAAGAGGCCCTGGCAGCCGCGGGCATTGAAGCCACGGTGGTGGAATTACCCGATTCCACCCGAACTGCCGTTGAAGCGGCCCAGGCCATCGGCACAACGGTGGCGCAGATCGTCAAATCTCTTGTTTTTCGCGGACAGGTGAGCGGCAAGGCGATCCTGATCGAGGCGAGCGGCATTAACCGCGTGAATGAAAAGGCAGTTGAAGCCATTTTAGGCGAACCGATCGGCCGGGCAGACCCAGACTTTGTGCGTGAACAGACCGGTTATGCCATTGGCGGCATTCCGCCGCTCGGACACGTTCATGAGATGGGGGCTGTGCTGGTGGATGAGGATTTGCTGCAGTATGAGGAACTATGGGCTGCGGCGGGCACTCCGCACGCGGTCTTCAGACTGACGCCTGAACAACTGGTGAAAATTGCCGGTGGCAAAGTGACAGCGATTAAATGAAAAAGGAAGCGCATCATTTTGATGCGCTTCCTTTTTTGCACTAGATCAAGCTCAAGAGGTAGGTAGTGGGATAACTGCCTACACTTGAGGTGATGCCAGCGGCAACGGCAAAGGCGAAGGCCAGCACACAGATCGTGGCCAATACCACAAAACCGATCTGCACGTAGCCGAGGATCAGGCCAGCGATGGCCATGCCATCACCACTGAGGGCACCGTTGCTATCGCGGATCTCTTTTTTGGCCAGATGGCCGAGAATTACGGCAGCGATGGCGCCAAGCACCGGGATGAACGTCCAGCCGACCAGGCCGCTGATCAGGCTGGCGATGGCCAGTGAACTGTCTTGTTTGTAAACCGGCGCAGAGGGCAGGCTTACGGGAGTATTGTTTTCAGGAATTGTCATTTTTTATCTCCTATTCCCCGTGGGGAATTCATCATTTTTTATTTTCAGAAATATATACGCCCTTTGATTCTGAAGGTTGCAAAAAAGTGCAGTCATTGACTGCACTTTTTGAAAAATTCTCAAGTGAAAGAAACTAATAGGTGTTCAATTGCGAGTTGATATTTGAAAAAACATTTGAAACGCTTGGGCCCAAGATCACCAAAAGGATTATGGTCAAAAGGCCAAGAAGGATAAACCCCCACTGGATGTATCCCAACACCAGGCCGGCCGTAGCCATGCCTGAACCGGTGAGGGCGCCATTGCTCTTTCTGATCTCGCTCTTGGCGATATGTCCCATGATGATGGCGGCCAGTGAGCCTAATACAGGCAAGATGACGTAGGCCGAAATACCAAAAATCAAGCTAAGAATAGCCAGTGTACTGTCTTTTTGCACTGGTTGATAGTAAGGCTGGTTCACAGACGGCGGGTAGTTGTTCATGTTACTCTCCTCAGGGAAAACAAGCTCTATTTAAAGAACTGACCCAGGCCGGAGGCCAGGCTGGTGACGCCCAGAATGACCAGCACGAGAATCAGTACGCAGATGCCCAGATAGATGTAACCGAGGGCCAGGCCGGTATTGGCCAGTTTTTTGCCGCCCATTTCGCCATCCGCGCGGCGAATCTGGCGTTTGCTGCTGTGACCGGTGATGACAGCGACCAAAGAGCTGATCGGGGCCAGAATGGCTGCAACCAGAAAGCTCATATCGGCCAGGGAGTGAAAGAAGATGAGCAAATACGACAAAGCACCGGTGACCAGGCTGACAACAGAAAGCGGGCTGAACCCTTTTTTAGGTTCGGCAGTTGGCTCAATTGAATTGGGTGTTGATTCCATAAGATTCCTCCAGGGTGAATAATAATTCCCCTTCAATTATATGCACTTTGCGCAAGCAATTCTATGCCAGTTTTTTGCGAAAGAAGATCTTGCTGACCGCGCCAGGAAAATCTTCCAGCTCGGCAAAGCGCGAATACCCCAGCTTTTCATAAAAACCGGGCGCCTGCACGCTGAGCGTGTCTAGATAAACGTTTTTGCAGCCCCGCTCTACTGAAATGGACTCAGCCCTCGCCATCAGCGCGCTGCCCAGACCGGAAGAGCGGGCATCTTCTGCGACCCAAAGTGCACTAATGTAGAGCCAACCCTTCTCAGTGTTGCCATCCAGGCCAGCGATGAGGCGGTCGTTTTCATCGTATGCCAGCAGGGTCAAGTCCATGCGGTCACTTGGGCCGGTTTTGGGGGCGGTAAAGGCTTCGATCCCTTCGGCCAGCAGATCAACTTCAGCGGTGGAAGTTGCTAGTTTGTAATGGATTAATGGTTTCATCTATACCTTAAAGAGAACAGGAATGTTTGATCAATCAGAATGTTCGATTGATCGCAAGTTTTAAACCATTTTATGATAAAAGAGATATTCTTATTTGATCTTTTTACATTCTATTGTTCCGCAGTGAGGTGCTTCAGAAGTGCTGGCAACGATCCAATTGCCATTCATCGTTTCTGGAGCGTCGGGGTCAAATAACATGATCGAAACGGCATCCATTGTGATGGCTTTTGGTGCCACGTACATTTGATATTGATAGATTAAACGGTTCTCGTTTACTTTAACAATTGACGAATGAATATTCCCCAACAGCTTTTCGTCCAAATATAGATCGCATTTGATTGCCAGACTATTACCATCGCGGGCAATGTGCATGATTCCGGTTGAAATGAGGCCAGTTCTTGATTTTGAAGTTACTTGCCATTTTCCAATCAGCTTCTTTGCTTTAGTCAAAATTATTATATCGGGTTTTGATAAAATTTTTGAATCGAGCACAATTATTAAAAAACTAAGAAGAACCACTGCGGATAAGATGCCCGCGACGATCCTTTCAGCAGCGGTAGATGCATTTGTAAACCATAAAATAAAAAGGGCTTCAAATGTAAGTGTCAAAAGAGAGGCAAAAGCAAGTCTAGTTCTGATTTTTGAAGGATCAATTTGTGTATTCATTTTTACAATACTCCTTAAATTGAACAACAACATCACGGGATTACAGGTGGTGCGTAGAATCATGATGGCAGTATCAATAAGAAATAACTGTAAAATCGAAAATTTATAAACTACTACGCGGCATCAATTTACCCCTGCTATTAACCATTATATTGTCTTTCAACGTTGTTTCAATATGAAAGATTCTTATTAACTTTGATACTTTTATCTATCCTTAAGGTAAGCCATCGGCGTGACAGGGTATAATGAAGGCAGAACCCATTTGATGGAGCAGTCCATGACAGAGAAGAAAATTCGAGTCTTGATCGCCAAACCTGGCCTGGATGGCCACGACAGAGGCGCCAAGGTAGTGGCGCGCGCCTTGCGCGATGCCGGCATGGAGGTGATCTACACCGGGTTACGCCAGACACCAGAGATGATCGCCGAGGCTGCCCTTCAAGAAGATGTGCAGGTGATCGGCCTTTCCATCCTGTCTGGGGCGCACCTGGCACTGGTGCCGCGCGTGATCGATCTCGTGAAGGCCAACGGGCAGGGAAATGTACTCGTCTTTGTGGGCGGCATCATCCCCGAAGAAGATGTATCCACGCTCGAAAAAGTGGGGGTGACTTCTGTCTACGGGCCGGGCACACCCACTTCCAAGATCATTGAGGATATTCACGCCAAAGTGGCTTTTAGCCAATAAAAAACGCCCGGGCACCGCAGTCTTGCGTGAATTTAGCACCGCTAAAACAAGAAACGACCTGCAAGACCCCGGGTGATTTTGATTTAAAGAGGGATGGCTGTTTTGACGTCAGTAGATGAGGCGCTGCTTGCCGGTGATCGGCTTAAACTTTCGCGTTTTCTTACACAGGTAGAGAATAACGATCCGCAAGCGCGCCAGGTTCTGGATGCTCTTTACAAACATACAGGCAAAGCACACCGTGTTGGCATCACGGGTGCGCCAGGAACGGGCAAATCTTCGCTGGTCAACCGCCTGACGGCTTATATCCGTGCCCATTTGCATAAAACGGTGGCGATCGTGGCAGTGGATCCTTCCAGCCCCTTCACAGGCGGGGCGATTCTGGGCGACAGGGTGCGCATGCGCGATCTGGCCGGCGATGCGGGTGTTTTCATCCGGTCAATGGCTTCACGTGGTGCTGTGGGCGGCCTGGCCATGACCACGGCCCGTCTGGTGCAGGTGTTCGATGCGGTTGGCTATGATTATGTCCTCGTTGAAACCGTCGGCGCCGGGCAGGCCGAGATCGAGATCGCTCACCTGGCACATACGACACTGGTAGTAGAAGCTCCGGGTTTTGGTGACGATATACAGGCCATCAAAGCCGGCATCATGGAAATTGCCGATATTTTGGTGATCAACAAAGCTGATCTGCCCGGGGTAGAGAATACAGAGCGGGCACTGCGCAGTAACCTGGAATTGGGTTATGCCGGCCCGATAAATCGCAAAACCGGGCATGGGCAAACTGAAATCAACCCGGAAACAAAAGAGGGTTGGGTGCCGCCGGTTTTGCGCACGGTAGCCACGGGCGATGAGGGGATCGCTGGCCTGTTCCAGGCAATCGAGGCGCACTTCCTTTATTTGGGTCAAAGTGGCCGCCTGCAGGAGATCGAGCAGGAACGCTTGAAAGCCGAGCTCAACGACCTGCTGCGGGAACGACTGATGATCGATTGGCAGACAAAGAATGACGCAAAGAAATTAGTCGCGGCCCTGCAAGAGGTGATAAAGCGAAACTGGTCGCCAGAACAGGCCGTGGATTGGTTGATGAAAGACTGAAAAAGCAATATCCCTGAGGTGAAGCATGGAACGGACATACATCAAAGACTTGCGCGGCAAAATTGGAGAAGAGGTAAAGATCTGTGGGTTCTTGCAAACCCTGCGCGACCAGAAAAAATTGCAATTCCTCATCGTTCGCGACACCAGCGGACTGGTGCAGGTGGTGCATTGGAAGCCCAATAATGTGGCGCTGGCCGAACAGATCTCTCTCATTGGCGTGGAGTCTTCGGTGGTGATCACCGGCAAAGTGGCCGATAACCCCGTGGTCAAATTGGGCGGGTTGGAAATTCAGCTTGAGAACCTGACGGTCGAGAACAAGGCCGAGGTGCCGCTGCCCTTTGATCCGTTCGCCGAAACCCTGCCCACTCTTGACTATCGCCTCGACTGGCGCTACCTTGACCTGCGTCGCCCGGTCAATAATTTGCTTTTCAAAGTGGAAACGAC
Organism: uncultured Anaerolinea sp.; assembly: GCA_964459385.1. Taxonomy (GTDB): domain Bacteria; phylum Chloroflexota; class Anaerolineae; order Anaerolineales; family Anaerolineaceae; genus UBA6107. Next base: position 170,294 of record CAYWLG010000008.1, read on the forward strand.
CGTTGAATCTGCCATGCGCGAATATTGGCTGAAAAACAATTTTGTTGAAATTCATTCCCCAAAATTGACCGGCAGCCCCAGCGAAAGCGGCGCCGAACTCTTTTCACTCGATTATTTTGAGCAAAAAGCTTATCTGGCACAGAGCCCGCAGTTTTACAAGCAGATGGCAATGGCGGCCGGGTTTGAACGAATTTTTGAGATCGGCCCGGTCTTTCGCGCCGACCCAAGTTTCACCGCCCGTCATATGACCGAGTTTACCGGCGTGGATGCCGAACTGTCGTTCATCGAATCGCACGAAGATGTGATGCGATCAGAAGAAGAAATGCTGCAGTTCGTTTATCAGCAGGTGAAAGAAAAGCACGGTGAAGCGGTCAAAGAGCTTTTCGGCACCGAAATTAAAGTACCGGTTTTGCCTTTCCCAAGAATTCCCATGCGCGAGGCAATTGATATTCTTAAGTCACGAGGGTATACTCTTCCACCTGAGAAGAAAGGCGATATTGACCCGGCCGGCGAGCGCGAGATCGCTGCCTATGTAAAAGAGAAATACGATCACGATTTTGTCTTCCTCACCGATTGGCCCATTGGCGTACGGCCTTTTTACCACATGCGAAAAGAAGACGACCCGACCCTGACCAAGAGCTTTGATCTGATCGCCAGCGGGCTTGAGATCACCACCGGGGCGCAGCGTGAACACCGGCCGGAAGTTTTGGCCAAACAGGCACTTGAAAAGGGGCTGCACCTGGAACCGATCCAGTATTATCTCGATTTCTTCCGCTTTGGTTGCCCGTCTCATGGCGGATTTGGCCTGGGACTTTCGCGTTTGATGATGGTGCTGCTGGGCATGAACAACATCCGTGAAGCGGTCTATATTTTCAGGGGGCCGACCCGTTTGACCCCCTAGGTGAAACAGGAGCTTGATATGATCGTGGGTAACAAGGTACGATTAAGAGCGATTGAACGGGAAGATATTCCCAATTTTGTGCGCTGGCTGAACGATCGTGAGGTGACCCAATTTCTGCTGACCAGCTCGCCGTACTCGAAAGCGATGGAAGAAAAGTGGTTTGAGCATCAACTGGAAATTCCGACCACGCACGGGCAGGTACTGGCAATCGATACCCTTTCAGAGGGCGTTTGGGTGCACATTGGTAATTGCGGCCTGCATAATATCGATCAGGTCAGCCGCAACGCTGAATTTGGTATCATGATCGGTGAAAAAGAATTTTGGAATCAGGGGCTGGGCACCGAAGCGACGCGTTTGATGCTGAAACATGGATTTGAGGACCTGAACCTGCACAGAATTTATCTGGACGTCTATGCTACCAACCCACGGGCTCAAAAGGCTTATTTGACGGCAGGTTTTGTGGTGGAAGGCACCAAAAGAGAAGCGGTTTTTAAGAACGGCCATTATATTGATGTGATCTTGATGAGCATTTTACAATCTGAGTGGAAAGGCTTTTAAGGTTTTAGGAGGTTGCTATGCCGATATTGAATGTGGCGCGACACGAACGTATGAAATATGGGGATATCAAGCTATATGCCGGTACGGCCTGCCCTGACCTGGCAAACCGCATCGCAGATTTTATGGGCTTGCCCCTGATGGATCGGGATATCATCAAATTCCCGAATGACAACTTGTTTGTCAAACTTCATTCGAGCGTGCGCGGTCAGGATTGCTATGTGATCCAGACGACTTCAACACCGGTGCACCGCAACTTGATGGAACTGTTGATCCTCATCCAGACCCTGCGCCTGGATTCTGCCGCGCGTATTACAGCAGTGGTGCCCTATCTGTGCTATGCCCGCTCAGACAAAAAAGATCAGCCGCGCATTCCCATCACCGCCCGGCTGGTGGCCGATATGATCGAAGTGGCCGGTGCGGATCGCTATATGACCCTCGACCTGCACGCGGGCCAGATCCAGGGCTTTTTCTCCATTGCCGGCGATGTGCTGACGGCATTTTACATTTTGATCGATTACTTGAAGACCAAGAAGAAAGACATGGTAGATCCAGTGGTGGTTACGGCCGACCTCGGCTTTGCCAAAAAGGCGCGCAACTATGCCGTCTCTCTGGATGTTCCGCTGGCGTTCATCGAAAAACGCCGCATCAGCAACGATTCAAAAGCCCAGGCGCTCTCGCTCATCGGCGACGTCAAGGGCCGCGACTGTATCATTGTGGATGATGAGGTAGATACGGGTGGTTCGGTTTCACAAGCGGTCAAACTGGTGAAGAGTTGCGGGGCACGAGATATTTATATGTCATTCATCCACGCTGGTTTATCAGGGAACGCCGCCGAGAATCTGGCTGCATTGCCGGTGAAGGAATTTATCACCACCGACACCATTCCCATCCCACCTGAAAAGGTGGTTAAATTCAACGGCCGCCTTACCCAGCTATCGGTTGCTCCGTTGATCGGCGAAGTGATTCAGCGCGCCAATGAGGGCCGCAGTGTTGGGGAACTCTTCAACGAATAGAAAGGTTAAGAGGCATCGGTCGAAAAGCGGATGCCTCTTTTGTTTAAACGATCAAAATGCCAGAATTACCCGAAGTTGAAACCATTGTACGTTCGCTGCGTAACCCCATCGACTGGCCCTGGCAGGAAGAACCGGCCATGAACGTCCGTCCGGGGGTGATCGGCCGTCAGGTCAGTGCTGTGCACGTGCTGTGGGCGGGCAGTGTTGCCACCCCATCGCCGGAAGAGTTTGCGCAGCGGATGGTCGGCCAGCAAGTCAAAGGGGTGGAGCGGCGCGGCAAGTTCATCGTGATGCCGCTCAGTCAGGGTACGCTGCTGATCCATCTGCGCATGAGCGGCGATTTGCGCGTTGAACCGCAGACCTGTGCGCCCCTGCCTCACGACCGGTTGGAGATCCTGTTCGTGGATGGAATGAAGCTGGTCTTCAACGACACCCGCAAGTTCGGCCGCGCCTGGCTGGTGCGTGAGGCGGAAAGCGTCGTCAAAGCGCTGGGGCCGGAACCCTATGACCCGGCACTGACGGGTAAAGGACTTTTTGATCGGCTGCACAACTCAAAACGGGCCATCAAAACCGCGCTGCTCGATCAATCCCTCATTGCCGGGGTAGGCAATATCTATTCGGATGAGGCTTTGTTTTACGCCGGGATCCACCCTTCAACCCTGGCGTGCACCCTCACTGAAGGTCAAATTGAGAAATTGCTGGAGGGTATCCGTGCGGTCATGGAAGAGGGAATTCGCCGCAACGGCGCCAGCATTGATTGGGTGTATCGTGGAGGTGATTTTCAGAATTACTTCAAGGTTTACCAGCGCACGGGCGAAGCCTGCCCGGTCTGCGGTGCCCTGATCGAACGCAAGGTGATCGGGCAACGCAGTTCACACTATTGCCCACAATGCCAGTCGAAGTAAAAATTGGGTAAAAAATGTGAAACCCGCAAAATAATGCTGTATCATTAATTTAGCATGCGCGTAATGTGTGTGTTCACGTCCGCGACCCATTGGGTTAATTGAGGTATTGCCATGTTCTCTTCACTCTCTTCAATCGTCCAGTTGGTTTTGGCGGGGGTAGTTGGGCTGCTGCTGGGCTTGCTCATCTCGACAATGTTCACCCGCGAACCAAAGACACCCGTTGAAAAATCTCTACCAAAAGAACTCACCGATGAGGGATACAGCGAGGCCAGTCGGCTGCTTTTTAGCCCCTCGGCAAAAAAGGTGATCACTCAATTGGACGGCGATTTTTATCGTGATTTCACAGAATTGACCCCCGAACAAAAAAAACGTGTACTGCGATTGCTGGAAGGATGGAATGAGTGGGCGGGTCAGAAACCGGCCGCACAAGTTCCGAACGCCTCCATTCCGCCCATGCAGGCAAAAGCTTCTGCGGCAGCCGGGGTTGATCTGGCTGGCGGGCCGTTCGCGGCAGGGGTGTTTTCTTCAATTGACCCGGTCGTGAAACAATCGATGACGGGGGAGGCACCCAAGAAGGATGAACTTTCAGATCTGGGCATCAAACAGCCGGAATTTGTTCAACCCATTCCGGCAGTGGTTCAGATCGGGCAGCCGACCTTGAAACCCAAGGACGAGCCACTCACCATTGTGGATCAGATCAATCTGGTCATTGAGCGGTTGGCGGCAGGCACTGATCTGGCACAAAAAGCCGTCCACCTGGCGGATAATGGACACGAAGGGGTGACTGTTTGGGTGGGGGCTGAAAATTTTGAAGGAATAGACGTCATCCCATACGATGAGGTAAAGCAACTGATCAAAGCAGCCGTCGCAAAGTGGGAAGAAGAAACCGAAGAAAAGAAATAAAAAATTGGGATTCGCAAGAATCCCAATTTTTTTACAAGTAATCGCGCAACTGTCTGGAGCGGCGCGGATGGCGCAGGCGGCGCAAGGCTTTGCTTTCGATTTGGCGAATGCGCTCACGCGTCAAACCGAATTTCTCGCCCACTTCTTCGAGGGTGTAGTTGTGGCCGTTTTCAAGGCCAAAGCGCAGACGCAAGATGCGCGCCTCACGCGGTGGTAGGGTATCGAGCACTTCTTCGATCTTCTCGCGCAGCAGCTTGGCATATGCGCTTTGAATCGGGGTGGGGGTCAACTGGTCTTCAACGAACTGACCGAGTTCTGAGTCTTCTTCGTCATCGTTGATCGGGCTCTCGAGCGAAAGGGGCAGCCAGGAAACGCGCAGCATCCATTCCACTTTAGAGATCGGCACATCCAGCTTTTCGGCCAGTTCTTCATTGGTGGGTGCACGGCCGAGTTCCTGCTCCATTTCGTGGGTCAGTTTGTAGAGTTGGCGGATGCGATCTACCATGTGCACTGGCACGCGAATGGTGCGGCCCTGGTCAGCAATTGAGCGGGTGATGGTTTGGCGAATCCACCAGGTGGCGTAAGTGGAAAAGCGAAAACCGCGGTGATAATCGAACTTCTCCACCGCTTTCATCAACCCCAGGTTGCCTTCCTGGATCAGATCAAGGAAGGGCACGCCCCGCCCCATGTAGCGCTTGGCCACACTGACCACCAGACGGGTGTTGGCTTTGATGAGGTGTTCTCGTGCAGCCACGCCATCTTCAATATTGTATTGCAACTGCGCGCGCTGCTCATCGTTTTTGTGATTGGTTTCGAGATCGGTCTTGCTGGCACGGCCCAATTCGATGCGTTTGGCGATGCTCATTTCTTCATCCAGGTTGAGCAACGGCACACGAGACATTTCTTTCAGGTACAGACCGATCGTATCATCGCTGGAGATGCTTTCAAGGTTTGAGAAGGTGTCGAAGTCGCTGGAAGATAATGAACCGTCGGCATCAGAGAAGTCGAAATCATTCTCGTTGTCAAGAATCTCTACGCCGCGGCGACGCAAAGCACTCACCACCTCCTCGATGTGTTCAGCGTCTTTTGAGACGTCTGGATAGAACTCCATCAGATCTTCGGTGGTAAGGTACCCTTGTACATCTGCTTTTTCGAGCAGCATACTTAATATTTCAGTATTTCGCTTCCGTCGTCCAGGATTCGCCAACCTGACCCTCCTTTATATTTTTGAAAGCGTTTGTAGAAGAAATTTGGTCTCCCCGCCCAATATCTCAAACTACTATTTTATTTACTCAATTGTGATACGTGCCTGATGCTCGCAGGTGTTGAAATTGAGATTCTCACCGCAGATTGTGCAGAGACCCTGGCAGTCGGGTTTGCACAGGGGTTTGATGGGTGAGTCGAGCAGTAGGTATTCACGAACGACCGGATCCAGGTCTACGTTTCCGTCCTCTGGGATGACCAGACCGGATTCTGTGAATTCTACGTTTTTGTACGAAAAAACCTCGCTGAATTCGGTATTCAGCTCTTGATCGTAAGGCTCCAAACATCGTACGCATTCCAGCGTGGTGGTTGCATGAAAATTGCACTCAAACAACAACCCCTGTGGGGTTCTTGAAATGTGTGCTCCCCCGCTTAGATTTTTGACTTCAAAATCAGGGGGGAGCTGGAGTTCGGCAAACTCAAAATGAATGTCGCGAAAGCTGCCTAAAGGTTCGTTGCGAAGGAAACCGACATTAATGCGTAAAGGAAAGCGTTGACTGTTCACAGAGATCTATCGATAACAAAAAGATATTTTCAATGCTAAAATTATAGCATAGCGATTTAATGAAGTCAACTTTATATCATTTTTATCTAAAAAATTATAATTATGAAACTACTCATTGCCACCACAAACCCCGGAAAACGCGCCGAACTGATCGATCTGCTGCAAGAAACCGGTCTTGAGATCGTAACGCCGCGAGAAATCCAGCTTGAGTTGGACGTCGAAGAAAACGGGAATACTTATGACGAGAATGCCCTGCTCAAAGCGCGGGCTTATAGCCATGCCAGCGGGCTGATCAGCCTGGCAGATGATACCGGGCTCGAAGTGGATGCACTCGATGGCAGACCTGGAGTCTATTCAGCCCGTTATGCCGATTCGGATGCGGCGCGGCGGGCCAAACTGCTGGGCGAATTACAGGGTTTCGCCAAACCCTGGACGGCCCATTTTCACTGCTCGGTGGCAGTGGCCGCCCCAGAAAGCGAGCCGCGCTTGTTTGAAGGGGATGTATTTGGCGAGATCAATGAAGAGGAGCGTGGTGAGTTTGGCTTTGGCTATGACCGGCTCTTTTACATCCCGGCCGCCGGCAAGACCCTGGCAGAGTTGACACTGGCAGAAAAGAACCACTTTAGTCATCGGGCGATGGCCGTCAGGCAAGCCCTGGCCTATTTGAAAGAGCTTTGATCTAAGAATCTTACGAGGATGCCAAAAACGGCATCCTTTTACTTAAAAAGTTCTCTTTTAGGATGGATATTGAGATTTAACACTTTTTGATGGTCTTTTTCCCACAAAACGCAAGAAATACTGCCGGGGTCAACCGTGAGGCGCACAAACTCGTCGAGGGGCATTTTTAGGGCGTGTGCCAATGCCAGACGCAAGATCTCGCAGTGTGCAAAACAGGCGATTGGCTCCTCGCCGTGTAAGGCAGATAATTTGTCTAAGCCGTCCACAATACGCTGCTGGGCCGCTTTGACCGATTCGCCGCCTGGAAAGACCACACTTGCGGGGTGTGAACTAAACTGCTGCCAGACGGGGGATTCGGCCAGCTCTGGCCCCAATCCCTGCAGGTCACCAAAGTTAACCTCTTTGAGAAAATCAGCCATCTGAACGGTAAGGTTCAGGGCACTGGCAAGGTAAGCAGCGGTCTCCCGGGTGCGTTCCAGCGGGCTGGCGTAGAGGGCCTGAATGGACTGACGACTCAGTGCTGCAGCGGCACTTTGTGCCTGTGCGATGCCCAACTCATCCAAATGGACGCCCGGGCGATAGCCGGTGATGCGCACCCCGGTATCGGTCGTTCGTCCGTGGCGCACCAAGTAAAAGAGGGTCATTTTGCCTCAGGTGGTTTCTCGACGCCCAGTGCCTGCGCCTGGGCTTTGCGCCAGCGAGCGACGCGTTCAGAGACTTGCGCTTCATAGCCCTGGTCAGAGGGTTTATAGAACTCGGTGCCCAATAAACCGGTGGGCAGATACTGCTGGGGGGTGAAGTGCCCCTCAAACATGTGCGGATATTGGTACCCCTTGCCGTGACCGAACCCCTTGGCATCGCGATTGGCATCCATCAAGTGGGTGGGTACGGCCCCCGTGCCGTGTTCTTCGATCTCTTTGCGCACTTCAAAGAAACAGGTGGCGGTGTTCGATTTAGGCGCCGTGGCCAAATATAGGGTGGCTTCTACGATCGGGTAAATACCTTCTGGCATGCCGATGTATTCAAAGGCATAGGCGGCCGCAGCAGCCACCTGCAAGCCATGCGGGTCGGCAAGGCCGATATCTTCGCCGGAAAGCACGATCAGGCGGCGCAGAATAAAGCGCGGATCTTCGCCGGCCAGGATCATCTTGGCCAGCCAGTAAAGGGCTGCATCGGGGTCTGAACCGCGCACAGACTTAATGAAGGCCGAGATGGTGTCGTAGTGCGCATCTCCCATGCGGTCATAAAGGATGGCGCGCCGCTGAATGGACTCTTGGGCGATATCCAGCGTGATATGAATGCTCCCATCGGGTTCGGGTGGGGTGGATTCAACAGCCAATTCGATGGCATTGAGCAGATTACGGGCATCCCCGCCGGCGACGGTAGCCAGGTGATGGCGGGCGTCTTCATCCATTTGGACGTTTTTCTTGCCATAGCCCATCTCAGGGTCAGAGATGGCCCGGTCGATGATGGTAAGCATGTTGGCTTCGCTAAGCGGTTCGAGCACGAAAATGCGCGAACGCGATACCAGCGCCGGGATCACGTCAAAATAAGGGTTCTCCGTGGTGGCCCCAATGAGGGTGATCATGCCGTTTTCAACGTGGGGCAACAGGGCATCCTGCTGGGCTTTGTTCCAGCGGTGAACCTCATCCACAAAGAGCAGAGTGCGGCGGTGATAAAGCTTTCTGCGCTCTGTGGCCTCGGCGATCACTTTGCGCAGCTCGGCCACCCCGGCCAGCACGGCCGATATGCTTTCAAAGTGCGCCTGCGTATGGGCGGCGATCAGGCGCGCCAGCGTGGTCTTGCCGGTGCCTGGAGGGCCGGTGAAAATGAGCGAAGAGAACAGCCGGTCGGCCGTGATGGCGCGACGCAGCAATTTGCCCTCGCCGATGATGTTTTCCTGCCCGACGAATTCATCCAGCGAGCGCGGCCGCAGGCGGGCCGCCAGCGGGGCTTCGTGATCCATTTCTTCTTGCATGGCATGTTCGAATAGGTCCATAGCAAGATTGTAGCATAATTTGCTTGATTTAGAACATATATCCGATATAATTATTTTACAAGCAAAAAACTCTCCCTGTGTAAGGAGACATAATATGGATACCAACACATTCTTGGAATTTTTGATCCACGCAAAACATGCAACCTACGCTTCTGGTCGGGCGCCAGACAGCACCTGCCGGCCTTCTTCTCACGATCTGACTTACAATGAAGGCGAGTTAAGTTACATCGACACTTACCTGGGCGGCTTTCATTTTATTGGGGAAGAAGCCGTTTGGAGCGAGAAAACACCAGTCTGGGGTATGAACTATTACGGCAAGATGCTGACGGGGGAGATTCCAGAAGGGTTCAGTGAGTTCTTAAAAGCTGTCCTCATGCGTGTGCCGCGCGAGGCTCCTTTTCGCGGTCCGGCCGAATTCCGCGCCGGTAACTTTGATTATGGCTGCAAGTGGAACGGCGAATTGAACCGCTTTAGCGGGGAAGAAGAGATCTTCTATAATGGTGAAAGAGTTTATTGGCTGGCTTTTCACGGCGGAGAGATCAAAGACTGAGCGGACACGGAGGGGTTCTCTTTATGACAGAGGAGATTTTGCTTTTTCAAGTGGATGCGTTCACCGATCAGGTGTTTAAGGGTAACCCGGCGGCAGTTTGCCTGCTGCCGGCCGTGCAGCCCGATAGCTGGATGAAGGCGCTGGCCGCAGAAATGAACCTTTCTGAAACCGCCTTTCTCGTGAAAGCCACGGATGGGTTTGACCTGCGCTGGTTCACCCCAGCAGTGGAAGTGGATTTATGCGGGCACGCGACGCTGGCGTCTGCACATGTGCTTTTTGAGAACGGATTCGCCCCACTTGAGACCCCCATTCGTTTTCATACCCGTTCGGGGTTGTTGACGGCCAGCGCCCATCAGGACTGGATCGAACTCGATTTCCCGGCCCGCAAGTGTGAAGAAAGCGGTGAAAACGAGCGTCTGATCGAAGCAGTTGAGGTTCCGCCGGACGAGGTTTACAAGAGCGGGGAAAATATGCTCTATTATTATGAAGACGAGCAGTTGATTCGGCGCATGCAGCCTGATATGGCCAAGATCGCCTCCGTCTCTGTGCACGGGCTTATCGTCACGGCCCCCAGTAGTAAGCCCCCTTACGACTTTGTTTCACGTTTCTTTGCTCCCGCCATCGGGATTGATGAAGACCCGGTGACAGGCTCGGCCCACTGTTCGCTGGCGCCGTTTTGGCAGCAGCGGCTGCATAAAGATAATATGATCGGCTATCAGGCCTCGAAACGAGGGGGCGTCGTGAAAGTGCGCGTCAGCGGGGAGCGGGTTTATCTCAGCGGTCAGGCCGTTACCGTCTTTTCTACTCAACTCAAGGCCAGTTAGGAGTGTCATGCCCATTGCTGATAAGATCCGCTATGTCAATAAACGCTTTACCAACCGAATGATGATCCATCTTGCCGGCAAAGCACACAGCCCGATCGCTTTGTTGACCCATTTTGGCCGCAAGAGCGGCAAAGCCTATCCGATTCCCATCATGGTTGCGCCCAGTGAAGACGGATTTGTCTTTGCGCTGACCTACGGTTCAGGCGTGGACTGGTACAAGAATGTTCAGGCGGCCAATAGAGCCGAACTGAGGTGGCAAGGGAAAGAATTTGCGTTATCAGCCCCGTCTCAATTGAACCCTGATGCCGGCAGAGCTTGTTTCGGGCGCCTGAAGGGACGGATTTTACGAATGGTGGGGGTGGATGAGTTTGTAAAAATGGCGGCGGTTAAGAAATCGGAAGAAATTTGAAAGTTAGAACACATTATCCTTGACGTAATTGCGTCCATTTGATATAAACTAACGGCTTGTAGTAACACGGGTAAAAATGAAAAATTCGAATACCTTGCCTTTGGTGAAGTGTCTTGGTATAATTTTTCACGCTATTTCGAAACTTAAAAACTTACCCGCCGACATAGCTCAATCGGCAGAGCAACCGCCTTGTAAGTGGTAGGTTATGGGTTCGATTCC
>CAYWLG010000009.1:0-127782 GCA_964459385.1 uncultured Anaerolinea sp.
GAACTCAGTCCTTCCAAATTACTTAACTTTTGTCCAACTAATGGGGTGCATTACATTTCTCACAAGAGGTTTTATTTTCGTTGGATGGTGATCATGGTCACATCGTCCGAGAGGTCATCGCTGCCGCGAAAAGCCTTGATCTGCTCATCCAGCCTGGACAGGAAGTGATCGGGTGTTTTCTTCATCGTGGCCTTGATCGCCTGGATCAACCCTTCTTCGCCAAATTGTTTTCCATCCACTGCGAAGGTCTCGGTCACGCCATCGGTGTAGAAGAGCAGGGTATCTCCCTGGTCGAGTTGCAGCTTTTGATCGAGGTATTTGGCGTTTTCGATCACGCCTAAAGCAATGCCATCCTTTTTAAGTGGGCTGACCAGTTTGGTTTTGGCCTGATAATGCAGGGGCAGGTTATGCCCGGCAATGGCATATTCCAGTTCGCCCGTTTGAGTGTCGAGGTAAGCCAGCACGGTGGTCACGAACATGCCATTGTCTTTGCTGTCCATCACCAGCAGTTCGTTCACCCTTTCCAGCACACGGGCCGGGGAATGCAGGCTTTGTGCACTGGCACGGATCAGCGTGCGTGTAACGGTCATGTAAAGGGCCGCCGGCATCCCCTTATCCGAAACATCGGCAATGGAGAAGGCAATACGATTGTCGTGGGTCATGAACATGTCGTAGAAATCGCCGCCTACTTCACGGGCGGTGTCCCAGCGCAGATCGAACTGCCAGCCATCGCTTTGCGGCAGTTGGTCGGGCAGGAACGATTTTTGAATCTCGCGGGCCAATTGCATCTCTTTTTCTACGCGTTCACGACCGATCATCTCCTGTTTCAAACGGTCATCCTGAATGGCCAGTGAGATCTGCTGCGCCACACCAATCAAAAGCTCGATACGCTTGGCCTGAAATTTTGCCGGCACTTCCTTTTCGATCGCTACTAGACTGCCAAAAAACTCTCCTTTGACATTCAGGGGCAGGCCGATCAGCCAGTTCTGGCCGTTTTCGAGAACCTGGGTTGGGTCATTCTCAACATTCGTGCTGGTGATCTTCGTCCAGCTTTCTGGGGGCAGATCGGGGTTGTCCAATTTGCACAGGGCCATTTTCTGGGTGGAGCGCATATCATCCAACAGGGCATATTCGCCGGGCAAGAAAGCTTTTTCTTCAAGATATTTGTGTAAGGCATGTGAGGGTGCAATGGCCTGGGAGGGCAGAAACTTTTCGGATGATTTATCCCAAAGGTAAATCACGCAGGTTTCAATGCCCACCAAAATGGGCATCAGGTGAACAATGGTATCCAAAATATCGCGTAAATTATTCTGGGAGACCACCGCCTGAGAAACTTGCAGCAATACGGCTGTAATATAAGCTTCTTCCTGTCGGGTCTCGACCAGACGAATATTTTCAAGCGCCACCGAGGTTTGTTGGGTAATTCCCTGCAAAATGGCCAGCGTTTGATCGTTGATCTTGTTCTCGGCGCCGCTTTCGGTATCTGCCTTGTGCGAGATCAAAAATGCGCCCAGTACCTCATCGTGTGCCAGCAAGGGGAGGAGAACCACCGTGTTCTCTTCTTCAGAGTGTCTGAACGAAGGGAGCTTCAACTCGTTGACCGGATCTTGCACGAACACACTGGTGGCAGTTGCTTGTAATTTGAGCAGCGGCAGTGCATTCACCTCGTTTACTTTAAGTTCTTCATCGCCGGGGTGAAAACCATACCAGGCTTTCATCTCGAAATTTTCTTCTTCAGAATTGAAGAGGTAGAAAGCACACTGATCGATCCCGACCAACAGCGGGGTCAACCTGCACATAGTGTTGAGCAGTTCTTCCTCACTGCTGATGGATTGGGTGGCTTCTGCCACCTGCAGCAGCACCGTTGAAGACCAGGCTTCTTTTTGCGCTGAAGCGAAGAGTTTGGCGTTTTGAATGGCTACGGCAGCGTAGTTTGCAAAGGTTTGCGAAATGGCCGAGGTCTCAGAACCATAACGCCCGTCCAGGTGATGGGCCAGGGTGAGCACCCCCAGAACGTTTTCACCTGCCCGAAGCGGTACCGCAATGGATGAATAATTTGCCGGGAAGCTGAGAGAGTACCCCAGCGGCCCGTAGGGGCCATTGGGGCGGCGAATGACCGGGTCCATGCTGTCGAGCGAGTGTTCGAGGCTTTGTCGCACCTCTTCAGAATCCATGCGTGATTTCACCACCCGTTGACGTGAAACACCGTGCACAGCCGCCAGGCGCAAAGATTGCACATTCTCGTCGATCTTATCGGTCTTCTCATCCAACAGCCAGATGGCAGAAGCGTCGCAGGGAAGGCCTTTTTCAAGTTCGCTGAGAATACGGTCAAAAAGATCGTTCAATTCAATGTTGGCAGAAAGCAGGCCGGCCACATCCTGAAAACTGTCCGAAATCTGGCGGCGCCATTTTTCACTGCGGAAGAGAGTAGCGTTTCTCAATGCGATCGCGATCCCCGAGGCCAGGCCTTCAAATAGTTCCAGGTCTTGATTATCAAAAGAACCGGCCTTATCTGATTGGATATCCAGAACGCCCAATACGTCGTTGCCGAATACCAGGGGAATGGTCATTTCAGAACGCGTGTCGTGAGGGGGTAACTTGGATGGCAGATAAAGGGGCTCTTTTTCAATGTCGTTTACCAGAATCGGCTGCCCGGTGCGCGCCACATGTGGAATCAGTCCCTTGGGTGCATCCAGATCGTAAGCAAAAGAGTTCATGCGCAAGTGGCGCGAACGCTTGCCGCTGCCGGCCTGGTAGATGACCTTGCGCCGGCCGGTATGCACGGTGAAAATGTGTACGAAGGGGTAATTGAAGCGATCATGGATGAGGGTTACCACTTCTTCAAGCAGCGATTCCAGATCCAAAATTGATGAGAGGGCGTAATTGACCTCAAGGATGACTTTCACCTGTTCGGCGCGGCGTTCCAGATCGTTGTACAGACGGGCGCCCTCAACGGCCAGAGCGATATTATCAGCCAGTGAGCGGATTACCAGCATGTCGCTCTCATGGAAAGACTCAAGGCGATCACTTTGGATATCCAGCACCCCCAACACACGGTTTTCGATCATAATCGGCAGAACGGCTTCGGCACGCGTCTTGGGCAGCAAAATGGTGGCTTTAAAGTTTGGGTCTTTGGCTACATCGCGACAAACGAGTTCTTCGCCCGTTTGCGCTGCTTTGCCGATCAGGCCGCTGCCAATTTGGATGTTTTCCTGACTTAAGTCTGCGCCACGCTGTCCGTCGCTTGAACTGGCACGGAAGTGCAGTGTGTTGGTCCCAGTCTCCAGCGTAAAAATCGAAACAAAATAAAAATCAAACGAACTTTGGATCAATTGGGTTACGCGCTGACAAAGCTCATCCAGATTAAGCACGTTGGCGATCTGTGAACTGACCGAGCGTACCAGAGCGATCTGATCGTAGCGCCAGTTTTTCAACGTCACCTGGCGGGTGATCTGCATGGAAATGGCCGCGTAAGAGCCGATGCCATCCAGCAGTTCAAGCTCCTGCTCGGTAAAGGGTTGTTCGACCGGGCGGGTGACCAAAAGGATGGCCAGCAAGGTTTCCTGTGTCATCAGCGGCAGCGCTTTTTGATAAACGCTGTCCCTTTTTTTGTCGCTCGCATTCACCGCGGCCACTTTGCTGCGGTGAACTTTCTGCACGATCTCTGGCGGTTTTATGGAGGGGATGGTTTGTACGGGCGGTTCGCCGGGGAGGGGATAAGCCGGTTCAACGAGAAACAGTTCGGTCTGGCAGTTGAATTGTTCACTCACTCGTTCGGCCAACAGGCGGCAGATCGAAGGCGTGTCTGATTGGCTGAGCAGATCTTCGCCCAGCGAAAGAAATTGCCTCCAAATGGATGCCGGTTCTTGTGAAATGCCGCTCATTCCGCCTGCTTTTTGACTCGTTTCACCATGGTAACGCGATTGATCCCTTTGTTAAATTCATAATGCACTTCATCCATCCACTTGCGCATCATGTAAATTCCCAACCCGTGTTCGGTGCGATCCATCAATGGAACATTGAGATTGGGGATGGGGATTGAATCCGGGTTGAAGGGTGTCCCCGTATCTTCCAGCGTGATCGTAATGCTGTTGGGATCACTCAGGCAAATACAGACGATCTCCCCTTTGTCTTCCCCCTGATAGGCGTGCTCAATGATATTCGAGACCGCCTCATCTACAGCGGTCTCGACAGCAAAAACATCCGAATGAGAAAGTGAGGTGGTTTCTGCCTCAGCGCGGATGAAAGACGCAATTTTTTCCAGGCTTTCATACCGGCCCGGGAATTTTTGAGTAGGCATATTGCTCAAAGTTTAGAATTCACCAACTGCCGTTGTGACATCATCAAAGATCTTGAAAATGGAAGTGAACCCGGCAAGATCGAACACGGAGAGGATATTGGCAGGAACGGCTGCAAGTACCACATCGCCCCGATTGTATCGTTTGCAGTTCTTCAGGGTAGAGATCAAGACGCGCAGTCCGGCGCTGGAAAGGAACTGAACATCGCTCAGATCAATGACGATCTTAAAATGTCCATTGCTGGTGATCTTGGTTAATTCCTCGGCAAATTTTGGTGCGGTACCGCTGTCGATACGTCCACTTACTTTTACCAGATCGCAGTGTTTGAATTGGGATGTTGTGATTTCCATATCTCTTCTCCGTAAAATACTTGGTAGGTAAGTTCGATGAAAGTATTATAACATGCGCAGATTGTTACGATTTATTTTTTCGAAAAATGCCCGTAAACTGTGGTATGATGCAAATAATCGTCCATCGCTATCTGGACCTTCTCTGCACAAATCTCGACCTTGACAATAAATCCTAGTAGAATTACATTTTGCGAAATAGAATCAACAATTTGGATTGAATAGGAAACTTATGAGCATAAACTTTACACCCAAGAATGTGATCAACAAGAATAATAAAAGGCAGCAGATGATGCCCTTCTTCCTTGGTGCATTGGCGGGCTTTTTGGCGCTATTGGGCATTCTCATCATCGTAATGGTGGTTTCGGGGGCTCGCAATCCTTTCGTGGCCATGTTTGCCACCGATACCCCTACGCCGACCATCACGTTTACCCCGACGCTAACGCAGTTGCCGACCGAAACCCCCACGATCACCCCAACCGAGGGACCTACCCCCACGAATACACCCGCCGGTCCGCAGCAGTATGTGGTTCAGCAAGACGATAACTGCTGGTCCATTGCCAATGCGTTTGAGGTCGATCTGCTGGTCTTGCTGCAAGTGAATAATTTCGGTGGCGAGTGCCCCATCAATCCGGGCGATACGATCATCATCCCCGCGCAGAATGCTGAGCTACCTACCGAAACTCCGCTCCCGACAGACCTGGCACGTGGCACGATCATTCTCTATACCGTCAAATTGGGCGATACCCTGCAATCCATCGCCGATAAATTCGACAGCACCATCGAGTCGATCAAGAACCTGAACAGCATCACCGATGAGAACGACATCAAGGTGGGAGACGAGTTGAAGGTTCGTTATTTGCTGGCCACTCGCACCCCAACTTTGGCACCTACCAGCACCAAGGGGAATGTCGTCACACCGCTACCCTCCAAAACTCCGACACCGACCCCCTAAGTTAAACAGATCCCTTTGACAGTAAAACGATTCCTCATCTTGGAGGAATCGTTTTTTTAATGGTCTAAAGTAAGTCGTTTGAGCGCCGTGGCTGCGGAATCGCGGATGATCGGGTCGGCTTCCTCTTGCAGCAGCTTTTGCAGTGTCGGGATGGCTGCAACCGCTTTCAGGTTTGCCAACACAGCACACAGATCACGAATCCAGCCGCGCCGTTTGGCGCGTGAGATCGCTCGACCATCCGCATAGGACTTAAATTCGGCTTCATCCATAGGCAGCATATCGATCATTTGAGCTGGCGAGAGTGAAGCA
This sequence comes from uncultured Anaerolinea sp., assembly GCA_964459385.1. GTDB lineage: Bacteria > Chloroflexota > Anaerolineae > Anaerolineales > Anaerolineaceae > UBA6107. Next base: position 5,910 of record CAYWLG010000009.1, read on the forward strand.
GCCTCTGCTGCCGGCAGGGCAAAGTGATTCCAGGGGCAAACGCTCTGGCAGAGATCGCAGCCGAAGAGGTGGTTCCCGATCAGAGGGATGAACTCGTCGGGTATCGTTCCTTTGTTTTCGATCGTCAGCGTTGAAATGCAGCGGGCAGCATCAATGCTGCGGTTGGGTTGAATGCACTGCGTGGGGCAGGCTTGAATGCAGCGCTGGCAGGTGCCGCAGTGGTCGGCGATGAAGGGCGTGTCCACTTTGAGCTCGCAGTCCAAAAAAACTTCGGCCAGCAGAAAAGCCGATCCGCTTTTGGGCGAGATCAGGCAGGAGTTTTTGCCGATCCAGCCCAGGCCGGCCCGGCTGGCCAGTTCGCGTTCCAGAATGGGCGCACTGTCTGTGAATATTTGAAAGTCGAAATTTACCCCAAGCTCCTTTTTAACCTCTTCGATCAAGGCTGTGATGAGCCGCGGCAGCGCTGTATGGTAGTCTTCGCCGCTGGCATAGCCGGCAATCTGCCCGGCTGGCTCAGACGAATCACTGCGATTCAACGCGTAGGGCCAACCCAGCACCAAAATGGATTTCGCCCAGGGTGCGATTCTTTGAGGATCTTTGCGGGGTTCAACGTGCCTTTCAGAGGCAAGATAAGCCATTTCGCCATGAAAACCGTGCTGCAGCCATTCTTCATAGCGGGGAAACTGCTCAGGGGGTTCCAGATTTGTCACACCACATAAAGAAAAGCCAAGGTTTATCGCCCTGGCTTTGATGGTTTCTTTGAGTGGTTTCTCAACGACTTGTTTCATTGCACTTGAATGAGTTTGATAACCGGATTATGTGCCGCTGGCGGTAGGCTCTGTGGTCGCTGTACTGGCTGCGGTTGCAGCCGTGGTGGCCGTGGCGGCACTGGTACCTGACTGAGTGGGGGCAACAGTGGCTGAGGTTGCGCCGACGTTGAAGACCACGCTGAAGGGATCGCCAAACACTACGCCATTGGCACTGTACATGCGCCACCAACTGGTATAAGAACCGTTGCTGGCAGGAGCCGTAAAGTTGACGCTGACTTCGATCTGTTCACCCGGCTTCACCTCTTTGGGCAGATTAACTGAAAGTGTGTTGTTCGATCCGGTAAATCCATCCACATAGACCAGTTTATATTGGGTGGTCCAGGTGGTGGTGCCAACATTCTGGATCAACCAGGTTTTGGTGAATTTCTCGCCGGTCTTGAATTGAGTGCCATCCGGCACGGTCACATCACTGATGAACTTGGAATTATCCCCGGTTGACAGGGGAATGGTGGCCGTGGGGGTGATGGGGGTCGGGGTGGGGCCGGTAGGGGTTGCCGTAGCCGGTTCAACAGTTGGCGTAGCAGTTGCCTCGAGGGTTGGGGTAGCCGAGGGGGTAAGCATGGCATTTTGAGTCAGTTGCGCCTGCACGGTGGATGCGATCTCGGTGAATTTCATATTGGCATCTTCAGTGGGCGCAGCAGAACCGCACGCGCTGAGAACAAGAGCCGTCAAAATGACTGCCACCAGAGAAACGACGATATTTCTTTGCTTCATAGGGTATATCCTCCAAAACTAATTAACTTTTGAAGTATCAGGCACCTCTGAAGGATTGTCAAGGTCGGGATTAAGCGGATTTAATTTATTTGACCGGCTGAACGAAATCGCTGGAGGGTTCATTTTCCGGTTGTGTGATCTCAAAACCAGCCACTGGCGAATAGGTCAGAAAGGTAACGGCGCCGGGAGAAATGGTAAAGGAGATCTGGTTGTATTTGTAATTGTTCCAAAAGCTGATCTCATATTTTCCGGCAGGCAGATCGCTCAACACCATGTTCTCTTTGTAGAAGGCATCATTGTTTACTGATGGGGTGGCGTAGGTGTAGATGGTCCAGAAGGCATTCGTTGAAAGTGACTGCACCTTGAGTTCGCGCCCGCTGAGAAAGTAACCATAATTGTCTTTGATCTGCCCCACCAGCAGCCCGTTATTGATCGGCGGCGCCATCCAAAGCTCGGGGTTTTGCACCGTGTAAAGGTCGTTCTTTTCAAGGCGCACCTCAAAATGAACGTGCGGGCCGGTGGTATTGCCGGTGATCCCTACGTTACCGATCTGCTGCCCGGTCTTTACGTACTCTCCCACTTCCACGGTGATCTTTTCCATGTGGGCATAAACTGTCAGCAATGAACTGCCTTCAAAGGAAAAATCGTGGCGGATGACCACGGCCATGCCATAGGGGTCTTTCTTGTTACCCTGTCCCAGCGCCAGCCCGTATCCGCTAAAGACCACCTTGCCGTCGGCCGCAGCCAGGATGGGCGTATGCAGGGCTGCATCAATATCCACACCGGTGTGGGGTTTGTCGGTCTCAGATTCTACATAGCCATAGCGATATTCAGGCAGCGGCCAGTTTACCGCATCCACACCGATGGGACGATCCAGATAGAAGTGATCGTGCAGACTGAGCGCAAAGGGAATGGGGTAAAGGGGGGCACGCCAGTCAGAGGCCGGGTGATCGGCGGCAGGCGGAAAGGTCAGTTCAAGCACCGTTTCAGTTGGAGTGGGTTGCGGCAGGGGAGTAGATTGACCATCTTGCGCATAGGAGACGCGCAACAATGAGCCAGCCAGCAGAACTGCCAGCAGGGGGATGAAGACTGCCTTCTTCCAATCAGTGGGCGGCATAACCGGCAGCCTCAAGTGCTTCAAGCGGATAAAATTCCAGCATGGCTTCCTGCCAGGTCAGGTTTTGTTTGAAAACAAACAGGTTAAAAAACGACCCGTTCAGATAATAGCGCCAGTTCGATTGGGCGGGCAGGCGTTTCCAGCCAAAACGATGCGCAAACTCGGTGAAGTCAAACCAGTAGCCAGCAGGCGCCTGGGTGAGCTTGCCGCCGTTTTCGTAGGCCACGGTGTCGCCCGAATAGCGCGCGCTGAAATCCCACACCGAGGTACGGATCGGCTCGCCGCAGCCGCCGGTCTGATTGAGGCACTTCAGCCACACGCGCCAGTAGGTTTGCCCGGCGTAGTCTTCACGGGTTACCACCATCCAGTCAGCATCCAGTGGCACTGAATTGACGGCAATGGCACGGCCTGTAAAAAGCCAGTTTTCAGCGATGCCGGGGGAGGCCGGGGCGGAGATGGGCAGATAAGCGTTGTCGAGGGCGTTCAAATAATCCCAGCCGAGTTTCTTCCCCACTGCACTTCGCAGCGCATTAAAAGACTCGTTGGCTGAATCCGCCAGGTAGGGGTTGTCGGTTTTTACGCCATCCAGCGCAACGACCCCGCTGCGCCCGGTGCTGGAGGCTGGCAGGTCTTCTTTGGGGGTGAAGAGCGGGCCAGGCTCAGAAAACGTTTGCAGGCCGGCATAATCGCCGATGATCTCACTGGCCCGTCCGCCCTGCCAGTCGAGAGAATTGATCTCTTGGGTGAACATCGAAACCGGCAAAAAATGGCTGGCGGTGAGGATATCGGTGTCAATGAGAAAATTGTTCTCAGGCTGCTTGAAAACGGCCAGTAGCGTTTTGCCGTCGGGGGACCAGGCGGGCAGGCTGCCCGGTGAAACTGTGGTCACTGTATCTAGATCAGACACAACCGCCATTTGGATTTCCTGTTCAGGGTCTTTTGACTCCCAGGCCAGCTTTGTGCCGTCAGGCGACCAATCGGGATGTGTGAAATCGGCTTCATCCGAAGCGGCGATCACCTGGTACCGTTCATCTGGCTTTTGCAAATTCGCCGTCCAGATCTGATCCCGGCCGGCGCGATCGGTCACAAAAGCGATCAGTTGCCCGTTGGGCGACCAATCGGGCGAAAAGTTGTTGCCGGCATCCGAAGTCAATTGGATGGGAGCACTTTCAGGGTCGCTCACCGATTGGATGATGAGGTCGAGGTGTTCGCCGTTGAGCGTTTCGTAGATCAAATATTGTCCATCCGGCGACCAGGCGGGTTCGCCATCGTAGGTCTGGGTGTTGGTGATGCGCGTCAGCCCATCCGTTTTAAAGTCAAGAATGTAAATATCCCACTGCCCGTCCCGGTCGGAGGCGAAGGCCAGTTGGGTGCCATTGGGGCTGATGGCCGGGTCGCGATCATCCCAGTCATAAGCGGTCAGGCGGGAAGGGGTAAGCCAGGCAGGGTTGTAGGCAAATAAATGTGTATAGAGCCCGTCCGCCATCGAAAAGACGATCATGCCAGCTTCTTGCGTGGAAGTGGATGTGCTCGTAACCGCGGTGTGCGTGGCAACCGGGGTGGTCTGAATCTCAACCGTTAAGGTTGGGCTGGGGAGTATTTCGGATGTAGTTTCTGGGGTGGGCGACTCTAACGCTTGAGAAGGTGGCTGATCTTTTGAACAGGCCACCAGCGAGAGCAGCAGCGCAACAGAGAAGATCGCATTGCGGACTGAAGGGGTTGAATGTTTGCAGTTGATTTTCATGCCAAAGCTGCTCTTCTTCTACTGCCCGGCATCTCCCTGAGTTTGCCATAAAAGCACCGGGTCAATGGGTTGAAAAACTTCTGATAATGCCCAGATGCAATAATTGTACCGTTCTTCTTCCGTTGAATCAGGCATGTAATCTGAAATCACCCCAAATTTTGCCTCAGAAGGACCAACACGAACTTCCAGGTGCAAGTGTTGCCCTCCTTCTACTGCATTGCCGCTGGCACCTACTGCACCGATCACGTCCCCGGCCGATACCTCATCACCAGCTTGAAAACTGGACGGAAATTCCATATGAGCATAGACAATATAAATGGAAGTTTCTGTTTGAGACCAGGTAATACGTGCCGGGTCAGGGATGCAGTTCGAATGGGCCGCAATCTCATCGGCCGAATAAGGAGTGGGCAGCGGGATCCCTGCCAGATAAGCAGGGGAGAGCCGGCTGAGCGGTGTTTCGATCATGATCATGTTGCCATAGGGCCAGCGTTCAGTCAACGATTCCACCACCCTGCCAGGCAGCACCGCCAGAATGGGGTGCCCCAATACTGTGTTATAGCCTTTGTATGTATAGAAAAATAGATCAATGCCCGTGTGATTGTAATCGGAGCCGGAGGCCTCTACAAAAGGGTATTTGAATTTATAAGGATTGGAAAGTATGAAGCGCAGGTCCGAAAATTCGAGCCCTTGTAATGGGAAGACAGCTTCGCTTACCAAGGGAAGTGCTGTGGCAGTTGGGGTGGGCAAAGGCGAATTTGTTGGGGCGATTGTGGGGGGGATAGTGGCCTCAGGCGTACTGGTGGCAGGTGCAATTTGAGCAGTCGCTTCAGAGGCATTGCAACTGCTCAATAGAAAGAGTATTCCCACAAAAAAAATGATTTTCTTCAAAGTAAAACTCACTTCAGGCGAGCTGCTCCACAAAAACGGTTTTTTCTGATTGCACTTTTTCTTCTTCATAGCTTAGCTTGCAGGTTAAGCGCAAGGGCATGGGTACGCCGCTGTGGCGAACGTGCATGGTGAATTCAAAGTGGCTGCCAAAGTTTTCAATAATGGTGGAGTGCCCCACTTCTTCTCCGTTCGCATCTTCCAATACCAGATCAAGATCGGGGCGGGTGGTATCGTTGCTGAGCTCCACTGAGATCTTTACTTTTTTCTGGTCAATCGAAAGCTGTCCCAGCAATTCGCTGATCTCAGCAGGGTTTTCGGGCAGTTCACGTTTTCTTACCGGTAAAGGGGCATCGCTCATGATTCTTCCTTAAAATAGGTTTCTATTATTTTACAATCTTTCGACATTCCATGTAAAAGCGTTTCTCGTGAGCCTCTCCCATCGAGAAGGTCTTACGCGGCAGAGCGCCATCGAGGATCACCGTCTTGAAAAGGTCGCTCTTGGGCATGCCAGGCAGATAAAAGCCTGCGCAATCACGCCCGGCGCCCAATTCGCAGACGGTGGCTTCACCGTGGACATAGTCGATCTGTCCGGCCCAGCCCGATTGGATCCATTCATCCAGAAATGCCTGCAAAGTGCCCACGGGCAGATTGCTTTTGGGGTTTCTGACACTGACGATCTCAAACCCATCGGCTGTGATCAGCCCAAAGCGATGTTCGCCCGTTTGATTTTCTTTTACCGCGGCGACCATTTCCTCTTTCCCTGTGGCGGGCGTAAATGAAATATCGGCACCGAAGAAACGCTGCAGCGCTTGTTTTGGGTCTTGTTTGGTGTTGAAAAGCACCCGATGGATGGGTTCGAATTCGAGCCCCTTGTCGTGCACGTTTTCGATCTCTACCAGGGCATAGCGGGCCGGGTGATCCATGCCAATGCTCGCTTTGAGGCTTTCCCAGATGGATTTGGCCGTTGCCAGCGAGTGGTTGCCGTCGCCGACCGCGAAGAGCAAAATCCCCTTGTCGCTCCCCACACCGTATTTTGCTTCAAAGACCTCGGGCCGGGCCAGTTCTTCCAGGTTCTGAATCACCATTTTCTCAATCTCAGGGTCGTTCACGAAACGCCCGCGCAGATGCCCGCTGTTTTGCATCAGATCGAAATCATAAGCCAGTGGTAGTTTTGGGCTGGCATTTTTTAGGGCGGTAAAGAGCTTGTCGGCCGGGTCATCGATCAAGACCAGAATATGCGGCAGTTCAAGAATGGCCCCCTGTCTGATCTTGATGCGCGGCGGCAGGCGGTCGAGAATGGTGCCCTCGGTGGCGCGGATAAGCGACTGGGAGCCCTTGTTGAAATCGTATTTTTCCAAGTCCAGTGCCAGCATCAAGCCATGACGGGTTTTGCCGTCTACACTGCGTTCCACATAGATCAACCCCTCATGCTGCACCAGCAGCCCTTTATTCAGATATTCCTGCATGGTAGCCTGGGTGGAGCGCAGCCGGGCCTGTTCTTCTGTTTTGCCCAAAAAGACCTCAGGCAAGATCATGTTATATGTAGAAGGGGAGTCTCCTACCAGATCGGCCACCTGCTGCCAGTATTCTGGCTGAGAGGTGAACTGGTCACAGGCGATCACGGACCATTTGCTTAAGGCGGTTCCTTCAACCGGGAGAAGAATATCAGCGATCTGTACACCAACGTTGGGAAAGTTTCGCATGAAGCCCTCTTGATATTAGGATGGTATTGATTTTACCAGAAGGCAAACAAAAACACCTCGAACGCGCCCACCGGGCCTTCATTCAAGGTGTTTTATCAGGCTAAAAAATGACTTACATCCCGACCATGTAGGCCAGCCCCAAAGCTCCGGGCCCGGTATGGGTGCCCAGCACGGGGCTGATATCTGTGATCAAGGTTTCGCGCACCAGCGAGGACGAGAAACGTTTGATGGCTTTGTTGAGCAGCATGTTGGCTTCTTCAAACGAATTGCCGTGGATGGCGCATAAGCGCACCGGCCCCGGTTCGTTGGCCAGTTTTTCTTCGACCAGGTCAAGCAGGCGGTCAATTGATTTGTTCAGGGTGCGCACGCGCTCCACTGCTTCGATCTGCCCTTCCTGAAGTTCCAGGATCGGCTTGAGGTTCAATACTGTTCCCAGAAAAGCTGCTGCACCGCCGATGCGTCCGCCGCGCTGCAAGAACTCAAGCGTGTTCAGGGTGAAATAGACACCGGTTTGCTCTTTGGCTTTTTCGGCCACGGTTTTGCAGTCGTGCAGCGTGCCGCCGGCTGCGGCGACGCGGGCGGCCGCCATCACTTGAAAGCCCATCGCCATGCTGGTGCTGAGCGAATCGATGAGTTCGATCTTCGCGGTAGGGAAGGCGCTTTTGGCCTGGATGGCTGAATCCATAGTGCCAGATAACTTGGACGAGATGTGAATGCTCAGAATTTCATAGCCCTCTTCGATCAGAGCAGCGTAGGCCTGTTTGAATTCTTCGGGGGTGGTTTGAGAGGTGGTGGGCAGCACGGCTGCACTTTTCAGGCGGTCATAGAATTGTGTGGGTTGAATATCCACCCCATCGCGCATGATTTCCTGCCCCCAGATCACCTGCAAGGGCAAAACGCGGATGGGATGAGTTTCCAGCAGTTCCGCGGGAATATTGGCTGTGCTATCGGTCACGACCATTACTTTAGACATTGTTTCTCTTCCTCCGGATAAATTACCTTAAATATGACTGATATAACCCTTTTCTTTGCGAAAAGTTACCACGAATTTTGAATGATTTGCCTTTTTGTTAGGAATTTGTTCGGTTTTATTGGTGCCAATTCGCTTCTGCACCTCCATTAATATGAAGATAGGCTTGACCGTTCGGCAACAAAAGGCTAAAATCCTAACCTGACTGCCTTATCGGGGCGGATATTTTTTGTTAATTGGATGACCTGTGTTTGAAAATCTGACCGGACGGTTGAACGACATCTTTCAGCAACTGCGGCGCAGAGGCAAGCTCTCTGAGGCCGATGTGGATGCCATGCTGCGCGAAGTGCGCCTGGCCTTGCTTGAAGCAGATGTCAACTATGCCGTCGTAAAAGACTTTGTGGCCCGCGTGCGGCTCCGTGCCGTGGGAGCAGAGGTTTCCAAAGCGCTCAATCCGGCACAACAGGTCATTAAGATCGTTCACGAAGAGTTGATCCAAACGCTGGGCGAACCGGCCCGGTTGAATTTGACGGGTGTAAAACCTTATGCGGTCATGCTCGTCGGCTTGCAAGGGTCTGGCAAGACCACCGCCACCGCCAAGCTAGCCCGCAAACTGCGCGCTGAGGGGGAACGGGTTTTGCTGGTGGCAGGCGACCCCTATCGCCCGGCGGCTGTGAAACAACTGCAAACCCTGGGTGAAAAGATCGGCGTGGAAGTGGTGGCTGATCCGTCCTTAAAGCCGCCCGATCTGGCTGCACGGGCCTTCGATAAAGCCCAAAAAGGCGGCTATACCGTAGTGCTGATCGATACTGCCGGCCGTTCGCAGTTGGACCAGCCATTAATGGATGAACTCCAGGCCATTACCAAAAAGGTCAACCTGGTCGAGACGCTGCTGGTGGTAGATGCAATGGTAGGCCAGGAAGCCGTGCATATCGCAGAGGGTTTCCGTGACACGGTGAAGATCACCGGTCTGGTCATGGCCAAAATGGATGGCGATGCCCGTGGTGGCGCAGCCATTTCGGTGCGCAGTGTCACCGGCGTGCCCATCAAATACCTGAGCACAGGCGAGGGTGTTGACGCTTTGGAGGCGTACGACCCTTCACGATTGGCGTCGCGCATTTTGGGAATGGGTGATATGATTGGTCTGATCGAAAAAGCCGAAGCGGCTTTCGATCAAAAGAACCAAAAAGACCAGACGGATCGCATGCTCAAGGGGCAATTTAACCTTGAGGATTTCTTGCAACAATTGAAACAGTTGCGTAAAATGGGACCATTGAGCCAGGTGATGGATATGCTGCCGGGCGGGATGGGTCAGGCGGTCAAAGGGGTATCCACCGAAGATGCCGAAGCCCAGTTGCGCAAAACCGAAGCGATCATCAGTTCGATGTCTTTGAAAGAACGCCGCAATCCCGATCTGCTCAACGCAAGCCGGCGTCGCCGCATTGCCAGAGGCTCTGGCACCGATGTGCAGGATGTGAATCGCGTGATGAAACAATTCAGAGATTCACAGCGACTGTTGAAAACCTTACAGAAGACAGGCGGGAAGGGACTTTCCCGTATGTTCAAGTGATCAAAAATGAAACGGCGGTTGTAAGCGCCCCCTTCAGCGCCCCCTCGCCACGTGGAGTTTTCAGGTCACATCAAATTTGATCATTTACTAAACAGGAGACGTGCTCGATGGTTAGAATTCGTTTACGCCGAGTTGGTATGCGACACCAGCCCAGTTATCGTATTGTTGTTGCGGACATTGAAAGCCCCCGCGACGGTCGCTTTTTGGAGATCGTTGGCTCCTACAACCCCACCACCGATCCTTTCACCATTGATGTGAAAGAAGATCGTGTCTACGAGTGGATGAAAAACGGTGCCGTTCCGAGCGAATCTGTCAGCCGCATCTTCACCAAAGTGGGTCTGCTTGACCGCTTTGCCCGCTTCAAAAAAGGCGAAGCCGTCGAAGGTTTGCTGGAAGAAGCCAAGACTGCATACGAAAAACACGCTGCAAACGCATAAGCCGGGTTTTGAAAGACCTCTCAAGGAGGAGCTGTGAAAGAACTGATCGAGTACATTGCGCTGGCTCTCGTCGATGACCCGTCCCGCGTGGTTGTAAATCAATCGCGCAACGGGGGCCGTGAAAATCTTGAACTGCACGTGGCCAAAGAAGATATGGGCCGTGTGATCGGAAAAAGCGGGCGAGTTGCAAATGCGATGAGAATTCTTTTGCGAGTCGCAGCAGCGCGTGAAGGGAAACAGGCTTCACTGGATGTTGTAGAACCGAGATGATGAATCCCACCAGTTCGAACAACAAAACTCAAACTCAAACAGGCTCGCCCAAGTCGGGCGAGCCTGTGTTGATTGCAATTGGAAAAATTCGCCGGCCACATGGGGTAAAAGGGGAAGTGATCTTTGAACCCTACCCCGAATATTCGGTGCGTTTGAAGGCCGGCAAAATGGTGTTTATCGGCGACAAGAAAGAAGCCTATTCGCTGCGTTCCGTGCGCAGCATGGATCAGAATTCCTTGCTCGCTTTCGACAGCCTGGACGACTGCGACCAGGTAGGGTTTATGCGCAACGTGCAGTTATACATTCAGACCAGTGAGTTAGGCCAGTCGCAAAAGGGCATGCATTATCCGCATGAAGTGCTGGATATGCAGGTTGTAGATGAAGCTGGCAAGCCGTTGGGCACACTGGTTGAAGTGATGATCACGGGGGCGAATGATGTTTATGTGGTCAAGAACGCGGAAGAAGAAGAAATTCTTCTCCCTGCGATAAAAGATGTGATCCTGAAAGTAGATAAAGAGAAGCGGGTGATCACGGTTCGACCCCTGATATGGGATTAGAATATCCTTCATGGAAGAAAAAGCATTCTGGGTGGGATTCAACTTAGTGCGCGGCGTGGGAGCCGTGAGGGTCAGAAATCTGTTGCAGCATTTCGGCAAACTTGAAATCGCCTGGGATGCTCCGGCAGGTGCACTGATCTCTGCTGGCTTGCCCGCCCGTGTGGTCGAAAACTTTTTAGTGGTACGTAAGCAGGTCAACCTGGAAGTAGTGATGAAAAAGATTGCCGATCAGGGGGTGACGGTCATTACCTGGGACGAGGATGTTTATCCGCGCCGGCTGAAAGAAATTGACCAGCCCCCGCCGGTATTGTTCGTGCGTGGTTCGATCAATGTGGAAGATGATTGGGCAGTTTCTGTTGTGGGCACCCGTCGTGTGACCCCCTATGGCCGCCAGGTGGCCGCTGAGATCGCACGGTTTTTGGCTCAAAATGGAGTCACTGTGGTCAGCGGGTTGGCGCGTGGCGTGGATGCCATTGCGCATCAGTCTGCCATGCAGGCCGGTGGCCGCACACTGGCCATCCTCGGTAGCGGCGTAGACGTGATCTATCCGCCGGAACATCGCAAGCTGGCCGAAGAGATCGTCCAGCAGGGGGCCGTCATCAGCGACTATCCGCTGGGCACCCAACCTGAAAGCAGCAACTTTCCGCCGCGTAACCGCATCATTGCCGGCCTTTCTTTGGCGACAATCGTCGTCGAAGCAGGCGAACGCAGCGGCGCTTTGATCACGGCAGAGTTCGCCGTGGAACAGGGCCGCGATGTTTTTGCCGTTCCTGGTAGTATACTAGCCCCACAGAGCGAAGGCACGAACCGGCTCATCGAACAGGGGGCCCGTCCTTTGCTGCGCATGAGCGAGATCCTTGAGTCTTTGAAGCTGGAACAGATCCCCGAAAAACAGGCCAGCCGCAAAGCGATCTCAGCCAGCCCTGAAGAACGCAAATTGCTCTCCTGTCTGGACCACGAACCCAAACACATTGATGAGATTTGCACAATTTCAGGCTTGCCGATCCAGGCAGTTTCCGCTACACTCACGATGATGGAGCTTAAAGGGCTGGTTACCCAGGTGGGTGGCATGAATTACGTAGCTGCCCGTGAAACAAAGACACTCTATAAGGTTGGATAGATGTTAAATCATTTTTATGCTGTGATCATGGCTGGCGGCGGCGGCACGCGCTTGTGGCCGCTCTCGCGAAAAGCCAAACCCAAACAATCGATCAACTTGTTCGGCAAACGCACCCTTTTTCAGATTGCTGTAGATCGTCTCGATGGCTTATTTGCCCCTGATCAAATTTATGTGGTGACGGTGGCCGATCAGGCTGAACAATTATTTAATCAATGCCCGCAGATCCCGGTGAAGAATTTCCTCATTGAGCCCATGCCGCGCGGTACTGCCTCAGTGGTGGCTATGGCGGCCTCGGCCATTCAAAAACGTGATCCGCTGGGGGTGATGGTTGTCTTGACGGCAGATCATTACATCCGCGACGTGGTGGCATTTCAGTCGGTCTTGAAAGCGGCCAAAGCGGTGGCTGAGGAGGGGCATCTGGTTACTTTGGGTATTCCGCCCACCTTCGCCAGCACCGGCTATGGGTATATTGAGAATGGCAAAGCCCTGGGTTCATTTGAAGGGTTCTCTGCTTTTGAGCTAAAGGCTTTCAAAGAAAAACCATCGGCAGAAATCGCTGAAGAATTCCTGCGCAAAGGGGGCTATAGCTGGAATTCTGGCATGTTCATCTGGAAAGTGGATGTTATTCTGGAGAAATTTAAACAGTTGATGCCAGACCTTTTTACCAAGCTCATCTCAATTCATAATGATATTGGAGTAGATCACTCCTCGCAGCATTTCCGCGATGTCTGGAGCAGCATTGTTCCAGAGACGATTGATTATGGTATTATGGAAAAATCGGATCGCTGTGCGGTCTTGCCTGCCGGAAACCTGGGTTGGAATGATGTAGGCAGTTGGGATTCTTTGTTTGAGGTTGTCCCGGCCGATGCCAATGGCAACATCGTCTTGAACGCCCGCCATGTTGGGCTGGACACGCAAAATTCGCTGGTATACTCAAGCGACTCAAATCGTATGATCGTCACATTGGGAATGCAAAATGTGATCATCGTGGATACTGGCGATGCTGTTTTGATCTGTCCGCGAGGCGAAAGCCAAAAGGTAAAAGACCTCGTGAATTATCTTAAAGAACGTCAGTTCACACCTTTCTTGTAGGAGAGGCTATGGTAGAAGCGTATTGCGTGCGATGTAAGACAAAAAGAGAGATCAAAGACCCGGTGGCCGGTTTTAATAAAAACGGCACGCCGGTAACCACAGGCACTTGTAGTGTTTGCGGTACAAAAGTTTATCGAATTGGCAAAACCCCGCAGCATGAGGGAATGGTCTCTCCTGGCAAGATGCAAAAACCACGCAGCGGCAAGCTGGTGATCGTCGAATCTCCCGCCAAGGCAAAAACGGTGGGTCGTTTTTTGGGCAAGGGCTATACGGTGCGTGCTTCCGTGGGGCATGTGCGTGATCTGCTGCGCTCAGAACTTTCTGTGGATGTGGAGAATAATTTCACCCCCAAGTATCGCGTGCCCAATGAAAAACGCCCGGTGGTAAAAGAGTTAAAAGCGCTGGCAAAAGAAGCTGCGCAGATCTACCTGGCTACAGACCCTGATCGCGAAGGGGAGGCGATTGCCTGGCATCTGCTCGAATCGGCCGAAATTGACCCCGCGCTCACACAGCGGGTGGTCTTTCATGAGATCACCGAACCGGCCATCAATGAAGCCTTCGCCAACCCACGCGAGATCAATATGGATCTGGTGGATGCACAGCAGGCACGCCGCATTCTCGACCGTCTGGTGGGTTATTCCATCAGCCCGCTTCTGTGGGAGAAGGTGCGCAGCCGTCTGTCGGCCGGACGCGTGCAATCGGTGGCCCTGCGTTTGATCGTAGAACGTGAGCGTGAAATTGACGATTTCAATCCGGTCGAATACTGGTCCATCGCTGCTGAACTGACCCCCAAAAATAAGGGGCAGGCTTATCTCACTCGTCTGGCAAAGATTGATGATACTGATCCGGATCTATCAAATAAAGTGATCACGGATTCATACGTTGCTGAACTGGAGACAGCGCCCTTTACGATCACCAAGATCAAAAAGAGCGAACGCCGCCGTAAACCTTCTGCTCCATTTATTACCAGTACCTTGCAGCAAGAAGCCTCACGCAAGCTGGGCTTTACGGCGCGCCGCACCATGATGATCGCGCAGCAGTTATACGAGGGTCTCGATCTGGGCGAAGGCGGGGTGACCGGTTTGATCACCTATATGCGAACCGACTCGACCAACGTGTCTGAAGTGGCGCAGAATGAGACCCGCGAGTTTATTCAAAAACAATATGGCGAAGGCTTTTTGCCGACCACGCCGCCGCAGTACAAGACGCGGGCGGTCTCAGCGCAAGAAGCTCACGAGGCCATTCGTCCAACATCGGTCTTGCGCGTCCCTGACAAGATCAAAGCCAATCTCTCACCTGAGCAGTTCAAACTGTATCAGTTGATCTGGCAGCGATTCGTTGCCTCTCAGATGGAAGCTGCCGTTTACGACACTCTCTCGGTCGAAGTGACGGCCGCCGGCAAAGAACACCAGTATCTTTTCCGTGCCTCGGGTTCAACCATCAAATTCCCCGGCTTTTTGGTTGTTTATGAAGAAGCACAAGATGAAGATCAAAAATCCGAAGACAGCGAAAACGTTAAAATCCCCGCCGGACTGGAAGAAGGGCAGAAGCAGATTTTACTGCGCCTGCTCCCCGAACAGCATTTTACCCAGCCGCCGCCGCGCTTCACCGAAGCCTCGCTCGTGCAGATGCTGGAAGAAAACGGCATCGGTCGCCCTTCGACTTATGCGCCCATCCTTTCGACCATTCAGCAGCGCGGCTATGTGATCCGTGAAGCCAAGCGGCTTTCCCCGACCGAAACCGGTATTCTGGTGAATGATCTGCTCGTTGATCACTTCCCGGAAGTAGTTGATTTACGCTTCACCGCCGGCATGGAGGAAGGCCTCGATCGGGTGGCTTCAGGCGACGCCGATTGGCACAAAGTGATCGGTGATTTCTACGAAAAATTTGAACCGCAGTTGAAAAAGGCACAGGCCGAAATGCCCGTGCAAAAAGCTGAGCTTGAAAAGGTGGGCAGAGCCTGCCCGAATTGCGGTCATGACCTGGTCATTCGCTGGGGACGTTTTGGCAAGTTCATCAGTTGCAGCAACTTCCCCGAATGCCGCTATACCGAAGCATTTTTGGAAAAGATCGGCGTGACCTGCCCGAAAGATGGCGGCGAGATCGTGCAGCGCAAGACGCGCAAGGGCCGCATCTTCTTTGGCTGTGCCAACTATCCGAATTGCGATTTCACCTCCTGGAAACGCCCGGTTGCCACACCCTGCCCGAACTGCGGCGGCACCCTGGTCGTTGCCAACAAACGTGAATTGCAGTGCATGAACTGTGAAGAGACCTTTTTGATCGAACAGGTCGGCGAGTCTGCTCAGGAATAGGTATAGATATTGCAACCAATAAGTCGGTAAAATGATTTGTCAGAAGAGGAAAAATCTTCTACAATGATTACAAAGAAAAGTCTGATTGGTTCGACTTGTAGGAGTCAATATGGATAAAATTCGCAGTGCTTTTAAGTCATTTGTCAAAAACCCGTTGGCAACCGCCATTACCGGTCTGGTGATCGGCCTGCTGATCGGGTTGCCTGTGTTAGGGTGGTGGCTTCTTCCGGTCAAGTGGAAGGATCTGGATGCTTCCACTTTGCGCCAGGATATCAAAGCCAACTACCTGTGCATGGTAGTTGATTCCTACAGAGTGAACCAGGATGCCAGCCTGGCCAAGAGCCGTCTTGAGTTCATGGGCCTGGATGCTCAGCAATCCGTTTTTGCTTTTGATTCGCTTTTGGGTGGTGGCTGCAGTTACTCAGGCAGTGATGAAACAGTGGTGGCTTTGAAAACAGCCCTCACTTCTTTGGCTGGCGGTAGCCTCACTAACCCCACGACCGATACGAATTTGTTGCCAACCACAACCCCTTCGACTACGAAGACCAAAACCGACCTGAGCGGCGTATTCCTGGGCCTGCTATGCGTTTTATTCCTGGCCATCGGCGGCGTGTTGATCTATATCTTCTTCTTCAAGAATCGCCGTACCCGCGAGCAGGTTCCTACCGCGACTGAAGACATGGATTATGAATCACCGGTGGAAGATGCGGGCTACACAGCTCCTGCCAAGACGTCGGCCGTAAAGACCGGCACTGCGCCCAGTTCCCCGGCGGCTCATTTTATGACCACCTTTGCCATTGGCGATGATCTTTATGATGACTCGTTCAGCATTGATGCCGCCAACGGTGAATTCCTGGGTGAATGCGGTGTGGGTATTTCGGATACCGTGGGCGTGGGCGAGCCCAAGAAAGTGTCCGCTTTCGAAGTTTGGCTGTTTGACAAAAACGATATCCAAACGGTCACCAAGGTGTTGATGAGCGCGCGCGCCATCAATGACCTGGCTACCCGCCAGCGCCTTGCTTCAAAGGGTGAACCCATCGAAGCCAGTGAAGGCCTTGAGATCATGCTCGAAACAGCCTCCCTGCAGTTGCAGGCGCGTGTGATCGAGTTGGCTTACGGTCAGGGCGCCATGCCGGCCGGCAGCTATTTTGAACGGCTTACGCTTGAACTGGCTGTCTGGCCAAAATAAGCGAACCTCAGGTAGACCCATATTCTGTAAATGTGGCTGGCGGTTTAATTAACCGCCAGCTTTTTCTTAAAAAAGGAATCGAAGGGATAAAACATATATAATTAACGAACCGATCGCACTGCAATCACTCTATCGATCCCAGGTGAAAAATGATTGACGAATTAAAACTCCCCCTGCCATTCTTAAATAATGGCGTCGCACAAATTGGCATGGTCGTCGAAGACCTCGACAAAACGGTGCAGGCTTATTGGAACGCCTTTCACATTGGCCCCTGGCACTTTTATACCTACGGCAAGCCCCTTGTTAAACAGATGAGCTATCATGGTCAACCCACAGAATACAAAATGCGCCTGGCGCTTTCGAATCTTGGCCCCACGCGCATTGAGTTGATCGAGGTGATGGAAGGCAGTACCGTCTATGCCGATTTTGTCCGTTCACGCGGATATGGGGTGCAGCATCTGGGGTTGCTGGTTGAGAACATGGAAGAGTCGTTGGCCCAGGCCAAAGCTGCCGGCATCGAGATGATCATGGATGGCTCCGGTTTTGGTCTCGATGGCGATGGGCATTACGCCTATCTGGATACAGAGAAAGATTTTGGCATCATGCTCGAACTGATCGAACGCCCCAAACGGCGCGTCGCCCCTGAAAAGATCTATCCACCGCAAGACAACGGCTGATTTTTCAAGAAAAACGCCACTGTCCTTTAACCGCCTTGGCAAAATCCTCGATGGCTTTGTCAGATAGGGGATGATTCCCCATTGCCAGAATCAAGTCCAGCGGGATGGTCACATCGTGCGCACCGGCCAAAACGACCGCGAGCACCTCTTCGGGGCTCTTCAGGCTGGCAGCGATAATGCGCGTCTGTGTGCCGCGGCAGGCTTCAACGCAGTCGTGCAAAATGGCCACGCCATCGCCCAACTGACGGCTTAGGCGGTTCACATAAGGGGCCACATATTTCGCCCCGGCCTGAGCGGCCAGATATGCCTGGGCTGCGCTCGAAACGGCTGTGACGGTCACAGAGATGCCTTCTTTTGCCAGCCGGGCGGCCAGCCCAATATTTTCAGTGGTTGCTCCGATCTTCACCTGCAAGCGATCCGGTGCCAAATTGAAGATTTCGCGTGCCTGTCGGGCACGGCCATCCAGATCCTCGGCTGTTACCTGAAACCAAACGTTTCCACTGCTAAGCTTCAAGACCTCTTTGAGTACTTCCATGCCCGGGCGGCCGGTCTTTGCTACCAGAGCCGGGTTGGTGGTTACCCCGGCGACGAATCCCAATGCCATTGCCTGTTTGACATCTTCAATATTTGCAGAATCCAGATATAAAGCCATTTTTCGTCCTTTTTCGATGAGTTACGGCGGTTATGTTCAGGAAAATTCTAACACCAAATAAAAAGGCCGCAGCAGTGGATTCCTGCTTTGGCCTGATAGCTCCAAATGAACTGCTCAACGAACAGCAAAGACGATCTACTCGATTTTGACGATCTTGAGTTTGATCTTGCCGTTGGGAATGGTGGCTTCGACCACATCCCCGACTTTGTGATCCAGCAGTGCCTGCCCGATGGGAGAATTGTGCGAGATGCGCCCATTGGCCGGGTCGGCTTCCTGCGGACCAACGAGGAAATAGGTCTCTTCGGGGTAGGTGTCTTCCTGAATGGTTACTTTTGACCCCACCTGCACACTGTCTTTGGAGGCGCTTTTCTCATCGATCAAAATGACATTGGTCAAAATATTGGTCAGTTCAAGCACTCTGCCTTCAAGAAAACCCTGTTCCTCTTTGGCGGCGATATAATCGGCATTCTCAGAGAGGTCTCCCTGCTGAATGGCAGAGCGGAGACGTTTGGCCAATTCTTCACGGGCCGGGCCTTTTAAGAAATCAAGCTCAGCCTGAAGTTTTTCTTTGCCTTCTTTGGTTAAGTAAGAGGGTTGGTTCATTCCAGCTCCAATAAATGATTATGAATTTGGGTTCCCCATTGTAACCCCGCTTAGGGCAGGAGGGAAGGATCGAACAGTTTCTGATACTCTTCGATCGCAAAACGGTCGGTCATGCCGGCCAGATAATCGCAGATGGTACGTTCTTTGCCTTTCTCAGCGATCAGGCCCTGAAATTGTGTGGGCAGCATACCTGGCTCAGCCTGATAGGCCTTGAAGAGCTCGGTCAGTACCATTTCAGCCTTTTTCTGCATGCGCATCACCCGATAGTGACGATACATGTTCTTGTAGAGAAAATCTTTCAGCACGCGGTTTACCTTGAGCATTTCATCGTCGAAACCGACCACGTTATAAGACAGCAACTGCAATTCTTGCAGCGACTGCACACCCGATTTCTCGATGCGTTCGGCCGAGCTGCGGATCATGCTGCTTACTTCGATGCCCACCAGTTCTCGAATGATCTGATGGCGGGTCAGGTCGTCAATCTTAAATCCCTTGGCGCGAAATCGACTGGCCGCCATTTCCCATAGTTCAATGCCTTCCAACATCTCAGGGGTGATCAGGCCGGCGCGCAAACCATCATCCAGATCATGGGCGGTATAGGCCAGTTCATCGGCCACATTGGTGATCTGGGCCTCCAAATGCCCGCGCAATTCCGGTGAAAAAGCCGAGGCATCCGATTTGTCATATTCGGTTTCGTGTTTGACGATGCCCTCGAGCACTTCCCAGCTTAAGTTCAATCCGGGAAAATCAGGGTAGCGATTTTCTACCTCTGTGACAATGCGGAAGGAATGGTGGTTGTGGTTGAACCCACCAAAGCCCTGCATCATTTTGTTCAGGGTGGCCTCGCCCGAATGCCCGAAGGCGGGGTGGCCCATATCGTGTGCCATGCAGATGGCTTCGGTGAGGTCTTCGTTGGCACCCAAGGCACGCGCAATGGTGCGTCCAATTTGGGTGACTTCGAGAGTATGGGTCAGACGGGTGCGATAATAATCGCCTTCAAAATTGACAAAGACCTGAGTTTTATATTCCAGCCGTCGGAAGGCGGTCGTATGCAAAATGCGGTCGCGATCCCGTTGAAAGCAGGTGCGGTAATCGGGTTCGGGTTCATCATGCAGACGGCCTTTGGAGGTGGCTGCATGGACGGCATAAGGGGCTAATATTTTATTTTCAATATCTTCAAGCGCTTTTCGATCGAATCTCATCGTGACCTCCTGGTTACTCGTTAATCAAGGCAGTGCCAATCGATTCACCCACAAGAGCTTTATAAACGGCATCAGGGTCTTTGCCTGAAAAGATTCTAACCTGAATTTGTGTGTATTTCGAGATCAAATCCATCATCTCAGTCACTTTTGAAGCCATTCCGCCGGTCACATCGGTGCTGCTCGAGCCAAAGACGGCGGAGCGCACCTTTGGGTAAGATGAGGGTGTGATCTTCTCGATCAGTTTCGTGCAGGCCGGGAAGTCTTGCCAGACACCTTCTTCCTGACCGGCTAACAGGATGCGCGAAGGGTGCAGTGTGGGGAGCAGATACTTCATCTGTTCTTCTGTTGAAAGGATGGTTCCGCCCAGTGCTTCATCGAAAACGACATCGCCAAAAATGATCGGCAGCAGTCCTTTTTCGAGAGCCGCTATGATGGGTTGTGTAGACCATATTTGAACCTGGCCGTTGCGGGTAATTCCAGCGGCGGAGAGCGGAAAACTGAGGGTGGGGATGCCCGCTGTTGCGAAGCGTTCCAGCACGATCTCGTCCAGAGCGTGGGCTTCTTGCCAGACCTCCCAGAAGCCGTTCCATTCTGCGGGGGTGTGAACGCCATTGCGCGTACCATATTTCTTGGCCGCCACATGCCCGAAAGACCCGGAGCCGTGACCGATTAACAGGCGATTCTCGGGGTATTCCCGGCGATACTTGGCAATTTGCTTTGCGATCTGATCAATTTTATCGTTCAAGGCGGTATGCGCCTGATCTTTGTTCGTGATCAGCGAGCCACCCAGTTTGAGAAAAATCATTTCACCCATATCAGCTCATTTCGATGCCGGCAAAGTGGTTTCAATCGTTGAAACCGCTCCGGCAGCCTTAAGTGCTTCATTTACAAAGTCACTTCTTTCGGGTTCCACCAGTGCCAGCATGTTTCCTCCCAGCCCCCCGCCAGAAAGCTTGGCTCCCAGTGCACCGGCGTTCAGGGCTGCCTCGACAAGGGTATCCAGTTCGGTGCAGGAGACCTGCATCGATTGAAGCAGTGCATGATTGCGGGTCAGCAGGGCGCCGATTTCTTTGGCTTCTGCTTTCAGCAAATGTTCACGGATCTTTTGGCTTATCTGGCCGATTTCTGCAAAATAACCTTCATAGGCTGCTTGATCTTTTTGCCAGTTCTGGCGCACTTTTTCCACTGCCTCAGCCGTGGATGCCCCCACGCCCGTGTTGGCAACGATAAAATGCAGCGGTGCAGTGTTCTCGACGAATTCAAGTGTTTCGCCGCGAACATAATAGACGGGCCGGTTATAGGCGATCACCGTGTTATCCACCCCCGATGGGTTGCCGTGATGCAGCTTTTCTACCTCAAAGGCCAAACGGTTCACTTCGTTGGTGGGCAGGGGATGGCCGAGAAAGAGGGACAGCGCATTGAGAAGCGAAACGGATACCGAAGCCGAAGAGCCCAGCCCGGCGGCTATGGGAATGGTGGAACTGATGCGAATTTCACAGGCCGGAAAACTGACGATGGAAAAATGGGCTTTGATCAGATTCAGTGCGGCGTGAATGGGAAATGTCTCGGGCAGATCGTGCATCGGCCCATCAATGCCAATGGCATCGGCCTTAACGATGATCTCACCCTGTGGAGCGGTCGGCCGGGCAAACACTTTGGTGGTGGTTTGCACCTGCTCAACCGGTATGGCGATGGCGGGTTGGCGATAGACAACCGCATGCTCCCCACAAAGGATCATTTTTCCGGGTGCTGAAACGGAGATGGCAGGCATTTTAGAAGATATAGAAGATGAGCAGAACTGCCAGTGCCCAAAGTGCCACGGTTGCTTGAAGAGGACGATCTTTTAAGATCAATTCCTCCGGCTCGCCGCCGGCATTCTTCATCTTGACGAGATAAAGGTAGCGAAAAACGCCATACAGCACAAAAGGCACGGTCAGCATCATGGCATGGTTTTCTGGCAGGTTGGGGGCAGAGAAGGTGTACAGCGAATAGGCGATGATCGTGGTTGCGGATACGATCGTAATCAACTGATCTACCAGATCCAGTGAGTAACCATCCAGCACCTTGCGGTGACTGGAGGGAGACCCGTCGGTCAGCACGGTTAATTCGGCGCGGCGTTTGCCAAAGCCGATGTAAAGCGCCAACAGGGTGGTAACCACGTAAAGCCAGGGTGAAAACCGCTGCACATGAATGACCGAAACGCCGGCTGCGACGCGCAGCACGAACCCGCTGGCGATGACCATCACATCGATCAAGGGAATCTGTTTCAGCCACATCGAATAGGCCAGATTGATCACAAAATATACTGCCGCAATGATTGCCAGACCGGGCGCCAGAAGGTAAGCGCCGATGATCGAGCCGATCACCAGAATGACTGCTGCCGTAATGGCCACGCTGACGGGCAGTTTGCCTGAGGCAATGGGACGGTTTTTCTTGACCGGGTGATTGCGATCGGACTCGATATCCACGCAGTCATTAATGAGGTAAACCCCACTGGATAGGAAACAAAAAATTACAAAAGCCAGCAGCGTTCTTTCAAATGAATGCAGAACGGTTAGCTGACGGTCGAAGACCAGCGCTGCAAAAACGAAACCGTTTTTTGTCCACTGGCGCGGACGCATGGCTTTCAACAGGTATTTAAGCATGAGAATAATATATCACATCTTGCCTTTCGCAAGTACAATAAAAAACATGGAAAAAGTACGAATTGACGTGTTATTGGAAGAGCGTCATCTGGTAGAAAGCCGCAGCCAGGCGCAGCGTCTGGTCATGGCCGGGCAGGTACGTGTGGATGGCGTCGTCGCGCTTAAACCGGCCCAAAAATTTGCCCTCCATGCCCAGATCGAGGTGGAGCAACCGCAGCGTTTTGTTTCACGCGGCGGTGAGAAGCTGGAAGGGGCCATTCAAGCCTTTCATCTGGAAGACTTGCAGGGTCGCATTTGTGCCGATGTAGGCGCCAGCACCGGTGGATTCACCGATTGTTTGCTTCAGCATGGCGCACAAAAAGTTTACGCCGTCGATGTCGGGTACGGCATTTTGCACTGGAAGCTCCGCAACGACCCGCGCGTGGTGGTGATGGAACGCACCAACGCCCGCTATGTGAACGGGTTTGAGGAGCCGGTTTCTCTCATTACCATTGATGCTTCATTTATTTCGTTAAAGATCTTTTTGCCGGTGTTCAAGCATTGGTTTGAGGTTGGCAAAGGGGAAGTGGTTGCGCTCATCAAGCCACAGTTTGAAGCAGGCCGCAAAGAAACCGCACGCGGCGATGGCGTGATCCGTGATGAGGCAGTGCATCAAAAGGTGCTGCATGAGGTGTTGGAAGAGGCGTTGAGCGAAGGGTACACCATCACAGGGCTGATTCGCTCGCCACTGTTAGGGCCAAAAGGGAACACTGAATTTTTGGTTCATCTACAAATTCCGCAAAGCGAAAGTAAATCCGTTACTGATTGGATCGCGCCGCTGTTTGTCGATTAATTTCAGCGCCGTTCTGATTTCGCCTTTGCCAGAAGAAAATCGGTTATACTAGTTGCGATTATGCCTGCTGACACGATTCGTAATTTCTGTATCATTGCTCATGTAGATCATGGTAAATCTACACTGGCCGACCGCATGCTGCAAATTACCGGTACGATCTCTGACCGTGAAATGGTGGAGCAGGTATTGGACAGCATGGACCTTGAACGCGAAAAAGGCGTGACCATCAAAGCCTCTGCCGTTCGCATGCTCTACGATTATCAGGGCAAGAAGTACGAATTGAACCTGATCGACACTCCCGGACACGTGGACTTCAACTACGAAGTCAGCCGAGCGCTCGAAGCCTGCGAAGGGGCCGTGCTGGTGGTGGATGCCACCCAGGGGGTGGAAGCGCAAACACTGGCCAACCTTTATCTCGCCATTGAATCCAACCTGACCATCTTACCCGTCATCAACAAGATTGACCTGGCGTCTGCCCGACCGGATGAAGTGGCCGAAGAGATCGAAGCGCTCATCGGCACGCCGGCCGAATCCATTTTACGGGTTTCCGCAAAAGACGGGGTCAATGTTGAGCAGGTGCTCGAAGCAATCGTTGAACAGATTCCTGCCCCCAAGGGGGAGGAGGATGGCCCGCTGCAGGCGTTGATCTTTGACTCTCATTACGATTCCTACAAGGGCGTGATTGCGTATATCCGTGTCGTGACCGGCGCGATCAATATGAACAGCACGCTGCGCTTAATGGCTACCAATTCCGACTTGAAACCGGTTGAGGTGGGCGTTTTCTCACCTGGAATGGTGCCCACAGGCATGCTCAACGCAGGAGACGTGGGCTACATTGCCACGGGGTTTAAGTCGGTCAAAGAATGCCGCGTGGGGGATACGGTCACCCTGGCCAATAACCCGGCGGCTAATCCGCTGCCCGGCTACCGTCACCCAAAACCGATGGTGTTTGCCGGTATTTACCCGGTGGAGGGCGAAGATTACGAAGAGCTGAAAGAAGCCCTGGAAAAAC
The DNA here is from genome assembly GCA_964459385.1 of uncultured Anaerolinea sp. Taxonomy (GTDB): domain Bacteria; phylum Chloroflexota; class Anaerolineae; order Anaerolineales; family Anaerolineaceae; genus UBA6107. Next base: position 30,046 of record CAYWLG010000009.1, read on the forward strand.
TGCAATTAAACGATGCCTCTTTGGTGTATGACCCCGAAACCTCACAGGCCCTGAATTTCGGCTTTCGCTGCGGCTTTTTGGGCCTCTTTCACATGGAGATCATTCAGGAACGCATCGAGCGCGAATATGACCTCGATATTGTGGTTACCGCTCCTTCAGTGGAATATGTGGTGACGCTGACCTCCGGCGAAACGATCACCATTTCTTCACCTGCCAAACTGCCAGATGAAGCCCAGATCGCTGAGATCAAAGAACCGTGGTACCGATTGGAGATCATCACCCCCACCGAATTTTACGGCACCATCATGGATCTGGTGACCAAACGCCGGGGCGATTTTACCTCGCAAGATTACCCGGCCCCTAACCGTGTGCAGCTAAACTATGATATTCCTCTCTCAGAGTTGATCGTAGATTTCTTTGATGAGTTAAAATCACGCACTCGCGGCTATGCTTCGATGGATTACCACTTTTTGGAGTACCGACCGGGAAATCTGGTCAAGCTGGAAATCCTCGTAGATGAAGAACCGGTGGATGCCTTGGCCGCCATTGTTCACAAAGAAGACGCCTATCACAAAGGCCAGGCACTTGTTACCAAACTGAAATCTCTTATCCCACGGCAGTTGTTTGATGTCGCCATTCAGGCTTCTGCTACCGGCAGGGTGATCTCACGTGCCACTGTAAAAGCCTTGCGCAAAGATGTGTTGGCAAAATGCTATGGCGGCGATATCACCCGCAAGAAAAAACTGCTCGAGAAGCAGAAAAAAGGCAAGCGGCGCATGAAAATGGTGGGCAACGTTGAAATTCCACAAGAAGCTTTCATGGCCGTGCTGCGCCTGGAGGAAGAGTGAGTTCAACTTCGACGAATAAATGGAAAAACCTTTTGCGCTGGTTGCCGGGTGTGCTAATCAGCGCGATTGCGTTATATGCGGTATTCAAACTCGTCCAGATTCAAGATTTGAAGACAGCCTTTTCAACGGCCGGTTGGCAGTTCTTGCTGACGATCTTTGCCCTGGACGTTGTCTCATTGCTGGTGCGTGGCAAGGCCTGGCAGATCATTCTGGGCAAGGGCGTTACCTGGACGCAGGCTTTCTTTGGGGTGAACGAGGGATATTTTCTCAACAACCTTTTCCCATTCAGGGCCGGAGAGATCGGGCGTTCCATATTCGTGGGCAAATCATCCGGTCTGGGCACTTTTCAGGTGCTTTCTTCCATCGTGATCGAAAGGGCCTTTGATATTGCTTTTGCAGCGGTACTGGCATTGCTCACCCTGCCATTGGTGGTAGGGTTAAGCTGGGTAAAGACGACTGCACTGACAATTCTCGTTGTGGTGGTGTTGGGGCTGTTTGGACTGTTTTTTGTAGCCCGCAATCAAGAAAAGGTATCGGCCTGGCTTGAAAAAATTGCCGCGGGGAAGCCCATTCTCGAAAAATACATTGTCCCTCCGGTAAACAAGGTGATTCAGGGGTTCTCTACTTTAACTAACCCGAAACAATTCTTTTTAAGTCTTTTGTGGATCGCACTGACTTGGTTTTCGTGGTTTGTCATCTATAATGTAATGGTGCGACAAATATTGCCGGCTGCCCCTCTGTGGGCAGGCGCTTTCGTGGGTGCCATTCTGGCGCTTGGAGCGGCCATCCCTTCAGCCCCGGCATCGTTAGGCGTGTATGAGGCAACCATCGTTGCCGCTGTTGTGATTCTGGGCGGCGACGAATCCAGTGCGCTGGCTTATGCCATTCTCATGCACTTCATGCAGTTTATTTCGGTCGGCATTTTTGGCGTTTGGGGATTGATTCGCGAAGGACAAAGCCTTCGATCCATTTTTGCCAGCATTAACATTCGACCGGATTCCTCAGAGACCGAACCCGGGCTAGAGGCGAACAAGGAGACAAAATGAGCGATTTTACTTTAATCACTGGTGGAGCCGGCTTTATTGGTTCTAACTACGCAGATCGGTGTATTTCACGTGGTGAAAAGGTAATTATCTTTGATAATCTGAGCCGTAACGGTTCAAAGATCAATCTCGAGTGGTTGCAAGAGAAGCACGGAAAACGGGCGTTTGAACTTGTGGTGGGCGATGTACGTAAGGCCGAAGAGATCAAAAAGGCCGCCACCAACGCCGCACGTATTGTGCATTTGGCGGCCCAGGTGGCCGTTACCACTTCGGTGGTAGACCCGGCCAACGATTTTCAGATCAACGCGCTGGGAACCTTCAATACGCTTGAGGCGGCTCGTGCCAGCGGCAATAATCCATCTTTTGTATACTCTTCAACCAACAAGGTTTATGGCGGCATGGAAGACGTAAAAGTGGTCGAGGGCGAAACTCGCTATGATTACGAATCCCTTCCAGAAGGGGCTGCTGAAACCCAACCGCTTGATTTTCATTCCCCCTACGGATGCTCCAAAGGTACCGGCGACCAGTATGTGCGCGATTACCATCGCATTTATGGGCTGCCGACCGTGGTCTTTCGTCAGAGCTGCATTTATGGCCTGCGCCAGTTTGGCATCGAAGATCAGGGCTGGGTAGCCTGGTTCATTATTGCGGCCATTCTTGGTCACCCCATCACGATTTACGGCAATGGCAAACAGGTGCGTGACATCTTGTTCGTCGAAGATCTGCTCGATGCTTATGATGCTGCCCTGAACCAGATGGACAAAGTGGCCGGCAACATTTTTAATGTAGGCGGCGGTAGAAAGAACACCATCTCGATCTGGACGGAATTTGGCCCGATTCTTGAACGACAGTTGGGCAAGAAGATCGAGGTCTCCTGGGGCGATTGGCGCCCCGGGGATCAACCGGTTTTCATCTCAGACATTCGCAAGGCGAAAGAGACGCTCGGCTGGTCGCCCAAAGTGGGTGCCGAAGAGGGCATTCGCCGTTTGATCGAATGGGTAAAAGCCAACCGCAATTTGTTTTAGGTTGCTATGAAGATATTAATCGCCTTGACTTATTACCGCCCCCATATCAGTGGGTTGACGATCTACGCCGAACGTCTGGCACGGGCTTTTGCCAAACGTGGCAATGAGGTCACATTGCTGACCGCCCGCTTTGACCCCCAACTTCCCCTCGAAGAAACGGTGAATTGTGTCAAGATCGTTCGTGTGCCCGTTTGGTTTCGATTAAGCAAGGGCTGCATTATGCCCAAGTTCATGGGCATGGCCAGACGGCTGGTGCGTCAATCGGACGCGGTGCTTTTGCATCTGCCCCAGTTCGAAGCGGCCAGCGTGGCTTTTGATGGCTACTTGCGCAAAAAGCCCACCGTTACCACCTACCACTGCGACTTGCTCATGCCGCCCGGAATCATCAGCAAATTAGCCAATATCGGCATTCATTTCATGAACCAGTTTACAGGTATTTTTTCGCATCGAATCGTCACTTATACTCAAGATTACGCAGATCACTCCAGCTACCTGCGCAATTTCCTTTCCAAAGTTCATATCATCACCCCTCCCGTCATCTTACCCGAAGCAAGCGAGGCAGAAATTTCCGCCTTTGCCCGCACCCATAACCCCAACAAAGAGTACCCGGTGATCGGCATGGCCGCGCGCTTCGCTACTGAAAAAGGGGTGGAAATTCTATTGAACGCCCTGCCTGATGTACTGGCAAAGTACCCCCATGCCAAAGTTCAATTTGTTGGCCCCTATATCGATATTATCGGGGAGCAAGATTATTTAAAACGCTTGATGCCTACCATCGAAGAATACCAACAGAGCGGCAACTGGGAATTTGTTGGCTCCCTGCAGCCCAGACAAATGGCCGCTTTTTATCCGAATTTGGACGTTTTGGTTTTGCCGAGTTTAAATTCAACCGAGGCCTTCGGTCTGGTTCAGATCGAAGCCATGATGAATGGCGTTCCCTGTGTGGCTTCCAATCTGCCCGGGGTGCGCCAACCGGTCAAGGTTCACAATATGGGGCGAATCTTTGAGATCGGTGACTCAAAGGGATGTGCATCAGCCATTCTGGATGTGCTGGAAAATATCCCCCGGCTTAAGAAGATCGATTGCGCACAGTTTGATCGCTATTCTCCCGATTATGTAGCGGCAGAATACGAGAAACTATTTAAGACCATTCAGGCTGAGATCGATCCCTCAAAGCAGCTTGCATAGTTGTGGTTTTGGCATTGAAAGAAGGCAGAATGAATCTTCCTGATGCAAATTCAACGCAGGTTAATTCAAAAAAATTCAAATTACCCTCCTGGCCCTGGGTCTTCCACCTTTTGCTGGTGGGCGTTTTACTTATCGGTGCCTATCTGCGTTTTGTCGGGGTGAATTGGGATGACGTCTATCATCTGCACCCTGATGAGCGCTTCCTCACTATGGTCGAGTCGGGAATTCAGCCGGTTCATAGCCTGGGGGAATATTTTGATACTTCCACCTCTTCGCTGAACCCCAATAATCGCGGTTATGGTTTTTACGTTTACGGCACACTGCCGCTCATTATGGTGCGTTACATCGGCGAGTGGGTCGGCAAGACAGGGTATGGCGAAATCCACCTGGTCGGTCGTGTGGTGTCAGGGCTGCTCGATTTGGGCACGATTCTTTTGGTTTACCTCATCTCACGACGTTTATATAAGAACAACCGCCTGGGATTGGTGGCTTCACTGCTGCTGGCGCTCTCTGTTGTTCCCATACAGCTTTCGCATTTTTTCACCGTTGATACGTTTACCACCTTCTTTACATATCTAGCCATCTATTTTGCTGTCTGCATCATCAGCCCAAGAATCGAACCGACCTATGAGGGTGAGGTGCCGCCTACCGAAGGGATCTATTGGCTTAAGACCGCCTGGGGATCCTTCTGGCTATATGGCCTGTTTGGCATTGCTTTTGGCATGGCTTTGTCAAGCAAGGTGAGCATTTGGCCGGCAATGCTGCTGCTGCCGTTGGCGGCGTTCATTCATTACAGACGCCTGCCGCAGGAACGCAGGGAATATGAAATTCCCATTTTGCTGCGCAATCTGGTGTTGGCGGGCATCCTGGCCTTCTTGTCGTTCAGAACCTTTCAGCCCTATGCATTTACAGGGCCAAGTTTTTTCAATTTCAAAATCAACCCGCAGTGGATCAGCAGCCTGAAAGAACTTTCAAATATCAGCGCGGGCAATGTGGACGTACCCTATGCTCTACAGTGGGCGCGTCGCCCGATCACGTTCGTCTTTGAGAACTACTTCAAGTGGGGCGTTGGCCCGGTCTATGCTTTATTAAGTATTGCTGCCATGATCTGGATGGCCTGGCGCATGATCAAGCTGAAGGATAACTGGCAGAAGCACATCGTCCTTTGGGTGTGGGTCATGATCATGTTTCTTTCTCAGACCTTCTCATTTTCGCGCAACATGCGCTATTTGCAACCTATCTACCCGGCTGTGGCCATCATCTCTTCTTGGGCAATCTTCAAACTTTGGGAAGAAGGCCAGAATGAAGCGCGCAAGATCGCACGCATCAGCTTTAACTGGCGCCGGGCACTGGCGATTTTTACCGCCGTTGTTGTGCTGGGCACAACCGGTGCCTATGCTTTTGCTTTCTCGAATATTTATACCCGCCCGGTTACGCGTGTTGCTGCCAGCGAGTGGTTCCTCAAGAATATCCCTGGCGCCATCAATGTTAAATTGGACACTGGTTCTGAAATCGTGAACCAGCCGATTGCCTATCAAAACAGTGTGCAGATCAGTGCCTCGGTCCCCTATACCTATGTCTTTACGCCGGTCACGAGCGGTTACCTCACTCAAGTGAGCCTCGACCATGTTTTGTACATTCAACCGGTTGATCCATCTCAATCATTTGAAAATCTCACCCTGGTCGCCTCTATTTACGAAAAAGAGACTGATCAGAATATGTTTGTGGGCTCCGGCTTTATCCAATCTCCATTTAGAGGGCAAAGCGACTCCTCCGGGGATGCCACCCTGGTCACACTGAGCGAACCTATTTTATTGGATGCTTCCAAAACTTACGAAGTGGTTTTTGAAGTAGCCGAAGAGGGCGGCATCTTGCAGTTGATGGGGGATGTTTCTCTCAGCTTCTCAAACGGCAACTCCACCGTTTCACAAATGCTGCCACAGCCTGAATATGCTCTGAAACCCGGCAGCCCCTATCAGGTGGCTTTCACCGCCGTAGAAAGCGGGCAGGTGGAGGGCGTGACTCTAAACCGGGCAGTTGATCTTTTAAAGAACGATCAGCCCAAGACGCTCAAGGTGACCCTGTTCGATCAGTCGCTTCCCGACACCCCCGTTGTGAGCGGCACGTTGCGTGATACCTTTGCTGCCACGACCGATATTCGTGGGGACACCAAAACGATCCCCTTTGACTCACCTGTTGGTCTGGTCAAAGATCATACTTACCGGCTGCAATTTGAAGTGGCCGAACAGCCTGATCAGAGCGAGTTCGCGCTCGCGTTCTACAATAACATGCTGGCAATCGAATCTTCCTGGGACGATGCTTTGCCGCTCAGCATGTATGGCTACAACATTTGGGATAATTCCAACGGGCTTTATGGGAACAAGGACAATCTGGAAGTGTACTGGAAAGACGATTCAGCCAAGCTGGAACGTTTTACCACCATGTTAAATGAAACGGATACGATTGTCATTTCTTCGAACCGCCAATGGGCCACCACCACCCGTATTCCCGAACGCTATCCACTTACCATTACTTATTACCGCGCTCTTCTCGGTTGCCCGGCCGATAAAGATCTGCTCTGGTGTTACCGGGTGGCGCAGCCAGGCATGTTTAGCAGCGACCTGGGTTTTGAGTTGACCCAGGTGTTTGAATCTGATCCCAATCTGGGCAATCTTAAGATCAACGATCAATCTGCCGAAGAGTCGTTCACCGTCTATGATCACCCCAAGGTGTTCATCTTCCAGAAGTCTGCCAGTTATGACCCCGCCAAAGTAAGTGCCTTGTTAAGCGCGGTGGATTTGAGCAATGTTGTGGTTGCCTCCCCTGCGCAAGAAACGAAGTTCAGCGGCAATTTGCAGCTCACCGAGGCACAAAAGCAGGTACAGCAAAGTGGTGGCACCTGGTCTGAGATATTCAATCCCTTTACTCTGGTCAACCAAAATCAGTGGGTGGCGGCCATCACCTGGTATCTGCTGATCTTGCTGCTGGGCCTGATCGTTTATCCCTTCGTGCGCTGGGCTTTGCGCGCCTTGCCCGACCACGGCTATCCATTTAGCCGGTTGGTGGGTATGCTTTTGCTGGCATTGCTTACCTGGCTGGCCAGTTCCAGCGGTGCTCATTTCACCCGCACTACCATCGCGGTCATTCTCGGATTGCTGATCCTTCTTAACGGCGTATTGGCCTACTGGCAGCGTGAAGAATTGGCGGCCGAATGGCGCACCAAGAAGAAATATTTCCTGACCGTTGAAGTGGTTTTCCTGCTCTTCTTCCTGCTTGATCTCGGTATCCGTTTGGGTAACCCCGATCTCTGGCATCCCTGGAAGGGCGGCGAAAAGCCGATGGACCTTTCGTACTTCACGGCTGTTTTGAAGAGCACCACCTTCCCGCCTTTTGACCCCTGGTATGCGGGTGGGTATATCAACTATTACTATTACGGCTTTGTGGTCGTGGGTGTGCCGGTCAAGTTCCTCGGCATTGTACCTGAAGTGGCCTACAACCTGATCTTGCCGACCCTCTTCGCCCTGACGGCCATCGGCGCTTTCAGCATCGTCTGGAACATGCTGCGCGGCTTCTCCAACGAACCCGTGGATGATGTTCGTGCTGCCAATCGCCGTGCGCTGACGGGCGGGCTGATGGCATCGCTGTCTGTGCTCATTATGGGCAATCTGGGCACGCTGCGCATGCTCTGGCAGGGCTTACAACGTTTGGCGGCTCCCGGCGGTGCGATTGATGATGTATCGGTTTTCCAACGCTGGGCCTGGTTCTTCAATGGCCTGGGACAGTATTTCCAGGGCGCCAAGCTGCCCTATGGTACCGGCGACTGGTATTGGATCCCTTCTCGTGCCCTGCCCGGCGACGTGATCACTGAGTTCCCGTTCTTTACCTTCACCTATGCCGACCTGCACGCTCACATGATCGCTTTGCCGATCACCCTGCTGGCAATTGGCTGGGCATTGGCGATCTTGCTGGGACGCTGGCAGTGGGGCCAGGATCGCAAAGAGAAGTGGATTCGCTTCACCACCTGCTTTGTGCTGGGGGGCGTGGTGATCGGTGCTCTACGTCCGACGAACACGTGGGATCTGCCCACTTATCTGGCCTTGGCGGGGGTGGTCATCCTTTACACAGTTATGCGCTATGCCGAAATTCCCGACCGCTTCCTGCCTAAGTTAGATGACTGGTTACGGCGCTTGATCTATGCTGTGGCAGCCGTGGCTTTGTTGGGTGCTTTGCTCTATCTCTTCTACCTGCCCTTTACCAAATGGTATGGGCAAGCCTACGGCAGCATCGAAAAATGGACGGGGGATACCTCGCCTATCGCTTCGTATCTGACGCATTGGGGCATCTTCTTCTTCGTGATCGCTTCCTGGTTCGTGTGGGAAACGCGCGATTGGATGGCCACCACGCCCGTCTCGGCCTTGAAGCATCTGAAAAAGTATGCCATTTATTTGGAAATATTGGCCGTGTTGTTGCTGGTGGTACTTTTCCTGTTTGCAGCCCTGGGAATTCACATCGTATGGGTGGCGCTGCCGCTGGCGTTGTGGGCATTGCTTTTGCTGATGCGTCCCAATCAGCCTGATGTGAAACGCTTTGTCTTGTTCATGATCGGCACGGCGCTCTTCTTGACCCTCTTTGTAGAATTGTTCAATTTGAAGGGCGATATTGGCCGCATGAACACGGTCTTTAAGTTCTATTACCAGGCCTGGACCATGCTGGCTCTCAGTTCGGCCGTGTCACTGGTCTGGCTGGCACCGGCTGTGGTCAGCGAATGGAGCGACCGCACCAGTATCACCTGGCAGGTGGTATTGGCCTTTCTGGTCTTTGGCGGCCTGCTGTTCCCCATTACCGCGGCACAGGACAAGATCGATGACCGCATGAACACGGCTGCGCCTCACTCTTTGGACGGCATGGCCTATATGATCGGCAGTACCTATGGCGATCAGGACACCCTCTTTGATCTGACGCAGGATTATGACGGCATCAAGTGGCTGCAGGCCAACGTGCAGGGTTCTCCGGTCATTGTGGAGGGCAATACGGTGGAATACCGTTGGGGCAACCGTTACACGATCTATACCGGCTTGCCGGGTGTGTTGGGCTGGAACTGGCATCAGCGCCAACAGCGTGGTTTCCTCAATATCGACAGCATCAATGCCCGTCTGGTGGAGATCCCCGATTTTTACAAGACGACCAACGTGCTTGACGCCGTTGACTTCCTGAAGAAGTACGATGTCAAATACATCATCGTCGGGCAGTTGGAACGTGCTTATTATCCGGGAGATGGGCTTTTGAAATTCGAAACTTTCAACAATGTTTATTGGAAAGAAGTCTTCCGTGAAAAAGACACGGTGATCTATGAAGTTATTCAGCAACAATAGGGGAACAAAGTGAGCGATATCTTAAGCTTTATTCTCTGGTATGTGACCATATCGGCGCTGGGTTGGATCGCGTTTCCGATCGCTTTTCGTTTCTTTCCAAAGCTGGCCAGCAAAGGATACGCAGTCGCCAAACCCTTGGGTCTGTTGATCTGGGGCTATGGTTTTTGGCTGCTGTGCACTTTGGGCGTGCTGCAAAACAACCTGGGTGGCCAATTGGTCGCGCTGGCGATTTTGATCGCCTTGAGTGGGCTGGCACTTTCAAAAGGCAAGGGGGCCGAACTAAAGGAATGGGTCAAAGCAAATTGGAAGAGCGTTGTCACCATTGAGGCAGTTTTCCTAGTCTTCTTCGCGCTTTGGGCAGTGGTGCGCGCGGCAAACCCGGATATCGTCGCCACCGAAAAGCCGATGGAACTTGCCTTCATCAATTCCATTTTGCGTTCACCGACTTTCCCACCGCAGGACCCCTGGCTTTCAGGGTATGCCATTTCTTACTACTACTTTGGCTATATTTTGATCGCCATGCTCATTCGCATCACCGGAGTGGTTTCAGGGGTGGGTTACAACCTGACCGCTGCCTTATGGTTTGCGATGACGACGATTGCCGCCTTTGGCATGGTCTTCGATCTGATCGCCTTTTGGAAGCGTGGCCGTGAAGGAAAAGAAAGCACCATTTACAGTGAAGTTGCCAAAGCCACGGCTCGCTTTAGCGGCCTGCTGGGGTCGATCTTTGTGCTCATTGTCAGCAATTTGGAAGGGCTGCTCGAAATTCTCAGCGGCGCCGGCCTCTTTTGGACCAAGGGTGCAGATGGCTTATACACCTCCAAATTTTGGTCCTGGCTGGCGATTCAAGACATCAACGTTCATGAAGAAAAGGCGCTCACCGATTATTTGGGCCGTTTCTGGGCCTGGTGGCGCGGTTCGCGGGTGCTGCAAGACTTCAGGGTCAGCGGCGCCAGCGTGGAAATCATTGATGAGTTTCCCTTTTTCTCTTACCTGCTTTCTGACCTTCACCCGCACGTGTTGGCCATGCCGTTTGACCTGCTGGCCATGGCGATTGCCCTTAACCTTTTCATCGCCGGCAGCGAGGCCTTGCTCAATTGGTCACCTCTTGACTGGCTGAAGCGCTGGGAATTCTTGCTGACCGCCCTAATTCTGGGCAGCATGGCTTTTCTCAACACCTGGGATTTCCCGATCTACGTGGGCCTTTTCTGTCTGGTTTTGCTCTACATTCGCATCCGACAGGCTGGCTGGAGCGCAAAACGTATTGGGGAGTTCTTGGTTTCTGGCCTTCTCTACGGCGTCACTGGGGTGGTCTTGTTCTTGCCCTTCTTCGTGGCCTTTAAATCACAGGCGGGCGGCTTTTTGCCCAGCCTGGAATTCGTCACCCGCGGTGCTCACTTTTGGGTGATGTTCGCTCCGCTCTTGATCCCGATCTTTGCCTGGTTGATCTATCTCTGGCGCCAGGAACCTGAGCCGGGGCAGTTGCGTCGTGGCGGGGAGTTTGCTCTTTATCTGGTGGGTGGGCTGTGGGTGCTTTCGGCGCTGATCGGTTTGATCGGCTTCTCGGCTTTGCCACTGGGCAATCAATTGATTTACTCGGCCAACCCGTCACTGGCCTCTTTGGGCCAAAAGCTGATTGAGTTGGGTACCCTGTTTGGCTCTATCCATGATTCTACCAATGGCTCAGAAGCACTGGCAGTTTCGCTGCAGCGCCGCGCAATGTGGGCCGGTACCTGGGTGACCCTGCTCGTGCTGTTGGGCCTGCTCTGGGCACAGTTGAGCAAAGGGGTTCAAAAAGCGACCGATCTCCCTGCACAGCAGCCAGAGGCTCCCATGACCGCTCATGGACCGTTGAATGTAAACCATTTTGTACTGATCCTGATTTTGATCGGGGCGGGGCTGACCCTCTTCCCGGAATTCTTCTATCTGCGCGATATGTTCGGCAGTCGTATGAACACCATTTTCAAGTTCTACTTCCAGGCCTGGATATTTTGGGGCATTGCGGCTGCTACGGTGACCGTGATCTTGTGGAGCGAACTCCGTGATTGGAAGCGTTCCCTTTTCGGCTTTGTCTGGCTGCTGGTCTTTGCCGGTGCTCTGTGTTACCCGGCCATTATGTTGGTGAACAAAACAGACAATTTCAAACCCGCTCAATGGACTCTGGACGGAAATGCTTATATTGGCTCGGGTAACCCCGATGAAGCGCTCGCCGAAGATTGGCTGCTGAATGCACCGATGGGCGTGCTGGTTGAAGCAGTGGGAGGAAGTTACCAGGGGGAGTACGCGCGCATTTCCACCCACACCGGCCTGCCGACGGTTTTGGGCTGGCCCGGGCACGAACAACAGTGGCGTGGCGGTTACGATGAAGTGGGCAGCCGTGAATCGGATATCAGAGCGCTTTACGAGACCAACAATTGGTTCGAGACCCTTTCGATCATCACGCGTTATCAGATTCGCTACATATATGTTGGCAGCAGCGAGAGGATTAAATATGAAAAGCTGTCTACCGAAAAATTTGCCAACAATTTGCCAGTGGCTTACAGCAACAATTCTGTTACGATCTACGAAGTCCCCATGTCGCTTTTGGACGGGACTCCCTAGCATGGAGTAAAGATGGAAAACCGGGAACAAAAATTTGATATTCTGTGGGTGGCCGCAGCTTTTGGGCTGGCGCTCTTCTTGCGTTTTATTTATCTGGGTAGTACGGCGCTGACAGATAGCGAAGCCGGGCTGGCTTTGCAAGCCTTGCAGTTGGCAAAAGGCAGCGCGGTGATGGTCAGTGGTCAGCCCGCTTATCTGGCCTTGACCACGGTTCTTTTTTATCTCTTCCCGGCGAGCGACTTTTGGGCGCGCTTCTGGCCGGCCGTATTTGGCTCGCTGCTGGTGTTGCTCCCATTTGCTTTTACCCCCTGGCTGGGACGTCGCCCTGCCCTTGTGCTGACTTTTTTGCTGGCCCTCGAACCCGGTCTGATCGCCATCAGCTGCACTGCAAGCGCAGAAATGATCGCTATTACCTGCACGGTAGCCACTTTCACATTCTGGCTGCGCAGAAGGTCGGTATTGGCGGGTGTGAGCGCGGGGCTGGCGCTCCTGGCGGGTGCGCCCTTCTGGTTGGGGACCCTCACTTTTGGTCTGGCATTTCTGCTTTATAAATTGCTCGCCAAAGAGAATGTCTTTGATGTTACGGCATTTGATGAGAAGAAGCCATTTCTCACCGCCATACTCTCTGCCCTGGCTACGCTTGGCCTCATCGGCACCCTGTTTGGCACCACGCCGCTGCTGCTCAGCGGGTTGGGCAGTGGGGTGGCAGAATTTTTTGCAGGGTATACCGCAAAAACCGGGGTCTCTGTGACTGTGATGTTGCTGGGCTTGCTGCTCACCCAGGTCTTGCTCGTCCCTCTGGCTATTTACGGTATCATCAGCGGCCCCGAATCTCATAACAAATTGGCCGTTCTGATGATCCTTTGGGCTGTCTTGCTTTTTGTGGTGATACTGGTGCAGCCTGCCCGTCAGGTGGTCAACTGGGCCTGGCTGGTCATCCCCTTTGCCGTGCTGGCCGTGCTTGGCCTTGAATCGATCTTTGCCTGGCTCGATCTTGGCCAGTGGAAGTTGAGTCTGGTGCAGGCAGGGGTGACGCTTGCTTTGATCGTTTACAGTTTTCTCGATCTGCTTGGGCTTGTCAATAATCCGGCTGCGGATTCGATCTTGCTGCGCAATCAGGTGTTGTCTGTGGTGTTACCGCTGGCAATGGTGCTGGTGGTCACCCTGCTCATTGGCTGGGGCTGGTCGTTTAGCGCAGCCCGTCAGGGGCTGGTGTTGGGCATTGGCTTGCTGTTGGCTTTTGTCACGCTGGGCAATGGGTGGAAGGCCGCCGGGCTGGGACCGCGCCCGGAAGCTGAGTTGTGGCGTACAGGCGCCACCCCGGTGGGTGAGCGTTTGTTGCTGAACTCAATTGAGGATATTTCTCTGTATAACACGGGCGAAAAGACGGGAATTGATGTAAAATTGGTCGCCTTGGATGACCCAGCTTTACAGTGGGCTCTGCATAATTTCGATGATCTTACGTCCGATTCAGCTTTGGCGAACACTGATACCACTTCCATCTTATTAAGCTCGCCGGGTGCTACGCTGAATGTGAATGATCTTTACCGCGGTCAGTCGGTAAAATGGAAATCTCAGATCGATTTCTCTCAAATGGATGGTTTTGACTGGGTGAAGTGGTTTGCCACACGCCTGTCACCAATGAACGATGAAGCATTGCTCTTATGGGCTCGTACCGATCTCTTTAAGGGTTCATCATAAAATTTATTGAAGGATTGCCTCATGATTTTGCCAAGCATCATCACGATCGACGGACCGGCCGCCTCAGGAAAATCTACCCTGGCTGAAAAATTGGCAGCCGGGATTGATTATCTTTACTTCGATACCGGCGTGATGTATCGTGCTGTAACTCTGGCTGCTTTACAGCGATTGACCACAGTAGAGGATGAAGGAGCCGTCACCCAGCTTGCCGAAGAGATTCAGATCGACGTGGAACCGCCCGACAAAGCGGATGGCCGCAAATATACCGTTTTGTTGGATGGGCAGGATGTGACCTGGCAGATTCGCGAACCTCAGGTGGATGGCAATGTCTCACGGGTATCCGCTTATGCAGGGGTGCGCACCGCCATGACCCTGCAGCAGCGCCAGATCGGTTCACGTGGCAGGGTGGTGATGGTCGGCCGCGATATCGGCACGGTGGTCTTCCCCGAAGCTGAAATGAAGATCTATCTGGATGCCTCTGCCGAAGAACGCGCCAAACGCCGCAGTCTGGAGATCGAAGCGCGCGGCGGCCAAGCAGACTATGAAGAGATCCTGACCTCCATCCGCCGCCGTGATCAGATCGATTCTTCGCGCGAGGTGGCGCCGCTGAAACCCGCCGCAGACGCGCATATCATCGAATCGGACGGAAAAACGATCGAGCAAGTCTTGCAAGAAGCCATTAATTTGCTTGACCCTAAACATTAAAATATTGGATAATGTAACCAACTGAAATAATCAGTTGGAATGCTTAACTTGTTTAGTATCGTCGATCAAAGGAGCCGATATGTGCGACACCATCGTTGCTTTAGGGAACTCCACTCGAGATGGCTCTGTTCTGTTTGCCAAGAACTCAGACCGTGACCCGAATGAAGCGCACGAGATCGTTATTTACCCGGCAGCCGATCATCAACCCACTGAAAAGTTGAAGTGCACCTATATCGAAATTCCTCAGGTGGCACATACCTACCGGGTGCTGCTTTCCAAGCCGTTTTGGATCTGGGGGGCTGAGATGGGCAGCAACGAATTTGGGGTGACCATCGGCAACGAGGCGGTCTTTACTCGCTTACCTTATGGCAAAGAGCCCGGTTTGATCGGCATGGATTTTCTGCGGCTTGGCCTGGAACGTGCCCGTACTGCCGATGAAGCGCTTGAAGTGATCACTGCTTTGTTGGAAGAGCATGGCCAGAGCGGCAACTGTGGATATGACCACCCCTTTTACTATCACAACAGCTTTTTGATCTGCGACCCGCATTCCGCCTGGGTATTGGAAACTGCCGGGAGTGAGTGGGCGGCCGAAAAAGTGGCCGACGTGCGTTCCATTTCAAATGGGCTCACCATCGGTGCACACTTTGACCGGGCTTCCAAAAACCTGGTCTCTTTCGCAATCGAAAAAGGCTGGTGCAAAGGCAGCGCCGATTTTGACTTCAAACGCTGTTATACCGAACCGATCTTTACCTTTTTCGCCGATTCTAAAAACCGCCAGAGCTGCACCACCGATTCATTGCGCGCCCTGCGCGGCAAGATCACCGTAGAAGACATGATGGCAGTCTTGCGCACGCACAAAGAACCCAAACGAGGCAGTTTTACCCCCGGCCACGGTTTGACCGGTGCCGATGTGTGTATGCACGCCTGCACGGGACCGATCCGTGGCAGCCAGACGGCAGGCTCAATGGTTTCAGAATTAAAAGGCAATGGCAAAGAGCTGCACTGGCTGACCGGCACGGCCGCACCCTGCACCTCCACTTTTAAGCCGGTTTGGATGGATGCGGGCATTCCTGCCTCGGTGCAGCGCCCTGAAAAGACTTATGACCCGGCGGTGATGTACTGGCGTCACGAAGAGTTGCACCGACAGGTGATCAAAGACTATCCGAACCGCATCGGCGTGATCACAGAGGAACGCGATGCGCTGGAACGCGAGTTTATCATGAAGGCCCATACCGCCGCTGATTTCAGCACCGCGAAACGGGCCGAACTTAGCCGCGAATGTTTCGCCAAAGTAGATGAAAAAGAAGCCTTGTGGCTGGAAAAAGTAAAGTCCTTGCCAATTCGTTCACACAATGCTTTTTATTATGATAATGCCTGGCAAGGCTATAACAAGGCTGTAAAGATGCCTGACTAGACTTATGATTGATCTGACACTGCTTACCCTGACCCCCTTTATTGACCGCCCCTACCATTTGCTTGGCTGGCTGGGCTGGTTTGTCATGGGTGCAGTGCTGCTGTGGTTTTTGCAGAAGAGCCGTTTTGACAGCAAAATTCATCGCTTCTGGTTGATCTTCTCGTTATTGGCCCTCGGCGCCGTCATTACCGCACTGGTGCTGGGGCTGCACCTTCCCTGGGACAAGACCATCCCATTGCCCAACCTGCCGCGCGAGAATGCCACCCCGTTGGTGGTGATCTTCGCTGCCTTGCCGCTCTTTTTGGCAGCCGGGCTGCTCGGTTCCTGGCCGGCCGCCATCATTGGCTTGATCAGTGGGGTGGTGCTCTCGATCTGGAATACTCATTCCATTTTCACCCCGATCGAAAGCGCTGCCATTGGTTATCTGCTTTCACTGGCCCTGCGCCAGAATTACCGCACCCTCTTTTACAAATTCCTGCGCCATCCGCTGGGGGCCGCTGTAGCCATGGCCATCTTCTCGGCGCCGCTGTTTCTGGCCAGCGCTTTTTTCAACACCAGCGGTTCGCTGGCTGTACGCCTGGATTATTGCTTCACCCAATCCTGGGTGCTGATGGTGACCAACGCGATTCAGTTGCTCATCGCCGGGCTGGTGTGTGAGCTCTTTTCGCTGCAAAAATCAACGCTCTGGGTACAGTTCAAGAGCTTTCAGCCTGCACCGGGCGAATCGGGTTTGCAGACCCGTGTGCTTTCCACCACCATCCCCATGATGATCGCTTTGCTTTTGACACTCTCCATCGCCGATTGGGCAGTGGCAGGCGAAGCGGCCCGCACGATGCTGAAGAATCAACTAAAGAGCGCTGCGGATACGGCAGCGGAGAACATCCCTTATGTAACTGAAACCGGCCAAAGCCTGGTAGCGGATATCGTTTCTACGGGCGTGCCGGTGGAAGACGCCGATAGGGCGCGCAGTTTTTTGCAGGAAAAACTGCGTTCCATCCCGTATTTTCGCCAGCTTTATGTTTTCGATCTCACCGGTACGCCGCTGGCTGGGTACCCGATCAACTCGGCCGACCAGTTGTTTCTCAGTGCCGAAGAACAGGCCGGCATTGCGTTGGCACTGAACGGGGTGGAAATTCAAAGTTACACCATTCTACCCTCCGGTGATAACGGCTCGCTGGTCATCTCGTTTCTGGCGGCCATCCCCGATGAATATGGTCTGGCCAAAGGGGTCTTGCTGGCTCGCACCGATCTGACCGAGAACTTATTCTCGCAGCCCACGATCCAGGCACTGACCCAGGTCAGTCAGATGGGCGGCGAGGGGTTAATTCTGGACGCCGACAACCAGATCCTATTTGACAGCGGCGAAGCCAAAGCGGTCACTACTTATTCAGGCACCGTACCGCAGGAAGAGTCTTTCTTTGACGAGGTGAGCGGCACGGGTACACGCCGCATGGTTTTCGTGGAACCGATCAATGAAAAGGGCTGGGTGATCTTGCTCAGCGTTCCGGCCAGCATTGCTCAGGAAATGGCCCTCAATATCGCCATCCCCTTGTTGGCGCTTTCGCTGCTCATTACCACTGTGATTTCCCTGTGGATGCGCTATTTGATGCGCACGGTCACTTTTTCGCTCAAACAACTTGCCACGCAGGCTGCACGCATCTCGCAGGGCGATCTGGAAATTCCGGTTGAGTCCAAGGGTGTGGATGAGGTAGGCCGTCTGGGTACAGCCTTTGAACAGATGCGCGTCAGATTGAAGGATCGCCTCGAAGAATTGGATCGCTTGGTGGAGGTTTCAAAGGGTGTTTCGGCCAACTTGAGCATTGAGGGCGCTTCTCCATTCATCTTGTCTGCGGCAATGGCCTACGGGGCCAGTTCGGCTCGTCTGGTTCTCTTCCGTGATCCTGATCTGGGCATCGAAAGCGAGCTGGATGTTTATGCCGATGGCCCACAGGCAAATGAGTTTGCCCCGATGGATAAACCTTTACTTGAGTTAATGAAAGAAGAAACCAAAGTAATGGTCATTCCCTCACGCACCCGCCTTAAGCGCATGGGCATCGCCAAAGGGAACAACATTCCGGCTGAAATGCTGGGGGCGCCTTTGCGTGAAGATCAGTCCTACCTGGGCATTCTCTGGGTAGGCTATTCAGAGCCGCATCGATTTTTGGAAGGGGAGACCCGTTTCTTCACCACCTTATCCAACCAGGCGCTGTTGGCAGTGACCAACTCAAACCTGTATTTAAGCGCCGAATTGGGCAAGCGCCGCCTCGAATCGGTGCTGGCCTCTTCGCCCGATCCCGTTTTGCTGGTGGATAGCGAAGGCATGCTGTTGACGGCAAACCAGGCGGCCGAAGAGGTGGCAGGCTTGCTTGCGCTGGGAAAAGACACCTTGTTTGGCGAAAAACGTGTGGTTTCAGAGGGATTGAAATCCGTTTTGGAGATCCCCCTGGTCAAAGGCAAGCTGGCCAAAGAGGTGGTGCTCGAAAACGGCCGCACCTATCTGGCCAGCCTTTCTCCGGTTGAGGTGGATGAAAAACGCGCCGGCAAAGTGTGTGTGCTGCACGATGTCACCGAGTACAAGGCGCTGGAGCAGCAAAAGTCGGAGTTCGTGGCCGCCGTCAGCCGTGATCTGCGTACGCCGATCTCGCAGCTTTCGGGATTTGTCTCGATGCTGCCGATGGTAGGGGAGTTGAACTCCCAACAAAAAGAGATCTCAGAAAAGATCAACAAGAACCTCGACAAGATGGGGCAGATGGTCTCCGACCTGCTCAATCTGGAACGTTTCGAGGCCGGGTTGGAATTGAACCTTGAAAAGTTCTCCCCGATGGAACTGCTGGATCAGGTGATCACCCAATTGCAGGCTCAGGCGACCCAGCGCAAAGTGCAGTTGATGAAGGAGCTTTCGGTCTATCAGGAAGCACCCATTGAAGCAGATCGGGTAGAAATTCAACAAGCCCTGGTCAGTTTGCTCGAAAATGCGATAAAATATTCTCCATTGAATGGCGTTGTTCATCTGCGAATTGATTCAGATGAAGAGAACATTACCTTTGTTGTCCAAGATCATGGCCAGGGGATTGCCCCGCTGGATCTTCCTTATGTCTTCGAGAAGGCCAAAAAGCCTGCCCGCAAAGACGACAAGGACGCCGGTTACGGCCTGGTGATCGTGAAAACCATCGCTGAGCGGCATCACGGAAAAGTATGGGTAGAAAGCAAGTTGGGGAAGGGCAGCACTTTCTATCTTGAAATTCCGATGCTGCAAGATAAAAACAAGAGACAAAAATAATATATCCTTTATCCAAATTCTGTGGTATACTTTACGGTCGCATGTATATTAATCCACTTGCGATGATAGTGACAGCGCAGGAAACACTTGAATGCGCTGATGTGTGTTTAATCGCTTAAGGGTTCCCATTAAGGAGGCGTTTAGTGGAAACAAAAAGTCTCGTAGCACTTCGCATCAACCTTGCTTCACCAGAAACGATTAAGAGTTGGTCATATGGTGAGGTCCTCAAGCCAGAAACGATCAACTATCGGCGCCTGCGCCCTGAAAAAGATGGGCTTTTCTGCGAAGCAATTTTCGGCCCTACTCGTGATTACCAGTGCTATTGTGGTAAGTATAAGAATCCCCGCTATAAAGGCATTATTTGTGACAAATGCGGTGTTGAAGTAACCCGCTCTTCTGTGCGCCGTGAGCGCATGGGCCATATTGAGCTGGCCACCCCGGTCGCTCATATTTGGTATACCCGCCGCATTCCTTCTTATCTCGGTCTGTTGCTGGATATTTCCCGCCGCAATCTGGATCGTGTGCTCTACTTCGCCCAGTATATCGTCACCTTCGTGGATGATGATGCCCGCCAGAAGGCTTTGAAACGCCTCGAAGACGAGATCAATGTTTCTGAGCGTGAACAGGCCAACTCGATCAACAGCCAGATTCTGGATGTGAAACAAAGCCGTGACAAGAAGATCGCTGAATTCAACGCCCGTCGCAAAGAGATCGAAAGCCGCGCTGAAGAACAGATCGCAACCCGTCTGGAGCCCGTCATTCAGGAAGGGCAATCCATCGAGCGCAAACTGACCGAAACCCTTGGCCAGCCGTTGAAGAAACAGGTGCTGTTTGAAGCAGCCAGCATCGTCATTGCCGAAGCCGGTGAGACGGTCACTGCCCAGCATATTGCCAGTGTGCAGCGTGGCGTCAAAGAACGCCTGGATGAGATCGAAGGCGAGTTCAAAAATGAAATGGCCCGCGATCTTGAACAGATCAAAATGAGCATTGAGCAGGTTAAAGCCGAAGCCGAAGAGGCGATGGAAACACTGCGCAATCAGTTGGAAGACCAGTCAAGCGAATCGGCTGACCAGAATTCTCACCTGCGCGATGAACTGCAGGAGCTGCGCCCCTTCACCTTCTTGAGCGAGAGCCGCTATCGTGAGTTGAAATCCCGCTGGGGTCAGGTTTTCCGTGCCGATATGGGCGCCGAAGCCTTCTATGACATCCTGCGCCGCCTCGATCTGGACAAGCTCTCTGAAGACCTGTGGACGGAAGTGCGCACTTCGAAGAGCAAGCAGAAACGCAAGAAGGCCACCACCCGTTTGAAGGTGATCGAGTCCTTCCGCCGTTCGGGCAACCATCCTGAGTGGATGATCCTCACCGTTCTGCCGGTCATCCCGCCTGAACTGCGTCCAATGGTGCAGTTGGATGGCGGCCGCTTCGCGACCTCTGACATGAACGATCTCTATCGCCGTGTCATCAACCGCAACAACCGCTTGAAACGTCTGCTTGAGCTCGGTGCGCCTGACGTGATCGTGCGCAACGAAAAACGTATGCTTCAAGAGGCCGTTGATTCTTTGATCGATAACTCACAGCGCGGTAAGGCGCTCAGCCGCCGTGGCCGTCGCGAGCTTAAATCTTTGAGCGATATGCTCAAAGGCAAGAAAGGCCGCTTCCGCCGTAACCTGTTGGGTAAACGTGTCGATTACTCCGGTCGTTCGGTAATTGTGGTCGGCCCGAAACTCAAACTTTATCAGTGCGGTCTGCCCAAGACGATGGCACTGGAACTGTTCCGCCCCTTCGTGATCTCACGTTTGGTCTCTCGTGGCTACACCGCCAACGTCAAAGGCGCGCGCCGCTTCATCGAACGCAGCCGCCCTGAGGTCTACGAAGTGCTCGAAGAGGTGATCAAAGATCGCCCCGTGCTGCTGAACCGCGCGCCGACCCTGCACCGCCTGGGTATTCAGGCCTTTGAGCCGATCCTCATCGAAGGCAGCGCCATTCAACTGCACCCGCTGGTAACCACCGCTTTCAACGCTGACTTCGATGGCGACCAAATGGCCGTGCATGTGCCCCTCTCTGAGAAGGCCGTCAAAGAAGCCCGCAGTCTGATGCTTTCTTCCAAGAACCTCTTGAAACCGGCCGATGGCGAACCGATCATCAGCCCGTCCAAAGACATGGTTTTGGGTGTCTACTACTTGACCCTGTCGGATGACCTGAAACACAACGGCGATGGCCGCAACTTTGTGGATATCGACGATGTGGAACTGGCTTACCAATTGGGCCAGGTGGACCTGCATGCCAACATTACCATCTACGCCAAGACCTACTTCACCGAAAAAGGCGAACGTCTGGCCGAACCCCGCATGGAACGCATCCACACCACTGTGGGACGCGCCCTCTTCAACCGTATTTTGCCCGAAGAGGTACAGTTCACCAATCACTCCCTCGAAAAGACCGGTGTCAAGAACCTCATCGCCGATGTGTACGAGCTTTGCGGCGAAGATGTGACCACTGAGGTCGCTGACAGCATTAAAGATATTGGCTTCGAGTACGCCATGAAATCTGGCGTGACCATCGCTGTGTCAGATATTTCCATCCCGAAAGAGAAGCCCGAAATTCTGGCAACTGCTCAGGGTGAGGTGGATAAAGTGAACCGTGCATTCCGCCGCGGTCTGCTCACCGAACAGGAACGCAACGAACGTGTGATCGAAGTCTGGCAGGATACCACCAAAGAGGTGGGAGAAGCCGTGCGCCGTCACATGGATCCGAATGGCAACCTCTCGACTATGGCGAACTCCGGCGCTACCAAAGGTGGTTTCGGCCCAATCGCTCAGTTGGCCGGTATGCGCGGCTTGATGGCTGACCCCTCGGGCCGCATCATCCGCCTGCCGATTCAGTCCAACTTCCGCGAAGGTCTGACCGCCCTGGAATACTTCATCTCCACACACGGTGCCCGTAAAGGTTTGGCCGATACCGCTCTGCGTACGGCAGATGCTGGTTACCTGACCCGCCGTCTGGTGGACGTTGCCCAGGATATCATCATCAACGAAGAAGATTGCGGCACCCACGAAGGCATTTGGATTCACAAGGCCGACGATGTCGCCGGGCAGAAGCTCTCTGAGCGTCTCTACGGTCGTCTCACCGCCGCCAAGATCGTGGATCCGAAGACCGGCGAAGTGATCGCTGATCGCGATGAGATGCTCGATCATGAACTCATTCGCAAGGTGACTGCCGCTGGCATCACCGATGTCTTCGTTCGCTCACCCATGACCTGCGAATTGATTCATGGTATCTGCGCCAAATGCTATGGCATGGACCTCGGCCGTGGTACCCTCGTTGTAATGGGTGCTGCAGTCGGTACAGTGGCTGCTCAATCCATTGGTGAACCTGGCACGCAGTTGACCCTGCGTACCTTCCACACCGGTGGTGTTGCCGCTGGCGGCGATATCACAACCGGTTTGCCCCGTGTAGAAGAGCTTTTTGAAGCACGCCGCATGCCGAAAGGCGAAGCCATCATCACCCGTATCGGTGGTTTGGCTAAGGTGATCACCTCTGACCGTGTCAGCGAACAGCGCGTTGTTCGTGTAGAACAGAGCGAAATGACCTCGGATGAATACGAGATTCCCGATGGCTGGACGATCAGCGCGAAAGATGCCAGTGAAATCGCTTTGGGCGAGTTGATCGCCGAACAGGGCGAAGCTCAGATCAACGCCCAGCATAATGGCCGCGTTCGCATCGAAGGCCGCAAGGTGGTGGTGAGCTACGAACTGCGTGAAAGCGAAGATTATGAAATTCCCAGCACCTCACGCTTGCTTATCCACGATGAAGAGAAGGTTGAAGCCGGTCAGGCATTGACCGAGGGTTCGATCAACCCGCACACCATCCTTAAGATCAAAGGCCGCGATGCCGCCCAGATGTACCTGATGACTGAAATCCAGAAGGTGTATCGTGCCCAGGGCCAGAACATCAACGATAAACACTTTGAGGTCATTATCCGCAAGTTGATCGGCAAAGTGCAGATCATGCGCCCCGAAGATTCGCACTACCTGCCAATGGATGTAGTGGATCGCCTTGAGGTCAAGCACACCAATGAAAAACTTATCGCCGAAGGAAAACGCCCGGCTCGCTACGTTGAAATTTTGCTGGGTGTCACCAAGGCCTCACTGACCACCGATTCCTGGTTGTCAGCCTCTTCCTTCCAGCACACCATCAAAGTGTTGGCCGGTGCGGCAATCGCCTCCAGCGAAGACCCGCTCTTCGGCCTGAAGGAAAACGTCATCATCGGCAAGCTGATCCCGGCAGGCAGCGGTTTCATCCACGGCAGGTTTGGCGAGCTTGAGCCAGAGCAAGACGCCGCCGCAGTGACTGAAGCTGTTGCAGAGGTTTCAGAAGCCGCCGAAACTGACGGCGGGGAATCTGCCGGTGAAGACAGCCAACCTTTAGCTGAGTAAGAGAACACAAACCAAACAGACCCCGAGATCACAAGTCTCGGGGTTTTTTGTTGCTTTTGCCTTTATTGACGTAATTGAGGAATGTTCGTAAGATAAGCATGCTGAATATGAAAAAGACTGCCGCAAGCATTTGAGGAGATGGATATGGAAATAGGCATTGTGAAGAAGATCGATATTGACCACGAAATGCAGCAATCGTACCTCGATTACGCCATGAGCGTGATCGTGGCACGTGCACTGCCGGATGCTCGCGATGGTCTCAAACCGGTGCAGCGCCGCCTGCTTTATGCCATGTATGACATGGGGCTGCGCCCGGATTCACAATATAAAAAATCGGCCAGAATCGTTGGCGAGGTGCTCGGCAAATACCATCCTCATGGAGACCAGGCAGTCTATGAATCGATGGCGCGTTTGGCACAGGATTTTTCCATGCGTTATGCGCTGGTGGACGGGCAGGGGAACTTTGGCAGCGTGGATGGCGACCCCCCCGCGGCCATGCGTTACACTGAAGCCCGCATCACTTCTTTTGCGCTGGATATGCTTGCCCAATTGGATCGCAATACCATTGATTTTGACCGTAACTTCGATGAAACCCTCGATGAACCGGCCGTCTTACCTGCTGCCATCCCCAATATGCTGGTCAACGGGGCCAGCGGCATCGCAGTGGGCATGGCTACCAATATTCCCCCGCATAACCTGTCTGAGGTGATCGGCGCGCTTGGCTACATGCTGGAACATTGGGAAAAGCTGGATGATATCTCGGTGCATGACCTGATGAAATTCGTGCAGGGACCCGATTTCCCCACGGGCGGCATCATTCTACAGAATCATGAACAAAATGATATCCTCACAGCCTACGCCACCGGACGCGGCAAGATCACCCTGCGCGGGCGCGTCAGCCTTGAAGAGATGGGCAGGGGCAAGAGCCGCATTATCATCAGCGAGCTGCCTTATATGACCAACAAAGCCTCGCTGATCGAACGCATTGCCGAGCTTACCCGTGAAGGCGCGCTTGAAGGCATTGCCGACCTGCGCGATGAATCAGATCGCCATGGAATGCGTATAGTCGTTGAGCTAAACAAGGCCGCAGAAGAAGAAAAGACCCTGCGCGAGTTGTACAAGAAGACGCCATTGCAGGTGACCTACAGCATCAACCTGCTGGCGCTGGTAGAGGATGAACCACGCGTGCTCACGCTTAAACAGGCGCTTCGTGTCTTTTTGGAGCACCGCATCGAAGTGGTGCGCCGCCGCTGTGAATTTGATCTGAAAAAGGCACTGGAGCGGCTGCACATTCTGGAAGGGCTTCGTATCGCCATCAGTGCTCTGGACGAGATCATTGCCACCATCCGTAACTCGCAGGATACAGACCAGGCACGCGACAGGCTGATGAAGAAGTTCAAACTGTCTCAACTTCAGGCGCAGGCCATTTTGGATATGCCACTAAAACGCCTGGCTGCGCTGGAACGCAAGAAGATCGAAATGGAATATCGCGAGATTTCTGATCGGGTGAAAGAACTGCAAGCCTTGCTGAAATCCCCACGCAAGATGCGACAGGAAGTGGAACGTGAACTGGAAGAAGTCAAGCTGAAATATCAGGATCGCCGCCGCACGCAGATCGTCTCGCTCAAGCAGGGCAAGGTGGCGCAGGATATGCTGACGGTGCAGGATGTGACCCCGGCGGAACTCACCTGGGTGGGGCTGAGCGCCGATGGCCATCTGTTTAGGACGGTTGGAGATGCAGCGCCCAGAGCCAGCGGCAAAGATGCGCCGGTGCTTCTTACCCATGCCGATACCCACCAAACCCTCTATCTGGTGGCCGGCAGCGGTAAATGTGTGGCCTTGGCCGTCCATACCCTGCCAGCGGTGGAGAATCTCAGCGAAGGGCCGATTTATCACCGCTTTACGCCGCTGGAAGAATCTGATCTGCCGATAGCGCTCTTTGGTGTACCGGCCAAGGCGCAGAACAGCGATAAGATTGTCATTACGCTTTCAAAGGAGGGGCTCATCAAGAAATCGGCAGTGGCCGATCTACCGGGGCCTTCTTCGCAGGCATTTGTGCTGGCAAAGGTGAATAATGGGGATGAGTTGATCGAAGCGCTCGTCACTGATGAAGAGACCGAATATTTGATCGCCACCCGCTCTGGCATGGGCATTCGCTTCAAGGGGGCAGAAGTGCGCAGCATGGGCTTGCTCGCGGCCGGTGTGAATGCCGTCAAGCTCGGTAAAGAGGATGGCGTGGCGGGTATGGTAGATTTGCATGGCAGCGGGGAACTCCTTTTCTTGGGCTCAGATGGCCTGGGCTGGCGCATCGCACCCGCAGATTTCCCCGTGCAGGGACGCTACGGCCAGGGGGTGGTGATTGGCAAGCTCAAACCCGGCAGTCAATTAGTGGGGGTGGTGTTTGGCAAGAAGAATCAGGCCTTTACCGTTTTCTTTAAGAAGATCGCTTCCAAATCCTTCCGGGTGGATGCCATTCCGGTTGGAAAGCGTGGCCTGGTCGGCAAACCGCTGTTGGAACTCAAGTCGTTGGACGTGGCGCTGCGGGTGATGACCACCCAGGATGCAACGATCTTGCCGGCCGGTGAAAAATCTGAGCGGGCCAAAAAGCCAGAAAGCGAGTACCGCCAGGAATCGATTTTGGAGGACGAAGACTAGGCTTGCAGCAATTGCAGGTGCTGGGTGATCTTTTGCTGGTGATATTTTAGCACCTGGTCGTTTTCGCTTTCGATTTGAGGTGTGTTGTGGCTGTCTTGCAGCACAGAGAGGTGATGTAAGACGTTGCGGCACACCTTTAATTTTTCCTGCACTTCTTCAACGTCGATGCTTTGCTTTCTGAAAAGGTGAATGTCTTTGCCGTGCGCCTGAATCAGCCTGCCTAGCGCTTCTATCTCCTCATGGATCTTTTCCAGATCGGGTTCCTCAGTTGAGTTTTCGATCAAAGTGGCTGAATCGTTAAGCTCACGCACCAGAGTGCCATATTGCTCGGCGACCATTTTGCCGATGTTTGGGGGAAAGATCAGGTAATTGATCAGCAGCGCCACGCTGATGCCAATAGTGGTATCCAGAATGCGATTCAATCCATAGAGAACAGGGCTGCGTCCGTCCAGATTGACCATGATGGCGATAAAAACGATCCCTGCGATGGTGATGGAATTGTTCCAGTGAAATTTCTCACACACATAGATCAGCACGATCGTGCCCAGACCGCACAGAAGCGCATTTCCGGGCTGCAATGTGGCAAACAGAAGGCCGGTGAGCGCCCCCACCAGTGTGCCGGCCAGGCGGTTACGCCCGGCCTTGAATGAAGAGGTGATGGAACTCTCCATCGAAATGATGGCGGCAATGACCACGTAAAATGGGTATTCCAGATGTAACAGTTGAGAAAGAAAGACACAAATAGCCACTGCCAGGGCGGTCTTGAGAATGCGCATGCCGATGATCTGTTTCATATTTTTTCCTGAAAAAGGGAAGATGAAAACTTGATTTTACACCGCTGTAACAAAAATAGCTGCCCAAACAGGCAGCTATCATTTTGTAGAACATAAAGATTTATGAAATGTTGTAGAACGAATAATGATAGGCGATCTCGCCATTCATCAAGCCAAGCGTATCACTGCCGTCGGTCACTTTGGCAGTGGAGGACGTGGCCGTCCAGGTGAAGCTGCGGTTATTTCCGCTGCCGCTGACGGTGCCCAGTTTGAAGGTGGCACCCGGCAGTTTGTTGTTGAGCAGAGTGCTGTAGTATGCACGGATGTCGGTTGCGCCCATTAGGGTGGATTCGGCATCAATATGAACACTGCGGTCCAAGTACAAGGCCACGATGGAATCCAGGCTTTTTGAGTTCAGTGCATCGATGTATTTTTCAGTGATGTCTTTAGTGGGCGTGGGGGTGGGTGTGCCCGTCCAGGGCCAGGAGTAATTGGAGATGGCCGTCCATACGGTGGGCAGGGTGGCACGGCAGTCGTCCCAGCTAAAGAAGTTGGCAGCACTCAAGCCCAATGATTTGGCCGTGTTCAAGAATTGCTGCACCTCCGATACCGTCGGGTACCAGCCGCTTTCTTTGAATGCGGGGCCGGTGGGCACGAGGGGGCGGAAGGGGGTAATGGCTTTGAATTCATTCAGGCTGCGCGTTAACTGCGCACCGGCGTCTGTGGCGCCCATCCAGTAAACCTGGGGCATGTTGTAATCGCATTTGTTCAAAAAGTTCTTCCAGGGGAACTGTGGGTGATAGGTCGGCCAGCGGAAAGAGCACAACGCCACCGGGGTGCTAGGCAGCCCTTTGCGCAGAGCGGTCATAAAGGTATCGGCCACCACATCGCGCCCGGCCAATTTGTATTCCACCTCGGCATCGATCACATAGCCATCCAGCGAGTATTTCTTCATCTGAGAAATGGCAATGGCCGCTTCACCGTTGGGGTCGTAGCCGTAAACATAATGCCAACCCCAAACTCCAATGCCTTTGGCGCGCAGGGCACTCACCACGTTTGGAATATAGTCATAGCCGGTGGTTTTGTCTTTGTTGTAGGCAACGGCAGCGTCAGCGATCTTGATCAATACGTGCGAGAAATTGGCCGCTGCTGCCAGATCGGCAATCTTGGAGGCGTCTCCGCCTTCGCAATTGGGAATTTTCCAGATCATCATTCCTTTACCGGTGAGTGTCATTCTATCCTCCTGCTGAATCTAGTTGGTTGGGGTCAAATTGCCTTCAAGACCCAGTTGGGGGGCGATGCCCCTCATTGCCTCGATCACGTTGGCAACGTGTTCCCAAAGTGGCACGCCAAATTCGGCGGCGGCCTCTTCCATCTCTGCGCGGTTTGTCCCCGCTGCAAAGGCTTTATCTTTCCATTTCTTTTTCACCGAACTGGCCTCCAGATCGTAAAGCGAGCGGGAGGGGCGCACCAGAGCAACTGCCGTGATAAGGCCGGTGATCTCATCACAAGCCACCAACGCTTTTTCCAGGCGGGTTTGGCGTGGATATTGTGGCAAATAACCGTGCGCCAGAATTGCCAGTACCACTTCTTCGGGTACCTGTCGCTCGCGCAGAATGGGGGCCCCTGCCAGCGGGTGGTCTTCAAGGGTGGGGTGAATCTCCCAATCAAAATCGTGCAATAATCCTGCCAATCCCCATAATTCCACGTCCTGGTCTTCTTTTTTGGCATAGAAGCGCATGGCAGCTTCAACACAGAGCATGTGATGGATCAAGCCCTGATTTTTCACATATTCGGTCACAATTTTGTAAGCTTCATCTCGTTGCATTACATTAATCCTTTTGACTGCTCGACTCTTGCGTGAAGATCGGTTCTGGCTCTCCCATTACAGGCTGCGGATACCAGATCCACACGTCCCACAAAGCAACCAGTGTTGCCGGAATCTCGCGCACGTTCCAGGTCAACAGCGATCTGCGGCTGTAGGTGCGAATTTCAGAAGGTACGCCCACAGAGGTCAGCCCAATGCCGTTACAGGTAAACAAAGCGCGTGGCAGGTGGTAACTTTGCGTCACCAAGATCGCTTCCTCCAACCCAAAGATGTATTTGGCCCGGTAGCAGGTGTCGTAGGTCCTTCTGCCTGCATAATCGAGCACGATATCTTCTTCTGGCACGCCCAGGTCAAGCGCATAGGCTTTCATGGCGCCCGGCTCGTTGTAGTCGAGAAAGCGATTGTCGCCGCTCATGAGCAGCTTCTCCACCTTGCCGGCAAAATAAAGCTGGGCGGCGGTCTCCACCCGATCGCGCAGAATTGGGGAGGGAGACCCATCTCGCTGCAACCCTGCGCCGAAAACGATTGCCGCCCGGCTCGCCGGCACTGCTTCGAGGCTGTACATCTTTTTTGTCGAGTACAAAGCCGTAAAGAGGCGGGCGAAGAGCAGCAGGGCACAGAAGGCGACTGCGCTCCAAAACAAGATGCGTATCAACATGTTAAATATCTTCTTTACCATAGCAAGATTTGTACCAATCTATTGAAATGATCAATGAAATTTATAGAGATTTGGCTTTTCTCAGACATTGATCTGAATGGGAAAGCCGGGTGTTTTTTTGCCATGCTCTCCGCAAGCAAAAGCCGATCTTGTCCAGCATCTTATTGGCAAGTTCACTTAGAAAATTATAACGGCAAAAAACGGAATATTTGTTTCGACCGCGTTTGTCAAGAAAAAAGGAATAAAAACCATTAAATATTAACAACTTAACAAATATCAAGGTGTGTGTTAAATCTATTGACAATAATTACCAATTTGTTATAATAGTTTCACAGTGAATCAGAATCAAAACGAGGCGGTTTTGAGCACATTTTTTTGGTCTAGCCCCAAACAAAATGTAAAGAATCTAAATAAACATGCCATTATTGATTTAATTCGCTTTACCCCCAATGGTATTTCCCGAGTTGAATTAGCCAGAGAATTGAATCTGACGCGTGCGGCAGTGACTTCGATCATTAACGATTTGCAAGGCATTGGTATGGTGCTTGAAGTGGAAGGCAGCCATCCCTCTGGCCGCAAACCGATCGTGCTTGAGATCAACCCCGACCGCGGCTACGTGTTGGGTATTGACCTGGGAGCCACGCACGCCATGCTTCTGCTGGCTAACTATTCGGCGCATGTCGTGAAAGAGCTGGAACGCCCTATTGATATCAACCAGGGGCCACAAATTGTGCTCGACCAGGTGGACGAATTCATTCACGAGATACTAAAAGACACTGGCATCAGCCTTTCTGAGATTAAAGCGGCCTGTCTTGGGGTGCCCGGCCCGGTCGTTTTAAGAGAAGGCATAGTTTCTGAGCCTCCCATCATGCCCGGCTGGGATAAATTCCCGATCGAGGGGCATATTCGCTCCATGTGGAAGATTCCCACCATCGTGGGGAACGATGCAGAATTGGGGGCCATCGGAGAATGGGCCTATGGCGCAGGCCGCGGTGAGAAAAATTTAGCTTATATCAAAGTCGGCAAGGGGATTGGAGCCGGTCTTTTGTTGGATGGGCAGATCTACCACGGCGCCAATGGTTCCGCTGGCGAGATCGGTCATATTACTATCGAAGAAAACGGCCCGCTTTGTTCTTGTGGCAACCGTGGTTGCCTTGAGGCGATGGCGGGGGGGAATGCTGTGGCTAACAGAGCCATTGAATACGTCCGTCGTGGCCAGCGTACCGAGTTGAGCGCGATCCACCCGATCGAATCCATTCAGGCG
The DNA here is from genome assembly GCA_964459385.1 of uncultured Anaerolinea sp. GTDB lineage: Bacteria > Chloroflexota > Anaerolineae > Anaerolineales > Anaerolineaceae > UBA6107. Next base: position 60,837 of record CAYWLG010000009.1, read on the forward strand.
CGCGATGTGATCGCGGCCGCCTGCAGCGGCGATTTGATCTCGCAGCAGATTCTGGCAGAGGCCGGGGCGCATCTCGGCACGGCTATTTCAGGTTTAGTTAACTTATTTAACCCATCTATGATCGTGATCGGCGGTGGTGTTTCTCAGATCGGCGATCTGTTACTGGAACCGATCCGGCGCACCGTGCAAAAGCGTAGCCTCAAAATGGCTTCGCGGCGCCTGCGCATTTCTACCGCACTGCTAGGCCGACGTTCCTCTGGGATGGGGGCAGTTGTACAAGCGCTATCTTTCGTTTTACATCAGGAAATCGAAAATTCAGATGAAGGGAGGTGATTGTCGCAAGAGAGAAGTCTATTCATTGGTGTTTTCATCAGGAAACTGAAAACAAATTTTTTAAAAGGAGAGAAAAAAATGGCTAAGAAGTTGTTTCCCCTGATCAGTATTATTCTGGTCGCCGCGTTTGCACTCGCTGCATGCGCAACCCCGACAGCGGCTCCTACCGAAGCCCCTGCCACCGAAGCCCCAATGGCTACTGAGGCTCCTACTGCTGCACCCGAACCTGTCACAATCAATTTGTGGACAAAAGAGGGTGAAACCGATGGTGGTTTGCAGTATGTTCAGGCATTAACCGATGCCTACACTGCAATGCATCCTGAGGTAACTTTTGTTGTGGTCAACAAAGAGGTTGAAACCCTCCGTGAGGACTTCCAGACCGCCAGCCTTGCCGGCGCCGCTCCTGAACTCCTGTGGACCGTTTCTGATCATCTTGGCCCCTTCACTGCTGCTGATTTGATCCAGCCTGTTGACAGCCTGTTCGATCTGAGCAAGTATGTCTCCAGCGCTACCGATGCAGTCAAGAGCCCGGATGGACAGACCTGGGGTGTTCCTATCTCCAATGGTAACCATCTGATGTTGCTGTACAACAAATCCTTGATGCCGACCGCTCCCGCCAACACCGATGAATTGGTCTCGATGGGTAAAGATTTCATGGCTGCCAATCCTGGCAAATACGCCCTGGTCTTCAACCAGACCGAGCCCTTCTTCTTCATCCCCTGGCTGGGCGGCTTCAACGGCAAAGTCTTCGCTGCTGATGGCGTGACCCCCACTTTGGATACCCCTGAGATGACCTCTGCTCTTCAGCTCGTTTACGATCTGAAGTACACCGATGGCCTGATCCCCGCCGAATCCGATTATGATGGCGCCGACACCCTCTTCAAAGAAGGCAATGCTGCCATGATCATCAATGGCGACTGGTCGCTGGCTGGTTACAAAGAAGCTTTGGGCGATAACCTGGGCGTAGCCCCCATCCCCATGGTCTCCTCCACCGGTACCTATCCTGCTCCTTTCACCTCTGGTGTGTTCTTCATGATCCCGAAGGACCTCTCCGGTGCCAAACTCGCTGCCGTGGTTGATTTCATCAACTTCGCCACCGATAAGGAAAATCAGTTGGATATGGTTGCCAAACTGACCCGCCTCCCGGCTCTCTCTGATGCTCTGTCAGATAAACTGATCACCGACGATCCGATTTTGTCTGGCTCTGCTGCTCAGATGAGCTACGGCCTCCCCATGCCGACTGTGGTTGAGATGCGCTGCGTTTGGGATTCTTTGAAACCCGAAATGCAGGCAGTCTTCGCTAACACTGAAACCGCTGCTGATGCTGCGGCCAAGTCACAGACTGCTGCAACCACCTGCATCTCCCAGCTTCAATAGTTTGGGACTGCAAGTTGAGAAGAATGATCTTCTCTAAGTAAGTGATACAGGCCGGACTGCATTGTCGGTCCGGCCTGTATATAATGTAAGTGCAAGGAATCCTTTCGGGAGGAAAACTCATGATCACTTCAGATGTGATACTGAAAAGCCTCGGTCAAGTGGGCATCACTGTCTTGTACATATTGGCTGGGACAATTATCGTTGAAGTCCTTCTTTACCTGATCTTGATGAAATTATTAAAGTATAAATATGCGCTTCCATTTATGCTGCTTGCACCGGCGATCATTGGGTTGACTGCGCTGATCATCTATCCCCTGATATGGGAGTTCCGCCTCTCATTAACCAACATGTCTTTGATGGCATTTAAGAATCCAAAATTTATCGGGTTCTTGAACTATGTACGCGTGTTTACCGAGCCAGTACTAAAACAAAGGATGTTCTTCCCCTTGCTGGGGCAAACGATCCTGTGGACGGTCGTTAACGTCTTCTTCCATGTAACAGGCGGTATGATATTGGCCCTGTTGTTGAATCGTCCCATGAAGGGCAAGGGCATCTACCGCACGCTTTTGGTTCTCCCCTGGGCTGTTCCGCAGGTCATCGCGGTGCTGGCCTGGCGCGGCGAGTTCAATTATTCTTTTGGTTATTTCAATGTGATTCTCACCAATCTGGGTTTGCCTGCGGTTCAATGGTTGACCGAACCGGTGGCAAACTTTGCAGCGATGTGTCTGGTGAACATCTGGCTGGGCATTCCCTTCATGATGGTGATCATTCTGGGTGGTTTGCAAAGTATTTCTGGTGAATACTATGAGGCCGCCGAAATGGATGGCGCCACTGGTTTTCAGATGTTCAAAGATATCACTTTACCTTTGCTAAGACCCGTCCTGACCCCGGTGATTTTACTGGGCACGTTCTGGACGTTTAATAACTTTAATGTTCCTTTCTTTATCAATCAGAATGAACTTGAAACCTCAGATATTTTGGTTACAGGTCTCTTCCGTGCTGCCTTCCAATACAATCGCTACGGCTTCTCGGCAGCCTTCGCCTTTGTAGTCTTTGCCTTGCTGTTGATCTTTACGATCTTCTATTTGAAGTACACCAACAGCTTGAAAGGAGTGTACGAATCATGAGCGCCAACACTCAAATTAACGTCTCAGTTGAAAAAGCCCCTGTTCGCCGCAAGAAATCGTTCTTCTACGGCGGTCGTGAAGATTCTCCTTTCAAGAGAACTCTGATCCATCTGGCTCTGTGGATTTTCTGCTTTTTGTCGATCTTCCCGGTTTTGCGCGTTTTTGCGGTTTCGTTGCGACCGGGCAACCGCTTGCTTTCGACCGATCTTTCTCTGATCCCGCCAGATGCCACATTTGAGTCTTACCGCATCATTCTCTTCGATAAGCCTTTCCTGACCTGGATTTGGAACAGCCTGGCAATCACCATTGCTACGGCTTTCATTGGTGTGCTGCTGGCAGCCACCTCGGCTTATGCCTTCTCGCGCTGGAAGTTCCCCGGCCGCACGGTAGGTCTGGTGTTCCTGCTTTCCACGCAGATGATCCCGGCCTCGATGTTGATGATCCCGATCTACATTTTGGCCATCAAACTGGGCTTGGTAGGTACTTATCGCGGTCTGGTCATCGCTTATTGTGTCAGTTCGGTGCCGTTTAGTATCTGGATATTGAAAGGATATTACGACACGATCCCAATTGATCTGGAGGAGGCCGCCCGCATTGACGGGGCGTCGCAGTTGCAGGCGTTTACACAGATCTTGCTGCCGCTATCGACGCCGGCGCTGGCCATCACCTTCCTCTTCAACTTCACCACAGCTTGGAACGACTATCTGTTGGCCCGTGTTATGCTGGGCAGTCAGGAAGAATTGCTGACCTGGCCGTTGGGCTTGCAGCGATTGCAGGGTCAATTCCAGACCCAATGGGGCCAGTTCTCCGCAGCCTCCATCCTGGTAATGATCCCGGTGGTGGCGTTATTCCTTTATAGTTCCAAGTGGCTCATTAGCGGCCTGACGCTGGGAAGCGTCAAAGGCTGATAGTAACCACAAAGTAAAGCTTCAAAGAACCCCGTGACCCGTTCGATTACGGGGTTCTTTTCCTAAAAAGGAGGATTTTCAGTGATGAAAATGCGATATCGTTTGTTCGCTCTGCTCATCTTGGTCTCGTTTGTGCTCGGAGCTTGTGGCCAGGCCGTCACGCCTCAAGCGGGCACTTCAGAACCCGCAACTCAGGCCAGTGAAGCTGGCAGCGGCGAAGATGTGCTGTATGTCAACTTGATCTGGCATCAACATCAACCTCTTTATTACAAAGACGATTCCGGGGTCTATACCCGCCCCTGGGTGCGCGTGCATGCCACCAAGGATTACTACGACATGGCCGCCACGGTGGCGAAATACCCCGATGTGCATGTCACGTTCAATATCACCCCGGTGTTGATCGAACAGTTGAATGATTTTGTCAACAATGGCGCCAAAGACGCTTATTGGGTCTTAAGCGAAAAACCGGCTGCCGATCTGACGAACGATGAAAAGACCTTTTTGCTCACTCGTTTCTTCGATGCCAATTGGGATCACATGATTCGGGTGCACCCTGGCTACAAACGCCTGCTTGATCTGCGTAATGGCACTTCTGACGAAGCGATCGCCAAGGCGCTAACCACTTTTACCGAACAAGATTATCGTGACCTGCAAATGTGGTTCAACCTGGCCTGGATGGATCCGGACGAGCTTGCCAAAGAACCGCTGGCCTCACTGGTGCAAAAAGACCACGGCTTCAGTGAAGCCGATAAGGCGCCTGTTTTTGAAGAAGTTCAGCGCATCATGGCAGAGGTCTTGCCGATTCACAAAGAACTGCAAGACAAGGGGCAGATCGAGGTCATTACCACCCCGCTGGCGCATCCCATTCTGCCGCTCATCTACAACAGTAACGAGGCTGCCAAGGGCAACCCGGATGCTGAATTGCCCAAGCAGTTCTCCTATCCGCAAGATGCCATCGCGCAGTTGAACGCCAGCGTGGAGATCTACAAAGAAACCTATGGTGTGGCGCCTAAAGGGCTTTGGCCCGGCGAAGGGGCTGTTTCTACCGACATCGTTCCTCTGGTGGGCAACGCAGGCTACTCCTGGATGGCTTCCGGTGAGCAGGTATTGGCCAGCTCACTGGGCATTGGCTCCTTCACACGCGATGCAGCCGATACGGTACAGGAAGCGGATAAGCTCTATCGGCCTTATTTCGTTTCTGGCCGTGCCGATGGCCCCATCAAAGGCCCCGAAGTGATGATGGTCTTCCGCGATACCTTGCTTTCAGACAAACTGGGCTTCACCTATTCGCAAACCCCCGGCAAAGAAGCCGCCGCCGACTTCATGCAGCGTCTTGAGAACATTCGCGCCGAATTGAAGAAGGAAGGCGCCACTGGGCCGCATCTGGTGAGCATCATCCTCGATGGCGAAAACGCCTGGGAGAACTATGATAACGACGGCAAAGAATTCCTGAATGCGCTCTATCAGGATCTTTCTGACAGCAAGACCGTTAAGACAGTGACCCCCTCAGAGTACTTGAAGCTCTTCCCCGAGCAGCAGAAGCTGGATTCGCTCTTCTCGGGTGCCTGGTTCAGCGCCAACTACGATACCTGGATCGGCGAACCCGAAGAGACCACTGCCTGGAACTATCTGGGCAAGGTGCGCAGCTTCTTGAAAGACTACGAGACCGGCAAGAAGCAGGCCCCCAGCGAAGAGGCACTTAAAGAAGCCTTCAATTACATGTACTTTGCCGAAGGGTCAGACTGGTTCTGGTGGTACGGTGCCGATCAGGATTCTGGCAATGATGCTTATTTCGACACCGGCTACAGACAACTGCTGGCGAAAGTTTATGAATCATTGGGTGAACCTGTGCCCACTTTTGTCAAAGTACCCATCATCCCTGAAGCGGTGGTGGATACCACGCAAAAATTTACCGGCATATTTACCCCCACCATTGACGGCGTTGCCGGTACGGGTGAATGGGAAAAGGCCGCTTACTATCCCTTTGTGGGAGGCGCGCAGGCCCGCTCTGAAGACGTTGCTTCTGGCTTCTACTATGGCGTAGACAGCAAAAATCTCTACTTCAGAGTAGACGCGAAATCTGCCTGGTCTTCCATCAATAACGGGAAAGTGGATGTTTATTTCTCGGTTCCCAAGGCCGCTGGCTCGAACGCAGCATCCAAAAACAGTCAGGATTCAGCCAGCCCCTTCCTGCTGGGGTTCAGCGCCACCAACATGATCGAGGTAGATCTGGCAACCAACACAAGTAAATTCTATCTGGCCACTGCATCGAGTTGGATCGAAACCTCGGCGGAGATCACTTCGGCTGTTTCGGGTTCGGTAGTAGAAATTGCCCTGCCGCTGGACGCACTGGGTGATCTTCAGGCGGGTGACGAGTTGAAACTGGCTGCTGTGATCTGCGAAGGGGAGCGTGATCTGCAAGTGATCCCGGCGGGTGGCCCGGCACAGTTGATCTTGCCGGATATCGGCAATGTGGAAACCATTCTGGATGTAGTTGACCCCACTGGGGACGATCACGGGCCGGGTACTTATACCTATCCGACGGATACGGCTTTTGATGCGGGTGTCTTCGATATCACCGATTTCACCGTGGGCGTTTCTGATACTGATATGGTTTTCACTTTCACTTTCGCAGGGCCGATCAAAAACCCGTGGAACTCCGGCAGCAACTTCTCGGTGCAAACCCTGGATGTATATGTGGATAAAGACCCCGGCGCCGCAACCGGAGCACGCGAACTGTTGCCCGGACGCAATGCCTCACTGGCAAGCGGCGATGGCTGGGAGTATGCCATCTGGGCTGAGGGCTGGACGCCTGGCATTTTCGCCCCCGACCCGGCTACGCTGGAGGCGAAATCGGTTAATGGAGCCGCTTTCAAGATCATCGTGGATACGGCCAAATCGACCATCAGCCTGCGGGTGCCGCGCTCTGCGTTTGGCGAGGGCGACCCGACCACCTGGGGGTATGCTGCCATGGTGATGTCGCAAGATGGCTATCCCTCACCGGGCGTGTGGCGGGTGCGTGATGTGAAAGCTGCGGCTGAACAGTGGCGCATCGGCGGCGGTTCGGATACGGCCACCAACCAGACACGCATCCTCGATATGGTTTGGACCGATGCCTCAGCGACGCAGGAATCAATGCTCTCGACGTTCACCCCCACGGAAGCAGATGTGGACACGCTGACGGCAGACGATTTCGCTCAGATACAGTTATTGACCATAAAGTAAGTGAAAGTTTGAGAGGCCTGCCCAGCGCAGGCCTCTTTTTGGAGGTTTCATGAATAAACGAAAAGTGTTGTGGATCGTTGGGATTGCTTTGGCAGTTCTGGCCGTCGCCGTGGTGACTGTTTGGGTGATTTTGCCCACGCTAAAGCAAGACGCCAGGGCAGACAACGCCCCGCTATACGCCTTTGATGACCCCGACTGGTGGGATCATGCGGTGTTCTACGAGATCTTTGTGCGCAGTTTTTACGACAGCGACGGCGATGGCATCGGGGATTTCAACGGCATCACCGAAAAACTTGATTATCTGAACGATGGCGATCCAAACACCAGCACCGATCTGGGCATCAATGCCATTTGGCTTATGCCCATTTACCCGTCGCCCTCTTATCATGGCTATGATGTCACCGACTATCGGGATGTCAACCCCGATTACGGCACAAAAGCAGACCTTGAAAACCTGATCAATGAGGCCCATAAGCGCGGCATTCATGTGATTCTCGACTTTGTTATTAATCACACTTCCAACAAAAATCCCTGGTTCGTATCTGCTCAAGATTCCACCAGTCCCTACCATGACTGGTATATCTGGCTGGATACCAACCCCGGCTACCTCGGTCCCTGGGGGGAGACGATCTGGCACCCGGCTGCCAATGGCAGTTTCTACTACGGAGTTTTCACCGCGCAGATGCCCGACCTGAACTACCGCAATCAGGCGGTCACCGATGAGATCGACTCGATTGCCCAATACTGGCTGACCGAGATGAACGTGGATGGTTTCAGAGTGGATGGCGCCCGTCATTTGATCGAAGACGGTAAAACTCAGGCCAACACGCCCGAAACGCTTACCTGGTTCAAGAACTTTCGTGATCTTTTCAAAACCTGGAAACCTTCCGCCATGTCCGTGGGGGAGGTCTGGGATGCTTCATACAACGCTGCCAGCTACATTCAGTCCGGCAGTTTTGACCTGGTCTTTGATTTTGACCTGGCCAGCTCCATCATTTCCGGCGTCAACATGGGCAGCGCCTCAGCGATCGGTGCACACATCCTGGCCGAGGATGAGATTTTCAAAAACAAGGGCATGGCGACCTTTTTGACCAATCATGACATGGATCGTGTCATCAACCAGCTCAAAGACGACCCCATCAAGGCGGGACATGCGGCCACAATCCTTTTGACCATGCCGGGCACGCCTTTCATTTATTATGGCGAAGAGATCGGCATGCAGGGACAGAAACCCGATGAACAGATTCGCACCCCCATGCAGTGGGCAGCAGTGCCCGGCGGCGGTTTTACCACCGGATCGCCCTGGGAGTATCTGGCCATCGGTTACAAGACCAGCAATGTGGCGCTTGAAACGGAAGACCCCGCTTCGCTGCTTTCACTTTATCGCGATTTGATCCATTTGCGTTTGCAGCATAGTGCACTTTTGGATGGCACGTACACCAAAGCAGTGACATCTGCCCCCGCGCTTTATGCCGCCATCAGCCAGTCAGAGGATGAGACCCTCTTGACCGTGATCAATCTGAAAGACGAAGCCATCGAGGCACCCAAGCTCACTTACTTTGGGTTGGATTTGGAAGGCAGCTATACTTTGATCCCTCTTCTGCACGCAGAGGAAGCTGCACAAACTATTCAGATCGCTGACTCCTCTTTCAGCCTCACCACCTCCATCCCAGGCGGGTATAATCAGGTGTATCTGCTGCGCAAGAAATGATCCCGAACGCGGCAAATGAAAAGAGATCACGTCGGGGAGGGTTGCAACGAAATGAGTGGATTTGAAAATAACGGCGCTGGACAGATTCTTTCAGCGCGTAAAACGATTGAAATGGTCTTGCCGGATGGCAGGGTTTATACAGGGGCGCGTGGCTCATCTTTGCTGGAGCTGTTCAAGATGCTGCCCGAATGGGACAAGCCGCCCATCATGGGGGCAATTGTCAACGGCGAACTGCGCGAGTTGACCTATACCCTCGAAATGGACGCGCGTGTTCGCCCGGTGACCATGTCTGAAGACGACGGCTCGCGCATTTATCGCCGCACGCTCACCTATATCATGGAAGCGGCCTTTGAAGATCTGTTCCCTGAGGCACGGCTGACCCTCGATCATTCTGTCTCTGCCGGCGGCTATTACTGTGAGGTAGATGACAGAGAACCGCTTACCCAGCAGCACCTCGAAAAACTTCAGCAGCGCATGCAAGAACTGGTAGAGGCCGACCTGCCGATCACAAAGCAAAGCGTTTCTCTGGAGGCTGCCATTGAGCATTTTCAGAAGAAAGAATATGAAGATAAGGTGCGCCTGCTGAAATATCGCCAGAAGGGCTACCTGGTGCTTTATCAGTTGGGGAACCACCTTGATTATCACCACGGCTACATGCTGCCTTCAACAGGCTTTTGCAAATGGTTCGCCCTGTCAATTGCTGGGGAGGGGTTTGTGCTGAGCTTTCCGCGGCGCAGCACTCCCACCCAGATCTTGCCGGCCCCCAGCTATCCCATGCTCTTGAGTGCCTTCAGGCAATATGGCAACTGGCTACAGCATCTTGGCATTGAGTCGGTTGGGGCGTTGAACGATGCACATGAGGCGGGCAACATGCGCGAGGTGGTGCTGGTCTCTGAGGCCTTGCATGAATTGCAAATTTCTGAGATCGCCCAGCATATTGCCGATCGCTCGGATGAAGCCCGCATCATTTTGATCGCCGGCCCGTCTTCTTCAGGCAAGACCACCTTTTCGAAACGCCTCGCCATTCAATTGCTGGCCCACGGCTTTGCCCCTTACCCGATGGAAATGGACAATTATTTCGTTGATCGAGAGAAGACCCCCAGAGATGCCAACGGCCAGTACGATTTCGAATCGCTCGAAGCGATGGACAACCAAAAGCTTTCCGCTGATCTCAAACGCCTGATCGCCGGAGATGAAGTGCAGTTACCGCGCTACAACTTCCGCGAGGGCAGGCAGGAATTGGGCGATGTGGTTCAGCTTAGCAAGGAACACCTCATCATTCTGGAAGGCATTCATGGTCTGGACCCGAAATTGCTGCCTGATTTTCCGCCTTCTTCCACCTTCAAGATCTATGCTTCGTGTTTGACGCAGCTTAACCTTGATCGCTACAACCGCATCTCTACCACGGATACACGTTTGATCCGGCGCATCGTACGCGATGCCCGCGAGCGCGGCTACTCGGCTCAGCAGACCATTCAGCGCTGGGATTCTGTAACCCACGGGGAGAAGGAATACATCTTCCCATATCAAGAGAACGGCGATAAGCTCTTCAACTCCGCGCTCGTTTACGAGCTCTCTGCGCTCAAAGAATTGGTCGAGCCGCTGCTGCGCCAGGTGCCTTACGGGGCGCCAGAATATGTGGAAGCCAAGCGCTTGCTGGCCATGCTGGAATGGTTTGTGCCTCTGGACACGAACTTGATTCCGGATAATTCGCTCATCCGGGAATTTATCGGTGGTTCCATCCTCTCAGATTTTAAATTGTGGGAGCCCAAATAGTTGAGAAAAAGGAAACAATGACAGAAAAAAGCACTACAGAACTTATCTCTACACTGGTTCGTTATAATGCCTGGGCTTTTGAACGTATCTGGGCCAGTGTAGATAATTTGACCGAAGAAGAGTTCTGCCGCAACAGTGGCTACTCACAGGGGTCAGTGCGCGATCATTTTGTGCACGTGGTCAGTGCTACCCGTCGCTGGCTGCAGCGTGTTACCGGTCAGCCGGTCACACCACATCTTGATCAGCAGGCGTATTCGACCAAGGCGGCCGTCAGAAAACTTTGGGCAGAGTTTTTGGCAGAGATTGATTCTATTTCGTCCACTTTTACCGACGATTACATGAACGAAGAGATCGAGTGGCAAATTTCTAGCCGCAATATCTCGGCCAAGGGGCCACGCTGGCAGGTTTTGGAGCAGTTGTTCAACCACACTACGGATCATCGCGCACAGATACTGGCCACCATCCATTTTTGTTTCAACAAGCCTACCGTCGAACAGGATTTCATTTTTTATCTGGCCTCGCTCGCTGAAGCTAAATAGAGAAGTACCGCCTCGCTAAAGATGAGGAACGCACCTCGTTCTTTTGGGAAGCTTTGCCAGGTATCAAATCCAGCTTTCAAGGGTTTTAGGCATTTAGTTTCGTGAGAATGCTTAGATCGAAAAGGAGTTGACACGACTGTCAACTCCTTTAATTTAACGTGAAAGCGTCTTTCACTTATCTTGTCTGTCTTTAATCAGAGCGGATCATTTGGCTTTTTCGATCTTTGCTTTGCTGAGCGGGGCGCGCAAAGGGGGCAGTTTGTTGCCTTGCCCATAAGCGCTCACTTCCACCCAGAGCATTTTTGAGAGTTCGTACCCGATCACATGATCGTGCCGCTCCAGTTGCAGCCGCAGCGGGCCATGAAACGGTGCACAGCTAAGCAGGGTAAAGGGGGTGCCGGGCGTGAGCCCCAGCTCGGCGATGTAAAGCAGCAGTTCCGGGTCGTGGGTGCGCACCCGGCTGATGACACAACTGGAACCCGACGGCACATCCACTAATGGAATATCGTGTACCTCAGGCAGAATTCCTTCTTTGGATGGAATTGGCTCGCCATGCGGGCAGCGGGTGGGGCGGCCCGCCAGTTCAAAGACGCGATCTTCCAGTTCTTCATTGAGCCCCTTTTCAAACACATCGGCCAGTTCATGGGCGGCTGCCCAATCATAACCCATGGCTTTCACCAGATAAACTTCGGTGATGCGGTGACGGCGTATGGCCGGCATGGCCAACTGCCTGCCGCTGGGGGTCAATTGCACGCCGCGATAAAGTTCGTGTTCCAGATAGCCGTTCTTGCGCAGCTTCTTCACCATCATGGCGACCGCCTGCGCAGATGCGCCAACTTCAGACCCAAGCAAGGAGAGGGAAACCACCTCATTGTCTTGTTCCAGTCTGAATATTTCGGCGGCGTAACGCTGCATGGTATTGCTGCCGGGTGGTGTTTCGGTGTGAATCAGTGAATTTTCAATCAGGTTGAAAACCTCTTTTAAAGCGATTTAAATCAAAATTAATACAAATATCTAGATTATTCTTGCTTACGAAATTATACTCTAAAAATAAGATAAAAAAAGTCCAATTTTAATGTAATTTGGGCGCGAGAAAGGCCATTATTGGAGGAGATCCATGAAACATCCGCACAAAAACAGCTTCCCGATCGTTCTTATTGCCCTGGCGCTGAGCCTTGCTTCATGTGCACCGGCCGCTCCGCAAGCCGAAACAACGGCTGCACCCCAGGAGCAGCAGGTAGACTTGAGCGGAATTCACACTTACCTGATGGAGAAACTGGAGGCGCTGAGCCAGGCCAGTGTCGATCAGCAAACTGCTGCCAACGCCTATTACGAGCTGGCCAAGGATCAGAACTTTGATTACGCAGCCTTGTGGACAGTGTCCCCTCAAGAAACAGCCGCTCAACTTGAAGCTGCTCGAAACGCCTGGCTGCTCGCCAGCCCACTTTACGAGCAGATCGAAGGCATCGTGGCGGGGGTACCCTCTTTAAGTACCTTTGATGTCATTCTTGATGCCGGCGGCTCTGGTGCAGAAGACCCTGAAAACGCCGTCCCATTTGATTTGACCCTGCCCGATGGACGGGTGCTCCCCAGCCCCGGCAACCTCTACGGAGTTCTGGAAACTACTTTGTGGGGCACGAACCCGGCCTATGCGGTGCCCGCTTTGCAGCCCGACCTCAATGGCAACGGGGTAGCCGATTTTGGCGAGGTCCTGCCCGATGCCAACGTGCTCAAGGGGGCGGCAGACCTCTTTGATCGTTACGTGAAAGAGCTGGTGGCGGCGGCAGACGCCTGGCAGCCGAACACTTCTGATGCGTTTACGGCTCTGGTGGTCATGGTGCCGACCATGAACGAGTATTTTGAATCCTGGAAGAACTCGCGTTTTGTGGCTGGGGAAGCCTCCACCCAAATGGACTTCGCAGTCATTTCGCGCCTCTCGGACATTCAGGATATCCTGTCCAGCTTGCAGATCGTCTATGACGGGGTAGAGCCACTGGTGGCTACCTTGGGGGACGATCAGGCCGCCAGGATCGCCGCCGATCTCGATGGCTTGAAGCAGTTCGTTGCCACGATTGCGGCTCAGGAAAAGGATGGCAAACACTTTAGTGCTGAAGAGGCCGATCAGTTGGGCGCAGAGGCCCAGAATCGCGCTACCGCCATCACCGGGCAGATCTCTCAGGTGGCGGCTTCATTAAATGTAAGCATAGAAGAGTAAGTGTGTTGTTCTGATGAAAAAAATCGCCCTGTTACTTCTCGTGTTGTTTCTTTTGACCTTCAACTTTGCTCCTGTGCATGCACAGGAGCAAAGCCCGTCACAATCGGCGGAAGAGATTCGTTCTGCGCTGTTCAATGCCCAAATGGCACTGGGCAGTGATCCACAGACCGCCGAAAATGCTCTTGCGGCTGTTGAACAGGAGTATCAAAATAATCTGGCAATTAAGCTCTCCTCTGCAGCACCGCAGCAGGAGGGTGAGGTTTCTACCGCATTTGCTGCTCTGCATGTTGCCCTTGAAAATTCAGATGCTCCCGCTTTCGCTTTTTCACGTGCCCATATCTGGACGGGTATTTTGGGCGGCAGCCTGGTGTTGGTAGAAGGGGCGGTGCAGGCAGGCCAGTTAGAGCAGGCGCAAAATTGGCTGCCGGTGCGTGAATATCGCACGGCCACGCGTTTTTCTCGTCCCAATGCCGATGCCACCCTGGCGCTGCGCGATCTGCAAGCTGGGACGATTGACACTGACACGGCTTTGCAATATTTGCATGCCGACCTTTTGGATACTTATCAGGCCCGCTTGAACGAGGCATTGCGCGATCTGCAAACGGCCGATGCCAGCGATTACGCCATTCGTCGTGCGGAACTGGCCGGGCTGGCGCAGGGCTATTTTTTGATCTTGTCACCTGCTTATGCTAACCAGCGCGGTGCAGCGGCGCAGCAAGACGCCCTGACCGCGTTTGATCGGCTTGCTCAGGCTTCGCTTTCTGGGCACAAGTTCACGACAGAACTGAGCGCTGTTCAATCTGCGTTGAGCAATTTCAGAGCGGCTCCGCTCAGCCCGGCTGAGCAAAGCCGCCGTGCCGGGCAGTTATTGCGTTACCTCAAACTGGTGCCGGTGGAATATGCGCGCGGGGTCAGCGATGGGCAGGTGACCAAACCGCTCGAAATTCAGGAAGCTCTGACCTTTTATGAGGCTTCTCAGGCGGCCTTTGATGACCTGAGCGATCTGCTCTCACTGCAAAACGCTGCCGCCACGGCCGCGATTAAAAACACGCTGGCATCTCTTGGGACGCAGTTGACACAAACCAGTACCAACACTGCCGTAGCCGACCCGGCGCTGATTCAATCCGCGGCTGATGAACTGGTCGCTTCCTTGCAGCAGACCATGCCGGCCGAATGGCAAAAGACCGACAGCAGCGGTGATTTTGATGTCATTGCTTCCATGCTGGATCAAATGGAAACGGCCGTTCGCAGCGGAGAGTACGACCTGGCCGAGTCGGCCCGTCTTGAAGCTTATGCGGTGCTTGAGAGCGGCCCCGAGGCCAAGATCAGTGTGCTGGCGCCTCAGGCCAAGATCGTCATTGAAGACCTGTTTTGGAATGGCCAGGGCGAGCAGAAAGGGCTGGCTTATTTGCTTGCCCAACAGGCCGCACTGCCTGAGATTCAATCCAGCCGGCAGGCACTGGATGCACAGTTGAAGGCGGTGCAGCCCTTATTAAGCGAGCAAAGTGCCCCGGCCGCCGTCATCAGCAACGCGGGCATCATCGTGTTTCGCGAAGGGTTGGAGGCGATCTTGATTTTAGCCTCGCTGCTGGCCAGTTTTAAGGGAGCAGAGAGTTTGCGTTATCGCCGCCCCATGTGGGCGGGCACTGCGCTGGCGCTGCTGGCCACCGTGCTCACCTGGTTTTTGGCACGTTCCATTTTGGCTTCGCTGGCCCGTTATGGAGAGAAATTGGAGGCTGCGGTTTCACTTGTGGCTGTGGGCGTGCTGCTGTTGATCACCAACTGGTTTTTCCATAAAACCTACTGGTCTGATCATCTGGCGAACTTTCACGCCAAAAAACGCAGTCTGCTCTCGGCAGAAGCGGGCATTACCCTGGGGCTGATCTCGTTGGGTTTTACCAGCGTGTACCGTGAGGGCTTCGAAGTAGTGCTCTTTTTGCAGGCCTTGGTGCTCGAAAGCAGCACCAGCCTGGTGCTCATTGGCATTGCGGTTGGCCTGGCTGCCACGCTTCTGATCGGCTGGGTGACCTTCCGCTTGCAGGCGCACCTGCCTTACATGCAAATGCTGGTCATCACCGGCATGATGATCGGAGCCGTGCTCTTGATCATGATCGGCAAAACCGTGCACGTACTCCAGGTGGTCGGTTGGCTGCCTACAACCCCGCTTGGCTCTATCACATTGCCTTATTGGATGGGTACCTGGCTGGGTACTTACGCCACCTGGCAGGGAATCTTGCTGCAATTGCTGGCTGGTGTCTTCGTGATCGGCAGTTACTATTTTGCCGAAGGGGCTCGCAAAGGCAAATCGGTTTCTTTGTTCAGGCGTGCCTTGAACTTTAAGCGCTAAAGTAAAAGCCGCCTGGGAAGGCGGCTTTTCTATACTTAAAAAGTTCCTGTTTATTTGCTTAAAAGTTGTTTTTTGAACAGCTTTCCCAGCCGTCCGATTCCCTCATTAATGACATCGGGTTTGCAGCAGGAAAAGTTCAGGCGCATGGTGTTATAACCGCCACCAGCTGCGAAGAACGAGGTGCCCGGCACAAAGGCCACCTTCTCTTTGACGGCTTCTGTGAGCAGTTCTGTGGTGTTCAGCTTTTGCGGCAGGGTCACCCATAAGAAGAGGCCACCTTCCGGTTTCGTCCACGAAACACCATCTGGCATATTCTCTTCGAGTGAATCAAGCATGGCATCGCGTCTGGTGCGGTAGCAGCTTTGAATGGTCAAGATGTGGCGATCCAAAAATCCGTGCTGGCTCACTTCATGGGCCACGATCTGGTTAAACGTAGAAGTGTGCAGGTCGGCACCCTGTTTGGCGGTGATGAGTTTTGAGATCACTTCTACGGGGGCGATGACCCAGGCCAGACGCAGACCCGGCGCCAGAATCTTTGAAAAGGTGCTCAGGTAAATGACGTTGCCCGTGTAATGACCATTCTGTTCGTGGCAGTTGGCATCTACCAGTTCGACAGGGGGCAGGTCTTTGCCTTCATAACGCAACTGTCCGTAGGGGTCATCTTCAATGATGGGCACCCCATACTGATCGGCCAACTGTACCAGCTTTTCGCGCCGTTCCATAGAGAGCGTCACCCCGGTGGGGTTCTGGAAATTCGGCAGCACGTAGATGAACTTTGGCCCGGCGCGCAGTGCCTGCTCCAGCGAATCGAGCTTCATGCCACACTCGTCACAGGGCACGGGGATATACTCGGCATCGTAGGCATTCCAGGCCTGCAAGGCGCCCAAATAGGTGGGTGATTCGACCACGATGCGGTCGCCACGGTTGATGAATACCTTGCCGATCAGATCAAGCGCTTGCTGTGACCCTGAGGTGATGAGAATATTATCCGGGGACACCTTGATGCCCATTTTAGTCGAATGGCGGGCGATCATTTCTCGTAAGGGCAAATAACCTTCGGTCGTACCGTATTGCAAAGCCTGAGCACCATGGTGATCGAGCACTTCTTCACAAGCTCGCTTGAACTCTTCTACCGGGAAGACATCCGGGGCCGGCAAACCACCGGCGAAAGAGATCACATCTTCGAGCTCGGTGAACTTGAGCAGTTCACGAACAGCCGAACCTTTCATGTGTTGTGTGCGTTGTGCAAAACGTTGTTCCCAGGTTGATTGCATTCTAATCTCCTTACCAGATCTGGGTTACGAAGCCATCCTAAAGCTTCGGAAAGCGACTAACGACGGTTGCCGGGGTCGGCAGGGTGACCTTATCTCCGGGGTTCAGTTCAGCCGGAGCTTTACCGCTCTGCTTGGGAGCACCCTGATAAATGAAGAGGGGCGTGCCCTCAACTGCACTCTTCAGTTCGAGCGAGGCCTGTCCGGTCAGGAATCCTTCTTTATCTACCGCGCAACTGGTGACCACGCCAATGACCTTGCCTTTGGCATCCAACACCGGGTCACCATTGTGGGCCATACGCACGGCCTTTTCGTTGAAGCGGAAGCGTGCCACCACGCTGTCGCGTTTCGCCTCGCGTTCAAGATAAGCCTCGCGGCCGATGAACCAGGGTTTGTACACTTTGACATAAGAACCAAACCCGGCTTCTGCCACGCCCAGGTTCATTTCGTCGCCCATCTCATGCCCATACAAAGGCAGGCCGGCTTCGGTGCGCAGTGAATCGCGTGCGCCAAGACCACAGCATTTCAGCCCCAGTGGCTCGCCGGCGGCCAAAAGCGCTTTCCATAGTTCCACAGCCTTATCGGGGTGCACAAAGAGCTCGAAGGCCATTTTCTCACCGGTATAACCGGTGCGCGAGACGACCAGATCGAACCCGCCCACAACGGCATCACACAGTTCGGTGCGTTTGAGCGCTTTGATCTTTTTCGAGGTGGGGGCATCTGTGCCCAAAGAAAGCAGAATATCGCGCGATTTTGGCCCCTGCAGGGCAATATCCACGCGCATGTCTTTGCCTGCTTTCGGGTCGCGCAGGTCGCGCAGGGTCACTTTTCGGCCAAAGGCTTTGGCCCACGGCCGGGAGCGATCTATCAGCACTTTCCCGTCCCGCACGGCGTTCAACCAGGCCCAGTCTTTGCTGTCGTTCGAGGCATTGACCACGACCAGATATTTTTCTATATCACGGTGATAGACAAGGGTGTCATCGATCACGTTGGCGTCAGGGGTCAAGAAGTGAGTATAGCAAGATTCGCCCACCGCCAGGCCGCCGATATCGTTGCCGCAGACGCTGTCTAAAAACAGGCTGGCCCAGGGCCCTTCTGCCTGGAAGACGCCCATGTGAGAGACGTCAAAGAGGCCGGCGACTTCACGCGTAGCCAGGTGTTCCTCGACCACCGAGCTGTACCAGACCGGCATTTCCCAACCGGCAAAGGGCACCATCTTGGCGCCCAGTTCTTTGTGCAGGTCGTTCAATCGGGTCTTAAAGAGTTCGTTGGGCTCTTTTTCTTCCCATTCGAAGGCGGGCAGGGCAGGGCCGTTACCGCTGGTTTGACCGATGAAGTAAGGTTTCTCTGCGCTGGCGCTGTTTTCGCCTTTTTCAGGTGCCTTTTCGCTCGATTCTACGATCACGATCGGCCCGGGGATGCGCCGCGGCAGATCGCCGTCAAAGGCCACGTACCCGTCAGAAAGGTCACGCAAGAAGGTGGCGGCCAGCCCAAAATCGGCTTTGTCGAACGAGAAAAGGAATTTCTCGGCGGAGGCCACGGAAAGCACGCCGTCTACCTTTTTGATCGGGGTCACCAGTTGTGTCGCCAGAGCTTTGCCCGCACTCAAGTCTTCCAGCACTGCGCTGAAGGCATAGCTTACAAAGTGCAGGGCGTGTTCGCCGCGGATTTCCAGAGTAACCCGTTCGGCTGTGCCGGCAGGGCTGTCATCGAGATAATAAAAATGCGGATAGCCATGTTTTTCTATCTTGAGGTCATTGCCAGCTTTGTTCACCAGTTTGCGCACGCGCAGACGGGCCTCCTGCAGCACTTTGAAATCCACTTTGGCGCGGGTGGCGGGTCCCTTGCGGGTTTCCACCGTGTAGGGGGTGGTGGCTTGCAGCAGATCGGCCATGATGTCGGCCACTTCGACCATGTCTTTTTCATCCAGCCCACGCTGGGTCATCCAGGGGGTGCCGAATCGGATGCCAGTGGCAAAGAGGGCTGTTTTATCACCGGGGATGGTGTTGCGGTTGAGCACGATGCCGGCCACATCCAGAATGCGGGCCGCGATGTCGCCTGAGAGCACCGTGCCGTCCGGGCCGACCACGGTCTTGCAGTCCAGGTTGGCCAGGTGGGTATTGGTGCCACCGAAGGGAATGCGCATGCCGCGTTCCATCAGGCGCTTGGTCAGCACCTCGGCGTTCTTGATGATCTGTTTTTGCAGGGTGGCAAACTGCTCGCTCTGGGCCAGTTTGAAGGTGGTAGCCATGGCAGAAATGGTGTGCATGTGGGGGCCGCCCTGTTCGCCCGGGAAGACGGCTTTATCGATCTTGCGGGCAATGGCGGCATCGGTGGTCAGAATGCAGGCGCCGCGCGGACCACACAGGGTCTTGTGGGTGGTGAAAGAAATCACGTGCGCAAAGCCGACAGGCGAGGGGATGGCCTTGGCAGCGATCATCCCGGCGATGTGCGAGACGTCTGCCAGAAGATAGGCGCCCACCGTGTCTGCGATCGCTCTGAAGCGCGCGAAATCGGGTACCCACGGGTAAGAGGAGTAGCCGCAAATGATGACCTTGGGTTGGTGCTCTTTGGCCAGAGCTTCCACCTGATCATAATCGATCTGTTCTGTGGTTGGATCAACATTATAGTGGAACACTTTGTACAACTTGCCGGAGCGGTTCACCGATGAGCCGTGCGAGAGATGACCGCCGTGCAGCAGGTTCATGCCCAAAATGGTGTCGCCGGGTTCGATGAGGGCATTGTAAACCGCATTGTTGGCCGGAGCGCCTGAAAGCGGCTGCACGTTGACGAAGATCTGATCGGCGCTGATCTTACCGGTGGCGAAAGCTTCGGCGCAGCGTCGTCTGGCCAGGCTCTCGATCACATCGGCATATTCAACACCCTTGTAATAACGCGGGTCGGCGTAGCGCCGGTAATTGGCAAGCCGCGCCGGATAATCGAGAATTTCTTCCTCGCTCATGGTGCGCATCTCTTCATCGGGGTACCCCTCAGCGTAGAGGTTTTGCAGCACGGAACCCAGCGACTCACGCACTGATTCTGGCGCAGAAGATTCGGACGGGATCAGGATCAGCTTGTTCACCTGTCGATCTGCTTCATATTGGATCAGCTCGTTGACTTCTGGATCGACCTGAGAGAGCGAACCGCGAAAGAGAAAATCGTTCATCGATACATCTCCTAATAAAGATTACTTGCAAAAATAAATAAAAAACCACTCCAGGTGTCGGGTAAACACCTTTGAGTGGTTGATAGTTGGGGTATTTTCGTCATTCGAGACTCAGAGCCAGACCTGATAATCCCACGCGTATGAGAGAACTGGAGAAGCAGCGAAAGCCTTGATAAGTGACCATGTTTAATTCTATCGCCGGATGCTTTTTGGGTCAAGGATTAACTTAATGGCCACTCCTGACGAATTTACTTTAATTCCAGATTGAGCCAGTCGATCATGGTTTTGAGCACTTCGGCTTTTTCTGGTTCGTTATGCAGCTCATGATAAAAACCGGGCCATTCCTTATAGGTTACCTTGCTCAAGGGGGCGGCCAGGGCGAATTCTTTGGTTTTGGCTGGGCTCACCAGGCGGTCTTCGGTGCCCTGCATCAGCAGCAGGGGAACGGGGAATTCAGCGGCATGCTGCAGGCAGTACTCGCCGTTCGAGAACATATCCATTGCCAGGCGTGGTGAGATGAAGGGATGCACCAGCGGGTCGGCTTTGTATTTTTTCGCCACAGATGGGTCGCGCGAGAGGCCGCTCAGATCGAGGGTGTTATTGATCTTGGTCTTGGGGGCCAACACTGCGAGCACCTTGCTGGCGATCAGCAGAGAGGCCGGCAGGGGCTTGGCGGTAGCCAACCCCGGGCTGGTGATGATGGCCCCTTTCAGATCGGCTTTTTGAGTCAGCACGTAGTAAAGCGCCAGGTTGCCGCCCAGACTGTGTCCATAAATGAAGGTAGGCACAGCGGGGAAGCGTTCTTTGGCATTTTGGATGTTATGGGCGATGTCGCCCATAACAGCGGCATTTGAGGTGGTATAACCGCGCGAACCATCCGATTTGCCATGCCCGCGCAGGTCAAACCCGACCATGCCAAAGCCGGCGGCAGTGAAGGCTTCGGCCACAGGGTCATAGCGGCCAATATGTTCACCCAGGCCATGCACGAGCGCAATCGACGCCTTGACCGGCCCATCGGGTTTCCATTCTTTGGCAAACAAGGTAAGACCATCATTTGTTTTCCAGGAAAACTCTGTCTGTTGCATATTTTCTCCTTGGTTCGACGATTGGTTTACAAGAAAAATGTTTGTACCTTATAATCAAATTGCCTTGTTAATGTAAGTGTATTCAAAATACACAAAACGGCAAGTGCAGAAAGAAACGGTTGCCAACCGATGCCTGACTGGAACGAACTTTTTACACAAAAAGAGAACCGCTGGACGAATCTCTTTACGGATGTCGTTGAGCTGACAGATCAGCACCTCAATTCACAAACGCGTGTGCTTGATCTGGGTTGCGGGGCTGGCCGTCACCTCAAGTTTCTCAGCGAGCAGCATATTCCCGTCACTGGTATGGACCTGGCCTGGAACGGCCTGCTCTCATCGAAAGCACTGCTGGGGGCTCCAACTCCTGCGTCTAATCTGGCCCAGGCAGATATGTCAGATCCTTTGCCTTTCTCTTCTGCTTCTTTTGACGCTGTGATCAGCATTCATGTCATCTTTCACAACCCGCTGCCCAAGCTCAAAGGAACACTGGCAGAGATCAAACGGGTGCTCAAACCCAAGGGTTTGGCCCTGCTTACGTTTAACACGGTTTACAGTGACCGTTTTGGTAAGGGCATCAAACTGGAAGCGGGTACCTGGGTGCCGGATATTGGCGTGGATCGCGGTATCGTGCATCATTTTTCTTCTTTTGAAGACCTGGCCGACCTGTTCCGCGACTTTAAAGCGCTCAGCGTCCGCCTGGATGAGCATCAGGACGAAACACATTTGAGCAGCCACTGGGTGGCACTCGTGCAAAAAAACGACTGAAAGCGACGGATCATGACACAAAATACAACTCCCACTTTATCGAATGCTGAAAAATCTCGCGGCTGTGCCAGCATAGCCGGGTTTGTCTTCCTTTCTCTTTGGCTGATCATCGTTTCTGGGGTGGATATTTTCCTCAACTGGACGATGGAGCAAAGCCTATTCGAGAGCAGTACCTCGATCCCTGACTTCCGCTGGATCAATCACGGCATCAGCGCACTGCTTTTGCTGATCACGACCCTGCTGGTCTATTTCTTCGCCAGGAACGCGCGCATTAAGATCGCTGCGCAGGTCTGGGCTTTTGCAGCCGGGTTCGCACTGTTGGCTACTCCAGTGAAACGGATGTGGATCACCTATCAGCAAGAGACGGCAGTCCTGCTGATCTTGCTCATGTTCATTTACACCACGGCCGTATTTCTCATCCGCAACCGCCGCGCTGTGGCAAAAGAAGAAGAGACGAAAAAGAAGCAATCCTCGTTCTTTGGGCTGGTCTCTTTGGTGGCCGGCGGCATGATGGTGCCCTGGCTGCTGTGGGGATCCCTTGGCTCGCAGGATGATACCTTGCTCTATTTGCTCCTGGGCATCGAATTCGGCTTTATGACGGTGTTGTTTCTTTATCCTTACTTATTTGAGCGCACACAGACCGCGGAACGCGAGCTTCGCCCGGTTGACTTTTTGCTCGATGGTTTTGTGGCAGCGCTTTTCTTCATCATTCTTCTTACCGGCATTTCACAGAACGGCTCACAGCCGCTACTCATCGTTTCTCTGCCGGTGACGGGGTGGGTGATGGCGCTCATTGCCATTGCCGCCCGTGGCAGCAGCAACAAGGGCAAATGGGGCGTTGGCTTGATCGCCGCGGTTGCCCTCATTTCTCCGTTGCTCTGGTTCGATATGGACGAGCTTTCACTGGTCATCTCTGGGGGCGGCGGCGAAACGCTTGCCTGGGCCACCAAGGCTTCCTGGTTCTCATTCAGCGTTTCCATGCTGGTGATGATCTTGTTGGCGGTCAACTTCAAGTTCATTGACCGTCTGCGCCTGCCTAAAAAAGTAAACTGGATCTTGCCACTGGTGGTGCTGGCCGGTTTGAGCACCGTCTATTTTGCTTTTGGCCAGCCCGGCTTTTATGGCGAAAAGCTCTTTGTGGTCATGAAAGACCAGGCGGACCTCTCTTCGATTGATCAGACCCTGCCGATCGAACAAAAGCGTGCCGAGGTTTACTCCACCCTGGTGCAGCAGGCCGAGAGTTCACAGGCTGATCTGCGCGCCCAACTGGATAGCTGGCATCTCCGCTATACCCCGTATTATTTGGTAAATGCCATTGAAGTAAACGCCGGCCCTTATTACAACATGTTGATCAGCAAGCGCAGTGATGTGGCTCGCGTGTTGGATAGCCCCCAGTTGCGCCCCTTGCCCCAGCCGGCCGAACTGACGAATTCTGACCCGGTCTCGCAGCCGGAAGAACCGAGCTGGAACCTGCACATGATCGGTGTGGATAAGGTGCGTGCGGCCTTCAATGTGACCGGCAAGGGCATCCTTATCGGCCAGGCTGATTCGGGTGTGGACGGACGTCACCCGGAACTGGCTGCCTCTTATCGCGGCGTGGATGGGCTCGATGATTACAACTGGCTGGACCCCTGGAACAAGACGCCCTTCCCGGTGGATGCCGGCGGGCATGGGACGGCCACACTGGCCCTCATCACCGGCAAAGACATCGGTATCGCCCCTGATGCCGAATGGATCGGCTGTGTGAATCTGGCCCGCAATCTGGGCAACCCGGCGGTTTACCTGAACTGCATGCAGTTCCTGCTCGCGCCCTACCCGCAGCATGGCGACGCCTTCACCAATGGCGACCCCGCCAAAGGTGCGATGATCATCAACAACTCCTGGGGCTGCCCCCTGGTAGAAGGCTGCGACACCCCCACTTATGAAACTGCCGCCATTGCCCTTGAAAAAGCAGGCATTTTCCTCTCTGTGGCAGCCGGTAATACCGGCTATTATGGCTGTGCCACCATCAGCGACCCGCTGGCGATCTATTCTGAGGTGTTCACGGTGGGCTCGGTGGATGAAGCGGGCAACTTATCCGCTTTCAGCAGCCTGGGGCCGGTCACCGTAGATGGCAGTGGGCGGGTCAAACCCAATTTGCTGGCACCCGGGGAGCAGGTGGTCTCTGCCTTTCCAGATAACGCCTATATCCGCGCGGATGGCACCTCGTTTGCCGCACCTCATGTCACCGGTGTGGTGGCGTTGATGTGGTCGGCCAACCCGGCTTTGATCGGCAACGTGCCCCTCACGCAGCAGATTTTGGAAGAGACCGCGCAACCTTATCAGGGCATTCTGCCCACTTGTGTGACCGATACCTCTATACCTAACGATGCCGCCGGCTACGGTCTTTTGGATGCTTACGCCGCTGTACAGGCGGCTCTGGATGTAAAATAAATACAGGTGAAATTGACCATATCTAACCATCACTTAAGGTGTTTTCTTATATGAGTTCGCTCAAGGAAAGCCCATTGCAAGAGATCACCGACGAAAACGCTGTTGCAAGAGCCTGCGCTGGCGATTCTGAAGCCTTTAGCTTCTTGTATGAACGAAACGTTACGCGCATCTATAACTACATATATTACCGAATTGGTTCTGAAGCCGATGCAGAAGATATCACTTCCAGAGTGTTTTATCGAGCTTTTGGCCACATCAATACTTATGTAGACAAAGGGGTCCCTTTCTCTGCCTGGCTTTACCGCATTGCCCACAATTTGATCGCGAACTGGCATCGTGACAGCCACCGGCGCAAAGAAGTGCCGTTGGACGACCAGTTGGAACTGCCGGTGAAGGCCGATCATCCTGAGCGGGCGATGGAAAAGACGCAAGAGGTGGAGCAGTTGCTTCAGGGCATCCGCCGCCTTTCGGCTGATCGGCAGCAGTTACTGATCTTGAAGTTTGTCGAAGATTATTCGAATGCTGAGATTGCCGATATTATGGGAAAAAGCGAAGGCGCCATCAAGAGCCTGTATCACCGGGCTTTGATCGCCCTGCGCAGCGAAATGGAAAAGTTAGCCTCTAAAGAAAGGGAATAGTCGACGGAAGGGTATATGGAATTTATTCAGGATCCAAATTCAACCAAGAGTTTTTTGAATCTGGAGCAGCGATTGGCAGAATCGCTCAAACCGGTTCACCCCGATCCGGTTTTCATCGATTCGTTGAAGCATAAACTGGCACAGAGCTCTGCAACTGTAATTGAGCGCCACGCCGGGCATCAGGAATTGATGATCGTTGGGCTGGGGCTTGCGGCCGGGGCTTTGCTGGTGTGGGCCATCAATCGCCTGCGCAAATAGCTCAACCGTTACACTTACATGAGGTATAAAAAGACAAAGGTTAGCTGACCTTTGTCTTTTCTTTTAACTCGTAGGAGGAGGGCTCCACTAAGATGGACCCATCTGGAAAAACGATGGTTGGAACACTGCGATAGCCGTTGTTGACGCTTTCAACATACTTGGCGGCTTCGGGGTCTTTCTCAATATCGATCCAGTCATACTCGATGTGGTTCATGTCGAAGAACATCTTTGCCCGGCGTGAATCGCCGCACCAGGAATTTCCATAGAGCTTGATCTTTGTCTCAGATTCTGTCATTGCTTACTCCGACTTGTTTTGAAGGGTTTGCAAGCCCTCGATGAGGGCTTTTGTTTCAGCCAGCAGGTCAATGCTGGGGTCAAATTGATAGTTTTCGTCTACTTTCATCAAAAGGTGATCGGCAATGCCCACCATTTCGCGGGGCAGTTGCGCCCTGACCTGGTCATCATTCAGGAGGTGGATCACATTTTGGGAGGGCACTTCCAGATGTCTGGCTTCCAGAAATGATTGAATGGCAAAACCGGCCGCGCGGCGTGCGCATACACGCGCCATTCCTTCGTTGCCGTTGGTTCTCACCTGAAAGGCTTTTTCGATCTCGTAATTGGCTTGTTCCCATTTGCTCATAGCGTTTATTGTAATGGATATTGGCAGATTTGACTCCTCTTTGCTTAACAAAAATCATTTATGGAAATCAAATTTCCAAGCTTGTTATGCACCAGCTATGCACCTTGGTTCATTCGTGAATTTCATTAAATGTATGCGGGCTCAACTGAACCTCTCCGTTTTGAGAGCGACTCATGCTGTTATTTTTGCCTGCTTATGTTAGAATCGCTTAGATGGAAAAACGAATCGTTTTTATGGGTTCCCCTGATTTTGCCGTGCCGGTTCTTGCCGGCCTGGCTGAAAATTACCATGTGGTGGGTGTGGTCACGCAGCCCGACCGGCCCTCCGGCCGCGGCCGTGTGATGACGCCGCCGCCCGTCAAGGTTTTGGCACAGCAGTTAGACCTGCCGCTGATGCAGCCATTAAAACTGCGCCAGCCCGAAGCCTTTGAACAGTTGCTTGGCTGGAAACCCGACGCCATTATCGTGGCCGCTTTCGGGCAGATCTTGCGCCAAAACGTGCTCGATCTGCCGCCGCTGGGCTGCATCAATGTGCACGCCTCCTATTTGCCGCGCTGGCGCGGGGCAGCGCCCATCCAGGCGGCCCTCTTGAGCGGGGACGAGTACACCGGGGTTTCGATCATGCGCATGGATGCCGGCATTGACACCGGCCCTGTTTTCTACCAGGAAAAAGTCACTATTTTACCGGAAGATACCGAAGAGACTTTAAGCCAGCGCCTTTCACAGACCGGGCGGGAGGCTCTGCTGAAGGTGCTGCCAGATATTTTGGCCGGGCAAATGACCGCCCATCTGCAAGAGGAGAACGGGGTCACCTACGCCTCAATGATCAAAAAAGAAGATGGCCTGCTCGATTGGCAGCAGCCTGCCCTCGCGCTTGAACGCAAGGTGCGCGCTTACCATGATTGGCCAGGCGCCTTCATGACCTGGAAAGGCCAGCCCCTCAAGGTACGTAAAGCACAGGTGGAGCCCGCCTCACAGACCACACCGGGCAGGCATCTGTTGGTCAAAGGCCAACCGGCCGTACAGACCTCTGAGGGCGTACTTGTGTTGCTCGAGGTCCAGCCCGCCGGCAAAAAATGGATGAGCGGAAAAGACTTCTTGAACGGAAATCCCGACTGGCAGAATTCAGGAGAATAAAATGGAGACTCCCTTGCAGGTGTTATGTATTGGCATGGGGGCCATCGGCACATATATCGGTGGCAGCCTGGCGGCCAGCGGTGTCAAAGTGACCTTTACTGAGCGGTCAGAAACGATTGCGCTTTTACAAAACAAAGGCCTGAAAATTCAAACGCCGGCAGGCAAACTCAGTGTTGCAGATATCACCATGTATCCCTCACTGCGTGAGGCAATCGCCGCAGGCGAGTATGATGTGGCTTTGCTGGCCGTGAAATCTTTCGATACCCAGTCCGTATTGGACGAAATCAGCCCCTTCGCAGATCGCTTCCCGACCGTTTTGTGTTTGCAGAACGGCGTAGAGAACGAACCGCTCATCGCCAGCTTGTTGGGAGACGAGAAAGTGATCGGTGCCTCCATCGGCACGGCAGTGGGCAAAAACGGCCCCGGCGATGTGTGGGTGGAGAAGATGCGCGGCATCGGCATCGAAAACGGCCACCCGCTTTCTGCGCGACTGATCGCAGCTTTCGATGCAGCCGGCCTGAACGCTAAAGGCTATCCGCGCCGTGCTGACCTCAAGTGGTCCAAAATGCTTTCCAACCTTCTGGGCAACGCTACCTCAGCTATCCTCAACTGGACGCCGGCTCAGGTCTTTGCCGACAAGCGCATTTATGCCATCGAGGTGGCCCAGGTGCGCGAAACCCTGGCCGTGATGAAGGCGCAGGGCATTCGCCTGGTCAACCTGCCGGGTACCCCCATCGCTTTGCTGATCGAGGTGATCGACAAGATGCCCACTTTCATCAGCCAGCCCATCAGTTACAGGGGCATGGGCAAGGGCCGCGGCCAAAAAATGCCCTCTTTTCACATTGACCTCTATCTGGGCCAGAAGCGCTCAGAGGTAACCTACCTCAATGGGGCGGTGGTGCGCTTTGCAGAGAAATTCGGCATTCCTGCCCCCGTGAATCGCGTTTTGACCAGCACCCTTGAAAAACTGGCCTGCGGCGAATGGCAGAAAGAAGAATTCGCCAACCAGCCTGAAAAATTAATCCAACTGATCGAGGCACAAGCATGAGCGTCCCTGCCTGGGTAAAAGACAGCGTGTTTTATCAGATCTTCCCTGACCGGTTTTGCAACGGGGATGTCAAGAACGATCCGCCTAATCTCTTGCCCTGGAACGCCAAACCCACCATCACCGGTTTTCAGGGCGGCGATCTGCGTGGGGTGATCGACCGCATGTATTATTTGCTCGATCTGGGCGTGAATGCCATCTATTTCAACCCCCTCTTTCTTTCGCCTTCCACGCACCGATATAACACCGTAGATTACTTCCAGATAGATCCCAAACTGGGCACGATGCAGGATTTTCACACCTTGCTGGATGTGGCGCATCGCAATCAGATTCGTGTCATCCTGGATGGCGTCTTCAATCACTGCGGGCGCGGTTTTTTTGCCTTCAGCGATATTCTCGAAAATCAGGCCAGCTCGCCTTATGTAGATTGGTTCCATATCAAGCACTTCCCGGTGGATGCATTTTCGCCCGGCGATGCCACCACCTATACCGGCTGGTGGAAGTATAAAAGCCTGCCCAAGTTCAACACCACCAACCCGCGCGTGCGCGAGTATATTTTCCGCGTGGCCCGTTACTGGCTGGAGCAGGGCATTGATGGCTGGCGCCTCGATGTTCCCAATGAAATCGATGATGACGGCTTCTGGAAGGAATTCCGTGAGGTGGTCAAAAACACCTATTCCGATGCCTACCTGCTGGGGGAAGTTTGGGATGGTGACCCCCGTTGGATTGGGGACACCCACTTTGACGGGCTGATGAATTACCCCATCCGCACCATGCTCATTGACCTGTTCTCCGGCAAAACGAGCAGCAGCAATTTTGTGAACGAAGTGCGGGGCCAATTTGAGAAATACCCTCCCGAGAACTCTTACGCCATGTTCAATACCCTGGGCACGCATGACACGGAACGGATCTTGACCGTGCTCAATCATGATGTCAGCAAAGCCAAGCTGGCCTATCTGTTTCTGTTTGCCTATCCGGGGGCGCCTTCTATCTATTATGGCGATGAAGTGGGCGTGGATGGCGGGCGCGATCCCGATTGCCGCCACACTTTCCCCTGGGATGAATCCACCTGGAATGTCGAACTGCGTCAGTGGATCAAGAATCTGATCAGAGTGCGCGAGAGCAAGACTGCCCTGCGCCGCGGGGATCTGCGCATTGTTTCGGTCTCGAACAACAATTTATTTGCTTTCAGCCGCACGGATGGGCAAGATTTCGCCTGTTTGGTGATCAATCCTTCCGGGCAGACACTTTCGGCTTCCGTTGACCTTTCGTCCGTTTTACCCACGGGGGTGACGCACCTGAAGGGCCTGCTCAAAGGGGATACTTACGCCATTGAAAATGGAGAGGTGAACGTAACCCTCAACCGGGAGTCGGGGTTGCTGCTGGGCCAAATTTAGTATTTTGGGAGGGAACCATACATGTCAGAGCAAAGATCAGTAGCGGGCTTCGCCAGATTTCTGGCTTTTGTGTTTTCTTTACTGCTTACATTGGCTCTGCTCCTCTGCCTGCTTCAAGTGACCCTGTCACAAACGTTATTTTCGGCCCGTTTTGTCAAAACTGTGCTGGTCGAAGAAAAAGCCTACGAGGCGCTGCCCGGCTTAGTCACGCAGACGATGCTCAATTCGGTCTCTGGTACAGGCGAGGCTGGCTTGGGCATTTTAGCGCAGGTGCCGGCTGACCAGCTCTCTCAGTGGATGAGCACAGTGCTGCCCGCCGATTATTTGCAGGCGCAGACCGATCTAGTGGTCGAATCACTGGAAGCGTTCATCAATTTGCGTTCTTACACCTTGAATCTGCAATTCGATCTGACGCCGGTCAAGGCCAATCTGGCCAGTCCGGCCAGTGCAGACGCTCTGGCAAATCTGCTCGATTCCATGCCCGCCTGCACAGCCGATCAGTTGAATGAACTGCTGGCGGCGACTTTGCAGCAGGGTAGCTTGAATGGCCTCACCATCCCCATGTGCAAGCCCGCCGAACCACTCCTTTCTGTAGTGCGTGCGCTTTTGTCTGGCACGGTCAGTTCTTTTGCGGCTGTGCTGCCCGATTCACTTGCCATTGGCGGCGAAGCGGTTCAGGCTCAGGTGAACAGTTTTGTGATGAGCCGGCAGTACACCACCTATTACCTCTTCAAACGCATTTTGGAATATACCCCCTGGGTCTGCCTGGGGCTGGCCCTGTTGATCGTGCTTTTTACCCTGCGCTCGAAAAAGCTGCTGCTGGCTTCTTTGGGTACCCCTTTGTGGATTTCGGGCCTGATCGGTCTGCTCGCAGCAGGGCTGGTTTACCTGGGCCGGGGCTATGTGCTGCTTGTGCCCATGCTGAGCCAAAGTAGCAGTGCCTTTGTGATATTCGCCAGAGGGTTTGCTCTCCACACCATCAGCCGGGTGAGTTTGATCGGGGCGCTCATCAGCGCGGCTTTCTTTGTGATCGGGCTGAC
Source organism: uncultured Anaerolinea sp. (assembly GCA_964459385.1). GTDB lineage: Bacteria > Chloroflexota > Anaerolineae > Anaerolineales > Anaerolineaceae > UBA6107. The sequence goes on from CAYWLG010000009.1 coordinate 91,269, forward strand.
GTTCAACCTGATCGCCAGACGAGCCAAATAGGAAAAAATAGCCCGGTCAGCCGGGCTTTATTTTTCTTTATGGTATTTTTGCTGCCATTCATATAAGATGTTCAGGGCCTGCAAGGGGGGCAGGGTGTTCAGATCCAGCTTTTTCAGCTCTTCCAGCAGGGGGTTGGTCTCAGGGAAGAGCGCCATTTGCTGCACGGCTGCCGGGCTTTCTTGCACAGCGTAGCCAGAAGACGCCTCCAACTGCTTGAGGATTTCGGTGGCGCGCAGAATGACCGTGCGCGGAATGCCGGCCAGTTGGGCCACGTGAATGCCGTAGGAGCGGTCGGTGCCGCCGGGTACGATGTGATGCAAAAAGACCACCTGATTATCCACTTCGGTCACGGCCACGTTGTAATTGCGAATGCCGGGCAGCAGGGCGCTCAGTTGGGTCAGTTCGTGGTAATGCGTGGCGAACAGGGTGCGCGCCTTGAGGCCGGGGTGATTATGGATGTATTCCACGATGGCCCAGGCGATGGAAAGCCCGTCATAAGTGGAGGTGCCGCGCCCGATCTCATCCAGAATCAGCAGCGAACGCGGGGTGGCATGGTTGAGGATGTTGGCGGTTTCGATCATCTCGACCATGAAGGTGCTTTGCCCGGCGTGGATCTCATCCTGGGCGCCGATGCGGGTGAAGATGCGATCCACCAGCCCAATGCGTGACTGCCCGGCCGGTACGAAGCTGCCCATTTGTGCCATCAGCACGATCAGGGCCACCTGACGCAGAAAAGTGGATTTACCGCTCATGTTGGGGCCGGTAATGATACGCACGATCTCGCCTGTCTCAAAGATCGTGTCGTTTGGCACGAAGCGTTCACCGTGCAGGCTGGTCTCAACCACCGGGTGCCGTCCGTCGTGGATCTCGAGGATGGGCTCCTCGCTCAGTTCCGGGCGGGTGTAGCCAGAAAGGGCGGCCACTTCGGCAAAAGAGAGGTAAACGTCCAATTCACCCAGCGCCCTTGAGGTTTCCAGCAGTTCTTTACTGGAGCGGGTGATCTCGCGGCACAATTCTTTGAAGAGTTTTGCCTCGATCTCGTGAATGCGCTCTTCGGCGTTCAGCACCAGTGATTCGTACTCTTTCATCTCTGGCGTGATGTAACGCTCGGCGTTCACCAGGGTTTGTTTGCGGATGTATTCTTGCGGCGCCTGATCTGTGTTGCTGTTGGTGATCTCGATGTAATAGCCAAATACCTTGTTGTAGCCTACTTTAAGGTTCTTTATACCGGTGCGTTCGCGCTCTACACTTTCCAGGTTCGAGATCCACTCACGGGCATGGCGTGACATTTCGATGATGTTGTCCAGTTCCTTCGCATAGCCAGCACGGATCACGCCGGTATTCTGCAGGGTGGCAGGGGGTTCTTCGGCAATGGCGCGCGTCACCAGTTCCAACACGTTCGGGCAGGGGTCGATGCGCTTGTACAGAGCTACCAGTACATCAACATCCTTTTGGATGCCTTCCTTGATCTTGGGCAGGCGCTGCAGATTCTCGCGCAGGGCCACCAGGTCACGCGGGTTGGCGATGCCGGAGGAAACACGATTGGTGATGCGTTCCAGATCACCCAGCGCGTGCATGGCACTGCGCAGTTCGGCGCGAGTCAGCCCTTCTTGCAGGTAATAGGCCACAATGTCTTGGCGCGCATTGATGGCCTGAATATCCAGCAGGGGCTTGCTGACCCACTGGCGGATAAGGCGGTGCCCCATAGGGGTGACAGTGCGGTCGAGGATCGAGAGCAGAGAGCCCTGCGTTTCGCCGCGGCGGATGGTTTCGGTCAGTTCGAGGTTACGCCTGGTGGAAGCATCCAGCGTCATGAACTCGCTGGTCGAGTAGGTGGAAAGGTGTTCCAGCAGGGGCAGGGCGGCAGGCTGGGTTTCTTGCAGGTATTGCAAGATCACCCCGGCGGCCTGGGTGGCCAGCGACATGTCTTGCAGCCCAAATCCATCCAGGGTTTGTACGCCAAATTGGCGCAGCAGCAACTCGCGGCAGCGACCCGGCTCGAAACGCCAGTCGGGCAGGCGAGTGATATGCCCATTGTATGCTGCGCTGATATCCATTGATTCGGGGCAGAGCACTTCGGCTGGGTTGAGACGCATCAGCTCGGTGCGCAGGTCTATCAGGGTCTCGCCGCCATCGAATTCGGTGGCATAGAACTCCCCGGTGGTAATGTCGGCGTAGGCAACCGAGACACGTTTGTCGCGGTAACTGACGGCAGCCAAAAAATTATTGCGGTCGCTTTTTAATAAGGTGGATTCCACCACCGTGCCGGGGGTGACCACGCGTACCACCTCGCGCGGAAAGAGCCCTTTGGCGGGTTGCTCGCCGACCTGTTCACAAATGGCCACGTGAAATCCCCGCTCGATCAGGCGCGAGAGATAGTTTTCGACAGCATGGTAAGGAATGCCGGCCATAGGCACACGCATGCCTTTGGCCACGTTGCGCGAGGTCAGCACAATATCCAGTTCGCGCGAAGCGGTCTCGGCGTCCTGGTCGAAGGTCTCATAGAAATCGCCGAGCCGAAAGAAGAGGATCGTATCGGGATATTTTTTCTTGATATCGAGGTATTGCTGTCGAATGGGGGTTACGTCATCCATAATTCGCGTCTATTTCACCCAGAGTTTAATGTTTGCTAATTATATCCTATCCACCAGATCACATCTCCATCGCTTGAGAGATTGCGATTTCTGCCCTTATCGCTATATAATTTGAGCTATGAATCCAAAAATCAAAAAAATATTCGGAGTTTGCGGCGCGCTTGGTCCGCTGCTGTTTGTGACCGTCTTCACCCTTGAAGGCAGCCTGCGCACCGGCTATGAGCCGCGCAGCATGTATATCAGTGCACTCTCATTGGGGCCGCGTGGCTGGATGCAGATCACCAACTTCACCCTGCTGGGGATATTGCTATTTGCTTTTACCCGCGGTTTGGCGGCTGAATTTAAGGGCGTTAAATCGGCTCGCGGCGGCATTGTGCTGCTGACCATTGTGGCGGCGCTTTACTTCATCTCAGGCCCCTTTGTGATGGATCCAACCGGCACACCCACCGCGCAAAGCACTTTTCACGGTCTGGTGCATGGACTCGCCGGCGGCATCGTTTTTCTGCTGATGGCCATCATTCCTTTTACCTTCTTGCGCACCTTTAAGGCAATGCCTGCCTGGCGCTCTTTCCATCCCTGGACGCTGGGATTTGGCATCTTTCTGACCGTGGCCTGCCTGTTCTTTACCGCCACGTCAAAATCCGCGGCGCTGCAGGGTCTCTTTGAGGGTTGGTTCGGCCTGATCCAACGCACAGCGCTCATTCCCTTTATGGTCTGGACTTTCTTGTTCGCCTGGAAGTTTGTGCGCCAGAGCGAATAGTTGATCGTTTTCTGATAGTGAAAAACCTCCTTCTCAGTATCTTAGCGTAAGGAGGTTTTATTCTCATTTAGAAATGGTTTTTGAAAATTTGTAAAAAAAAACGAATTCATCGTCCCCACTGGGATAAAAAACTCGAAAAGACTGTATAATTCAGGTCAATCTTAAACCCGTATAAGAAAGGCCATGGCGATGGAAGAAAACAAAATTTTTGCTGGTGTCGAATTGGGTATTGGTACTTGGGCCTGGGGAGATCGTCTGGTCTGGAATTACGGCCACGGTTATTCTGAGGACGACATTACAGAGACCTTTCAGATCGCCATCAATAACGGCATTCGTTTTTTCGACACAGCAGAAATCTACGGCCAGGGCCGCTCGGAACAATTTTTAGGCGGGTTGCTTAAGAGTTGCCAGGAGCAGGTGATTCTGGCAACCAAGTTCATGCCTTACCCGTGGCGCTTGAATGCCAACGCCTTGCATAAAGCGCTAAAAGCCAGCCTGGCGCGTCTGGATCTGCCCAAAGTGCAGTTGTATCAAATGCACATGCCCATCGGGCTGGTGCCCATCAAGACCTGGATCAACCAGATGGCAGAAGCTCAGAAAGAAGGGTTGATCGAGGCCGTGGGGGTTTCCAATTATGATCTGAATCAAACTAAAGAAGCCGCGCAGGTGTTGGAGGCTCACGGCCTTCATTTGGCATCAAACCAGGTGGAATACCATCTGCTGGAGCGCCGCATCGAAAAGAACGGTCTCTTGCAGTATTGCCAGGAGAACGGCATCAAGATCATTGCCTACAGCCCGCTTGCAATGGGCATCCTCACAGGAAAGTACACCCCTGAGAACCCTCCCCGCGGGGTGCGTGGGGCACAGTACAATCGTGAATTTCTAACCCGCATTCAACCCCTCATCCGTGCCTTGAAGAAGATCGGCTTGACCCACGATGGCAAGACCGCCGCCCAGGTGGCCATCAATTGGACGATTTGCAAGGGCACGCTGCCCATCCCCGGTGCTAAAAATGCCTCACAAGTGGAACAGAATGTAGGAGCCTCGGGTTGGCGCTTGAGCGCAGATGAGGTGGCGCTTCTCGATGAGCTAAGTGACTCTGTAACCAAAAAGGAATAAGCATGCCCGAAGAGATCAAATATTTACCGTTTAATGCCGTCAATGAATTTATGCGCGATGATTATCGCCTTCAGATACTGACCGAGGTGTTTTCAGGGTCAGATACGTTGCCCCCTGAAAAGAAAAGTGCCATTGGCAAACTGGTTAGCCGTTTTGTGAGCATCCCCGGTTTTCGCAATGGCAATCTGGCCCCTGTCGCCCGCAAAGCCAAGGCCAGCGTGCAGTTTTTTGAACAATCGGCCGAGTTCTGTGCATTGGTACTGGCAAGCTGGCAGAGCCTGCATCCTGAACTGGCCACCGAAATGCACATCATCCTCACAGAGAAGGGCTGGGAAGAGTTGCAGCCGCTGGAGATGGATCGCGGCAAGCTGCCAGGCTTCTTGATCCACTGGCCCAAAGGGGATACCTTTGAGGTCTTGATTCAGGCGCTGCACGAAAAGAATGCAGGGCTGCAAGAGTCGGACGATAATATCAGTTTGATGTCGGTTTGGCTGGGAAATCGCCTGCCATATGACCTCTTCGTTGAAGAAGAAAAGGCAGACTGAAACTACTCGAATTCCAGTTCCTGGTCTTCTACATTGCCCCATTCGCCTTCTGAAAGGAGTTCGATCTCCCCAAAGAGGGCGTTTTGATTGGCCGCCACGATGTGTCTTTTGACGAGTTCGAGCATGGCCAAAAAAGTGACCACGATCTCCAGCCGGTTCCCGCGCAAAGAGATCAGCTTGTAGAATGAGACAGAGCCGGTGGCGCGCAGATTGTCCACAATGGCGTTGATCTTTTGCCGGATGGTGATGCGTGGGATCGAAACCACCTGGCTCAGCGGGGGCAGGTTACCCTGACCACCGAAGATGTCTCTGGCCGCGCTAACCAATTCCTCCAGCGTCAGTTCGCTGATATCCAACTTGGTTGGGATCTGCACCCGCGGGGTCGAATCCAGGCGCAGGTAGGTGCGCAGACCATCGATTTCGCGCTGCTCGAGGAATTTTGAAAGCTCTTTAAAGCGTTTGTAGAGGATGAGTTGCTGTGCCAGTGCTTCACCGGGGTCTTCTTCGACGGGCTGACCCGTTGAGACCGGGCGCGGTAACAGGGCGGCCGATTTGATTTGCAAAAGTCTGGCTGCGATGACCAGAAAGGCCGAAACCTCGGCGGCATTTTGTTCTTGCAATTCGTGCAGGTAAGCTAGATATTGGTCGGTCACCTGGGCCAGGGCCAGCCGGGTGATATCCAATTCGGCCTTCTCGATCAACTGCAAGAGCAGATCCAGCGGCCCCGAATAGACCTCGGTGCTGATCTGATAGCCTTCCGACTGGTGACTGGCGATCTGAAATTCCACGGCGCTAATTATAGCGTAGAATCGGCCTTTGTAATTGTATAATTAGCGATACCTATTAATGCGGAGCACTGATGCATCTGGCTGTTTGTACACATTGTGGAAATCCATATCCCCTTACTGGCACCCCCTTTCAGTGCGAATGCGGCGGGGTTTTTGACCTTGTCGATCTGCCCAATTTTGACCTGGCGAAAGTAGATCCATCCAAAACGGGTATGTGGCGCTATGCAGCCATGTTTGCACTCGACCCCGACTCACCTGAGATCACCCTGGGTGAGGGCAGCACTCCACTGGTAGAAATGAACTCCGCCAAAGGCCGGGTCTATGCCAAATTGGAATACCAGAACCCGACCGGTTCCTATAAAGATCGCGGCAGCGCCGTCTTGATGAGCTTTTTGGCCTCGCGCGGGGTCACACAGGTGGTCGAAGATTCCTCCGGTAATGCAGGTGCTTCTCTGGCTGCCTACGCCGCCAGGGCCGGGCTCTCCGCTCGCGTCTTCATCCCTGAATCGGCTTCTGGCCCCAAACGTAAACAGATCGAATTCTACGGCGCCGAGCTGGCCCTCATCCCCGGCCCGCGCGTGGAGGCCGCCAAAGCGGTACGTGCTGCGGCTGAATCGGGCATCCCCTATGCCAGCCATGCCTTTATGCCCTTTGGTCTGTCGGGCATAGCCACCATTGCTTACGAACTTGTCGCCGACCTGGGTGGGCAGGTACCGGGCACGATTGTGGCTCCCATCGGGCACGGTGGCCTGCTCTACGGCATCATGAAAGGCTTTGCGTCTATGCAAAACGCCGGTGTCATTGCCTCTGAACCCTATTATTTAGGCGTGCAAACGGCCGCTTGCAGCCCTGTTTTTGATGCTTACGAAAAAGGTGATTTCACTTTACGAGAACCCCTGGAGTCGGATACAATAGCAGAAGGCGTGCGCGTCTCGCATCCAATGCGGGGAGAAGCTATTTTGCGCAAGATCAAAGCTGGTCAAGGCAGTATTACCAAAATTAATGAGGAGGATCTCGTTAGCGCGTACCGGCAGCTTTCTGAATCCGGTTTCTTTGTAGAGCCAACTTCAGCGCTTGTCTGGGCCGCACTCAATACAACCTTAGAAAAACTACCGGAACCCATCATATTGATCCTGACCGGGTCGGGATACAAGACACAATTCTAGTTTGAGAAAATGGTGACCGCGAGCCGCTTGTAACAGGCGGTTGGCGCCCCCCAGTTTTCTCGGGAGGGTAAAATTGAACGATAAGTTGTTTGATTCAATAAATGAATCGCCTACCGAATTAAATAAACGGCTGGGATTACATATTTCTGATGAACTGCTCCTGAGCCGTGCACTCACGCATCGCTCCTACCTCAACGAACATTCAGATGCAATTGAAGATAATGAGCGCCTCGAATTTCTGGGCGACGCCGTGCTCGATTTCGTGGTTGGCGCCTGGCTCTATGACCGCTACCCCGAAATGCCCGAAGGCGACCTCACCCGCATGCGCTCGGCACTGGTGCATACCGAACAACTGGCCGAATTCGCCGTGCAGATCAAGCTCGGCTACGCCATGCGTCTGGGCAAAGGGGAGAGTCAGGCAGGCGGTAAAAGCCGCCCTGCTCTGCTCTGTGACACTTTTGAGGCCGTTGTGGGGGCTATCTACATCGATACCGGCATCGAAGGTGTTTTGAAGTTCATCACCCCTTTCCTCGAAAACACCGCCGATGACATCATCGCCAATCACAAAGATGAAGACCCCAAGAGCAAGCTGCAGGAATGGGCACAGGGGCAGGGATACCCGACCCCTCAATATGTGACCGCCAGCAGTTCTGGGCCGGATCATTCCAAGATGTTTGAGGTGGATGTATACATCAACAACAAGGTTGTCGCCCGCGGGTCGGGCCACAGCAAACAGGCTGCCACAAAAAATGCCGCCCAAAAGGCGCTGCATATCCTCGGTTTGGACAAGGAATAGCCGGTAAACTGAATTTATGATTCCACGATTAAAAGCCCTTGAACTTCACGGTTATAAGACTTTCGCCAGTCGTTTTCAGTTTGAATTTCCCGGCAATGTGACGGCCATCGTCGGCCCCAACGGTTCCGGCAAGTCCAATATTTCTGATTCGCTGCGTTGGGTGCTGGGGGAACAGTCTTACGGCCTTCTGCGCGGACGCAAGACCGAAGACATGATCTTCTCTGGCTCAGATCAGCGCCCGCGTGCCGGCATGGCTTCGGCCAGCATCACCTTCGATAACTCTGAAGGCTGGCTGCCCATTGATTTCAGTGAAGTGTCCATTGCCCGCCGCGCCTACCGCGATGGCTCGAACGAATATTATCTCAACGGCCAAAAGGTTCGTCTCAAAGACATCTCAGAACTGTTGGCCCAATCTGGGCTGGCAGAACGAACCTACACCATGATCGGTCAGGGTCTGGTGGATGCAGCCCTGTCGCTGCGCCCCGAAGAACGCCGCCGTTTCTTTGAAGAAGCCGCCGGCATCGGCCTGTTCCGTTCCCGCCGCGAAGAATCGATCAACCGCCTTGAATCGACCCGTCGCAATCTCGAACGTGTTCAGGATATCTTGAGCGAGCTTGAACCACGTCTGCACAGCCTGGAACGCCAAGCCAAACGTGCCGAGGAATATGATCGGGTCAAAGCGGACCTGAACGTGCTTCTCAAGGATTGGTATGGCTACCACTGGCATAATGCTCAAAAAGAAATGCTGCACGCCCGCGAGGTGGTACGCGTTCAAGAAGAACGGGCCAAGCAATCGCGCCAAAATTTAAACAGCGTAGAAGAAAACGTGCAGAAGTCGCGCAATCAACTGCGCGAACTGCGCAACCGTCTCGATGAGTGGCACGGCCAATCGGCTGCCATGCACACCGAGCGTGAACGAATCAGCCGCATCCTGGCAGTGATGGATGAGCGCACCCGTGCCATGGCCGAGCAGGATCAGAGCATGAACAGCGAACTCGCTCGCCTCGAAGAAGAAGCCAAAATGCAAGCCGAAAAATTGGCCGGACAACTCGAAGAAAAAGAGCGCCTGAACAATGAGCTGCTAGATGCCCAGAAACAACTGAATTCCGCCCAGGCTTTGCTGAATGAACGCCAAAAAGAGCACGATCAGGTCGAGAGCGACTTGCGTGAGGCCCGCCGCGCGCTGGTCAATTCAGAAACCCAGCAGGTGCAGGCCAAAGCCCATCAACGTGAGTTGAACAATCGCCTTGAAAATGTGCTCGAGAGTCAGAAGAACCTCGAAGCTACCCTCACCAGCGCCGATGACGAATTGAAGGCCGCTCAAAAAGAAGTGACGCTGGCACAGCAGAAAAAAGACGATACCGAAAACGAACTTGCCAGCATGGAAGAGCAGTTTGAAACCCAGTCTCGCACCATTCGTGACCTCAAAGAAAAACTCTCTGCTTTGCAGACCCAAAAGAGCCGTCTCGAGGCTGAGCAGCTGCGCACCCGTGCCCAGTTGGACGTGATCGTACAGGCCGAGAAGGCCCTCAGCGGTTTTGCCAACGGGGCCAAAAGCCTGATGCAGGCGGCCAGCCAGGGAGTCATCCCCGGCGGCTATAAGGTGATCAGCAGCCTGCTGGATGTGCCAGCCGAGTATGAGCGCGCCATTGCCTCTGTGTTGGGTGAAAACCTCGATGGCATTTTGCTCGACGCTGCCACTGATCCCGAAAAGGCACTTGAGTTCCTTGAAAAAGACGAAAAAGGCCGCGCTGTGCTCCTCCCAGAAGCCTGGGCCAAAGCCGCAGCCAAAAGCAAGACGGTTAATGATGCCGATGTCATTGGCATTGCCGCCGACCTGGTGAAATGCGATGCCGCCATTCGCAAGGCCATTGATCTGCTGCTGGGGCAGGTGGTCGTGGTCAAAGACCGCCAGGCTGCCCGGCGCGTGGCACAGTCTTTGCCTGATTCGATGCGAGCGGTTACGCTCAAGGGCGAGGTGTTCTTTGGCTCCGGGCTGGTCATTGCCGGCCAGGATGGCCGCGCCAATCTGGTGGGGCGACCGCGCCAGCGCAAAGAACTGCAAGACAGGTTGGATGCACTGGAAGATGAATTAAACGATTTCGATAGTGAGTCTGCCGCCCTCGAGAAGAAGGTCAAAGACGCCGAAGAAAAACAGCGCACCCTGGAACTGGACCTGCGCACCTGCCGCAATCAGGTCAGCGCATTTAACAGCGAGTATCAGAACAAGAGTCTGTCTCTGGAACAGCGTAAACAAAAGCTCGACTGGCAGAAGAACCAGTTAACCACCGCCAATGACCAGATCAACAAAACTCGCTCTGAGTTGGAGGCTACTGAGAAACAGATCGCCGAACTGCAGCAGGGTGTCTCAGAATCCAACACCAGAATTCATGACCTGAACGCCTTGCTGCATACCAAAGACACCGAAGAATTCCAGGCCCAGGTAGTGCACTGGAACACTACCCTGGCGGTCAGCACTCGTGCCGGGCGTGATGCCGAACGCCGCTATGACGAATATTTGCAGATCGTCAACACCAGCAAGCAGCAGCAGGCCTCACTGCGTGATCGCATCAAGAAGCTGAAAGAACAACTGGCCGAGATCGAAGTTGAAAAGGTCAGCAACCATCAGTTGGAAGCTGCCCAAAACGGTCAGATCGAAGAGATTCAAAAATTGATCGATCCCGCCGAGCAGCAGTTGATCACAGTTGAAGCCGAATATACTAAATTGCAGGATAACTACTCTGCTCTTCAGCAGGCGCAGTCTACTGCCGAGCGCTACTACACCCAGGCGCAATTGGAACTCACCCGCAGTCGCGAGAGCATGGAAAATCTGCGCCGTCGCATTGAAGAAGATTTTGGCCTGGTCAAGCTCGAATACACCGAGGATGTTTCCGGCCCGACACCTCTGCCGCTCGAAGGGGTGGGCGAACTTCCCATGCTCAAAGAGATTCCCGGCGAATTGGAAGATTCCATCAATCGCCAGAAGGCCCTGCTGCGCCGCATGGGCGCCATCAACCCCGAAGCGCAGAAGGAGTACCACGAGGTCAAGGAACGTTTTGAATACCTCACCGGCCAGGTGGCCGATCTGACCAAGGCCGACGAGGACCTGCGCCAGATCATCGGCGAGTTGGATGAGTTGATGCGCCGTGAATTTAAAAAGACCTTCAACGCGGTCGCCGCTGAGTTCAAACAGATGTTTACCCGTCTCTTTGGCGGGGGTTCGGCCAAATTGATTTTGACCGATGAAGATAACCCCACCGAAACCGGTATTGACATTGAAGCCAAGCTGCCCGGCCGTCGTGAACAGGGCCTCTCGCTCCTTTCGGGCGGCGAACGCTCGCTGACTGCCGTGGCGCTGATCTTTTCGCTGCTCAAGGTGGCGCCGACCCCCTTCTGCATCCTCGATGAGGTGGATGCCGCCCTCGACGAGGCCAACGTGGGCCGCTTTACCGAGCTGCTCAAAGAGTTGAGCGATAACACCCAGTTCATCGTCATTACCCATAACCGTAATACGGTGCAGGTGGCAGACGTGATCTATGGTGTCACCATGGGGCGCGATTCGGCCAGCCAGGTCATCGGTCTGCGCCTGGATGAGGTCAACGAAGAAATGGTCCGCTAAAATAATAATAGTAAAGAAAAAGAGCAGTTCAAATTTTGAACTGCTCTTTTTAGTCATACAAAAGTTTACTTACTACTGGCCGAAAGTACCGGTGCTTGTGTCGATACGGTAGTCAGCGGGGATTTCGGGGGTGGAAGGTACCACTGAGGCCCAAAGATCATATTTCTTGAAACCGATCTCGGTCTTGGCATCTTCGATGAATTGCTTGTAGGCAGCATTCTGAGCGGCTGAAAGCTGGTCGGCACTCAGTTGGCGAACTTCGTGGCCCAGGCTCTGAATGATCTCGTAACCGGCATCGGTTTTGACGGGATCGCTCACAGCGCCTACTTCAAGAGCAAAGGCGGTGTCATCAAAAACGGTACCGTAAACGCCTTTGCTCACCCAACCCAGATCGCCGTCTGCGGTGCTGGTGGTGGTATCGGTGGAATACTGAGCCGCGGTGGCACTCCAGTCGCCGCCCTGCTTAAGCACGCTGGCAACTTCGTCAGCCTGTTCCTGGGTGGCAACCACGATGTGGCGCGCCCAGACCATGTCTTGCTCAAGGGCAACGTTCTTGGAAACTTCGGCGAAGATCTTGCGTTCGTAAAGAACGGTGCGCACATAATTGCGCAGCTCGGCTTCGCTAAAGGAGGCCTGTGTCTGGATGTTGGCCACGATGGTTGCATACAACCCCTGGTAACCGGCTTCGGTGTACTCGGTGGCGGTGGGGGTGATGGTGGGGGTTTCAGACGGGGTCAGATCTTCGGTCGGAACCTCGGTAGCAGCTTCAGTAGCGGGAACCTCCGTTGCAGTCGGTACAGGGGTGCCCAGAGCGGTGCTGGTGGCGGCTGCATTTGCTTCGGCAGTCAGGTCAACAGTAGCCGTGGGGATGGGGGTCTCGGTGGGCGGAACGGTCGGGGTGGCCGTGTGCTCAGAGAGTTTCACCTGCAAGTCCGAAAGGGTGGAAGTTGGATAGAGGGTGATGGTGGGAGTTTCTGCGGTGGGGGTCGGGGTACCGTTCGGATAGTAGGCCAGGTTGCTTTGGATTTCAGCCTCAACCTCTTCGTCGCTCACGGTGATGCCCATCGATTTCGCTTTTTGCACCAGTGCTGCTTCGTTGATCATGGTATCCAGGCTGTTGCTGCCGAATTGAACGTAGTTGTCCAACTCATCCTGAACCTGCAAAAGCTGGTCCTGGAAGAAGGAAGCAAAGTAGGAGGAAGCATACTGCACGTAGGTGTTGATCAACTGGTAGCGATCATAACTGACACGGTGCACGAATTGCTCGACGGTGATCTTCTCATCGCCCACTTTTGCAACAGTGCGGCCATTTTTGAAGACCATTGAATTGTTAAGCACGCCAGCCACGATTAAACCAACAATGACGACAACGACCGCAATGATTCCAATGAGCAGGATCTTGTTCTGGCGTTGCTCTTTTTCCATTTTGGCCAGATGTTTCTTGGTGACCGTTTTTGGCGTATTTGTGTTGCTTTCTTTAGCCATTGAAAACCTCGATTGGAAAGAATTAGAGGCATAGAAGATTCGCTCTATGCCTCTAGTGAAAATCCGAACCTAGCGGATGGCGTCACTCCAGCGTTCGCCCACGAAAGGCAGCAGGGCGATGTGGCGGGCACGTTTGATCGCCACGGCCAGTTTGCGCTGATGAGCAGCACAGGTGCCGGTCTGACGTCTTGGGCGGATTTTGCCATCTTCGGTCACAAAACGGCGCAGCATATCTACCGATTTGTAATCGATGCTGATGTTTTTATCTGCGCAGAATTGGCAGATCTTGGGGCGGGCAACGAACCGGCGGGAACCACCACCAGAGCTTTGCTCGTTTTCGTTATTCATCTCTTCTGACATTTCTATACTCCAAAATTAAAACGGGTACTCTTCTTCAGGAGTTGTGTCTTCTTCTTGATCTTGAGCTTCAACAGGCGCTTGCTGACCGTTGTTATCGCGGCGATCACCCAGCATCATCATCTCGCTGGCCACGATCTCCACGTTGGAGTGCTTCACACCTTCAGCATCTTCCCAACGGCGTGTCTGTAGCCGTCCTTCAATGTAGACCTGCTGACTCTTGCTTAGATATTGTTTGCAGATCTCTGCCAGGTTGCCCCAGGTCACTACATTAAACCATTCGGTCTCGCTGTGACGTTCGCCATCGGCGGTGTTCCAGGTGCGGTTGGTGGCAACTGTAAAAGTGGTTACCGGCCGGCCTGAAGGTGTGTAGCGCATCTCTGGGTCTCGCCCCAGATGACCAATGATCATGACCTTGTTCAACCCACGGCTCATAGAAGCTCCTCAACTCGTAAGAGTTTTTACTCAACCACTGTGATCATGAACCGGATCACCGGCTCGAGGAAGCGCAAATTACGTTCCAGATCAGCAGTGAACGCAGGCGCAAATTCGGCATTGATCAGCACATACTGACCCTCGCGCTGTTTGCGAATTGCGTATGCCATGCGACGTTTGCCCCAAACATCAACCTTCGAGATGGTACCGCCGCTCGTAGTGATCCATCCTTTTACTTTGTCGAGAGCAGCATTAAATGCAGTCTCATCCAGTTCGGGATGAACGATCAACACGATTTCATAATTATGCATAGCTAAGAGAACCTCCTTTCCCTGGGATATGCCCTCGGTCAATACCGTTGGTAAAGCCAAGAGCGGAAAGGCAGCAGAAATAAACTGCTTACCAAGTTCCCTATTCTAGCATAGTTTACTCTCTTTGTGTGGATTTTTTGTGCAGATAATTTCCGGCCCTTTGCCTTGCGCATAGTATTCGGAATGACTAACCTTGGTTTGATTGCTGGCTGTTCGCTGTCAGCGAGGAGGAGAGCCGATGAAACGATCTCTGGTAACAAATAAGTGTGTAGGAAAGTGTCAATTTGTTGACAAAGTGCCTCCCTTCAAGTAAAATGTTTGTCTGTTGGCGAGGTAGCTCAATGGTGGAGCAGTGGACTCATAAGCCATTGGTTGTGGGTTCAAATCCCACCCTCGCCACTATTGTTTTAAGGGCAATTTTAAATTCTTCTTTAACGATTGATATTCCCATATTTTCCTTATAATTAACTTATGAGAAGGGCCAACTAATTAGCGGGGATGGAATTGTCAGTGTTTGAAATGAAAATTTTTAAACCCAAATTTATAGCTGACTCTGAATCAGAACAGGATCAAACACTGGCCATTTTAAAGCCAGCTTTTGTTTGGCTGCTTTGCTTGCTTATCTCTTTTGTGGGTCTTTTAATTTGCACAAAATCATCACCTTTGTATCCTTTTAATGACTGGGCTGACGCCAACGCATTTTTTACGATGGGCAAAGGAATGATGAGTGGTAAGGTGCTCTATCGTGACCTGTTTGATCACAAGGGGCCATTGCTGTATTTTATCTATGGTATAGCTACTCTGATTTCACCTCGTTCGTTTTTTGGCGTTTTTGTGTTTGAAGTGTTCTCGTTCTCGTTTTTTTTGTTTTCCTGTTACAAATCACTAAATTTGTTTTGCGATCATAAAAATTCTTTAATTTATTTGCCCGTAATCTCTGCTTTTGTTTTAAATCTTAAAAGCTTTGTTCACGGCGGTAGTGCAGAAGAGTTTAGTCTCCCGCTGGTGGCAATTAGCTTATTTTACTTGCTGGCATATTTTAAAAATGTGTTTCCAAGGCCCTTACCAGCCAGATGGATTCTGCTAAATGGCATTATTGCTGGCTGTGTGTTATGGATAAAGTTTTCTTTCTTGGGCTTTTGGTTTGGGTGGATACTTTCGATTTTGATTTGTTCATTGATTAAAAAACAATTTTTTAGTGCATTAAAGACTGGTTTTTTGTTTTTAGTGGGGATATTGATCGCAACGCTTCCCTGGCTGGTTTATTTTGGGGTAAATCATTCAATTAATGATTGGTTAATTTCCTATTTGGTGATAAATTCAGTCAATTATCCCGTACCGATGTCATTAATTGCTCATATTCAATTTGTTTTTTCAGCTATTTCTGGTCAAGTAGGGGTTAACCCAATTTTTGGAGCAATATTATGGTTAGGCTTAATCTTCTTTTTACTCTCAAGAAAATTCTTTTCTACTTTGCTTCCAAGATTGCTGACAGTATCGCTTGTATTTTTTCTTTCTGTTAGCGTATATTCGGGTGGATTACGCTTTCTTTATTATTATCTTATTCTTGCGCCGCTTTCCGTTTTGGGTTTTATAGTATTTGATCGATACGTGGTTCAGGAAACTAAATTAAGGCTGTCGCCTAAGTCATCGCTTGCAACAGTTTTTTTGCTTTTACTCGTTTTGTCTATTTATTCATTTCGCTTTCAAGATAATACCTATATGATAAAGTGGCAACAAAAGGATCTGGTGCAGTATAAATTCGCTGACATTATCGCACAAACAGATGCACCTAGCTTGCTCGAATATGGAACACTTGATCTGGGGTTTTACACGACCACTGGGATCGTACCTAACTGTCGATTTTTTGTACGACAAAATTTAAACCAGTCTAAATTTCTATTGATAGGTGATGAACAGAATCGGTACGTAAAAGAAAAAATGGTTGATTATTTGATTACACGAGTCCCTCTGGATAAAAGCAATGAGCAATTAAATATTCCGTACCTATATGAGAATTATCGTTTGTTGACCACACAAAATCAGCTATCTGAAAATGTGGAATACACCTATTTTTTGTTTCAAAAGATTGATTGATACTTAATCGGGGACACTGGCACTTTGTCAGCGGCGTTCTGATTCGCAAATTTCTTGGCTGTTATCGATTTTTTAATTTGCTCCGATATTGTTTGCACCAAAATAAATGGTCCAATTAACATCCACCGCCGAAGATCTGACGGTCGCCGTGGTAGGTGCGCACAGCGTAATTTGTTTTTAGATGCAGCGCATACGAAAAGTCCCGCAGACTTTCATCGAGCGGTTGCAGCGAATGAGGATCGCTCCCCTCTAAGAATTCGAGCTTGATGTAGGTCTCGGGGGCAGGGTCTTCGGGTTCGGAACAATCCGTTTGATGGATGCTGAGAGAGAAAAGCAAAATGTTGGGTTCAGAGTTAAGCGATTTTCGCAGGCAGTTCCAGCACACCTCGTTCCAACGCTGCATCACGATGTCGCAGTCATAAACGCAAACCGCAAAATCTTCCACCGAGCCCTTGATCTGCATCCAGATGGTTTCCGCTTCTTGTGCCAGTGCCGGGTCAACGCGCGGATTAGGGTGAAGGGTTACCATGTCTTCCTCCTCCTCACAACCGCCACATCCTATTTACTATTATAGGTAAATTGGAACGACAATGATAGATGGGATTAATATAAAACGCTGAGCAAAAAACTCATCGGTCTCAATCTTATTTCTTCTGTATTACCTTACAGCCCTCAAATTGATCGTCTTTTTCGCTGATCCTCAGCCCGTCGCGCTGGTGCAGCAAGATCTCTTCCATTGTCTGCCGGTTGGCGCGGATGACATCGCCCAGCACGCCCAGCATCAACAAGATGATGCCCACCACCATCAGCGTGCCGCCGATCGAAACGGACTGCGCATAGCGGCCCACCCCGGTGGCGTTGGTCACATAAAAGTACAAAAAGCGCAGCAGCAGTGCCAGACCGACCGCAAAGAAGGGCAGGCTCATAATGCCAAAGGTCTTGAGCGGTTGGTAGAGCGCATACGAGCGGATGATGGTGCCGCCCTGGCGGATCATGAAATTCATCATGCCCTTATGCAGGCGTGAGGGCCGCCTGAAAGAATTGGTCTCGATAGGCAGGCTCTCGATCTTCATACGCTCTTTGCCTGCCTGGATCAGTGTTTCGAGCGTGTAAGAATACTTGTTGAAGACATGCAGCCGCAGGGCCGCAAAACGGCTGTAGGCGCGAAACCCACTGGCTGCATCGGGCACGCGGGTTTGGGAGACCACGCGCATGCTCCAACTGCCGAGCTCTTCAAGCAGGCGTTTGAGAGGCGAAAAATGCGGGTTCTTGAAGTTCTGCCGGTCGCCGATGACGATGCTGGCACGCCCGTCTACGATGGGTTTCACCAGATCGGGAATGTAACGGCTGGGATACTGGTTATCGGCGTCGGTGTTGACGATGATGTCGGCGCCCAGAGCCAGGGCAGTACGCATACCGGTAGTGAAGGCTGTGGCCAGCCCCTGATTCTGCGGGTGGCGCACGACAAAATTGGCTCCATTATCAAGAGCCACCTGCACGGTGTTGTCTGAAGACCCGTCGTCAATGATCAGCACGATCACTTCGTCAATGCCGGCAATCTGGCGGGGCAGTTCGTGCAGTACCTCGGGCAGAATTTCCGACTCATTGAAGCAGGGAATCTGGATGACCAGTTTTTTTGGCATGAACTTTCCTTGTAGGGCGTGGTAATTTGTTCTGGGGTAATTGTACTATTTTCGAGACAATATGATAAGCGAGAAACCTTCACCGGCTTCTCGCTTATCGGGTATTCAGCTTATAAACACTTAGTGGAACTTATTTGCAGTTCATCTTTTATCAATTCGCGTCTGGGTTCCAGTTTTCGAGCGCATCTTTGACAGCTTTCAAGAACAGGTCGGCCGATTCGCCATCGAGAATGCGATGGTCGAACACGAAGGAAAGGTAGATCATGGGGCGGATGGCAATGGCGTCATTGCCGGCTTCATCTGTGACGACGACCGCCCTTTTTTGCATCATGCCCGTGCCCAAAATGGCCGCCTGGGGCTGAAAGATGATCGGCGTGGCAAAGAGCGACCCGCTGGAGCCATGATTGGTCAGCGTAAAAGTGCCGCCCTTTACTTCGTCGGGCATCAGTTTTTTACTGCGCGCACGGCTGGAGAGGTCATTGATGCTCTTGGCCAGCCCGAGCAGCGAGAGAGACCCCGCATCTTTGATCACGGGCACGATCAGCCCGTCTGCGCCCAGCGAGGTGGCCACCCCCAGATTAATGGTGTTGTAAAGCTGCAGTCCTTCATCCATCCAGGTGGAGTTGACCAATGGATGGCTCTTTAAGGCGCTGACGATGGCCGCGCAGAAGTATGCGGTGAGGGTTAGATTCACGCCCTGCCGGGCAAAAACCTCTTTGTTGGCCTTGCGGTGCGCCAACACCTTGCCTAGATCGGCTTCCATCACGGTCAATACGTGCGGGGAGGTGCGCTTGGAGGTCACCATTCGTTCGGCGATCTGTTTTCGCAGTGACGAATGGGGCACAAAACTGCCCGCACCTACGTCAACTGCAGGTGACCTGGTTGGCATTGCAGCTTCCGGTGTGCTTGGGGCTACTTTAGTAGAGGAGCCGGCCGTTTCGATGTAGTTGAGAATGTCCTCTTTGGTGATGCGTCCCTCCATGCCGGTGCCGGGCACTCGATTCAGATCTACATCATTGAGCGTAGCAAGTTTTTTTACCAGCGGGCTGATGCGCCCGGTATATTCGCCCCTTGTGGCTTGGCTTGTTGCCGGTGTCATTCCCTCAGCAGCGGGTGCTGTTGTTGTGGGTTCAGCTTGCACTGGCAGGCGGCTGGCCTCTTCAGCCGCGGAAGACTCACTTTCAATCTTTTCACCGGGTGCGCCGATCCAGGCGAGCGTGGCACCCACCTTGACCACTTCGTTTTGCTGGGCCAGAATCTTGAGCACAATACCACCGGCCGGACTGGGAATTTCTGTGGAGACCTTGTCTGTTTCCAATTCAACGATGGACTCCAATTCTTTCACGGAGTCGCCTTCTTTTTTCAGCCAGTCCATGACGGTGACTTCTTCAACGCCTTCACCCATGCTGGGTGCTAATAGTCGTGTAGCCATAGTTACTCCTTATAAATGGCCGGGAAACGAGCCGGGGAGCTCGCTCTCATCATCTCATATACCGAATCGAAGATCGATTCAGCGTTTGGTTTTGAGTAATAGTTGCCGTCCGCGCCATAAGCGGGGCGATGGTTGGCCCCAGAGAGGGTGCGCGGGGGCTCATCCAGCCATTGAAAGCCTTGCTGAACTTCCAGCACTTGCTGCATCATATAAGCCGTGGTGCCGCCCGGCATGTCCTCATCCAGAAAGAGCACACGGGCAGTCTTTTTGAGCGATTTCACGATGCTGCCGTGGATGTCGAAGGGCAGCAATGACTGTACGTCAATGACTTCGCAGTCGATGCCTACCTCAGCCAGCATCTGGGCAGCCTCCAATGCAATGCGCACCAGAGCCCCGTAGGTGACCACCGTCACATCTTTGCCGGGGCGCACGATCTCAGGCACGCCCAGGGGCAGGGTAAACTCGGCAATGTTATCGGGCTTGCGCTCCTTCAAGCGGTACCCGTTCAACACCTCGATCACCAGCGCCGGGTCATCAGATTTCAGCAGTGTGTTATAAAAGCCAGCCGCCTGGGTCATGTTGCGTGGCACCAGCACATGCATGCCGCGCACTAGGTTGAGAATCCCGGCCAGCGGGGAACCTGAATGCCAGATGCCCACCAGGCGATGGCCCCTCGTGCGGATGATGACGGGGGCCTTCTGCCCGCCGGCAGTGCGCCAGCGCAGGGTGGCCAGATCGTCGGACATGGTTTGTAACGCATAGAGCAGGTAATCGAGGTACTGCATTTCGGCAATGGGGCGCAGTCCGCGCATGGCCATGCCGATGGCCTGTCCAAGAATGGTTGCCTCACGGATGCCGGTGTCGGTCACCCGCAAAGTGCCATACTTGTTTTGCAGGCCGTGAAAGCCCTGGTTGACATCGCCAAGTTGGCCGACATCTTCTCCAAATGCCACGATGCGAGGATCTCTGGCCAGCGCTGCATCGAAGGCAGCATTGAGCACCTCGAACCCCATTACGTTTGGCGAGGATTCGCTAAACACCGGGGCGACAGAAGGCACCTTTAAGGGCGATTCGGCTGAAGAGGAGAGCAGCTCAGAGTTATAGTAGTTCTGGTTCTCCTGCTGTAGTTTTTGCGCGAAGGTCTCCACTTGCTGCCGGGCTGCGGTGGGTTCACTGCGGGTCGCCACCAGACTAGCGTGCAAAGCAGTGGCCACATCCGCACGGATCGGCTCCGGCAAGGCAGCCAATTGATCGCGCTGTTTTTCGACGGCTTCGGCCTGCGCAGTAGAATCGGTCAATGCATTGAGCAGGGTGATGGCTTGCTTGCGCAGCTCACGAATCGGCTCTTGAAAAGCGTCCCAGGCCGATTTGCGTGCCATTTCAACGCTTTGGGTGTCTTCCTGCTGCCATTGATCCAACTCGGTCTCGCTGGCGAGCTTTTGGGTCACGATCCAATCGCGGAAGCGGGTCAGGCAGTCGAATTCTTCTTCCCAGGCCAGGCGTTCAGGGGATTTGTAGCGTTCATGCGACCCCGAGGTGGAATGACCCAGTGGCTGGGTGGCCTCGGTGACATGCACAAGGGCCGGGATGTGATGTTGGCGGGCGGTTGCGCCGGCCTGCTGGTAAACATTGAGCAGTTCTTCATAGTCCCAGGCGCGCACTGAATAAAGGTCATATCCCTTGTCGCACTCTTCCGCGGGGCAGGGGTCGCGCTGAAAGCCCTGAAGGATCGCATAGATGTTTTCTTTGACCATTTGAAACTGATTGGGGACGGAGATGCCGTAACCATCATCGTACACGGTGATGACCGCAGGTGCCTGCAGCACGCCAATGGCGTTGACCGCTTCCCAGAACAGTCCTTCGGCAGTTGAGGCGTTACCTATGGTTACCCAGGTGACCTCATTGCCGTTGTTCGAGAAATTGGTGAAAGGTTTCAATTCGTCCAATTTACGGTAGAGCACCGAGGCATAGGCCAGCCCGACGGAACGCGGCATTTGCGCCCCGGTCGAGGCGATATCTGCCGAAGTGTTATTTCTCTCCACCTGATTGAGCCAGTTGCCCTTCCCGTCCAAAATAGGGGTGGCAAAGTGGTTGTTCATGCTCCGGCCGCCGGAATTTGGCTCCAGTTTGGGGTCGGGGTTGGCGTAGAGTTGGGCAAAAAATTGTTCAAGGGTCAGCATTTCATTGGCCAGCATCCAGGTTTGATCGCGGTAATAGCCTGAGCGCCAATCGCCTTTCTGAAACGCATGGGCAATGGCGATCTGGGCAAGCTCTTTGCCGTCTCCAAAAATGCCGAATTTGGCCTTGCCGGTCAGCACTTCACGCCGGCCGATGATGGCGGCCTGGCGGGAGCGAAATCCAAGCCGGTAATCGGATAAAATCTTTTCCCGGTCAAGTTTTGTGGTTTTGTCTTTTTGTTGTGTCATTGTTCACCTTGTTTGTATCGAAAACACAGTCATCTTGCCAATCTCTTCGATTGGCGGAATTTATATAGGAGCACCCTTAATTAATCCTATTTATATCATTTTTATCAAAATATTTCCACAAATGTTGTAAATCAAGAGTGGGTTGGAAAATGCTATTCAATTAAAAAGTGTGGCAGTTTTTTTCTGCCACATTGAGGTCATTTTTTGATGGTTTTAGAAGGGGAGCAAAGCGGAGAGCAGATAGAGCAGGCTGAAGTAGAAAGCGATCATTCCAGTGATGCCCAGTGCTTTGTTGAGGGGTTTGCCGCTGAGGGTAAAGACCATTTTGAGGGTGATGGCAGCCAGGGGCAGGCTTAAGAGGGTAAGCAGAGCCGTCCAGTGGGTGAGCCCAAGCAGGGTGAAAAGGATCATCAGCCCGTAGGGCATCAGCAGGCAGACGGCGTATTCGGCTTTGGCGAACTTCTTACCGAAACGGGCAACCAGTGTGTTCTTGCCGGCCTGGCGGTCACTTTCGATATCACGCAGGTTGTTTACCACCAGAATGCCCACAATGATCAAACCAACGGGAAGCGCCACCCACCAGGCCAGTGGCGTGAGGTGATTCGCCTGCACGAAATAGCTGCCCACCACCGATGCCAGGCCAAAGAAGAGAAAGACAAAAAGCTCGCCCAGACCGTGATATCCCAGCGGGTAGGGGCCAGCCGTATAGGCCAGTGCCGAGAGAATGGCTACCCCGCCCACCAACAACATCCACCAACTGGAAGCGGCGGCCAGCGCCAGCCCGATCATCCCGGCCAGAGCGAACACGATCAGGGTACCTAATTTCACTTCCTGCGGCGTCAATAAGCCCGACTGGGTCACGCGCAGCGGGCCAAGCCGCTCCCCGCTGTCGGCACCTTTTTCAAAGTCAAAGACATCATTGGCCAGATTGCTGCCGATCTGCAAAAGCAGTGCTACAGCCAGCGCGCCCAAAAATGGCCATACTCGAAATAGCTGATCTTGCACGGCCACGGCAGTGCCGGTGAGCACCCCGGCGATAGCAGCAGGCAGGGTGCGCGGGCGGATGGCCAGCCACCAGGCAGATACTTTGTTTTTTAATGAGTTTGTCTTCTGGGTCATGTGGGCAGGGTTTATTTGAGTTTTCGTTATTATAATTCATCTATGCCTAATTCCTTTCCCGACCCCTCCAAAAAAGCCGGATATGTCAAAGATGTATTCCGACGCATCGCTCCCCAATATGACCTGATGAACACACTGATGACCGGCGGTTTTGACCGTGCCTGGAAAAAGCATGTGATTGCTATGGCAAAGGTGCAGGATGGTGAACAGGTGCTTGACCTGGGGGCTGGCACAGGCGACCTGGCGCGTATGCTTTGCGAGCGTATTCCTTCGGCCCACGTGGTGGCTGCGGATTTTTCCTTTTATATGATGGTGGCCGGGCGGGTGAAGGGGAATCTGCCTTTTTTGAATTGCGATGCCATGTACTTGCCCTTTTCTGGGCGTTCTTTTGCTGTGATCCTGTCAGGTTACCTGCTGCGTAATGTCGCCGATATCGAGGTTACCCTGCAGGAGATTTATCGCGTGTTGCGCCCAGGTGCCCGTTACGTGGTGCTGGATACCACCCGGCCGCGCAAAAATCTGCTCTCACCGCTTATTCATTTTTACATGCATCGTGTCATCCCCTGGCTGGGAACGTTGATTTCAGGCTCGCGTGATGCATACGAGTATCTGCCGGATTCTTCAGAAAACTTCCTTACAGCCGAACAGTTGAGCGAAAAAATGCGCGAGGTGGGGTTTGTCGAAATCAGTTACAAACGATTTATGTTTGGCACGGTCGCAATTCACTCGGCCCGCAAGCCCGGTTAAACTGGCAACAGCAAAACATCAAGGAAACAAATTTTGTTGTTAACAAGATTTTAACTTGTCGTTTGAAACTCCTTAATTTGCCCAGGCTATGCTTAGGGAAATAAAAAATAAGACGTTCATTTGCGAGGAAAGAATGACAGCCTATATTTTATTTCTCATCACACTGGTCGCAACTTTTATTGTCTTTGCGATCGATGTAAGGCAGAAAAGAGCCGCGTTCTTAACAAGACGTTAACTTATCGTTCTCTGGCCCTTAAACTTAGCTTGCTAGACTTACAAAAGACAAAATTCTAAGGAGAAAATATGCGTAAGAGTTTAGTTGTTTCATTGTTCGTCCTCGTTATCGCCGCTATGGCCTTGAGTGCTTGCGGTCAGGCTGCTACGCCGGCTGCCACCGACGCCCCCATGACCACTGAAGCCCCGATGGCTACCGAGGCCCCCACCGCCGAGCCTACTTTGGCTCCCGGATCTGTCCAGGTCAACGGCGCTGGCGCCACCTTCCCCCTGCCGGTTTACACCGCTTGGACGTTCGCCTACCAGTATGTTGATCCCTCTGTTGTCATCAACTATCAGGGCATTGGCTCTGGTGGCGGTAAAAAGGGCATCATCGATAACACTATCGATTTCGCTGGTTCTGATTCCCTCTTGAAAGACGAAGAATATACCTCTGGTGTCGATCTGCAGATGTACCCGATGCTGGCCGGTGCTGTTGTGCCCGTGTACAACATCAAATGGGCTCAGGATTTCGCTGCTGACGCTAAAGTTCCCGCCCTCGTGCTCGATCGCCAGACCCTCGTTGACATCTACAATGCCAAGATCACCAAATGGAATGATGCTGCTATCGTTGCTTTGAACCCCGGCCTGGATGGTTATCTGCCCGATGCCACCATCACCGCTGTGCATCGCTCTGATGGTTCCGGTACCACCGAGATCTTCACCAAAGCATTGACCTCCTTCAGCACCGACTGGACCGCTGGTGGCGCTTCTTCCATCGAATGGCCCGTTGACAAAGCCGGTAACGGCATCGGTGGTAAAGGCAATCAGGGTGTGGCTGCTGCAGTTATCAACACCCCCAACTCCATTGGCTATGTTGAACTGTCCTACGCAATCTCGAACGGCATGTCCCAGGCTTCCCTGGTCAACAAAGCTGGCAAGACCGTTGTTGCCAACGCCGAATCTGTTGCCTCAGACATGAGCGATTTCGCCAATGCTTTCGATGCAAAATTGACCGCCACCATCGTTGACGGTGAAGGCGAAGGTTCCTGGCCCATCACTGGTTACACCTACCTCATCCTCCACACCACCTCCATGACCGATTGTGTCAAAGCTCAGAAGATCGTGGATTACGTCAAATGGTCCCTGACCGATGAAGGCGCTGCTTCACAGGCTGCTAACCTCGGCTACTCTGTACTGCCCGGTGCTGTCCGCGATATGGTTCTCGCCAAACTCGGCGAAGTGACCTGCAACGGCGCCGCCCTCAAGTAATTTGAATCTGACTCACTGAACTTGTTCTGGAGGTACAGAACTCCGTACCTCCAGAACGTTCTGTCAAAAGTCATAAACGATGAAAAAGATAAATGAAACCCTAACCTCGATAAGAAATTGGTGGCAGCGAACCGGCAAACACGGTGATCGCCCCTGGCAAGGATTGTTGATCGTCATCTCAATCCTCGTTGTTGTTTTAATGGGCGCAATCGGTTACATGCTCTGGCAAGACTCAGGCGAGGCGCGGTCCCTTTTTGGCGCTAATTTTTTCCTTCCCACTACTGACCCCTCCTGGGATCCTGTCAATGATAATTTTCAGGCCTGGCCGTTTATTTACGGCACGTTGATCACCTCACTGGTCGCAATGTTGATCGCATTACCCATTAGCCTGGGTATTGCTGTTTTTCTGGCTGAATTGTGCCCGCCTTGGCTGCGTACGCCATTGAACTGGCTGGTTGAGTTATTGGCCGCGATTCCCTCGGTAGTCTATGGTCTGTGGGGCATCTTTATATTTTTGCCTCAGGTTGTCTCACCGGTTGGAAACGCGCTTGAATTGGCATTTTCGCATATTCCCTTATTAGGTAAATTTTTTGCCGGCCCCGTTCCGGCAAATGGTGCATCGCGTCTGGCGGCCAGTCTTATTCTGGCGATCATGGTCATTCCGACTATCGCTGCGGTCAGCCGTGATGTCTTTCAGGCAATTCCCGACACGCAGCGTGAGGCTTCTCTGGGGCTGGGTGCCACCCGCTGGGAAACGATCTGGCATATCTTGATCCCGTATGGTCTCTCGGGTATTTTGGGCGCCGTTATTTTGGGCTTAGGCCGTGCACTGGGTGAAACAATGGCCGTGACAATGGTGATCGGCAACAGTATTGAGGGCTCCATTTCACTGCTGCGACCCGGTTATACCATGTCGAGCATCATCGCCAATGAGTTTGCCGAGGCGGTTTCACGCATTCACACTGAATCTTTGATCGAAATCGGTTTTATTTTGTTCATCTTGACCCTGCTGCTGAACATGCTGGCCAGGTTCCTTGTTTGGCGGGTTGCCCGCAAAACCCCGCAGGAGGCTAGAGCATGAACCAATACAGCGAATTGCTCAAAGCAGGTGAACTGCGGCGCAAGACTGCCCGCAAAATCAATAACGGTTTCATGCTTGGTTTAACTGGTTTTTTGACCTTGTTGGCTCTGGTTCCGCTATTTTGGATCATTGGTTATGTGGTTATCCGTGGCGGCAAATCCATCAACCTCGATTTTTTCACGCAGTTGCCGAAACCGTTGGGGATGGAAGGCGGCGGTGTTCTGCATGCCATTGAAGGCACGATCATTGTCAGCGTTCTGGCTGCGATCATTGCCATTCCACCCGGTATTTTGGCTGCCTTTTATGCTGCACGCAACCCAAACACCCCGCTCGGTGTTGCTTTGCGCTTTAGCACCGATGTCCTTTCTGGCGTACCCTCCATTGTGATCGGCTTATTTGGATATGCAATTATCGTCAAACCGCAGGGCCATTACTCTGCGCTGGCAGGTGGCGTGGCGCTGGCAATTTTAATGCTGCCAACCATCATTCGCACCACCGAAGAAATGCTTAAGCTGGTTCCATCTACTTTGCGAGAGGCTTCTCTCGGCTTGGGTGCCTCAGAGTGGAAGACCTCACTGAGCGTGCTTTTACCCGCAGCGCTTAATGGTGTTATCACTGGCATTTTGCTGTCAATTGCCAGAGCGGCCGGAGAGACCGCTCCTTTGCTGTTTACCGCACTTGGAAATGAAAGATTCGATCTGGCAACGATCGTTAAGAGCGGCATTTCGAGCCACCAAAGCATCTTTACGATTCTGGGAAGAATTTTCGAGCAGCCAATCGACTCATTGCCGCTCACGCTCTGGAAATACGCTCAGCAGCCTTATCCTGAACGTATTGAGCAATCCTGGGCGGTGGCGTTGGTGCTGATGATTCTGGTGCTTTCCACCAATATCATTGCACGTGTATGGATCGAAGTGCGCACGCGAAAATTGAAAGGGTAGTTAAATGATGAATATCGATGTGAAACAAGATAACCAGACAGAATTTGTCGTTCAAGACAACAAGGTGGAAGCCATTGGCCTGGCAGTTTATTATGGCAAATTCCGTGCTTTGGCAGATATTAATATGCCGATTCAAGAGAAAAAGATCACCGCCATCATTGGCCCTTCAGGGTGCGGTAAATCAACCTTGCTGCGGTCTTTCAACCGCATGAACGATCTTACTCCTTCTGCGCATATTGAAGGGGATATCACCCTGGACGGTGAATCCATTTATGCACAGCGGGTGGATGTGGTGGATATCCGCCGCCGCATCGGCATGGTCTTTCAACGGCCGAATCCCTTCCCGAAGAGCATTTATGACAACGTAGCTTATGGCCCCCGCCTTTACGGCGTGCATCAGCGCGGCGTTCTGGATGGACTGGTGGAGCAAAGTTTGAAACAGGCTGCCCTGTGGGATGAAGTGAAAGATAAACTGGGCCAGTCGGGAATGTCGCTTTCGGGTGGCCAGCAGCAGCGTCTGTGCATTGCCCGAGCGCTGGCGGTTCAGCCTGAGGTGATCTTGATGGATGAACCCGCTTCGGCCCTGGATCCGATCTCAACCTTGCGCATTGAAGAGTTGATGCACGATCTGGCCAAAGAGTACACCATCATCATCGTGACGCATAACATGCAGCAGGCAGCCCGTGTTTCAGATTTTACGGCAATGATGATGATCGATGAGAACCGTTCCGGGCGTTTGATTGAGTATAATCAGACCAATATTATTTTCACTCGACCCCAGGACAAACGTACAGAAGATTACGTGACAGGCCGGTTTGGGTAATTTTGGAGGATGGAAAGACATGGAAAACCAGGAAGCACACGCTTCAATGCGACGTACTTTAGAGATTGAGATCCAGGAATTACGCAATGACCTGTTATATATGGGCAGCATGGTGGAAAATCACCTGATCGGTGCCGTTGAAGCGATGAAGAAACGCGATTTTGAGGCTTCGCAAGCGCTCATTGAAGAAGATGAAGAGATCAACAAGAAACGTTTCTCTATTGAAGAAAAAGTAATGGTCGTGATCGCCACCCAGCAGCCGATGGCACATGACCTGCGTTTGTTGGCCTCTATCCTTGAGATCGCCGCTGAACTTGAACGCATGGGCGATTACGCCAAAGGGATTGCCACCATTAACGTTCGCATGCAAAATGAGCCTTTGTTAAAGCCGCTGGTGGATATTCCACGCATGGCTCAAAAAGACTCGGACATGCTGCATCGGGCGTTGACCGCTTTTATCAATGAAGACGATGAAACGGCAAAATTGATCCCGATCGAAGATGATGAGGTGGATAATCTCTACGATCAGATCTACCGCGAACTGATGGTGTTGATCATTCAGGACCCCAAAGCCATTGAGCGCGCCAACTGGCTCTTGTGGGTGGCGCATAACCTCGAACGTGTGGCCGATCGTGTAACGAACATTTGCGAACGCACGGTCTTTGTCGTGACGGGTGAAATGCAAGAGATCGAACACTACAATAAAGAAAACTAGCAAATTTGAAAATTGATCAACAGACCTGCCGGTTAATTAGGCAGGTCTGTTAGTTTTTCTGCGAGCAGGGCGATCAATTTTGCATCTCTCTCTGGGTCGAACAGCTTTCGCTGGATGACTTCTGGTGGGTAAGACCAGGGAGTGTTGTGGTCAGGTTCTGTGAGTAACATTTAGCCGGTGTGGCGGTCAATCGAAGAAGTAAGGTGGGCTCCAAAGAGGATGATCCAGCCGCTGAAGTAGATCCAGGCCAACAAAGCGATGATCTTGCCCAGCGAGCCGTAAACCACTTCATAATGCGCCATGCTGAGTTTGAGGTAAGAGCTGAGGATATTGGTGACGATTTGCCAGATCAGGCCAGTCATAAGGGCGCCCACCAGTGCCGACAGTTTTTTTACGCGAATTTGGGGCACAAAATAATAAAGTCCGTAGAAGATAATGACACGCAGCAGGGCCGGAATGATCTGGGTAAAAAAGGTGGAAGACAAAAAAGCTCCCAACACCTTTTCATCCAATGGAATGCCCAGGCTCAGGATCAGGTTTTTGAAGGTGACCGAAAACGACGAGAGGATCAGCAGTACCGCCAGTGCAGCTACAATGCCCAGCGATGCCAGACGCATTTTGATGAAAGTGTGCGGCGCGGCCGTCGGCCAGGCAGAATTAACGTTGCGGATGAGCACCGAGAAAACAGCGGTAGAAGACCATACCAGCCCCAGCAGTGAAATGATCGAGATCGTATTGCGCACTTCAAAAACCTGCTGGATGTTGGAGACAATAAAATCTTGTGAAACCGGGAAGAAGCGTGGCAAAAAACGGATCAGTTCATTTTCGACAGTGCCCTGGTCAAAAAGATAGGAGCCAAAGCCTACCAATACCAGCAAAAGTGGGAACAGCGAAAATAAGGTGTAGTAAGCCAGGCTGGCAGAGGCCTCTGCCCCTTTTGCGTTTGAGAAAGTGATAAAGGCACCTCGAACGATTCGATACATGAGGGTAAAGAAATCGCTCAACGTTTGAGAAAAGGATTTATGCGTGTTGCGCTGTCTCTCGAAAGGCATGCGGCTGTTAACTGCTTTCTACTGGTTGTGTCTCATTTTATTGCATTAACTTCAAATCAGGAAATAGTTTGAAAGTTAAACTTGCCCACTGTCGAGTTTGAGGGGCTTGGGTTCATCGAAAATGTTGTACTCCGATTCAAGCTGCTGCCTGAACTGGCGGGTGTAAAGCGCAAAATACTTGCCCCTCTGCCGCAGCAGTTCTCTGTGGGTGCCGGCCTCGGCAATGTGACCTTCTTCGATCACGATAATGCGGTCGGCATTGCGGATGGTGGATAAGCGGTGCGCGATCACGAAGCTGGTGCATTTTTTGAGCAGTTCATCCATGCCTTTTTGGATGAGTGCTTCGGTCAGGGTATCTACACTGCTGGTGGCCTCATCCATCACGAAGATCTCCGGGTCGCACAAGATCGCCCTGGCCAGGCTGATCAACTGTTTCTGGCCCACTGAGAGCAAATTGCCGCCTTCGCCGACCTCTTCTTCAAAACCATTTGAAAAGCGCATAATGAAGTCATAAGCCCCGACAATTTTGGCAGCTTCTTCGATCTCTGCATCGCTGGCATTCAGCCGGCCGTAGCGGATATTTTCGCGGATGGAGCCAGAAAAGAGGTGCGGTGTTTGCAGCACCACCCCGATGCGCGATTGGATCGCCTGCAGGGAGAGGCTTTTATAATCGCGCCCGCCGATGTAGATCTTGCCGCTGCTGGGTTCGTAGAAGCGACACAATAAGTTGACTATGGTAGATTTGCCGCCGCCGGTTTCACCTACCAGAGCGATGGTCTCGCCACGTTTGACGTGCAGGGAGAAATCATGCAGCACTACATCGCCGTCTTCGTAAGAGAAAGTCACGTGGTCAAAAATGATGTCGCCGCGGATGGTGCCTGGATCAATCGAGCCGGGCAGATTGGTTACAGCAGGCTGAGAATCGATCAATGAGAACATGCGCTCGGCTGAAGCAATGGCCTGCTGCATCTCCGAAAAGACGCGCGCAATATCCTGCACCGGCCACATCATGGTGGTGATGTACGACACAAAGGCCTGGATGCCGCCGATGGTCATGGCGCCAACCTGGGCCTGATAGCCACCAAACCAAACCACCGCCGAAACCGCAAAAGCTGAGATCAACTGTACGGTGGGCAAAAAGAGGGCGCTCAACCAGGCGGCCCGGTAAGACGAGTTGTACATGCCACCGGTGAGCACTTTAAACTCATCCAGGTTGGCCTTTTCGCGGCCCAGAGCCTTGATCACGCGCACGCCGGTGATGTTTTCGTTGTAAGCGCCGACGATCTTGGAGTTCATCTTGCGCACATTGCGATATTCTTTGAGGATGTGTTTGCGGAATTCATAGGCCACATAAAGCAAAATGGGCAGGATGACCATCACCAGCAGAGCGAGCTTCCAGTTGATGACGAACATGAAGATCATGGAGCTTAAAATGCTCATGACGCCCCAGGTTGAGTCAACCGCCCCCCAGGTGACCAGATCCGCCACGCGCTCAGAATCGGAGGTCACACGGGCCATGATCCAGCCCAGTGGGGTTTTGCTGTAGTAGTTCAGCGAAAGCGCCTGCAGGTGATTGAACATCTTCTTGCGCAGGTCATAGCGGATGCGCTCTCCCAGAATGCCGGCCAAATATACGAAGCCGAAGACACCCATTGCCTGAACCAAAATTAAGGCGCCGTAGATGATCAGGATGTGGATCAAGACGCTGGAGTTCTTGGCCATGATACCGTCATCAATGATGCGCTTGCTCAGGTAAGTAAATATCGAATCCATTGCCGCCACGCTGGCAATGGTGATCAAAAAGCCGATGACCCACTTCAAATGGGGGCGGGTGAGCCCGATGATGCGTTGCAGGGTTCGGCCGTCAAATTTGGTATTGAATTCCTCTTCGTCAAAATAACTATTCGACACGGGAGACCTCTTTCTCGAGTTCGTCTTCAATGCGGGTCTGGATGTTGAATATCTGGCGATACATGCCTTCTTGCTGAACCAGATCGTCATGCTTGCCGCGCTGAACGATCTTGCCTTTATCGAGCACCAAAATCAGATCGGCAGCAGTAATGCTCTGAATGCGATGGGCAATGATAAAGGTAGTGCGCGCCTGCATCAGCGTGTTCAATGCAGCCCGGATCTCGGCCTCGGTCTCGGTGTCAACGGCCGAAGTGGAATCGTCCATGATCAGGATGCGGGGGTTCTTTAAGATTGTACGGGCAATGGTGACGCGCTGTTTTTGACCGCCAGAAAGGGTGACACCTTTTTCGCCCACGATGGTGTTGTAGCCCTCCGGGAAAGAGAGAATGACATCATGGATGGCCGCCGAGCGGGCGGCGGCTTCGATTTCTTTATCCGAAACTTCGCGTCCCACCCCATAGGCAATATTTTCTTGAATGGTGCGTGAGAACAGGAAGGGTTCCTGTTCCACGATGCCGATATGTCGCCGCAGATAAGTGCGTGGGTAGCGGTTCAAGGCTACATCATCCAGCGTGATCGTGCCGGAACTGTAATCATAAAATCGCGGCAGCAGGTTGACCAGGGTGGTCTTGCCTGACCCGGTAGAGCCGAGCAAAGCAACCACTTGTCCGGGTTGAACCTCGAAGGTAATATCTTCCAGAATGGGTTCGTTTGACTCATATTCAAAAGAGACGTGGTCGAAACTCAGCTTTCCGGCCGGGGCGTGTTCGGGCAGGTAATCGCCTTGTTCGAGCGGCTCACGGTCTTCGCGGATGATGTCCATAACGCGGCCATAAGACACCAGGCCGCTTGAAGTCTGCACGATCAAACGTCCCAGGTTGCGCAGCGGGTAAATGATGTAAACCACCAAACCGGCATAAGCCAGATAAGTGCCCACCGAAATATCGCCGTGAATGGCCATCAATGCACCCACCAGATAACCGGCCAGCATTTGAACGCCGCACAGGATATCCGAAGCCGGCCAGAAGAGCGAGTGCAGGGTTAGCAGCTTTTTGCCGCGGATGAATTTTTCCCAGTTATCCTTCTCGAATTTTTCCATCTCATACTGTTGGCGCGAAAAAGCCTTCACCACGCGCACCCCGGCCAGATTTTCCTGCAGGGTGGTAGAAAGGATGGCTTCCTGTTCCTGATACTCTTCATAGGCTTTGGAAACTTTTTTAAAGAGCAGGATGGAGACCAGCAGGATAAAGGGGACTACGATCACCGAGATCAGGGCGAGCTTGACGTTTAAATTCAGCAAGGCAATAAAGTTAACGATGAAGAGCAGAGAAATTCTGCCAATGCTGATCGCCTGATCGGCGAAGAAACGACGCAACGCATCTACATCTGAGGTGCAGCGTTCGATCAGTTCACCGGTCTGCATCTTTGAGTGATAGGTGAAAGAAAGATGCTGAATGTGATCATAGAGGTAGTTACGCAGCCTGCGGGTGACCCCTTCGGCAGTTTGTGAAGCCAGAATCCCGCTGATGAAGGTAAAGCCGCCTTCGCAGGCCGCCAGAACCAGAAAACCGGCCGCGATCAGTGGCAGTGGGTAAGTGTGAACACCTTCCACAAAGTAGCTGTCAAC
The DNA here is from genome assembly GCA_964459385.1 of uncultured Anaerolinea sp. Classification (GTDB taxonomy): domain Bacteria; phylum Chloroflexota; class Anaerolineae; order Anaerolineales; family Anaerolineaceae; genus UBA6107. The sequence goes on from CAYWLG010000009.1 coordinate 124,374, forward strand.
AAAATAGCGTAACAGCATGAAGGTCATCGTCTTTGCCAGGGCAGCCGTACCCACACTGGCAACCGAACCAACATATTTGGCACGGAAGCCATACATTAAACGCCACAGGCCTTTCAGGCGATTGGGGCTGATCGACTGCTTCAGGTCGTAATCCTGGAGAGAAGTAAGGGTTGTCAACGGAACCTCAATTGGAAGAAAATGAATTATTTTTCCGGCTGGCAGTGCGGACAAATAAAGCTGGAAGTGCCGCCGGTCTTTATCTTGATGATCGGCGTCTGGCAGGTGGGGCAGGGTTGCCCTTCACGATAGCCGATCACGATATCATCCATTGTAAATTGACCTTTTTCACCAAAAAGGCTGACTTCATAGAAGGCACCGCCTTTTTGCAAAGAAGGCAGCAAGCCTTTTTGAACCCCTGCATAAAGACTGTGAATTTCTTCGTCTGTCAAAGAAGCAATAACACGAAGCGGATGAAGCCCGGCGAAAAAAAGAATGTCATGGATGTAGGCGTTGCCGATGCCGGCAACTTTAGACTGGTCAAGCAAAAAGGCTTTGAGCTTGCCTTTCTGCCCTTTAATGAGAGTGGTGAATTCAGCTTCAGACAAGTCAAGCACATTGGGCCCCAGTTTGGCAGTGGGCTCATGCAGTTCAAGCTGCCCCGAAGGCGCGTAATGAACGTACCCGAACCACCAAAAGTTGATGGAAAGGCAGGAGTTGTCAGCAAAATCAAAGATCAAACGGTGCTTGGCGGGCAGATGTGCGCGATCTACCAGCAAGATCTCTCCGCCCATGCCCATGTTTAGAAGCAGCCAGCCTTGCGTGGTTTCAACCAGCAACCATTTTCCGCGATGGATCACGTTTTTGATCTCAGCCTGTGTCAGAGCCACAGTGAAAGTTTCAACGGGTACGTTCAGGCTTTTGGGCTGTTCTACCTCGATATTAACGATCTTTTTCCCAGGGAGTGCCTGGTTCATTTCACGAGCGCGTGAGGCGATCTCAGGAATTTCTGGCATTTTTCTCCCTCCAAAAATAAAAAATGGCACAAACATTCTAACATAGAAACGATTGTTGCGCCCCCATATTTTGCGGGGTTGAGGTGCAAATGGCCGGAAATTGTCCGTAGATTGCTTGTATAAAGATTTGCTTTTGCCGTATAATTGACTCAACTATACTCGTTCCGGAAGGAGGAAACAATGGCTGGTGTAACATTTGAACATGTAGTAAAGAAGTTTGGTGATTTCACTGCAATCAATGATCTCAATATCACAATCGAGGACAAAGAGTTTCTTGTGCTGGTCGGCCCCTCAGGCTGCGGTAAAACCACCGCACTGCGCTGCCTGGCAGGCTTGGAAGAAGTCACCTCCGGCAATATCGTCATTGGAGATCGGGTCGTGAATGATGTGGCCCCCAAAGATCGCGATATCGCGATGGTGTTCCAATCTTACGCTTTGTACCCGCACATGACCGTGTTTGATAACATGGCCTTCGGCTTGAAACTGCGCCACGTTCCAAAGGCTCAGATTCAGAAACGTGTTGAAGAAGCTGCCAAGATCCTTGGCATTGAAGCGCTCCTCAAACGCAAACCCCGTGAACTCTCTGGTGGTCAGCGACAGCGTGTGGCTTTGGGTCGTGCCATTGTTCGCGAGCCGAAAGTATTCCTCCTCGATGAACCGCTCTCCAACCTCGATGCCAAACTGCGTGTGCAGACACGTGCTGAGATCAGCAAGATCCACAATCGTTTGCAGACCACATTTGTCTACGTGACTCACGATCAGACCGAAGCCATGACCATGGCCTCTCGTATCGCGGTCATGAACAAGGGTGTGTTGCAGCAATTGGACACCCCGCAGAACCTCTATGACAAACCCGCCAACCTGTTCGTGGCTGGTTTCATTGGTTCCCCGGCCATGAATTTCTTCCCCATGAAGCTCACGAAATCTGGCGAAAACCTCTTTGTTGAGAACAGCGCCATGAGCGTTCGCCTTCCCAAAGAATCTACCGCCACCTACAGCAAACTGGTGGGCAAGGACGTGATCTTTGGTATTCGCCCGGATGATATCCACAACCCCGATTTCACCCCGCCCAATATTCACGGCGAGAAGATCGAAGCCACAGTGGATGTGACTGAGTTGATGGGTAATGAAATTTATGTTTACCTGATGGCCGCCGGCGTGAACTTCTGCGCTCGCGTTGACCCGCGCAGCCGCTACAAGATCGGTGAGAAGGTGCAGATGGTATTCAATATGGATAACTTCCATATCTTCGACCCGTCTGATAACCCCGAGAATCCGGTAGCGATTCGTTAGTTTTTCTGTTCCTTAGTATTAGACGTAGCGCAAGATTTATTTCTTGCGCTACTGTTGTAAAATGACGAAGTATAAGGAGACTCCATGTATAAGATCGTATTGTTGCGACATGGTGAAAGCCAGTGGAACAAAGAAAACCGCTTCACCGGCTGGACGGATGTTGACCTCTCTGAAAAAGGAGAGGAAGAAGCCCGCAAGGCCGGAAAGACGATGCAAGAAGCCGGTTACGATTTCGATATCGTATTTACTTCTGTGCTCAAACGTGCCATTCGCACCATGACCCTGGCTCTGGGCGAAATGGATTTGTGGTGGATTCCGGTGGTGAAATCCTGGCGTTTGAATGAACGCCACTACGGCGCTTTGCAGGGGTTGAACAAGGCAGAGACCGCGGCTAAATATGGCGATGAGCAGGTGCATATCTGGCGCCGCAGCTATGATGTGCAGCCTCCGGCTCTTTCCGAAACGGATGAGCGTTACCCTGGCTTTGATCGTCGTTATCACGATCTGACCAAGGCAGAGCTGCCCCTGACCGAATGCCTCAAAGATACCGTGGCCCGTTTTCTGCCCTTCTGGCACGAGACGATTGCTCCCACCATCAAAGCGGGCAAACGTGTCATCATTGTGGCACACGGCAACAGCCTGCGCTCACTGGTCAAATTCCTCGATGATATCCCGGATGAAGAGATCGTTGAATTGAACATCCCCACCGGTGTTCCTCTGGTGTATGAACTGGATGACGACCTGAAACCCATCAAGCACTATTATTTGGGCGATCCCGAAGAAGTCAAGAAATTGGCCGAAGCGGTTGCCAATCAGGGCAAGGCAAAGAAATAGGTCTGTTGTTATTGAAAGAGGTCAGCTTTTGGTGTAGTGCACCCCATTAGTTGGACAAAAGTTAATTAGGAACGAAGGACTGAGTTCGGAATTGAACAGGACTCAGTCCTTTTAGTTTAACCTTAATCCTGCGGTTATTGTAGTAATCAATGTACTCGGATAACTCCTTCGAGAATTGATCGATCGAAGAGAACCTCTGGTTGTAGAAGAACTCTGGTTGGTGTAACATCTTTTCTGTAAAATTGTGAACCTTAACAAAAGTGGTGAGT
>CAYWLG010000010.1:0-104157 GCA_964459385.1 uncultured Anaerolinea sp.
GAACTCAGTCCTTCGTTCCTAATTAACTTTTGTCCAACTAATGGGGTGCACTACAAAATAGACCACTCTCTTTTTTGATGAATAGAATTATTGGAATAGAAGCTTAACCGGCTTGCTTTGACTCTTCGCGGCACTTTTCGCAAATACCAAATAAGACAAGATGATTGGTCTTGATCTCAAATTGATGAGCGGCTTCGAGCGAATGAAAGAAGGCTTCGACTTCTTCATGGCCGATGGTGATCACCTGCCCGCAGCCTTCGCAGACAAGGTGGTGATGAATATCCCCGTGAATGCTCTCATATACAGCCGACCCGGTGCCCATGTCTGAGACCGAGATCTTTCCGTTTTTGACCAGGCGTTCCAATGCACGGTAAACAGTGGAGGGGTTAACCGCCGGCAGTTGCGGGTGGATCTGCTCATAGACCTCATGAGAGGTGAGGTGAACGTGTTCTTTTTCGAGAACTTCGAGAATGTAATAGTCAACAGAGGATGAACGCATAAGGGATCGCTTTAATTGAATTTTATTCATTTTACCCGAATTTCAAGCGTGAAAACATAAAATTGCTGTCTATTTACGTTTATTACGGACACTTGCATGTTTTTGGCCACCTTCACATGCTGATTTTCCTCTGGTATAATTCGAGCAATGACTTGTCCTGTTTGTGGGTGAAAGCCTGCGGGCATGGAGACGTGCAGAAATCTTTTTTAGGAGCAAATGTCATGGCTTTGACAAAGGAAGAGAAACAAAAACTGATCACTGAGTACCAGATCAACGACGCAGACACCGGTTCTGCTGATGTGCAGATTGCACTGCTTACCCTGCGCATTAAACAACTCACTGAGCACTTGCGAACCAACAAACACGACAACGCTTCACGTCGCGGTCTGTTGAAAATGGTCGGTCAGCGCCGCAAACTGCTGGCTTATCTGCGCCGCACCAATTTCGCCAGATTCGCGATCATCACAGAAAAATTGAGCATTCGCACCCGGTAATAGTGATCCAGGCGAGTAGAGGATAAAGTATCATCTACTCGTTTTTATTCCCCCACCAAAGAGTGGGATGTAGCCGCCGGTTGGGTATTGAAAAATGCAGAGGACGAGCCTCGTCCTCATTGTCTTTCAGTCCCTAACCAGGCGGGTAAGTGATTTTAGGGAGTTATACAAATGAAACCTGAAAGTAAGAAATATATTGCCACTGTGGGTGGTCGTCCGGTCACGTTTGAAACCGGTAAACTGGCCGCTCAGGCGGGCGGCTCTGTCACCGTGCAGTTGGGTGATACTGTTGTGTTTGCCGCCGCAACGATGGGGGATACCCCCCGAGAAGGTCAGGACTTTTTCCCGCTGACCGTTGAGTATGAAGAGAAGATGTATGCCGGTGGTCGCATCCCAGGTTCTTTCTTCCGACGTGAAGGTCGCCCCGGCGCGGATGCCATTTTGGTATCGCGCCTCACCGATCGCCCGCTTCGCCCGCTTTTCAACAAAGACATGCGCAACGAAGTGCAAGTGATCATGTTCTCGCTGTCGGCTGATTGGGAGAACCCGCTGGATGTTTTGGCGATCAACGCCGCCTCGGCTGCCGTTATGATCTCTGATATCCCATGGGATGGTCCTGTGGGCGCTGTGCGCGTGGCCCGTGTGGACGGCCAGTTTGTGGTCAACCCCACTTACGCACAGATCGATGAATCCGACCTTGACCTGCGCATTGCCGGTACCAGCGATGCCATTCTGATGGTCGAGAGTGGCTCAGAAGAAGTAGATGAAGAGACTATGGTCGAGGCTCTGCTCTTTGGCCATCAGTCCATTCAACCTCTTATTGAGGCACAATTGCAGATGGCAAAAGAGGTCGGCAAGGTCAAACGTGAAGTTCCTCTCTTCCCCATTGATGGGGATCTGGTGGAGCGTGTTTACCAGCGCTGCCTTTCTGAGATGGACGGCATGCTCGATACCCTGCACGGCAAACATGAGCTGCAGGATGCGCTTGATGAATTGCGTGCTACGGTCATTACTGAAATGACCGACCCGGAAGATGCCGAAACCATCGCCAAGACCAAAGAAGCTTTCGAAGAAGCCTATCGCCGTGTGGTGCGTTCTCGCATCCTTGACAAGCACCTGCGCCCCGATGGACGCCAGATCACCGAGATTCGCCCCATCTGGTGCGAAGTGGGTGTCAGCCCGCGCGCTCATGGCTCTGGCCTCTTTACCCGTGGGGAGACCCAGGTGTTGACCCTGGCGACTTTGGGAACCCCCAAAGAAGCGCAAGAGATCGATACCCTGTCACCGAACGACAGCAAGCGCTACATCCATCACTACAATTTTCCGCCTTACTGCACCGGTGAGGTGAAACGTCTGGGCGGTCAGTCGCGCCGTGAGATCGGTCATGGGGCGTTGGCTGAACGCGCTTTGCTGCCCGTGATCCCATCAGAAAAAGAATTCCCTTACACGCTGCGTCTGGTCTCAGAGGTGCTTTCTTCAAACGGTTCCTCTTCAATGGCCTCCGTTTGCGGTTCGACCCTGGCCCTCATGGATACGGGTGTGCCCATCAAGGCCCCGGTTGCCGGTGTGGCAATGGGCTTGATCAAGGAAGATGAAAATTTTGTGGTTCTGACCGACATTCAGGGCGCCGAAGATCACCTGGGCGATATGGATTTCAAAGTGGCCGGTACCACTGAAGGTATCACCGCTTTGCAGATGGATATCAAGATCAAGGGCATCACCCCTGAGATCATGCGTCAGGCTTTGAGCCAGGCACATGAGGCCCGCATGTTCATCCTCAACAAGATGCTTGAGGTGATCCCTGTGCCTCGTCCTGAGCTGAAGAGCTTTGTGCCACGCATCACCATCGTTCAGGTGCCAGTTGATAAAATTGGCGCGATCATCGGCCCCGGTGGCAAGAACATCCGTTCATTACAGGAAGAAACCGGTACCAAGATCGATATCGATGATGACGGAACCGTCTATATTGCAGCCACCAACAGCGAAGCCGAAATGGCTGCCCGTGAGCGCATTGAAGGCCTCACTGAAACACCACAGGTGGGTCGCATTTACACCGGCAAAGTGGTTCGCATTGCCGACTTCGGCGCTTTCGTGCAGATTCTGCCCGGCATGGACGGCATGGTTCATATCTCCCAGCTTGACAGCGAACGTGTTGAAAAGGTGGAAGATGTGGTTAACATGGGCGATGAGCTGACCGTGATGGTCACTGCCATCGATGAGAATGGCAAGATTCGCCTTTCCCGCCAGGCCGTGCTTGAAGGTTGGACGGTAGAAGAAGCCCTCGAACATGATAAGGGCGGCAAGAGCGGCGGCGGCAGACCACGCAGCGGTGGAGATCGCCGGGGTGGAGATCATCGTGGTGGTGGAGATCGCCGCGGTGGCTATAACCGTGGTGGTGGCGATCGCGGAAGCAGTTCTCGCCATTAATTAAAATGCGTAATGAAGAGCTGGCCTAAAAAATGGGTCAGCTCTTTTTGTTTGTGGTGACGGGCTGCGTCGCTATAGAAAGCTCTTGATGTGCCTACTGAAAAAAATTTCAATTGAAATCGGATTTATCGTTTATAATTGAACCGTTATTTGGTTCACAATAGCACAAATTGCTCGCAAGACGAATAAATGTGGGTGATTGTAGTCTTTTTCCTTTATTGTTAAAAAATCTGTTCACTGAGGTAGACCATGAAATCTATCGGCATTCCCATCCCAACACTCAGAAGACTACCACTTTACTATCAGCAGTTGCTGGATGCCTCACGCCAGGGGAAGAACTTCATCTCGTCCGTTGAGTTAGGCAAGGCAACCGGTTCTGCTCCAGAGCAGGTGCGCAAAGACCTGAGTTTTTTGGCCGGGCAGGGAAAAAGCCGTGTGGGGTACGAAACAAAAAAACTGGCTGGCATCATTGAAGACTATTTAGGTTTGCAGAACAATAAAAAAGCCGTGCTCGTTGGGGCAGGGAACCTGGGACGTGCACTGGCCCTCTACCCCGGTTTTGCCCAGTTTGGACTAAAAATCGTCGCTTTGTACGACAATGATTCCTCAAAGATTGGTCAAATGGTAGGAAATTTGCAGGTGATGTCGGTGGAAAGGATGCCCGATCATCTTGAAAAGAACCACACCTGCATTGGCATCATCACAACCTCCCCTGGCGGAGCGCAGGAAGTCGCCGAAACGATGGTGAACAGCGGCATCCGGGCCATTTGGAATTTTTCCACGGTGCACTTGCATGTTCCCGAAGAGGTGATGGTTCGTAATGTTGATCTCTCGCTTGAGTTGGCCGTGATCTCGCACTACATCAGTTCGCTGGGTCTGCACAAGAACATCATTCCAGACCGCGATTTGGACGAAAGTTTGTCAGTTGGCTTTTGGGAGAACGAAAGCAAGTAGATTGTTATAGACAAAGACACAGAATAGAAAAGACGGCGCTTTAAGCGCCGTCTTTTTTGCTCGTAGGCAGTTCAGGCATTTCAGGCCCGGGCACGTTGAGCAGCCTGGCCAGGGCGGCGCGCATGGCGGTGCGGTCATCCCAGGGGTATTCGGTCTCTTCAAAACACATTGACTGTTCATGCCCTTTGCCGCAGGCGATCACCAGATCACCCGGCTGGGCCATTTGCACGGCTCGAAAAATGGCGCTGCCACGATCCGGCTCGCGGATGAAATTTTCCTCTTCAACGCCACCGTCTTTGATAGCCGCCTGAGCCATTTCATCGAGAATGCCATCCAGCGATTCGGTGCGTGGGTCTTCAGCGGTCAGGATGGTCATATCGGCCAGTTTGACCGATTCAGCAGCCATCATTTTGCGCTTTTCTACATCACGCAGGCCGGCAGAACCGAACACGGCGATCACTTTACCTTTCACCATCGGTCGGGCAGCCTCAAGAGCCACTTTAAGTGCATTGGGGGTGTGGGCAAAATCGACAATGGCTTTGAAAGGCTGGCCCATGTCGATCTTTTCCATGCGGCCCGGCACCCCACTGAAACTGGCGATGCTGCCGGCAGCAGTGGCAAGATCGATCCCCAGAGCGCACACGGTGGCCCCCAGCGCAGCCAGACAGTTGGAAACGTTGAAGAGCCCCGGCATGGGACAATGAACCGGCTGAGATTCGCCCTGCCAGATCGCGATGAAATCAATAGAATCAGGCGCTGCCTGTATATCTGTGGCGGTTAAATCCCCCTTCCCCTGGGTGCTGTAAGAAACAAAGTTTGCCTCAACCAGCGGTTTCAACCCAGCATAAGAACGATCGTCGGCATTAAGGACGGTAAAGCGGGGATTGCCCTGGGGTTTGAAGTGGGTTTTTTGCAGATGTTTGATCAACTGAGCTTTGGTGGATAGATAGTTCTCGTAAGAACCATGATAATCGAGGTGTTCGTGGGTCACGTTCGTGTATGCGGCCACATCATATTCACAGCCGGTCACGCGGTGCTGGGCCAGACCGTGAGAGGTGGTTTCGAGCACCACGTGGGTCATCCCCACCTCCACCATGTGCGCCAAATATTGCTGCACCTGCGGGGACTCGGGTGTGGTCACATGAAAGCCGGTGTCGATCACTTCATCACCGATCATGGCATTGACCGTCGAAATGAGCCCCACCTTTTTATCGGCTGCCTTGAGGATGTGAAAGATCAGATTGGAGGTGGTGGTCTTGCCATCTGTGCCGGTGACACCAATGACCGTCATTTTGCGGCCGGGAAAATCATAGAGAGAAGCGGCCAGGTAAGCCATCGCTTCGCGCGAATCTTCCACTTGCAAATAAGGGACATTTAAAGAATCGTAGGGATGAGTGCCCACCACGGCAACCGCGCCATTTTTGACCGCGGCGGGAATGTAGTTGTGACCATCGGTGTTGCCGCCCACCAGACAGATGAAAAGATCACCTGGTTTGACTGTGCGTGAATCGAGGGCGATGCCTTTCACGACCACATCCACAATATTCCCCTCGCTGATGCAGCCGATAGGCAGTTCTTCGATCAGAGAAATGAGCTTCTTTTGATAAATTCTCATAAGTCCTATTCTACGATTAAATATTAAGAGGGCCAAGAGAATCTCTATCCCCTTGGCCCTCTTAAAAATCGGGTTTATTGCAAAGATTGTTGCAAGGCTTGTAATTGACCGGCGACTGAACCATCTACCATGCGATCACCTACACGGATGATCAGACCACCCAAAATGCCCGGGTTGACTTTGAAAGAAACGTCGGCATGGCTGCCTAATTTGGCCAGAATATCTTTTTTGACGGTGGCCTGCTCGGCTTCGGTGAGGGGCAGGGCACTGGTCACTTCGGCCGCATCACCGGCAACATCGCTCTTTTCAAGTACAACCACTTTGCCGCTTTTGACACCGGAGAAGAATTCATCCACCAAAGCGTGCTGGCGTTTCTCATCCAATGCTTCACCGATCAACTTTTGGGCGGCGGCAATGGCCAGCGTGGCAACCTGTCCGCGCAGATCGCTCAAGAGGCGGTCACGTTCGACAGAAATTTCGGCCATAGCGGCTTCACGGGCTTTGGCAACCTCGGCTTCGCTGGAGGCTTTGATCTCACGGTTGGCCAGTTCGGCCTTTTCGGTGGCTTCACGGATCATTTGACCGGTCTTGGCCTGTGCCTCGGTAATAATGGCTGCGGCATCTTTTTCGGCGTTTTCACGCGCTTCGGCTGCAACACGGGCGTCTTCAAGACCTTTTTCGATCAATTCTTGACGCTTCTGCATCATGTTCATAAGAGGCTTATAGACCCAGGCACGCAACACCACCATGATGATGGCGAAGTTGAGGATCTGAACAATTAAGTATCCAAGATTAATACCAAGTTTTTCCAAGGTGAACTCCTATATCTTGAAGACTAAAGGACGAAGAGCATCAAGAATGCGATCACCAGACAATAAATGGCGATAGCTTCTGAGAACGCGATACCCAAAATCATGTTGGTGAAGAGGTTACCATAAGTATCTGGGTTGCGAGCCATACCGGTAAGGGCGCCCTGAACGCTCAGACCAATGCCGACACCAGCACCGGCAGCGCCGATCATTGCCAGGCCAGCGCCGATAAATTTTGCAGCCATAATAATATCACCAGTCATTTTTTTACTAAGCCTCCTGTACTTGTGATGCGAAGATTTCTAACCGTGAGCTTCTTCAGAATGACCCTGAGTTGCCTGGGCCATAAAGACTAATGTCAACATACCAAACACGAACGCCTGAATGGCGCCAATGAACAATTCAAATACCATGATCATGGAAGGTACAAAGACCGGGATCATGGCGCCTACCAGCGCCATCAAAACCATGCCGGCGAACATATTGCCAAACAAACGGAAAGTAAACGATAAGATCTTTGATAATTCTGAGATGATCTCAAGCAAACCGACAATGAAATCCATGAACCCCAGCAGGGGAACCTTGAACATCGTGGTGAAATTGAGAAACTTTGAGAAGTAACGAATTCCCTGTGACTGCACGCCAATTACCTGGGTCATAAACACAGCGATCAAGGCGAGGGCCAGAGTAAAGTTAAGATCGGTGGAAAGACCGCGGATGAAGGGCGAGATGGTGTAGGTTTCTCCGCTGGTGATGGAGGGGTCAAGCTTGAACCATTCCCCGCCGATGGCCTGAATGCCAACGCCTTTGGCACTTTCTTCAACATACCCAATGCTCTCAAAGCCCGGCAGCAACTTCAGCAGGTTGGCGAATAAGACTAAGATCAAAATGGTGGCGAACCAGGGGAAGATCTTCTTTGCCCATTTGCCGGCGGTGGTTTCGGTGAGCTTATATAAGGCGTCCACAGCGAATTCCATCATGCCGGCAATGCCTTTGGGGGCCAGATTGCTCGAACGGGTAGCTTGGCGCACGGCAAAAGCGATCAGGATGATCAACACATCCATGACCAGCATGGCGATCATCGTGTTGGTCAAATAAAAATCGCCCAGCACCGGGATGGTAAACAACGGATGGTGAGAGACATTTTCAGCGGCAACCTGGATGTGCGGCTGCACGGGGGTAGCAATTTTTGTCCCGATGATGCTGAGAATGATCAAGCCGAGTACGATCCAGCGATTTACCCCCCAGCGCCATTTATGCGTCTTTTCCAATAGTACCCTCCTCGTTCTTCTGGTTGGCTTGCTGGTCGGCTTTCATGCGGGCGGTGGCTTTTCTTGCTACGAAGAACATCGTCACCAGCGAAATGGGTATGCTGACTACCAGTAAACCTGCTGTAAACCAGGGTTTTGTTCCAAATTTTGCATCCAGTGCCAGCCCGCCCAACACAGCGGCCAAAATAATGACCATCGTCAGGCAGCCCACCTGCCCCACCAAACCTACCAGCAGAAGATTAAGTGAAGGCTTCTGTTCGGGTTTTTGATCACCGGATTCGTTCATGAGACCTGATTATAACATTTGCAAAAACATCGGTCAATAAAACCTTGCTCACCTTGGAAATTTTTTAAAACGCAAGGATTCCTGTCCTTCTTGCAAGGCTGTTTTGTGTTTTCTTGCTACAATTATTTTACATGAATCCAGTTTCAGGGAGTTGAAGATGAATCAACCAGAGCTCACACAGCAGGCATTATCGATCTTGCGAAACGGGGCAAACTTTCAGTGGTATGTGATTCCCCTGTTGGCGGGTGTGTTGTACATGTATGCCAACGAATACACCAAGAAGAATTTCAAGGTCATCGCCGCCGGGTTGGCCCTTTATGGCGTGCATTGGTTCTACGAAATTCTCAATGCCCTCATCCAGCATTTCAGCGGGCACGCTTTATGGACCGTTCCCACCGGCACTGCCTTTCTGCTGCTCATTGGGGTGGGGGTGGAGTTGAGCTTGATGTTCGCCGTGGCCGGGCTGACCATGGCGAAATTCTTGCCCGCAGACCCCAAAATGAAGATTCTGGGCATCAACAACCGGGTGTTCTTTGCCGTTGCCAATGCAGCCTTTTTCTCGATCTTTGAAATTTTCCTGGCAAAAACACCGGCGTTTCACTGGGTGTATCCCTGGTGGGGCGCCTTGCCGGTGTTCATCACAGTTTACATTCCTTTCTTTTTGGCCGCATTCTTCTGCCATGACTGGAAACCGCAGACGCAGAAGAAGTTTTTGGCCTGGGTGTGGGGAGTGGATGTGGCGGTGCTGGTGGTATTTGCCGGCATCTTACATTGGATTTGAGTTCTCCGCTTTTGAACGCAATTGGGAGCGCCCTAATTAAGGCGCTCCTTTTTGGTTAAGTTCATGGCGCGAATGGCGTTTAATTAAGTTATAATAAGTTGAACAAATATTCTATATCAATTAATTGTGTTTATAGGTTGAATTATGTTTGTCCATTTGAACACACATTCTGCATATTCACTCCTGCGTGGGGTGGCTTCTCCGCTTGAGTTAGCCCAGGCTGCCAGAGAGCAGGGAATGCCCGCGCTGGGGCTTACCGATCGCCGCATGCTGACCGGGACAGTGGAATTCGTGCGCGCCTGTAAGGAGGCAGAAGTTCAGCCTGTTCTGGGACTGGAATTTGAAAGCGAAGCCGGCCTGATCTCTTTGCTGGCGGAAAACGCAGCAGGATGGGCCAACCTCTGCCGCATCAGCAGCGAAGCGGCTTTGGGTCAGAACCCCGATGCCGCCCTTACCCTCGAAATGCTGCACGCGCACCGTCAGGGATTGCTGGCTTTGGCAGATGGAAGCGCCCATGTTGCCGAACTGCAAGAGATCTTTGCCGGTTCCCTCTATCTGACCCTGTCCAACCCTGCCGAAGGCATCAGGCTCAACAGCCTGGCGACTCGTTTTGCTTTGCCCATGCTGGCAGCCTGGCCGATCTACTACATTCAACCCCAGCAGGCGGCCCTGCAGCGCACGGTCAGCGCCATACGCACCTTGCAGCCGCTCCAAAAGCTGAGCGCCGCACAGGTGGCCCCGCCAGAGGCCTGGTTCTTATCTGCTGCCGAAATGGAAGACCGCTACCAGCATTTCCCGGCGGCGCTGGAAAAGACGCTTGAGGTGGCCGAGCGCTGCCGCTTCGACCTGCCGCTGGGGGTTCCCCACATGCCCACCATTCCGCTGCCGCCGGGCCAGACCCTGACCGGTGAGCTGCGCGAACGGGCCGAGGCAGGGGCACGCCGCATCTACGGGCAGATCACCCCAGACCTTCAGGCGCGCCTCGACCACGAGATCGAGGTGATCGGCAAGATGGGCTTTGAGCCGATCTTCTTCATCGTGGAAGATCTGCTGCGATTCGCGCGCGAGAAGGGCATTCCTTACTCTTCGCGCGGGTCGGCTGCATCTTCGCTGGTGGCCCACTGCCTGGAGATCACCAACCCCGACCCGATCCGCCTGAACCTCTACTTTGAACGGTTTTTGAACCCGGCACGTACCTCCCCGCCGGATATTGACACCGACCTGTGTTCTGAGCGACGCGATGAGGTGATTCAGCACGTGTTTGACCGCTACGGCGCCGAGCGTGTGGCGATGGTGGGCACGATCAACCGCTTCAGACCACGCTCGGCGCTGGGCGATGTGGCCAAAGCACACGGCCTGGACGCAGCCAAGGTGCGCGAGATGGTGAACCAGTTGCCGCATTCGTTCTGGGCCAGGTTTGAAGAAGCGCAGGAAGGCAAGCCGACTGTTACACCCTTATCGCAGCTTTCGCTTAAGTATTCTTCCCCGCAGTACCAGATGATCTTAAATGAAGCTGCGGCCCTCTTGAAATTGCCACGCCACCTGTCTGTGCATGCCGGCGGATTGATCGTGGCACCGGGGTCTCTCACCGATCTGGTGCCCGTTATGCGTTCGGGCAGCAAGGGGGTGGTGATCACACAATTTGACCTGGACGCGGTTGAGGCGCTGGGGCTGGTGAAGATCGACCTGTTGGGCATCCGCGGGCTGACCGTGCTGGGAGACGTGGCAGAGTTCATCCAAAAAAGCGAACCCGGCCAATACAAGACCCGCCTGGCCGTGCTGGATGCGGTGCCGCAGGAAGATGAGGCCACCTCAGACCGGATCGAGTTTGGGCAAACCATCGGCTGCTTTCAGATCGAAAGCCCGGGCATGCGCTCTACCATGCGTGAGATCCACGCCCGCAAAGAAGACGATCTGACGGCTGCGCTTTCACTTTACCGCCCGGGTCCGCTCAAGGGCGGACTGAAAGATGCTTTTGTGAGGCGCTTTCAAGGCAAAGAAGAAGTGTCTCATATTCACCCTTCTCTGGCCCCCCTGCTTGCCAATACTTATGGGGTCATCCTGTATCAGGAGCAGGTGCTGCGCATTGCCCATGAGATCGCCGGGTTCAGCCTGGCCGAAGCCGATCTGTTGAGGCGGGGCATGAGCCATTTTGACCCGGGCAAGCACATGCAGGAGCTGCGCCAGAAATTCATTGATTCGGCGCTGGAGAAAAGCAACATTCCCCTCGAAACGGGTGAACGCATCTGGGAGATGATGGCCGCTTTTTCGGGGTATGGCTTCCCGCAGGCGCATGCGGCTTCGTACGCCAAAGTTGCCTGGCGTTCGGCCTGGTGCAAGACGCACTTCCCGGCCGAGTTTATGGCGGCTGTGCTGGCCAACTGGGGAGGCTATTACAGCCAGCGCGTTTATCTCAGCGAGGCCAGACGGCTGGGGCTGAACATTCACCCGCCGCACATCAATTACTCACAGCCAGACTTTGTGGCCAACGGCCAGACCCGCTCGCTCTATATGGGGCTGGATCAGGTGAAGGGGCTCACCCGCCGCACCATTGGGCAGATCGTGCGCTTGCGCCCGTTTGCCTCTCTGGAAGACTTTTTGACCCGGGTCGACCCGCGCCCGCAGGAGGCAGAAAGCCTGGCGCGGGTAGATGCTTTTGCCGGGCTGTGCACGATCCCGGCTGCTTTGCAGCGGCTGCGTGCCGGCAGTTGGAGCGCCGGGCAGATGAGCCTTTTCAACTGGCAACCTTCTGACCAGACAGACTGGACTATTAATGAAAAAGCAGCCGCGCAGGAAGAACTGTTGGGCATCAGCGTGGTGGCGCATCCGCTTGACCTGTATCGTTCTCAGATCGAAGCCGCCGGAGCTGTCACCATCATGGAAGCTCTCGAAAAACCCGGCCAAACCGTGCGGGTGGCCGGTCTGCGCCAGACATCGCATCGCAGCCGCACCGCCAAGGGAGAGATGATGATGTTCATCACCCTGGAAGACTTGAGCGGCATGCTGGATGTGGTGGTGTTCCCCGACGTGCTGCGCAAAGCAGACAACATTTTTACTTACTCGGCCGCTCCGCTGCTGATAGAAGGCACCCTCGAAAGGGATTCTGATTCAGAAGAACCGGTGCTCAATGCAACCCGCTTTGTTCCGCTTGTGTGAAACCTGAATTAGTTTTGCCTGGCGGATAAAAAAGCAGCACGCTGATTACAGTTTACGGAATCAGCGTGCTGCCAAGGATGTTTTTCTATTACTGTTTGGCAGTCTGAATAAACAATGAAGCAACGGCTGCCAGCAGGAACATCACGCCGAACATGGCTACCATTAAGACGTAACCGGAGTGGTCGGCTATGGTGCCGCCGATATAGGCACCAATAGCCCCTGCGCCGGCGCCGGCCAGATTTTGCAGGCTCAAGAACTCGCCGGCACGATCCTGTGGGATGATATCCGTGCTAAGTGCCCAGGTGGCTACATCAAACAAGGCGTAAGCCAGGCCAAATACCGCGGCCGCAATGTACATGCTGGCGATGGATGGCCCAATGACCATGATCGCCACACCGATCGCCCCGGCTACCCCGGCAATTGTGGTAAGCAGTTTTCGTGAAAAATGATCGCATAGCCAACCGGCGATCAGGCCAAAGAGAACGATAAATGCGCCCAGCACCATAGGCAGCAGCCCCGCCAGCGACACGGCCTCATTGAGTGGCATATCGAATTTTTCCTGGAAGAAGTACAACAGGAAGGAGGCCAGGTTATTGATGGCCACGAACGCTGCTAGGCGCGAGATGACCAGCCAGACAAAAGGTTTGTTCTGGCGGATGGACTTGTCCATGTGGATGCCCAATGCGGCAAACACCCCGCCTACCACCGCGATGATCATGGCCACGACCCCAATCGTACCGAAGGTAAACTTTGAGGCTTCCCCTAGCGCCGGAATGATGCGTTTAACCACTTGGCCCAGTCCCAGGATGATCGCTGTAAAGACTGCTGTCATCAGTACGAGGCTGAGGAAGGGCTTCCAATCGAGTGCTTTGGGGGCTTCATCGAGCGAGGGTTTCTCACGCACGAACATGGCCAGCGCCATGCAAATCAACATGGTGGCACAGGTGGCAATAATGCCGCCGGTCAGGTTGCCCTTGCTGAACATGGGGGTAACGACCAGACCCACCACGATCAAAGGCAGGGGAACAGAAAAGAGGATCTTCACGCCCGAAGCAATGCCGCGGCGTTCCTGAGGCACCAGATCGGGAAGGAGCGCCTGAGTGGCCGCCTGTGAGGTGTTGGACAGGATCATCGAAAAGATGTAAGCGCCAAAAAGGACGATATAGCCGGTGATTCCCTTCAGGCCGGCAATCCAAACCATGCTGGCGATCACGAGCACTTCCAGAATGGTGCCCACAAAGATGAAAGGTCGCCTGCGGCCAAATTTGCTGCGCAGACGATCGCTCAACAAGCCCATGAGCGCCTGACTAAGCAGCGCCACCATCAGAGCCCAGAGGCGAATGGTGCCATAGTAAGAACCCTTCTGTGATTCACCCACAAAGTTTTGCACCAACAATGGCACAAGCAGCCCTGCCAGCACTTGCGTGCGCAGGGTGATCGAAAACCAGTTGATGTTCATCAAAATATGATCATACCAATGCAATTTTGGGGTGGTACCGGCTGGGACAGTTGTGGTTGTCATGGGGTGCTCCTTGAGAGAATAATTCTGAGTTTATTTTAATAGCAGACGGAAAGTAGACCAAACCATATGGTATAAGTTTTGCGGATCAGTGGCCAAGGGGAACCGCTGCCAGATGTGCAAGCGTGGCTAACCTGCAGAAAGTGTAGAAGTCAGTTGGCATGATGATTGTCAAGCCCCCTCTCCGTCCGGGGTCACCCCCAGACCATCGCCATGCCAGCTTCGGTGCGCCGGCGTCAAAAAGGTGCTGCCGTCATCGAGCAAGGCATAAGGATAGGCAAAGGCTTCAGCATCAAAGCAAACCGATTCGGGAGGGTTGTCTCCTTGGTAGGGAGCGATCAGCAGATTGAAAGACTGTTCGCGCCCGTTATAAGAAGGTGCATAAGATTTCAGTTGGTCGGCGGCTGAAAACTTGGTGGAGATCAGGTTGCCTAAATTTGTGTCGGCCGTGGGGTAACGATACTGCGGGCCAAAATAAGTGCCAAAGGGGTTGAGCAGGAGGTGGCTGTTCTTCCCTCTGGCTTTTGTGCGCAGCGGGCAGAAGGCGATGTTGCTCGAAACATCCGCGTTTTGCGCCAGTAGAATGCCGCTGCTGCCGTCAGATACTGCCAGCCAGGCATGGGTGATCTGGTTGTTCACATCTGCCAGTTCTTTGTTGGGTGAAAAACGGCCGTAATCCAGGTCGAAAGTGCTGATGTGATCGCAGTAATTATGCTTCCAAACCCTGAGCGGAGCGCCGGGCTTGCCAGTCAGGTTCGGGCTGATCTGACAGGGGAGCACTTCTTGCCAGCGATTATCCCATTTTTGCTGCAGGCGTTTTGCCGTGCCTTCGCTGTAGCCCTGATCGGGCGTGCGCGGATAGCGGATGTGCATCTGCACAAATAAGTAAGACAGCCCTGCCGCCAGGAGGAGTTCGCGTTCGACCCTCACCGGGTGCTTCCCAGGCAGTTCAAAATCACCCTGCATGCGAATCAGGCCAAGCGGACCATGCGCTTGTGCTTCGATCGTATGCCAGTGGGTAACTGCATAGTGGCGTTTTTGATAGACCACTTCACTGGACAGGAAATGCCCTGCGGCAAATTCTTTGCCCTGAAACTTCAGGCTGGTTGCCTGGCCCTCTTCATCGAGCGTTAATTCAAGCTGTTCATTTTTGAGGATGTTCTTTGTAGCGGTGATAACTGCTGCGGCTGCCTGCGGTTCAGCGTCCGCACCATGAATAAGCTGATAGGTTTTTTCCTGCCCGGGCTCAAACCGATCGACAAACACCAGTTGACGGCTGCCTGAATTTTTCAGCACTCCACAGGGAAGGACCTTTCCGTCCGATCCTTTCACGGCAAGCGGCTCTTTCACAGCGGCTTGCAAGGGCAGGCGGATCAACGCCTGCGAGGGATGCGCACTGTACTTCACTGATTCAGTGCTTTCGCCACGCACATAGTCCAGCAGTTTGAAAGTCCCTGCTGGCTGTTTCTCGGCGACCTGGTCGAAGGCGGCCGAGGCGGCTTGAACAGCCTGTTCGACCAGATAGCGCGCAGTCTTTTCGCGCGTCAGGTTCAAGACCGGGGCGGCCATGCCAAAATGTGTGGTGGAAAGGATCTTGATGCGGGTGTCAAAGGCATCCTGTAAGTGTTTCGCTACAGATCCAGTGATCGACCCTGCCAGCCGCCGCGTTTGCAGATCGAGGATGCGGGCGCGTTCCAGGCCGGTAAAAAGCTGGTGGTTCGACCATTTTTCGGCCCAACTGGAAAGCCCGTCAAAACTTCCATCGGCGGTGTCTTGCCCAAAGGAGATCGTCTTTACCGGTGAGTGGTCTTTTAGATAACGGCCGGGGGTGGTGAATTGAATATAGTCCAGGTCTCGTACATTTTCGACCAAACTGGGCAGGCCTCGAATTGTAGAAAAACCATTTTTCAGCCATTCGGGCGCATCGTAGCCGGCCCAAAACTGATCGTCGGCATCCTGATCGATCAACAGCAGCAGATCACGCGGTTCTTTCATGGCCATTTGGGCACGCCGCATTTTCTTCACCCAGCGGCGCAGGGTTAAATTATCTGCCACATCCCCGATGTTGTAGGCGGGCAGCAGGGTCATGGTCTCTTCCACGCCGGGGTAGGCCAGGGTGAGAGGATTATAGCGTTCGTATGTGTCGAGCAATGGGATGAAATTACTGAAGCCGTTAAAGGGAACAGAAGAATAATACAGGCTGATCGTATCAATTCCCAGAGCCCTATAAAGTTTAAGATGAATGGGGGTGAACATCATCTCTTGCGGCCGGACGATATTTTCATAAGCTTCGCCGAAAAGGTCGCGCAGCCCCGACCCGGCCGGATTGTGGATGGCGAGCCGCATGCTCTCTTCAAACTCTCGTGCGGTGTGGGCATTGATCAGGCCGTTGTTGTAAGACATGAATTCCATTTCGTCCATGCCGGTCTTCACGCGGCGCTGCAAAGACGCGATGATATCTGGGCAGTATTCGGGCATGATCTTTTCGAGCGAGAAATAATTTTCAAAGTCCCAGGTGCCTCGCACAGGCAAGCCTTGCTGGTTGTATCGATCGAGAACCTGAATAATGGAACGGATGATGCGGATGTCTTTGCCAAACCCAAGCTCATCGGGGGTATCGCCGCGGTAAGAATGGTAGAAATTGCCGTGAAAGCGGAAGGCGATATGAATGAGTGGGTTCATGGGCAATCATTTTCCTTGTGGGTAGTTTGGCGTGAGAGATTTGCTGTGTCCCTGATAAAAATCATTATACATTGGGCGCTCCGAAAGGCAACATTGATTCCCCTCTTTTTACGCACGCTTTTTTATGCAAGTTCTTTGGGTGTACGCATATTTCAATTCAAGTATGTACAGAGCATCCTGATTTTCTCGACCAGAGAAATTGGATTGGCAGAAGTTCTTATTCATTTCGCTGGCAAAATTTTGTATAATCAGATAGAAATACACCGAATTGAGGAGAAACCCTATGAAAAAGCGAAATTTACAGGTAATTACAGCCCTTGTGCTGATCGCTCTGGTCACTTTGGCCTGCCGGTTTTCCATTCCGGGGCAGGCACCCTCTGAAGAAACACTGGCCACGTCAGTAGCAGCCACTTTCACTGCGCTGGCGCCGCATTCGATCCCTACCGAGACTGCACCAACCGCCGAAGTCGGCTCCCCCACTGAGGCAGTGCCGACAGTTACCCCGGCTGCAGTGACGGCGGCCTTTGTCAGCGCCGGCCGCGATCTTTACGTCTGGCAGGAGGGCGCAGCCTCTGCCACGCGTTTGACCAATGATGGCGATGTCGATCAGGCGGTGATCTCCAGCGACGGCACGATGATCGCTTTTGTGCGCAGCCACGATTACACCGATTACCAGTTGGAAGTGATTCACAGTGATGGCAGCGGCCGCATGACTTTGATCTCATTTGCCGATTTTGCCGCTTTGCCCCGGCCAGCCGATTCTGAGGCCACAGTGCCTTATCAATTGGTCTGGAAACCGGGTTCTCATACTCTTTACATGAACGCACGCATTCAATTCATGGGGCCGGGATTGCAGATAGGCGAACAGCTTTACCAGATCAACGCTGAGACCGCCGAACGCTCTGTTTGGATGACGGTGAGCGGCAACTGGCGCTTTGGCTTTTCGCCTGATGGCAGCAAGCTGACGATTTCTCACCCCAATGGGGTAGACCTCTATGCCGCGGATGGTACGCTCATTCGTGCCGCTGTGATCACGCACGACCTGATCAACACGGCTTCTGAATATCAGTGGGTGGCTTCGCCCGATTGGCAAAGCGACAGTTCGAGCTTTGCTGTGGGCATTCCGCCCCAGGAGCCATTCGCCGAGACCCCCGCCGACAGCAAGGTTTATCGTGTCACCTCCGCCGGCGATGCTGCGCTGATGTTTACCCGCGCGATCAGTTTCTCCTCCGAGCGGATCGCCACTTTTGATCACAGCCTGGGCCATATCGGCTTCTCCATGCGTCTGGCGCCGGCCTCTGATAACCTGTGGGCGCTGCATGTGGCAAATATTGACGGCACTAACGATCTGACCATCGCCACCGGCTATTTCAGCCAACTGCCGGTCTGGTCAAGCGACGATCAGCACTTCATTTTCTCAAACATGAGCGGTTCCACCCAGCAGGCCTATCTCGGCAGTGTGGATGGTTCAACCGTTCTGCTCGCCGATATTCCCAGCCTGATGCAGGTGCGCTGGTTGGATGCAACCCGCTATTTGGCCTCGAGTTATGATGGCAGCGGCTACTCGCTGCTGTTGGGAACGATCGGCAGCCCCAGCCTGACGCTCTTTAGCGAGCCAACAGCCAGCGGCAATCCGCAATTACATTTTGATGTGAACCGCTAAGAGATTCGATGGTAGATGGATGGAGGATTTACAACAGTAAATCCTCCATATTTTTGCCCTTGCAAATAGATTATAATTTTTAGAATGTTTGATAAAAAAAGCAAAATAGGTAATGGCATAAGAAACAGGAGATGATATGAATAAAGTTAAAATTGTGGCGGTCGTTGCCGTTCTCATGTTGGTTACGAGCGCTATCCTCTCAGCCTGTCAGGGTGCCGACCCGCAGGTGGTAGAACAAACCATGCAGGCAGCAGTAGATCAAACAATGGCCGCCATGCCCACCGAAACGCCCATTCCCACGGCAACTGCCACGGCAGCGCCCACTTTCACGCCGACGCCTGTGGCTGTGAGCTACGGCCCCACTAACTTCCCCGATAATGTTGACCCGCTGACCGGCCTGGAAGTATCTGACCCCAGCATTTTGAACCGTCGCCCGGTGATGATCAAAGTATCCAATTACCCACGCTCTACCCGCCCACATGCCGGACTTTCTTCGGCTGACATCGTCTTCGATTATTATATCGGCGAGGGTGGAAACCGCTTTTTGGCCCTGTTCTATGGGCAAAATACGGATGCCGCCGGCCCCATCCGTTCGGGCCGTCTGGTAGACCGCTGGCTGGTGAGCATGTATCAGGGCATTCTGGGCCTTGAATGGGCGTATGAACCCGTTTACGAATCAATTCTCGACCAATTGGGCTACAGCCGCATGGTTTCGGGCACAGATAACACCTGCCCGGCCATCTGCTCGAATAATGACCCGGTGGTGGAAAACCGCTGGTTTGCCAACACTGCCGAAATGACGAAAAAGTATGCGGCCAATCCCTACGCCACCAACTCAAAACCCAATCTGGATGGCATGGCCTTCGCCACCGTGCCCCCTGAAGGCGGCAAAGATGGTCACGAATTTACTATGCAGTTCAGTTTTGCCAACCTGGGGCAGTGGAAGTACGATGCCGCCAGCCAGAAGTATCTGCGCTGGATCGAGACGAACGATGATCCCAATGGTGTGGCTCTGGCGCCGCTGACCGACCGCAATACCGGCAAGCAACTGGCCTTCTCAAACGTGGTGGTCATGTTTACCACTTATGATACCCTCAACGGCGACGATACCCTGCACGAGATCAACATCGTTGGCCAGCGCGGCAAGATGCTCCTCTTCCGTGATGGCATGGTCTATGAAGGTACCTGGCAAGGCTACAGCTACGACACACCGATCAAGTTCTTCGACAGCAACAATCAACCGCTGGCTTTGCAGCCGGGCAACACCTGGATCTCGATCACCGGCACCTGGTCGGATACCAAAGAAGACGAACCGGGTGTGTGGCGTGTGGTCTTCCACAAACCCTAAGCGCGGAGCATCCGTTGAAGCGTTTGTTCCCCTCGAAAATAGTAAAATTTTGGCTCATTGCCGGCTTATCCTTGCTGGCAATGAGCGTTTCTGGTTGTGCTGCCGCTACGCAGGCGGCAACTGAGGCCTTACCAACAGCGGTCGCCACGCAGGCTGTGATTAGCGCGGCCGCGACAGATGAGGCGCCCGTTGCATCCCCCACTGCTCAGTCGGGCGATGCCACCACGCCTGAAGCGCCGGCGGGGTACGACCCTGCCATTCCGAATTCGTGGATGCAGTTGCCCATCGTGCCGGCGACCGTCAGCGACAAGATGAAAGCAGTTTATGCGGCCGGGCAAAACGGCGGCGGCTTGAACGCCCATGCTTTTTCAAAGGTTGGCGACTGCGAAACCTCCTCAGATTACTTCCTGAAACCCTTCGACCTCTCGGCCAGTGGTTATGACCTGGGCGAATACAGCGAACTGCAGGGAGCCATCGAGCAATTTGAGGGTTCCTTTGCCTGGAAGAGCCAGGCTGCCTCGCCCGGATTTTCCATCTCGTCGGTATTTTCTTCTTTGTGGGCCGACTCTGAGGTCTGCAATGCCAATGAATGGCCGATCGACTGCGAAATTCGCCTGCACCGGCCGGCCTTTGCGCTGGTCATGTTTGGTACCAATGACGTCAGCAACACCCGCCCCACCTTCAAGAAGAATCTCGAAGCACTGGTGGACAAACTGCTCAAGAACAACGTCGTGCCCATCCTGGCCACCAAGGCCGATAACCTGGAGGGCGATAACAGCATCAATGCCATTATCGCTGAGGTAGCCTACGAGAAGGAAGTGCCCCTCTGGAATTACTGGCGCGCTGCCCAGCAGCTACCCGATCAGGGCCTCGAAGCGGATGAGATTCATCTCACCTACGCTCCGCCGCGTTTCAGCGACCCGGCGTCCATGCAGTTTGGCTGGCCCTGGCGTAACCTAACCGCCTTGCAAGCCCTCGACGCCGTCTGGCACGGGGTGGGTGGAGATAAATAGAAATATGAACGCCTTGCTTGATGGAGTAAGGCGTTTTCATTTGGTTGGATCGTGGAGGGAAAATGAAATCACTGCGCGCTGTTAATTGTTCAGATAGTTTTTCATTGACCACTGCTGTTAATGACCAAAAAATCAACCAAACAGATTTTTTATTTATTGTTGATGTCAAATCTGATGAATATTTTGTTTTTGCCTGCCCAATTTTATGTGGATAAGGGGGAATTCGGTGGAGCGGCCCAGTTGAAATGGCAAGATGGTTAGAGCAGATTAACTGATTTCACAGCAGAGATCAGTTCCTTTTTGATTTGTTCCCAAGTTGCTGAAATATGCATTTTGGGCATAGGTTGTCCGTCTGCGTCGGCAAAGTAAACCAGGGATTTGAGGATATGGGTTTCGCTATAATTGCTCTTTGAATACTTATTTCTTGTATGAGCAAGAAGCGTCTCAAGAGGGTATTCTTTGAGTAAAAAATATATATCCACAAAATCCTTTTTACTGCCTCTCATGCTTACTGTTTGCAATTTGGTGCAGGCAATATCGATCACTGAACTTACTTGAATTCCACGCCACTTGATGAAGGGTTTTAATAAGGGATAGGGGTATTCCAGAAATTGCAGTTTTACACCCTGAAAAAAGGTATTTAATGTTCCAGTTTCTAATTCGGTCTGCGAAAGAGTGCCTAAAGATTGGATTTGTTTTTCAATGACTTGCGGCTGAAATGGCTGTTCGCTAAAAAAATCCAGATCTTCTGATTCACGATGCCCAAGTTGTAAAGATAACGCAGTGCCACCGGAAAGGTAAAACCGGGTTAAAAAATCCGGGCATTTTTCCTCGAACAGGCAGAGTACGCGATCTGTATGAACAGACAATGTTTGCGGGAAAAAGCTTGGGGTCATGATAAGTATATTTTCCAGAAATTGCTTGATTTTGGCTGTAAATGCAAGTCAGAAAGTCGCTTTTGCACTTCGTCTTTGGATACTTTGGTGAAAAGCCAACGCAATGAAGCCGAATCCCCTTTCTCAAGAAGGGTCTGAATAATGTAATTGCTATGCTCTTCCCAAGAAAGATCGGAAAGGTCATCTCCCCAAAAATATTTTTGAGCTTCAACGGGTAAATCTACCATCTATTAATTATACAGTTTGACGAATAATTAATCCATCTGTCATGTTTGTGAATCTACCTGGAAATAAAATCGCCTCCCATTCGGGAGGCGATTCAGCATCAAAACTAAATATCCAGGTTCCTGACGGCGTGAGCGTGGGTGGTGATAAAGCGCGTGCGTGGGGGTACGGCGCTGCCCATGAGCATGTCAAAGGTGCGGTCGGCGGCGGCGCCATCTTCAACGGTCACCTGCAAGAGGGTGCGGGTTTCGGGGTTCATGGTGGTTTCCCACAATTGGGTGGGGTTCATTTCGCCCAGACCTTTGTAGCGCTGCAGGTCGGCTTTTTCAGCCTGATTGCCCAGACCCTTTAAGTATTCGTCTTTTTCGGCATCGCTGTAAACATACTTGTGGGTATTCTTATGCGAGATGCGGTAAAGCGGCGGCTGGGCGATGTAGATGTGTCCGTGCTCGATGAGCTGCGGCATGTAGCGGAAGAAGAGGGTCAGCAGCAGGGTGCGAATGTGCGCACCGTCAACATCGGCATCTGTCATGATGATGACACGGCCGTAGCGCAGATTTTTAATGTCAAAATTATCGCCAATGCCGGTGCCGAAGGCCGAGATCATCGATTTGATCTCTTCGTTGCCAAGCATCTTGTCCAAACGGGCACGTTCGGTGTTGAGGATCTTACCGCGCAGCGGCAGGATGGCCTGGAAGTGACGATCACGTCCCTGTTTGGCCGAACCGCCTGCCGAGTTCCCTTCTACGATGTATATCTCGCTGGTGGAGCCATCGCGGTTGGAGCAGTCGGCCAGTTTGCCGGGCAGGGTCATGCTTTCAAGTGCCGATTTGCGGATGACCAGATCGCGCGCCTTGCGGGCGGCATCGCGGGCACGGGCAGAGGTGAGACACTTGGTGACGATGGCTTTGCCGGCCGAGGGGTTCTCTTCGAGGAATTGACCAAAAGCCTCGCCCACCACCTGCTGTACGTAGGTCTGCACCTCTGGGTTCATGAGCTTGACCTTGGTCTGGCTCTCAAACTGGGGATCGGGGTGTTTGATGCTGACGATGGCGGTCATGCCTTCGCGGGTATCGTCGCCGGTGAAGTTGGGGTCGCCGTCTTTGAGCAGGTTGTTCTTGCGGGCGTAATCGTTGATCACGCGGGTCACGGCGGTACGCAGACCGGTCAGATGAGTGCCGCCATCGATGGTGTTGATGGTGTTGGCAAAAGAGTAGATCGATTCGCTGTAGGCGTCGGTGAACTGCACGGCAGCTTCGATGCCGATGTTTTCGATCTCTTTTTCAGCAAAGAAGACGGGGTGCAGCACCTCGCGGTTACGATCCAGATAGCGCACAAAGGAGATGATGCCGCCCTCAAAGAGGAAGGTAGCTTCTTTTTCGGGAGGGCGTTCATCTTCGAGTTTTATCTTTACATTACGGGTGACAAAGGCCATCTCGCGGAAGCGCTGGGTGAGGGTGTTGAAGTTGAAGTCAATCTCGCCCTTGAACAGTTCGCGGTCAAAGCGGAAGGTGGTGGTGGTGCCGGTCTTTTCAGCCGGGCAGGTGCCGATCTCTTTGACGGGTTCCTGCGGGATGCCGCGCTCGTAGCGCTGGAAATAAACCTTGCCATCGCGATAAACGCGTACTTCGCACCATTCCGAGAGGGCGTTCACGGCGGAGACGCCCACACCGTGCAGACCGCCCGAGACCTTGTAGCTGCCGCCACCGAACTTGCCGCCGGCATGCAGCACGGTCATGACCACTTCGAGGGCCGATTTCTTCTTTTCGGGGTGAATATCCACCGGGATGCCGCGCCCGTTATCCGAAACGGTCACGCTGCTGTCGGGGTGAATGGTGATCGAGATGTTGTCGCAGACGCCGGCGAGGGCCTCATCAATCGAGTTATCGACGACCTCATAGACCAGGTGATGCAAAGCCTTCAGGTCGGTACCGCCCACGTACATGCCGGGGCGGCGGCGAACGGCCTCAAGGCCTTCGAGCACCTGAATATCTTTGGCGCCGTAACTGGAAGGGGTGTTATTGTTTGGTTGTACCAAAGGGGCCTCCAATTTCATTTTTGCCCATCGCGTTGCTCATGCGTTGAATATTTTCCTGCATCCAGCGCAGACCTTCACGATAATAGATAAATGTGGCCGCCAGCAGGGCGGTGACGATAAAAGCATGGCCGAAAATACCCACCAGTGTGAGCCAAGAACTGGGATCAGGAAGCTCCCAGAGCAGGTTCATCCCTTCGCTGATCAATACAGCCGTAAGGACGAACATGCCTGTGCCGGGCAAAAAGAAGCGCACCATGCGAATACTTAATAGAATGGAAGGGAACGATTTCTGGTTCAGCACAAAGATGCCGTGTGGCGCAAACACCAAAGGCACCACCAGCCACAGCATCACGACCATGGCCATGATGACGAGAAACTGTCCCAGGGTGGGGCTGATCATCAAGAAGATGCTGAGCAGCGAGAGGCCGGGCAGCAAAATGATGAGCAAGACAATGGCCAGCACCAGAAACATCACCAGGCTTTGGCCGTATTGATTTAGTAGCTTTGGCAGGTCAAATTTTTCCACCGGATCGGTGGTAAAGCGCGACAGTGTGTTGAAGTACAGACTGCCCAAAAAGAACCCCGCGATCATCAAGAGCACGATGATCAAGATGGCCGTTCCCTGAGTGGGCACATCATACGAAAATGCCTTCAACGGTGAAGCGACCGTCAGCTCACGTGAAAGCAGGCTGGGAACGCCCACCGGGAAGGTGCGCACGGCTACGCCCAAATTGAATTGGTTCATCAACTGCGCGTAGCTATCAAGAAAGGCCTTCGACTGGGTTTGCAGATCGGCGCTGCCCACCTGTGCCAGCATCTGGCTCAGATTCTTGAAATAGTCGGTCATCAGGCTGGCGATCTTGATCTTCGGACCAAGCCAGAGCAAAAGATCGAGGGCAATGGGCAACAGGATCAGAACGATATGATTCGCTATCAAGTTGAATCCACCTACCAGGGTAGGGATCAACTTGGGTGGTTGAGTGTCGGAAATTACGGGAGGTGTTTTCATACAAAGTATAATTTTACCATAGGACAGAGGTTCTCATGATGGCTGCACGGCTGCAGCAGGCAAAATTTGGATGGATTTGCGCCAAATAGACTCGTAAATCACCCCAGGTGAGGGTAGAATTAGCCTATGAACGAACCCCGGCATTTACCCGATTATGACCGCGTTAGCATCGTCACGGCGATGGTGCTGCTGGCCTATTCGTTAACTGCCTTCATTCAATTGCCTGAACGTTCGCTTTCTTTGCAACTCCCCGGATTTCTATTTGAAATCCAGTTGAACTTTTTCACCATTGTTTCGATTTTGGTAGCGGCACTGGCCGCCGCGGGCACCGATTGGATCATCAGCGGGCACCCTCATATTGGCAGCGAAAGGCACTGGCAGCACTGGCTTTTGCCCGCCTTCACGGCCATTGTGATCGGTGTTCCCCTGAACGAACTAACGGTCAGCGGCCCCTGGTGGATCGTATTCGGCCTGGGAGCCCTGCTTTTCGTGGGTATTCTGGTCGCCGAATACATCTCGGTTGACCCGCTCGATACCCGCTTTCAATTTGCGACCCTGGCCTTGAATGTGGTTTCGCTTGGGCTGTTTTTGATCCTCACCATCGCGCTGCGGGGCGCCGGTTTGCGCCTTTACGTAGTGCTGGCGCCGGTCGTGATCGCGGCAGCTTTGATGAGCGCCCGATCTCTGCACTTGCGTCTCTTTGATCGTTTTCAGTTTGCCTGGGTGGGTGGCATCGCTCTGACCATCGGTCAAATGGCCGTTTGTCTTTTTTACCTGCCCGTCAAGCCGATTCAGTTTGGCATGATCCTGTTGGCGCTTGTTTTTGCATTGACCAATCTTGCTGGTAACGTTGAAGAGAAGTTGGAGCAGCGTAGCCTCTGGCTTGAACCGCTGATCATGTTTTCAGCGATCTTCTTCCTTTCATTTGTGTTCTAAACCCATTACGCCGGCGTAACCGCACTCTATTTTGAGTGTTATTACTGTTATCTTTGGAGGAAGCATGTTCGTAAAAGTATTCTTCACCTTACTTGCGGCCTATTTGATAGGATCCATCCCGGTCGGCTTCTTATTAGTCAAGCTGATCAAGGGGGTAGATGTGCGCACCGTCGGCAGCGGCAGGGTAGGGACGACCAATACCGTGCGAGCCGCCGGCCCGATTGCCGGTGTGCTGACCGCGCTGCTGGATGCAGGCAAAGGAATACTGGTGGCTTTTCTGGCTCACCTGGCTTTGCCCGAAAGCGTGTGGCTGAAGGTGATTGTGGTGATTCTGGCAGTAGTCGGGCAGATCTTCTCGATCTTTCTGGCCGAACGCGGCGAGAACGGCAAGATCCGACTCCGCGGTGGGGCAGGCGGAGCTACCACGATGGGCGGAGCGATTGCGCTCTGGCCGGTCAGCCTGGTAGTGATACTTCCTCTGGTTTTACTCGTCTATTTTGGTATTGGTTATGCTTCGCTCACTACCATCAGCATCGCCCTCTTTTCCCTGATTTTTTTTACATATAACGCCATCAGCGGTTTTGGCCCCTGGCCTTATTTGCTTTATGGCCTGGTCACGCTGGGCATTGTGCTTTATACGCTCAAGCCGAATTTGGAGCGTCTCAAGAACGGTACCGAACGTGCCGTGGGGCTGCGTGCCTTCTTTAAAAAGCGCTGGGAACAAACGCTTTCTTCGGACGAATCGAAATAAAAAGGAATCCCTCGAGAAGAGGGATTCCTTCTTTAAAAACCTTCAAGTTTTATATGGCGGAATCGGTCTCGTCGCTTTGATGCCTGTAAAGGTAGGCTACATTGCGCTTGTGCAGTTCTTCGGCCAGACCGCCCAAATTCACCCGGCTTTTGCCGCAAGATTCCACATTGATCTCAGCCAGAGCTTCGAGCGGCTCACGTTTCTTGGCGGCCGAACGCACGGCTTTGCGTACTGCGTTGATGTAGGCCAGGTTCTCACGTGTGGCTTCTTCGATCTCTCCGCGCAGGATGATATCGCCGTGGCCCTGAATGATGTTTTCCAACCCCATCTTGCCAATATGTTTGATGGTGGCGGTCAACTCATCGGGGTCACCGTCTACGAAGTAGGGCAACGCCATAAAAGAGTCGCCGGCAAAGAGCACGCGGTCTTCTTCGACCAGTACCGAAATGCCATCTTTTGAGTGACCGGGCGCCGAAGAGAGCACCAGGGTCTTTTTGCCCACCCGCAGTGAAAGATTGCCCTCACTGAAGGTCATGTGCGGCGGAACCAGTTTGACGGTTTTCAAGGCCGGGTTTTGTTTTTTGGCAGCTTCGAGTGAGAGATTGCCCTTGCTCTCGATCAACTCTCGCGTCATGGAGTGCGAAATGACGGTCGCGCCGGGGAAGAAGCAGTTGCCCCAGCAGTGATCGGCATGGTAATGGGTGTTGATCACATAGCGCACAGGCACGCCCAGTTGTTCTTCAATGTAGGCACGCATTTCCAGGGTTTCTTCGGGCATGGCCAGGGTGTCGATCACAACCGCCCACTGCGGACCAGTGATGGCACCGGCGGTCACCTGTGCATAAATTTCTGATTGGAACCAAAAAACGTTGTCGGATATTCTTTCTCGTTGCATTTCTAAAAGTAACCTTCCTGGAAAGGATATTAACAAGTAAATTCAATCCAGTAGAATAGCATAAATGAAACGAAAAGTCAAAAAATCATCCGATTTTTTATAGATTCCTTATGCAGGTTTTGGCAAAAAGGGCAACAACTTGATAGAATTTACGTAAATGGAGTATGGTTTTATAGAAAAGGAGAATTCGTATGAAAGTTGAAGTACTTTATCGTCCTTCCTACGCTGTTGGTGTGATCAAATTGGATCCCAGCGAGCGTGTGCAGGCAGAGTCGGGCGCTATGGTCAGCATGGCGGGTGATGTGACCGTCGATACCAAAATGCAGGGCGGCCTGTTGAAATCACTGGCGCGTTCCATGTTTACCAGCGAGTCTTTCTTCGTCAATTACTTTCAGGCGGGGCCAAACGGCGGTGAGGTAATGGTCGCTCCCACGCTGCCAGGGGATGTCTTCTCTCTGGACCTGATTGGGGAGAGTTTACTGGTGCAATCTGGTTCTTACCTGGCCGCCAGTGATGGTGTGCAGACCGACACCAAATGGTCGGGTGCACGTACTTTCTTTAGCGGTGAAGGGCTGATCATGCTGCATTGTTCAGGCACCGGCACGCTGGTGCTCTCAAGCTATGGTGCCATTCACGAAGTGAACCTGACCCCCGGCCAGAAGCTGACCGTGGATACCGGTCACATCGTGGCTTTTAGTGAACGGATGGGCTTCAATGTGCGTCCCATCGGTGGGCTGAAAACCACTTTCCTTGGCGGAGAGGGTCTCGTGGTTGACCTGACCGGCCCCGGGCGGGTGCTGCTGCAAACGCGCAGCATGGGCGCTTTCCTCGATTGGCTTCTGCCCAAGATTCCCAAAGAACACAACCATTCTTAATGAAAATTCCCGGCCTCAAATTTTGAGGCCGGGAGCTTTATTTCAAGCGCTTTGCCTGGTGTAATTCAAAGATATTATTTTTGATAAACTGACATTACATCGTTGTAATGTTCAGAATGGCCGTATTCCTGTATAATCCAGGTATAGACAAGCGGTGAAGAGATGAATCTAAAGAATAATTCCATCAATAAACAACTGACCCCCGGTATCATCTTGGGGTTGGGCATTCTGCTCGGGCTGATGATTCTGGGTGATGTGAATAAGGTCAGCGCTCAATTCTTGCAATTTCACTGGATCTATTTTCTTTACGCAGTTTTGTTATCCATGCTAAATTTCTTGTTCCGCTTCATTAAGCGCCATTACTGCCTGAATCGCGGCGGGGCAGGCAATTTCACTTTTTCTAACAGCTTCCATTTGTTCCTGGCGAGTTTTCCGCTTTCGGTCACGCCCATGAAAGTGGGGGAATCTTTCAAAGGTATCTGGCTGAACCGTCTTTCGGGCATTCCGGTAGAGAAGGCTGTTTCCATCTTTTTGGTCGATCATCTTTCGGATGGATTGAGCATATTTTTACTGACCGTGTTCGGCACCATCGCTTATCCGAGTTTATGGCCGGCATTTCTGGTTGTGCTCATCCTCTTCCTGCTGGGTATCCTTTTCATTCAGATCAAACCTGCTACGCAAAATTTGTTGAATGTCAGCGAAAAAGTGCCCCTGCTTTCACGTTTGGTACCGGTGGCCCGCAGTTGCATGGATCATAACCCTGATCTCTTCCGCTTTGGCCCGCTTTTCCTTTCAAGCTTACTGGGTCTGGCCTCCTGGATCGCGGATGGCACCGCATTGTTCATGATCCTGCTTGGATTGGGCTATCAGGCAACCTGGGTGCTGGTGGCCACCTCAGCTTTGGTGTTCGCTTTTTCCATGCTGATGGGCATCCTTTCGGCTTTTCCGGGTGGTGTCGGCATTATGGAAGTGTCTATGGCAGCCCTGTTGACCCTCATCTTGGGCTTCAAGCCAGAAGTGGCCGCTGCGGCGACGATCCTCTTTCGCCTTGCCACCTTCTGGGTGGGGTTTCTGATCGGCTGGCTGATCCTCTATTACAGCGGCAAAACATTGGGCATTCCAAACAACGAAGGTCGCATCATTGAAAGTTGATTTCCACTGCCACACATATTATTCCTCTGACAGTATCGCTCAGATCGAACCACTGCTCAAAGCTGCGCGGAGACGCGGTTTAGACCGCCTGGTGATCACCGACCATAATTCGATCGGTGGCGCTCTTGAAGCACAAAAGGCTGCTCCTGATTTTGTGATCGTGGGCGAAGAGATCAAGACGCAGTACGGTGAGCTGCTGACCGCTTTTGTAAAAGAACAGGTGCCGGCCAGGCTGGATCCCTTCAAGGCCATTGAATTGCTGCGCGCGCAGGGAGCATTCATCTCAGTGTCACACCCCTTTGATGAGCATCGCTCCGGCTGGCCGCTCGAACTGCTGCGCGAGATCGCACCGCTGGTAGACGCCATCGAGATCGCCAACGCCCGTGTGCTGGAGACCCGCATGAACGACGATGCGGCCGCCTTTGCGCGCGAGTTTGTTTTACCCGGCACAGCGGGTTCTGATGCCCATGCCCCTTATGAAGTGGGCCGTCTGGCGCTCGACCTGTCTGATTTTCATGATGCCGATTCTCTGCGTGGCGTGATCGCCAGCGGCGAAGTGGTGGGCAAAGTCTCGCCGGGCTGGGTGCACGGCTTTTCAGTTGCCGCCAGAATTTCAAAAAAGTTCCATCACCAATCCTGATAATCCCGTTGTAAACTATAAAAATCAGTTTTTTTCTATTTTTCGCAGAATTGAGGCGACGATGTCTTATTCATGGCGGAATATTCTTTTGGCATTGATTGTTGGGTTGAGCCTGTTTATGGCTGGTTGTGCGAAAACATCTGGGCAACCCACAGAATTACCCCCCGAGGTCGTTTCTACGCCGCAGCAAAAATCCCTCGATCTGACAAAGGAGTATCAAGGCTATGATGGGGCCTTCGTACTTTACGATCTACAGGCTAACACGATCTCTCGCTACAATCCCAGTCGCTGTGCGCAGGGCTTTCTGCCTGCTTCTACGTTCAAGATATTGAATTCGCTGATCGCGCTCGAAACGGGGGTCATTCCTGACAAAGACTATCTGATCAAATGGGATGGCACGGTCTATGACGTGCCTGCCTGGAACCAAGATCAGACTATGGAAACGGCCTTCAAGAATTCGGTGGTCTGGTATTACCAGCAGGTGGCCCGCCGCATCGGCTCTGAAACGATGCAGAAATACGTCAGTCTGGCAGGGTACGGCAATGAAGAGATCGGCGGCGCGCTCGATTCTTTTTGGCTGGACGGCGAGATACGAATCTCGGCCGACCAGCAGGTAGATTTCTTGCGTCGCTTTTATTCCGGCGAACTGCCTTTTTCAGCCCGGACAATCTCGATTGTCAAAGACCTGCTCTTGGCAAAACAATCCGACGGGGTCAGCTTGAGCGGCAAGACGGGCTCTACGGGTCAGGGCAGTCAGCGCATTGCCTGGTACGTTGGCTACGTGGAGGCCAATGATGATGTTTACTTTTTTGCTTCCACCATCAGCCCTTTGAATGCGGATTCAACTCCGATCGGCGAAACCGCCAGGGCCGTTACATTACAGGTATTACAAAATCTGCAATTGCTGCCTGCGGGAAATTGGGCCGAATAGCGGTCATTTCCTTGACGGTGTTGCTGATTGCGATAAAATAAACATGCAGCCGGGGCGATGGCGGAATCGGCAGACGCAACGGACTTAAAATCCGTCGATGGTGACATCGTGAGGGTTCGACCCCCTCTCGCCCCACTTGCTGAAAAACACACGTTTGCGTGTGTTTTTTTGTACGTTCAGACAACAGTCATTAATTACAGAATATAATAATAAACAAGATTCTCGATAATCTGAAATGAAATGAAAAGAAAATGAAAAATAATTCGCGATTTGTAAGCGCTTTATTTGCCGGAATTTTGAGCCTTCTTGCGGTAGCCGCATTCCTTTCTTTATCTCCATTAACTTCATCAATGCTGCATAGAGATTCAGGAATATTTCTTTCGATTGGCTGGCAATTAACTCATGGAAAAGTGCTTTATTTGCAAACCTGGGATGATAAGCAGCCATTGATTTTTCTAATTAATGCTTTAGGTTTGATTATTGGGAATGGCTCTGTATGGGGGGTATGGGTTCTGGAATGCCTCTTCATAGTTGCTACGGTATTACTTACATACATATTACTTCAAAGAATCTTGCCATCGTTTGCCAGTTTCATTGTGACATCAACCAGTTTCTTATCGATCTACTTGGTGATGAGCGGAAATTTTACTGAAGAATATGCTTTATTTTTTCAAACAGCAATATTGTTTGTATTCGGAATTTTTTATCTTCCCAAAAAAGGTAAAAGATCACGCGGGTGGGCCTCCTTGCTTCTCGGCATATTGACCGGTTTGTCGTTTTGCCTTAAGCAGACATACATTGATGTAGCTATTGCTGTTGCTTTATTGGCAGTTTTTATCGCATGGGTGGAAGGGGATCACAGTATCTTTATCAATTTAATTTGGGTGATGGTCGGTTTTATTTTGGTTCAAGGAACCTTGGTCGGATATTTCTTTTTCAATGGAGCTTTGAAGAGCTATTGGGAAAGTGCCTTTCTATTCAATAAGTATTATTCGACCCTTGGCCTTTTGGAGTGGTTTCATTCGGCTTTGGAAACATTGGAGTTTACTTTTTCAAAACCAGTTTTCTTTTTAGCCGGATTAATTTGGATGGCAGGATTCCTGACTTTAATCGTAAAAATCTCACCCTGGATCAAAAAATTCATTCAAACACGTTTTGCGAAGTGGCTGACCCTGACATTTGGAGTTTTGTTTCTTTCATTATTTGGGTACTCCCTATGGCAGGGACAAAATTCTACTTTTGGATTGCTAAAGGTATCCACCCTTGTGCTGGGCGTTGCTTGTACTTATTTTTCTCTTTTCCTATTTGGTAGAAAGAAATTCAACATAAATTCGTTTATCCAGGAAGTACGTTTTGAATTTGGAAAAATGAATTGGCATGAATTAAGCCTGGAAATTCTATTAATTATTGGATTAATGGATCTACCGATCGTTTTACTTTTTATTTCGCTTTCTGGGATGGGTTTCCCACATTATTTCATCTCACTCTATTATTCGGTTTTCCTTTTACTCGCAGTCGGGGGCTTATTTGTTGGCAAGAAATTGCTTGGTACAGAAAAAAATCAAATATTCACTTCCATTGTTGTGGGATTATTTGTTTGTGCGAATTTTGTTCCCCTTCTTCAAGTAATTACTTCACTAAATAATGCAAAGAATGATTCGACTTCAACTGGCGATATCGCAAAAGTGGCAAGTTATCTTAAAAATAATTCAAATCTGAACGACAAGGTACAAGTTTGGGGTTGGGAAGCGATCATATACTTTCTCGCAGAAAGAGAATCACCTACTCGGTTTGGATTTCCTTTTATCGCATACTATGACACGCCATTTGCAGAATCAGCTCAAGCAGAGATCTATCACGCAATCGTTTCTACTCCACCAAAATTCATCGCTGAAATAAAGGATGAAAACTTGCCCTTGGTGAATGGCATGAGCATTGAGAAGTGCTTACGCGATTATCCTAGCCCAAAACCGAATCTTGATGGAATTCGTAATTTTGTGTGTTCAAACTATAAGCTTGTGAAAACGATCGGTGCGGTGGACGTTTACGAATTTAAGAAGTAGGCGGAATATAGAAAAGCTTAACCGTAAAGATTCTTTAGAAAAATTCGATGATCCGTCGATGGTGACATGGTGAGGGTTCGACCCCCTCTCGCCCCACAACGGCGAAAGACATAAATTGATGGTTTATGTCTTTTTTGTTTAAGATAACCATTCAGGTTTAAAAGCGATCAACTGGAAAGTTTAACTGATGGCTCAAATGGGTACTCGTTTAAGGGGGAAAGCTAACTAGTGAGACATCAATAGTTGGGTATCAATAACTGGGTATTGACAAAAGAGGAAAATTAATGGATAATATGTAAGCGCTTACATTTTCTAATGAGGTTACCAGTGAAACCAAGAATTCGAATTGAAGATGTTGCCAAAAAAGCGGGTTTATCGACCGCTACAGTTAGCAGGTACATAAACAATACCGCATCTGTCTCTGAAAAAAATTCCAAGAAGATTCGCGCAATTATTGAAGATCTTAATTACGTACCAAATGTTGCCGCGCAAATTTTGGCAAGCAATAAGACAATGACACTTGGCCTGGTTTTTCCGTCTCTAACGAGTTCGTTTTTTGGCGCATTACTTCGAGGCATTGAAACTCGTGCCTGTAAAGATGATTATTCCTTGTTGATTCATTCAACCGATATTCCGTCAAGGGGAGCAAGGACTCGCCGCGTTATTGGCGAACATAATACAGATGGCATCATTGTTTTTTCTGATTCTCTGGATAATGATGAACTGATACGCTTGACCGATATTGGTTTCCCGGTAGTTCTTATTTATCGATCCTCTCCTGCCGATTTAAACATGGCATCAGTCACAATTGAAAATAAAGATGGTGTATATAAATTAATTTCGCATTTAATCGAAGTGCATCATTATCGAGATATTGCTTTTTTGCGCGGTCCTGAAATGCACGAAAATGCACGTTTGCGGGAAGAAGGTTATCGAAAAGCGCTTCTTGATCATCAAATTCCTTATTCCTCAGACCTTGTTGAAAGCGGAGAATTTAACACCGAGATGGCTCGGCAGGGTGTAAGACGTCTGCTAAATAGAAATGTTAAATTTGACGCTATATTTGCTGGAGATGATGATGCTGCTTCGGGCTGTATGATGGAATTAAGAGAGGCTGGACTGCGAATTCCTGAAGATGTAGCGGTTGTTGGCTTTGACGACCAGAGTATTGCGATGCATCTTTCGCCCGCGTTGACAACTGTGCGTTCCCCAATTGAAGCAGTTGGTTTTCAAGCGACAGAGAAACTTATCGGCCTCATCGGAGGAAAGACAGTTGAAACCCAGACCGTCTTATCAACTGAGTTAATTATTCGTCAATCGTGTGGATGTTCTGCATAAATAATACTTAAATCATTTAATGACTGGAGTTTCAATGGCAATACGAATAGCTGTGGTTGGAGCAGGTTATATTGGAGAGATTCACACAAAGGCAGTAAAAAACACTATGGGTGTTGAGGTGGTAGCAGTGGTTGACCAGATAACTGATAAGGCCGACAACTTTGCGAACAAATACTCT
The DNA here is from genome assembly GCA_964459385.1 of uncultured Anaerolinea sp. GTDB lineage: Bacteria > Chloroflexota > Anaerolineae > Anaerolineales > Anaerolineaceae > UBA6107. The sequence goes on from CAYWLG010000010.1 coordinate 34,445, forward strand.
ATTCCCAATGAATTCTCTTCTTTAGATGATTTGTTAGAAAGTCACGTAGCAGATGCGATTATCATTAGTACACCGAACTTTCTTCATGCAACCCAGGCAATTAAGGCCATGAAAGCCGGTTTACATGTTATGGTTGAAAAACCAATGGCACTAACCGCAGATGAAGCTAAGCTGATGAATTGTATAAGTTTAGATACTTCTCGTGTATTGATGGTTGGGCATTGCTGGAGATATGATACTGAAGTAAATTGGCTGCGAAATCAGATTGTAGAAAAAAAACTAGGGAAAATTGTAAGAACCAAAGGGTATGGCGTGCATGAAAATTGGGGCCCGGCTGGCTGGTTTGTTAAGAAAGATCTTTCAGGCGGTGGAGCCCTTTTTGATATGGGAATTCATGCAATTGACACAGTTCGTTACCTTTTGGGAGACCCTGAACCCGAGAGCGTTTATGCGCAAATAGGAACCTATTATGGGAAATATGAAGTCGATGATACAGGACTTTTGATAATCAACTGGAAAGGCGGGCCAGTTTCATATATTGAATCTGGTTGGTGGCAGCCATATTCAGAGGGCCCCGAGGCAGCAACTCAATTGTTTGGACTAAAAGGTTTCGGGTCAATTTTTCCAACCAGATTATTGATGCCCAATCTGCAAAACGAAACGGTGGAGGTAATTGAGAGTGGTTATCAACATCCGCGTCTGGAACATTGCGAGCAGTCTATGTATGATAACCAAATGGCACATTTTGTAGAATGCATTGTCAATAATGCGGTTCCAAATTCAAATGCAGCAAAGGGGCTGACAAATATGAAGATATTGGAAGCAGCTTACAAAAGTAGTGATTCAAGAGAGCTTATCTTCATTGAAGAAAATTAACATCTTCGAAACCTGGTCAATTTTGAATAAAGTAAATATGAGTGTTTTTTTCTAGATTAATGAAAGCGCTTACAAATTAGAGATTTCATTGGAGTGATATAGATATGGCAAATAAAATTCGTTGGGGAATTATTGGGGCGGGGTATATTGCTAACAAATTTGCACAGGCACTTTCATACCTGCCCGATGCTGAAGCCTATGCGGTAGGTTCTCGTTCCCGTAAGTCGGCAGAAAAATTTGCACAAGAAAATAATGTAACAAAAGTTCATGAGAGTTACCAATCGCTTTTTGAAGACCCAAACGTAGATGTGGTTTACATAGCCACAATTAATACGGTTCATCGCGAAAATTGTATTGCAGCGATTGAATCAGGAAAGCCCATCTTATGTGAAAAGCCATTTATGCTGAACAGCCAAGAAGCTGAAGAAGTGATTTCGTTGGTAAAAGAAAAAAAAGTCTTCTTGATGGAAGCTCTGTGGACGCGATTCATCCCAGCTTTTAAAGAAGCCCGACGAATGTGGGAAAGTGGTGTTATTGGAGATATTTGGACTGCGACTTCTGAATTTGGTTTTTATTGTGAAAAAGACGCATCCAACCCATTATATGATTTATCACTTGGCGGCGGTTCGTTCTTGGATGTTGGTGCATACCCGGTTTCTCTGGCACACATTGTTTTTGGAGAACCTGACACTATAGTCGGCCATGCTGCTTTCGGTCCTACTTGTGTAGATGAGCAGGCTGGAATGATTTTTGGCTATAAAAACGGTCAAATGGCAATGGGGTATTCAAGTTTCAAAATGGAATCCCCAAAAGAAGCCGTAATTGTTGGTAGCAAAGGCTACATTAGAATTTATTCGCCATTCTTCTGCCCCGCTGGGTTCACGCTTTATCTTAATGGTAAGGAGCCACAGGTATTTGATATGCCCTATGTTGGGAATGGGTGGAATTATGAAGCGGTTGAGGTGATGAATTGCCTGCGTGAGGGAAAACTGGAAAGTGATGTTGTTCCACATAAAGAGACACTTGCACTTATGCGTACAATGGATCGTTTTCGTGAGCAAATTGGGCTGAAGTTCCCTGGAGAAGTTTAAATAACCATAAAAGGAGGCTTACGAATAATTCAAAATCCCAGGCTGCAAATTAACAAGAAGAGTTTGCCTAAATCCCCGAGTTTTCCTTTGAAGGAGGAGAAAATGAAACGAAGAAATTTCTGGTGTGCGTTCTGTTTGATTATTATCAGCAGCATGTTGCTCTCTGCTTGTGGAGAGAAATCAGGCACAAATTCTCCCGAGAATACTGCCGCATCGACTGCCGAAAAGACAAAAGTTGTTATTTTTGTTGGGTTTGGCACTGGAACTGATCCAGATCAGATCACCAAACAAGAGGTACTGCAAGAAGAATACAATTCCACGCACGACAAAATCGAAATTGAATTTCTAATCGTTCCGCATGATGAAGCAAATGATCGATATTTGGCCATGCTTTCAGGTGGGGATGCCCCCCAATTAGTTGGCCCTATGGGAATCGCTGCAATCGCACAACAATATGATAGCTGGTCGGATGTTTCTCCGTTCATTGATGCCGAAAATTATGATATGAGCGATTTTTATCCTGAAGCTACCCAATTATTATCATCGTCAGATCGTTTCTTGGGCTTGCCGATAGGTGTTTTTCCATCAATGATTTTTTACAACAAAGATATGTTTGATGCAGCAGGAATTGCATATCCCACACACGATTATGCTGATAAAACTTGGACATATGATAAACTTCGTGAGATTGGTATCCAACTCACGAAAGATAAAAACGGGAATAGCCCCAATTCACCAGATTTTGATCCTACCAACATGGCTCAATGGGGATTTGATGATTCCTGGATCGTTGCCCGGGGTTACCTCGCTCAGTGGGGCGCCGATACTGTAGGTAGCCCAACTTCTGCAGATTATAAGACCGCAACAGCCAACAACCCGCAGTGGGTCTATGGCTTGCAGTGGTTAAGTGATGGTATTTGGAAAGATCATTTCATTCCTGATGCTGCCGGACAACAGGCCTATTATGCTGCCGGTGCTGACCCCTTTGGCAGCAACATGATCGCTATGTTTGAAAGCCATACATGGTTCTTCGCCGAAGGATTGAATGGTTTACCTTTTGAATATGATATTGCTCCAATTCCATATAACCCAACTGGTACCCGAACCGCCCGCATTCATGCCAATTTATTTGCTATTCCTGAGGCCGCTGAGAATAAAGAGGCCGCATGGGAAGTGATGAAATGGCTGACAGCCCCTGAACAGGCTGTTGAAGTTTGCATGATCTATGGTTGTATTCCAGCCCACAAATCAGTGGCAGATGAATTCCAGGTTGAACTTGAGAAAAGTTTCCCAGGGATGGACTACACAGTAATGTATGAAGCCATCAAATACCTAGACAACCCACATCATGAATCATGGGTGCCTGAATGGTCACGTGTAGAAGAAATTATGAATAACGCTATTTCGCTTGTTTACTCTGGTGAAGAAAAAGATGCCAAGGTAGTTTTGGATGATGCAAATCAACAAATACAAACACTATTAGACGAATATTGGACTACGCACTAGTTTTACCATAACGAATTTGTCTAAAAATAGATACCAGTTGATAGATTCATCTTTATGAAGAGCGAAGTTATTTGTAAAGAAGAAAACAAATCCCAGGCAGGTGGTTCTACCACTTGCCTGGAAGTAGGAGTTGTTGAATGAATATATTAAAACCAAAGACTTGGACATTAAGCCAACGTGAAGCCGCTGCTGCATATTTGTACACAACTCCGTGGATTATTGGCTTCATCCTTTTTACCGCAGGCCCGATGTTGATTTCACTTTATTATTCCTTTACTGATTTCAATATTGTTAGCCCACCTGTGTGGGTGAATTTTGATAATTATCTATTTTTGTTCAAAAATCCAATATTTTGGCAATCAGTTAAGGTTACCCTTTACTACGCCTCATTAGCCTTACCCCTTGGAATAATTGTGGGCTTTTTGCTGGCAGTATTGCTAAATCAGGAGATTTGGGGTCAGAAAATTTGGCGAACGATTTATTTTTTGCCCTCAGTGATTGCGGGCGTTGCGGTAGCCCTTATGTGGGTTCGTTTGTTGAACCCGAACATCGGTATGGTAAACGCATTCTTGCGTACCATTGGAATACAGGGGCCCGGTTGGCTTCAAGACCCTCAATGGTCCATTCCATCATTGGTGTTGATGAGCCTTTGGGGTGTAGGTGGCGGGATGATCATTTATCTGGCTGGATTGCAAGGAATTCCCACTGCACTTTACGAAGCGGCCAAGATAGATGGCGCTAACACGATACAGCGCTTTATTCATATCACTATTCCAATGATGACCCCAATCATCTTTTACAACCTTATTCTTGGGTTGATAAATACCTTTCAATTGTTTACTGAGGTATTTGTTGCTACAGGAGCTGGGGGTGCTGGGAACCTTGGCGGACCGGCGCGTTCTACCATGGTCTATAACTTGTATTTGTATTTGAATGCATTTCGTTATTTTGACATGGGTATCGCTTCTGCAATGGCGTGGATATTGTTCTTATTCATTCTCGTAATTACCCTTTTGCTGTTTTGGTCTTCAAAGTACTGGGTCTATTATGAGGGTCAACTCAGTAACAAAAAGGCAACCAAAGATGAATAAACAAAAAAATATGAACCTATTGTTAACTTCTTTTTGGGGCAATCTTAAGTCTAGTGTGAAGGCACAAAATCTGTTCTTTAGAGGCCTTGCTACATTGACTTTAGCTGCCGGCGCAGTAATAATTTTGATCCCATTTTTGTATATGATTGGAACATCCCTAAAAGATGTGAATCAAATTCGTCAGGATCCATTAAGTTTGCTTCCCTTTTCGCCTGTTTTGGTAGAGATCAATGGGAAGCAGGAACCGCTATACAAAGTCGAACTAAACAACGAAATTGTCGAATTTGCACTGATAAAAAAGCAGCCTGGAAGCATGGGCATTTTTGTTGATCCTGCTGATCCATCAGTTGAATACCTGCTTAAATTGGATGAAAATAACGCAGTTCGTCGCTTAGAGTTTCATTTTGAAAACTACAAAGATGCCTTAACAAAAGTTCCGTTTGGCAGGTACTTGCTAAATACGCTCATCGTTACATTTCTAGGTATGTTGGGAATGTTGTTCTCGTGTTCATTGGTCGCTTTTGGGCTGTCACGCTTTCGAGCCAAGTGGACAAACGTTTTGTTCTTGGTTTTGCTCTCAACGATCATGCTACCGAGGCAAATTACCTTGATTCCGATGTATGTGATTTTCCAAAGGTTAAACTGGGTAGATACACTGTTGCCCCTCATTGTTCCACAGTTTTTTGCCAATGCCTACAATGTGTTTTTGCTTCGGCAATTCTTTATGTCAATTCCAGTCGAGATGGATGAGGCAGCGAAGATAGACGGCGCAAATTCGCTTCAAACACTGTGGTACATAATTCTGCCGCAATCACGCCTAGCATTAATTACAATTTCGATTTTTCATTTCCTTTACGCCTGGAATGATTTCTATGAACCACTCATTTTCTTGCACAGCCGCACGAATTGGACTATGGCTGTTGGGTTGCAAACCTTTAATGCAATGTATTCCATCAACACTCATTTGATCATGGCTGTATCGTTAATGATGGTCTTACCCCCCATTGTTTTATTCTTTGTCGGTCAAAAATATTTCACTCAGGGGATTGTTGTGAGTGGTGTGAAGGGATAATGCAAAGGGAAAAGAGGATGGTGGTATAAGGGTTAGCTAATGACTATAGGTATGATCTGCCAATTGAATTTAAGATTGAATGTTATTCTCACGCTGCAATCCTTTGAATAGCAGATTACATGCCATTGTGCTGAATCAGTGAGTGGGTGACTCCCCATTCCCCTCAAAGGCAGGTGGAATAATCCCCCGTCTGCCTTTTTATTTTAACAATTTATGAGCGATGTGCTCGTTTTTGAGAAAAATCCAACTAACCGGTCTCGTCTTGCTTCTTCTTCAATCCATCTTCCTGATGGCCGGATGCAGCAGTGCCAGCAGGGAGAGTACCGCCACCACAATGCCGGCCACGATGAACACGTAACTGGCACCCAGCTTATCGGTGGCCCAGCCGGCCAGTGCGTAGCCGATGGGCATGAGCGTATAAGAGCCCAGAAAATCGATGCTCGAAACGCGCCCCAGCAATTCAGAGGGTACAAGTTCTTGCAAAGAACTGGTCCAGATGAGACCAAAGCTGGCACCGGCGGCGCCCAACAGGGCAGCCCCGGCTAACGAAATCCACAGGTTCTTTTGAACGCCCAACAGCAAGATGGAGGCACCGATCATGAACCATGAAGCATAGGCGATGTAACCGCGCTTGTGCATCTTGGGGGCGTTGCCCATGATGAGCGCGCAGATGACGGCACCCACGGAGAGGGCTGAGTAAACAAAGCCCAGGGTTTTCACGTCCATCTTCCAGACATCGCTCACCAAAAAGGGCAGGCTGGTGCTGAAGGCGCCGCCTTCGACCATGTTGGCCAGGGCTGCCACCGAGATCGTCACCCACAGCCAGGGAGAGGCGGCCACGGCCTTGAAGCCGGTCATCAGATCGCCCAACATGTTGGCATTCTCGGCCTTTTTGGGCTCTGCAACCGTGCGTACGAGGCGGTCGTGTTTGAGCAGAGGCAGCAGTGCCAGCGCTGAGAGAAAAAATGAGGCGGAATCCAGCGCAAAGGTCAATGGGGTACCGCCGGTGGCTACCAGCAGCGCGCCCAGTGAAGGGCCGACGATGCCGGTGATCTCGCGGCTCAGCGTGGTCAGCGAGTTAGCGCCGGCAAGCGCATCGGCCTGGATGATCTCAGGGAAGACGGCAATATAGGCTGGTTCAAAGAATGAGCTGACGATGCCGAACACGGCGCTGATGATGAAGATATGCCAGATCTCCAGCAGGTTGAGCGCGGCCAGAATGGCGACGCCGCCCACCAGCAGCCCGCGCAGCAGGTCTGAGGTGAACATCACCGCTGAACGGGGCAGCCGGTCCACCAGCACGCCACCAAAGAGCATGAAGAGCAGCATGGGCACCATCGAAACGATATTGACGGTGCCCATTGCGAGCGCCGAGCCGGTCTTTTCGAGCACCCACCAGGAGAGGGCGATACGGTAAAGGCTGTCACCCAAACGTGAAATGGTCTGGCCAGACCAAAGAAAGGCGAAAGGTCGATTGTTCAGCGCACGCAGCATGGTGTTGAATCCTAATTTTTGAAGTCGTGTGGCGAATTCCAGCCCTTGAGTAGTATATAACAAAAACCGCGCCCGAAGGCGCGGCCTTTTTACATCTTTTGCTTATTTGCCGAGAATTTTGTACATCCCGGTTCCGCAAACGGAGCATTTGCCTTTGAGGGCTTTGCGGCCGTTTTTCATGGTCACTTCTTCGGTTTTGACCATTTCGGTCTTCTTCTTACACTTCATGCAATATGCTACTTCAGCCATTCAATCCTCCTATTGTGTGAAAACGGAACATCAGAAACAACTTCTGACAATTGCGATTATAGCATAGCAAAAACCCAGTTTAACCCACGAGTTTTATCAGATTTGAATCAGGAAATTTGCTAGATTTTTGTCTCTCGGATGTCCAACACCTGTTCGACTACCGGCTTCATGGCATCGCGCAGGTCTTCCAATTTGACGCCCTGCACTTTGAGGGTAAGAATGCGGGTTTCGGCACGTGAGCCCAGAATGGCTGCCACGCCAAGCAGATCGCCGCCCAGTTTGTGAATGATGCCGGCCAGTTCATAGAGCTTGCCGCGCTTATCGATGACCTCCACTGTGAGGCGCACGCCCGGGGTGCGGCTGCCCATCATCTCGAGCAGAATGTGGAAGAGATCGGTTTCGGTGATCATTCCCACCAGGCTGCTGCCGCGCATGATCGGCAGGCTGCTGATCTCATTATCAGAAAGAATTCTGGCGGCTTCTTCGATGGGGGTATCTTCGGTGGCGGTGATGACTTTGCTCGACATTACGCGTTCCACCGTGATCTTGCTCAACAGGTAATTGATCTCCCACACGCTCAAGGTGGTGGCTTCAGAAGGTTTGGCATTAAGAAGATCACCCTCGGTGACGATGCCAATCAACTTTCCGTGTTTATCCAGAACCGGATAGCGACGCACTTTATCTTTGTGCATCTGGGCAAGCGCATCCTGCACCGGTACGTCTGGGGCAATTGTAAGAACTGGGCTGGTCATTCTTTCTTTCACTAACATGGCGTATGTCTCCTTTCAAGAGCACGTCAGCATTGAGTTTTCTAGGCAATTTAATTGTAGCCAAATTTCATTAATTATGTATAGGATTTTTACCGACTTGATTTTCAGGGCAATATGGTCTTTAATACGATTGGATTACGATAAGGAGATAAATCATGTGCCCTGAGGATCGAAATGTTTCTGCAAGACCGTTTACTCCTACACCGCTAAAAAGACGTACACCGGTGCCGACTGATATCGAAATCGCCCAGGAAGCGACGCTCAAACCCATTACCGTTATTGCCGAAGAGCTGGGCCTTCTGCCTTCTGAAATTGAGCTTTACGGCGATACCAAGGCCAAGGTCAAGCTGGAAGTGCTGGAACGTTTGAAATCAGTGCCCAATGGCAAGTATATTGATGTGACCGCCATCACCCCGACCCCTTTGGGGGAGGGCAAAACCACTACCACAGTGGGGCTGAGCCAGGCGTTGGGAGCACACCTGAACAAACGCGTGGTCACCTGCATTCGCCAGCCATCGCAGGGCCCGACCTTTGGCATCAAAGGCGGCGCTGCAGGGGGGGGCTATTCGCAGGTGGTGCCAATGGAAGAGTTCAACCTGCACCTGACCGGCGATATCCATGCCATCACGGCGGCCAATAATTTGATGGCAGCCGCCATTGATGCGCGCATGTTCCATGAATCTTCCGCCACCGATGAACAATTGTTTAACCGTTTACTGCCGGCCGACAAGGTGGGCAAACGCCACTTCACTCGCGGCATGGTAGCCCGGCTCGAAAAACTGGGTATCACCGCTGCTGACCCCGACGACCTGACAGAAGAGGAACGCCGCAAGCTGTGCCGTCTGGATATCGACCCCGAGACCATTACCTGGCGGCGCGTGCTCGACACCTCCGACCGCTTTTTGCGCGGTATCGAGATCGGCAAAGGCCCCGACGAAAAGGGCTTCACCCGCGAGACCGGTTTTGATATTACCGTCGCCTCTGAGATCATGGCCATTTTGGCGCTGACCACCAGCCTCAAAGACATGCGCGAGCGCCTGGGCAAGATCGTGATCGGCATCAGCCGTTCAGGTGAGGCCGTCACCGCCGAAGATCTGGGCGTGGCGGGCGCCATGACGGTGCTCATGCGCGATGCCATCAAGCCCAACCTGATGCAGACGGTGGAAGGCACGCCGGTCTTCGTCCATGCCGGGCCGTTCGCCAACATTGCCCACGGCAATTCCTCCATCATTGCCGACAAGATCGCGCTCAAGTTGGCCGATTACGTCATCACAGAATCAGGCTTTGGCGCTGACATGGGCATGGAAAAGTTCTTCGATATCAAGAGTCGCTATTCCGGTCTGGTTCCCTCTGCTGTGGTGATGGTGGCAACCATTCGTGCTCTCAAGATGCACGGGGGCGGCCCCAAAGTGGTGGCCGGCAAACCGCTTGACCCGGCTTACACACACGAGAATCTGGATCTGCTGCGCGAAGGGCTGGGCAACCTGCTGCACCACATCAAAACTGCCAAGAAATATGGCATTCCGGTGGTGGTGGCCGTGAACCGCTTCTTATCGGATACCCCGGCTGAGCTGGAACTGGTGCGTAAGGCCGCCGTTGAAGAAGGCGGCGCTGAAGATGCCGTTATCTGTGATCATTGGGAAAAGGGCGGCGAAGGGGCGGTAGACCTGGCCAATGCCGTGGTCAAAGCCTGTGAAAAGCCGTCGCATTTTGAATTCCTTTACCCGCTGAACATGACCATCAAAGAGAAGATCGAGACCATTGCCAGAGAAGTCTATGGCGCCGACGGGGTCGATTATCTGCCGGAGGCTGAAGAGCGTATCGCCGAATACACCCGGCTGGGTTTCGACAAGCTGCCCATCTGTATGGCCAAGACCCATTTGAGCCTGTCGCATGACCCCACCCTGAAGGGGGTTCCGACCGGCTTCCGTGTGCCCATCCGTGACGTTCGCGCCTCGGTGGGGGCCGGTTTCCTTTATCCGCTGCTAGGCACCATGTCTACCATGCCTGGGCTGCCCACCCGGCCGGTCTTTATGGAGATCGATATTGAGCCCGACACCGGCAGGATCATCGGCCTGAGTTAATCTGCTCACCCCCGCTGATTATTCAGAGCGGGGGTGATATATTTAATGAACTTTCAATCATTTTGTTCAGGATGCCCGCTTTGGTAAAGAATCCGATCAAAAACCCTGTACTCCTCTTCTTGACCCGTTTCATTGGCCCGCTGGCATTGGCGGGGCTCATGACGCTGATCCTGCGCTTTTTTGAACCACTCCTGGCCGTGCAGTATGTTGCCTTACTGTTTCTGCTGCCGGTGATGATCAGCGCAGCGCTTTTGGGACTCACCCCGGGCATTCTGGCCGGCATCGCCGCATTTTTGCTCTTCAATTATTACTTCATTCAGCCTTATAACACCCTGCTGGTGCATCAATCGCAGGATCTGATCACGCTGACCATATTTTTGATCGTGGCAGTGGTCATCAGCCTGCTTTTTGAACAGACCAAGCGCAGCCTTAACCTGGCCCGTGCCCGCGAATGGGAAGCCACCCGCATGTACGAATTGATCGCGGCTTTGGCTGGACTGACTGAGGTGGAGGCGGTCGCAAAAACGCTGGCTGAACAACTGCTCACTACTTTTCGTTTTGACCATGTGCGCGTGGTGGTCAAGGGAAAAACAGGGGAACAACCCATCTTCTTCGACCTCCCCCCAGGAACTGCTCAGACGGAAGCCCCTGATGTCTGCGTTTCGATGATGACACACCGCAACATCGAAGGGGAGATCCGCATTTGGAATCAAAACAAAGGCATGATCGAACAGGAAAGCCGTTTGCTCGAGGCCTTTTGCAATCAGGGAGCGCTGGCGATCGAGCGGATGCACTTCAGCGAAGGTGAGAACAAGATACGCGTGCTGGAAGAAAGCGATCGCATTAAGACCTCGCTGCTGAATTCGGTTTCCCATGAACTGCGCTCCCCGCTGGCGGCCATCAAGGCGTCGGTGTCCAGTTTGCGCAGCGGCGCCGTTCCCTGGCAGAGCGAAGCGCGCGCTGAACTGCTGACTACCGTGGAAGAGGAGACCGATAACCTCAATCTGCTGGTGGGCAATTTGCTCGATATGTCGCGCATCGAATCGGGCGCTTTGAAACCTCTGGAGCGCTGGAATTCGATTGCCGAGATCGCCTCAGGGGTGGTGGCAAAAATGCGCTCCAAGGTGCAGGATCACAATCTTAAATTTGATTTTCCGGCCGACCTGCCCCTGGTGCCGACCGATTACGTGATGATCGAGCAGGTTTTCAGCAACCTCATCAGCAACAGCGTCAAATATGCGCCACCGGGCACGCAGGTGCTGCTTTGGGCACGCGCAGAGACTGAGGTGATGCGAGTGCAGGTGGAAAACGAAAGCGTTCATGTAAAAAGCGAAGACCTGGAGCACATTTTTGAAAAGTTTTACCGTGTTACCGAAGCGGATAAAGTGATCGGCACCGGACTGGGCCTTTCGATCTGTAAGGGTATTATTGAAGCACATGGTGGTAAGATTTGGGCAGAGAACTTGCCTGCCGGGTTCCGCTTTGTATTTACGCTGCCGCTCACGCTGGACGGCAGCCATCCCAGCATGCCAGAGGATGAATAGCGATCATGGAAACCGACCCGTTGATCTTGATTATTGACGACGAGCCGCAAATTTTGCGGGCCTTGCGAACCATATTGCTGGCCAATCACTTCAGGGTGCAGTCAGCCGTGAATGGCGAGCAGGGCCTTGCGCTGGCTGCGGCACAGGAGCCAGATATCATTATTCTTGACCTGACCTTGCCCGACATGGACGGCACGCAGGTGTGCGAACAGATCCGTGCCTGGTCGGAAGTGCCCATCATCGTGCTTTCGGTGCGCGACAGTGAGAAAGACAAGGTTTCTGCATTGGATAAGGGGGCCGATGATTATCTGACCAAGCCTTTTGGCATTGAAGAATTGATGGCGCGCATTCGTGTGGCCCTGCGTCACGCTCAGAACTCGCCGGGCAACAAAGAAACCGTGCTCAAAGTGGGCAGTCTGATGATCGATCTGGCGCGCCATATTGTCACCAAAGAGGGGGCAGAAGTTAAGCTGACCGCCACAGAATTTAAACTGCTCACCTACCTGGCGGCACATCCCGACCGCGTGCTGACCCATCAAGCCATCCTCAATCATGTGTGGGGCACGGTCGAAGCCGACCACCTGGAATATTTGCGCGTTTACATCGGGCAACTGCGCAAAAAGATCGAGGCCAACCCCGAAAACCCGCAGCTTCTCATCACCGATTCGGGGGTGGGTTACCGCTTTAGATCGGGGGAATGATCTTTATTTTTTCTTTATAATTTTGCCGCTCTCCCTTATTACCGTTTAACCTGTTTTCGTTACACTCTACCTGTTAATCTGGAGAGTGTTCGTTTTTATTTTCTGAGGTCGCTTATTCTGTTTGCTGTCCCTCTCCACGGCGAATCAAGCTGGACCGAATTAGATGGAGTGGAAGCAGGCGTGAAAACAAAGGGTCAGAGCATTAACATCTTCGAAGAAACGACGGGGCATTACCCCGGCAAGTCAGTGCAAACATTATTGATCGGGCGTCCGTTGGCAACCGCCGACGCGCCGCATCAGACCATCGGCAAGGCCATTGGGTTGGCCGTGTTTTCTTCCGACGCCATGTCTTCAGTGGCGTACGGGCCGCAGGAATTGATGTCTATCTTGTTCCTGGCCGGAACCGGTGTGCTGCATCTGGCCCTGCCCATTGTGCTGGGCATCGTCGGTCTGTTGTTGATCTTGACCTTTTCGTATGAGCAGACGATCCATGCCTACCCCAGCGGCGGTGGCGCCTATATTGTGGCCCGCGACAACCTGGGCGAGCTGCCTGCACAGACGGCCGGGGCGGCATTGCTGACCGACTACATTCTGACGGTCGCCGTTTCGATTTCATCGGGTGTGGCTCAATTCGTTTCGGCTTACCCCGGCCTGTATCGGTACCGTGTGATCATCGCAGTGGCGGCGATCTTGCTCATTATGCTCATCAACCTGCGTGGGGTAAAAGAATCCGGGTTTGCTTTTGCCATCCCTACTTACTTTTTCTTGTTCTTCACCTTCTTAATGGTGATCATTGGCTTTGTCCGCTACTTCACCGGCACGCTTGGCACGGTAGTAGACCCACCGGCTGCTGCAAATAATCTGGTACAGCCGCTGACCGCCTTCTTGTTGCTGCGTGCTTTCGCCAACGGTACCACCTCTCTCACTGGCGTGGAGGCCATCTCCAACGGTATCACCGCATTTAAGGAACCACGCAGCAACAACGCCGGCAAAACGCTGATGTGGATGTCGGGTATTTTAGGGTCTTTACTGATCGGCACCACCTTTTTGGCCATTCACACCCATGCAGTGCCGGTCGAGGCCGAGACCTTTATTTCTCAACTGGCGCGCACCATTTATGGGGGCAGGGGAATCTTATACCTGATCACGATCAGCGCGACCACAATCATTCTGGTCATGGCCGCCAATACCGCCTTTGCCGATTTTCCACGCCTGGGCGCCCTGCACGCCGGAGATGGTTTTTTGCCGCGCCAGCTCACTTACCGTGGCAGCCGCCTGGTCTACTCGAGCGGTATTGTCGCCCTGTCAGTCATTGCGTCGCTGCTGGTCATTGCTTTTCAGGCCAGCGTGGCTAAACTGATCCCGCTGTATGCCATTGGCGTGTTCCTCTCATTTACCCTTTCACAGACGGGCATGGCGAGGCGCTGGTGGAAATCCGGGCATTTGAAACCGGGGGAAGAGATCGTAGAGCCCGGCTCTACCGTCAGGCACGACGCGGGCTGGCTGCATAAAATGATCATCAATGGCGTTGGGGCCTTGTGCACCGCCGTGGTGATGGTGATCTTCGCAGTCACCAAGTTTAAAGATGGCGCCTGGATCGTGATCGTGCTGACCCCACTGCTGGTGGTGATCTTCTTCTCGATCCATCACCATTACCGGCATCTGGCTAAACAGCTTTCGCTCGAAAATCATCCCCGCCGTGGACGCATCAATCGCAACCGGGTCATCATGCCCATCGGTGGCGTGCATCGTGGTACGCTGGAGGCGCTTGATTATGCCAACACGCTTTCGGATGATGTGACGGTGGTACATATCTCCATTGACCCCAAAGAAACAGAGAAGATCGAAGCCAAGTGGAAGATCTGGGGGGAGGGGAATCGTCTGGTCGTGTTGGATTCTCCTTACCGCCTCTTTTTGGAACCCTTCCTGGACTATATTGAAAAGCTATCCGCCATCAGCGGGCCAAGTGAGTTGATCACCATCGTGGTGCCACAATTTATCCCGCGCCACTGGTGGACGGGTTTCTTGCACACGCGCACAGCCGAAACCTTGCGCAAAGCGCTCTTGCACCGCAACAATGTGGTGATCACTGAAATTCCCTTCCAGGTGGAATAAAACCCAATTTTGAAAACAAAAAGCACCCGTCAGGGTGCTTTTTGATAAGAACGTTCAAAGTCTATTTTGGCAAAAGCGATTTCATCTGTGAGTAGATCAAGTTGGCCGCACGCTCTGGGGCAAGGCGGGTGAGAAAGTCCATGAATTTGGCATCGCTGCCGATCAGAATGCGGTATTTGTTCTTTTCCATCCCCTCAAGGATGGTCTGCGCTGCAACGGATGGCAAGGTCATTTTGATGCTGCCCGTATCCATGCTCTTTTGCTGCTCGGGGGTCGCCACGCCGGAATTGACGGTGATGTTCGTTTGAATGGCCCCGGGGAAGACGACGGAGACATGCACGTGAGTGTCCATCAATTCTGAATGCAGCCCTTCGGTGAGCAGTTTGACCGCTGCCTTGGAGGCCCCATACAGGGTCTGCCCGGGTACGGGCAAAAATCCGCCCATGCTCGACACGTTCACGATGTGCGCTTCGGGCCGGGTGAGCAGGGTGGGCAAAAAGGTCTTGGTCATGTAAAGCATGCCGTTAAAGTTGACATTCATCGTCCGTTCGATCTGGGCATAAGTGAGATCTTTCAGGAATACGAAGGGTTGGATGATGCCGGCATTGTTGATGAGTCCATCCACCGCGCCATGAGCCGCGATCACTTTTTCGGGCAGAGCTTCAACGGTTTTCAGGTCGGTAATGTTCACCACATGGGTAGAAAGACGACCGGCCATTTCGCCGGCGATCTTGACGGTTTCATTGAGCGCTTGTTCGTTCAGGTCAACAGCAGCCACTCTGGCCCCTTTACTTAGCAGGGCCAGTACCAGCTCACGGCCAATGCCGTTGCCGCCACCTGTCACTACGATCACTTTATCCTTCACTAGCATACGAGTCTCCTTTATCCTGCAAGTCATAAAGCCTTGAAAATATTATATAGCTCGAATTATATAAATTAGATAAATATTATCTAAAAATCAACAAATTGGTCAAACCTGTCTCTTTAATAATCAGAACCCCTTCTGTGAACACAGAAGAGGCTCTGAATTTGTCGGTAAGTCGCATTAATTTCAATTGGGTGAGGTCACCTGCAAATTATCGAATGAGACGGTCGTGGGCACTTCCGTGTAGGTGGAGGCAGAAAGTGAGATCATGCCTGTCGGAAAGTCGCTGTCCTCAATGCTGGCCACCCATTGGCCATTGACCCACATCTCAAGGTGGCTGCCATTGCAGATGGCGGTGATGTGATTGCTGAATACACCGGGGTAGATGATGTCGCTCTGCGTCCAGTCAACCAGCCTTGACCCGTCAGTGTCAACGAATTTGAGAATGGCGAAATAGCCATCTGATGAGATTTGGAAACTGTAGCCATCGCCGTTTTCCTGAATGCGGCAGTCCACGCCAAAACCGTTATTGTCATTCTCATCTGAGTTCAGGGCTTTCACGTCCGCATCAATTTTTACATCACCGAAAGTGGCGGCATAAGTTGACCACATGGTCTGGGTTTCCTGGCGCGCTTCAATGATGAAACTGCCGCCCTCGAAAGCTGCTTTGCCATACTCGTCATCCTCAAGCACCCACATGCCATCATCATGGGCGAAATCTTCCGACAAGGGCAGTTTGCCCAGGGTTTGGACGGCGGTCGGAACCGCTGTGGTAGAGTTGGTATTGCCTGAGACGGTCGCCAGCTTCAACCCGGCGAAGGGATCGCCCGTGGTGGAATTTTGCGAGCAGGCTGAAAGAAACAAGATTAGAGGGAAGAGAAGTACTGCGGTCAATTTTTTCATAAGTGGTCTCGGTAATAAAAAGATTTCGATAACTCTATTATGAAGGTTCATAAATGAATTTCAAGGGTTAAAAAAGATCGGGCGGAAATTTCCGCCCGATCTGTCTACTGATGTTATTGATTCTTGCGAATGTAGATACTGGCCTCATCACCGACCAGGGGCAGCCAGCCCTTTTTGATCTCTGGCAGCGCTTCGCGCTTGTTGGAAAGCAGCAGTTGCCAGTCATCGCCGCGCAGACCCGGCCCAAGTGCCAGGCGCACTTTGCGCCGCCCAAAATTAAGCACCACCAGCACACTGGCCTCGGCATCTTCACGCAGAAAAGCCAGCAGGCTGCGCGGCTCATAGGTGAGCGGAATGAAAACGCCTTTTTGCAAAGTAGGGGTGTCTTTGCGCAAGTGCAGCAATTTTTTGTAGAAGTTCAAGAGGGATTTTTCATCCGCAGCCTGCGCCTGGACATTTCGCTTGAGGTGATTGTCGTTCACCCTCAACCACGGTGCGGTTGACCCGAAGCCGGCATACTGTGAGTCATCCCACTGCATGGGGGTGCGGCAGCCATCGCGGCCTTTGTTGATGGGCCAGTAGCGCTTGCCCACCGGGTCTTGCAGTTCACTGCGTTTCAGCTTTAACTCGCGCATGCCGATCTCTTCGCCATAATACAGAAAAGGAGTACCGCGCAGGGTGAGCAGCATGGCGGCGGCCGCTTTGAGACGCTCATCGTTTTCGCCGCGCCCGTAGCGAGTGGCCGAGCGCACCACGTCGTGGTTGTTGAGCACATAGTTGGGCCAGGCGCGGTCGCTGAGCATGTTTTCCCAGGCGTTGATCACCTTCAAGAAACGGCCGGGGTCCCAGGGACATTCCAAAAAATTGAAATCGAAATTGGCGTGCAGCTTGTCTTCGCCACAGTATTGGGCAGCTTCTTCGGTCGTGGCCAAAAAGGTTTCGCCTACGGCATAACGCTCAGGGTAGCTGTCGAGTATCTTGCGGATGTCTTTCAGCGCGCCCATCATTTCGGGGCGGCTGACATCGTAGATGTGTTTTTGCCACTCAAAGGGGCGAATCCCCAATTTGGGCGGATTGTCGCGGAACTGATCGTCTTTGTAATACTCATTGAACACGTCCAGCCGAAAACCATCCACGCCGCGATCCAGCCAGAAGCGGAACACATCCATCATCTTGGCATAGACGGCCGGGTTGCGCCAGTTGAGATCGGGCTGCTCTTTGACGAACATGTGAAAGTAATACTGCCCGCTGGCTTCATCGTACTGCCAGCCTCCGCCGCCGAAGACCGACTGCCAGTTGTTGGGCGGATTCTTGCCCTCTTTGGGGTCGCGCCAGATGTACCAGTCGCGGAACTCGCTGTCTTTTGCGCTTTTCGAGGACTGAAACCAGGGGTGCAGGTCAGAGGTGTGGTTGAGCACCAGGTCGAGAATGACGTGCAAATTGCGTTTGTGGGCCTCGCTGAGCAGACGGTCGAAGTCGGCCAGACTGCCATATTTGGGGTCAATGTCGAAATAATCGGATACATCGTACCCGAAGTCGCGGTCGGGCGAGGGGTAAATGGGCGAGAGCCAGATGGCATCCACGCCCAGATCGGCGATGTAATCGAGTTTGCCAAGAATGCCGTTGAGATCGCCGATGCCATCGTTGTTGCTGTCGGCATAAGAACGCGGATAGATCTGATAGATCACCCCGTCGCGCCACCACAGAAAATCTTTTTGCATAATTCCCTCATCGAAACAAGAATGATTTCAGCCGGGCAAAGTCCCCCGGTAACTGTTTACTATAGATGCGCCAACGCCCGCACTTCCTTCCAGATCCAGGGCAGGGCACAGACCAGGCCGAGCAGCATGGGCACGGTGCCCGAAATGAGCGGTGATACGCGCGGCTCCAGAAAGCTGAGCAGCCCCCAGGTGACCAGCGCGCCACTGACCAGGGCTGCCAGTGCACGCAGCCAGGATCGGTCGAGTTTGATGGGCAAGGCCATTTTGCGGCCCAGCAAGAGCAGCAACAAGATCGCCTCGGTGGTGAAGACCAACGAATCGGTCAGGGCAATGCCGGGGGCACCCAGCGGACGGTAGAGCGCGGCACCCAGGGCAATATAAAGTACCAGATTGATGCCCGCTGTCATCAGAGGCACCCAGGCATTTTGGCGGGCGTAAAACGAGCGGGTGCCCACTTCTTTGAGCGAATGCCCCATCAACCCCAGCAAGAACCCGGCGGTTACCCAGGTCAACAGGCGGGTGCCATCGCTGCCAAAATCGAAGGCCAGTCCCATCAGCGGACGCAGACCGATAGCCATGATGGCCGCAATGGGCAGCGTCACCGCGATCAGCACCTGAACGGCGCGCTGGATGGTCTGCATGAAGATCTCTTTTTCACCCCTGGCGAAATGTTCCGAGAGGGTGGGCAGCATGGCCGTGCCAATGGCCGTACCGATCAGCGTTTCAGGCACCTGCTGCAGCATCCAGCCGTAGGTGAGCGAGGTGACCGCTCCGGCGGCCAGGCGTGAGGCCAAATTGTCGCGGATGATGAAGATGGATTGGATTAACAGCATGGTGAGCAGGCGCGGCCCCAGCAGGCGCAGCACTTTTTTAACATCTGCATCCTTGAGCCCCAAACTGGGCGTCCACTTGAAGTGATACTTGAGCAGGCCGGGCACCTGAACCAGCAGGTGAAGCACTGCCCCGATGATGACGCCGTAAACGAGGCCTGAAACGCCCAATCCGAAAGCGGGCAGGGGGACCCCGGCGATGCTGTAGCCTTTTTCGGGCGAGAGAACGAGCACGCCAAAGATTTGCCCCAGGTTATAGAAGATCGGTGCCAGTGCCGGCAGCAGAAAATGCTGGTTGGCCTGCAATCCGGCCATGACCAGCCCGCTGATCGAGAAGATAATGGTGGCGATCAGGTTCATGCGCATCAACTGAATGACCAGGTCTTGCTGAGCGGTGCTGAAACCGGGGGCGATGCCGATCTCGTTGCGCACCATCGGTTCGGCGAAGATCGCTACCACGATGGCCAGCGCGCTCGTCACCAGAAAGGCCAGGTTGGCGATGCGGCTGAAGAGCGTCCAGGCCGGGCGCTGCCCCTGTTGAGTAAGCACTTCAGAGAGCACCGGGATGAAGGCCATCGCCAGTGCACCGCCTGAGATCAACGCAAAAAGCAGATCGGGGATGTTGTTGGCGACATTGAAAGCGTCCAGTTCATGCGACAGCCCAAACTGGCGCGCAATGAGAATCTGGCGCAGGATAGCCAGGAGTTTATCGAACAAAAAGAAAACTGCCAGAAGCAATGAAATTTTGGATAAGCGGGAAAGTTTCATGGTCGTCCTTTCGTTGCATCACGCATCCTCATAAGTTTACCCTGAATTTCATTTCACCAGCCTGATTGGCTTTCGGGTAAAATGAGAGCAGAAAGAGGTCAGTATGAAAGAATTCGGAACGCTTTACATTGTGGCAACCCCCATTGGACACCCTGATGATATTACCCTGCGCGCCATTGAAACCTTGAAGAACGCCGACGCTGTGGTCTGTGAGGAATACAAACCTGGCAGCACCCTGCTGAAGCGGTTGGGTATTGTTGGCAAAGAGTTGGTGCTCTTGAACGAACATAATGAGCCAGAAGTGGCCGCCGACCTGCTGACCCGTTTGCTCAATGGCCAATCGCTGGCCCTCTTTTCAGATTGCGGCACGCCGGTCTTTTCAGACCCGGGACATTACCTCATCCAGTTGGCTGCCAGCTCGGGCGTTAAGGTCTCGCCGGTGCCGGGGGCCTCTTCACTGATGGCTGCCTTATCCGTGCTCGACTTTCATCTGGAACGATTTTTCTTCGCCGGTTTCCCGCCGCGCGATCCCGCTGCCCGCCGCAAACTGCTCACTTATTACCGCACCCTCAAGATGCCCATCGTTTTGATGGATACCCCCTACCGCCTCGGCGCCCTGTTGGAGGACGTCATCAAGGTCTTCGGCAAGGGTGTTTGGGTGACCGTAGCCTTCGATATGACCCTGCCGACTGAAACCATTTACCGCGGCGAGGCCGCCGATGTGCGCAGCCAGGTTGGCCCGCGAAAGGGCGAGTTCATTCTGGTGGTCGGTAACATGGGGTAAACCCCCCGTCTTTTATGTGAATTATGAAAATGGCGCAGCTTGCTGCGCCATTTCTCTATAAAAATGATTTCTTGGTTGAGCAGTTTGAACTGCCTCACTTTTTACCCGTTCTTTGGGTGAAGCAGCACATACTCCGCAAAGATGATTGTCGCAAAGGAGGTCAGCAGGGCACACAGCCAGGTGAGCGTCAGCATCAGGGTCAGGTTATTGATGCGGGCTTCCACCTCTTTCAGCGAGCGCCCGGCCAGCACGTAACCACTTTGCCCGTTGGCCGAGTAAGGCACGATCACGGCTGCAATGCGCACGTTGGCCTGCGGTTGCCAGGTAACACGATTCTCACCCTTCTCCAAAGAGGCCGTGAGTACCCCCTCCGGCACCATCGGTGTCTGACCATTTAGCGATGCAGAAGAAGCCAGCACGTTCCCCTCTGAATCAAAGACCATCATAAAAGGCGTCAGGCTGCTTTCCATTTTGACCGTTGCACCCGGCAGCACCTGCTCAATGGCGGTGCCACTGCTTAGTGCGTCTGCAGCGGTCTCGGCCATTTCGATCTGCGGATCGTTGGCGTTCATGCGGTAGTTCTGCTGAATCCCTATGTAAGTGAACAGACATAAGCCACTGGCAACCACGACCAAGGGAATCCAATATCCTAAAATTCGTTTGAAATGCATCATCTTCCTGCCTCCGATCAACTCCCCATTAACATATCACTTTTTGGGGTTGAAATCTCTATCAAATACCCGCAAATGCTCTCAAGTCGTTCATTGCGTTTTTATTTGTGTTCCCACTGCCATGATTGTGCAGGTGATGCAGCTAATAGTGCTGGTTCACCAGTCGGCATATTTTTATGTAGCAAACGGTTCTGCAATTCGATTCTTGTTCAAAATGCAACATAATACATGAATTACCGTATATTAATCGAATTCATGGTCAAGAGGCATAAAGTGGAAGAACAGAACTACACGATCAAATTTGATAAAAACATCTTGCGTCTTTTTCAGAAGGCTTTGTTCAAAACGCATGTTAATTTTCATACCACCCGTTTTTTGCTCCAAACCTGGCGAGATCAGAACCGGGCAGTGAAACGGCGCGCTTACTGGGGTCAGAATGGCGTACAGGTTCCCCCGCTGATGATCGTGAGCATCACGAACAAGTGCAATTTGAACTGCCTGGGATGCTATGCGCGTGCCATCCATTCTGCCTCTGAAGAAGAAATGACGGATGAGCGCTTGTTTGCGCTGGCAAATGAGGCCGAAGAACTGGGCATCTCGATCATTCTCATCGCCGGCGGTGAGCCGCTGCTGCGCCCTGTTTTCTTTGAGCTGGCCCAAAAGCACCCCCATATTCTGTTCCTTGTCTTTACCAATGGCTTATTGATCAACCAGGCAGCCCTGAAAAGGTTCTCACTGCAGCGTAACCTGATTCCGGTGATCAGTCTGGAAGGGCAGCAAATGGAGACGGATTTGCGCCGGGGCGAAGGTGTTTTCAGGCTGGTAAAAGGGAAAATGAAACTGCTGCGCGAAAAGGGCCTTTTCTTTGGCATCTCTTTGACGTTGACCAGCCGGAACTTTGATGTGATCACCTCAACAGATTTTCAAAAAGAACTGCATCGTTTTGGCAGCCAGATCTCCTTTTTTGTAGATTACGTGCCCATCCAGCCGGAGACCGCCAATCTGGTATTAACCCCCGAACAGAAGCGGCGCGAATCTGTCTGGATGAAAGAATTGAGCGATCATATTTCCGGGTTGTTCGTCTCGCTGCCCGGAGACGAAGCGCAGTACGGCGGCTGTCTGGCTGGCGGGCGCGGGTTTATTCACGTCAACCCACGCGGAGAATTGGAGGCCTGTCCGTTTGCTCCATATTCTGATACAGACCTTTCTCATCTCAGCCTGAAAGAAGCCTTGAGTTCTGAGCTTCTCAAGGTTATTCGCCTGAACGCCAACCAGCTAACCGAATCGCAGGGCGGCTGCACTTTATGGGAAAACCGCCAGTGGGTGCTGGATCAAATGGACGCCTTGCGTGCACAAGCAGAATGATCGGCAGCAAGAAAAAGTCTTTATCATCAATAGTGGGATTAAAAAACTACTTGCACTGCAAGTAGTTTTTGTTTGCGAAGCATCGTTCAGTCTTCCAATACCCCGGTTTCCATGCACTTTTTTAGGACTTCCGGGTCAAAGTGGCTACCTGAAAGAGAGAGGATGTATTCTTTGGTCTTTTCCTTTGTCCAGGCGGGACGGTAGGGGCGATCAGAGGTGAGGGCATCCCATACATCCACGATCGCAAAAATACGCGCTGCGATGGGAATTTGTTCCCCTATGAGCCCTCTTGGGTAGCCGCTGCCGTCCCATTTTTCGTGGTGGCAATAGGGAATATCAATGGCTTTGTTCAAATATTTGATAGGCGAGATCAGTTCATAAGCGTATGTGGTGTGCTTCTTGATGATCTCCCGCTCTTCGTCACTCAACGGCCCCGGTTTGAGCAGTATGTGGTCGGGAATGCCCATCTTGCCGATATCGTGCAAAAGCGCTCCCCAACGAATGTTTGTAAGCTCTTTACCCTTGATGCCCAGCGAAGCAGCCAGACGTACCGTCTTTTCGGTGACGCGCTGCGTGTGCCCTTCGGTCTCTTTATCGCGCAGGTCAAGGGCGCGTGACCAGCCCTCGATGGTCTCATCATATGCCAGAGTTAATTCGTGATTTGATTTTTGCAAGTCGGTGAACATGTCGAACGTATCAAGTGTGATAGAGGTCTGATAGGCCAGCGTATTGGCCATGTCACGCCAGATTTGATCTGGTTCCATTCGTGATCGATTGAAGAATTCCAACACACCCTTGACCTCGCCTTTGATGATAAGAGGGGTGGCATAGTAACTCTTGAAGTTCTCGAAAGAAATCAGCGGTGTAATGGGGTTGTTAGTGTCGGCTTGCAAATCTTGAACGAAAACAGGCTCGCGTTTATAAGCGGCCTCTCCGGCCAGGCTTTCAAACATTTTTAGTGATGTCTTGTGAATTTCTGTCGTGAGAAAGCCTTGGCCATACTTGTATTCCAACCGACCGCTGATCGCGTCGTAAATCAAGATGGATGCGGCATCCACTTTCAGTTGATTGAGCACGTGCTTAAGAATGATCTCGAAACTGAGCTGTAAATCCATACTTGAAAGGATCACCTGATCAATTTCGCGCATCGAACGCACAAATTCAAGCTGTTGTTCAGTCTGGGAACTCAAAGTGACGCGTTGAATTGCGTTTCCGGCAATTTCGCTGAGTGCCATCAACACTCTGATCTCGCTTTTACTCAGGGTTCGCGAAGATGGGTAACTGATCGAGATTGTGCCAAGCACTTCTCTGTTTTTGATGATCGGTAACGTAACACCGCCAATCCCTGCCGGGAGGAAGGCACGGTGCTCCGCATCTAAATTCGGATCAAGGACGTACTCTTTTGATACATAAGGTTGTTGGGTTCGGGCAACCATGCCCACGATCCCATTTTGTATCTTCTCGGTGAGGATCTTTTTTTTCAGGTTTCGATATCCAATTGAATGTGAAAAAGTAACAAGATTCTTTTTGTCATCGAAAATGCATATATCCCCTAATTTCGCATCGACGAGTTTAAGGGTCTCACTTAAAAAGGCTTCTAATAGTTCCTGCAGCGTGTTAGCCGGGCCAAGCGCTGCTGAAAGGGTATAGATCGATTCGAGGTATTTCAGGCGATTGTTACTTTCTTGTTCTTCAAGCATTTTTTGTGTGATGTCGTTACCTGTGGAAACATAATGCGTGATATTTCCATCATCGCCCTTAATAGGGGTGATCGTGGTTTCTTGATAATAGATTTCACCATTTTTCTTTTTATTGGCGATCACCTTATGCAGGGTCTTCCCCTTTATGACAGTCTGCCAGATTTTGGCATATTCATCCGCGCTGAGCAGACCAGATTTGAGGATGCGTGGCGTTTTGCCGATCACTTCTTCTTTTGTGTAGCCGGTGATTACTTCAAATTTTGGATTTACATATTCGATAATGCCGTCTTTGTTGGTGAGGTAGACGAGCTCAGAAGATTGATCCACAACTCGACTTAACTGTTCAAATAATTCAATCTCTTTTAGATTTTTACTCACATCGCGTTTGATGGCAATAAAGGCTTTTATGCTTCCATCCCAATCTTTAACCGGGTAGATCATTTCATGTTCCAGATAGATTTCTCCGTTTTTCCGTCGATTTCTCAGATATCCTTCCCAGGGTTCGCCATCTGCTATCTTCGCGAAGAGTCCTTTGTAGAAATTGGAAGATTGAGAACCCGTTTTAAATAATTCGCGCGGATTATGTCCGACCACATCTTCAGCTGCATACCCGGTTAACTTTGTGAAAGCTTGATTGACGAACAGAATAGTGCCCAACGGATCCGTTGCCATAATGGCATACGGGAAATTTTCTGAAGTGAGATCGAGAAAAGGAAACTGGTTGATAAAGGTTGCCTGTTTTGGCAAGATCATATCCATAATATTTCTCTCTGACCTGTTAAACGATCATAAAATACTTTAACTGGTAATAAAACAGTTAATTATCATAATATTTAAGTAAAATAATTATAGCAGAAATAAGCATGGTTTCCCCTTACAAAAAAGTTGGGTGTTTTAGCTTTCTTATGCGGAAAACTCTGGTTTTGCCCGATACCAAGTGTTAAACGAAAAAGCCACTTTACAGTGACTTTTTTCTGGGATTGACATGGCAATCTTGCGATTGTGCCCCCACAGAGATTCTCGAAGATTCCTCGATGGAGGATCTTGGTTTGTTAAACCAAAAGACCCGCTTTGAGCGAGTCAATTGATCTTTGGACGCTTCAGATTTTATACGTAAGTCTGTGTGCCCCCACAGAGATTCGAACTCTGGTTTTAGCCTTGAAAGGGCTGCGTCCTGGTCCCCTAGACGATGGGGGCAACGAACGGACAGATTCTATCAGAGACCCGCGATTTGGTCAAGAAATTTGAGGAAATTCATTCGGTAAATTCCCAGGGGGCATGCGGCTCGTTTGTGCCCGACAGCGCAGCCAGAATCTCTTCACGGGCGGCTGACAGCAGATCGACGCAGGCGCGCAGCAGCCCAAAACAACCGGCGATCATCATGTCGCCATAAGGAGCGGCAAAATAAGGGTGAAGGGGCGAGCCGTTCAGCAGTCCACGCCGTGGACCGATGACGACCAAGCGGCGATCCCCCTCCTCGATTGGCAGAGCCATGTGCGAGCCAAGCCAGGCGCCGTGGCCGTGGTCTTGATAGACCCACTCATTGGTCAGGCGGCCGGCCGCAAAATCGCGCAGCAGGCCTTCCAATCGGGGCGCGTCGAAGAAGTGTGAATGATGTTCAAAAACGCCCTCAATATCTGCCCCGTTCAGGCGAAATCCCAGAATGTGCATATTACCGATGTTCACCACAATGCGCCGTTCCTGTAAATTCGCCTGTGGGTCAAGGGTGGCACCCAACACCGCAGCCGGAGCAGTATCCATTACCACGACCGGGGCATCTACACCTTTGGCGCAAGCGGCGGCAGAGCGCAGGCGCGTCAGGCTGGTGGGAATCTCCTCAGCGCGGTAGGCAAAGGCGCTCAAGCGGTTCTCTGTCAGAATACGTTTTTTGAGATAATCAAAGCGGAATTTGCGATCTGAAACCTCTGCCGGGGCGTTGCCGTGGTCGAAAACCGCCAGTGCCACGCCGTCCAGATGGGCCAGTGAAACGCCAAAAGCCGCGAACGCTGCTTGGATGGCTGCGAAGTCAAAGTCACGCATCTCAATGCGTTCGATTTCCTCCGGCAAGCTGCATGCTTCCTCTTCGCTGACGAGGATGACACCGCTCTCGGTTACAGCATCCAGATTGTCGTCGAGGGTAGTGGCGGCCTCTGGCGTGGCGTAAACTTTGAGACCGCTTTGAAGGTGATCGGCCACTCCCCAGCCGCTAGGACCGCCGCCCATCAGGTGCCCACTCAACAGAACATCTTTGTGTGCCGCGGCGGCATGGCTCAAAGCGCGCCGGATCATTAAAGTAGGGGAGGGCAAGATCAGCTTGTAGCCGTTCTCGACCTCCACCCGTGAGTCAAACAGGAAAATATCCTGTGTGCCGGTGCCTATATCAACTGTGAGGAGTCTCATTTTCGAGGTCTTTGCGATTCAGACCATAAACGCGTGCCAGAGGGATGACCGCCATGATGCCCGTATTGGGCAGATCCAGATCGCCGATCTGATCTTCAGTGGCTTTCAACACCTTGTCCACCATCTCATCGTTTGAGACGATGGTGAAAAGGGTGCGGTTAAGCCTCTCTTCGTGATTGATCAAATCATCCAAGCTGGGAATGAGGGGCAGGTCTTCACGCAGGCCGCTGTTTTCTTTCATTCTTTTTAGCCCGGTGCTGGGCAAGATCGTGATACCGCTGACACCAGTCTCGTTCCAGGCGGTCAATACATCATGCAATCTGTTGGGGTCGTGGAGGACAAAAAAGATCATGTACATTATTTAATCTCCTTCTCCTGAGCCGCATCAACGGACTCAGCAGCTTGTTGGTTTTTTTCAGGCAAAGCGAAAGCAAACCTGAGCAAGGGAGGAGTGACCAAAGTAGTAAGCAGGATCATTCCAACAATGGCAGAAAAGATGTCTTCTGAAAGATAACTTGAATCGAGGCCGATCTTGGCAATGATCAACCCCACTTCACCACGTGAGACCATGCCGATGCCGAGCTGCAAAGATTCTCGCCACGAAAATTTCGCCAGTTTGGCACCGCCACCTGCGCCAATGACCTTGCCGAGGATGGCGATAACCGTGATGCCCAAAATGATCCACAGCGTTGTCAGGCTGGTATGGCGCAGATTGACGCTCAGACCAATGCTGACAAAGAAGATGGGCACGAAGAAAGCGTAGGCTATGGCGTGCAAATTCGATTCGATGATGCTCTTCTCGGGGGTACGGGCAAACATCAAACCGGCTACGAATGTGCCGGTAATGGCCGCCATGCCGCCCAGCAGTTCAGCCGCAACGCCATAGACGAGCAGAATGACAATGGCCAGGGTAGTGACCCCCTGGCTGATCGGCAGTTTGCTGGTCTTGCGCACGAGCCAGGGCAGCACATAAATGCCGATGGCCACCGATAAGCCCAGAAAGAGAATCATCTTGACAAAAACCATGGCGATCTCGCCAAAGCTGCTGCCGCCTGAAAGGAAGGCCAGGAAGGTGGAAAGCAGCAAAATGACCAGAATATCGTCGAATACTGCCGCGCCGAGCAGAGCCAGGCCGACACGCGATTTCAATTGCTTTAGTTCGATCAACACCTGGGCTGAGATCGATACGGATGTCGCGCCCAGCGTGAGGCCGAGAAAGAGCCCGTGGTTGAAATCCATGCCGGTCAGTTCGCCGAACAAAACGCCCAGGCCCACCGGCAGCACCACCCCGAGAACACCTGCGAGCGCCGCCACGCGCGTGTTCTTTGCCAGGTCTTTGAGGTGCAATTCAAGACCGGCCAAAAACATCAGCAGCAGTACACCCAGTTCGCCGAGATCGGCAATGAAATCCTCAATGTGCACGTTCGTGATGAACGATAAATGCGTGAGGTTTAACAAAGTTGGGCCGAGCAACAAGCCGACCAGTAGTTCACCAAACACCGATGGTTGGTGAATGCGGGTGCTTAAATACCCCGCCAGCTTGGCTGCCACGAGGATAATGATCAAAATGATCGTAAGCTGGAGAAAATCACTCATCGGAACCACCAAATCCCTTTTTTTCAGTTTACCATACTCTTTGTCACTGCTGCAAAGAATCGAGTTAAGGTATACTGTGTGAGCGTAAGAAATCTTGAAGAAGAGGTCATTATGAGTCTTGAAGACGAGAAAGCGCAGTGGGAGGAGAAGGTCGTAAAACCCGTTGTTGACAAATATAAAGAAAGAAAAGCTGAATTTACCACCCCGGCGGGAATTCCACTCCCACGGGCAGCCACCCCCACTGATTTTGATTATCTCGATAAGTTAGGTTTCCCCGGTGAGTATCCGTTTACCCGCGGTGTACAGCCGACCATGTATCGCAGTCGCTTCTGGACGATGCGCCAGTATGCCGGCTTTGCCAGTGCCGAAGAATCGAACCGGCGCTACCGCTATTTGCTCGATCAGGGCCAAACCGGCCTTTCGGTGGCCTTCGATCTGCCCACCCAGATCGGTTATGACGCCGACGACCCCATGTCGCTGGGCGAGGTAGGCAAGGTGGGCGTTTCGATCTCTTCGCTGCGCGATATGGAAACGCTGTTCGACCAGATTCCGCTGGACAAAGTTTCTACCAGCATGACCATCAATGCGCCGGCTGCTGTGCTGCTGGCCATGTATATCGCAGTTGGCAAAAAGCAGGGCGTGCCCGCCAAACAACTGCGCGGCACCATCCAGAACGATATTCTCAAAGAGTATGTGGCACGCGGTACTTATATCTTCCCGCCCGCTCCCAGCCTGCGCCTGATCACCGATATCTTTCAGTTCTGTGAAAAAGAAGTGCCCAACTGGAACACCATCAGTATTTCGGGCTACCACATCCGCGAAGCCGGTTCCACCGCGGTGCAGGAAGTGGCCTTCACGCTGGCAGATGCCATCGAATACGTGCAGGCAGCGATCAATGCCGGCCTTGAAGTGGATCATTTTGCCTCGCAGCTTTCCTTCTTCTTTGCGGCTCACAATGACTTTTTGGAAGAGGTTGCCAAGTTCCGCGCCGCCCGTCGTCTCTGGGCGCAGATCATGCGTGATCGCTTTGGCGCTAAAGACCCCAAATCGTGGATGCTGCGCTTCCATACCCAGACCGGCGGCTCCACCCTCACCGCACAGCAGCCTGAGAACAACATCGTGCGCGTTACCCTGCAGGCACTGGCTGCTGTGATGGGCGGAACGCAGTCGCTGCATACCAATTCGATGGATGAGGCTCTCTGGCTGCCGACAGAAAAATCGGTGCGGACGGCGCTGCGCACGCAGCAGATCATCGCCTACGAATCCGGTGTGGCCGACACCATTGATCCGCTGGCCGGGTCGTACGTGGTCGAATACTTGACCGATGAGATCGCCAATCGCGCACTCGACTACATTCACAAGATCGATGGGCTGGGAGGCGCACTTTCGGCCATTGAAAAAGGGTATATGCAAAACGAGATCCTCGACTCGGCCTATAAGGCCCAAATGGCTGTCGAGAAAAAAGAACAGGTGGTGGTCGGAGTTAACGCTTTCCAGGTGGAAGAGAAAATGGAACTGGAACGCCTCAAAGTGGACCCCGCCATTGAGACCAATCAGCGCCAGCGCCTGCAGCAGTTACGTGCCGGGCGTGACGCGGCCAAAGCCAATGAGTTGTTGGGCACGCTGGCAGATGCCGCCAAGCAAAAAGAGAATCTTATGCCCTTATTGGTCACCTGTGTTGAAAACGACCTGACCCTGGGGGAGATTTGTGGTGTTTTGCGCCAAACCTGGGGAGAATATCAACCGCCTGTTTGGGGATAGCGGTTTTTTTACAGGAGAGAGCATGTCCAAACCGATCAAGATCAATCATATTGGCATTGCCGTCAAGGATATTGACGAGTCGCTTAAATTCTGGCGCGACGCACTGGGGATTGAACTCAGCCACATCGAGGAGGTACCCAGCCAGAAAGCCAAGGTAGCCTTTTTACCGGTGGGAGAGAGCGAAGTGGAATTGGTCAACCCGACCACGGAGGATTCTGGGGTAGCCAAATTCATCGCCGAACGCGGCGGGGGGATGCATCATCTCTGCCTGGAGGTGGAAGATATCGAGGATACCATCGCCACTCTCAAAGAAAAAGGCGTGCGCATGATCGACGAAGTACCCAAAGTGCTGCCCGGCCGTAAGATGGCCTTCGTGCACCCCAAGAGCACGGGCGGGGTACTGATAGAACTCTACCAGATCACTGATTAAAACAAAAAGTCCTGAAAGAAAACTTTCTTTCAGGACTTTTTTACGCTTGCAGAAGAATATTTTAGGCTTCAGTAGCGACCATTGTCGCGTCTTCATTTCGCGCCACTTCAACGCCTCTTTCCACGTTAACGGTGGTCAAGATCCAGATACCCGCCACGAAGAAGATCACCAGTGAGGCAATGCTCATGCGTGAGTGCCCCATGATGGTGGAAACGACGCCAAAGATGGCCGGGCCAAGAATGGAAGCGAATTTTTCAAACACGCTGAAGAAACCAAAGAACTCGGCTGATTTCGCCTTTGGCACCATTTTGCCGATCAGCGAGCGGCTGAGGGCCTGGCTGCCGCCCTGAACGGTGGCCACGGCGAAACCGAGCACCCAGAACTGCCATTCCTGATACAAGAAGTATCCGGCAATCGCAATGAGAGTGTAAACTGCCAGACTGATGTAAATGCTCTTTTTGGTGCCGATCTTGCGTGAGAGCCAGCCAAAGAAGAAGGCAAAGGGGGCGGCCACGAACTGCACCATCAAGAGGGTACCAATAAGGGTGGTCTGCCCAAAGCCCAGCTCGGTGCCGTAGGCAGTGGCCATCACGATGATGGTACCGATGCCGTTGGCGTAGACCCAGAAGGCGAGCATGGCCAGTGAAAGATCGCGGTACTTGCGAATCTCTTTGAAGGTCTGAATTAAGCGTTTGAAGCTGACGCTGATGGGGTGCTGGTTTTCTTCACCGGCCTCGATGCGGCGTTCGGGTTCTTTCACGCGCAATAACAAGGGCAGGGTAAAGCAGAACCACCAAACAGCCACCGTGACGAAGGATAGACGGGTCATCAGACCGGCGTCCAGACCGGGCACGAGACCCGGCAGCACCATGATCATCACCAGGTTAACTGCCAGCAAAAGCCCACCGCCGATGTAGCCCATTGCATAGCCGCGTGAAGAGACCTGATCGATCTCGTCCGGACGGGCCACGTGGGGCAGCAAGGCATCGTAATACACCAGGCTGCCGGCAAAACCGACGTTGCCGAACAGGAAGAAAGTGGAAGCCAGGAACCAGTCTCCCGATTGGATGAAATAGAGCAGGGCGGTGCCGGTGACGCCCAGCATCATGAAAATGGCCAGGAATTTCTTCTTGGAGCCACGAAAATCGGCAACCGCACCTAAGATCGGACTGATAATTGCGGCAATAAGGGCAGAAATGGAGGAGGTGAACCCCCAGTAAGCGGTGGCGATGTTCGGAGCAAGATTACCGGCGGCAACAGATGAATAATAGACCGGCAAAACAGCGGCCATGATCGTAGTGGCAAAGGCTGAGTTCCCCCAGTCATACATGGTCCAGGCATTTATCGCCCGTTTATGTTGTCTTTCATCTTCTACGGGAGTGCTGATAGTGCTTTCCATATAGATTCCTTTCGTGTGGGATAGTTAGATTATACAAGAAGTACTCTGAATCATACCTATTAAAAAACCCCGTGAGTAGAACACGGGGTTAAGGTTTAGTTAACAAATCGTTTTACAAGCCAAGCGTGTGCAGCGTTTCTTTAAGTACTTTGGCTGATTTTTGTAAGCCTTCCACTTCTTTTTCGTCCAGTGGCAGGCGCATGAACTTCTGCACGCCTTCCCGGCCAATGACACAGGGCAAGCTCAGATACACATCTTCAATGCCGTAATAGTCATGGATCAGGGTCGAGACGGACAGCACGGTGTTTTGCCCGCGCAGAATGGCCTCGCAAATGCGCACCAATCCCATGCCGATACCGTAAAAGGTTGCCCCTTTACGCTCGATGATCTCATAGGCGGCGTCGCGGGTTTGGGCAAAGATGCCTTCATAGACCTCTGGATGGTAAGATTCGCAGTTCATCTTGCAGTAGTCGGTCAGATTCATGCCGGCAATATTGGCCAGAGACCAAACGGGCACTTCGCTGTCACCGTGTTCGCCGATGATATAGGCATGCACGCTGCGCGGATCAACGCCGGCGTGCTGGCTGAGCAGGTAGCGAAAACGGGCTGTGTCGAGGATGGTGCCCGAACCGATGACACGATTGGCGGGCAGCCCTGAAAGTTTCATGGCCGCATAGCTGAGCACGTCCAGCGGATTGGAGGCGATCAGGAGGATGCCGTCAGGGTTGGCCTGCACCACCTGTGGAATGATGCTCTGATAAATGGCAAAATTGCGCTGCACCAGGTCCAGGCGGGTCTCGCCCGGTTTCTGCGCGGTACCGGCGGTGATGACGGTGATGGCAGCGCCGGCGCAATCGCTGTAATCGCCGGCCCAGATTTTGGTAGAGTGGGTGAGCGGCACGGCATGATTGAGGTCCATCGCCTCGCCTTCGGCTCGCTTTTTGTTGGCGTCAATCAAGACGATCTGTGAGGCCAGGCTGCTGCCCAATAGGGCATAAGCAAAGGTGGCGCCAACATTGCCAACGCCCACGATCGCGATTTTGATTGGGTGATCTACTGGATTATTCATGGTAGGTCCTTTTTTATGATATATTACACAATAATTATCATAATTATATCAAAAGATTCGCATTTATGAATCCAGGTTGATATAATCATTGTTTGTTTTTGTGATAAAATAGCTATATAGAAAATATGTTCAAACTGGAAAACACATGCAAAACAGTATTCGAGTCGTTGGAGCCAGGTCTCACAATCTAAAAAACATCACCGTCGAGATTCCACGGGATAAGCTGGTGGTCATCACCGGTCTTTCCGGGTCGGGAAAGTCGTCACTTGCCTTCGATACCATCTTTGCTGAAGGCCAGCGGCGTTATGTAGAGTCCCTTTCGGCCTACGCGCGCCAGTTCCTGGGACAGATGGAAAAGCCGGATGTCGATTCGATTGACGGCCTTTCACCGGCAGTCTCCATTGATCAGAAGGCAACTTCCCATAACCCGCGTTCCACTGTGGGTACGGTTACCGAGATCTATGATTACATGCGTCTGCTTTTCGCCCGCGTGGGCATTCCACACTGTCCGATCTGCGGCCGGGTGGTCGAAAAACAGTCGGCCGAAGAGGTGGTGGATAAGATCGAATCCATGCCCGAAGGAAGCAAGCTGCTGGTGCTGGCACCGGTCGTGCGGGCACGCAAGGGCACCTATCAGGCCGTCTTTGAAGAAATACGCAAGGCTGGGTTCGTCAGGGTGCGTGTAGACGGTATGGTTTACAGCCTGGACGATGAGATCGAACTGGACCGCTACAAGATTCACACGATCGAAGCTGTGGTAGATCGTCTGGTCATCAATCATTCAGAGGATGCCAGTGAAGAAAAGACCTTTCGTTCGCGCCTGACCGATTCGGTAGAGACAGCGCTCAAAGTGGGTGAGGGCTACCTGACAGTTCAGAACCTCTCAGTGGAACCGGCCCAGGATATTTTCTATTCAGAACATCTGGCCTGCCCGGAGCACGGCATCAGCCTGCCCGAGATCGAGCCACGCACGTTTTCTTTCAACACGCCGCACGGTGCCTGCCCCGATTGCCAAGGGTTGGGCAGCAAGCTGGAAATTGACCCCGACCTGCTAATCCCCGACAAGGAACGTTCCTTAAATGATGGCGCCATCGTGGCGCTGGAATGGAACGGTCCGCGCGAGCAGGGTGGCTATTACTGGCAGATGGTCGAGGCTGTGGCCAAGAAATATCACATTGATCTGGATGCGCCTGTCAATTCGCTCAGCGAAGAGCAGTTGAACGTGATCTTGCGCGGCACCGGCGGAGAAGCGATCAATATTAAGATGGAGGGGCGCAACGAGCGCCAGACCTCTTTCCAGGCGGCCTTCGAAGGGGTAATTCCCAATCTGGAACGGCGTTACCGCGAGACGAACTCAGATTACATCCGCAACAAGATCAGCGAATTTATGAGCGACCGGCCCTGCCCAACCTGCAAAGGCCAGCGTTTACGCCCCGAGGCGATGGCCGTTACCGTGGACGATTTCAACATCGTTGAAGTGACCAAATGGCCGATCAATCGCACCCTTGATTTTATTTTGCGATTGGCCCAGCCCGATGTGGTGTTAAACGCGCGCCAGATTTCGATCGTGGAACGGGTGCTTAAAGAGATCCAAGCCAGGCTGGGCTTTCTGGTGGATGTGGGTCTGAATTATTTGACCTTGAACCGTTCGGCGGGTTCACTTTCTGGTGGAGAGGCGCAGCGCATCCGTCTGGCGACGCAGATCGGCTCTCATTTGATGGGCGTTCTGTATGTGCTGGATGAACCCTCTATCGGTTTGCATCCGCGCGACAATGAACGGCTGCTGGATACGCTGAAACATTTGCGCGACCAGGGCAATAGTGTTCTGGTGGTTGAGCACGATGAAGAGACCATCCGCTCGGCCGATTGGATCGTCGATCTGGGTCCCGGCGCCGGCGAACACGGCGGAAAAGTGGTGGCGCAGGGAACGGTGCAGGATATTCTCAGCAGCGAAGACAGCCTAACCGGGGCTTATCTTTCCGGGCGCAAGCAGGTACCCATCCCTGAAAAGCTTCATCCGCGCAACGGCAAAATGCTCAAGATCATTGGTGCCAAAGAAAATAACCTCAAAAACCTGACCGTTGAGATTCCGCTTGGACAGTTCGTGTGCATCACCGGGGTATCCGGTTCGGGCAAGTCCACTTTGATGGTGGATGTGCTGTATAACCTGCTGGCCCGCGACCTTAACGGTGCGCATACCCAACCCGGCCTGGTGGAAAAGGTCGAGGGGTTGGAATACCTGGACAAGGTGATCAATATCGACCAATCTCCCATTGGCCGCACGCCGCGCTCGAACCCCGGCACCTATACCGGGATGTTTGATGAGATCCGTACCTTGTTCGCTGGCCTGCCTGAAAGCAAAATGCGTGGCTATAAATCCGGCCGCTTCTCGTTCAACATTCACGGGGGCCGCTGTGAAGCCTGCCAGGGACAGGGCCAACTGCGCATTGAGATGCAGTTCCTGCCTGATGTGTACGTGCCCTGCGATGTGTGCCACGGCGCGCGCTTTAACCGGGAAACGTTGCAGGTGAAATTCAAAGGGCTTTCCATTGCCGATGTGCTGGATACGACCGTGGATTCTGCCCTTGATCTGTTCGCGAACATCCCCTCCATCCAGAACAAGCTGAAGACCCTGCAGGATGTGGGGTTGGGCTACATCAAGATCGGGCAGCCTGCCACCACGCTTTCTGGCGGTGAGGCACAGCGTGTCAAGCTGGCACGCGAACTTTCACGGCGCGCTACCGGACGCACACTTTACGTGCTCGATGAGCCCTCGGTTGGGCTGCACGCCGCCGATGTGCACATGCTGATCGAAGTATTGCAGCGTTTGGTGGAAACCGGTAATTCGGTGCTCATCATCGAGCACAACCTGGACATCATCAAAGTGGCCGATTACCTGATCGATCTTGGCCCAGAGGGCGGGGATCGCGGCGGCGAGCTGATTGCCTGCGGTACGCCGCGGCAGATCATCGAGACAGCAAACTCATATACTGGTCAATTTTTAAAAGACTACCTCAAGATTCATCGCCAGGAGATTTAAAAATAAGAAGAACCGCTTCGATCGAAGCGGTTCTTGCTTTCACAGATTTCTACGATATCAGGCTCTATTTGCGCAGCAGCTTAAGGATGAAGAGCAGCAAGACTGAGCCGCCAAAAGCCACCAGCATGGTGGTCAGGTTGAAACCGGAGATGGCATTGTGAATGCCAAGCAGCGATCCGGCCAACCAACCGCCGAGCAGACCGCCAACCACACCGATCACGATGTTCATCAGCAACCCACTACCGCGGCCTTTCACAACTTTGCTGCCAAGCCAGCCGGCAATTGCACCGACAACGATCCAAGTAAGAATTCCCATACGTTACCTCCATTTATGTGCTGATTATAACAAAAACCAAATAATACATATTGGGTCGTTAAACAAATATTAACAAATCAATCAGCTACTGTTAAGTATCAAGGTCTATACTAGCTTTGTCATGACAAATTCATCAGTGCGGAAGCGAACAGTATTATTTTTGTGCACTGGGAATTCATGCCGATCTCAAATGGCAGAGGCCTTGGTCAATCATTTTTTGGCTGAGAGTTGGCAGGCTTATAGCGCTGGGATTGTCCCGGCAGGTTTTGTTCATCCATTGGCAATACGCGCTCTTCAAGAAATTGGCATTGAGCATATTGGTAGAAGTAAGAGCGTTGATGAGTTTATCGGTGGCAGTTTTGATCTTGTGGTCACAGTTTGTTCTGGTGCAGAGTTGAATTGCCCGGTTTGGCTTGGGAGCGGCCAAAAAGAGCATATTGGTTTTCTTGACCCTGCACAGGTGATCGGTTCTGATGAAGTTCAGTTACGGGCGTTTCGCAAGGTTCGCGACGAGATGTTGCAACGAATTGTTCATTCTCTTCGATTTATGCAGTAAATATTATTCTCTTCTTTTTTCTAGGACGAATCTCCGGCGGTGGGCTCCGCCGGAGATTCGTTTAATCAGGCAAACTTACTTAGTGAAGTTTAAGAATTAAGCAGAGCTTCAATTTCTGGCGAAATTTCTGCGGGGTTGAAGTTCGGCGCATATCTTTTGAGCACAGTTCCTTCACGGTCAATCAAGAACTTGGTGAAATTCCATTTGACCGAATCTCCCAACAGTTCCGGTTTCTCTGCGCGCAGGAATTTGTACAATGGATCGGCACCTCTTCCGTTCACTTTGATCTTGGCAAATACGGGGAAGGTGACGCCATAGTTTTGCTGGCAGAAGTTTTGAATCTCTGCATCCGTGCCCGGTTCCTGATGGGCAAACTGGTCACACGGAAACCCCAGAATTTCCAGTCCCTGCTCGTGATATTTTTTGTACAGTGCTTCAAGGTCGGTGTACTGGGGGGTAAATCCGCATTTGCTGGCGGTATTAACGATTAACAAAACTTTCCCTGCGTATTGGCGCAGGTCAACGTTTTGTCCGTTGGCATCTTTCATTGTGAAATCATAAACGTTCATTTCATTTCTCCTGTTCTATACAATTCATATCACAAAGGAACAAAATTGGCAAAAAAAGGACCGTTCACTTTATACAAAAAAGCGGTCAGTTTAGAGAAAACTGACCGCTGAGAAGCGCTGGGTTTACTTAATCCTGGCAATCTGAATAAAAAGTGCGGCCAATGCCAATGTATTTGAAACCAAGGGGACAAAGCTGATCGGCATCCCACAGATTGCGACCGTCCAACAGAATAGGCTGATTCATGATTTCGAAAATCCGCTTGAAATCAAGCTGTTTGAACTCGTTCCACATGGTGGCTAGAATGAGGGCATCGGCGCCTTCGGCTACCAGATAGGGGTTCTCACAAAGTACCGTCTTGGGTGAGACCTTGGCGACGTTTTCCATGGCCTGGGGATCATAGGCTTTTACGGTGGCCCCTTCATTTTGCAAGAGATGAATGATCTCAAGGGCAGGGGATTCACGGATATCGTCCGTGTTGGGTTTAAAGGCCAGGCCAAGCACGCCAATGGTCTTGTCGTTCAGATTGCCAAGCGCTTTGCGGATCTTCATCACGGCGCGGCGGCGTTGGTTACGATTGATCTCCATCACCGCCTGCAAAAGCTGCGGGTGGGTGCCATTCAGCACAGCCATGTGTTCAAGCGCTTTCACATCTTTCGGGAAGCATGAGCCGCCCCAGCCGAGGCCGGCATCGAGAAAACTGGGGCCAATGCGTTTGTCGAGACCCATACCGCGGGCGACCTCGGTCACGTCGGCGCCCAATTCCTCACACATATTGGCGATCTCATTGATGAAGGAAATGCGGGTGGCCAGGAAGGCATTGGAGGCGTATTTGATCATTTCGGCAGTGCGCAGATCGGTGATCATGATCGAGCAGCGCAGTGGCTGATAGAGTTGGGCCACTTTTTGGGCCGCATCGCGGTTGAGCGAGCCCAGCACCACACGATCGGGGGACATGAAATCATTGATGGCCGATCCCTCGCGCAGGAACTCCGGGTTGGAAACGACACTAAATTCAAGGGGGTTATTTTTACGGCGGTGATTGATGATATCGGCCACCCAATCGCCGGTTCCAACCGGAACGGTCGATTTGTTGATGACAACGATGGGCCAGTTAACCAGATCAGCGATCTGCTCTGCAGCAGCGCGCACGTATTGAAGATCGGCTTCGCCATCTGTACCAGAGGGCGTGCCCACTGCGATGAAAGCATATTCAGCTTTTTCAAGCGCGGTTGGGTAATCGGTGGTGAAGGTCAGTCGCCCGGCCTTTACGTTTTGCTCCACCAATTGCTCAAGGCCCGGTTCATAAATGGGCATCTGCCCCTGTTTTAATTTATTGATGCGGGAATGATCCACATCCAGGCAGGTGACATCGTTCCCAAGGTCAGCAAAGCAGGTGCCGGTGACCAGACCTACATAACCGGTTCCCACCACACATATCTTGCTCATATCAATCCTCCAAAAGGATAAATGCTTGCCCGTCCATTTTACCATGAGGTGAATATGACTGTTTTGAAATCAAACAGGAAATTTGTTTCTATGAACAAGGGCGATTTATCATTTGGAAGTTGAATTCACAGCCTGTATAATCTACTTAATCCTTATTTGCTGAAAGGGCGATTATGACTGCTAAAGTGATCGATGGAAAACTGCTTGCCGAGCAAATTCGCGCAGAAGTTGCATTGAATGTAGAAAAACGCATTCAAGCTGGCAAATCACGACCGGGGCTGGCCACGGTACTGGTGGGGGATAACCCTGCTTCGCAGTCTTATGTAAAATCCAAACAAAAAGCCTGTGCCGAGGTGGGCATAGAATCTTTTGGTTTTGATCTGCCGGCCACGGCTTCTCAAAGTGAAGTTGAAAATCTGGTCTCGCAGTTGAACAAAGACCCGCGTGTCAATGGCATTTTGGTTCAATTACCCCTGCCTTCAGGGTTGGACGAAGAAAGGGTGTTGAGCCTGATCTCGCTGGAGAAAGATGTGGATGGTTTTCATCCGGTCAACATTGGTCGTCTGGCCCAGAAAGGGCGCGAGCCCTTGTTCATTCCGTGCACCCCGGCTGGGGTGATGTTCATGCTTGAAAATCAGTTGCCTACTCTTGAAGGGGTGAATGCTGTCGTGCTGGGTCGCTCCAACATTGTGGGCATGCCTGTGGCACTGCTGCTGGTGCGCGCCAACGCAACGGTAACCGTGTGCCACTCGCGCACACGCAATCTGCCCGAAGTCGTGCGCCAGGCAGACGTGCTGGTGGCGGCAGTAGGCCGGGCCGAGATGGTGCGCGGCGATTGGGTCAAGCCCGGCGCCGTGGTGATCGACGTGGGCATCAACCGGGTTGAAGACGCCAGCCGGCCGCGCGGGTATCGCCTGGTGGGAGATGTGGCATACGATGAGGCTGCTGAAGTGGCCGGTGCCATCACACCTGTCCCCGGCGGGGTTGGCCCCATGACCATTGCCATGCTGCTGCGAAACACACTACATGCGGCTGAAATTGCTGATGAAGGAGAAAAGTAATTTTGTTTCAATAAATGACAAATAACGTGTTGTCTGACAATTGACTTTTGTGTAAAAAGTGCTAAACTGAATCTATAGTTGTCAGACAATTCCAATGCCGCAAGCTCAACGGTTCTCACATTTGCAGGATGTTTATCTATGACTACCCTTTTGATCAAGAACGCGCAGCTTATAGTGACGATGGATGACCACCGCCGGGAGATTCCGGATGGTGGTCTTTTTATTCGGGATGGATTTATCGAACAGGTTGGCAAGACGTCAGAATTACCGGCTACAGCCGATGAAGTGCTTGACCTGAATGGTCACATCGTGCTGCCCGGTCTGATCAACACCCATCATCACTTTTATCAAACACTCACCCGCGCAGTACCGACTGCACAAAATGCCAACCTTTTCAATTGGCTGAAAACGCTTTATCCCATTTGGGCTCGATTGACGCCCGAAGACATTCGCATTTCTACCCAGACCGCTTTGGCCGAACTGGCCCTTTCGGGTTGCACCACCGCTTCCGACCATCTCTACCTTTTCCCCAATGGGTCCAAGCTGGATGATGAAATCGAAGCTGCGGCTGCAGTGGGCCTACGCTTGCACGCCTCCCGCGGCTCGATGAGCCTGGG
The DNA here is from genome assembly GCA_964459385.1 of uncultured Anaerolinea sp. Taxonomy (GTDB): domain Bacteria; phylum Chloroflexota; class Anaerolineae; order Anaerolineales; family Anaerolineaceae; genus UBA6107. Next base: position 74,906 of record CAYWLG010000010.1, read on the forward strand.
TCAGAGCAAAGGTGGCCTGCCCCCTGACAGTGTGGTGGACAGCGAAGAAAATATTTTGCTCGACAGCGAACGACTCATCAAGAAGTACCATGATGCCCGGGCGGGTGCGATGGTACAGATCGTGCTCGCGCCGTGCTCGCCCTTTAGCGTGACCGGTGATCTGATGAAGCAAAGCGCCGAGCTGGCCCGCAAATATGGTGTGCATCTGCACACTCATTTGGCTGAAACACAGGACGAAGAACAATTCACGCTGGATACTTTCGGCTACCGGCCGGTGGCCTACATGCAGTCGCTCAACTGGGTTGGCCCGGATGTGTGGTTTGCACATTCGGTACACGTAAAGAAGGACGAGATCGAGGTTTATGCCCACGAAGGCTGTGGCGTGGCTCACTGCCCCTCTTCCAATATGCGCCTGGCATCGGGGATTGCGCCGCTGCGTGAATTGATGCATGCCGGGGTCAATGTAGGTTTGGGGGTGGATGGATCTGCCAGTAACGATGGCTCTCATCTGCTGGCAGAAGCGCGTCAGGCCATGCTGCTGGCCCGCTTGCGGGCCGGTTTGGAGGGGGCTTCGCTCTCTTCAACGGGCGGCGAAATTTTGACTGCCCGACAGGCGCTGGAATTGGCCACTCGCGGTGGAGCGGCGGTTTTGGGCCGCAAAGACCTGGGATCGCTTGAGGTGGGCAAGTGTGCTGACTTCGTTGCCATTAACCTCAATCGCTTGGATTATGCCGGTGCTTTACACGACCCGGTGGCAGCCGTAGTGTTCTGCCAGCCGCAAACGGTCGATTACAACGTGGTTCACGGCAAGTTGGTGGTCAAACAGGGAAAACTGGTTGGCCTTGATCTGCCGAAACATATCGAAGCGCATAACCGGGCCGCCCGACGGCTGCTCGAAGGCTGATTCAGCAATTTTGACGAAAGGATATCGAATGGGAATGGATTCTTTCTGGCTTCAAAATGCCCGCGAACTGGTCGATTGTGCAATGGGTCGTGTTCCGGCTGACATCGTCATCCGCAACGGCAAGTGGGTCTGTGTGCAAACCGGAGAGATCATTCCGCATACCGATATTGCCATCCGCAAGGGTCGAATCGCGTATGTGGGGGAAGATGCCAGCCATACCATCGGCACTGCCACAAAAGTGATCGATGCCCAGGAAAAATATCTGGTGCCGGGTTTGCTCGACGGCCACATGCACGTTGAATCGGGGATGGTTACCGTCACCGAATTTGTGCGGGCCGCCATGCCGCACGGCACGACCGGCATGTTCGTTGATCCGCATGAGATCGCCAACGTGTTTGGTCTGCGCGGGGTGCGCTTGATGGTGGATGATGCTGCTCAGCAACCCATCCACGTGTTTGTGCAAATGCCCTCCTGCGTTCCTTCTGCGCCCGGTTTCGAGACTCCCGGCGCGGTGCTTGGCCCCAAAGAGGTGACCGAAGCCATGACCTGGCCCGGAATCATCGGGTTGGGCGAAATGATGAACTTCCCCGGCGTTTATATGGGCGACGATAAGGTGCACGCCGAAATGTCGGCCACCCGCTGCGCCGGTAAAGTGATCGGTGGTCATTATCCATCCCCCGATCTGGGGCTGCCTTTTCACGGCTATTTGGCCGGCGGCCCACAGGATGACCACGAGGGCACGACCTACGAGGGCGCCATCGCCCGGGCACGCCAGGGGATGAAGGTGATGATGCGCTACGGCTCCGCCTGGCATGATGTCGCCACCCAGGTGAAGGCCATCACGGAAGCCGGCCTGGACCCGCACGGTTTCATGCTGTGCACAGACGACAGCCATTCGGCTACTTTGATCAACGATGGTCACATGGATCGGGTTGTGCGTCACGCCATCAGTGAAGGGCTTGACCCCGTGACCGCTTTGCAGCTTTGCACCATCAACACGGCAGAGCATTTTGGGGTTTCCCGTGAGATGGGCATGATCGCCCCGGGTCGTTACGCTGATGTGCTGCTGGTGGAAGACTTGAAGAATTTCAAGGCCGATCTGGTGATCGCCCGCGGCGTTGAAGTGGCGCGCGATGGAAAAGTGTTGATCGATCTGCCGAATATCGAATATGACGATTGGGCCTGCCAGTCGGTGCACTTAAAACGACCTTTGACTGCCAAAGATTTTAAGTTGGAGAGCAACAACGGCACCGAAGTGATGGCGAATGTGATCGGAGTGATCGAAAATCAGGCACCGACCCGCCATTTGCGCTTGAAGATGCACAGCGAGAATGGTGAGATCAAAGCAGATATTGCCCAAGACATCTGCAAGATCGCTTTGGTGGAACGCCATCACGGCTCAGGCAAAGTGCAGATGGGACTGGTTTCAGGCTTTGGGTTCAACATTCCCTGCGCGATTGCCACTACGGTGGCGCACGACAGCCATCAGATGGTGGTAGTGGGCACAAATGAAGACGATATGGCGATGGCTGCCAATACGCTGGCCGAATGCGGCGGTGGGCAGGTGGTTGTGAGCCAGGGCAAGATCTTTGGGAAAGTGGAACTGCCGATTGCCGGGCTGATGTCGAATGAGCACGCCGATGTGGTGGCCAAGAAAGCGGCCAGTGTGCTGGGTGGTTTTGTCAAATGTGGCTGCAAACTGAACAACCCCAATATGCAGTTGAGTCTGCTGGCCCTGGTGGTGATCCCGGAGTTACGAATCTCAGATCTGGGGCTGGTGGATGTAACAAAGTTCGATTTTATCCCGGTTATTGAACCTTTGAAGTGAGAGCAGAGTAGTTAATGGCAAATTTTGGCAGCGAATCAACAAAAAGTGAGAATACACATCCGTTTCAGCGCTTGCAGAGTGAGTTGGCAAAACTGATCGAAGAATCCAACCCCGGCGATCGCTTGCCTGCTGAACCCGAGCTGGCCAAAAAGCTGGGCGTCTCACGTGCCACCTTGCGTGAGGCGATGCGAACCTTCGAAGGCCAGGGTCTGGTAAGAAGGCGGCAGGGTGTGGGCACTTTTGTGGTCGGCCAGTTAAAGGTGATCGAAAGCGGTCTGGAAGTGCTGGAAAGCATCGAAACGCTGGCGCATCGCATTGGATTGCCGGTCTCGATGGGCGCAATTCTTATCAATGAGATCAAAGCCAACCCCGAAGAGGGCGATGCCATGCACATCAGTGAAGGCACCCCTTTGGTGAAGGTGGTGCGCGTGATCAAAGCTGAAGGGCGACCGGTGGCTTATCTGATCGACATCTTACCGCGCAATATTTTATCGGATAGTGAGCTTAACGCCGGGTTTACCGGTTCGGTGCTGGACTTGATGTTGAAAAAGGGCTCGCCCAAACTATCGAAGTCTTTCACCGACATTCAGGCCGTCTCGGCTTCGGCAGAGATTGCCAAAAAATTAGAGATCCAACGCGGAGACGTGCTACTTTCTTTTGTGGCACGCCTCTACGATGAAAATGGGATCGTGGTTGATTACTCAAGTAGTTATTTCCTGCCCGGTTACTTCCGCTTTCATGTCGTCCGTCGTGTAGAAACCAATTTCGGCATGGGTTAGGCAGTACCAGCAGGAGAGGAGGCTGGCAGTACAAGTTTATAGATTTGGTGAATTTCAGTGAAATTTGATTCGATCATCACTTTTTTAGGAGATTTTAAAAATGCGTAGTTTTGCAGGTCGTGACATTCTTTCATTGAAGGACTTCGAACGCGAAGAGTTCTTCCACGTTTTTGAGACGGCCGATGAAATGGCCCCCATTGCCAAAAGCCGCCGCAATTCAGATCTTTTGGCTGAAAAAACAATGGTGACCGCTTTCTATCAGCCCAGCACCCGCACCCGCCTGGCACACGAAGCCGCCATGCACCGTCTGGGTGGCCATGTGACCGGTTTCTCCGACGCAAAGATGACCCGCGCCGGTGACTGGTATCAGGAATCCATCAAAGATACCGTCAAAATGCTCGAATATTACGGCGACGTCATCGTGATGCGCCATTTCCAGCAGGGCGCCCCGATGGAAGCCGCCAAATGGTCTTCTGTGCCCATCATCAATGGTGGCGATGGCTGGGGCGAACACCCCACCCAGATCTTGACCGACCTCTACACCGTCCTGACCGAAAAAGGTCACATTGATGGTCTAAAGTGGTTGGCCGTGGGCGATATGCGCATGCGCACCATGCATTCGCTTTCTTACGCCTTGACCCAGTTTGACTGCCCCATCACCTACGTGGCTCCCCCCGAAATGACCCTGACCCCAGAGTTCAAAGAAGAGCTCAAACGCTACAATCTCAACTTCAAAGAAGCTGAGCACGTAGAACAGGCCATTGCCGAAGCAGACGTTATTCTGGTCGAACCGGTCGTGCAGCCCGATTACACCAAGAGTCGCCAGGAAGCCGGTGATCATGGTTTGACCCCGGCCAATTACAAGATCACACGCGAGCTGTTGAGCAGCAAAGCCAAATCGGACGCTATCTTGCTGCACTCCCTGCCGCGCATGGATGAGATCCCTGCCGACGTGGATATCACCCGCTGGTCTCGCTACTGGCAAGAAGCCTTCAACGGCGTTGTGATGCGCATGGCTTTGCTCGGACTTGTTTTAGGCAAGATGGAGTAGGAGGCGTTATATGCAAAGCTTTTTACACGGCCGTGATCTGATCGGCGATCTGGATTTCAGCAAAGAAGAAGTCGAGACCGTTTTGGATGTGGCATTTGATCTCAAGCGCAAACGCGCTTTGAATGAATTGACCCCTTACCTGCGCGATAAAGTGCTGGCCATGCTGTTCTTCTTCAGCAGCACCCGCACCCGTGGCTCATTTGAAGCCGGTATGGCCCACCTGGGCGGGCACGCCGCTTTTATTGAATCACGCACCACCCAGATCAGCCACGGCGATACCCCCAAAGAGATCGGTGAGATCTTCGGCCGCTACTTTGACGGCATCGCCATCCGCCATGTGGATTGGGGTGTAGGCAACGGCTATTTGAATGAAGTTGCCAAAGCTTCCCGTGTGCCTGTGCTCAACATGCAGTGCGATATTTACCATCCCTTCCAGTGCCTGGCCGACCTGATGACCATCGTCGAGAAAAAAGGCCGCGATCTGCGCCGCAAAAAGATGGTCGTTTCCTGGGCTTATGCAGCTTCTTACCAGAAACCGATGTCGGTGCCTCAATCACTGGTGTTGCAGATGCCGCGCTTTGGCATGGATGTCGTTCTGGCGCATCCGCCTGAGTTCAAGCTCATGCCCGAGATCATGGATCAGGCCCGCGAGCAGGCGGCCAAATTTGGCTCCAGCTTTGAGGTAGTGGATGATATGGACGAAGCTTTCAAAGATGCCGATATCGTTTACGCCAAATCCTGGGGCGCTATGGTGCACACTCCCGATCCTGAAGAGGGCGCCAAGATCATCAAGAAATACGAAAGCTGGATCACCGATGAGCGCCGCATGAAACTCGCCAAACCGGATGCCATTTACATGCACCCGTTGCCGGCCGACCGCAATATCGAAGTCACCGATGGCGTCATGGACGGACCTCAGTCGGTCGTTTACGACGAAGCAGAAAACCGAATGCACGTGCAAGAAGCCGTCATGGCTTTAACGATGAGCTAAATATCTTTTTGGAGATGACAAAGAATGGTAGAAAAGAAAGGTGTTGCAGTAGTAGCCGTAGGTGGTAACAGCCTGATCAAGGATGAGAAGCACAAATCGATTCCCGATCAGTATGAAGCCGGTTACGAATCCATGCGCCACATCGTGGACATGATCGAACAGGGCTGGGAAGTGGTTGTCACCCACGGGAACGGTCCGCAGGTGGGTTTCATCCTGCGCCGGTCTGAGTTATCCATTGGGGAACTCCATCCGGTACCGCTGGATTACTGTGGCGCGGATTCTCAAGGTTCGATCGGCTACATGTTCGCCATGGCTTTGGACAATGAGTTCAAGGTGCGTGGCCTGAAGAAACAATCGGTGGCCGTCGTGACACAAACCATTGTGGATAAGAACGACAAAGCCTTCCAAAACCCATCCAAGCCCATTGGTTCCTTTATGGACGAGAAGAGCGCAAAAGAACACGCTGAAAAAGACAAATGGTCGGTGGTTGAAGACGCCGGTCGTGGCTGGCGGCGTGTGGTTCCCTCCCCGATTCCGCAGCGCATCGTAGAAGCAGACGCGATCAAAAAATTGATCGAAGCCGGCTTCACGGTGGTGGGTGTCGGCGGCGGCGGCATTCCCGTCATCGAAGATGGAAAAGGCAATCTTGTAGGTGTTGAAGCCGTGATCGATAAAGATTTTGGTTCATCGGTTTTGGCAAACCTCATTAATGCTGACCTTTTTGTCATCAGCACCGCAGTCGAAAAAGTGGCCATCAACTTTAACAAACCCGATCAGAAGTGGCTCGATACCATGACCGTAGCGGAGGCCAAGCAATATATGGCCGAAGGTCATTTCGCCAAAGGTTCCATGCTGCCGAAGATTCAGGCAATCTTGAATTACCTTGAACATGGTGGAAAGAAAGCACTGATCACGAACCCTGAGAACATTGGTCGTGCTTTGAAAGGTGAAACAGGTACCTGGATCGTTAAGTAACACAGTCTTGAGGAGTCCTGCCCGGTTCCGGGCAGGACTTGAAAGGCGGTTGCTGTGACGGTTAACAAGCTTAAAATAAGATATATTTTAAGTTTAAAGCGTAGGGTGCTTGTGTACAATAGGAGGGTATTTGACTTCCCCAGGTGGTTACTGGAGGAAGTCTAGCGTGATTGATTTCTCATACGAAAGACAACAATTACGACTTCTGCCAGGAAAGGAGGTGGAGTTAACTCAAGTTAGCTTGCTTCCAGTGTATTTCGTTTTTTAAACCCTATTGTTCCGTTTCTCAGGAGGAGAATAATGTTTTCTAAACGCACTTGGCTCGTAGTAAGTCTCTTACTTATCGTTGCTCTTGCACTGTCAGCCTGTGCAACAGCCACCCCGGCTCCCGCTACCGAAGCCCCTACCGAAGCGATGGCCACCGAAGCAGTCGCTACCGAAGCCCCCGCAAGCACTGAACCCTTCACTTTTGGTATTCTGCTGGTTGGCCCTTACAATGACAATGGTTGGTCAACGGCCACCTACGTCGGCGCACAGTATGTTGAGAGCAAACTTCCCAACACCAAATTCATTTATGCCGACAATGTCAACACGGCTTCTAATCCCAACACCACAGCCGCCCAGTTCGCCGAACAGCTTTTGGAGCGCGGTGCCAAAGCCATCATCTTCAACTCAGATGATATGAAAGACGGCGTGACTGAATTCTCTATGGCTCACCCCGATGTTCCCGTGATCTGGCTCTCCGGCGATTTCGCCTGGCAAGATGGCAAACGCTATGAAGCTGATCTCACCAGTGAATCTGACCTGATGGGTCGCATGGAATACGGCAAGATGATGGCCGGCTGCGCAGCCGCCCTCACCACCAAGACCGGCAAAATCGGTTTCCTTGGTCCATTGATCAATGACGAAACCCGCCGTCTGGCCTCTGCCGCTTACCTCGGCGCTGACTACTGCTGGAAGAACATCGCCAATCAGACCACCCCGCTTGATTTCAACGTTGTCTGGATCGGCATGTGGTTCAATATCCCGGGCGTCACCCTTGATCCCACTCAGGTAGCCGACAACTTCTATTCCACCGGCTACGATGTAGTGATCTCTGGCATCGACTCGACCGAAGCTGTCACCGAGGCCAAGAAGTTCCGCGACCAGGGACAGGATGTCTACGCTGTGCAGTATGACTATGAAGCTGCCTGCGATGTGGCTCCGGATGCCTGCCTGGGCGTTCCCTACTTCAACTGGGGCGTCATGATGCTGCCTGTTCTCCAATCCGTTCAGGACGGCACCTATACCCGCCAGTTCGTTTGGGGCGGCCCCGATTGGGCTGACATTAACAACCCCGATACCTCTGTCATCGGTTTCAAGAAGAGCGCTGGCCTTTCTGCTGATGCCTCTACCAAACTCGACTCCTTTATTGCCGAGTTGGCTGGTGGGTTGAACCTCTGGAAGGGTCCGTTGAACTATCAGGATGGATCGGTCTTCCTCGCTGATGGTGTTGCAGCTACCGATCAAGAAATTTGGTACCTGCCCCAGTTGCTTGAAGGTATGACCGGCGATAGCGTCGCTAAATAGTTTAGAACTTGGAGGGAAGGCATTCTTTTGCCTTCCCTCCATCTCTTATATTATCGAGAAGAGGTTCCATGGATGTTGAGCTTCGAAACATTGACAAGACATTTGGCAAAGTCCACGCGAATGACCACATCTCACTGCATGTGAAATCAGGAGATGTGCAGGGAATTCTCGGCGAAAACGGCGCAGGGAAGAGTACGTTGATGAAGATCTTCTCGGGTCTTTATCAGGCCGATTCAGGTGATATCCTGCTGGATGGTAAAAAAGTGACCATTGGTTCACCGGCAGATTCGGTTCGCATGGGCATTGGCATGCTCCATCAAGACCCGCTTGATTTCCCCCCTATGAAGGTAATTGATAATTTCATCATTGGTAGCAATGAAGGAACCCTTCCTAATCGAAAGAAGGTCCTGCAAGAGTTTAAAGCCCTGCAGGAGCAATTTAATTTTTCCATCTCCCCGGATGCTTATATCGAAAATTTGACGGTGGGAGAACGGCAGCAACTTGAGATCATGCGCCTGCTCTGGCTGGGTGCAGAGGTCTTGATTCTGGATGAGCCGACCACAGGTATTTCGGCTTCACAGAAAAAACAATTATTTGAAACCGTAAAAACGCTCTCCAAACAGGGCAAATCGGTCATTTTTGTATCGCACAAGTTGGAAGAAGTAGAACTGCTGTGCAGCCAGGTAGATGTGTTCAGGGCCGGCAAAAATGTTGGACAGATGCGCCCTCCCTATGTCACCGATAAACTGGTTGAAATGATGTTTGGCAAAAAACTGGCACGGGTTGAAAAAGAATGTGTATCACAAAAGAACTTAAACATTGAAATTTCCGATCTGCGGATCGATGATGTACGTTTGCCGATCAAGGATGTCAGTTTCTGCATCCAAAAAGGCGAGGTGATCGGCCTGGCCGGCATGGAAGGCTCCGGACAGGGTCAGATCTTGCGCGCCCTGGCCGGGATCATTCGCCCTTCCGGCGGTCATATTTATCTACATGAAGGAAAGAAACAGAAGCAAGACCTGATCGGTAAACATTATTTTGAGTTCAAAGAAGCCGGTATTTCATTTTTGCCGGCAGCTCGCCTGGAAGAAGGATTGATCGCGGGCTTGAATTTGAACGAGCATTTTATTTTGGCCGAAAAACAAGCCGGTTTCTTTATCGATCAAAAAGCGGCCCAACAGTTAACTGAACACCGTATCAAAGACTTCAATATTAAGGGTACCCCAGAGATCAATATTGAATCGCTTTCAGGGGGCAATCAACAGCGGGCCGAATTGGCGCTTTTGCGTCAGCCACTGCGGCTTTTGCTGCTTGATCACCCGACCCGTGGTTTGGATATTGAAAGCTCAATGTATATCTGGAGCAAAATGAAGCAGCGCTGCAAAGAAGGAGCGAGCATTATTTTCATCTCTTCAGACCTGGACGAAGTGCTTCAATACAGTGATCGCGTGCTCGTTTTCTTTGGCGGTAAGGTTTCTCAACCAATGGATGCGAACAAGGTCACCGTTGATCAACTAGGTCAATTGATCGGTGGAAAAGGTTGGTAATTCTGGAGAAGGAAAACGACTATGACAATCTCAACTGAAGTTTCTAAGAAAACCAACCGAAATATTTTTCGCTCGATGCTGACGAACAAATACAGTTCGTTAACCATTGCCGTTGTTTTGGCCATCCTCTTCACGTGTGTTTTGATCGCCATTATGGACGCCGACCCCCTGGCTGTGTTTCGGGTGATCTTCAGGGGCTCTCTGGGCTCTTGGGATGCTTTCACGCAAGTTTTGCAGGCCTGGGTGCCTCTGGTGCTGGCTTCTTGCGGTCTGATGTTCACCTTCACCTCTGGGCTGTGGAACATCGGCATGGAAGGCCAGATCGAAATGGGCGCCATCTTCGCTTACGGCGTGATTCGCCTTTTCATTGGCACCGATACCCCCGGCGGCTGGGTGATCGTTTTGGCCGTTGTGGGGGGCGTTGTAGGCGGCGTTTTCTGGGCGCTGCTGGTGGGCCTGCTCAAGAACTTTGGCGGCGTAAATGAGATCTTTGGCGGTCTGGGTTTCAACTTCATCGCCGATGCCATCATGCTTTCGTTGGTCTATGGCCCCTGGAAACCCGAAGGGGTTGCCAACGGCAGCACCAAGATGCTCGAATCAATGTACTGGCTGCCGCAAGTGAAAGGAACTTACCTGAGCTTGTGGGCGCTGGGGATCGCCATTCTGGGCGTGATCGTGGCCACAGTCATTCTCAAGGGGACTTATTTTGGGCTGAAACTCAAGGCCGTGGGCAAGAACAATAAATCTTCCTTCCTGCTGGGAATTCCAACCAACCGCTACATGCTGCTGTCTTTCATTCTGTGCGGAGTTTTTGCCGGGTTGACCGGGGCTTTGCAAGTGACCGGGTTCAATCATGTTTTGCGCAATAACATTTCAGGCGGCTACGGGTATGTGGGCCTGATGGTGGGAATGCTGGCCAATATCCAGCCTTTGATCACGGCACCGATCGCGCTGGTATTTATTGGGCTGAGCAAGGGGGCGGCCGGTCTGGGCATGGATCTGAAACTGGATTCCAACCTTTCGGGCGTGATTCAGGGCTCGCTGGTGATCTTTGTTCTCATGATGGACGGCGTACGCCGCATCTTCTCAAAAAAAGGTAAAGGAGCCTAAAGATGGATTCCTCATTGATCAATAGTATTGGCTCCATTTTTGCTTGGGCGGGCCCGGTCATTTTCGCCGTGATCGGCGAAACGATCACGGAACGCTCAGGCGTGATGAACCTGTCCTTGAACGGCAGCCTGATCTTAACGGCTATGGTTGGGTTTGCGGCTGCCACAGCCACCGGCAATTTCTTGATCGGCTTTTTGGCTGCGGCACTGGTTGGGGCGCTGGTGGCGCTGCTGATCGCCTTTATGAGCATCGCCTTGAAGCAATCGCAGGTGGCGGTGGGTTACGTGCTGGCGATGGCGACCAAAAGCCTGGCCTATTTCCTGGGGGCTCCCCTCATCGGGAAGGCCGTCATGCAGATTCCGGTGCTGAAAATTCCCTTCCTGTCCTCGATCCCTGTGCTGGGGCCGATCCTGTTCAACCAAACCTTGATGACCTACTTTAGCTATCTGCTTATCTTTGTCTGCTATTTCTGGATCTATAAAACGCACCAGGGCTTGATCTTGCAAGGCATCGGGGAGCGCCCGGCCGCGGCATTCGTTCGCGGCGCAAACGTGAATCGGTTACGCTATATATATGTAGGCATCGGCGGTGCCCTTTCGGGCATCGGCGGCGCACTTTACTCATTGAGCGTGAAGGGCTGGAATGGCCAGCTTTCTGGTATTGATGGCATTGGCTGGATCGTGCTGGCAATCACCATTTTTGGCAGTTGGCATCCGTTGAAAGGCGCCTTGGGTTCTTATCTGTTCGTTCTGCTGCAATGGCTCGGCATCGTGTTACAGCCGCTGATCCCGCAGATCAATTCGCGCGTTTTCCAGGTGGCGCCCTTCCCGCTCATGATCCTGGCTCTCTTGTTCGTGAACGTCGGCAATGCCGATTGGGTGGATCGTACACTGGCAGGCCTGCCTGAATCGGTGAGACGCACGATCTCAAAGATCTTGCGGGCGCTGCGCACTTCGCCACCGGCGGCCTTGGGTATTCCATTTGAGAACGAATAGGACGATTGAATGAATCACTATACCGGGTATCACTGTTCGGTTTGCAATGCTGAATACGAACCTGCTTCAATTCTCTACACCTGCCCCAAATGCGGCGGGAATCTGGATGTCGTTTTGGATTATGAAGGTATCCGTAAAAACTACCAGATCGAAGATATCACCTCGCGCACAGATTTTTCACTGTGGCGATACTTGCCCTTGCTGCCGGTTGAAGATCCGGGTGGGGAAGGAACCCCATTGCGCTATGCAGGCTGGACGCCGCTTTACACGCCACCTGCTTTGACCCAAGCACTGGGTTTGGAACACTTTTGGATGAAAGATGAAGGCCGCAACCCGACAGCCTCTTTCAAAGATCGAGCCAGTTCAGTGGTGGTTGCGCGTGCTCGCGAGATCAAAGCAGAAATCGTGGTCACCGCCTCCACCGGCAATGCCGGCGCGGCTCTGGCCGGCATGTCGGCGGCAATCGGGCAAAAAGCGATCATTTTTGCTCCCAAGACGGCCCCACAGGCCAAGATCGCCCAGTTGCTGATCTACGGCGCCAAGGTGATTCTGGTGGATGGCAATTACGACTCTGCCTTCGATCTGACGATCGAAGCTGCCCAGGAGTTTGGCTGGTACTGCCGCAACACGGGTTTTAATCCCTTCACGGCAGAAGGCAAGAAAACCGCCGCGCTTGAAATTTGGGAACAGATCTGTTTGAACCAGTCCGATACGACCAAGCCGTTATGCGTGTTTGTTTCAGTCGGGGATGGCAATATCATTTCAGGCATTCATAAAGGCTTCAAAGACCTGATGAAACTGGGCTGGCTGAAACAAATGCCGCGCATTTTCGGCATTCAGTCCGAGAAATCGGCCGCAGTCGCCAATGCCTATTTTGCGGGCACAGAAGAGATCATTCCAATCGAAGCCACTACATTAGCCGATTCGATCAGTGTGGATTTGCCGCGTGATGGCGTGCGCGCCGTGCGGGCAGCCCGCGAGACCGGTGGCGCTTACATCACTGTATCCGATGAGGCGATCATCCGAGGAATTGGTGAGTTGGGCAAGTATGGCATCTTTACCGAACCCGCCGGCTCCACTGCCTTTGTGGGCTTGAAGAAGGCAATTGCTGATAAAATTATCTTCCCTGACGACCCGGTAGTGGTGATCAGCACCGGAAACGGCTTAAAGGATATTCGGGCCGCCATGATGGCAGTAAAAGAAGCCCCGGTGATCGAGCCAACGATGCAATCGCTCAAGAAATATCTGGAAAAGAATGACTGAAAAAGGGAAAAAATGAAACCTGTATTTACAGTGATCGTACCTGTTTTTAACGAAAAAGACTGCCTGGATGAACTTTACCGGCGCGTGAAACAGGTGATGGAACAAACGAAACAGGAATGGGAATTGATCTTGGTGGACGATGGCTCTTCGGATGGTTCCACCGACATCATTCGCGGTTTTGCCAAAGAAGAAAAGCACGTGCGTCCGGTGATCTTTGCACGCAATTACGGGCACCAGATCGCGGTCACTGCGGGCATGGATTACTCGCGCGGTGATGCTGTGCTGGTGATCGATGCAGACTTGCAAGACCCGCCCGAAGTGATGCTGGATCTGATCGCCAAATGGCGTGAAGGGTACGAAGTGGTCTATGCAGTGCGCGCTGAACGCGAAGGCGAAACCAAATTCAAGCTGATGACGGCTTCACTCTTCTACCGCTTGATCTATCGCATCACCGATGTGAAGATCCCGATGGATACCGGCGATTTCAGGCTGCTTGACCGCAAAGTGGTCACCACCATGAACAGCATGCGCGAGCACCAGCGATTTCTGCGCGGCATGTCGGCCTGGGTGGGTTTTCGCCAGGTGGGCGTTCCCTATAATCGGGCAGCCCGTTTTGCAGGCAGCACCAAATATCCCCTCAAAAAAATGCTCAAGCTGGCCATGACGGCCATTACCAGTTTTTCATATTTCCCCTTGCAGTTGGCCACCTGGGCCGGATCGTTTTTAGCCTTCGTGGCATTTTTGCTGGTGATCCTGTTCATTGTGTTGCGGGCGGTTGACTCAGCCTTCTTGAGTGGGCAGGCGCTTACCATCATCCTTGTGTTGTTTCTGGGTGGGGTTCAATTGATCTGTCTGGGAATTCTCGGCGAATATATCGGCCGAATTTATGATGAAGTTAAAGGGCGCCCGCTGTACACGACCAGCGAAGCCCCTTCTGACGAAACTAAAAAAGACTAGCGGAGTAGATAAAAAAATGGCAAAAATTGATTTAACTGTTGTAAAAGATCGACAAGAACGAGCCATTAAGCGAATTCGCGAACGCAATATTATTCTGCCTACATTCGCTCAAATGAAGAACCCTGCTCTCATCCCTGCCAAGATCAAAGAAGAATTGAGCTCAATTGGATTGTGGGATGTTCACCCGCGCAATCTGTTTCGTATTACCTGGCATAATCAACCGGTCGCTTCGGGCGGCGGATTCGGCGATGTGAATTATGTTGAATTACCTTCCAGCCTGACCGGCACCAAAGCCCGTGTGATCGCTCTGGTGGGCAAATGGTTCCCCACCGGTGCGCATAAAGTTGGAGCGGCTTTTGGCTGTCTCGTCCCCCGCCTGGTAACGGGCCAGTTCGACCCCACTCTCGAAAAGGCTGTCTGGCCGTCAACCGGCAATTACTGCCGCGGCGGTGCCTACGACTCAGCTTTGATGGCCTGTGAATCTATTGCCATTCTTCCTGAGGGAATGTCACGCGAGCGCTTTGAATGGCTGAGCAAGATCGCCAGCGAGGTGATCGCCACGCCGGGCAGCGAATCGAACGTGAAAGAGATCTTTGATAAATGCTGGGAACTGCGTAAATCCGGTCAGGATCTGATGATCTTCAACCAGTTTGAAGAATTTGGCAATTACATGTGGCACTATGAGATCACCGGCCATGCCATGGAAGAAGTCCTGAAGAAGGTCATGGGCCCGAAAGACGAGTATCGCGGCGTGGCGTTGACCACCGGTTCTGCCGGCACCATCGCCTGTGGCGATTACATGAAGCAGGCCTTCCCCACCAGCAAGATCATTGCCAGTGAAGCCTTGCAGTGCCCGACTCTGCTCGAAAACGGCTTTGGCGCCCACCGCATCGAAGGGATCGGCGACAAGCATGTTCCCTGGATTCACAATGTGAAGAACACCGATTTTGTGGTGGCCATTGATGACAATGCAGTCGTCAATATTATGCGTCTTTTCAACGAACCCGAAGGCCGGAAATATTTAGCCAAGAAGGGTGTTCCCGAAGCCATCATCAGTCAGCTTGATCTGCTTGGCTTCTCAGGCATTGCCAACGTGCTTTCAGCGATCAAATTTGCCAAGTATTATGAACTGGGCGAAAACGACGTGGTATTGACCGTTTTGACTGACAGCATGGAACTCTACGGCAGCCGCATCACCGAGATGCGCGCTCAGATGGGCGAGTTCAAAGAGACCGATGCCTCGGCAGTGTTTGCCCAGCACCTGCAAGGCGTGACCAGCGATAATCTGCTTGAGCTGACCTACGAATCCCGCAAGCGCGTTCATAACCTCAAATACTACACCTGGGTGGAGCAGCAGGGCAAAACCTACGCAGAAATTCAGGAACAGTGGTATTCGCCCACATACTGGACCGATATTCAGGGCCAGGTGGAAGAGATTGATCATTTGATCGAAGAATTCAACGGAAAAGTCGGTTTACTCTGATTTTTTAACACCGTGGATCAGACCTGGGCCGGTTAATTTCGGTCCAGGTTTTTCTTATTAGCCTTACAATTAAGCCAGAGGAATCTATCATGCTCATATCCGATAATTCGCTTCTGCTGGTGGGGGTGGTGCCGAACCCCAAAGACATGGAAATCGCCAGGGTCTTGGGGTGGTATCGCATTCCACTTAAAATGGCGCCGAAGATCGTGGATGTGGATTACCTGGCTTTTTATCAAACGGGTGCCTTCGGCAAGGAACAGCGCTGGCAGATCGGCTCGTTCGCAGAGGTCAAGGGGCATGAACTGACCACGCGGGCAGAACTGCTGCGTGATGAGCCTGACCACCCTCGTGCCCATGAAGAATACTACAAGCTTCAATTGGGACCGATCCAAAAGCGCGATAAACCCATCTACGCCAAAACCTGGAAGCGCATCACATTTCTATACACCACCGGAGAATTATTCAATCAGGCAGAAATTGTGAACGATCTGGTGGTGAACTCTGATGAGCGGGCGCTGCTCTGGAAATCGTTGCGCGAAAGAGCCCAGAATGCAGCCCTCTATGGTCAGAGCCAGGAGGCAATGGAAGTTGACCTTGACCCGGCTATGCTCCAGTTTTTGGGCGCAATGGCCAGTGGCATGGAAGATGAGACGGATTTCCTCAATTTTTAGTGTGCTGTTTGTTGGTAGAATAAGGAACCTGTTTTTGAATGTTTTACCGGAGAGGTGAAAAATGTCAACGCTGATAAAGAATGGCACATTGGTTACTGCTTCTGAAACCTTCAAAGCCGACCTGCGCATTTCGGACGGGGTGATCGAAGAGATCGGCGCTACGCTGCAATCTCGACCCGATGAAAAGGGGATCGATGCAACGGGTTTGTTCGTCTTGCCGGGTGGGGTAGATGCCCATGTGCACCTGGATTTGCCCATGATGGGCACCGTCTCGAGCGATGATCATTACACGGGCACAAAGGCCGCCGCGTTTGGTGGTACCACCACCGTCATCGATTTTATTTCGCAAGATTCTGATGATCTGCCCGACCTGGTAGAGCAAATGCGGCGCAAGGCGGATGCCAAAGCGGCCATCGATTACAGTTTTCATATGAATATCACCCACTACAATGAAAAAGTGGATAAGCTGATTCCGCAGTTGGTCAAAGACGGCATCACCAGCATCAAGGTCTTTACCGCTTATAACGGCCGCCTGCGCTTACAGGATGGCGAGATCTTTCAGGTGATGCGCACTGCCCGCGATGCCGGCATTTTAACCATGATGCACGCAGAAAATGGCGACGTGATCGATATTCTGGTCAAAGAGGCCATCGAGGCCAAACACCTTTCTCCGGTCTGGCACGCGCGCACCCGCCCCGCCTGGGGTGCAGAAGAGACGGTCGCTCGTGGGGCCGCAC
Organism: uncultured Anaerolinea sp.; assembly: GCA_964459385.1. Lineage (GTDB taxonomy): Bacteria > Chloroflexota > Anaerolineae > Anaerolineales > Anaerolineaceae > UBA6107. The sequence continues at coordinate 91,766 of CAYWLG010000010.1, forward strand.
TGGCAGCCACTGCCAATGCTCCCTTGTATATTGTGCACATGAACGCCTCGGGGGAGGTGGATCAGCTTCAATATGCGCGCAGCTTGGGCGTGCCGGTAATGGGCGAGACCTGCCCTCAGTATCTTTTCTTTACAGAGGAAGACCTTGAGCGGCCGGATGGCGCAAAATGGATTTGCAGCCCGCCCATGCGCACGAAGGCCGATCAGACGCGTTTATGGGAAGGTCTTGTGGAGGGAGTGATTCAGACGGTTGCCACCGACCACTGCCCATTCTTCTTTAATGGCAGGGAACCAATTCTCTACGAGGGCAAACCGGTGGCGATTCCCGGCAAGGAATTGGGCGCCCAAGATTTCACAAAAATTCCCAACGGTTTGCCCGGCGTTGGCGATCGCATGCCTGTCATGTGGAATGCAATGGTTAGTTCCGGCAAATTCTCGATGAACAAATTCGTCGAGTTGACCAGCACTAATCCGGCGCGGATTTTTGGGATGTATCCGCGCAAAGGGAATCTCTTGCCCGGTTCTGATGCCGATATCGTTTTGTGGGACGCCAACAAGAAGGTGACTTATGGCAAGAACCTGGCGCAACATCGAACCGATTACAACTTGTATGAAGGCATGGAGCTAACCGGGTATCCGGTTCAAGTGTTCTCACGCGGAGAACTGGTCGTGAGCCACGGTGCCTGGCTGGGTCGGGCCGGGAGGGGACAATTCATCCCTTGCCAACCGATTGACTCTGTCTTATAAAAGGAAACCATGCTCGTTTTCTTACCGGTTTTGCTGATCTTGATCTTCACAGTGCTGACCCAATTTGTGGGGCGCAGCCGCATTCCGCTGGGGACAAAATGGCTAATATTGGCCGCGGTCGTTGTGGCTGCCTGGGGAGCGACTATGGCCCTGCATCTGGAACTGCCGCTCAGCGTGGTGATCACAGATTGGCTGCCTGCCAGTGGAAGCACCGAGACGCTCTCGTTTTCTTTGGATGAGACCTCGTGGACGGTTTCAATTGCCTTGTTGAGCATGCTGGTAGGCATTGTGCTGACGGATACCAGCCGTTTGGGCGAGAGGGGCAGCCTAAATGAATGGACACAATTGTTATTGCTCACATCCCTTGGCCTCGTGGCCGTTCTGGCCAACAGCCCGCTGGCCTTTATCCTTGCCTGGACGTTGATCGATCTGGTCGAGATCATCGTGTTGGTATCCATCCACCCGGGCGAAGAATTACCGGTTCAGACCATTGCGGTTTTTGGCGGCCGTTTTCTGGGCACGATCTTCGTGCTTTTGGCAACGATTTTGGGGTATCTGGCTGGAACACCCCTGGTGTTGTCTCAGGCGAGCGGTACACCGCTCACGCTACTGGTCTTGGGCGCTGCTCTGCGCCTGGGCATTGTGCCGTTGCATCTACCCTATACTTTGGATGTAAGTTTGCGCCGCAGTTTGGGTTCTGTGCTGCGTTTTGTGCCTCCTTTGGCTGCTTTTATTTTTATTTCCAGATTGACTGTCATTACGCAAATTAGCGGCTGGTTGGTATTTGTGCTGCTGTTTTCGGTGGCTGGCGTTCTTTTTGGTGCCATCAAGTGGTTCACTGCCAAAAATGAGCTGGAAGGACGTCCCTATTGGCTGATGGCTTTTTCATCGCTGGCTTTGATCGGCTTATTGAATGGAAAACCTGATGTTGCCGGGTACCTGGGTCTGGTGATGACAATAGTCGGCTGCTGGGTCTTTTTACAGGCAATCGATCTGAAATGGTTCAGATACGTTACTCCCATCGCACTGTCGACAATGATCGGGCTGCCTTTTACCCCGGCAACACACTTGCCGGCAGATCTGACCGAGGGGCCGGCAGGAGGACTGTTTTTTGTGGCTTGGATCGGGGTCGCTTTTTTAGCGGCTGGCGTGGTCAAGTTTACCGTTTCTGTGAATCACGAAAACGATCAGGTAGAAAACTGGCGCAAATTGTTCTATGTGGTGGGCATGATCTTTTTGCTGCTGGTTCCCTGGCTGGCTGAGTTGTGGCATTTTTCCACCTGGAGCGACCTTTCTGGCTTGTTTACGGGTATTGCGATCAGCATCATTTTAGCGATCATTTTGGTGCTAAAGTACAGCCAAAGGGTCAGGTTCATTTTTAGCCAAAAGTTGACCGCACGTTTCTATAAATTCTCAGACCGAATCGGCTCGATGTTTGAGCGGTTTTTTCACTTTGAGTGGCTGTATCGTTTGTTGGGCTTTATAGTCGCGCTGCTCGAAAGGATGCTAAACAGCATCAATACAATTCTCGAAGGGGAGGGGGGCATCCTCTGGGCACTGGTTTTTTTGGTGCTGCTCATTTCTCTGATCACAAGCGTGAGAGGCGGGTAGATGGAAAACTATATCAATCTAATCCCTCTGAGCGTTGTCTTTCTTGCCTTGTTGGTATTGTTTGTTTTTCCTACCTGGCGGCGTTCTTTGCTGGCACTGGTGGTGCTTTTTCTAATTAGTTTTATTTTCTATCTTCAGGTTTGGCCGTTTACGATGTCGGCTGTAAAGCTCATCACCGGCTGGATGGCTGTGGCGATCTTATTCTTTTCGCCGATTCACGAAGGGACCCCGGTTGCCGGCATCAACGGGAATCAGATATTTAAGATCGTGTCGCTGGTCTTTATCTGGGTGGTGGCATTCTTAATTACAAGCAAGATCAATCAGTTCTTTTTGATCAAACCCGAAATCTTGTTTGTGGCAATCGCCATTTTTAGCTCCGGCCTGCTGCAACTGGGGATGACCACAACGCCTTTTTATATCATCGTCGGTATTTTGATGATCTTTGATGGATTTGAACTGCTCTACGCCTCAATCGAAACATCAATCTTGATCAATGGTTTGCTCTCCGTTATGAATTTGTTGATCGCACTGGTCGGCTCTTACCTTCTTTCGCACCCTTCTGGGGGAGAGGTGGAAAAATGAGCGCTCCTTTGATCTGGATCATTTTTCCGGCGGGCCTGTCGCTTCTCTACTTGCTTTTGCAAGAAAACCACAAACTGGTGCTGGGCCTCTCAGTCTTTTTTAGCTTTTTGCTGATGCTGCTGGCTGTTGTGCAGCCATTAGGCGCTGTTCTAAAAATTGGCCCACTTTCGGTTGAGATCAAAACGACACTGGCAATTTTTGGACGTGAGCTTTTGCTTGATAACAGTGATCGCTTCTTTTTGGCATTTGTTAACCTTGCAGCCATGTTTTGGTTCATCGGGTCGTATGTATCAAACGCGCCTGCCAAATTTATTCCCCTAGGTCAGGCGATCTTGGCAATGCTTACCGGTGCCCTGGCTGTTGAACCCTTCTTGTACTCAGCCATTTTTCTGGAGTTAACAGCAATCATCAGTGTGCCATTGTTGACCGTTCAGGGCAAACCGGTTGGGCGTGGGTTAATTCGCTTTTTGATCTTTCAAAGTTTGGCCCTGCCGTTCATTCTTTTGGCCGGCTGGATGCTCTCGAGCGCACAGGCGAATCCGTCTGACACGCAGCAGCTTACCCTGGCGGCCTTGTTGTTGGGACTGGGCTTCACTTTCTGGTTGGGCGTTTTTCCGTTTCACATCTGGATTCCTGAATTGGCGGATGAAACGCACCCCTACATTGCCGGGTTCCTGCTTTCGATTTATCCACTCGTCTCGATTTTAATCTTGTTGAATTTCCTGGACGGGATTGTCTGGCTCAAAAATGCCACTTTTCTGGCGCCCGTGCTGCAGATTGTAGGTACGGTCATGGTGCTGAGCGGCGGTTTCGGTGCCATTAATCAAAGTAACCTGCGCCGTTTATTTGGCTTTGCTGTGATCTTTGAAAGTGGTTTTGCATTGCTTTCGATCGGGTTGCAGAATCAGATTGGCGTGCAGACATTTTATTTGAATTTCATACCCCGCTTGTTTGAGTTAGGCCTTTTTGCGCTGGTATTGGCAATCTTTGAACATGAGGGAGTCACAGCCGATTTTAATTCATTGAAGGGGCAGGTGAGAACGAATCCTCTTCTTTCAGTTGCCTTGCTCGTTTCACTATTTTCAATTGCTGGCTTCCCTCTTCTGGCGGGATTCCCGATTAAATTGGAACTGCTTGAACAATACAGCGCCCAACCGGTTCTCGTTATCTGGGCGGTGATCGGGATGGCGGCCATGTTATTCTCTGCGATAAAAGTGTTGATCAATATGATCGCAAAGAAACAAGGGAACTTGCAGATCGGTGTTTCTACGTTTAGACTGATCTTTATCGTTAGCGGTATTTTCGTGATTCTTGTGATGGGGCTGATCCCCAATGTCTTTATTGGCGGAATATGGTCACTGATTGAAAAATTGCTGGCTTTGGCTTAACCCTTGGTCAGACTTCTTTTTGCGGTTATGATTAACGAAACACAGAGAAGGAAATGAAAATGGAATTAGACGAACTCGAAAAACGCCTGGAATGGTTAGATTCTGAACGTCAGAAATCGAATTCGACTCTTTTGGAATTCAAAAATAAAGTGGCAGACCTCGAAAGCGTTGTTGAAAAACAACGAGATCGTATTGCTGTATTGGAAAATGAGTTAAAAAGTTACACCTCGGTCGCAAACCGGGTTACTCAGCTAGACGAATCGAACGCACAACAAAAGGCAGATCTCTTAAAGCAGGTCGCCGAGTTGGAAAAGAAATTCAATACCCAGCTTAAAAGCCTCGAAAAACAGCAAAAAGAAGATGTGAATGTTTACAACAAACGCATTGCAGAGCTGCAAACGATCACCCCAACCGTCAACGAACTGAAAAAGAGCCTCCAGTCTCGTGTGGATGACCAAAATCGCCTTGCTCAAAGGGTGGATGGCATCGAGAAGGCTGTTCTGCAGAACAAGGACCTCGGCCAGCAGTCCACGCAGGATCAAAAACGATTGGGTGACGACCTGCAAATCGAAATGAAGCGGGCAACCGATTTACAAATTGAAACCAGCGCCTTGCGCAAGCGCCTGGATGAAGAGCGAAATCGCAACGATCTAAATGCTGAGCTATTGCGCAAGCTTGAAAACCGCATTGGCAAACTCGAAAGCCTGGATGTTGAGTTGAAGCAAACCCAGACGGCTTTCATTGACAAGATTTCTTTGAGCAATCTGGAACGTGAGAAAGTTTGGAAAAACTGGCAAGCCAACATTGATGAGGCAGTTCAGATCAAGGATCGCATCAACGCCAAACTGGTTGAGCTGGATACCATCCACAGTGCGATCGAAAAGTCGAAAAACGAATTGGATGATATTAATGTCCGGTTTGACCGCCGCATCAATGAATTGACTGAAATGCACCGCCTTACCGAAGAACGTTTCAGGCAAGAGTGGATCTCCTTCAAGACAGACGATCAAAAACGCTGGACGAATTATTTGCTCACGCAGGAAGAGCAGCAGCAAGAAGGCGAGCGGCAGCGCTCTGCCTTGCTCGAACGCGTTACAAACATTGAAGATGATGTTCAATCCTCCAAAGATTCCATCGAGTTGCTCACTGAAGAAGTGGAGAAACAAATCCGCTCCTATCTTTCGGTCCTGCACGACTCAGTGGAATCGTTTGAGCAGACATTTACCAAAAAGTAATTCGCTCAAAAAAGTCATATTGACAGAGTGAGAGGCAGCCTTTATAATTGGGTCTGCCTTGTTCCCGGACGTTGTGCCGGGACAAAATGTCGTATCCCCAACTTCCCCGTGAGCTTGCGCTTAGAAGCGCGAGAAAGCGGTGAAGTGAAGATTGGAGAGGAAACCAGTATGAAGTATGCGATTGTTGAAAGTGGCGGCAAGCAGTATAAAGCCGTCGAAGGCGCCACCATTGAGGTGGACCTTTTGGAGGTCGAGGTCGGCAAAGCAGTAGATCTTGACAAGGTTTTTTTGCTGGTCGAGGATGAAAAGGTCTCAGTCGGGACTCCTTCGGTCAAAGGTGCGGTCGTTTCGACCACAGTGGTTGACCATGTGAAGGGCCCCAAAGTGTTTACCTTCAAGTATTCCCCCAAGAAACGTATTCGCGTCAAGACTGGGCACCGCCAGCAGTATACCCAGTTGAAAATTGAATCAATTAAAGTGGAGTAGAACTAATGGCACATAAAAAAGGTGGTGGTTCCAGTCGTAACGGCCGTGACAGTAATGCACAGCGGCTGGGTGTCAAAAAGTTCGCCGGTGAGGCAGTGCTCTCAGGCAACATTCTTGTTCGTCAGCGTGGCACCAAGATCAAACCCGGTTTGAATGTAAAAGTTGGCACCGATGATACCCTGTTCGCGGTTGCTGAAGGCGTTGTCGAATATGAGACTATGCCTAACGGCCAAAAACGGGTCCATGTGAAACAGACCGTTTCCAACTAATCGGTTTTTACATATCCGCCAAAGGCAATTGTAAAAACACACTATTTCAGGAAGGTCAAGTAAGAATGAGAAAAGGTATTCACCCGACTTATTATCCAGATGCCAAGGTAACTTGCTCTTGCGGCAATACTTGGACGACTGGATCTACTCGTAAAGAAATTCATACTGAGGTTTGCTCAAAATGCCATCCTTTCTTCACCGGTCAGCAACAGCGTTTGATCGACATTGAAGGACAGGTGGATCGCTTCTATAAGAAGCTGCAGGCCCGCCAGGACTTTGTGGATCAGAAGAAAGCCCGCGAAACCTCAAAGACTTCGTTGGACAAAACCGTGCAGGAAATCGGTTTACCCGCTCGCGCTGCTGATGCTTTGGTCAAAGCTGGTCTTACCACCGTTGGTCAGGTCATCGCCAAGTTGGGCGAGGGCGAAGCCGCTTTGTTGAACGTGGAGGGCTTCGGCCGCAAATCTCTGATCGATATGAAGAAAATGCTGCGTGCGCAGGGATACGAACTCCCGGCCGCCGCAGATGATATTGCTGTTTAGTTGTATAAAACAAAATCAACCTCCCAAAACGGAGGTTGATTTTTTAATTAATTTTGAAAAGTTTGGCAAGCGTTTTTCTAGATACTATTGTAGAATGTTAAACAAAAAGGCGGAGGATTTGCATGAATCATTCGGGATCGATTGAAGTCATTTGCGGTTCGATGTTTTGCGGAAAAACAGATGAATTGATCCGCCGATTGAGAAGGGCGACCATTGCCCAGCAAAAAGTGCAAGTTTTCAAGCCGGCAATCGACAACCGCTATGAAGAACAAAAGGTAGCCTCCCATGCCGGTTCCACCTTTGAGGCAATCCCGGTAAGCAATTCTGCTCAGATCCTGGAAAAACTGGCCGCAGATACAACTGTCGTGGGGGTGGATGAAGCCCAGTTCTTTGACGATGGAATCGTGGCGGTGATCGAGAAAATGGCCAATAACGGCATTCGCGTGATCGCCGCCGGTTTGGATCAAACTTTTAACGGAGATCCCTTCGCCTGCATGCCAGTCTTAATGGCATTGGCTGAACGCGTTGATAAGCTCCAGGCGATCTGTATGGTCTGCGGTGAGCCCGCCAGCCGCACCCAGCGTTTGGTGAATGGCCAGCCGGCACGCTATGATGACCCCATTATCATCGTTGGCGCATCCGAGCTTTATGAGGCACGCTGCAGAAAACATCACATTGTTCCGCGCGATTAATTCTTATTGGAGACAAAATGCGAGATTACCGAGAATTTCTGAGTGAGATCCTGATCCCTGAAGATCAATTGCAGGTGCGCATCGCCGAATTGGGGGCACAGATCAGCCGAGATTTCGCCGGTAGTGACAGGCTGCTTCTGGTGTGCATTCTGCGCGGCGGGGTACTGTTTTTGACCGATTTGATGCGCAAGATCAATGTGCCGCATGCCATTGAATTTATGGCAGTATCCTCTTATGGGGTGGGGGGACGCTCCAGTAATGGGCAGGTGCGCATCAATCTGGACCTCGGAGTGGATATTCGGGGTCGGGACGTGATCATCGTGGAAGACATCATCGATAGCGGCCATACGGTGGCTGCCGTTCTCGAAATGCTCTCCACCCGCAAACCGGCCAGTATCTGCGTTTGCACGCTGCTGGATAAAGCAGACCGACGCGAGGTAATGGTGCCCGTTAAATATACGGGCTTTTCCATCCCGAACAAGTTCGTTTTTGGCTATGGCTTGGATATTGACGATTTTTACCGTAACTTGCCTTTTATTGGGGTGGTCGATCTGGAAAAATATCAGGCGGGGTAAGTGGATGCCAGGTTGCAAGAGTTTCGCAAAAAACATGCTGATCTGCTCGCGTTAAAACACCCAGATCAGAAGCTCTATTTTATTGGGGGAGTGGTACGAGATCTGTTTCTGCAGCGTGAGCATAAAGATATTGACATTCTGGTTGATGGCGATACCCGAGAGATTGCCAGAAAACTCGCCAGTCGTTTAAACGGTGCTTTTTTTATGCTCGATGAAAAGCGCAACACTTCTCGCGTTGTCATTAATCAACCCCACAATCATCAAATCTATGATTTCGCCGCAATGCAGGGCCAAAGTATTGAGGAAGATCTCGCGTTGAGAGATTTCACGATCAACGCCATGGCGATCGATTTTGACTTTCCAGAAGAGGTGATCGATCCACTCAATGGCAGACGCGATCTGCTTGAGAAAGTATTGCGTGTTTGCACTGAGACCAGCTTTTCACGCGACCCCATTCGTGTGATTCGCGCCATCCGCTATTCGATCACTTGTGGCGTGAAAATCGAGCCGGGCACACTGTCCGCTTTGAAAATGGCCATCCCCGGGCTTGCCAACATTTCGTCTGAGAGAAAACGCGATGAGCTTTTTAAAATTCTTGAAACTGAGAAGCCTGCACTGGGCATGACCCTGCTGTCCCGGTTGGGAATCATGCAGTCGCTGGCTGGTGAAACCGGAGAGATCAATTTTGCTGAATTAGCCGCCCTGAAACAGTTATTTTTGCTGATCGAGGGCAAAAAAGGAGAAAGCGCGAACCGCGATTTCTTTGAAACTTCTTTTAATTTGCGGCTGGGCAGGTTTTACTTTCGCCTGACGGATTATTTCAATTCTCGAAATTCGTCTGATCGCACTGAACAGCAATTGGCCCTGGCGGCAGTTTGGCTCAGACAATTGCCAATCGAGTCGCGTGAGGGTTTTGCCCAATCGTTGGCGCTGTCTAAAGAGGAGCACAATCGAATTCAGCTTCTCTTTGCTGAAGAACAGCGTGTGGAAAAATTGATTTCACTGGGTGAGATGGATGCACGCAGCATCTACCTGTTTTATCAAGGCATACAAGAGGCGGGGCTGGATCTGGTTTTGATGGCGCTGGCAAAAAAAATCAGCTTGCCGGCCAGTGAGTTGTCCCAAGAAAAATGGCTGGCATCCCTTGAGAAAAGCGAAACGCTCATATCCGCCTGGTTCGAAAGACCAGAAGTGGTTCGACCCACGATGTTGCTGAATGGGAATGATCTGATGCTGGAGTTCGATTTGACCCCCGGGCCATCCATTGGGGTTTTGTTGGAGAATTTGCGAGAAGAACAGGCTGCCGGGTTGATAAACTCTCGCCGAGAGGCGCTTACGTGGGTGGAAGCGCAACTTGGGCACGCAACCCAAGCCGAATAAAAAATCGCCGTGAGGCGATTTTTTTACTTGTATGTGAGGGCGTCGATTTTGAGGGGAGAGGTGTTGGGGTTCAGCTCCGGGCTGCGCCGGGTGAGGTTATTGATGTGGGCGATCAGCGTAGCACTCTTGACCGGTTTCACCAGGTAATCGTCTGCACCCAGATCGAGCGCACGGGCGATCAAGCCGGGGTTATCGAGCACAGAAAGGATCATAATAGGAACGCGGCTGGTTCTGCGAATGGATTGGCAGACCTGCCAGCCATCCAAGTCTGGCATCATCAGATCCAAAAGCACCATGTCTGGATTTACTTCCTGCAATTTTTGTAAACCCTGAACACCAGAATTCGCCAGGATGACGCGCGCTTCAGTCGGGAGCAAGATCACTTTGATTAATTCGGTAAGAGCCGGGTCATCATCGATGACGAGTATTTTCATTTTCGCTCCAGTAATATTTTTGTAACACATCCTTATTATCAGGCATAATGTAACGTTTTTACCTTGCAAACGACTTACAGATTCCCATTTTTGGGAAGGCGGGCGATTGGTGGGCAAGAGAGCGGTTCATACAACTTGATTTATGGTAAAATCTAAAACTTAGAACCAAAATTATATAATGCCGGAAAATCGGCTTGTTTTGCAATAATAATTCATTTGGAGGCTAGAATGGCAGAAAAGAAATGGGTTTACCTTTTTCATGATATTGAAAAAGCCGAAAAGTACGTAGGCGGCGATTGGGAAAAGGTTCGTGGCCTGCTGGGTGGCAAAGGCGCCAACCTCGCTGAGATGGCCCGTATCAAACTCCCGGTTCCCCCCGGTTTTACCGTAACCACTGAGGCGTGCAATGCGTACTCAGCCGCAAAAGAGTTCCCCGCTGGTATGTGGGATCAGATGCTCGAAGCCTTGAAAGTCGTTGAAAAAGACGCCGGCAAGAAATTTGGCAGTGTTGACAATCCTTTGCTTGTCTCCTGCCGCTCTGGCGCCAAATTCTCCATGCCTGGCATGATGGATACCGTTCTGAACATTGGCTTGAACGATGATTCTGCCAAAGGCATGGTCAAGTTGACCAACAACGAACGCTTCGTTTACGACTCATACCGACGTTTGATCCAGATGTTTGGTACCGTGGTTCTTAATCTGCCCGATGAAGCCTTCGAAGAAGTGCTGGATGGCTTTAAGAAAGAAAAAGGCTACAAGGCCGATACCGATATGACCGCTGACGACCTGAAAGATCTGGTCGAAAAATTCAAGGTCGTCGTCAAGAAACACTATGGCAAAGATTTCCCCCAGGAACCCCTCGATCAATTGAAGCTGGCCACCGAAGCCGTGTTCAAATCATGGAACGGTAAACGCGCCGTGGACTACCGCCGCGCCACCAACATTCCGGATGATCTGGGCACCGCCGTCAACATCGTGACCATGGTCTTTGGTAACATGGGCTGGGATTCCGGCACCGGTGTGGCTTTCACCCGTAACCCGTCCACCGGTGAATCCATCCTTTATGGTGATTACCTGCTGAACGCTCAGGGTGAAGATGTTGTGGCCGGTATTCGCAATACCGAAAAGATCGATACCCTCGGGAACGTTCTGCCCGAAGCCAACAAACAGTTCCTTGAAGTTGTGAAGACCCTCGAATTGCATTATCACGATATGCAGGATGTTGAATTCACCATCGAACATGGCCGCTTGTGGATGCTGCAGTGCCGCAATGGCAAGCGCACCGCCCGTGCCGCAGTGAAAATCGCTGTCGATATGGTGAATGAAGGTCTCATCAACAAAGAAGAAGCCATCAAACGTGTCACCACTGAAAACGTCGACACTTTGCTGCACCCGCAATTCACTGCCGAGACCAAAGCCGCTGCCAAGAAAGACGGCCGCTGGTTCGCCAACGGCGTCAATGCTTCTCCTGGTGCCGCTGTGGGACAGGTTTACTTCGATGCCGATCTGACCGAAAAGATGGCCAAAGAAGAAGGCCAGGCCACCATCATGGTGCGCCCCTTCACCAAGCCTGATGATGTGCACGGTATGCTCGCCGCCAAAGGTATTCTCACCTCTGAAGGTGGCGCTACCTCTCATGCCGCAGTGGTTGCCCGCCAGTTTGGTGTGCCCTGTGTTGTGGGCGCTTCCTCTGTGTCGATTGACCTCGAAAAACGCACCATGGTTGCCAACGGCGTCACCGTCAAAGAAGGCGAGTGGATCTCAGTTGATGGCACCACCGGCGATGTCTTCACCGGCAAGATTGACCTGACCGTTCCTTCGATCGAAGAACAGACCGACCTCCTCACCCTGCTCAACTGGGCCGATGAGATCGCCGGTTTGCAAGTCTGGGCCAACTCTGATTATCCCAAAGATGCCCGCCGCGCCCGCTCATATGGCGCCAAGGGTATTGGCCTTTGCCGCACCGAGCACATGTTCTTTGAGCCCACACGCTTGCCCATCGTGCAGCGCATGATCCTGGCCAAAGACGATGCCACCCGCAAAGCTGCCCTCGATGAACTGCTGCCGTTCCAGCGCTCAGACTTTGATGGTCTGTTTGAAGCGATGGATGGCTGCCCGGTAATCATCCGCCTCATTGATCCCCCGCTGCATGAGTTCCTGCCTTCTGAAGAATCTCTTCTCGAAGAAGTGGTCACGATGCGCGTCAAGGGCGAGACCAAAGGCCTGGCCGAGAAAGAATCTCTGCTCGAGGCAGTGAAGGGTATGCACGAAAGCAACCCAATGATGGGTTTGCGTGGGGTGCGCCTTTCCATCGCCATGCCGCAGATCGTTGAGATGCAGGTGCGCGCCATCTTTGAAGCCGCCGCCGACTGCACCCTGCGTGGCATCGTGGTGAAACCTGAGGTCATGATCCCGTTGACCGGGCACATCAATGAGCTCAAATGGATCCAGC
>CAYWLG010000011.1:0-96330 GCA_964459385.1 uncultured Anaerolinea sp.
CCTGAGGTCATGATCCCGTTGACCGGGCACATCAATGAGCTCAAATGGATCCAGCCGCGCCTGATCACCATTGCCAAAGAGGTGATGGATGAGAAGAAAGTGACCTTCACTTACAAGTTCGGCACCATGATCGAGATCCCGCGCGCCGCTGTGGTGGCCGGTGAGATCGCTACCGTGGCCGAGTTCTTCTCCTTCGGTACCAACGACCTGACCCAGATGACCTTTGGCTACAGCCGCGACGATGCCGAGCGCAGCTTCCTGGTGCGCTACGTTGAAGAAGGCATCTTGCCCAAGAACCCCTTCCAGACCCTGGATCAGGAGGGTGTGGGTAAACTGATGAAGATGGCCGTTTCCGCCGGTCGTGAGACCCGTCCGGGCCTTGAGGTGGGTATCTGCGGCGAGCATGGTGGCGACCCCGCTTCCATCGCTTTCTGCTACAGCATCGGCCAGAACTACGTCAGTTGCAGCCCGTTCCGTGTGCCGGTAGCTCGTCTTGCCGCCGCCCAGGCTGCCTTGAACCCCGATTTGGCCAAAGCCCGCAAAGAAGCTTTGAAAGCCTACAAGCCCGAGCACTAAGATCTAAATTAATGAACAAAATACCGCCCGTTTCAACGGGCGGTATTTTTAATTAAAGTTCCCCTCGAACTTTCAAGGAATTTCGAGCTTATTGTAGAGGATCAATAACAGTAGAACTCATGCGATTCGCTGCTATTGATGACGCCTGAATCATAGGCACCGCCGCAGCCCCAGGCTTCGTAATCATAGGAGCCTGAACAAACATTCAGGCTGGTCACCCCTGAGCCAAGATAAAAATAGTAGTCCGCCGGACCATACAGATTGAGGGTCAGGCTCCCGCCGGTGGTGTTGTCGATCTCAATGATCGAGTTCGCACTGCATGCAGGCGTTGGGGAGTTGTACACCGTGGGTTTGGGGGTACTGGTCTTGGTCGGGGTGCGGGTTGGCGTGAGGGTGGGCGTATTGGTATTTGTAGGGGTCAGGGTTGCAGTTGGGATGAAGATGGGTTTGATCAGCCAGGTCTGCATTTCTTCGTAGCCATCGTGAAACCCGATCAGTCCATCATCCATATCACCACGTACCGTGTAGCCCATCTGGATGGTGTGCGGTTGACCGATCTGCCAATCATCCAGCACCACACTCAAAAATTCGGCCGGGTATTCCAGCGTGCGGTCCAGATAATCGGTCACCGTGCTTTTGGTCAACAGATCATCCCGAAAGTAGTTTTGCCCGTCGATGGTGAATACCCATTCGATATGGGGTTTGCTTTCGGCGAAGTGCACTTCGTCGGCCGCGTACCATTCCTCACTGAGGGTGATCGGCTGGTCAAAGGGAATTTCAACCACGTTCTCTTCTCCCGATTCGGCATAACCGCCAAACCAATCCTCGATTCGGCTGGCCTCAGAGCAATCTTGACGATCGCACGGGTAAAAAATAATTGGTGCAACCGGTGTCGCTGTGGGTGTTGCGGTTGAGGTGGGGGTCGGCGTGGCAAAAATGTTCTTGACGACCTGGGGCACGATCGAGCAACTGATCGAAAGTGCGACCATGAGCAAAATGATGAAGATGCTGACAGATTTTTTGAGCATAGTGATTCTCCGATGACTAAATTGAATTAAAGAGGCAATTCACTTGGTTTCTCTCAAATGAATTCCTTTTATTTTTAGATCAAAGGATGGAGCCACCGGTAAGTTTTGGGTAATTGAATTATAGGAAACAAGTTCAAGAAATAGGTGTGCAAGTTGCACACAAAAAGGGTATCCATGCGGATACCCTTTTTCTCGTCTAACGTTGAGCTAGTTCTTTTTAAGGATCTTTTTCATGATGGTTTCTTCTTCCAAGGGTTTGGTGCAGAAGAACCAATCGTAGCAGTGCATATCGCCTTCTTTACCTTCCATGCGGTTCTTGGCAACGCCGCACGAACCGGCAGTGGGGACGATCACTTCATCTCCGGGGCGCCAGTCGGCAGGGGTGGCCACAGAAAACTCATCGGCGGTCTGCAAGGCCACGACCACACGATACAGTTCGTCAAAGTTGCGGCCCAGGCTGAGCGGGTAGTAGATGATGGTGCGAATGATCCCTTTGGGGTCGATCACGAAAACAGCACGCACGGCCTTGGTGTTGCTTTCGCCGGGCTGGATCATGCCGTATTTGTGAGCCACTTCCATAGTGATGTCTTCAATGAGCGGGAATTTCACTTCAACGTTCTTCATCCCCTTGTATTCGATCTTGTCCTTGATGGTGCGCAGCCAAGCGATGTGGCTGTAAAGACCGTCCACCGAGAGACCGACCAATTTGGTGTTGGCCTTGGCGAATTTTTCTTCGAGCGTGGCAAAGGTCATGAATTCTGAGGTGCAAACGGGGGTGAAATCAGCGGGATGGCTGAAAAGGATGACCCAGCTGCCCTTGTAATCGGCCGGGAAATTGATATCCCCTTGGGTGGTTACAGCGCGAAACTCAGGGGCTTTGTCGCCGATGCGCGGCATTGAGACAGGTGCGGTTGTAATTTGTTCGGTTTCCATAGTTTCCTCCAAAAGTGAAAAATGAGATGGTTGAACTTTTCTAAACGTTTTTCTGACAATCAGGGCAAATACCATAGTAGAGCACCCGCGACCCCAATACCTGATAGCCGGAATGCTGATGAATTTCATCATCCATTGCCAAAATATTGGGCGAGGGAAGATCGACGATCTTGTGGCATTTTACACAGGCCAGGTTGATGTGCGGGGAGGTATTTCCATCAAAGTGGACTTTGTCATCCCCAATGCTGCCAAGCGCATTGACAGCGCCCATCCCCACCAGCACGTCCAGTGTGTTGTAAATGGTTGCCAGTGAGAGGGAAGGATATTGATCTTTCAATTCGCTGTAAATGTCATTGGCGGTCGGGTGAGCCTCGGTATGGATCAGCATTTCGCAAATAGCGATCCTCTGCGGGGTAACCCGTAGACCGGCCTGGTGGAGCAGTTGTGAGAAATCCTGATGTGCGTAAACCATATTTAGAATAATTCCTTATTTATAATTATTATAAATAATTATTTACAAAAGTCAAGCACTTTTAAAAGCATTTACCTTAAAAAATTCGGGCGGGCCAATTGGCCCGCCCGATAACCGATTGGCGAAGTCTAGGGGTGAGTGTAGATCTGTTTATAGATCTCGAAATTTTCAGTGATGTAGCGAACATAATCGCGCGTTTCATCATAACGAATGACTTCGAGAAAAAGATCGGGGTCATTGCCTGAAAGCTCTTTCCAGGCCATGGCATTGCCGATGCCGCCATTATAAGCAGCCAGGGCAGCGGTGAGATCACCACCAAAGTAGTTCATCCATTTTGCCAGGTAGTGCGTGCCCATTTTGACGTTCACGTAGGGTCGGGTAAGGTCAGCGTCAATGTAATTGTCTGGCCAATTCATCTCGCCGGCAATCTCGCTGCCGACGGCAGGAATGATCTGCATCAGGCCGCTGGCTCCCTGGCTGGAGACGATATCCGCTTCAAAGAGGCTCTCCTGACGAATGACGCTGAACAAGAGCATCGGGTCGAGACTGTTCTCTACAGCGGTGGGCACGATCAGGTCGCGATAGTAAACGCCAAAACGAATGTGATTGAAGTAATCGGGCGTATCCCCCAGGAAAGTGGCCTGGCCCATACCGATCAGATCCAGAATTTGCCTGGCGCACAACACCGCTGACTGGTTCAGCCCCAACTCACGCAGGTGCGTCATCAAACGAAAACTGTTGGCGGCATCGCTGGTCAGTTGCTGACGTAGCGTTTCAAACTCCGATTGTGCTTGAGAAGTAAGGCCAAGTTTCCAGAAGGCATCTCCGCGCTGGTAAAGAATATTGTTGGCCAGATCACCGGGTTGGCTCAGATCGACATCGGCAGTAAGATTGAATTTGGACTTCATCCACTGGATGGCCGCTTTTTCTTCATTTTCCCAGTTGATGCCCAGATCAATGGCAGAACTGGCCGGGAAGGGGGACTGACCGTTGAGAATCTCACCCGCGCGAATGGAGTAATAGCCGGTGGGGTCGGCCGCAACAGCCAACTGATAGGCTGCCTTGGCGTCGTCCGGTTTATTGAGTTTGTCGTTCGTCTTCCCGATCCACAGCTCAGCGCGAGCCTTATCGGAGGTGGACGATACCAGCAGCGAGTTCTTCATGAAAGTTACCAGAGCTTTATCGTACTGCTGGAGGCGATAATAACAAATGCCGGCTTCAAACTGGGCCAGAATGGCGTCTTCATCGGCCGGGTACTCGTTAATGACGCGTTCCCAGGTCTGTGCGGCCCGCTCAAGCTGATTGTCTTGTTCATACAGGCGAGCGGCTCTGAAAATGTAATTGGCTGCCTGCGGCGCCCCCGGATCGATGACCACAAATTGAAGCAGTGTTTGTGCCGCATTGGCGTACTGGTTGAGCGAATACCACTGGGTCTGCGATTTTTCCAAGAAGGCTTGCGCATAATGTTCCCCATTGGGGCGATCATTGATCAGGGTATTCCATGTGGCGACCTCCTGCTCATATTCACCGATCTGCCAGTAACTGAGGGCTTTGTAATAATTGGGCGTATCCGTGTGATCCGGGTTGTCGGCCATGTAGCGATCAAAAGCTGAAATGGCCACTCCATATTGGCCGGCGTAATAATCGACGATGCCACGAAGCAGATCATCTACCGGTTGGTTGGCTTCGATCAGCGCCACCAGGCCGCTGTAAGAATCATAAGCTGTCGGGAACTGGGCTACCGAGTCTTGGAAACGGGCGTAGGCCTGATCGGCTTCACCCAGTTTGAGATAAATGTCGCCCAGTGCCAGGTTGGCAGCGGCCTTCGTATAGCCGTTTGAGCTATTGCTGTAGATCGAAAGGTATTGTTCAATTGCAGAAGCATCGTCCCCATTTGCCTCAGTGGCTTTGGCAATTTTGAGTTGTACCCCTTCTTTGTTTTCGGGGCGGGCCAGGGGCAGTGCCTGGGCATAGACGCTTAGCGCTTCGCTGACGTTGCCGGCTGCGTAAAGGTTATCCGCTTCCATCTCAAGAATGTCCCCGTCCAGCACGGTGGAGGTCAGGCTGAGGTAATTCTTGTAAGCCTCGGCTGCGTGGGCAGATTCGCCCATTGCTTCGTAGGTCTTGGCAAGATAGAAAAATCCTTTCGTGCGTGAATCGCCTGCAGAAAAGGTGTTCACCAGCCAGCCCAATTTTTGCAGGGCCTGATTGTAATCTTCTTTATAGTAATAGATCAGGCCGAGCCCCAAAGTGGATTCAGCCACGATGTCTTGATCAGAAGAAGCAAGGGCCAGATTAAACTCGCTCATGGCCTGATCATAATCGCCATTGCGCAGTGCTTCTTCTCCCAGAGAAACCCTGACAGCCGGAGTAGGGGTAGGTGTGAGGGTGGGTGTGGCTGCAATGGCTTGGGCATCATTGGAAGAACCATTCGCCAGATCTTGAGAGTTGGGGGCGTTACCAGCAGTGCAGGCGCTGAGTGCAAAGCTCAGGATCAAGACGGAGTAAAGGAAAGTTTTTTTCATATTGTGTTGTCCTCAAAGCCTTCTGGTGAAGGTTTCAACTTGTTCATTTTAACCTTATTTTGTGAAGAAAAAGAGCGGAATAATCGGGTGAACATTGCCAATAAGGCCCATCCATGTTAAACTTGATCGGAAATAACGCTCTCCAAGAGGGCGTTATTTGGTGTTTGATGAGGACGATTGAATGGATCAATGAAACCGGAGTTGCAAGACTGATTGATCAGCGCTGCCTGCCCAATCGGTTGGAATATTTGCATATTCACTCCGCGGATGAAATGATCGAAGCCATTCAAACGATGGCGATTCGCGGCGCACCGGCCATTGGTGTGGCTGGGGCGTTTGCTCTGGCTTTGTACGCCCGCGATGCATCGGCTCACACTTCTCAAAGCTTAAGACAATCCATGCTTGTAAAAGCTGAAGCGATCAAAAATGCCCGCCCTACCGCAGTGAATCTGGGTTGGGGCATTCGCCGCATGTTAAAGGTCGTTTTGGATGAATCCATTCCAGACAGCGATCTGGCAGAGCGGCTGACCGCTGAAGCGCTGGCGATTGCCGAAGAGGATGTTGCCACCAATTTGCGCATGGCCAATTTTGGCGCCGCCCTCATTTCAGATGGCGATACGATTCTGCATCACTGCAACACCGGCTCTCTGGCCGCGGTGGATTGGGGCACTGCCTTGGGCGCGATTCGTCTGGCGCACGAACAGGGCAAGAAGGTGCATGTGCTGGTGGATGAGACCCGGCCGCGCTTGCAAGGTGCGCGTCTGACCGCCTGGGAATGCAGCCAGTATGGCATTCCCTTTGAAGTGATCACCGATAACGCTGCCGGTTACTTCTTGCACAAAGGGGACGTGAACAAAGTGATGTTTGGGGCTGATCGTGTGGCGACCAATGGGGACGTCATCAATAAGATCGGCACTTACATGCTTAGTTTGGCTGCTTCTGCCAATCATGTGCCGGTGTATCCGGTTTTCCCGCTGACCACTTATGACCCGGCCATGCCGGACGGTGATCATGTCGAAATTGAAGAACGACCCGCGGATGAGGTCAACTCGCTTGAAATGCTGGGTGAGAAGGTCTATCTTGAAAACGCAGGTGTTAAAAATCCCGCCTTTGATGTCACCCCGCATGAACTGATCACAGCCTGGGTGACCGATCAGGGTGTGATAGCTCCCCCATTTGCGCAAAACATGGGGCAAAGCACTTATAATATCCAGTCTAGCAGGTGAGGCATGTCAATCGTTTTAACTGGTTCTGTCGCTTTCGATTATTTGATGACCTTCCCAGGCCATTTTAGAGATCAGATTCTTCCTGAAAAGCTGAATGAGATCAGCCTGTCGTTTTTGGTGGACTCAATGACCCGCCAGCGCGGCGGGATCGCGCCCAATATCGCCTACACCCTGGCCCTCTTGGGAGAAAAACCCAAGATTTTGGCCACGGTGGGGCAGGATTTTGCCGAGTACCGCGCCTGGTTGGAATCAAAGGGGGTGGATACCCGTTATGTTCTGGAAATCCCCGAAAAATACACGGCCTCCTTCTTCGCCAACACCGACCTGGATAACTGCCAGATCGCCAGTTTCTATACGGGTGCCATGGCCGATGCCGGCAAGATGTCTCTGAAACAGGTCAAACCCGGTGAGGCCGACTATGTGGTGATCTCCCCCAATGACCCCGGCGCTATGGATCAATATGTGCGCGAGTGTGCCGAGCTGGGCATTCCCTATCTCTATGACCCCTCACAGCAGATCGCACGCAACGATCATGAAGAACTGCGCCGTGGTGTGCAGGGGGCTCATGCAGTGTTCTGCAATGAATATGAGTATGAGCTGTTACAAAAACATACCGGTTTGGATGCCAAAATGATCGAAGGTCATGCTAAACTGGTTGTGGTGACCTGCGGCGAAAAGGGAGCCCTGGTTAAATCGGGTGGCAAAACCTTTGAAATCCCCATTGTGCCGGCGGATAAGATCGCCGATCCGACCGGGGTGGGAGACGCTTTTCGAGGTGGTTTCTTGAGAGGCTATCGCCTTGGGTTTGATCTGCAAACCTGCGGGCAAATGGGCTCACTGGCCGCCACGTATGTACTGGAACAAAAGGGGACACAGAATCACCATTATTCTGTGGATGAATTTGTCAAACGCTACCGTGAGCATTTTGATGATCACGGGGTTTTGAATGCTTTGCTCGAAGCATGATATTCTAACTGGAGGAACAGATGCCTAATTTTGATGTAAAAGATATTAAGCAGGCAGAAGGTGGCCGCCTGCGCATCGACTGGGCTGAACGCGAAATGCCAGTTCTGCGGCAGGTGAAGGAACGCTTTGCCAAAGAACAGCCGTTAAAGGGCATGCGCATCTCAGCCTGTCTGCATGTAACCACCGAAACAGCCAACCTGATGAAAACGCTGCAGGCAGGGGGTGCCGACGTGGTGCTCACCGCTTCCAACCCGCTTTCAACTCAGGATGATGTGGCCGCGTCTCTTGTCTCGCACGAAGAGATCCCGGTTTATGCCATTAAAGGCGAAGAGAATACCACCTATTACAAACACATCCATGCCGCATTGGACCACAAACCCCATTTCACTATGGATGACGGCGCCGATCTCGTCAGCGTGCTGCACAAAGATCGCCGCGATTTGTTGAGCGGTGTGATCGCCGGCACAGAAGAGACCACAACGGGTGTGATTCGTCTGCATGCCATGGCTGCCGACAAAGCATTGAACTACCCGATCGTCGCCATCAACGATGCTCTGACCAAACATTTCTTCGATAATCGCTATGGCACCGGTCAATCCACTTTGGATGGCATCATTCGCGCCACCAACGTGCTGCTGGCTGGCAAAATATTTGTAGTTGCCGGTTATGGTTGGTGTGGCCGTGGTTTGGCTTCACGCGCTCGCGGTATGGGCTCAAACGTGATTGTCACCGAAGTGGATCCCCTGAAAGCCCTTGAGGCGGTCATGGACGGCTTCAGCGTGATGCCGATGCAGGAAGCTGCCAAGATCGGCGATATCTTCGTCACCCTCACCGGCGACATCAATGTGGTGGATGAGCATCACTTCGCTGTCATGAAAGACGGCGCCATCGTGGCCAATTCGGGTCACTTCAATGTAGAGATCAACATCCCTGCACTTGAGAAGATGTCCACCTCCAAGCGTCTGGTTCGTCCGTTCGTGGACGAATACGTGACCAAAAATGGCCGCCGCATCTTCATTTTGGGCGAAGGTCGTTTGATCAACCTGGCCTCGGCTGAAGGGCACCCCGCCTCGGTGATGGATATGTCTTTCGCCAACCAGGCCCTTTCACTCGAATATCTGGTGAAGAATGCCGATAAACTCGAAAAACGTGTTTACAGCGTCCCGTCTGAAATTGACCAGAATATCGCCAAATTGAAACTGTCTGCGATGGGTGTCTCAGTCGATGAACTGACCCCGCAGCAGGTGAAATACCTGGCCTCCTGGGAAGAAGGCACCTAGAATTTTGCTGTAAAGAAGATGAAGTCCCATCTTGAATTTCAAGATGGGACTTTTTATTTCATGATCACGGCCATATTGCCGAGCGTAGCCCAGGAACTTTCAAACTGAGTGATCGTGCGATAGTAAACACTTCCCCCATCCAAGATAGTCACCTCGGTGTCGTCATAGGCCATCACGATGACCGTATGTTCGTAAGCGATCACAGTAGAGGTGTGCCCATTGGAGGCGGTATATTGCACCGAGGTGCCACCCCACCAGGTGTTGCCGAAAACCCACACGATCACAGGATGACCGTTGGCGATCTCATTTTTCAACTCTTCATACGACATGCCATGTCTGGCCTGCGCGTTCAGACCATATTGCTGCAGCAGCGCGGCCACCGGGTCGGCGTGAACGCCATAAGCGTTGGGAGGTAAATTCCCTTCTAGCCCATCCGGGGAGCCAACAAAACCGGAATCAGGGTCATCTGAGGTAGGCAGTGCCAATTGAAAATCGTCTTCTGAAATGCTGACCCCAAAATAGCGGGCCCAGTCTACCGCCGAGCGCGATTCACAGGAAAGCCGGTGGGTTTGATCGTAGCCATAAATTCCAGCAATGGCCGCCGATGCAGGCAGCCCATCACTGGTGGGTTGTGGCAGAGGTGTATTTGTAGGAAAGGGTGTATTTGTGGGCAGCGGGGTCTCTGTTGGATTGGGTGTACTCGTAAATGTCGGTATCGGCGTGAAAGTTGGGGTATCAGTGGGCAATGGTTGAAATGGGGTGAGGGTGGAAGCGGCAAACTGCAGTGCATCCAGAGGAATGGGTGTGCGGACACCTGTGTAAGCGAGCGCCACTCCCGGAACATGAATGAACCCGGCCAGGAAGAGAAACAAGGCAATATCACCGCAAACCCCGAGGAGGATCAGCCAGGTAACAAAACGCGTTTTGGAAGACCGTTTTTGAGAAGGGACCATTCGATAGCTCTTTACGGTGCGGCTACATTGATCTCAATCGAGAAAAAATCTCCAAAAGCGTTGCCGGAGGGGTCGTAGGCTTGCCAGGTGGAAGTGTAATTGCCGGGTTCGTCGGGTGCGATGAAGGCGATCTGAATCACACCGTCTGCGCCGCCGCGTGCCGGCACGATTGATTGCGGAGAGGCTGCCCCCAGTGCCGAACCGCCAATGAGACGGATCGTGTAAGTTTCATTCCAGTTGCAGGTGCCGTCATTGCGAACCTGCCACTGCTTTTGAACGCTGGCTCCCACATTGACAACCGATCCATCCGGTACCGATAGATCTTTCAGGTAGGTCAGCTTGTTGGTGCAGTTTTCAGGCTGCTGGTTTGGATCAACCGTAGGGCTTGGAACGCTGGTGGGCACCAGAGTTGGGGCAATAAAGAGCGGGGCTTGATCTTCACTTGGCAGTGCACGTACCGGGCGAAGAGCAACACACCCTCCCTCGAAAAGAGAGAGGGTGAGCATTGTTAGAATCAAAAAATTTCTCAGCGAATGATTTCTTCCTGTTTTCATAACCGTTTGGGTTAATCGTCGCTGCTCGAATCGTCTTCGCCCATGCCGCCGCCTACGGTGAGGGGAATCTCGCCGCCCATAGCGCGCTGGCGAACCGCAGCATCGATCTCTTTGCACAGTTCAGGGTTTTGGCGCAGGAATTCTTTGGCGTTCTCACGACCCTGTCCGAGACGAATCTCGCCGTAAGAGAAGAAAGCGCCGCGTTTGGCGATGATCTCCAGAGCAGTGGCCAGGTCAATGATGTCACCCTCTTTGGAGATGCCTTCGTTGTACATGATATCAAATTCGGCGGTGCGGAAGGGGGGGGCCACCTTGTTCTTGACCACTCTGACGCGCGTGCGGTTGCCCACGATCTCGGCGCCTACTTTGATCGATTGAATGCGGCGCACGTCCAGGCGGACCGAAGCGTAGAATTTGAGGGCCAGACCACCCGGCGTGGTCTCGGGGTTGCCGAACATGACGCCGATCTTCTGGCGCAGTTGATTGGTGAAAATGACGGCCGTTTTGGTCTGGTTGATGGCGCCCGAGAGTTTGCGCAGCGCCTGCGACATGAGGCGGGCCTGCATACCCATGCTGGCATCCCCCATATCGCCTTCGATCTCGGCACGTGGCACCAGGGCTGCCACCGAGTCGACCACGACCACATCCACGGCGCCGGAGCGCACCAGGGTTTCGGTGATCTCAAGGGCCTGCTCGCCGGTATCCGGCTGCGACACGAGCAGCGATTCGATGTTGACGCCTAAGCGTTTGGCATAGGATGGGTCAAGGGCATGTTCCATGTCCACAAAGGCCACCGTTCCGCCCATCTTTTGGGCTTCGGCCACAATATGCAAACAAAGGGTGGTCTTGCCAGAAGATTCGGGCCCGTAGATTTCGGTAATGCGTCCGCGGGGAACCCCGCCGACACCCAAAGCGATATCCAAAGAAAGGGAACCGGTCGGGATCGCTTCCACTTCCAGTTGATGCGCTTCGCCCAGGCGCATGATCGAGCCTTGCCCATAGCGTTTTTCAATATCGCCAAGGGCCTTATCGAGCACGGCCCGTTTGGCGTCATTCATTGGGGAGTCTGCGGATGCAGGGGAAAGTTCATTCGAGTTGTTTGACGCGGCTTTTTTCGCCATGGGATTCTCCTCAGTTAATTTCCTAAATTATAGTATAAAACGAATTTTGACACAGAAAGTTCCTGCAGACACTTCATGCAGACACTTCATGTTTCATTATAGTACAAATGTTCTTCGTGTCAATAACCTTAATTTTCTTAAAATTATTAATTTCTATTGACATTCATCTTAATTCTTTGTATCATAATTCAATATTAAAAAGCACATAAATAGAGAGAGATAGCGGCTGCATCTCGAAGAGATGACGAGGTGAAGGTTCCTTTTCGCAAGAAAGGGTTAACCCTGTGGGGGCAAAAACAGGGGAAAATCGAAAGATCAGCGGATGCCTTCGGAGCTTGACCATGAGCTCCTTTCTCCCTTCCAGAGTAGATCAAATCGAAAACCGTTTGGCGACAGACGGGACAAGGTGGGATCAATGGCTAGGCCTGTGATTGCCTGTTATTTTGCATTTTTGGAAGGGAAGCATAGCTAATTTTCAAAGACATGCTCCCGCATGTCTTTGTATTTTAACCAAGGAGAATTTGTATGGATAAGAAAGAGTTATTTGAACGGATCAAGGCAGATGGCGTCCAGTTTGTCTCTCTCCAATTCACTGATGTTACCGGAGCGGTCAAAAGCGTGGATGCTCCTCTCAAGCAGCTTGAAGAGGCCCTTGAAAATGGTCTGTGGTTCGATGGTTCTTCAATTGAAGGCTTCACCCGCATTCAGGAAAGCGATATGCTGCTGCAGCCCGATAGCGATACCTATGCGGTATTGCCCTGGACCCCGGCAGAGCACAAACGCGCCCGCATCTTCTGTGACATTTTCCATCCCGATGGCACTCCCTTTGAAGGGGATCCGCGCGGCACACTGCGTCACCAGTTGGATGAACTGAAGAAACGCGGCTGGAAGTTCAATGTTGGCTCTGAACCTGAATTCTTCCTTTTCCATCCCGGCGAAAACGGCAATGTGCACCCCGTGCCGCATGATGTGGGCGGTTATTTTGATTTCTCGCCCAATGATGAAGCGGCCCGTGTGCGCAGCGAACTGATGTCAGCTCTGGATACGATGGGCCTTGAGATCGAAGTGGGTCACCATGAGGTTGCTCTGGGTCAGCACGAGATCGATTTCCGCTTCGATGATGCGTTGAAATCTGCCGACAATGTGGTTACTTTGAAATACGCAGTCAAGGCCATCGCCGCACAGAACGGTTTGGTCGCCTCCTTCATGCCGAAACCTGTGTTTGGCATCAACGGCTCCGGCATGCACTGCCACCAGTCCCTCTTCGACACCAAAGGGAACAACCTTTTCTACGAACCCTCCGATGAGTTTGGCCTGTCCAAGATCGCTTACGGATTCATCGCCGGCCAGTTGCTGCATGCCCGTTCATTCTCGGCCGTCACCGCGCCGACTGTGAACTCTTACAAACGTCTCGTGCCCGGTTATGAAGCCCCGGTCTATGTGGGTTGGGCTCAGACCAACCGCTCCGCGCTCATCCGTATGCCGCGCTTCAAAGCCGGCAACAGCAAAGCCGTTCGTGCCGAACTGCGCTGCCCGGATCCCTCATGCAACCCCTACCTGGCTTACACTGTGATGCTGGCATCCGCTCTGGATGGCATTGACAAGGGTCTCGTGCCGCCCTCTCCGTTGAATAACATTAACGTATATGAAATGAGCGAGGCCGATCGCAAGAAACGCAAAGTGACCGAATTGCCTGGCTCTTTGAAAGAGGCATTGGTGGAACTGGATAAAGACGCTGTGGTCAAAGGTGCCTTGGGCCCCAGCACTTACGACGCTTTTGTACGTGCCAAATCCGCCGAGTGGGAAGAATATCGTCTCAACGTGATGGATTGGGAAGTGGAACGCTATTTGGAAGTGGCTTAATTTCTAAGCCCTGAGGAGAAGAGACGGCACCTGATTTCAGGTGCCGTCTAAATTTTTAAGGTCTGATCGTCTGTGAGAATTTCATTAGGGGGTGATCACTTTTTGCAGACAGAGCAGCCATTCACGCGTTGCCCCCTGCGGTTCAGTTTTTGCGATTGCCAGAATTGGCTGCGACAGGCTGATCGCATCTACATCAGAAACGCTTACCTCTTTCACTGGGTCAGATACGGCACGACCGGGCATAAAACCAATGGCATAGGTCGAGGTTGAAATAGCCTCAGACATGGCGTCTGTGTCAGGGATCAACGTAGCCTCAGCTTTGTCCACCGGCTGCCCGGCCATGATGGCCAGATCAAACAGCACTTGAATGTCTTCATCAGGAGAGTAGAAATTCAGTAAGATGGCCTGATCTTTATAGGTCTCTTCAGAGTAAGCGGATGAAAAACAATCGGGGCAAAGCGCTTGCAAAGCCCCCCAGGTTTTTACTTCACCATCAAACACCTTTCTGGCGGATTCCAGGGTTAACGATTGCATGGGAGAATTCTGATTGACGACGACGGCCAAATGATCGCTGCCAAGTTGGGCAGAATAAAGATCCAATTGGGTGGGGGCTCCCCAACGCAGCAGTACATCCGCGTTCTCAATGTTTAGCTGTGCGGTGGGCACCTGATGGGTAATCAGATGAACGTTTTGCAGTGCATCCGCACAGGTGCTGATCGCCGGCACCAGCCAGTTGAGCGAACCAGTGTAGGCGACGTTCACCGCCTGAATTTCACCCGAAGCAGCCGTTGAGACAGGGGCGGCCGTTTGCTGAATTGTAGTTGGCTGAATGGAGGTCACTACAGCCGCGGGCGTGGTCTGTGGGGCGGCTGAGGCGTTCCCAGAGCGGATGGCACCCACCAGCAAGACGATACCGGCAAACAGCACACAATAAACCGCGAACACCCAGAATTTTTGCCGTTTGATAAAAGATAACAACCAGTGAATGGACAGATACCCGACAATGGCAGCGGCAACAAAACCGGCTGCCAGCACTGGCAAAAAACCAGACAGGTTGGGAACATCCGCCAGGTCTTTGAGGCTCACCAGACCGGCGCCCAGCATGACAGGAATGGACATCAGGAAGCTGAAACGCGCCGAGGTGGAGCGGTCAAAGTTGCGGGTCATGCCGCCGGCGATGGTAGAGCCTGAGCGGGAGATGCCGGGGAACAAAGAGAGCCCCTGAAAAGCACCGATCCAAAGGGCATCCAGCCAGGTCATATCTTCCTGGGTGCGGCTGCGTTTGCTGACAAGGTCAGAAATGATAAGTAAGGCGGCCGTGCCAAACAAAAGCAGCGCAGTGATCGTGGGGCTGGCAAAGGCGGCTTCTACTTTGGATTTGATCGTGACCCCCAAAACGCCGGCAGGGATGGAGGCGATGATCAAATACCATCCCAAACGTGCCTGTGGGTCTTTGAAGGGTTCTTTGTTGATCAACCCCTTGAAGAAGGCCTTGAGAATTTCGACGATGTCTTTCCAAAAGTAGAGGATGACGGCCACCAGCGTGCCTAACTGCACCAGCACGTCGAATGGAAAGATCTGCTCTTGGGGGAAGTTCCAGTTGAAAAGGTAGGGAACCAACACCAGGTGCGCAGAGCTTGAAATGGGCAGAAATTCGGTCAGGCCCTGCACGATACCCAAAATGATCGATTGTAAAAATGTCATGATTTTACCTGTTTTGAACGCGGTTGATATTTTTCCAGAAAATCGGCTGCAAAATCGCTGAATTGATTTTGTAGGATCATCTGGCGGGATCTTTGAACCAATGAGACCAAAAATCGAATATTGTGGATGGAGATCAATGTTGCGGCTAGCATTTCTTTGGCGATGATGAGGTGGCGGATGTAAC
Organism: uncultured Anaerolinea sp.; assembly: GCA_964459385.1. Taxonomy (GTDB): domain Bacteria; phylum Chloroflexota; class Anaerolineae; order Anaerolineales; family Anaerolineaceae; genus UBA6107. The sequence continues at coordinate 15,386 of CAYWLG010000011.1, forward strand.
CGCGCGTGAAGGTGCGGCAGGCATAGCAATCGCAGCTTTCATCAATGGGGCCATGATCGTGAGCATAAGAGGCGTTCATCAGGTTAACGCGCCCGCCGGGGGTGAAAGCGGCTGCATGGCGGGCCAGACGGGTAGGCAGCACACAGTCGAAGATATCCACGCCGCGCAAAATGCCATTGATCAGGTCTTCGGGGGAGCCCACGCCCATCAGATAGCGCGGCTTGTTTTCGGGCAAAATGCCATTGACCACATCCAACATGTCGTGCATCTCTTTTTTTGATTCCCCCACTGAAAGCCCGCCAATGGCGTGACCTGGAAAGCCCAGAGAGGCGATGAAGTTCGCCGATTGGGCACGCAGAGCCGGGTCAACGCCACCCTGCACAATGCCGAAAAGCGCCTGATCTGAGCGCGATTTTGCCTTCAGGCAGCGCTCTGCCCAGGCATGGGTGCGGCGCATCGAATCATGGATGTAGGCAGCATTGTTGGGGTCGGCGCATTCATCAAAGGCCATGATAATATCCGCGCCCAGTTTTTCCTGAATCTGGATGGAGCTTTCAGGGGTGAAGCGATGCGTTGAACCGTCAATGTGGCTTTTAAACGTGACGCCATCTTCATCCACCTTGCGCGTATCCGAAAGAGAGAAAACCTGAAAGCCGCCCGAGTCGGTGAGCATGGGGCCGGGCCACTGCATGAATTCATGCAGGCCGCCAAACTCGGCCACCAGGTCAGCACCGGGGCGCAGGTAAAGGTGATAAGTGTTCGAAAGCACCAGGCTGGCCCCCGTCTCTTTTAATTGGGCCGGGGTGACCGCTTTCACGGTAGCCTGGGTACCGACCGGCGCAAACACGGGCGTCAACAGATCCCCATGAGGGGTGTGAAATACCCCGGCGCGGGCGCGATCTTCGCGTTGTTCGATATCAAAGGTGAATGAGTTTTTTTCCATCAGTGCGTATTATAGCCTGTAAATGCGCTGTCGGTTGAAAACAGTAAATGCCTTCGCTAAAGGGGGCTTTTCATCATAAAAATCAATTTGCCGGAAAAATATGTGTAGATTTTGAAAAGGGGATAACCTTGTTCATGATATACAGGTGATTTATACTTGTGCCATGGACACTGAGGCAAAATCAATCTGGTTAGAGATCAATCTAGGGGCCATCAAACGTAACATTCAAAGAATCAACAAGCTCACCGGCCGGCCGGTAATGGCCGTGGTGAAAGCCAATGCTTATGGGCATGGCCTGTTCGACGTGGCCAAAGCGGCAGAACAGGCCGGGATTGCCCGTTTATGCGTGGCCCGTCTTGAGGAGGCAATCGCTCTGCGCGAAGCAGGCATCCGCGCCCCGATCCTTGTTTTGGGCTATACCTCCGCATTGGAAGTTCCCAAAGCGATTGAGCACTCGATTTCACTGGCATTATTCAATTATGAGAACGCGCCTCAATATGAAGAGGCGGCTCATTCTACCTCAGGGAAATTAAACGTTCATATTAAAATCGACACGGGTATGGGGCGGCTGGGCATTTTTCCGCACAAGGCCGCCGATTTCGTGGCCGGTGTGACAAAAATGGCGCATATCAATGTGGAAGGTCTATTTACTCATTTTGCCAGCGCCGATGAACCCAATAAGACGACTACGGATGATCAAAACATCAAATTCAAGCGTGTACTGAGCGAACTGGAGAGCGTAGGGATTCGACCCTCGATCATCCATGCAGCCAACTCGGCGGCAACCCTCTATCATCCCGATACCTGGTACGACGCTGTGCGACCGGGGATTGCCATTTATGGCATGAACCCTTCCGCCGAAGCTCCATTGCCTGCTGGATATGAACCCGCCCTGACCTGGAAGACACGGCTGACCAGCGTCAAACTTTTGCCGCCCGGCTCAGGCGTGAGCTACAACCACCGCTACATCACCTCAAAAGAGGAATGGATCGGCGCCACGGCTGTGGGCTATGCCGACGGCCTGCGCCGCAAGTTGGGCAACATCGCGCTGATCAACGGTCAGCGCGTGGAACAGGCGGGCATGGTCTGCATGGATCAAACCATGTGGAAGCTGGAAAACGTGCCCGATGCAAAAGTAGGGGATGAGGTGATCCTCATCGGCTCACAGGGGCATGAACGCATCAGTGCCGAAGAAGTGGCGGCCGGCTGGAATACCATTGATTACGAAGTAGTATGCGGGCTTTCTGCGCGCGTTCCACGTTATTATTACGACGAATAAAGGTGAATCACCCTTGTTAAATACGCCCAAAGCAAAAAACTGGTGGGTCTATCCGCGCATTTCTGCGGAAGTAGACCAGGCATTAAACATCTATCCACCCTATATGCGCCAATTGCTGTTTAATCGTGGCTGCAATAATGCCGAATGCGCGGCAGATTACCTGAATGCCGCTTCTCCGCTGGGCGACCCGTTTCTCTTGCTCGATATGGAGAAGGCAATCGAACGTTTGCTGCAGGCAATTGACCGCGAGGAATCGGTCGTCGTTTATGGCGATTACGATGTGGACGGCGTTTCTGCCACAGCTTTGATGGTGCAGGTGCTGCAAAAGTTCAACGCCAAAGTGACGCGTTACATTCCCAATCGATTTGATGAAGGCTACGGGGTCAATAAAGAAGCCGTCCAGCTTCTGGCAGATTCCGGTGCCAAATTGATCTTGACCGTTGATTGCGGCATTCGTTCACCTGAAGAGGCGGAGCTGGCGCATCAATTGGGCGTGGATATGATCGTCAGCGATCATCACTACCCTAAAGATAAGTTGCCCGCCGCGGTGGCGGTCATCTGCCCAAAAAGAGAGGGAGACCCATACCCTGATAAGGATCTGGCCGGGGTGGGATTGGCCTACAAGATCGCTCAGGGGCTTTTTGCAAAACGGAAAGCCGGCGATTGGAGCGCAGATGACTGGCTCGATTTTGTGGCTCTGGGTACGGTGGCCGATGTGGTGCCGCTGGTCGGCGAAAACCGGGTGATGGTACGGCGTGGCATTGGATTAATTCGCCAGGGCAAACGAGCCGGTTTGCAGGCCTTGATCAGGGTGACCGGGCGTGACCCGCAGCGCGTATCAGCCGGGGATATCGGCTATATGATCGGCCCGCGCTTGAATGCGGCCGGGCGCATGGAATCTGCTTTGCAGGCATACTCCTTGTTGATGGCCGATTCTGTTGAAGAGGCGGCCATCCTGGCCCAAAAGCTCGACAACCAGAATGCTGAACGCCAAAAGTTGACCAAAGAAATGCGCGCCATGGCCGAAGATCAGTTTGGCCCTGAACCGGAGCTTAACATATTAACAACCTTCAATGAGCATTACAATGCCGGGGTCATGGGGTTGGTTGCCACCAGCCTGGTCGAAGCCTACTATCGCCCGGCGATCGTGGGCAGCATTGAAGGGGATGTGATCAGAGCCTCTTGCCGGAGCATTGAAGAATTTCATATCACCCAGGCACTGGATGAATGCGCCGACCTGCTGGTTCGTCATGGGGGGCACTCTATGGCGGCCGGTTTTACCCTTGAGAAGGCAAAAGTAGATCAATTTCTGGAGCGAATCCAGGCGGTGGCTGAGCGGGAGCTGAGCGGCAAAGAACTGCGCAAGACGCTGAAAGCCGATCTCGAAATGCCAATTGAGCAGGTCAAAGAAGTTTCTCTGCGCGATCTTGAAAAACTGCAACCCACCGGCATGGAAAACCCCAACGCGGTCTTTATTTCGCGAAATGTCGAGATCAAGGCGGCGCGCGCCATCGGGGCTGAAAAGAAACACCTTAAGCTCACTTGCCTGGCAGGCTATTTCCTGCTGGATGCGGTGGCCTGGAATCAGGCGGATTGGCTGCCCATGCTGCCGGGAAAATTTGACATCCTCTATAATATTGAAGAAAACTCTTACATGGGCAACCGCACCATGCAGTTGAATGTGCGCGATATGCGTCCTTCTGGTCTTTAAGGATGAAAACTTGAAGCCCCCTTCACACCTGAAAGCGGTTTTGCTGGGCCTGTTGGTGACCTTTATTTGGTCTACCTCGTGGATCTTTATCAAGATCGGGTTGAAAGAAATTCCGGCCATGACGTTTGCCGGTCTGCGCTACTTTTTGGCCTCACTGGTTTTGCTCCCTTTCCTGTTCCAAAAACAGATACGCGATGAGGTGAAACATCTGCATGCTGGTGATTGGCTGCTCATGGTGGCCCTTGGGGTGGTCTATTACGCGCTCGCACAAGGTGGACAGTTTTTAGCGCTGGCCTACCTGCCTTCGGTGACCGTGAGCCTGGTGCTCAACCTGACGACTTTGTTTGTGGCCTTTTCGGGCATGGTCTTTTTAAAAGAACGCCCCACCTGGGTTCAGTGGCTGGGCATTGGTCTCAATCTACTCGGTATTTTTGTATATTTTTATCCGGGGGCTTTCAGCGGCATCCAGTGGTTGGGGCTGCTCTTTGCCGCGATCAGCCTGAGCGCGAATATCGGCGGTTCCATTCTCAGCCGCAAAGTGAACCGTGAGGCCAAACACAGCCCATTGATGATCACTATCGTGAGCATGACGATCGGCTCGGTCTTGATGCTGATCACTGGCTTGACCACGCAGGGAATCGCTCCGATCAGCCTGACGAGCTGGGGCATCATCCTCTTGCTGGCGGTGGTGAATACGGCTTTTTGCTTTACGGTATGGAACTATATTTTACAAACACTGAGCGCCACCGAATCGAGCATCATCAACAGTACCATGCTCGTACAGATCGCCATTCTGGCCTGGATCTTTTTGGGTGAGCGCCACACCCCGCAGGAGATCATTGGTCTTGCACTGACGGTGGCCGGGGTGGCAATTTTTCAACTGCGCACGGCAAAACAGTCCGCTTAAACTTCCAAATCTGTTAAGCCAAATTCCCCTCCATTTGCCTTATCCTGAGTATGATTAATGGCAGGTGCTATAATAAATCATACCCTGATCCTTTCAATGTGATCAACTGGAGGGGTTTTCATGACGATTGACTCAACCCAAATGCCAAATTCGGTGGCCAGCAGCGGCGGGAGCTTCATGCCACCGCCCATTAACAGCGTGGACGATACCGGGCTTGGATTTCTCTGGCTGCAAGACCTGGCCTTGAAGATCTTGTATTTTCAAGGTTATCTGACCGGTTTTAAAATTGCTGAAGCGATGGCTCTGCCATTTTCTGGCACGGTCGATCAAATTTTGGACGGTCTGAAAAAAGAAAAGATGGTGGAAGTGCGCTCTTCGCAAATGGGCGGGTTGGGAGAAGGCGCCTACCTGTACGCCATTACCACAGCCGGTATTACCCGTGCGCGCGAAGCATTGGAGCGCAGCCAATATGCCGGCCCTGCCCCCGTGCCGCTGGATATTTATAACGATTCGGTGCGCCGTCAAAGCCGCGGCAGGGTGACCGTTACCAGTCGCCACATGCATCAGGTGATCAATGATCTGGTCTTCAGCGATAAGACCTTCAATCGTTTGGGCCCGGCGGTCAATTCAGGCACATCCATCTTCATTTATGGCCCTCCAGGCAACGGCAAGACCAGTGTGGCGCGCAGTATCGGCAATTTGATCTTAAGCCAGACGATGTATATTCCCTATTCCATCTACGTGGATGGGCAGGTGATCACAGTTTTTGATTCGGTGAATCACCAACTGGCTCCCGAAGAAGAAAGTTCCACCACGCCAGGCCGCGGTGGTATGCGCAAAGATTTGCGCTGGATTCGCATTCGCCGGCCGTTTATTGTGGTGGGCGGAGAACTTACCCTTTCTGGCCTGGACCTCGTCTTTGACGATACGCTGAAGTATTACGAAGCGCCTTTCCAGGTGAAGGCCAATGGCGGCATTTTACTGATCGATGACTTTGGCCGCCAACAGGTACGCCCCCGCGATCTGTTGAATCGCTGGATCGTGCCTCTGGAAAACCGTATCGATTATCTTTCGCTGCACACGGGGCGCAAGATCGAGATCCCGTTCGATGTGCTGGTGATGTTCTCAACCAACCTGCCCCCCAAAGACCTGGTAGATGAGGCATTCCTGCGCCGCTTGCGCCATAAGATCGAAATCGGTGACCCCAGCTATGACGAATACCGCGAAATCTTCAAAAGAGTGGCCTCTTCCAAGGGGGTTGAATACTCAGATGAAGGTCTGGCTTACCTGTTACAGGAGTGGTATATCAAACCACAACGCAAAATGCGTGCATCGCATCCGCGTGACCTTTGCGATCAGATCGTGGACATCTCCAGGTATCTGGGCGTTGAACCCACGATGAGCAAAGAAATGCTGGATCGAGCCGCCGATTCTTACTTTGTCGAGCTATAGGATGTTCAAACAATTTTCAAAACCCCTTATCTTTGGCCACCGCGGTGCCTGTGCACACGCCCCTGAAAACACGATTGCCTCATTTAAACTTGCCATAGAACACGGCGCCGATTTTATTGAGCTGGATGCCAAGTTGTCGTTGGATGGCGAGGTGATGGTTATTCACGACCCTACCGTGGATCGTACCACGGACGGAAATGGCCTTGTAAATCAACTGACCCTACAGCAGTTGAAAGTGCTGGATGCCGGCAGCAAATTTAACGAAAAATTTGCCGGCGAAAAAATCCCAACGCTGGATGAGGTGTTCAAGGCGGTCGGCCAGGATGTTCTCATCAATGTTGAACTGACCAATTACAAATCACAGACCGATCAATTGATCCCAAAGGTGGCTGACTTGGTGAAAGTGAATCACATGGAAGAAAGAGTGCTTTTCTCCTCTTTCCTGCCGGGCAATCTTAGCCGCATGCACCAATTGCTGCCGGACGCTCCGGTGGCGCTGCTCTGCCTGGCCGGGTTTGCCGGCTCATTTTCACGATCGGTCTTTTGTCTTGGAGTATCCCCCAGCATTATTCACCCCTATCTGACAGATGTGAATGCCAAATATGTCGCAAATGAGCATAAGCGCGGCCGCCGTGTTCACACCTGGACGGTAAACGACGAAGACGATGTGCGCAAAATGCTCGCCGCCGGGGTGGATGGCCTCTTCACCGATGACCCATTGGCCACTCGCAAGATAATGGAAAGCATGGAGAAGTAAGAAGTTTTCTCGAAAGATTATCTTAAGGGCAATTCGGATAATAAATTCGAGAAGAAGTGACAAAACTTCCAAAAACACGTGCATATACCCTGCTCGTGTTTTTGGATTTTTGTTAAAATGAGTAAAGAATATTAATTGAGTAAAACTTAAGCATAGATATTCTGGCCAATGATTCTATTCTGAAGGACTGCATGAAGCGTTTATTGAATTTCACTCTGATCGCCGGTTTAGTGTTTCAGTTGCTTGGGGCTGTGACACAGGTTCAAGCTGCCAGCGATCAGCAGGCCACCGTAGCGGCTGAAAAAGCATATTCTCTGTTTCAACGCATGAATGCGGAAGAAAGGGTGGGCCAGCTCTTTCTGGTGTCCTTTAAGGGCACCGAAGTGGGTGAGACCAGCCAGATCTATGACCTGATAAATAACCGTCACGTGGGGGGAGTATTGCTGGAACAGGCCAACGATAATTTTGTCGGCCCAGAAGCCACAAATTCTTCTGCTCAAACGATGATCAATTCATTGCAGGCAATTGCACTCAATTACGGGAACAATAATTCAGTTTCAACTGTGAATATCCCCTTGTTTGTGGCGATTTCTCAAGAAGGGGATGGCTCACCGAATGACCAAATCCTCTCGGGACTGACACCCCTTGCCGACGAAATGGCGATCGGTGCCACCTGGAATTTGACCCGTGCCGAAGATACCGGCAAAGTGCTGGGTCAGGAACTCAACAGCCTGGGGATCAATTTGCTCTTGGGGCCATCTCTGGATGTCTTGGATTCCACCCGCACCGTAGACAGTGAAGACATGAACGTTCGACTTTTTGGCGGTGACCCTTATTGGGTGGGGCAGATGGGGCAGTCTTACATCCGCGGCGTTCATGAAGGCAGCAACGGCCACATTGCCGTGATCGCAAAAAACTTTCCGGGCCGTGGCAGCGCAGACCGCCCGGCGGAAAATGAAGTCGCCACAGTGCGAAAATCACTTGAACAGCTCAAGCAAATAGAACTGGCACCTTTTGTGGCCATCACCAGCGGCATTACCGATCCGTTGGAAAAGGCAGATGGCCTGCTGGTCTCGCATATCCGCTACCAGGGATTTCAGGGCAACATCCGTGCTACAACAAAACCCGTTTCATTGGACAGCACGGCATTGGAGCAAATTTTAGCGCTGAGCGAATTCTCTTCATGGCGCCAGGCTGGCGGCGTTATGGTCAGCGATGACCTGGGCACGGTCTCGATACAAAAATTCTTCGATTCTACCGGAACGAATTTCGATGCCCGTTTGGTTGCCAGAAGCGCTTTTCTGGCCGGCAATGACCTTTTGTTTTTGGGCAACATCCGTTCTACCGGTGATGATGATAATTACACCACCGTCAACAAGATCATTGATCAATTTGTCCAGAAGTATACTGAGGACCCTGCATTTGCCGAAAAGGTGGATAATGCGGTGCTGCGTTTGCTGACCTTGAAGTTCGAGCTTTATCCCGATTTCAACGCTGCCACAGTAATGCGAAGCGAGAATGATCTGGCTGAAGTGGGACTGTCGCAGCAGGTGACCTATCAGTTGGCAAATGAAGCGGCCACGCTCATCAGCCCCAGCTTGAGTGAAGTAGACTCCGTTTTGCCTGATCCTCCCCAGATCACAGATCGTATCGTTTTTATTTCAGATCGCGTTAGCGCAACTCAGTGCAGCGGCTGTATACCTCAGACGGTCTTTTCGCCCGAGATGCTGCGCGATTCAGTGATCCGGCTTTACGGCTCACAGGCAGGGGAGCAGGTAAAAGACTACCGCCTTTCAGCGTACTCTTTTGTTGACCTGCAAAACTTGCTCGATCAAACGGGTGACGTTAATCAGCTTCAAGACGATCTGGCCTCGGCCGATTGGATCGTGCTTTCCTTTTTGGGGCAAAATCAGACCGCCATCGGGCAGCAGATCGTGAGACGCTTTCTCTCTGAGCGCTCTGATCTGATCAAAAACAAGCATGTGATCGGGTTTGCCTTCAATGCTCCCTATTATTTGGATGCGACCGACATTTCAAAGTTAACGGCATATTATGGCATTTATGGCAAAACGGCACCTTTTGTTGATGTCGCGGCCAGAGTGCTATTTCAAGAACTGATCCCCAGCGGGAATTTGCCGGTTTCGGTTGCCGGGGTGGGCTACGATCTGATCTCAGTCACGACTCCCGACCCAACTCAGATCATCCAGTTGATGCTGGAAGGCAGCGAAGAAGTTCCGGAGGTTGCACCCACAGCCTCTCTACAGCCAACCACGACGCTTGCTATGATCTTCAACGTAGGCGATACACTGCCCATTCGTACGGGCGTGATCGTAGATCACAATGGAAACCCGGTCCCGGATGGCACTGTGGTGCGCTTTATGATCGACACCGGCTCAGGAAGCGGCAATGTCGAAACAGTTGAGACAGTCACCACTGATGGTGTGGCTCGAACCACTTATCGCATTGCCAACAAAGGGATTTTGGAAATCAAGGTTCAGTCTGAACCGGCACTGGTTTCTCAAACTCTGCAACTGGATATTACCGACGCCGGAGGCGTGATCACTTCTATAGAGCCGACGGTGGTTCCTACCGAGGCCGCTACGCAAGAAGCTACACCTGAAGACACAGAAGCGAGTTTGCGTCCATACAACTCACATCCGATGGGATTGCCAATGGCGACCGACTGGCTTTTAGTCACTATATTGGTGGTGGGTCTTTCAGCAGGCATCTTCTGGTTGGGGCTTAAACAATCCGGCACCAAATGGGCGATTCGCTGGGCCGGCTTTGCCTGTGTGAGTGGGTATCTCGTTTTCCTTTACTTAACGCTGGGACTGCCCGGTAGTGCAGGATTAATTAATAAAAGCGGCTCAACCGCAATTGCTTTAATATGCATCGCAGGCGTGTTATTTGGCTGGCTGATCGGGCTCACCTGGTGGTGGCTGGAAAAACGTCAGAAAAAGATATTAGTGAAGTAAGGTGATCAGCAAAGTAATTACACTCAACGCCGCCGCCACAATGACCAGCGTGCGCTCAGATCGTGAATGAAACCAATCATATTTAGGCTGCACTCTGCGTCCGCTGCTCGAAACGATGGGGCGGCTGCCGATTAATGCTTCACGAAATGCTTCGACGTTTTCAGGGCGGTCATCCGGGTGCAGCTCCATTGCCCAGAGAATCGCCTTTTGCGTGCGCAAGCTGATTGACGGATTGATCTCGCGCGGCGCCAACAATGCATCAGGTGCCAGAAATCGTTCACGCGCGTCGGCAGGGGGATGGTTGGTCAGCAGGTGGTAAAGGGTGGATCCAAAGCTAAAAATATCACTGCGGGCGTCTGTATGGCCCGTATCGCCCCCATATTGCTCAAAGGGGGTATAAAGAGCAGTGCCTTGCCCCTGCAGAATCGTGATGGTCACTTCACCGGGTGCAAGCAGTTTCACCAGCCCAAAATCAACGAGCTTGATCATGCCGTTGGGCATGAGCTTCAGGTTGCCGGGTTTAATATCGCGGTGAAGAATGGGCGGATTTTGCTGGTGCAGGTAGATAAGCGCATCTGAAAGCTGGTTCGCCCAGTCGAGCACGTCCGTTTCAGGAAGAAAACTCTTTTTCTCCTGGGCTTCAGACATGAGCGTGCGCAGGTCTTTGCCGGGGACGAAATCCATGACAAGATAGTCTTTCGGACCGCTGGTAAAGAAATCGGATACCTTGGGCAAATTGGGGTGATCGAGACGTGCCAGAACGGTGGCCTCGCGCATGAACTGGTCGCGGGCTTCTTGCACCACTTTTGCCGGAAGGGTGCGGTCGTGCTCCACTTCTTTCAACGCACACTGCCGCCCTTCCAGACGCATATCATCGGCCAGATAGATACATCCCATTCCCCCTTGCCCAATGATGCGGCGAATGCGGTATCGGCCGTGCAGCGTTTCTCCAATTTTGGATGGAATCGGCATATCCAGTCTCTCAATGGTGCTTGACAGTGCTAAAATAAAAAAGTAAATTTCTGATATATTATACATGAGGAGAGTTACCCGGGGATGCCGAATCACTTGTCAGGGACAGGGAAACAGGGCAATAACCATTTTGATCAAAATCCGATTTTGGTGGCTCAGCAGGGACCGCTGGAAGGTCAACGCTGGAACATCTTCAAAGAGGTGTTGATCGGGCGCGCCTCTGAATGTACCATCCAGATCGATGACCGGCAAGTCTCTCGCATTCACGCCAGAGTGGTGCAGGATGTCAATAATCATCGAATCCTGCTGGAAGACCTGGGCAGCAAGAACGGCACATTTTTTCAGGGGGAACCAATAGTGGAGCCCATCATGCTCGCCGATGGCGACGTTTTTCAGGTTTCGATGCTGCAGAAGTTCGTCTTTTATTCCACCGATGCGACAGTTCCGCTTGAAGATATGCCCACACTCGATATCAAAAAAGCGCAGGGCATTTTGCTTGACCGAAAATCACGGCGTGTTTGGGTGGGCACACGAGAGCTGATGCCACCGCTTTCTGTGCCACAGTTCCGCTTGCTCGAAGCCTTGTTCGAGCAACCCGGTCTGGTAGTGGCCAGAGACAAACTGGTGGATGCCGTTTGGGGCAAAGAACAATCAGAGGGCGTTTCTGAACAGGCTTTGGATGCCCTCATTCGCAGGCTGCGGGATCGCTTATCAGAAATTGACCCCAATCATGAATATATCGTGACCGTGCGTGGGCATGGGCTGCGTTTGGAAAATCGTTCGTAATAAAAAAGACCTTCTCAAAATTTTGAGAAGGTCTTTTACCTGATATTCCAGGATCAACTGTGTAAATTCTTTTCCATGTTGAAGCGCAGTGCTAATTTGTAAGCGCTCTCAAGGGCCTGCACCAGTTCAGGATTCTGGCTGCGCGCTTGCCCTTCATTAATGATGGAGTTCATTGCCTGCAGCAGTTCATCGGTAACCAGTGCGCTGTTCTCTTCCAGAACCTGGCGCTGAGCGGTTTCATCCGGGGCATCCAGCAGTTTTTGAATCAACTCAACTTCTGGCGGAGGGGTGCTCATTTTTTCAAGGATCGAGGAGATTTTCTGAATTTTATCAATGCGGGCCAGATCGCCGGCCTGATTGGCGCGGTCGAATTCGCTGCGCAAGGCCTGGCTGAAGAATTCATCCAATTCGGGCAGGTGTTTGTTAATCGCTGCTTCAAGATCGGGATCTTCCAAAATGGTATTCAGAAGTTTTTCCGCGTTCTCGACCTGCTGCTTCATTTGCAGATCAATTTCACGGGTGATCTTTAACAAGCGCTCACGCAGCACGGTCAACTGCTGTTTCTTTGCGTCCGTTTCCTTGTCGATGCGTTCGGTCAGGGTCTGGAAGAATTGATAGTCCATGCCGTTGCGGGTGAGGCTGACGACCGTGGCCAAGGCACTTTCAGAGTGTATCTCGGCCAAAATGTCGAGCAGTTTTTCGCGGGTAAGACCTTCTTTGCTGGCATCCTGCAGGGCTTTGATGGCTTTTTGGGCTTCCTGGTTCTGCACCATCAGTTCGCGCCCGAAAGCCGTGTTCTCAAGCAACTCTTTTTGCAGGTCGGCCAGCATTTGAGCCGATTTGTCGTCGCCTTGATTGATGGAAGATTCCACCAGGGTGGTGAGAATGGTGAAGAGATTGCCATCCACCAGCGGTTCTTCTTCCTGAATGATCTTGACGCGATCGGCCGACTCTGGGGTGGTGATGAGACGCTGCAGCAGATTAACACGCTTTTGCTGGGCTTCCATCATCTCTTTGGTGATGCCGTCCGCTTCGAGGATGCGGTCGATCAGCGTTTGGTAGGTGAGCATGGTCTGCGGCTGAAAGAGGTAGCCTTTGCGCTTTTCGGCGGGGAGGGCATTTACGACCTGGGTGATCAATGGGCCGATCTGTTTTTCCTGCTCATTGACGGGTAACCCCATATCCGGCGGGAAGAAGGTGAGGAGCAGCTCTTTTTCAGGGTCATGGTAAACGATGGGGGTGGCAATGAGGCCCTCATAACCACAAGACTGGCAGTGGGTGACGTTGGTGGCCCGGCCGAGCAGTTTCTGTTTGGCCGTGGGATCGGTACTCATATCAAACAGTTGTTGAACTTCGGCAACAACCGGTTGGTGACAGCGTGGGCAAGTGGTTTGAATTCGCGACATTTTTCACTCACTTCAATTAGGATAAATACGAACCGATTATACCATTTGAGGTTTTTACGATTGTCTGAATCTCATTAGAGTTTATTGGTTTCTTGAAATAGGCAGCGAGAAGCAAACTCTGGCCCCTTTACCGTGTTCGGGATCGATCCAGATGCGACCGCCGTGTGCTTCGACGATGGCTTTGGCCAGGTACATGCCCAACCCGGCGCCTTTGGTCTGTTTAATGGCATTGGGCGCCCGGTAGAAACGATCAAACACAAAAGGCAGGTCATTGGGGTCAATACCGGGGCCTTCATCGCTGATGCAGAAGATGAGGTTATCGTTCTTGACTTCCGCAGCGATATCAATGGTGCCGCCGGGGGAATACTTGATGGCATTGGAGACCAGATTGGAAAAAACCTGATTCAGGCGGGTTTCGTCCGCCAGGATCACCGGCAGGTTGGCGGGTAAGTGCACTGTGATGGTGTGTTTCTCGGTTTGGGTGCGAAAACGCGCGGCGACCCGCTCAACCAGATCGGTAATTTGAACATCCGAACGTTTGATGGTGAACCCGCTGGCCTGCAAGCGGGTGGCGTCGAGCAAGTTCTCGATGTAGCCGCTCAAGCGGTCGGCTTCCTCTTCGATCACCTGAAGGCTCTCCTGCAAAATGGCGGGGTCCCAATGGGTATCGTCACGGCGCAGGGTGCCCACATATCCCTTGATCAATGCCACCGGTGTTTTCAGTTCATGGCTGACCACCGAAATGAAAGTGCTTTTCATTTCTTCGGCTTGTCTGAAACGGGTGATGTCTCGCACCGTGGTGATGACGTTCAGCAGGCTCCCTTCATCAGAAAGAAGCGGAGCATAGGTAATGCCCACCGGCAGGGGAGGGTTGCCATTGGGGCGCGAAAGATCGCCTTCCACATACAGGGTGGCGTGCGCAGTGAGTGGCCAGCCCCCGGCCACGGCTTGTTCAAGCGTCATCAACTGTGGGTCTTTGGCCCAGGTGATCACCTCTTCGTGCGATTTGCCCTGAATTTCTTCAATGTGCTGGCCGAGCATGTGACTGAAAGCCGGGTTGACACGTTCGATCTTGAGGTCGTGGGTGAGGACGAGAATCCCATCCGCAGCAGAATCGAGCAGGGCTGAAAAGCGCCTGCGGTCATTTTCAACCTGTTTGTAGAGCTGCGCGTTTTGCACTGCAATGGCGGCCTGATCGGCAAAACTGCTGAGCAGTACACGGTCATTGGAAGTGAAAGCGGCAAACTGCCTGAAAACGAAGATCACGCCCACGACCCGGTTGCCGGTGATGAGGGGAAGGCCAACGGAACTGAGCCGTCCCATGCTGATGGCCTGGGTAAAGACCCCCAGCATACGATTAATGACCACGATCTCAGTATCGCGCGGGTTTTCATCTTCGGGAATTTGCGAGAGCTGCGACTCGAGATATTGCAAAAGGGCAGGCGGGAGACCGTTGGAAACGCGGATCTGCCACCCTTCTGTTTGTGAACGCAACGCGATGAGCCCGGCCTGCCCGGCCAGCATTTCAATGGAAATATTGAGGATGCGCTCGAGTAACTTATCGAGGTCCAGTTCTTGCGTCAAGGCACGCGAAATTTCGAGCAGGTAATCGCGTTGGCGAACGCGAAAATCAGGCAACATGAAGGGTACTTATCCTTTGGCTATGTCGATCTCGTCTTTTTTGCTGACCCAGTCGTCCATCTCTTCGGCCAGGCTGATGGCCTCTTCGAAGATCTCCAGCCCTTCTTCGGCTTCTGCCTTTGTCAGGGTTAGGGGCGGGGAGACACGCACTGTGCTCTTGCCACAGCCCAAAGTGAGCAGTCCGCGTTCAAAGGCAAGGTGTTCAATGCTATCGCGCAAGCCAATGGCAGGCACTTTGCTGGCTTTATCGGTAACGAACTCGACGCCGATCATCAGTCCGATGCCGCGCACACAACCCATAGACGGGTGGTTGGGCTGCATTTCACGCAGGCGCTTGAGAATATAGTCGCCTACCTGTGCGGCGTTGTGCATGTATTCGTCTTCGATCAGGCTCAGTGTTTCGATGGCCGCGGCACAGGCAATGGGGTTGCCACCATAAGTGTTGCCATGCGACCCTTTGGGCCAGGTAACGACGCTCTTGCGGGCCACCATCGCCCCCATCGGTACCCCAGAAGCAATGCCTTTGGCTACGGCAATGATATCGGGTTCAACCCCGAAGTTTTCAATCGACCACCACCTGCCCGTGCGTCCTACGCCGGCCTGAACTTCATCCGCAATCAGCAGAATGCCATAGCGATCACAAAGCGCTCTTAATTCGGGGAAGAAGGATGCCGGTGGAACGATATAGCCGCCTTCCCCCTGAATTGGTTCCACCAAAATGCCGGCAACTTCATCTGAAGGGACAATCTTGCCGAAGATCTCTTCTTCGAGATAGCGAATTACGGCTGTGCCGTCGTCCTCACCGGGGCGGGTTTGCAGCACAGGCCGGTAGGGGTCGGGGAAGGGAACGTGGGTCACGCCGTTCATCATGGGGAAGAAACCGCGATGATAATGCGGTTTGCTGGCGGTGAAACTGACCGCCCCCATAGTGCGGCCGTGAAAACCGCCCAGAAAACCGATAAACTGCGAGCGGCCGGTAGAATAACGGGCTAATTTGATGGCGGCTTCGATGCTCTCCGTACCCGAATTTGTCATAAACGAAACCGCATCCTCACGAAAAGGAGCGATGCGATCAAGGTATTCTGCTAATTCAACCCATTTGGGGTGATAAAAATCGGACGAAATGTGAATAAACTTTTCAGCTTGTTCCTGGATTGCTTTTACAACTCTGGGGTGGCTGTGCCCCGTGGAGGTGACGGCGATCCCGGCGGCAAAATCGAGGAACCGGTTCCCATCCACATCCCAAACTTCCGAGCCGCGACCGTGATCCATTACAAAAG
The DNA here is from genome assembly GCA_964459385.1 of uncultured Anaerolinea sp. Taxonomy (GTDB): domain Bacteria; phylum Chloroflexota; class Anaerolineae; order Anaerolineales; family Anaerolineaceae; genus UBA6107. The sequence goes on from CAYWLG010000011.1 coordinate 31,495, forward strand.
GATACCCTCTCGGGTAAGAGGGAGAGACCACTTTTTGGTCTCGTTCAATGTAGCTCTGTGCTATTGGCCCTGGTAAGTTAAGCACCTTCATAGAAATCCTCCTTAAAATAAAACTAGCCGGAACGGTGGCTAACTACAGAACGAACTTCTTCTATTAATATGTATATTCGTATGGATATTATATCATGCACAAAAAAATCCCCGGTCAAACGTGAACCGGGGAAGAATCAGACCGAATGGCTTATTTTTCAAGCGAGAGAGCGAAGGCGCCCAACAAACCCGCGTCGTCACCCAGCGCGGCCGAGACGATTCTCAGGTTGGTGAGGTATTCCTGCGAAACCACGTGCTGTTCTAGTGAGGCCAGCAGCGGCTTCATGATGAGTTCACCGCTCATCGAAACCCCGCCGCCCAGAATGAGGATGGCCGGATTGAGGATGTGCAGGAAGTCGGCAAAGGTGCGGCCCAGGTAAAACCCGGCCAGATCGAAAGCCTCAATTGAAAGCTTATCGCCTTTCTTGGCGGCTTCAGCCACTTCTTTTGCCGATGGGATGGCATCCTTCGCAAAAACGGAGGGGACGCCTTCGGCCAGCTTTTCGCGTACATAGCGAGCGATGGCTGTGCCAGAAGCAACTGCTTCGATATGACCCTTTTTGCCGCAGCCGCATACCGGCCCATCGGGCACCGCTACCACATGGCCGATCTCGCCGGCCATGCCGTGGGCGCCATTGATCAGGTTGTTGTCCATGATGATGCCGCCGCCGATGCCGGTGCTGACGGTGATGAACAAAACGTCCTTATAGCCTTTACCCGCGCCAAACTTCCATTCGCCAAGCGCGGCCAGGTTGGCATCATTGCCAAGATAGACGGGCACATGGAATTGATCGCGCAAGATCTGGGCAAGCGGCAGATCTTTCCAGCCGGGGATGTTGGGGGCGGTGACCACGATGCCGGCCTCCGGTTCAAGGTAACCCGGGGCAGCGATTGCAATGGAAGTGATCACATCATCGGCAGGCCAAATTTCTTTGAGAAGGCCGATCAGGCGCTCTACAGGGGTCTGATTTTCTCCCTGCGTTTTGATCTTTTTCTCCAGAATCGGCTTCATGCTATCTTCATTGAAGATAGCGACTCTAATTTGGGTTCCACCCACATCTACGGCAACGAATTTTCTCATCGGCGCAATTATAGCATGAGATCAACTGAATTGACGCAAATCTAAAACACTGCTATTATTCAAGGCATATGCGCCCATCTCGAAGGCATTGGTTTCAACGTGCATACCAAACGGTGTATCGTACACTGCGCTGGTTTGTTCCTGGCATTGGGGTAAAACGCTGGGTTTTGGTCATTCTGATCGGGACAACATTTCTAGGCCTCGGTTTTGCAGTATTGGTATTGGATGTCTATCGCACGGCACCTGAATCCTGGTGGCTGCCAGTTATTTCATTTCTCTCACTGCGCTTTCTGGATCGCCCCCTGCGGGCGCTTATTTTTGGCTCGATCGGGGTTGGCCTGATCATCTGGGGCATTGTTAAGCTGAATCGAACGCTGCTGAGGCCGTTTCTGGCACCCGGCAAGGATGTGATCGATACGGTTTCAGATTTTCGCCGCCGTGAACGCGGCCCGCGTATTGTGGTCATTGGCGGCGGCACCGGGCTTTCGGCTCTGCTGCGTGGTCTAAAAGAATATTCCCGTAATATCACGGCCATCGTGACCGTTGCCGACGACGGGGGGTCTTCGGGTGAATTACGCAAGCGCATTGGCATTTTGCCCCCCGGCGATATCCGCAACTGTTTGACGGCGCTCTCAAACGATGAAGAGATGCTGACGCAGATCTTTCAATATCGTTTTGCCACCAACATGGGGTTGAACGGACATTCGCTAGGCAACTTATTGATCTCAGCCTTGACCGAGATCACTGGCAGTTTTGAAGATGCCATTGCCGAGACAGGGCGTGTTTTGGCAGTGCAGGGGCAGGTGTTACCCTCCACTTTGCACAACATCAGTCTGGTGGCGGATGTGAAGCTCCCCGACAAAAACGTGGAAGTGCGCATCAAGGGTGAAAGCCAGATTCCGAAGATCGGCGGACGGATTCGCCGCCTTTGGATCGAACCGGGCAACCCGGCTGCTTTTCCGCCGACGTTGCAGGCCATCCTCAGCGCTGACCTGATCATCATCGGCCCGGGCAGCCTGTATACCAGCCTGGTAGCCAACCTGCTGGTGCCCGATCTTGTCCAGGCGTTGCGCGCCAGTCGGGCCTATAAGTTTTATGTCTGCAATGTGGCGACCCAACCCGGCGAAACGGATGAGTTTACCTGCGAAGATCACGTAGAAGTGATCGATCGTCACATCGGCGCCCACATTTTTGATACAGTGATTTGTAATCGTCGCTTCGAAGGTACTTTACCAAACGATATTCATTGGGTATCATTGAATCAGGCCAGAGAAGCTGGTTACCCAATTTATCAGGCAGATTTGATCGACCCGGCAAACCCGTCTCGTCATGACTCGGCGAAATTGGCCAAGACTGTGATGGATCTGTATTATGAAAAAACGGGCCCTTTGAACCTGCGCGAAGAAAATTCATCATTATAGTTGATTTCAATCCATGTCTAGACATGGTAAAATTTTGGTAAGACATCAAGGAGGATCTATTATGACAGTAAAGGTTGGTATTAACGGATTCGGCCGCATTGGCCGACAGGTGTTGAAGGCAATCATTGAGCGTCACGGTTCTGAATTGGAAGTCGTTGCGATCAATGATTTGTTCGATACCAAAACGAACGCTCATCTATTCAAGTACGATTCGAACTATGGCATTTTCCCAGGTACTGTTGAAGCAACTGAGAACAGCCTGATCATCGACGGCAAGACCATCAAAGTCTTCGCTGAAAAAGATCCCGGTGCCCTCCCCTGGAAAGACCTCGGTGTCGATATCGTTATTGAATCTACCGGCCTCTTCACCGATGCCGCTGGCGATCCTGCCAAAGGCAAACCCGGTGCTCGTGTCCACATTGAAAAAGGTGGCGCCAAGAAAGTGATCATCTCCGCTCCTGCCAAAAATGAAGACATCACCGTTGTTTTGGGCGTGAACGAAGACAAATACGATCCTGCCAAGCATCATGTGGTCTCCAATGCTTCCTGCACCACGAACTGCCTCGCTCCCGCAGCCAAGATCGTACACGATAAGTTCGGCATCATTCATGGTGTGATGACAACCATCCATTCTTACACCAATGACCAGGTCATTCTGGATCAGGGTCACAAGAAGGAAATGCGCCGCTCTCGTGCAGCCGGCCAGAACATCATCCCCACCACCACCGGTGCAGCCAAAGCAGTTGCTCTGGTCATCCCTGAACTCAAGGGTAAATTCGACGGCTATTCTTTGCGCGTCCCGACCCCCACCGTCTCTATCGTTGACTTTGTAGCCAACATTGAGAAACCCACCACCAAAGAAGAACTCAATGCCGCCTTCGTTGAAGCTGCCAATGGCGCTTTGAAAGGCATTTTGGGTGTGACTGCTGGCGGATACAATGATCCTCTCGTCTCAATGGACTTCAAGGGCGATCCCCGCTCTTCCATCGTTGATCTTCCTACCAACATGGTCATGGATGGCAATCTGATCAAGGTTGTTACCTGGTACGATAATGAATGGGGTTACTCTTGCCGCACTTCCGACCTCGCGGCGCTGATGGCCAAGAGTCTCTAGTAAGAATTTCGAAGTAAACCCACATGATGCGTAATCGACAATCCTTGATTGGTCCGGTTGCGCATCATGTAGCATATAGGAGCGGAGGCTTAAATGTTCAATAAGAAAACCATTCGTGATATCGATGTAAAAGGGAAGAAGGTTCTGGTTCGCGTAGACTTCAACGTTCCCTTGAAAGAATCTGGCGTGGGCGACGATACCCGTATCCGCGCCGCGCTGCCCACCATCCAATACCTGTTGGATCAGGGCGCTGCTGTGATTCTTTGCTCTCACCTGGGTCGTCCCAAAGGGGGACCAGACCCCAAGTATTCAATGAAACCCGTTGCCGAATACTTGAGCAACCTCATCAAGAAACCGGTGGCTTTTGCCCCCGATTGTGTTGGCCCCGAAGCTGAAGCCGCTGCCAAAGCTTTGAAGCCCGGAGATGTTCTTCTGCTCGAAAATACCCGATTCCATGCCGAAGAGGAAAAGAATGACCTCGATTTTGCCAAACAGCTTGCCTCGCTGGCGGATATGTTTGTCAACGATGCCTTCGGTACTGCTCACCGCGCCCATGCCTCTACAGAGGGCGTGACTCACTTCTTGCCCGGTGTGGCTGGCTTCTTGCTCGAAAAAGAGATCAAGTATCTTGGCCAGGCAGTGGCTGATCCGAAACGCCCCTTTGTGACCATTATGGGCGGCGCCAAGATCAGCGATAAGATCGGCGTGATCAAGAACCTGCTTGAAAAAGCCGACACCATCCTGATCGGCGGCGGAATGGCCAACACTTTCTTCAAGGCGCAGGGTTACCCCGTGGCGGACTCGCTGGTAGAGGACGAAGCCCTTGAGACCGCAAAAGAACTGCTGAAAGTGGGCGGTTCTAAACTTCGCTTGCCCATTGATGTGGTGCTGGGCGATAAGTTCGATGCCGAAGCTGCCATCAAGACCATGCCGGTTGGCCCCATCCCCGATGGCTGGCGCATTCTGGATATCGGCCCCGAAACCATCAAATCTTATGGCAAAGTGATCGAAGCTGCCGGTACCGTGGTCTGGAACGGCCCTATGGGCGTGTTTGAATTCCCCAAGTTTGCAGTGGGCACCTACGGCATTGCCAAAGAAGTAGCAGCCAGCAACGCCATCAGCATCATCGGTGGCGGCGATTCGGTGGCGGCCATTCAGGAATCTGGACTTTCTGATAAAATTACTCATATCTCCACCGGTGGCGGGGCTTCGCTCGAAATGCTCGAAGGTCTTGACCTGCCCGGTGTAGCCGCGTTGCAAGATAAATAATCTTTCAGTAAGTTCGGGGAGGGTGTATGAAAAAGTGGCCTTGGTGGGTAAAAGCGTTGGTAGTGCTGGTCGTCTTATTCGGGCTTATTCAATTGATCCCGTATGGACACGACCATACCAATCCGGCAGTGGTAGCTGAACCGGTCTGGAATGCGCCCGCGACTCGCGATCTGGCAGTGCGCGCTTGTTATGATTGTCATTCCAATGAAACGACGTACCCGTGGTACAGCAACGTTGCGCCGGTTTCCTGGTTGCTGGCACACGATATCGAAGAAGGACGCCAGAATATGAACTTCAGCGAATGGCCCTCCAGTTCTGTCGCCGGCCAGACGCTCTTTGGCGCCGCAGCTTTGATGGTGCAAAATGGCAAGATGCCGCCCGCACCCTACCTGCTGATGCACCCGACCGCGAACTTGAGCGCAGCCGAAAAAGACCAGTTGGTGCAGGGGTTCCAGAATTCGGCTCAATAGCAAAATTCTGCTTAATCTGGACAAATGGGGTGGGCTGGAGTAGAATTTGTTCGCCATCCGAAACAGTGCTTACCCTCGACCCTCGCACTGGATTAAGGTTTTTGGAGGAATAAGTTGGCTAACATTAAGTCTGCAATCAAACGCAACAAGCAAAACGAAAAGAAGCGTGTTCGCAATCGTGTTTATCGTGGCATGGCCCGTACCTTCGTCAGCAAAGCCCGCAAGGCCATTGACGTAAAGGATACCGAAGCCGCTCAGGCTGCTACCCTCGAAGCCATCAGCGCTCTCGATAAAGCTGCCCAGAAGGGTGTCATCCACAAGAACAATGCGGCTCGCCGCAAAAGTCGTTTGATGAAAAAGCTTGCTACGCTCAAGTAATTTCAGAAACGTTTGAAATGCAAAGCGAGTGGGAGAGTGATCTCCCACTTTTGCTTTTTAATCCCCAGAGGGGCCAGATTTCTATATTAATTGACCGTGTGATATAATCCTGACGACACTAACGGAGGTAATGAGGTTCATTTATGTTTGAGTCAGAGCAAAAAACGATCGAGACCATCATTCAGGCATATTGCAAAGAGAAGGGCTATCCCGAAATCGAATTGCGATGGGCCTGGATTCCGTTTAGTGGACGGTGGGGAATTTCGACCTCGTTTTTTCAACTGGCCTCTAAATCGTTCAACGGTGAAAAAGGGAACGTAAATGAACGCGCCCAGAGTATTGCCACTGACTTGTGCACGCGTTTGGATGCCCTTAAAGAGTTCGATAAAATCGAAGCCGTTAATGGGTATCTAAACCTGTTCTTCTCGCAGGGCGAGTATATGCAGCGGGTCATTGACACGGTGCTGGAGCAGGGAGAAGACTTTGGCCGCGGCGAACGAAATCACCAACAGTGGATGGTGGAATTCTCGCAGCCCAACACCCATAAAGCCTTTCATGTCGGCCATCTGCGCAGCGCGATCTTGGGCGATGTGCTGGCGCGCCTGCTCGACTTTGCCGGTTACGATGTGGTCCGTGCGAACTATCCCGGTGACATGGGTCTGCATGTGATCAAGTGGTTGTGGAACTATATGAACTTTCACATGGGCGAAAAACCCGAAAAAGACCTGACCAAATGGATGGGCGCCATCTATACCGAGGCTTCGCGCCGTCTCGAAGAGAATCCCGATTATGAAACGGACGTACGTGCTTTATATGCCCGCTGGGATAAGCGTGACCCCGAAGTAGTGAAACTCTGGGAAGAGACGCGCGAATGGTCCCTCGAAGGCTTTCGCCAAATGTACGACCTGCTGGATATCAAGTTCGACCGTTATTATTTCAACTCCATGTTTGAACACCCCGGCCGCGAAATGGTGGAAGAGCTGATCCAAAAAGGGATCGCTGAAGACGAACGCCCCAACGGCGGCGCGGTGGTGGTCAAGATCGATGAAAAGCTGGGCCTGAAGAACGAAAAATTCCGTGTTTTTGTCGTTCTGCGCTCTGACAGCACAGCTTTATATGCTACTGAAGACCTGGCCCTGGCAAGGCAAAAATTTACCGATTATCCAAATTTGCAGCGTTCTTTATATGTGGTAGATGTTCGTCAATCGCTGCATTTTCAACAGTTGTTCAAGACCCTTGAACTGGATGGCTATGATTGGGCCACCCAATGCCAGCATGTTCCTTATGAGCTGGTCAACCTGCCCGGCAATGTGGTGATGGCTTCGCGTGATGGCACAGTGGTGTTTCTGGAAGACCTGATCCGTGAAGCGACCGAGCGCGCTTTGCAGGTGGTGCGCGAAAAGAACCCCGACCTGTCTGATGAGCAAAAGCTCAAGGTGGCACAGGCAGTGGGAATCGGCGCGATAAAGTACCCCATGCTTTCGCGTGAAAGCGCCAAAGTGGTCACCTTTGACTGGAAATCCGCTTTGGATTTCAACGGTCAGGCAGCGCCTTATATTCAGTACGCTTACGTGCGAGCCAACAGCATTTTACGAAAATCTGGGGGAAATCTCCCCGCGTCATTGCAGCCGCAATATGAACTCAGTGAAGCTGAGATCACTCTGGTGGATCTCATCAGCCGATTGCCGAACGAAGTGCAAAAAGCTGCCAGAGATCTTAAACCTTTAGTGATTAGCTCACTTGCTTTTGAACTGGCTCAAGCGTTTAATGATTTCTATGGGCAATGTCCGGTTCTCCAGGCAGAGGAGCCTGTGCGTAACATGCGGTTACGCCTGGTTGCCGCCGCCCGTCAGGCCATTGCCAATAGTTTGGCTATGCTGGGCATCACAGCCCCACAAGCGATGTGAAAATTGTCTTGTAGACCAAATTATTTAAAAGGAGATAACTAAAGTATGACCCGAATCCGAACGTTAATTATGGGAGCCGCTGGACGCGATTTTCACAACTTCAATGTGTTCTTTCGCGACAATAACGATTATGAAGTAGTTGCTTTCACCGCAACGCAGATTCCCAATATCGAAGGCAGAAAATACCCTGCGGCGTTGGCCGGTTCTTTGTACCCCGCCGGAATTCCCATCTACCCTGAAAGCGATCTGGTCAAATTGATCAAAGACCTCAAGGTAGAGCAGGTCGTGTTTGCCTACAGCGATGTGCCGCATGAAGTTGTGATGCACAAGGCTTCCACCGTGATGGCGGCCGGCGCGGACTTCCGTTTGATGGGCTTGAACACCACCCAGATCAAATCGACCAAACCGGTCGTTTCGATCTGCGCAGTGCGCACCGGCTCTGGCAAGAGCCAGACCACGCGTCGCGTAGCAGACATCCTCACCAAGATGGGCTATAAAGTGGCTGCGATTCGCCACCCGATGCCCTATGGTGATCTGGTCAAGCAGAAGGTGCAGCGCTTTGCCTCTTATGCCGACCTCGACAAACACGAATGCACCATTGAAGAGCGCGAAGAATACGAACCGCATCTGGATAACGGCGTGATCGTCTATGCCGGTGTGGATTACGAAGCCATTCTGCGCCAGGCCGAGCAGGAAGTGGATATCGTGCTCTGGGATGGCGGTAACAACGACTTCCCGTTCTACAAATCGGATCTGAACATCGTCGTTGCCGATCCGCATCGCCCGGGCCATGAAAAATCCTATCATCCCGGCGAGACCAATGTGCGCATGGCGGACGTTTTCGTGATCAACAAGGTGGATACCGCTGACCCCGACAAAGTGATCGAGGTTCGCAATACCCTGCATGAGTTGAATCCGAACGCCATCGTAATCGAAGGTGCCTCTCCTTTGTTTGTGGATGACCCCGATGCCATTCGTGGTAAACGTGTGCTCGTCATCGAAGACGGCCCCACCCTGACTCATGGTGAGATGGCCTACGGTGCCGGTTGGGTGGCTGCCCGCCGCTTTGGCGCCGGTGAGATCGTTGACCCGCGCCCGTTCGCGGTGGGCTCGATCCATGACACCTATGTCAAATATCCCAAGACCGGCACTATTTTGCCTGCGATGGGTTATGGCGATGCCATGGTCAAAGACCTGGAAAAGACCATCAACAAAGCCGATGTTGATCTGGTCATCTCTGCGACCCCGATCGATCTGACCCGCATCATCAAAGTGAACAAGCCCATGCAGCGCGTTCGCTATGAACTGCAAGAGATCGGCAAACCGAATCTTGAGGACATCCTCAAAGCGAAATTTGCCAAAAAGTAATCCGTGACTCCTAAATCAGGAATTGGTGTAAACTGTTCATGGGTGAACCGCCCACAGCCAGCCAATTCCTGATTTTTTACGAAAGAATCTACTTATGTTTATTGATGAAGCCAAAATTTATGTGCGTTCCGGCCGGGGTGGGGCGGGGATGGTTCATTTTCACAGAGAAAAATATGTGCCGCGCGGTGGCCCGGATGGGGGAGACGGAGGGCGCGGCGGGGATGTGGTGTTTGAAGTGATTCCCACGCTAAATACGCTGCAGAGCTTCAGATATAAGCACAAATATGTTGCTGAGGATGGCCAGAACGGTGGCCCCAGTAATATGACCGGCAAATCGGCGCATAACCTGGTGATTCAGGTGCCGCCGGGTACTTTAATCTATGATGATAACAGCGGCGAACTCTTGGGTGACCTGGTGGAATCGCATCAACAGTTGACCCTGTGCAAGGGCGGCCGCGGCGGGCTGGGCAACCAGCATTTTGCCACTTCGCGCAATCAGGCGCCGCGCACAGCCGAAAAAGGGGAACCGCCCGAAGAGCGTTACCTGCGCCTGGAATTGAAGCTGCTGGCGGATGTCGGCATTGTGGGTGTGCCGAATGCAGGCAAATCGAGCTTTTTGGCTGCTGTCACCAATGCCACCCCCAAGATCGCCAACTATCCCTTTACCACGATCGAACCCAATTTGGGTGTTGCCAATTTGGATGACGATACTTCCTTGATCCTGGCGGATATTCCCGGCTTGATCGAGGGCGCCCACGAAGGGGTCGGCCTGGGCTATGCCTTTTTGCGTCACATTCAGCGGACGAAAGTGCTGATCCACGTTTTAGATGGATTGAGCGAAGACCCGCTGGCAGATTTTTCGCAGATCAACTCGGAACTGGCAATGTTCGACCCGAAATTGGGCAAGAAACCGCAGATCGTGGTGTTCAACAAGGTAGATCTGCCTGAAGTAAAAGAAAAATGGCCGGCTGTCAAAAAGAAATTGAACAAAGAAGGATACTTCTTGTTTGAGATTTCGGCCGCCACACACGAAAATCTCACCCCGGTACTGTGGAAAGCCCACGAATTATTGCAGACCGCCGTAGAGGAGCCGGTAGTTGAACCACAGATTCCGGTCTATAAACCTGAAGAAGACCCACGTGCCTTTGAGATCGTGCGTGAGAGTGATGGTGGCTGGCGTGTGATCGGCAAGGCCATCGAGCGGGCAGCCGAAATGACCTACTGGGAACATGATGGGTCCCGTCGGCGTTTCCAGCGCTTGATGGAACGGTTGGGAATTGATGAAGCACTCAGGCGTGCCGGGGTCGAAGAAGGGGACAGCGTTTACATCGGCGAAAATGAGCTGGAGTGGCAGGAGTAGAAATGCGTATAGGCATTTTTGGTGGTACTTTTGACCCTCCGCACGTTGGGCACCTTATTCTGGCCGAAGAATGCCGCACCCAGTTGAATTTGGATAAGCTGTTGTGGGTGGTGACGGATAACCCGCCACACAAGCGCTACGTGAACGTCAGCCCCATTGAGGGCCGCGTGCAGTTGGTTGAAAAAGCCATTGACGGGAACCCTGCCTTTGCGATCTCACGTGTGGATATTGACCGTCCCGGGCCGCATTACGCCATCGATACCGTGCGCCTGCTCGAGGAACAATTTCCCAAAGCCGAGATGTATTATTTGATGGGCGGCGATTCGCTCCACGATCTGCCCACCTGGAGCCGCCCGCAGGATTTTGTTAAAGTGTGCGACGGCATTGGGGTGATGCGCAGACATGCCGATCAGGTAGACCTGGAATCGCTCGAAAAGGTGCTGCCGGGTATAACGCACAAAGTACACCTGGTAGAAGCGCCAATTTTGGAAATTTCATCCCATCAGATCCGCCAGAGAATCTACGACGGGCAAGGGTACCGCTATTATTTGCGCGATGCGGTTTATCGAGCTATCAAGGAGATGGGTTTTTACACCGAAAAATAAAAGAGGCCTCAGGCCTCTTTTTTCTAAATATCCACATTGTAGGTGTGAAATTTGTTCTTGCAGGGATTTCCCCACGAGACGACCATCTGGCGGGAGGTCAGGTCCATGATCATGCTCACAATGGTTTTTTCCCGATCCATAGGGTCAAGATCGAAAACGGAGTGGTTACAGATCGAATCGGGGTAATTCACGTGATCCTGTAAGATGGCTTGTAGCGATTTGATCGAGTGCTTCTTGTTTTCTTTTAGAAGCCGCAGGGCACGGTAATAACGCACCCGGGTATGGATGAGTTCATCGGATTCGTTTTCGATGGACTCCATTTTGGGGGAGAGGTAGTTATTGGTGTGGGCGATATAACCGTCTAGACCATAGATGAGGTCAAAGTTGCGTGCCGAGACTTCTACATTATAGAGTTCACCGCTTTCATGTGCGATCAGGTGGTTGTAACCGGCGGCGCGCAAAGGCACCACGGCGTGTCTGAACGCCTGGCCGATGGTTTTGGCACCCAACACCGCGCGCGATACGATGACGCGCGGAATGCCGATACGAGAATCGGAGGGATAAACCGTGTCACAGCATTGGGCGATGCCGGCGGCGTTGAAACCGACATTGGGGAGCAAGCCACCGTATGACATGGCTACGATGGGGGGCTCATCGTTGGGTTCCATGTGCACGATGTAGACATCGGGCTCGTCATCGGGCAGCCAATCTTCATTGTGGGCTACCAGCACATGCCCGTCGGCAGTGCAGGTTTCGTTCACCCCCAGGCTGGTGCATTTGGTCAGGTGAAGTGCGTCGGTCGTCACGGCCTCAAGGCCATTGACCACAGCCAGCTCGGTGTAATTGACGTTGGCGCCCTCAGCAATGCCCAGCAATTCATCCACGTACTGCGGGTAGCGCTCCTGAGCGAAGGGCATATATTTGCGCGCCTGAATTTGCGCGCCATCCCAGGTCAATTGCAGGTTATTGTAAGTGGATTCGACAAGGGAACGTGCATTGGTAATGCTGTGTTCGATCAAAGAACGGCAAGCCTCGCCAATTTGCTGGCCGATTTGGCGATGCGAGCCTTTCACATGAATAAAGGGTGGGGGACTTGTATGTAATACTGCTGAATTGTCTGTCATGGGGTTAACTATAAGCGAATTTCATCTGAAGGGCAAGGACAACAAAAACAGCCCTCTTATGAGGGCTGTTAGTGACAAATTATGCGGGTTATTGCCGAATCAGATTTAGATTTCCCAAGGCCATTTCCACGTTTATGGTGATGGTGGGGCCTTCGGAGCCACTTTCGTAGCGGGAACCGTCAATCGTCCACGTGCCGTTAACATTTACGTTGGTCAGCCCGCCGTTGATGACCACCAAAGTGTGCGCGCCGGTTGGGACGATGATCTTGACATCGCTGACGCCGGAACTTAATTTCACGGAGATGTCTCGATTAAGCTCACCCGAAAAATCGAGAGTGTAACTGCCGGCACCGCTTTCAAAGTTGATCACGTCCACGTTGGCGTTTCCCAACCCGAGCAGTTTCACCTCAGAGGCGCCGGTCTTGTACTGCAAGCGATGCATAACGACCGGGTTTGCCTGATCAAAACGAACGGTGGCTTGGCTGGCGCCGTCACTGATATCCAGGTTCGTGAGCGATAAACCACTGAGATCCAGGGTTCCTTGATAGGCGCCTGCATTCACTTCCAACGCGAGCGGGGTGTTGCCGAGTTTCAAAGACCAGTTGTTTTTGATCTTGCCATTGGGGATGCCGGCATTGGTGGTATGCGATTGGGTGATCAACACCCCATCTGAAAGTGCACGGATGCTGGGCTGCCAGTCTGCAACGTTGTAGACCACCGTGCCTTCCACCAGCGAATCGCTGCCGCCGCTGATATCCAGCTTGCCGCCGCCCATCTCGATTTTGACCTCTGATTCTTCTACACCAGCGGGGACGGGTTCATTAATGTTTAGTTCGTGAGTTTCACTGGTTTCAATGGCCGGCACGTTGACGCTGAATGAGCAGGCCATCAAGGTTACGGCAACGAGCACCAGTGAAGCGATCTTTATCAATTTCATTTTTCTCCAAATTCTTTCTTGAACGCTACTCGTTTCCCATTGGGGGTTGAATGTCAGCAGGGGGCACGGGTGTCGGCTGAACTTTTACAGGGGCTTGCATCTGACTAAGCGCGAATTTGGTCGAACCAAAACGGCTGATCACCACTGCGCCCAGAGTGAACATGGCGACCAAGAAACCGAGCAGCCAACCCAGGCAGGGAATGAGGCTGATCAGACCGACCACCAGGCTAAGCAGCAAGGTGCCGATGCCGGCAGAAACGGCGGCGGGCCAGTTGGCCTTGAACAGTTTCCCGATCCACTCGCCCAGGTCAAAACCTGCCACGAACCAGCCATACAGGGTGGTCAGTGCAATTGCCAGCACAGAGAAGATCATCACCGGTATCAGAATAATGGTGATCGTCATGATGACCAGAACGATGGGCACCCCGATCATGGTGATGAGGCCCACCCCACCGCTCACCCAAAACTCGTGGTTCAAGGTATCAGAAACACGTTTGATCTGCGTGGGGAAGATCAACGCCACCACCACTGCCAGTGCAGCCAACGCCAATGATTCAAAAGCAACTGCCAGTATCTTTTCAAGCAGTCCGGGGCTGGGTTTCGCCGGGGAGGTTTGTTGCCCGTGGTTTAGGTCCAACTGCAGCGGGGCCTGTTCGGTGATCTGGCCGCTGATCTGCGCACCGGGGGCGCGTTTGATCGAGGCTCCCACAGAAACGATGTCGCCGTTGATGACGGCGCTGTCGTCCAAACTGACTACGCCGCCGATGGCAACAATATCGCCATTTACGCTGCCGGTGATGGTCATGGTCCCGCCCGTGAGCACAATATCCCCGTTCACCTGGGCACCATTTTCGATGGTGACGGTGCCGCCAACGACGAAGAGGTTGCCCTCCAGCGTTTCGCCGTATTTTAAACGGAAGGTATCGCCGAGAATGAACTTATCTCCATGCTGCAGATTGCCATTCTGAGGTGTAGGCGTCGGCGATTGCGCTGAAGCGGGAATCGTCAGCAGCATCAGCGAGAAGAGCACCAATAAGATTGAAAGAAACCGGTTCATTTTTTTCATTTTGTTGTCCTGATTCCTTTCAGGGTAATGCGATAAAGTGAAACGCTCCAGGCAACGACAGTGATGCCTACCCAAAGCGAGAGTAACAAACCAAGGCTGAGAACTAAACCGGTTGGGGCTGCCTTGACGAACGAGGCGACGAAGAACCAGAATTGTGTGACTGCACTCACCAGCTTAACAATGCCAGACAAGAGATTGACTAAAATTGTGATCGGTGAGATGGGAGGGAGGAGAAGGAATCCAAGCGTGATCGCGGCAGCAAAAGCGGTAGCCACAAAACTGATGATCATGATGCGCGTTTGCTGTTTCTTTTGAGCGGCACGCCGCGCATCGAGACTATTTTGCCAGCGTTGGCTAAACCCAATCGGGGCTGTGATGATCGGCGCAGTTTTGATCACTTGCCGCGCATCTGCCCAGGATTGGGACAATTGGGCGCAATGCGGGCAGGCTGCCAGATGCTGATCGAGTTGGCGTTTTTCTTCCGGGCCAACCGGACGATCTTCGAGGATCCAGGCTTCAAAGGGCTGGTGATTCATGTGTCCTCCTCTCGTTCACTTGATTTGCTTGGTTTGATGAAAGCATTTCTGCCAGTTGCCGCCTTGAACGATGTAGGCGACTTTTTACTGCACTTACTGTTAATGAAAGCATTTGACTAATTTCTTCCTCTGAACAGTCATACCAATATTTTAGAATTACGGCTGCACGGTCCTGTGGGTTGAGCTGATTGACCAGACCATGCAAAGCATCCCGTTCCTGGTTATGACTGTATTCCTTTTCAGGATTCGGGATGGAGGTATCGGCCAGATCAAGATCGGGGAACTCATCCAGCTCAAAGAGCGGAAGGCGGCGCTTGCGTTGTTGGTCGATACAGTAATGGGCGGCAATTGAGAGCAGCCAGGTGATGAAAGAACGCTGTGTATCATATTTTTTTAGATTCTGATAGGCGCGCCAAAAGGTTTCTTGGGCAGCATCTTCAGCAGCAGTTCCTTCTCCAAGCATGCGGTAGCACAGGTTATACACCGGGTTCTGATAGGTTTCTACCAACCGGGTGAAAGCGTCGTCACTGCCGTTTAGTGCTTCTTCAAGCCACTCTTGCTCAGAATTGCTCACACATGCCTCAATGTTTTCTTTTTCTATTGAGGTATACGCAGGTTACTCAAGAAAGTTGCATCATTGAACAGATATTTATCAAGTACATTCACTAAAATACGATCTCTTCCTTGCCGGCCAACTTATTCTGGATTCTTTCGACCACTTGGTCGAGATGCTGTGGCTTGTGCACAAAATCGAGATCATCGGTGCGCAAAGTGAGCACGGGGCAAAGGTCAAAGTTATTCATCCAGTCATCATAAAAATTATCTAGTAACTGCAAGTAGTCGGCAGAGATGGTAGATTCCATTTCGCGGCCGCGCGAATGGATGCGATTCATCAGAACATCTACCGGTGCCTTGAGGTAGATCAGCAGGGAAGGTGGGGGAAGTTTTTTAACCACCAGATTATAGATCTGCCAGTAGGTCTGGTAATCGCGCTCGGTGATATTTTTCATGGCATGTAAGGCGCGCACGAAAATATAGGCATCTTCATAGATGGAACGGTCGATAATGGCAGAGCGCGACCCGTTGAACATGTCGAGATGCTGTTCCGCACGATGGCCCAGGAAAAAGACCTGTAAATGAAAAGACCACTGCCGCATATCGGCATAGAAGTCGGCCAGATAAGGGTTATCGACCACAGATTCATAGGCGGTCTTCCAGCCTAACCTTTCGCCGATCTTTTCGGTGAGAGAGGTTTTGCCTGAACCGATGTTCCCTGCGACGAGGATCAGATGTTTGGGCATGGTGCTTCTCCTTGGGCGGATGAGAGTATGCTAATTATACGCGATTGCAGTATCTCAGGCGGGCATTGCGTGTTATAATCTCGTGCGGCGCTTTTACAGATAGAAGCAGTTCAATTGTATGGTTCAAGTGCCTCGCCGGTCTTTTGGCAGGCATTTTTTGTTGTAATTTTGAGGAGTAAGTAAATGGTTTCAAAGTTTGCAGAATTGGGGTTATACCCTCAATTTGTCAAAGCTGTGGAGAATATGGGGTTCGAAGAGCCTACCCCCATCCAACAGCAGGCAATCCCGGCCATGTTGATGGGACGGGATTTAATCGGGCAGGCTCAAACGGGTACGGGGAAAACAGCAGCTTTCATGCTGCCCCTATTACAGAATTTGGATCCGAACGGAACGGCTGTGCAGGCATTGATCCTGGCACCCACGCGCGAACTGGCAAAACAGGTCGCAGATGCCGGTGAGGCCTTCTCGCAAGAATCAAAAGTAAAGATACTGCCGGTTTACGGCGGTCAATCTTATACGATCCAAAAGAGCGCCTTAAAACGAGGCGTGGACGTGGTCGTGGGCACACCCGGTCGTTTGCTCGACCTCATACACCAAGATGTTTTGGATCTGAGCCAGGTGCACACCCTGATCCTGGATGAAGCCGATGAAATGCTTGAAATGGGTTTCATCGAAGATGTTGAAACGATCTTGAAAGAACTGGCCGATGACAGGCAAATTGCTTTGTTCAGTGCCACCATGCCGCTGGCGATTCGAAAATTAGCAGATCACTATCTCAAAGAGCCGGAATCTATTGCCATTAATTCTGAACGATTAACTGTTGCCGAAACCGAGCAGCGTTTTTATCGTGTTCGCAATGAGAACAAATTTGCGGCTCTTTTACGGCTTCTGGCTGTTGAAGACATCAGCAGTGCTCTTGTCTTTACCCGTACCAAAGCACGCACTCAGGAACTGGCAGACGATCTGGCCCGCAATGGTTTTTCGGCCATTGCATTGCACGGAGACCTTAACCAGAACATGCGCGATCAGGTCATGCTGCGCTTCCGAAATCACGGTGTAAAACTGCTGATCGCAACCGATGTCGCCGCGCGCGGCCTGGATGTGGAGGATGTGAGCCACGTCATTAACTATGACTTCCCTCAGGATGCAGAAGATTACGTGCACCGCATTGGTCGAACAGGCCGTGCGGGGAAGACCGGTATTGCCATCACCCTGTTGACACCCAGCGAACGTGGACGTCAGAAGGAAGTGATCGCCTATACCAACCAGCCGGTAAAAGACTGCACACTGCCTACATTTGAAGAGGTGGAAGCCGCCCGTGAAGATAGACTGGTGCAAAAACTTTCTGAGCAGCTCATGGTGGGTGTCACACCCTCAGAGCGTATGTTGATCGAACATATGGGCGAGCTGGGTTTAAACACCATTGAGGTCGCCGTGGCTGCGATCCGGTTGATGCGCGCCGGCGAAACCAAAATGAAAGCGGTCGATCTCAACGAGCCCGTTCGGGAACCCAAACATGAACGTCTTGCCAAGCGACATGAAAGCAGCCTTTCAACCGGGCGCGAAAAATGGAACGAGAAACGCCGCGATGGTGGCCGCAAAGGGGCGCACAAATCCTTCAACCGCGATTCTGCGCCGATCGAAGGTGGCATGGTGAGATTGTGGATGAACTTGGGCAACCAAAATGGCATTCGTCCCGGTGACGTGGTGGGTGCCATTGCCAGCGAAGTGGGAATTCCCGGCAAAGCGATTGGCGAGATCACCATCTTGAGCGACCATACCCTGGTGGATGTCTCTGAGGTGCACGTGAAAAAGGTGCTCTCTGCCAGCACAGGCAAGTATCATCTGCGCGGCAAGCCCGTCACACTGCGATTGGCGGAATAAGTTTTTTGGTAGCAAAATCCCCTGACTAAATCAGGGGATTTTTTTTGATCATTTGGAGAGAATGAAAGCGCCGATCATGCCCGGCCCGGCATGGACGGAGAGCCCAGGCGTGAATTCCACATAGAGAACATCCTCAGGAAGGTCGAGCTTTTCACGCAGGCGTGCTTCAAGAATTTTGAGCTCTTCCAAATTATTGATGTGGTAGAAACCAATACGCTCAATGGTCTTCCCTTCAGAGGCTTTGACCAACAGGTTGACCAGGCGTTCCATGGCAGCAGAGCGGGTGCGCACCTTTTCGATCATTTGCAAGATGCCGTCTTTCATGCTAAGGATGGGGCGGATATCCAAGACACTGGCCATTGTCGCGACGAATTTTCCTACACGGCCGCCCATGGCCAGATATTTTAATGTAGAGAACGAGGCATACGTATAAAGGCGTGGAATGAGGCTTTCAGCGGCCTTGACGGCCTCTTCATGGCTGGCCCCGCCTGCTACGGCTTCTGCAGCGGCGAGAGCGATCATCCCCTGTCCGATGGTCATAAAGCAGGAGTCGATCACCGAGATCTTGCGATCAGGGAATTCGCGCGCGGCCAGGAGGGCCGATTCATAGGTGCTGCTCACTTTGGAGCTGACACATACGCAAATGATGGATTCAGCCCCGGCGGCAAAGGCTTCTGAAAAAGCCACGTTGAAAGAAGCCGGTGAGGGGGCGGCAGTGGTGGGCAGTTTGCCCGAAGCATCGATCTTTTCGAAGAGCAGTTTATCGTCAATGTCAACGTTCGTGGTATAGGAGTCACTGCCAAATTGAATAGTGATGGGTACCAGACGAATCGCGTATTTTTCTGACAGGGCAGGCGAAAGACTTGAATCACTATCGGTGATGATTTTAATTTTTGCCATAATAACCTCGAAAAAGATTGTCAGGGATTTTTTTGCAGATATGGGTTGAAGAGTCGGGCCCCGCTGGCGGTGAACTCTTGGATTCTGCTGGTCACAAAAGTGTGTTCATTGGCGATGGCAATGGCTAAGTTAAGGGCATCCACGGTAGAGTAGGCCAGGTTGAGCGCCTGAAAACGTGCCGTGATCTCGCCCAGTTTTAAGGTGACATTCACATCGATTTCGCTGATGCGGCCGGCAAAACGTACCAACAGATCGTTGACCACCCACTCATCCAATTCTTTGCGCAGTTTGGACGACTGCACCTGGTCGATGGTGTTTTTGATCTCGGCCAGGGTGACCACGGAGAGATACATCATCTCTTCAGGCTGCGAGTCTACCCAACCCACCAGGGTGGCATCCGGGGAGGCAGAGACCAGGTCGGAGATGATCTGGGTGTCAAGCAGGTAGGTTGTCATGAGCGGCCCGATTTACGAGTGCGGATGGAGTTTTCGCTGAGATTCAACCCCTGCAAGGGCGAGTGCTGGAAGAACTCAGAGAGATTGGAACGCGATTTCTGTAATTTTTGATAATCGGAATACGAAAGCACCACAGCTACTTCTTCGCCGCGACGGGTAATGATCTGCGCCCCTAATTTGAGGGCTCGATTCACCACCTCACTGAGCTTATTCTTGGCATCTTGAAACTGCCAGTGTTCGAACATGTTTTACTCCTGTCTAGACTGTCTAGATTGGAGTATAGCGATAAAAGGGAGATAAGTCAATCGTACTTAAGTCATACTTTTGAAAAAAGTAAAGCTGCAGAAAATGGTTCGTTTTATGAATCGGCAGAATTTAACCTAACTCTGATCTCTTCGTAGTGCTCCCAGTTGTGTTCGAGTAGCCGGCGTAGGGTGCGGTATGCAGTCCAGGTGGTCTGGCCGTGGATTACCTGGCGGGTAATTTCATCGTTGCTGAAAGCCAGCAGCCTTTCAGAGAGGAGTTGCCAGTAATCGATGAGAGCAGCAAAGAGGAGGGGGTTCCCGCTGTTGATCTCTTTGAATGTTTTTTGAATCGCCTTCTCTGGGCCGATTTGTTGCCTCAGATAATCATATTCAGCCCCGGCGCTGTGCTCGAGAACGTGAAAGATCGAGCGGTGACCATTGGCTGGTTCTTCATACAATTGCTCTGGCGAGAGTGGTTGGACCAGCGCGAGCAGACGATCGTGCAGGGCACTCAAACGGGCAACATAGCGATTAAAATCGGGGCGGGAAAGGGGTTGAAAATCCGGCGCAAACCCACAGGCCGGGTTGCCCTCGCCAATCCAGGAAGTGCCGATGACATGTGCTTCTATCCGTGTGGTGAAAGGTGCGGAGGCTGTATAGGGTTCCCCGCTGCTTTGCAGGAATTTCAGGTAGGATTGGATTCCGCCCGCTGTGTTGGCGAGCGCCTCGTCTGTGGTGGCGCCGCGGATGACACAGCCTAGCAAGTCCAGCACATGTATCATCGTCTTTTTGTGTTGGGGCCCTGATTCAAGATAAAGCGCGTATTCGGTCATGTTCTCTCCAAAATAATTAGATAATAACAGTCTGAATTATTGTATAATGATTTCAAACACTTTTCAACCAATAAGAGGCGAATGATGAAACCCCTGTTTACCAAAGTGGATATCGTATCTTATCCTGTCAGCGATTGGCAGCGGGCCAAGAAATTCTATGGCGAGACCCTGGGCCTGCCTGTGGCCGAGTTTTACGGCGATGAGGTGGGTTGGATGGAATTCGGGCCAAAAGAGGGCACTCATCTGTCCATCAGCTTGTGGTCTGGAGATGAACCGATGCCGGCTCGAACGGGTGGCGGGGCGATCGTGGTCTTTATGGTCGAAGATGCCGACGAAACGGCAAAGGAATTGCGTGCGCGGGGTGTAAAGTGCAATCCCCCTGAAACGATTCCCGGCATGGTGAGGTATGCCAGTTTCTTCGACCCTGACGGCAACGAACTGCAAATCGCCAGTTCAGCCCCTGAAGCTTGAGCGGCGAGAAACTCAAATATATTCATGGCCCGTTAATAAATGAAGTGAGGAAATAAAATGGCAAGAGTGTTAGGTGTTGGCGGTCTATTCTTTAAATCGCCTGACCCGGCCAGGCTGCAAGCCTGGTATGCGCAGTGGCTGGGGGTTGAAGCGCAGAATGAGCAGGGCATGTCTTTCGCGATATTCGCACCTGCGCAAATGCCTGAAAGCGGCTACACGGTCTGGAGTGCATTTGATTCCAAAACGGACTATTTTGCTCCCTCAGGCAAGGAATTTATGTTCAACCTGGTGGTTGATGACCTGGAAGGTGCTCTTGGGCAGGTGGAGGCCGGAGGCGCTAAAAGAATCGGTGATATAGAGAAAAGTGAGTATGGCGATTTTGGCTGGTTCATTGACCCGGATGGCAATAAAGTTGAACTTTGGCAGCCACCTAAATCGTGAGAAACTGAACCCAGCACTGTTTCTTTTGTTGATTGAGAAAAAATTATTCTGTCATAAAAAGGTCTCTGTAACCAGAGACCTTTTAGGTTCAAAAAACAGGGTTCTTTCCCCTTTTTATGAGGTTAAAGCCTATATAATAACCCTATACTAACGATCAGGCAGGAAGAATGAAGAAAAACGCATTTGCCATCAAAATTACGGGCATCCTCATGGCCGCCCTGGGAGGTGGGCTGTTGTTGTTGGCCGTATTTACCGGCGGCAAATTCAACGTGGCTTTACCCCTGATCTTTTTTATGCTGGCCGGGGTATTCTTTATCGGTGGTTTTTCTTTTTCTCCCCAATGGCGTTTTGGTTCTTTACTGATGGTACCGGCAGCCCTCTTTTGTGCCTTTGGATTGATTTTCTTACTTAACATCCTTACCGGTGATTGGACCGCCTGGGCCTATGCCTGGCTCCTGTTGTTGGCAGCAGTCGGCGTTGGGCTGCTGGTTTCTGGGAAAATGAAACCTCAACACAGGGTGGTTGATCTGGTGGGTTGGTGTCTCGCATTGGGCGGGTTGACCTTTTTTGGCATTTTTGGTGTGATCACCGGTGGCCTGGTCATTCAGATCATTGCTCCGCTTCTGCTGGTTGCGGCGGGCCTTTCACTGCGCTGGCTGCGCATTGAAAGTGTATTTAAAGACCCGACCGCTTACAGCGATAATGAGAATATCACGCCTGTTACAGAAACTGGAAATGCTGAGCACGATGGAACAATAGAGCCTTTAATCGAACCCTTGAGCAGCCGGGAGCTTGAAGTGTTGGGGCTGATCGAGCAGGGGCTCACCAATCAACAGATCGCAGAAGCGCTCTCGGTAGCCCCCAGCACGGTGAAAACTCATATCAATAACTTGTATGCCAAGCTGGGTGTACAAACACGGGTGCAGGCCATCAACCGCGCCAAGATACTCCATTTGTTTTAAATTTCACTTCGACTAAAAATCCACCCCCCTCTCCACCCCCCTTTTCCACCTTTTGGCCGATGAAGCCAAAGTTGAGAAAGGGTAAATATGTGCTGCATTAAATTATTTTTGTGAGGGAAGACATGGAAGCAACATTATCTGGAAAAACGTATGTGATCAGCGGCTTTACTTCTGGCATAGGCCTGGCCACTGCCGAACGTTTGGCTGCCGCGGGCGCCGACCTGATCGGGATTGGTCGTTCGGAAGAGCGCTGCAAGGCGGCTGGAATGCGCCTGCAGCACATTAATAACGCCATTCAAGTGAAGTGGGTGCTGGCCGATTTGAGCAGTCAGTCTGATGTGCGCCGGGCTGCTGCTGAGGCAGGCAACATTCTTAAGGAGCAGCACAAAAACGGACTGGATGGGCTGGTGAACGTAGCCGGTGTTTTTGAATACTGGATGCGCCTGAGCCCGGATGGCATCGAGACACAATGGGCGGTGAATCATCTGGCCGCTTTTTTGCTCACGCACGAGCTGATGCCCTGGTTGAAAGCAGCGGAAGAAGCAAAGGTGGTGACGGTTAGCTCAGATTCACACTATTTCGGCCACATCCAGTGGCCTGACCCGCAGCGCATTCGTCATTACAATGGGCTGGCCGCTTACGGTGATACCAAACTGGCCAATGTGCTTTTCAGCGCCGAGTTCAACCGGCGGGAAGGGGAATGGTCAAGCCTGCGCGCTTTTGCGGTGGATCCTGGCCTGGTGAAAACCGAGATCGGCTTCAAGAACACTCCTGCGCTGGCGCGATGGGTGTGGAATTTGCGCCGTGCGGGTGGCACCTCCGCTGCGGTACCGGCGCAGTGCATCTATCACTTATTGGTGACTCCCCGACAACTGCTCTCGAAGGAAGTTTACTGGAAGGATAGCCGTCCAAAACAGGAAAGCAAACGGGCAAAAAGCCTGGAAGAGGCGCTGCGTTTATGGAATTACTCTGAAAAACTATGTGGAATTGAAAGTGAAGGAATGCAATGAACACGGATATGAACAATACAAAGTGGGTACTGATCTCAGGGGCGAGCGGAGATTTGGGCAAAGCATTTGCCATCGAGTGTGCCAGACGCGGTTGGAACTTGTTCCTTACCGATCTGCATGGTGAAGCATTAAGTCGGATTGGAGAAGGGATGCGCCACAGTTATGGCGTCGAGGTGATCACTCATGCCTGCGATCTGACCAACTCGGTTGAGAGAGCAGAATTGCTGGCCAGCGCGAGCCGTCAGGAACAGGGCTTCGACATGCTCATCAATGTGGCCGGGGTAGATTTTGAAGGCCGCTTCTCTGAACAAAAGGTGGGGCAGATCGAAACCATGGTGCGCCTGAACGTGGAATCAACGCTGGCGATCACGCACGGCATGCTGCCTTTACGGGCTGTCGGGCGGCGTTTGAACATCATCAATGTGGTCAGCCTGGCCGCGTTTTACCCGATGCCGATCAAGGCGACCTATGCGGCCTCCAAGCGTTTTTTGCTCGATTTTTCACTGGCATTGGGCGAAGAGTTGCGCGACCAGAATGTGCAGATCACGGCACTGTGCCCGGCCGGGATGCCGACGCGCCAGGAATGCGTGGATGCCATCGAGGCACAGGGGTGGATGGGCCAACTCACCACGGTGGACGTGGGCCGAGTCGCAGCCTTGACGGTGGAACAGGCACTCAAAGGACGGTCTGTGGTCATCCCGGGACGGATCAATCAGTTTATGCAGTTTGCCGGCAGCCTGGTGCCGCGAAGGGTGCTGGTGCGGCTGCTTTACCAGCGCTGGGGATCCGTGCGCAGCCTGCGCCAGGCAGAAGGCACACTCTAGGGAAAGAAAATTGCCCTTGCATTCAATTTGCCTTTTGCATGAATTAAGCGATAATGAACCATTCTTTAGTTACAGAAAGCGCTAAAAAATGGCTGAGACATGGTGGAAGGGATTGATCTTGGGGTTTTCGATTGCCGCGCCGTTGGGCCCGATCGGACTCCTGTGCATCAAGCGGACGCTGGAAGGCGGACGATGGCACGGGCTGTTGAGTGGGCTGGGCGCGGCGAGCGCGGACGCGTTCTATGGCAGCCTGGCCGCCTTTGGGCTGGCTGCCTTGCTGCAGCATTACACCTGGATTCAAACCTGGACGCAGATCTTAGGCGGTTTGTTCATTGTTTATCTGGGCTTGCGTTTTGCACTGGCCAAGGAAACGGCGAAAGAAGCGAATGAAGGAAAATCGCCCAGCAGCCTTGGCAAAGTTTGGGTAACAACCTTTTTGCTCACCCTTTCAAACCCTGTGACGATCTTCGCTTTTTTGGGCATGTTCGCCGGGGCAGGTGTGCAAAGTACGAGCGGCGCCATCTGGCTGGTACTGGGCATCTTTTCTGGCTCAATGTTATGGTGGCTGGTATTGGCACAAATTACCCATTGGTTGGGTAAGCGCATGAGCCCAAAAGTGCTGTTATGGGTCAACCGGGTAGCCGGTCTGGCACTGATCGGCTTTGGAATCTGGTCGCTTGTCAGTGCTGTGATCGCCATGTAAAACATCAAGACTGCACAATATCGGAATTATGGTGACTATTTTCTATCAGAATGATTGATGAAACTGAATCAGCTACTTCCCCAACTGGATGCTCGATGAAATAAAATTAGCAAAACCCGGCAAACCATATTATGTTTGCCGGGTTATTTTTATAGGTTCTTCTTGTAACTGTCTCTTACCAACTGGATCACCTCGGTTTCGCTCAACCCCAGCGACTTGTAATAGGCAATGTCCTTTTCCATCTTCTCACGTGCCAATGACATTTGTTTATCGGCGAGTTGAGCCTTTTGTAGCGGCGCGACAAAACATCCTTTGCCTGCCATCGTGTAAATGAAACCGGAGTGCTCCAATTCCTCCCAGGCGCGTTTGACGGTGATGACGCTGATGCGCAACTCTTTGGCAACCGTGCGGATGGGCGGCAGAACGGTATCGGAAGGAAGCTCCCCTTTGATGATCTGCGCGCAGATCTGATCGTAGATTTGCTGATAAATGGGGTCGTCAGAGAGGTTGGAGAGGACGATATTCATATCCGGTTACAGATCTACCTTTTCGAAATTTTGCACCGAGCGCTGATAGGTAAACCAAAGCGTGAGCGCATAAAAAACGATGCCAAAGACCAACACGATCAACTGCGCAGGTGCATCCGCCGGGAGGGTATTATCCAGAGAGCTTTTAAGTGGTGGCACCAATTGTACCAGCGCTTCAAAGGCCGCTCCATAGAGAAATACCACAATGCCGCTGATTAGAAAAGGAATTCCCAGTTTGTTTGGGTTACGGTATACGGCCGGCACAAATATTATATTGAATAAAGCAAACATGATTAGTACGGAGCCAAAGAGAGCATAATTGGCTTCGATACCGGCCGTGTTGCCCATCGGCAGGGGGTTGATGCGCACCCCGATGACGGCAAATGGGATAGAGAGAGCGACCTGCAGCAGCTCAATGAGAGTAACCATCGTAAGGCGAGATTTGACCACGTCCCGTTTGCGCACCGGCAAGGAAACCGTGGCCAGAATATCTTTGTTCTCGCGGCCAGTCATAAAGATCAAGAAGATGCCCAGCAGGGTGTAAACAAAGGCTGCATGATAAATGTAGGAGGGGACCAGCAGCAGGGCAGAGAGTAGCAAGAAAAAATACACCGTTGGGTGCATGGTCAGTTTGAACTCTTTATAGAGAAGAGCTTTCATTTTGTTTCGTCCTTTTCAATGTGAATCATGATCGATTCGAGGTCAGCGGGAGCGACCACAAGACCCTCTGGACTGGAAAATTCTGCCGTGTGGGCCAGGGCGGTAAAACCAAAGGCATTGGTCTTGATGCCGATCAATTGGCGACTGAGTTCAGCAGTGAGTTGTTCTTTGCCGCCTTTGACGACGCGGTACGAATTGACAAAGTCATCTTTGGCAGTACTGGCCAGGATGCGGCCGTCTTTGATGTAGGTGATGAAATCGGCACATTTCTCAAGGTCGGACGTGATCTGTGTGGAGAAAAGGATGCTGCGCTCGCTATTCTCGATTAACTCCTGAAAAAGCTCGAGCAGATCATCACGCGAAACGGGGTCGAGACCACTGGTAGGCTCATCCAGAATGAGCAGTTGTGCATTGTGGGAGAGGGCCAACGCCAGGGCAAATTTCACCTTCATACCCTCTGAAAGCTGTGAGATTTTCTTCTCCGGGTCCAGGTCAAAGCGCTTGAGGTAGCCCTGGTAGGTCTCTTCATCCCAGCCGGAGTAAAAACGGCGGGTGACATCGCTGATGGTCTTCAGTTTGTGTTGTGGGTAGTAATTGATGCCGCCGAGCACAAGACCGATCTTTTGCTTGCACTCGAATTCACGTGTGGCAAAATCCATGCCCAGCACATGCACGCGACCACTATCGGCATGGACGAGATTTAAAATGGATTTGAGGGTGGTGGTCTTGCCGGCGCCGTTGCGTCCGATGAAGCCCATGATGTACCCCGGCTCCAACGAGAAGGAAACATCTTTCAGAACAAATTTGGGGTAGTGCTTATTCAAACCTTCAACCGTGAGTATGTTCATTACAATTTCCTTTACAACTGTATATATCGTATATACACAATATAACGCAAATGAACACGGCTGTCAAGAGGGTTGATAAAATGCACAGTTGTTTCTCGTGCAGGCACACAACGGCCTTCGCGCAGATGTAAAAATGCCAAAATATGAGAGGGGGAGGCTGTCTAAATTAGAATCCCCAGGCCGAAGTGTGGCCGGGAACCAGTTTGATGAGCAGGTTGAGCGGATCAACGATCCAGCTTTGGGGTTCGGCGGCCATTACCCCATCGGGGCCAAGATAGCGGGTATAGATCCAGCGCGATTTTTCAACTACCAGTTCACGCGGTTGGCGGATGAGTTCGGCACGACCTTCAAAAACCACGGCTTTGGTTTGGTCATTCGGTTCAGCAATATCGATCACGATGGAGATTGCTGTATTGTGTTTCAGGTGGGCGATTTTGCGCGTATTGCTGAAAGAACTGATCCAGAGAGTGCTGCCATCCCAGCCGTACCAGACAGGAACAACGTGCGGTGCGCCGGAGGGATCGGCGGTGGCAAGCCGGGCGATGAGTGGTGCGGCCAAAAATTGGTTAATGAGGGGTTGTTTTTCGAGGAGGAGGGGCATGATCGGGATGCCTTTTTGAGTGGGTGAGGTTTTGGAATACGAAAGATAGATTTATTGTAGTGAACGCAAGGGTGAAAGTCAATTGGCAAGCCCAGACCGGCAGGAAAAGAACACTCACAAAGAATAGCTGGCGATCTCAATGACCGCCAGCTTGAAATTACTCAATCTAAACCCCAGGCCAATCAGAGAAAATGAAAGGTCTTGGGTTCGGAAAAACAGATCGGTTAGTCTTCTTTTTTATCGGTTGAATCAGATTTCTTGTCAGATTCTTTCTCGTCAGGGTCAATGGCTTTGCGGAAGTTACGGATTCCCTGGCCCAATTCGGAACCGACTTTGCCGATTCTGCCCACGCCAAAGAGCAAAAGAACGATCACTAGCAAGATAAGTATTTCGGGCAATCCAAAATTCATAGTGCCTCCTAGAAGATTCTTACTTTATACATTATAGTTTAATTGTTGCATATATTTTAATACTTGTAAAGAATGGAGTTAAGAGTTACTATAATATTATATATCAACATATAACATTTAGTAACAATAAAAAATATTTTATGAGCGATCTACTCACAACCAAGCAGGTCCAAGATTTGTTGAAAATCGACCGGATCACCGTCTATCGCATGCTGGACGACGGGCGCCTCAAAGGCGTTAAGGTGGGCAACCAGTGGCGGTTTCATCAGATTGAAATTGACCGTGTGCTGGGTCAGGAACCCAAAGAAGAACCCAGTGTGCCCGATAGTATTTCCGATTTTCCCTCTTCTTGTATCACCGAAGTACAGCAGATCTTTGCCGGAATCATCGGCATTGGCGCCGTCACGGTAACGATGCAGGGAGCACCTTTAACTGAACCAACCTTCAGCAATCCTTTTTGCAAATTGATGATGTCGTCTGAATCTGGCCGGCACGCCTGCCAGAGCTCGTGGCGCAAGATCGCCTCGAAGGCAACCGGCGAACCAGAATTTCAAGTTTGTCATGCCGGTTTGACTTACAAACGAAGCAAAATTGAATTTGAGAACAAGCAGATTGCCTGGTTGATCGCCGGACAATTCTATCTGAATGCACCCACTGAAGAAAGCCAAAATGATCGGGTAAAAGATTTGGCCGCCATGCATCAAATTCCCAGCCAGGAATTGCACGAGGCCGCCGAAAAAATACCTGTGCTAAAAAAATATCAACAAGAACAGGTGCGCGAGTGGACGCCCAAAGTGGGCGGCATCGTGCAATCGATCATGTGTGAGCGCGCCGATCTTATGAACCGTTTAAAACGGATCGCTGAATTGAGTGCCATCAGTAATTCGTTACTAAATGAAAAAAGGAGCTAAACATGTCTGTAACACCTGATCAAGTTTTGGATTGTAGTGGTTTGTCTTGCCCGATGCCGATTTTGAAGACGAAGAAAGCCGTTGATAGCCTTCAATCTGGCCAGGTCTTGAAAATGATCGCCACCGATCCCGGTTCCACCAGCGATATGCAGGCCTGGACAGAAAAGACCGGCCACAAACTGGTGGGTTCAGAAACCGAAGGCGATAAGTTCATTTTCTATATCGAGAAAAAATAGGGATGAGAAAATGGCTGAAAAACTGGTAATTGTTTGCACGCACGGGCCTGAAGATCCTGAACGAGCCACCATCCCATTTGTTCTTGCCACTGCAGCTCAGGCTTCGGATGTGGAAGTTACAATGGGCTTCCAGGCAAACGCGATGCTGCTGGTGAAGAAGGGCTGTGCAGATCATGTATTCGCCGCCGGTTTTCCTCCACTTAAAGAATTGATCGATGCCTACGTTGAAGCCGGGGGAGAGCTTTATCTTTGTGGGCCTTGTGTGAGCTCGCGCAAATTAGACTCTCAGACTGACTTTATTCCCAACTCAAAAGTGGTCAACGCAGCTACTTTTGTCAAATTATTCACTGAAGCAACCAACGTACTCAATTACTAGACTTTTGTAAAAAGGAGTAAAGAATGGCCTCAGAAAGCAGCAACAGATTAGCAATTATTTCGGTACACGGCACCCTCGATATGGCCTACCCGCCATTGATTTTGGCGACGGCAGCACTGGCGCTGGATATGGAAGCGGCGATCTTTTTCACCTTCTATGGCCTTGAGATCATCAAAAAGGGGAAGGCAGATAAATTGCAGGTTGCCCCTATTGCCAACCCGGCAATGCCGATGCCCGTACCCAACATTGTGGGCATGCTGCCTGGCATGACCGCCATGGCCACCGGCATGATGAATGGTTGGATGGAAAAAGCCAAGGTCGCCAAACTCAGTGAGTTGTTGGATATGGCCGTGGAAGGTGGCGTGCGCATGTTCGCCTGCCAGATGAGCATGGATGTGATGGGAATCAAAAAGGAAGAACTGATCGATGGGATCGAAGTGGTTGGTGCGGCTACCTTCCTTAGCTACGCCAGCGAAAATGCAATGACTCTAAGCTTCTAATCTGAAAGGAAATGAACGAATGGCTGACGACAAAGTAATGATCATTATGACCAGCGGTCCCGATACACCGCACCGCTGCGCCACCCCCTTCTTCTTCGCAAGCCTGGCTGTGGCCATGGAAAACGAAGTGACCATGTTCTTCACCATTGATGGTACCCTGCTGTTGAAAAAGGGCATGGCCGAAACCGTCTTCCCGAAAGATGGCGGAAAACCGGTGAGTGGTTTCTTGCAAGATGCCATGGACGCCGGGGTGACCTTTTTGGCCTGCACAGCCTCAATGGAACTGCACGACCTCAAAGCGGAAGATCTGATCGACGGTGTGAAATTGGTCGGCGGCGCCACCATGTGGCAGGAAGCCGAAGAATGTAAAACAGTTCTCACATTCTAGGAGGAGAAATCATGTCAAATGTTCGTGGATGCAATTTACCGGACGACCTGTATTATCTGGTCGAAAAACACGTTTGGGCCAAGCCAATGGATGGCGGCGTGGTGCGCGTGGGTATCACCGCAGTAGCTGGCAAACTCTCTGGCGGAAAACTGGCCGCTTTGACCGTAAAAGCCAAGAATATTGGCCAGGAAGTCAAACAGGCCAAAAGCATCGCTACCGTTGAGAGCAGCAAATTCGTCGGCCCTGTGCCCGCTCCGATCAGTGGGGTGGTGTTGCGCGCCAACGAAAAACTGAGCGACGATCCCAATCTGGCAGTTTCTGACCCCTACGGTGAAGGTTGGGTGGCAGAAATGCAGGCGACCGATTGGGATGGCGAAAAGGGCGCTCTGGTGACCGGTGCTGAGGGTGTGGCCGCTTATCAGGCCAAACTGGAAGCCGAAAACATTTCTTGCAGTTAGTCAACGCTGAACTAAAGCAACAATAACCGTCGCACAACAAGCTGGCAAACAGCTTGAAAACAACGAAGCTTCATCGCTTAGATCGAATCGACTCTAAGTGCGGGGATTTCGTTTTCAAAAATCGGTAAAGACTTTTGTTCGATAATTGGAGGGACCATGCCTGACAAAAGTATATTAGATGAGCTGAAAGAGAAGGGCGTTTCCCGGCGAGATTTCATGAAAATCTGTGGAGCGGTCGCCGGGGCAATTGGCCTCACAACTCTTCCGCCCGTTCAAAATGCCAGTGCATCTGGCGTTTTAGGCAAGAGTTATCGGCCCGCGAACGTCGTTGCCAAGGCGCTTTCTGAAAAACCACGCCTGCCAGTGATCTGGCTGGAATTTCAGGATTGCGCCGGCTGCAGTGAAGCACTGACACGCAGCCAGTCACCCACGCTGGTAGACCTGGTGCTCAACCAGATCACCGTCGAATATCATGAGACGCTGTCGGCCGCTGCCGGTTTTCAGGCAGAAGAGGCCAAACAGATGGCCATGAAGAAGTATGCCGGCCAGTATGTGCTGGTGATCGAGGGAAGCATCTCCCCGAAAGATGGCGGCATTTACTGCACCATCGGCGGCAAGAGCTCGCTTGACCTGCTCAATGAAGCAGTAGCCGGGGCTGCTGCGGTGATCGCCACCGGCAACTGCGCCGCATTTGGCGGCCTGCCCAAGGCCAACCCGAACCCAACCGGCGCGGTGGGCGTGATGGACCTGGTGAAAGACAAACCGGTTGTCAATATTCCCGGTTGCCCGGCCATCCCCGAGGTGTTCACCGGCGTGCTGGCACACTTCCTGGTGTTCGGCAGCCTGCCCGAGTTGGATCATCTGCACCGGCCGATGACCTTTTACGGCAAGACGGTTCACGACCGCTGCCTGCGCCGTCCCTTCTATGAAGCGGGCAAATTCGCCAATTCGTTTGACGATGAAGGCGCGAAACAGGGTTACTGCTTGTATAAACTGGGCTGTAAAGGCCCGACCACCTATAATGCCTGCGCTTCCATGAAGTGGAGCGGTGGCTTATCCTTCCCGATCCAATCGGGCCACCCCTGCCTGGGCTGCTCTGAGCCCAATTTCTGGGATGGCGGTGGTTTCTATCAGGGCCAATCGGCACCGCTTGACCGGCCAACGGTCGTGGCAGCCGGGGCGGCTCTGGCGGCAGGCGCGGTGGTAGGCGCCGGGGCTGCGGCCATCAATGGCGGCCAAAAGAAAGCGGCCGAACATAAAGATGAAGAGAAGAAGTAGAGGAGGATGAGATGAATTGGACGAATGTTTTGGAATTTGCCCGCGGCCCGTTCTTCAAAGTTGCCCTCTTGTTCTTCATCGCCGGAATGGCCTACCGCCTGGTAAGAGTGGTCTTTCTGGGCTGGTCGCCCGATAAAGTGCCGCCGCGCGGCAGCAAACTGGGCGGAGCGCTTAAATCGTACCTCAAGGGCATCATCGCCTGGCCGTTTATCCCCTGGGTGAAGAACACCTTCAAAAAGAACCCGGTCATTTATCTGGCCGGTGGTCTGTTCCACCTGGGTCTGTTTGTGGTGCTGGTGTTGGGCACGGCGCACATGTTGGTCTGGAAGAGCCTGACCGGATTGCACTGGCCGACCCTGCCTCTGCCGATCGTAGATTGGATGGCGGCTGTCACCATCGTGGCGATGATCATTCTCTTCATTAACCGTCTCATCAACCCCGTGCTTAAGCTCATTTCTGGCCCGGCCGAATGGTTTAACCTGCTCTTCGTCTTTTTGCCTATGGTTACCGGCTACATGATGACCCATCACCTCTGGTTCCCCTATGAGGTGCTGTACAGCCTGCACATGATCGCGGTAGACGTGTTGTTGATCTGGATTCCGCTGAGCCGAATCTCGCATTTCATGTTCTACTTCTTCTCCAAAGCCATTCATGGAGCAGATTTTGGCAAACGGGCAGTGGAGCCCTAGGAGGGAACTCATGGAAACGAATGTAGTCATCAATACTTTTGTAAAAGAAACCGGTGGTTATGTTGCCTCTCAGCTCGAAGCCTGCACTCGCTGCGGAATGTGTGCTGAGGCCTGCCATTTCTATCAGGCAACCGGTAACCCCGAGTTTGCACCCGTCTGGAAGATCGAATTGTTGAAACGTGCCTACGAACAGCGCTTTACCCTGATCGGCAAAGCCAAACTGGCATTGGGCATCGATAAACCGATCACAGACGACGATATCACCCATTTCAGCAAGATCGTCTATGAAGCCTGCACCATGTGCAATAAGTGCTCGATGGTTTGCCCGATGGGCATTCAGCTTGGCCCGTTGATCCATGAAGTGCGCACCGGCTTCTCGAATGCCGGGGCTGTGCCCGAAGATTTGATGGCCGCCGTCAACAAACAGGTGGAAGAAGGCAGCCCGCTGGGTGTGACCGACGATGTGTATGACAGCCGCATGGAATGGGTGGCCGATGAATGGGAAGTGGACCTGCCGATGGATGTGAAAGGCGCCGATACGCTGGTGGTCTTTAGCTCCATTGAGGTGATGAAGTTCCCTGAAAATATCGCTGCCATTGCCAAAATCCTCAACACCGCCGGCGAAAAATGGACGCTCAGCAAAAAGGCGCGCGAAGTGGTGAACTTTGGCTTCTATGAAGGCAGCCCCGAACGCACCAAGATGTTCCTCAAGCGTGTTTTCGACGGCGCCGTGGAACTGGGCGTGAAGAAGATCGTGGTCACCGAATGCGGCCATGCTTACGACGCTCTGCGCTGGACCTCTTACAACCTGATGGACGTGCCCAAGGGTATGGAAATTACCCACATCGTTGGCCTGATCGGTGAGTATCTAAAGAGCGGGCGCATCAAGCTCAAGGAAGGCGCTTTGGATGGCAAAGGCAACATCACCTTCCACGATGCCTGCAAGATTCAGCGCCGCGGCGGACATATTCAGGAGCCGCGCGAAGTGCTGAAGGTGCTGGCACCGCACGACTTCAAAGAGATGAGCCCCAACCGCGAAGAATCGATCTGCTGCGGTGGTGGTGGCGGCGTGATCGCCATCAAAGAGGCCGACCCGATCCGTTATGCAGCTTTCGAGTTGAAGATCGACCAGATGAAGAAGGTCGATGCCAAGACCGTGGTGATGAGCTGCTCGAACTGCCGCCTGCAGTTTACCGACAGCGTGCAGCACTTCAACCTGGATGTGAAAGTGGCCGGGTTGAGCCAACTTGTTGCCGATGCTTTGGTAGAAGAATAAGGAGTGAGTAATGGCACAAAGAATCGTAATTGACCCAATTACCCGCATCGAAGGGCACCTACGCATTGAGGTATCTGTCGATAGCAGCAACAAGATCACCGAAGCATACTCCTCCGGCACGATGGTGCGCGGCATCGAGAAGATCCTCAAAGGCCGTGACCCGCGTGAGGCCTGGGCTTTCGCCCAGCGTGCCTGCGGCGTTTGCACCACGGTACACTCGTTCGCCTCGATCCGCTCGGTGGAAGATGCCCTGGGCATCAAGATCCCGAAAGCGGCCAATCTGATCCGCAACCTGATGATCGCCCAGCAGTATGTGCACGACCATGTGATGCACTTCTATCACCTGCACGCGCTCGACTGGGTGGATGTGGTTTCCTGCTTAAAAGCCGACCCGGCCGAGACCTCTGCCATCCAGCAGAAGATCTCCTCCTGGTCGAAATCATCACCGGCATACTTTGCCAGCGTGCAGCAGAAGGTGCAGTCAATTGTCGATAGCGGACAGCTTTCCATCTTCGCCAACGCCTACTGGGGTCACCCGGCTTACAAGTTGCCCCCCGAAGTGAACCTGCTGGCAGTGGCTCACTACCTTGAAGCGCTCGACTGGCAGAAAGACGCCACCAAGATTCACACCATTTTCGGCGGCAAAAATCCGCACCCCAACTTTGTGGTGGGTGGTGTGCCCATGCCGATCGACCTCAACAGCGACACGGCCCTCAATGCCGAGCGCCTCTCGATCATCAATGACTCGATCAACAAGATGATCGAATTCGTCGATCAGGTTTACATCCCTGACCTGCTGGCCATTGCCCCCTATTACCTGGACTATGGCGCCATCGGCGAAGGCTTGGGCAACTTCTTGACCTGGGGCGAGTTCCCCGGCGATGACAACAGCGACATCTCGAAATTCCTGGTGCCGCGTGCGGTGATCTTGAACCGCGATCTGAACAATATTCAGGTGCCGAACCCGAACGATTTCGCCAAGATGCAAGAGTTCGTGGCCCACTCGTGGTACGACTACAAGGGTGGCGACAAGAGCGGTTTGCATCCCTGGCAGGGTGAGACGAACTTTAACTACACCGGTCCGAAACCGCCTTACGATTACCTCGAGGTGGATCAGAAGTATTCCTGGCTGAAATCGCCGCGTTGGGCCGAGACCCCCATGGAAGTGGGTCCGCTGGCCCGCGTGCTGGCCATGTATGCCGGTGGACACGCCCAGACCAAAGAGTTGGTCAACCTGGTGCTGACCACCCTCAACGTACCCACAGCAGCGCTCTTCTCCACGCTGGGACGCACCGCCGCCCGCGCCATCGAGACGAAAGTGTTCGCAGACGCCATGCGCACTTACTACGATGACCTGGTGGCTGAGATCAAAGCCGGCAACACCTCGACCTACGACGGCTCCAAATGGGACCCGATGACCTGGCCGAGCCACGCACAGGGCTTTGGCTACATGGAAGCCCCACGCGGCGCTCTGGGTCACTGGATCGTGATCGCCAACGGCAAGATCGATAACTATCAGATGGTGGTACCCACTACCTGGAACGGTTCCCCGCGCGATCACAAAGATCAACCCGGCGCTTATGAGGCATCGCTGGTGGGCACCCCACTGGCCAAGCCCGAATGGCCGCTCGAAGTGCTGCGTACCATTCACTCGTTCGATCCGTGCATGGCTTGCGCCATTCACCTGATCGACGCCGAGGGCAACAAGGTCGGCGAAACGGCCACAGGGTTGAACATCTGCTACCGATGAGCGACGCGAACTTGGCCAATCGTAAAGTTGTCATGGGATTGGGCAACCTCTTGAATTGCGACGAAGGGTTGGGCGTGCAGGCTTTGAAACTTCTGGAGGCCCAATCCGGAATTCCACAGGGGTTTGAACTGCTGGATGGCGGTGTGCTGGGCCTGAACCTGCTAATGATCGTGGAAGAGTGCAGTCATCTGCTGCTGCTGGATGCTGTGAATGTAGGCAAACCGGCCGGCACGGTGGTGGAACTCGAAAAGGAACAAATTCCGCTCTACGCCGGGGTGAAACTCTCGCAGCACCAGATCACCTTTCAGGAAGTGCTGGGTCTGGCCAACATCCGCGGCTATCTGCCCGAACACCTGCACCTGATCGGCATCCAGCCCGAGAACCTCTCGGTAGGACTGGAGTTAAGCCCGGTGGTGGCAAAGGCTCTGCCCGAAGTGGTGGAGCGAGCCAAAAAGATCATGGAAAAATGGGCCTGAGCGCTCAGGCCCTACAGGAGTTGAAACAACGATGGATTACTACTTCTTAGACGCGGTTTCCTGGCAGTACAGCCAGGCTTTGTATCATGCGGCGGCCCATTTGGGTCGTGAGGCATTGTTTATTTTGCGCCCGGCCACCCCTTACGTGTGCATCGGCTACCATCAGGATGCCCAGCAGGAAATTGACCTGGACTACACCCGTGAACACAACATTCCGGTATTTCGGCGTGAGGTGGGCGGGGGAGCGGTCTTTCTGGATGGGCAGCAATTGTTCTTCCAGTTGATCATCAATGAAAATCACCCCGGCGTGCCTGAAAATATCGCCGACTTTTACAAAAAGTTCCTGCAGCCGGTGATCGATACCTTCCGCGCCTTTGGCGTGCCGGCCGAATACAAGCCGGTGAACGATATCATCACCAGCGGACGCAAGATCTCGGGCACTGGCGCGGCCCAGATCGACGAAATGCTCATTCTGGTGGGCAATTTCATCCAGGATTTTGACTATGAGACGATGTCAAAATGCCTGCGCGTGCCTGACGAGAAGTTCCGCGACAAGGTGCATAAGACGATGTACGAGAACCTGACCACCATGCTGCGCGAAACCGGCAGCATCCCGGCCAACAAAGCGCTGGGCGATGAACTGGCCAAACGCTACGCCGAGATCGTGGGCGGCATGACCCCCAAAGAGCTGGACGCCGAACTGACCGCCAAGGCAGATGAAATGCTTAAAGAGATGGATACCCCTGAATGGCTGCTGGGCAACGACAAACGCCGCCCCGATTCAAAACAGGTGAAGATCTCTGAAGGCGTTTACGTGATCCAGAAGATGTTCAAATCGCCGGGCGGGCTCATCCGCGCCACGGCAGTGAACCAGGAGGGCAAACTGCAGGACGTGCACCTCTCGGGCGATTTCTTCTTCTTCCCGGCTGAAAAACTGCTGGAGTTGGAACGAACCCTTGATGGCGTGAGCGTTGAGCCCGAGGCCATCAGTGCCGCGGCGGCCAGCTTCTACGCTGCCAACCAGATCGAATCGCCGGGCGTCGTGCCCGAAGATTTCGGCAAGGTGTTTGCGAATTAATTCGTGCTGAAATAGCTATTTGAAGATCAAGCCAACCATCCGAGGGGGAATGTGTTGGCTTGATCTATTACATATATTGAATCAATACGAATCTTTAAGTAATATTCGGTTTATATTGTTATATACTATTTTAATTACAAACTTTTCTTTGAGGAAGCAATATGACGGGGAAAACTGAAAAAAAAGAAAAAGACGTAGCTGAAAAAATTGATGAAAACCATATTCTCCGGATAGGAAAATGGTTAGAACAGCAGAATGGGTTAAGAATATTTTTCTATTTAACCTTTGTGGTTATTGCTCCAATTCTTTCATTCTTTGCTGATTTTAAGAGCTTGTTCGGCGATATTTGGAAACCTACTTACTCTTACATTCTTTTTGTTGTAATTATTCTTGTATTGAGTGTGTTGGATTTTTTTCATTCTTATCTGGCTAAAAAGAGATTAAATGATTTGCAAGATGCAAAACGGCAAATTGTGAATGCAAAAAAGCTCATTAGACGAGCAATAGATCAATCCCCGACAAATTATCTTGTGCTCTCCTCAGATCATCTATATGATATAAATTCTGATGGCTCAGTTAATTATCGTAAAACCGCAAAAATTGATTGTTCTACAAAACCAGTTAACTGGGCAATTATTAGATTTGCAATTGTTGGCGAATCACAAATAAACGATGGACAATTGGATATTAATGTTTACACAAGCGAAAAAAAAGGAAAAGAGTTAGCCTATTTTATTTATGATGAAGATAGCAAAAGAAAAGAAATCGCAATATTGTTAGATTTGCCAAGTAAAGGTAAACAATACTCTCAGTATTGTGTCTTTGTTAAATGTAAGGGCGCATATATTGATCTAGTAAATTACCATCCTGATTTTGGAAGCTTAACGATTGAAAATAAGACTAAACAAATCTCAGTAAAATTTATTGCTCCAGTTGATTTTGAGTTTATGGAAATTAAAGACAGTAATGGAATGTTTGATGAGTACCAAATCAGTGATCAGGAGGATGGGAGATCAACGCTAGTTTGGTCAGGAAATGATATTGATTTAGGAGTTTATAAATATTCACTTGAGGCAAAAAAAAGAGAGCCATAAAGGCTCTCTTTTTATCCTCCATCATCAATACCAAAATTCATTTACTCTCTCCTCTCCCCTCAATAGGACCTAGTACACAGTCTAAACTTGAATAAATATTAGTATATTTTGCAAAGAAAATCAAGTAAGAACTTTGTTAATACATCTTCATAAATTATTGATAAATATGTGAAATTAATCTTTACTCATATTTTATAGAATAGCAACAAATTTAATTGATTTTATAATAAGTGGTTTTATAGTTGAATCCGCATGAATACACCTCCGTTTGCAAGCATTTCACGCTTTTCTCATCTTAGCGGTTTATTTCGGCGCGAATTGTCTGTAAAAAAATTTACATCTTTCCATTTTTTGTCAATATTACTCCGAATAAAAAAATGAAAATTGCCCGACAAAAGCAATTTTCGAAATATGTCTCTTTGATGTTTTGGTAAAAAATCATATAGATACCCACTCAACCCAGACTACCCCTGTATTCTCGGGGATGCGCTCGTAGGCGCGGCCCAGCGGCAGTCCTTCAACATGGCAGCGGGCGGTGGCAATGGCCAGCCCGTGCGAGACGATGAGGATGCGCTGATGGGGGTGGCGGGCGGCAATATCATCGAGGGCGGCATGGACGCGCGCGGCCACCTCGGCGACGGTCTCGCCGCCGGGCGGACGCAGGTTGGCCGGGTCGGTTTCGCGCTGCTGCCACAACTGGCTGTAGCGTTCACGGATGACGGTGACGAGCTGGCCTTCCCACTCGCCTTGATTGATCTCACGCAGGCGGGTATCGGCTTGAATGGGCAGGTTCACTTTGGCAGCAATGGCTTCGGCGGTCTGCAGGGTGCGTTTCAGGTCGCTGGAATAAAGGGCGCTGAAAGGTTGGTCGAGTTGGGCCAGATTTTCGGCAACGGCCGCCGCCTGGGCCAGCCCTATGTCGTTGAGGGGTACGTTGCTCTGTCCCTGATAGCGGCCGATCACATTCCAATCGGTTTGTCCGTGGCGGACGAGGCAGTAGTGGGTCATCAATGGCGTTTCTCCATATATTCGGGTACGCTGATCATGGGTGGGCGGTCAAGTTCGGCGATCTCTTCCACTTCGAGGAAGTACTCCCCGTTCAGGTAGTGGATCAGCTTCATGGTCTTGTTCACGTCCTCGATGATCGAGCGTTCGTAGCGTTTTTCCAATTTGTGCAGCACAGTTTGAATGATGGCAAATGACATCTTGCTCAGGGCTTCGAGTTCCTGATTATGGTGGATGCGTTCCAGCAGGTCCACCTGGGCGATGGCCCCCAGGCCGTAGCGCTCGAAAACGTCGATGAGCAGGCCGGTTTCGACGCCGTAGCCGGAATAAAAGGTGGCCTGTTCGAGGGCCTCACGGCGGCCGGCATATTCACCCGAAAGCGGCTGGATCACGCCGGAAAGCTCCGGGTAAAAGAGGTTCAGCAGCGGGCGCGCGGTCAGTTCGGTCACCCGGCCACCGCTGCCGGCCTGCAGCTTGTTGCCCACGCGCAGCGGACGGCGGTAAAAGCCCTTCACGAACTTGATGTTCATGTTTTGCAGCAGCGGGCCGATGATGCCGTAAACGAAGCGCGGATGGATGTTGACGATGTCGGTGTCGATCCAGGCCACGATCTCCCCGCGGGTCACCAGCAGGCTCTTCCAGAGGGCTTCGCCTTTGCCGCGGCGGGCGCCCATCTGCGGCAGGATCTCCTGATGGATGTAGGTGGGCACGCCCAGGTCTTGCGCGATCTCACGGGTGCGGTCGGTGGAGTTGGAGTCGATGAGCACGATCTCATCGATCAGGGGCACGTCATCCATGAGGGCGGTCTTGATGGTGGTGATCACCTTGCCGACGGTAGCCTCTTCGTTGAGCGCGGGCATGGCCAGACTGATGGTGAGCCCCTGGCTTTGTTTGAGCTCGGTAAGCTGCTGCAGCTCGGCAAATTCATCGGCGTGAAAAGTGTTTTCGGCGAACCACTTATCCACCAGAATCGAGATGGCCTGGGCGCTGGCACGTTCGTCAAAGACGGTCTGGTTGAGCTGGCGGCGCGCTTTGACCACGAACACCGTGGCCGAAGAATGGCGCAGCAGGTTCTCGGCCACCGCGCCGATGGAGGGGCCGCCGATGGCATTGCTGGCGGTGGAGCCCAAAATGACCAGGTCATACTCCTCGGCCGCTTCGGCCAGGCTCTTGGCCACATCATCGGTGACGATCGTGCGCGGCGTGATCTCAGGAATCTGGTGCAGGATGTGCTGAAAGCCTTTAAATGGAGCATCGTTGCTGTTGCCGCTAAGCGAAAGGTGCAGTACATCAAGCTTTTGGGGTTTGAGGTTGAGCCCCACTTGCAGGGCTAGTTCTGCGTGTGGGCCGCCGCGCACGGCCACCAGGGTCTTATCGAATGCTGGGTGGGCGGATCCACGCACGATCACCACATCGGCGGGGGCGTCGTTGAGGATCACTGAAGCGGGCA
This sequence comes from uncultured Anaerolinea sp., assembly GCA_964459385.1. Taxonomy (GTDB): domain Bacteria; phylum Chloroflexota; class Anaerolineae; order Anaerolineales; family Anaerolineaceae; genus UBA6107. The sequence goes on from CAYWLG010000011.1 coordinate 72,261, forward strand.
TACCGCAGGTTTGATTGCCTTCTTCCCATTCCACCACGAGCAAGGCAGGCTTTTCGACGGCGATGATCTCTTTGAGATCTTTCCAGGGGGCCTCAGAGACGATGACGGTGGACTTGTAGCGTACTTTTGGCCCCGCGCTCAACTCCATGAGGCGTCTGCGCATCTGGCGGGCGGCCTGCGCCTCACCGCTGACCGACTCGCCCGTGCAAACGGGGATGATGCCGACCAGCACCACCTCTTCGGCCAGCTTTTTGGCCAAAGCAATTGAAGAATTGCCTTCATGCTGCAGGCTGATAGGCACCAGCGCGGTGCGGACTTTTCCGAATGGATTTTTCATCTTTACTCCTTGCGTACACGAAACAACGGTTCGATCGCATCACGGTAGATCGCACGCCAGGTATAGCCGTGTTTGGCCTTGCGTGCCCAGCGCTGGGTGCTTTCTGAGTTCAGCACGGCTGCGATCTGCGCGGCGATCTCGACGGAGTTGCCGTCGGGGTCAAAATAATTCACATCTTCGCCACCCAGTTCGCGCAGCACGGGAATGTCGGCGCAAAAGGCGGGGATGTTGCTGAAGCCGGCCTCGATAAGCGGAATGCCAAAGCCCTCTTCACGGCTGGGGAAGAGCAGGGCGTCGGCGAGACGGTAAAAGTCGGCAATGATCTCATCGGGCAAAAATTCAGCGGTCACCTCGGCCATAAAGATGGCACGTCCTTGCAGCGAAAGCGCATCGCGCAGGTCAAGCAGCTTTTGGCGATACTGCCGGTTGGCGGGGTTGTGCGGCCCTTCAGGCCCGGTGACGAGCAACATGGCCTGTGGGAACTCATTGGCGAGGGCGGCCGTCACGTGCAGGGCCAGCTCAATATTTTTTCGCGTGGTTAGGCGAACCGGCAAAAGCAGCAGCGGATCGGCGTCGAAGAGACCCAGAGAGTGGGCCAGTTCAATGGTCTGCGGTTCGAGTTTATAGAAGCTGTGCAGATCCACCCCATTGGGGATGACCTGAATGCCCGCCGGGTCAAGGCCGAGCAGTTCGGCCAGTTCCTGGCGGCGCTGCTCTGAGATGACCACATTGGTCACGCCCGGCCAGGGTTGGCGCAGTAACTGCCACGGAAAGCCCTCGTGCATCTCGGCACGATAGCGCGGCGTGGTCCAGGCCAGATCGTGATGCCAGAGGATCAACTCCGGGTAACCGGGCTGCTGGTGCAGGGCAAAAAGGGCGGCGGTGAGGGCCAGGTTCTTATGCAGGGTAGCCACGTTGTGGGCGATCAGGTAATCGAAACCCTTGAGTTCACGGCTGAGCACCTCGAGCAGACGGTCTACCAGGGCGTTAAAGCGCGGACTGACCGTGCCGGCATCCAGTTCGGCCTTGACGGCCAAAACCTCCGCGTGGCGCGAATCGGCCTCCGCGATTTGGCAGAATGGAATCTCAGGGCCGAGCGCGCTGCCGCGGCCGGCAAAAATGGTCACCTGGTGGCCGACTTCCGTCATCAGACGGGCGTGATGGGCCAGCACGCTTTCGACCCCGCCCACGATGGGGGGAGAGGAATAATGCAGCAGAGCGATCTTCATGCGTCCTCCCCAAAACACTCGGCCAGCACCACGCTCAGGCGTCGTTCGAGCATGGAATAAGAGAAGTAGCGGCGAGCCAGCTCGTAATTGTGTTCCCATTTGGGCAGTTGCTCGGCCGGGTGCAAGAGCAGCTCACGGGTGGCAGCGATCGTGTCATCGCTGATAAAACCATCAAATTCCACCACCTGAAAGCCCTTGGGTTTGATATCGGCCTCATAAATGGAGTAATTGTTCACCACCAGCGGGCGCTTGTAATAGATTGCCTCGAGGAAGGCGTTGCCAAATCCCTCAAAGGTGGAAGGGTAGGTGACCAGATCGGCTACGGGGTAGATATCCGCCAGGGTGTAAAGCTTGCGTCCATCGGGGCTGAGCCCACGCTCTGGCGCCACGAGGTCCGATTCGAAGTTGATGGTCACATCAAGCAGCGAGGCAAACTCGCGCACACGTTTCTCATAGGCGGTGCCTTCATCGCCGGCGGCATGGCTGATGACCAGTTCGGCCTTCAACCCCAGGCGACGGGTGAGTTCGATGGCGTGTTCGATGCCCTTGCGCTGGATGATGCGGGTGGGCTGCAAAATGAGATACTGGTCATCGTCCACCCCCAGGTCGTGGCGCGCACTATCGGCGTAACCATCGGTCAGGGCCGGAGGCGTATCGAAATCCATCACGTTGGGAATGACGAGGGCATTGACGCCGATGCGGGCGGCCAGGGCACGTGCCTGCAGCGAATTGATGACCACGTGGTGGATGGAGGGCAGGTTGGGCGGAAAGGCGGCCGAAAGATAATCTTGCACCGAATTGTTGTGAAAACGCTGACGCTCCCAGTAGAAATCGTGGTGATGGGCAATGACCGGGTAGCCGGTCTCGGCGATGAACTCGGTGATGGCCAGCCCCAGCGGGAGGTTGACCGGGATGGTGAGGGCGTTCTCAACGATGAGCACATCCAGTTCATATTTGAGGGCAAACTCTTTCAGTTTCTCTTTAAAGTAATTTTTCAATCCCTGAATCTGTTGGGTGATCCGTTCGGGACGGATATAAATGGAAAAGAAGTCCTTGCGCAGCTTTTGCAGACCGTTCAAACCGGTAAAGGTGGGCTCCATTTGCCCCCAGGCGGGGGTGAAGACTGTGTTGGTGATCTCGTCGATCACCGGATGGCGGTAAAAGGCTTCCGGCACCACAAAGCTGACCTCGGCGGGCCGGTCGGATTGACCGCTGAAATAAAAACACCGGTGCCCCATGCGTTCGAGCACGGTGGCCCATTTGGCTGCCTCCAGCGAGACTCCATCATTGCCGGCGAAGCGGGTAGAAATAAAGCCGATGCGGCGTGAATTCATGTTGTACATTCTCCTTTCATGAAAAGCCCCCTGGTTTCAATCGAGTACAATAAACTAATGATACCAAAAAACGACTTTGAGCAGCTTGATGCGCTCTACGATAAAGCCACTGCCGAGGCCCTGCGGCCGTCCATCCGGGGGATGATCGCTTCATACAAAGTGCGTCTGCCCCAGCCAGCGAAATCCACACTGGATGAAAAAGACACCCTGCTCATCACCTATGCCGATCAGGTCAGCGCTGCGGGCGAGGCGCCGCTGGCTACCTTGAACCGCTTCTGCCAGAAACACCTCGGCGGGCTGGTGAGGGGCCTGCACATTCTGCCCTTTTACCCCTGGTCGTCGGATGATGGCTTTGCCGTCAAAGACTACCGTGCGGTGAACCCGGCTTATGGCACCTGGCAAGATGTGACCCGCCTCAGTCAGAACTTCAGGCTCATGTTCGATGGCGTCATCAACCACATTTCGGCCGAGAGTGACTGGTTTCAGGGCTTTCTCAAGGGCAAAGCACCCTACCGCGATTACTTCATTACGCTCACAGGTGCTGAAGACCTGAGCGGAGTGGTGCGCCCGCGTGCCCTGCCGCTGCTGCACGATTTTGAAACCGCAGACGGGCCAAAGCACGTTTGGACGACTTTCAGCGCTGACCAGATCGACTTAAATTACCAGAACCCGGCAGTGCTGCTGGAGATACTGGATATTCTGCTTGGATACGTCGAAAGAGGGGCCGACTTTTTGCGCCTGGATGCCATCGGTTACCTGTGGAAGGTGCCGGGCACAAGCTGCATCAACTTGCCACAAACCCATCAATTTGTTCAGCTGCTGCACGAGGTGCTGCACCTGGCCGCGCCGCACGCGCGCCTCATCAGCGAGACCAATATCCCGCACGCCGAAAACGTTCGCTACTTTGGCGACGGTCATGACGAAGCCCAACTGGTCTACAATTTTGCCCTGCCACCGCTGGTGCTGCACAGCTTTTTGAGCGGTGATGCTACTATTTTATCAGATTGGGCGGCGAGATTGCAAACGCCTTCGAACGAAACGCACTTTTTTAACTTTTTGGCCTCCCATGACGGCATCGGACTCAACCCGGTGCGGGGCATTCTCGGCGAAGCACAGATCGAAGCGCTGGTGGCACGCACCCTGGCCAACGGTGGGTACATCTCGTATAAGCAAAATGATGATGGCAGTCAGAGCCCCTATGAGATGAACATCAACTACTTTGATGCCTTGCTTGAGCAGGGGGAAGATCTGCCACAAACGCTGCAGGTGAGGCGTTTCTTGACTGCCCAGGCTATTTTGCTCAGCCTCAAGGGGTTGCCGGGCATCTATTTTCACAGTCTCTTCGGCTCGTGCGGTTGGCAGGCCGGCGTGGCGCTGACGGGCCGCCCGCGCAGCATCAACCGCGAGAAACTCTCGCTCAATACGCTGGAAGGCGAGCTGGCCGATCCGTCCTCGTTGCGAGCACAGGTGTTTGAAGGCTTTCGCCAACTGTTGGAACAGCGGGCGGCCTCGGCGGCCTTTCACCCACAGGGCGGGCAAGAGGTGCTCGATTACGGCCGCAGCGTCTTTGCCCTGCGGCGTACCTCGCCCAATGGGCGCGAACGGGTGTTGTGCTTGCATAACGTCAGTGGAGAGACGCAGCGTGCCGGTGTGTATGAACTGGCGCCCTATGCATCCATGTGGGTGAGAGAAAACTCCCGACAAAGTTGGAAAAGATAAAAAGGCGGGTGTGGTATTACAGGGGAGGAGGTAGAGAACACAAAATGTTGACTTTAAGATAAAGGAATAGCACTTTGCGTAGTATGTAAATAACCAACTAGCCAGCAGATAATTTAAACAAATATTTTGCCTTAACTAAGGTAATGTTAATTTTTTTGAAAAAACTATAATTGTTAATTACTTAGAAGTTTTTTGTAAACCATCTATAAAAAAATATTATATTGAATTACTTAGTCCATATAGGTTTTCCACAATTTTTACAGACACTTCCGCTTTCATTATTGAAGTGACAGTATTGGCAAACCCAACCTGAAATTCTTTGTATGATAGTTTTCATTTTTTACCCTTTTTAAAAAAATTCTATGAATTACCTTAACCAAGAATTTACTGTTGACTTAACATCGAAAAATTCATCAATCTTAGCTTTTTCTTCTCTTGTGGTATTTTGTCGCAATGCAGCCTTAAATGCACTTCCAAGACCGATGCTTGTTTTATATACAAGCGGGTGTAGTTTTCTGGCAACTTCGAAAATGAAATTGTTCTCAAAAGCAATTTGATTCCCAGCAAAACTGATTAAGTTTTCAACTTTTTGCGCATCTGAATAAGTTAAAGTTCCACCGGTATGAACGATTGAATGCCGCAATTGCCAGAGGACATTTAATTTATTTACTTCATCTTTTCCAAAAGCAGTAAATTGCAAATCAAAGGCATTGAAATATTTATTTACTTTTACTGGGTCATGCCATCCCGAAAGAGAATCTGCTAATAAGAATCCAATTGAGTTAGTTCCAATTACTCTATAAGCAGATAATCGAATTGGATCAATTACGATATTAATGTCTTGTTTTTTGAGCAGATTAAAGAAATTGTCCACATTAAAGTGTTGTAGAAAGACAGTGTTATCAAACATTCCAGCGAAAAGGGATCTTTCAAAAGTCTCAAAATGCCCCATTATTGCTGGCAATGAAGAGATGACTAAGTGTTGCAGGCTATCTGATGCATCTTTACTAAAGCCCTGATTTTCATTTGTCAGATGCCTGACACAGAGATCAATAGAGCTTTTTGCTTCAATACAGTACCGAAGAAATGCAGTACCCGGAGATCTCATGTATTCTTGATGACTAATACGCGTATCACGGTTTGGGATTAAATATTGTTGAAAATCTTTTGCTGGTCTGCCTTTAGCCATTTTTCCCCATTAAAATAGACATTTTCTTACTAATATTTATTATACGTCTTTTTTCTTTGACTTACTTCACAAACTTGCCAAACAGGAACGCCGCGGAGTATCTGACCACGGCTGAGCCAATTAGCACGGCAATGAAGCCCCACTGCACGATGATGGCGCTGCCAACAGCCGCGCCGAGGGCCATTGAGAGCATGATCACAATCTGGTAAACGGCCGAATAGCGCGGCACCTGTCCTTGCGGGATGGTGGCCAGCAGCAGGTTGAACGAGACCAGGTTGTACGCCCCCCATACGATGCCGCTGAAAGCATTGATGAGGGCAACATGCCAGACCTGCGTGGCGAAGATCCAGCTCAGGGGCAGCAGGGGGATGAGCCACATGCTGGTGTACTGCAAGCGACGCATGCCCACACGGTCGGCCCAGGCGCCGATCTGGTTCTGGGTGATTAGGGTGGTAATGCTGGTGACCACGGCCACCAGTCCGATGGATGCGGCCGAGAATTTGAGCGTGTTCACCATCTGTACATTGAAGAATGGCCCCGAAATGTTGATGCCAAAATTCCACAGCGCAGCGGTAAGGGTGAGGGCAGTGAACTGCGGCTGTTCTTTGAACATCTGCGCCAGGTCGCGCAGCGAGAAGCTGCGCTTTGGCTGCTGCGGGCGGTTGCCCTTTTCGTGGATGTGCCCGAAGCTGAAGGTGGAAACCATGCCCAGGGCAAACGAAACGGCCAGGGCGATCTGATAGCCGAAGGTGCCGGCGAACCCGCTGATGAGCCGCCCGGCCAGCAGGGTGGTGAGGATGCCGGTGATGCTCATGATGAAGTTGCGCGAGCCAAAGAAGCGTCCGCGGCCTTCGATGGGCACGGTGGCGTTGGCCACGTCCATCCAGGCGGGATAACCGAAGTTGTTGAAAGCATCGCGTCCCACCGAAAGGGCAATCGCGATCCAGATCAGGATGGGAGATTTGAATAGAATGGGCACAAAGACCAACAGCAAGATCATCAGGCGGGCGAAAACGCCGTTGATCAGGGCAATGTTGCGTTTGCGGGCGGCGTGCTCGGCCAGCAGGGCGCCGGGGAGAAGCACCAGCGCGCATGCCACGGACGAGAAGGAACTCATCAGCCCCACCTGGGTCTCGCTGGCCCCCAGTGCCAGAATGTAGATGCTGATGTAATTGATCATGATGTTGTCGCTGGCCGAAGCGAATAGGCCATCGAACCAGAACCAGTGCATGTTATGCTGGTGCTGCTTGTCGAGGGTACGTCCCCACGGGCCGCCAACGGTGATGTCGGCAAGCCACTTTTTAACGCTTGTGCTCATTGCGGGAAGATTCACAATGGCAAGTTATACACCAAGTTGTGCAAAAGGGCGAGCGAATTGAGGGAGCCAGAATAACGAAGGATACCCAGCAGGGAAGTGCCAATTGCCGGGTGAGTGGGAAAAGGATGTCACTTTTTTGAGAAAAGTGCATCTACACTTTAACAGAAGAATTTACGCGCCGGTGTGTGGTCGCCGGCAGAAAATATTGGAGAATCAAGATGAACGAACCAATCCATGTTACCGATGCAGCTTTTGAGCAGACCGTTTTGAAGTCTACTGTCCCTGTGATCGTTGATTTTTGGGCGCCCTGGTGTGGTCCCTGCCGCATGGTGGCGCCGATCCTCGACAAGATCGCCAAAGAGAACGATGGCAAACTGATCGTGGCCAAGGTTAACACCGACGAGAACAGCGAATGGGCCATGAAGTACGGCGTGCAGGGCATTCCCACCATGTTGTTCGTAGCCAATGGCAAAGTGGTGCACAAACAGGTAGGCGCCATGCCCGAACCGATGCTGCGTCAGGTGCTCGACACCTTTATGGGCGCTGTATCTGCTGCCGCTAATTAAGTTTGCACTGATCTGTAAACCCGGCGGGAGGGATGCCCAAAGCCTGAATGAGCCTGGCCCAGTAATTTACCTGGGCGGCCGTGCTGGCCAAAATGACCATCTCCCGCTCATTAAAATGCCGCTTCAATTCCTCAATGAACGCATGAGGAAATTGAAGCGGCGTTTGACTGATTAATTGAGCATAGCGAATGGCGAGGCGCTCACGTCCTGAGAAGCTCCCCACTTCTTCGATGGGGGTGAGTCCCTGCAAGACTTTCAACTCAGCCTGAGTGATGTGCTTTTCTTCAAACTGATAGCTGTTCATGTCAATGCAAAAAGAACAGGCCGCTGCAAAGGAGGCTTGAATGCGCACGATCTTGAGCATACGTTCGTCCAGGGCGCCGTCGTGGTGAGCCACCAGCGATTCGAGCACCCCAGAACCGATGGCAGCCTTGGGGTACCAGGCCAGGATCTTGGCCGGCAGCATCTCGCGACCGGTGACCCGCTTCGAGATCCAAATGCCAATGCGCAAGAAGAGAGGAATTCGGGCGGGTGGTTCGATAAACGCATTCATGAGCATCTCCAATCAAAAGAGCACAGTCTGGCTTATATTGTAACCTCGCCGGGGGTTGAACGAGGCTGAATCCATTTTTATTTAGGCGACGAAAAACGCTTCAAGGATTGTCCTCGAAGCGTTTTATGGGTTGGCCGTGCATCAAGCAGGTTTTGATTGCCCGATCTTTTGCCGTTAGAGAGCCTCTTTGAGGATGCCCAACAGTTCTTCTTTGCCAATGCGGTGGTAATTGCCCAATGGCCGCATGGCAACCATCTGCTCTGCCATGAGATCAAGTTTCTCGGGGCCGATGCCCACTTCGCTCAGGGCAACCGGCGCGCCCAACTGCTTGAAAAGGACTTTGGTCTTCTCGATGCCTTCCAGGCCGATCTCGTAATCGGATCTGCCGGCAGGATCAACGCCCAGCACGTTGACGGCGTAGCGCGCATACTTCTTGGGATTGAACTGGAGCATATATTTCATGTAGGGCGGGTGGACGATGGCCAGGCCGGCGCCGTGGGCGATGTCATAATGGGCACTGAGCACATGCTCGATGGCATGGCAGCCCCAATCGCCTTCTTTGCCGGTTTGCAGCGTGCCATTGAGGGCCATGGTGCTGCACCACATCAAATTGGCGCGCGCCTCGTAGTCATCCGGTTTCTGCAGCGCGACGAAAGCATTCTCAAAGGCCACCTTGATGATGGTTTCAGACAACCCATCCTGAATAGGGGTGGCATCGGGGTAAGAAAAGTAAGTCTCCAAAACATGCGAGATCATATCCACGGTGCCATAGGCGGTGTGGGTGGGCGGCACGGTAAAGGTGTTGACCGGGTCGAGAATCGAAAAAGCTGGGTACTGTAAGCGCACGCCAGAAAAGCCGATCTTCTCCTGTGTTTCGGTGTTGCTGATGACGGCGTTGCCGTTCATCTCGGTGCCGGTGGCAGAGAGGGTGAGGATATCGCCGATGGGCAGGGCCGATTCAGGGTAGGCTTTCCCTTTGAAGAAATCCCAGACCTCGCCTGAGTAGGGCACACCCACTGCGATGGCCTTGGCACAGTCAATGGCACTGCCGCCGCCGACGGCCAGAATGAAATCTACTTTGTGCTCGCGGCACAGGCGAATGCCCTCGTGGACGGAACTCAAGCGCGGGTTGGGCTCGACACCAGAAAGCTCGACAACGTGCTTGTCGCTGAGCTGGCGCAGCACGCGATCGTAAAGGCCGGTGCGTTTGATGCTGCCGCCGCCGTAAACCAATAAAACGTTCTGGCCGCGCCCTTTCATCTCTTCGGCGAGTTTATCGGTGGCATCCCGGCCAAAAATGATCTTGGTGGGATTCAGAAAGGTAAAGTCTTTCATACAGATACTCCTAATGGGTATGGATTTTTCAATAATGTGAACCGACTTATTTTATCATTTCGGGACGAGTTTCAGGGTGGCCGAGAGTGCCCCCGGCCCGGTTACGTGGTCAACATAGGCAACGGGATAGCGGTGGTATTTGGCCCGGTAGGCTGCGCTGATCTGTGTTTGCAAGGCGGCCTCATTGACCTCAACGAAGGCCACCTCTTTTGAGATCCCTCCGGCAGAGACGCGCCCCTCGTGCATAACGGCCACCCCGCGGAACCAGGCTGAGCTTCGCCCGTTCACTGAACGGACGTAGATCTCATCGGCAATACGGACCATCCAGATGATCACCGGTTTGCGCAATGTGCCATCTTTTCGCAGTGCAGTCAGTTCAAGTTCGTCGGCCGCGTTGAGGACGTTCAATTCCGTTTCAGTCCATGCAGACATGCTCCCTCCTCACGATTCGTGCGACGAAAGAAATTGTTCGTCGCTGACCTTTTCTTGCCAATTGGGTGCCTGACCTTCATTTTGCTCCACGATGGAGATATGGGTCATGGCAGTGATGGCGCTGGCGCCGTGCCAGTGCTTCTCGCCGGGGGCGATCCAAACCACATCGCCGGGGCGAATGTCTTGAACGGGTTCGCCCCAAAGCTGTATTTGGCCACAGCCGCCCGTGACGATGAGCATTTGCCCGACCGGATGCGAATGCCAGGCGGTGCGGGCGCCGGGTTCAAAAGTCACGTAGGCGCCGCTGCTGCGGAAAAATCCGTTCGGCGCGTAGAGCGGGTCAACGCGCACGCTGCCGGTGAAATAGTCCTCTGCACCTTTTGTGGATGGCTGGGTGCCTGCCCTGGTAATTTTCATCATTTAGCTCACAATCTTTTTAGTATCTGTCACCGATGACGGTGATCTTGGACATGGCTTCTTTGATTTCGGCCAAATCGGTGGCGGTCAGTGTGATTTGGGTGGAGCCGATGTTCTCATCGAGACGGCTCAGGCTGCGCGTGCCGGGGATGGGTACAATCCAGGGTTTCTGTGCCAGCAGCCAGGCCAGGGCGATCTGGGCAGGGGTGCCGTTCTTCTCGGCGGCAATACGCTCAAGCAGGTCAATGACGGCACGATTGGCGCGGATGGCCTCGGGGGTGAAACGCGGGTTATTGGCGCGGATGTCGGATTTATCGAAGGTAGTGTTCTCATCCACTTTGCCGGTGAGATAACCGCGGCCAAGCGGGCTGTAGGGCACAAAGCCGATGCCCAGTTCTTCGCAGGTGGGCAGAATCTCGGCTTCCACGTTGCGCCACCAGATGGAATATTCGCTTTGCAGGGCGGTGACGGGCTGCACGGCGTGGGCGCGGCGGATGAAATCGACGCTGGCCTCGGAAAGACCGAAGTGCCTGACCTTGCCGGCCTGGATGAGGTCTTTGACGGCGCCGGCTACGTCTTCGGGCGGCACGGCGGGATCCATGCGGTGCTGGTAGAAGAGATCCAGGGCCTCGACGCGCAGGCGTTTGAGCGAGGCTTCGGCTACCTGTTTGATGTGTTCGGGGCGGCTGTCGAAACCGGCCATCGCATCGCGGCCGGGCTTGCTTGTGTCAAGCTTCCAGCCGAATTTGGTAGCGATGAAGACCTTGCCTTTGAAGGGTTCGAGGGCTTCGCCGACCAATTCTTCGTTGGTGAAGGGGCCATACACCTCGGCCGTGTCGAAGAAGGTGATGCCACGATCCACCGACTGATGCAGGAAGGTGATCATCTCCTGCTTGTCGGTGGGGGTATCGCCAAAGCTCATGCGCATGCAGCCCAGACCGAGGGCGGATACTTCTGCACCAGATTTACCCAAAAAACGCTTTTCCATTTTTATTCTCCTTTTTTTGCTCACTAAATTCTAAAAGACACCCGCCTAAACAACTTCGGTGACGGTTTCTTCGGCAATGCCGCGTTCCAGGTTCAGCAGCTTGCTCTCGTAGACGTTGATCTTGTGGTCAAGCAGGTCGAGGGTTTGCTGCATTTCGGCCATGCGTGCCCGGAGCAGCTCGCGCTGTTCGACCAGAATGGCTTTGCGGGCGACAACAGTGGAATCGCCTTCCTGTACCAGGGCCATGTACTCGGTGAGCACCTCAACGGGCAGGCCGGCACTGCGCATACATTTGATGAACTCCACGCGCCGGATGTCGATCTCGCTGAACTCACGTATGCCGCTTTCGCTGCGGGTCACCGTGGGCAACAGACCCACGCGCTCGTAATAGCGCAGGGTATCGGCGCTGAGGCCATATTTCTCGCTGACTTCGGCAATCTTCATCGGTCACCTCATTTCTTGCCTATAGTGTAGCACTTAGAGTTGACTCCAAGTCAATGGGGTATTTTGGGAATTTTGGGGAAAGGAGATCGGGGATAAGGGATCAGGGATTGGGGATCTGGAATCAGGGATTAGTGAATGGGGATGGGGGATCTGTAAATGGAGACCAGAGATTGGATCAGAAATTAGGAATTATGGGTAAGGAATTGGGAATCAGGGGTCAGGATTTTGGATCGGTGAGGGTGGGCAGAGCATGAAAGGAGAGGAAAGGGCAGGGGCGATTCGGTGGAAGCACCCCTGCCTGAGGTTGTAAGCGGGGATTACTTGAGGATCACACTGGCTTTGAGCAAGTCGGCCTTGCGGGAGGAGGGGCCGACGAGGACTTCAAATTCGCCGGGTTCGATCACGTTGTTGGCGTTGGCGTCCACGATCTGGAAGGCCTGTGCGGGCAGTTCCACTTCTACGGTCTTGGTCTCGCCCGGCGCCAGTTCCACGCGGGCAAAGCCTTTGAGGGCCTTGTTGACCCAGGTTGCCGAGGTGACCACGTCGCTGAGATAGACCTGCACGATCTCGCAGCCGGCGTGCTCGCCTGTGTTGGTCACATTCACGAAAACCTTGAGCGGCTGGCCCAGCGGCAGTGCAGATGCAGAGAGGCGCAGCTTGGTGTAAGCGTACTGCGTATAGCTGAGACCGTGGCCGAATGAAAAGAGCGGCTCCTGGGTGAGGTCGGCGTAGCGATCGCCGTGCTGGCCGCGTACCTGGCTGTAGAAGACAGGCTGCTGGCCCACATGCACCGGGAAGGAGATGGTGAGCTTGCCGGAGGGGTTGAGCAGCCCGAAGAGAGCTTCGGCCAGGGCGCGCCCGCCTTCCATGCCGGGGTTGAAGAGCTCGATGATGGCAGCGGCGTTCTTCACCGCGGCGGGCAGCACCAGCGGTTTGCTGTTGACCAACACCACGATCATGGGCTTGCCGGTCCTGGCGAGTGCATCGAGCAAGGCGAGCTGGCCGCCCTGCAGTTCGAGGGTGGCAGTGCTGTTGGTCTCGCCCACAAAGTTGAGATGGTCGCCCACCACGGCCACCACCACATCGGCAGCCTCGGCGGCCTGGACGGCGGCGGGCAGGTCAGAAAGGTCGTCTTCTACAATGGAGCAGCCGCGTTCGTAGTGGACGCTGACGTTTTTAGGCGCGATGTTGCGGATGCCATCCAGTACGGTGGTGGTCTTCTCGCGTGGCTGTTTGCCGGCCTGTGGCGGATGCTGCGAAGAGCCGAGCGACCAGTCGCCAAGCTGCTGCATATCGTCATCGGCGTTGGGGCCAATGACAGCGATGGAGGTCAATTTGGCGGCGTCGAGAGGCAGCAGGCCGTTGTTTTGCAGGAGCAGCAGGCTTTGGCGGGCCATTTCGAGGTTGACGGTGCGGTGATCGGCGCGCTGGGTCTCGAAAGCGGCTTTTTCGAGATTGGCCGCGCGGGGGTCTTCAAAGAGGCCCATGCGAAACTTGAGGGCCAAGAAGCGGGCACAAGGGGCGTCGATCTCGGCTTCTGCCAGCATGCCGCTGCGCACAGCTTCGAGGGCGCCTTCAAAAAATTCAGGGGTGGTCATCATGATGTCATTGCCGGCGCGCACGGCTACGGTGGCGGCCTCGGCATAGTTGGCGCAGACGCGCTGCGATTTCACCAGGGCACCCACGTTGTCCCAATCGGTGACCACCACGCCCTTGAAGCCCCACTCGTCCTTGAGCACTTCGCTGAGCAGCCAGTGGTTGCAGGTGGAGGGCAGGCCGTCAATGGATTGGTAGCCGGTCATAAAGGTCATGGCGCCCGCCTGCACGGCCCGCTGGAAGGGCGGCAGGAAATAGCTGCGCAGTTTGCGGCGGGAGAGGTCGGCTTCTGAGGAATCGCGCCCGCCCTGGGTTTCAGAGTAGCCGGCGTAATGTTTGGCGGTGGCCAGAATGGCGCTGCGATCCTGCACGCCCTCGCCCTGATACCCGCGGATGAGGGCGGCCGCGAACTCGCCGATCAGGTAAGGGTCCTCGCCAAAGGTCTCGTCCACACGGCCCCAACGCAGATCGCGGGGCAGGCAGAGCACGGGCGAAAAGGTCCAGTGGATGCCGGTGGGCACCACCTCTTCGGCGGTGACGCGTCCCACGCGCTGCAAAAGCTCGGTGTTCCAACTGCACGACATGGCCAGTTGGGTGGGGAAGATGGTGGCGCCTTTCCAGAAAGAATGGCCGTGGATGGCGTCCTCACCGATGAGCAGGGGAATGCCGAGGCGATTTTCGGCGGCCATGCGCATGGCCCGGCGGCCTTTTTCTCCCCAGATGTGCAGGATGGAACCGGGGAAGCGCGTCTTGATGAAGGAAAGGTCGTCGGGGCGGGCATCCCACATGATGAGCTGGCCGACCTTCTCTTCGAGCGTCATACGGCCGAGCAGGTCGGCGACGCGGGTTTCAACGCTCAAGCTGGGGTCAAGGTAAGCAGGTTTGGGTTCAGACATAAAAACTCCTAAAAAAGAATGATCTCTTGGTGCAAGCGGTTCAGTGTTCGCGCAGCCAGGAGACGGCCTTTTGCAGCAGGTCCAAAGAAAGATCGGCCACCTGGTTGGTATCGTAATGGCGGTAATAGGTCTCGGTCAGGGTTACCAGCCCCAGATGCAGGGTGTAGAGGTGATTGCGCACCTCTTCGGCGGGTGTGAAATCCGTTTTGCCATAGGCGCGCAGGCTTTCTGTGCCATCCGTCCAATTGAGAACGCGAAATTGGGCTTCCATGAGCGGATCGGCCCAGAGGGCACGCTCAAAATCGAGGATGCCGGTCACATGCCCTTCGGCCACGAAGAAGTTGGAATCCCAGGCATCCCAGTGAACCAGCGCGGGCAGGGTGACCTCATCTAACGCAGCGGCGTGTTGGAGGAGCAGGGCACGCATCTCGGCGGTGGGGAAGGGGTAGACAACGTCCTTCTTGCGCCCGTCCTCGAACAGCGCAGCGCAGATCTTCACAAAGGCTTCCCGCCAGGTGGCGGCACGCAGGGCAGGGTTGCCTTCATAGCCAAAATAGCTGCCCGTGAAGGTGTTGATAGCGCGTATGATGTGGCCGATCTCGCGGTCAATCTGGGCCTTTTCTGCGGCGGGCAGGTCGTTTTTGACGTGCTCATAATTGCTGCCGCTGAGCTTTTGCATGAAGAAGTAATCGGTATCGCAGAGATCGTGGCTTGTGTCGAAGGCAAAGATTTGGGGTACGGGGATGCCCGGATGCGCGGCTGCCCGACGCATAGCGGCGACCTCGGTGCGCATGATGTCGCGCTCATAGGTCATCACCTCGGCATGCTGCGGCGGGGCGATCTTGAGAATGACCGCGCGGCCGTCGGAGAGGCGCAGATCATAGGCCACGTTGTACCAGCCCTCTTTAAGCTCGGTGATGGCCTCGCTGCCGGCAGAAAGGGCGTGGCCGGGGAATGCACGTTCGACCATCTGCTGCAGTTCAGGGCGCGATTTTCGGTTCTTGGTCTTACTCTCCAAGTCGGGGCTCCAAAACGTGAGGATGCACTTATTTTACACTATGAATTAACTATTGAAGAGAGGTGACCCCCGCTTGATTCGTTTTTAAAAAATATCGAAAACGAAGAAAACGAATAAAAGAAAATATGTTCTATAAATTATTATAGCAGGACTGTCAAGCAGGCAGGGATAAAAAACGCCGGCACATCAGCGATGCACCGGCGGAAGGCTTAGCTTTTGAGGAAGTGCTGGTATTTTTGGCGGAACTTGGCCACTTTGGGCTGGATGACGATCTGGCAGTAGCCGGCCTCAGGGTGGTGGGCGAAGTATTCCTGGTGGTAGTCTTCGGCGGGGTAGAAGGCTTCGAGGGGCAGCACCTGGGTGACGATAGGGCCAGACCACAGCCCGGCGGCATCGAGTTCGGCAATGACGGCCTCGGCTTCGCTCTGTTGGGCCGGGGAGGTGGTGAAGATGGCCGAGCGATACTGGGTGCCCACATCCGCCCCCTGACGGTTGAGGGTGGTGGGATCATGCACGGTGAAGAAGATGTGCAGCAGATCGCTGTAAGAGATGACGGCAGGATCAAAGGTGATCTGCACGACTTCGGCGTGGCCGGTGAGCCCGGTGCAGACCTGTTCGTAGCTGGGGTGGGGGCGCTTGCCGCCCGAGTAGCCCGAAACCACGTCAGTGACGCCGCTGACCTGGTCAAAGACGGCTTCGAGGCACCAGAAGCAGCCGCCCGCCAGCACGGCCTGTTGGAGTTGGGGTTGAGTGTTCATGCTTCGATTATAGTGAAATTGGATAAGAATTATGTTAATATAAAAGAAGAAGATCGAGGGCTTCCGGCGTGAATTGTGGGGAGCTTCGAGAAAAACGTGAGTTCAATAAGGAGAGCCTTATGCGCAAGGTCATTTATGCCATGTCCGTCTCATTGGACGGTTTCATTGAAACAGGGGAGGGGGATTTGGACTGGGGAATGCCGGATGAAGAACTGCACCGGCACTTTAATGAACAGGATCGCATGACCGACGTGGCCCTGTACGGACGGCGCCTGTACGAGACGATGGCCGTTTTTTGGCCCAACGTGGACGATCAATCCGATTACCCCGATTACGTGCTCGAGTATGCGCGCATCTGGAAGAACCTGCCCAAGGTGGTCTTCTCGACCATGCTCAAAGAGGTGGGTTGGAATTCACGCCTGGCGAAAGGGGACATTGCCGCTGAGGTGAAGCACCTGAAAGAGCAGCCCGGCGAACGGATCAGTGTAGGCGGGGCCAATCTGGCGGCAAGCTTGACGCAACTGGGGCTGATCGATGAATACTGGCTGTATGTGACCCCGGTGGTGCTTGGCAGCGGCAAGCCATTCTTTGGCCCCCAGAGCGGACGCATTGATCTGAGGTTGCTGGAGACCCATACCTTCGGGTGCGGGGTGGTGCAGTTGAAGTATGAACGGGTGAAGGAGGAATGATCCGGGTGGGGAGTTTGAAGGGCAGAGACGGCCTGAAGGATATGTGAAAGGCACAGGTCTGGGTTTGACGAAAAAGGGTGCGTCAACGACGCACCCTACTGATCCACAATTTACTTGAGGCGGTCTATACATCAATTACCAAAGTGTCATAAGCAAAATCAATATTTAATCCCTCTGATCGGAGTTTTTCCTCCAGCAGGC
Organism: uncultured Anaerolinea sp.; assembly: GCA_964459385.1. GTDB lineage: Bacteria > Chloroflexota > Anaerolineae > Anaerolineales > Anaerolineaceae > UBA6107. The sequence continues at coordinate 89,280 of CAYWLG010000011.1, forward strand.
GAAGATCATCATAACCCAGCCTATCCGGCTCTTCGATATGGGTTAAAACGACTCTTTTTGCATGAAGTTGCTTAACCACTTCGAGCGTCTGCTGGAAGGTCGCTTCAGACTTAAGAACGGGATGATTTTCAGGGATGATCCTCGCCTTTGTAAATGGATCGAACTCAACCACCCCCATTGGCAATATCGCTAAGTCAACGCCTTTTACGTCTTCGGTGGGTTGCCAGCCAAAGAGTTCATCAGGAATTACAAGAACCCGTTTTCCTTCCCCTGCGAATAAAAAGGCATAAACATAGTCTTCTGCCAAACGGAAGGGCCGTATCTGAGTTGAGTTCAGCGTTACAACGTCTCCGTCGGTTAATTGAATCAGGCGGATCAATTTGCTGTGCTCAAGGAAGGCCAAGTGTTCCCAGGTGCCCAGTCTTTGACGGAAATCGAGGGCCACTTGTTGCGGCAGATAAATATCCGTTTGTTTATCCTGCGCCGGAAACTGGCGCCAGTCATGATTCATTTCCCACACGCGCCGCCCCATTACGTGATCGGGATGCCAATGGGAATAGAAACAGGCAGCAATTTCAGTCACCTCAGAGCGATTGAGTTGCTGCTTTATTTCCTCCGGCGTGTCAATCAAGACATTGGGGCCGTGTATAAACAGGCTGGGGCCGCTGCGGCTGTACGGAATTCCTTCTTTACGCGCTTGAACGCAGACGGGACACATGCAGCCCGGTTTGGGTGTGGTAATAGCTCCACCCGTACCAAGAAATTCAACTCTCATGGAACCTCCTCATTCTTGCTTCCCCCTTCGGAGAATGGCTCAGTGATGGCGCGGCTCTTGTTTTAGAGCTCTTTCGCGGCCGGGAGGATCTCTTTGGCGAAGGTTTCGAGCGGGGTGATCTTGTAGACATCCGGCATGTGGAAGATGGCGTGGGTGAAACCCAGTGCAGACAGCCCCTTGAGGCGTTTAAGCACGTCGGCGACGCTGTCTTTTTCTGAAAAATGCACGGAGCCGAGGGAGGTCTTCTCGATGCTGTCGTAATCGCGGCCCAGTTTTTCGCAGTGGGCTTTGAGGGTGTCGAGCGCGGCTTGTATCTTCTCGGTGCCGGCGCCTTCAAAGAAGTTGCAGGCATCTGCATATTGGGCCACCAGGCGCAGGGTCTTGTTGGGCCCCATGCCGCCGATCATGATGCGCGGGTGCGGCTGAGAAAGCGGGCGCGGATTGTTGGTGATGGCCGGTGCGGCGTAATGCTTGCCTGCAAAGGAAGCCTGATCGCCCTGCCAAAGGGCTTTGGCAAGCTGCAAGTTTTCTTCGAGGCGCTCGAAGCGCTCGGCGGTGGGTGGGTAGGGGATGCCCAGGCCGCGGGCCTCGTCTTCGTACCAGGCGGCGCCGATGCCCAGATAGGCGCGCCCACCGGACAAAATATCGAGGGTGTTGACCATCTTGAGCAGCACGGAAGGATGGCGGTAGATGATGCCCGTCACCAGCACGCCGAGCGAGGCTTTTTCGGTCAGGCCGGCGAAATAGCCGAGGGTGGCGTAGCTTTCGAGCATGGGGTCGGTGTAGGCCTCGCCGAACATGCCTTTGATCTGATAGTAGTGGTCCATCACCCAGAGGCTGCTGAAGCCCACCGCATCTGCGGTGCTGACGATCTCTTTGAGTGTGGGTCGAATGGCAGCCGGGCCGCCGGGATATTTGAAAGATGGGACTTGTAAACCGATTTTCATGAGGTGCTCCTTATGGTACTTATTATACAGAATTTGGAGGGGTGAGAGGGAAAATGGGAAAAAGATACTCGGAAAGTATCAAGTAGAGGTTCGACACAAAAAGGTTCTTTGAGGATTCATCTTTCCCACTTGTCATAAAAGTATTGCCAAGTCAACTAATCACACTATAATTACGTATAGATTTGAAAAAAGAAATTTTCTTGTACGTTGAACAGCCGTTTACTTTGAAAATACATCATACTTAGTTGGGGAATATTTCGGAGTAGTTGATGCATAATAAATTTCATTTACCAGTCATTAATAGAATCATATTAAAGAATTGCTCAATATTTACGAAAGAACCAATAGTAAGCGCATCATTTAATGATGGTGTATTTTGTTTGGCTGGTGCTAATGGTCTTGGTAAATCAACTTTTTTAATTGCATTAAATTTTGGAATTACAGGAATTATCGCGGAACCAAGTAAAAAGTTTTCGTCAATAGAAAAATATTATAGTGACAGTATTCAATTCTCTTCTAAGTTCTTTAATGGACGAGTTACAGAAAGTGATAGATTATCTAGTGAAGTAACTATAGAATTTAAGATTGCGGATGTTGAATATACCATTACGAGGGGTTTATTTGACCCGAAAGGGCTAAGGAAACTAGAGATTGTTGAGAATGGAGTAGTTAAGTTCACTTCTGGGAATTTACCCCAAAATATTTTACATGATGAATACACAAAACAAATCACCAAAGATATTGGGTTACAAAGCTTTGAACAATTTGTATTTTTACAACTTTTTGTTTTCACTTTTGATGAGCGAAGAGAACTTCTTTTTTGGAACGAGGAGGTTTTAGAAAGGTGTTTGTATCTGGCATTTGGAGTATCCCCAGAAGAAGCAAGAAAAGCTGATAATTTGCGAAAAGAATATGAGGCTTTAGATTCAAATGTTAGAAACTATAAATGGCAAGCTACTCAAATAAGAAATCGTATTGAAGAACTTGAGTCTCACAGAAAAGATATTTCGACCGAATCAAATATAGATATTATTCAAGTTTTTGAAAAATTAAAAGAATATGAAATAAACCTTTTTGAATCTGTAAAACAAATTGAAAGTTCAGAAAACGAAATAAAGGATAACGAACTAAAAATCCTTGAATTTAGTGCTAAACAATCTTCGCTGAAAAATGAATATGAGCGATTATTTAATTCGTATATAACAAATAATTCAATCTTTGAACATCATCCGATAATTACAAATTCAATAAATAATTGCAAATGTGAGCTTTGTGGTAATGAAGGAGAGAGTGTTAAAGAAGCGTATCAAAAAATTCTCGATTCAAAAACATGTCCACTTTGTGGTTTACAAGTAGATCAAAATCACTCTGAACACGATCAGATTTTTGTGCACCTTAGCCAAATTGATGATGATTTGCTGAAATTAAACACAAAATTGGAAGATAGTTACTTATTAAAAAGGAGATTGCTTCAAGAACTTGATAAAGGGAAAAAAATTAATGCTCAACTCCAATTAGAATATAACGCCTATGAGAAAACTAATAGAGAAACAATAAATCGCTATAAATTTTCTGTTGCAACAAATGAAATGGACGATGTTATTCAAAAATACGTTGCACAAATGCAAGAGTTCATAGAAAAAAAAGAACGATCTTCTCGGAGGCGAGATGAAAAGAGTAAGGAGCTAAAATTACTTCAAAAACAACTTACCAAACAATACGCGAGTGTTGAGACCAAGTTCGTTCCAAAATTTCGCAATTTGGCAAAAAGTTTTTTGGGATTAGATCTTGATATAAAATTAAATCCAAGAGAAAGTATGTCTGCGGGAATTAGTCTATTTTTAGATGTTAACAATACTCCAAGAAGACAAGTTCATCAATTATCTGAGAGTCAGAGATTTTTTATTGATATTGCATTACGTATGGCAATTGCGGAATTCATTTCTGAAATTGATTCAAAGGCAACTTTGTTTATCGATACACCCGAAGGGTCACTTGACATTGCATATGAAAGCCGTGCAGGAGATATGTTCGGAGAATTCATTGAGGGGGGGAATAGAATTATCATGACTGCGAACATTAATACCTCGCAATTACTAACGAGGCTTGCAACGAGATGTAAAAAAAGTAAAATGCAATTAACTCGTATGACTGAATGGACGAATCTTTCACAAGTTCAGGTAGACGAACAAGAGCTTTTTGAAAAAGCTTATTCTGCAATAGAATATTCATTGAAGTGATAATGATAAATCCTTTCGCATATTACGATTGCTTAAGTTTGGCAAAAAATCTCCAGAAATACTTGGGCAGTTTCACTATCTCTGAGATACAATTGTTCGCTTATCTATCATGTTTGCTTTCTTTGTTTAATAAAAACCCACAATCTGCCTGGGGTTACAATTTCGCTGGCACAAAGTATTGTTCACCCTTTAGTGCTGAAATCGAAAAATCGACAGAGCAACTAATTAGATCAGGATCCTTTAGTGAAAAAGAGCAGTATTTATTGATTTCAGAATCCGGAATATCTGAACATAACAAATTCAAGAATTTAAGCCAAAATTTAAGACGTGATCGATTTCTAGAGGGCGCAAGCTCAAGTTTATTGGCGATGCCAATAGAGGGTCTACAAAGATCGATATTAAATGAACCGGGTCTATCTATATCAAATAAATTAAGTTCTTCAAGATTACTATTGGATAATCAAAATACCAGTACACAAATTCTCTATGAACAGTTTAATGAATTAAGTTCAATAATTGGGGTAGAAATAAAAGATTTGATGATTCCTTCGGTCCTTTGGCTCACGTTTTTATCCAAGAATATGGCTTTGCCAAAAGGGGATATTTCAGATGTCAGAAATGGACATTGATGTACTTGACTCTTTGTTATCAAGTTACATATATCTAATTGTCAAAGAGTTAGGCAATGAAGGCGCAGCTTGTCTTCACTCTATTTTATCTACAATACGGAAAGTATTTGACCACATTGATCCTAATCAAATTCAAGGCTCGTTAGTAATTTTTAAAACTCTGAATAATGATGAACGTCCTATTGATATTCACGGCTTAGTTTCAAATCAATTTATTTATGGAATGCATCAAACTAATATAAACAATATAACTATACAACTCCTTGAAAATAGTGAGATTTTAGTTTGGCAAGAATATCCAGAAGATATTGTCTCATTATCCGAGTCTGCAATAGTCTATGAATATCACAACAGAACAGAACGGTTTCTTGCTAATGGACAAGTGAAGAGAGTAGAAAAATTATTCCCAAATAGGTCTAGTTATTTTGCCCCTTTCACTTTCGATGATTTAGGTATTGCTTTAGAAGAGTATAAAGTAAAGATGGTAAGGTATTCGTCATGCGAAATTTTCTCGACTGCATGGTTTGATAAAAATAAAATATTCTTTATTAATAGACCGGAACACATTTTTCGAGATTCCCTAACTCAATTCTTAAAAAGTAGATTTCGTGACCGAGTAGAAATTCGCCCTGAACAAAATGTTGACGATAGTCACCCTGTTGACATTAAAGTGACTTGGATGTCTACTAATAGATTAGGGTTGATAGAAATTAAGTGGTTAGGGAAATCAAAAGATAATGATGGAAATAATGCTACAGAATATACTGAAGTTAGGGCTCGTAGTGGTGCCAAACAATTAAGTGATTATTTAGATATGAATAATGTGCAAGCACCAGAAAGCTTAACTCGTGGGTATTTAATAGTTATTGATGGCCGGAGGAGAACCCCGAATGATAGTATAGAAGATATCACATTAGCGGATGGTCTTTATTACCAAGACAAGGAAGTAACATATTTTCCCGTGTATCATGAAAAGAGAAATGATTTTGAGACTCCAAAACGAATGTTTGTAGAACCCAAATGCAGAATAAATTAATTACACTTAATGAGAAATTTTCACTTTTTAGCGGCAATGGTTTTTCTAATGCGATTAATTCCACAGAACTTCCAATCCATCGTTGGTATTTTATTAAAGAAGCTTTTTCACCTTTATTGGTAGAAAAAGCAATTCAGGAATCAGGATTGGCTAAAACTGCCATAATCCTTGATCCATTTTGTGGAAGCGGTACAGTCCCTTTAGTGGCGCAAACGGCAGGGTTTTCTAGTTTGGGATTTGAAGTTAACCCTTTTCTTGCTTTTTTATCAAAAGCTAAATTATCCAGATGCGAAATTAGCGAGTTTTTATCTTCCTCTAACTGGATATTTCCATATTGTGAACGAGGAGCAATATCAAATTTAGAAGGTTTTTCCACATTTTCTCCTAATGGCAAAATTGAAAAATGGTTGTTTAACCTAGATGTATTAAGGGCATTCACCGGAGGGTGGAATGCCACTAAGAATCTGTCCGATTCGAGTAAAAGTATTTTACAAATTGCTTTGCTTGGTGCAGTCATGGATTGTTGTAATGCATCGAGAGATGGAAAAGCATTACGATATAAGAATGATTGGAGCAAAATAAATTACAAGAAAGACGATTTTCTTTATGCACTAACCCGTCGTCTTTCATTTATTAGAGAAGATTTAGAATTACAAAGTGAAAAAAACTTAGGCGAAAGTCGGATTATTCTCGGCGATTGCCGAAAAAAAATTAAACAAGAATTTGGTAATTTTGATTTTTGCGTAACTTCTCCCCCATATCTAAACTCTTTTGATTACACTGACATATATCGCCCCGAATTATTTTTAGGAGAGTTTGTAATAAAGCAAAATGATTTAAAACTTTTAAGATTTGAGACTTTACGATCACATGTTCAATGTAAATGGGTTAAACCAAAAATGCATAATTTTGGTTCTAGATATCATGACACTATGAAGTCATTGAGTGAGGTGGAATCTTTTCTTTGGAATAAGAATATTCCATTTATGATTCAGGCTTATTTTGAAGATATGAAGTTGCTTTTGTCAAATATGCGAAAAAAAGCAAATCCAGGCTCAAAGTTGTGGCTAGTCGTTTCCACTTCTGCTTATGCAGGAGTAGAAATTCCAGTAGACCTGATTATTGCTGACATAGGCCAGCAAGTTGGTTGGGTTCCAAAGGAAGTTGGGTTGATAAGAAAGTTAAGATCCTCGAGCCAACATTATGAAACAATTTCTTATGGGGATTCTTCCCAGCAATTACATGAAAGTGTGATTATTTTCGAAATTTAAGGATTGTTACTCTTTCTTTTTTCATTTTGAATTTTAAGTAACAAATCATGCGCTTTGTTAGTAGATACAAATGAAAAAAATAATAAATGTATACGAATTATGGTTGGTGTAACATCTTTTCTGTAAAATTGTGAACCTTAACAAAAGTGGTGA
>CAYWLG010000012.1:0-95692 GCA_964459385.1 uncultured Anaerolinea sp.
GAACCACTGACCTCCGGGTTATGAGCCCGACGAGCTGCCACTGCTCTACCCCGCAACGGGTTCGACTATCATACCATAGGGGGTAGGCTCGGTCAAGGCCGATGCTTTGAAACCCGAAGAAAAAGAGCATTTTCTCATCCCCTCTTAATAATTCCTGTATAATAATGAAGATATCCTCCTTCCATATTCAAACTCATCATTTCCATGCCACGTTGCAGGCTGGAGGCCGGGGCAGAAATGAGCTTTTTTTCATCTTCCAAGAGAAGGTACTTGATCCCCCTATTTATTTTTGGTCTGGGGGTCTTTTTGCTTAATTTCAGTTTTGCCCATGCCCAAGAGGAAACACCCGACCCAAAGCGTTTGCAATATATAACCGTGGATGCTATTGAGTACGTCTGGCAACTGCGTTTTCGCTCTGATGGTCTGCCCGTCTGTGAGTTTGCGCTTGACCACCCCGGTGATCCAGTGGAGGATGAGATCCGCAACGGCTGCGGACTGACCTTGTTTAATGAATGGAAGGATTCTCAGCCCTGCGAGATGAGCGATACGAGCTGCACCGGCATTGACCTCTACCAGGTGAACGAAAATGCAGTCTATAGACGTATTCTGGTCAAGCTGCCGGTGCCGGAGGTGCGCTTGTCGCTGGGCGGCTGTTACTATAACAGCACCAGCGAGTTCTGTACTGGCGAGCCGGAATTGGTGCTCACCGGCAGTGAGTCTTTGCCAAACGAAAAGATCACCTCGATTCAGGGAATCTACGACGATCAAGATTTCTCGTGCGAAGGCAACAGATGTACCCTTCCCCTGATGGATACTGGCCCCGAGGGGATTACGCTGACTTTCTGGGGCAATTCTTCCTATGGCGATGCCACAGAAAAGTTCAGCGCGCTCGTACGTGTGCTCACGGTTGCAGGGGTAGAGAATGGCTACAAAGTGGATGTCATCAGCAGCCAGTGGTCAGGCAGTTCCCCTCCCAGTTGTTCAGATATTTGGAATGTCTTTCCAGAATCAGAGGACCTGCCCGCCTGGCTGGATACGCCGGCCAATGCAACCCAACTGGCCTCACAAAAATCTCTTTACTATCTGGCGGCTGCACTTATTCGCAACAATCTGGTCGATGCCAGCGCCTGCGAACATAACGGGTTGGCCAACCACGTGACCGCCAACGAATGTGGGTTGGATGCGGCCGGCGAAAAGATCGAATACTGGCAGAATCAGTTCGACCAAGAAATTCTGGCGGTTGCCCGCGAAGATCATATCCCGGCTCAACTGCTGAAGAATATCTTTTTAAAGGAAAGCCAGTTCTGGCCAGGGCAATACAGCGCGATCGAAGTTGGGTTTGGACAGTTCACCGAAAACGGCGCCGATACTGTGCTGCTTTGGAATCAAGATTTTTACAACGCTTTTTGCCCGCTTGTATTGGACGAATTGAACTGCAGTAAGGGTTTTGCCAAAATGAGCAGTTATGAACAGTCCGTCTTGAAAGGGGCGCTGTTGCAAAAGCTCAATGCCAGTTGCCCCAACTGCCCTGAAGGGATTGACCTGACCAAAGCCAATTTCAGCATTCATGTATTTGCCCAGTCACTCGAAGCGAATTGCAGCCAGGTCTATCAGGTCATTCACAACGTCACACAAAAAGAGCCCGCAGCCGTCTCAGGCTATTCTGATCTGTGGCGTTTCACTCTGCTTAACTATAACGCCGGTGCCGGTTGCCTCACCCGTGCTGTGCGCGAGACCTGGCGGGTGAAAGACCCCGTTGATTGGGATCACGTGGCCGCCCATTTAGAGCCGGGCTGCCAGGGTGCGGTTGGCTATGTGTTTGATGTCAGCGGGGGCGATGCAAACAAACAAATTGCGTTCGCTACTCCCAGTTCAACGCCTACGCGCACCCCCTATCAGACCAGCCTACCTACCTTGCCGCCCACCCTCACCCGCACACCGACTGAGACACGTACCCCAACGGTGACGAGAACATCTACTATCACCACAACGACCACCCTTACACCAACAGCCAGTCCAACCCCAACAGAAACACCCACACCTGCTCAATCTGCCAGCGAACAGCCTACTGAGACGTCAACTGCTTCTGCCACCCCGTAAAAGTGGCAACCTGCACAAATTTTTAGCTATTTTTCATGCCATCACTGACCTTTGTTATTTGACGAAGCAGGGGGGACGTGCTATCATCTTAACACCTGTGCAATCATCTCATTTTTTATTTGCACTTTAACATCATTTTCATTCGGAGCAATCATATGAGTATTGAATTCGTTTTCCGTTTAATTGGCATGGTGGCTTTTGCCATCGCTGGTGTCGTTTGGGGACAGAGTTTGGGGGTTACCGCCAATGCCGGTAATAATCCCGGCATGATGTCGGTGGAACAATATACGTTCACCTTTGGATTGGTAGGCGTTTTGATCGGGTTGATCTTGACCCCCTACCTCACGACGCGACCGGTTCGCGCGATCCGCAATGTGCTCACGCGCATTTCAGCCCAAAGTCTGGTGGCTTCTCTGCTTGGCTTGATCGCCGGGTTGATCGTAGCTGCCCTGTTCTCTTTTCCAATTTCGCTTTTACCCTCCCCGTTCGGGAAGATCTTGCCCTTCATTGGCGTGATCTTGTTCGGCTACCTGGGGGTAGCGGTCTTCGTGATGCGTCAGGGAGACCTTTTTTCGATTTTCTCTTCCCTGCGCGGAGGAGGCAGCGGTGGCACAAAAGAAGGTGCCCCAGGGGTAAATTGGGCCGACAGCCGCACCATCTTATTGGATACCAGCGTGATCATTGACGGCCGCATTGCCGACATTACCCGCACCGGTTTTTTGCCCGGCTCGCTCTTGATTCCACGTTTCGTTTTGAATGAACTGCAATACATCGCCGACTCACCCGATGCCCTGCGCCGTCAGCGTGGACGCCGCGGCATGGAAGTGCTGTCTGCCCTGCAAAAGGAACCGGTCATCCCGGTGCGCATCAGCGATATAGATGTAGAAGGCATGCGCGAGGTGGACGATAAACTGGTGGTCCTGGCGCGGCAAATGCGCTGTCCGATCTTGACCAACGATTACAACCTTAACCGCGTTGCCGAGTTGCAAGGCGTAACGGTCTTGAACGTCAACGAACTGGCAAATGCGGTAAAATCGGTGCTGCTGCCGGGTGAGATCCTTTCGGTGCATGTGATTCAAGAAGGGCGCGAATCTGGGCAGGGCGTAGGCTATATGGACGACGGAACGATGGTGGTTGTCGAAAATGGCCGCGAATTTATGGATAAAGAAATTCTGGTCGTGGTGACCAAAGTATTACAGACAGCCGCCGGCAGGATGATCTTTGGCCGGCCCGATGACAGCGCCACGGCTTCACACTAGAGGAGAGAACTGGCATGACAATGAAGGTTTACAATACGCTTACACGCAAAAAAGACGATTTTGTGACTTTGCAGCCGGGTAAAGTTTCGATGTATGTCTGCGGCCCGACCGTCTATTCAAAAGCGCATATCGGCCATGCCATGTCTGCCCTGGTCTTTGATATCATCCGTCGCTACCTGGCCTATCGTGGCTATGACGTCAAGCATGTGATGAACTTCACCGACGTGGATGACAAGATCATCTCGCGTGCCAATCAGATGGGAAAAGACCCCTTTGAATTGGGCGAGATGTACATCCAGCAGTATGAGCAGCATTTGAAAGATTTCAACATTTTGCCCGCCACCATCAATCCGCGTGCGACCCGCGAAATGGACCAGATCTTGACCATGATCCAGGGACTCATTGATAAAGGTTTCGCCTACCCGATGGACGGGGATGTTTACTTCCGCGTCAACCGTGATAAAGAATACGGCAAGCTCTCCGGCCGCCGTGTAGATGACATGCAGGCAGGCGCCCGCATCGAGGTGGATGACCGAAAAGAGAACCCGATGGATTTCGCGCTCTGGAAATCTGCCAAGCCCGGCGAACCTGCCTGGGACAGCCCCTGGGGTAAAGGCCGGCCCGGCTGGCACATTGAATGCTCTGCCATGAACCTGAACCATCTCGGCGAACAGATCGACATTCACGGCGGCGGCAACGATCTCATCTTCCCGCACCACGAGAACGAGATCGCGCAGAGTGAATCTTTCACCGGCAAACAATTCGCGCGTTACTGGATACATAACGGCATGCTGCAACTCAGCGGCGAAAAAATGTCAAAATCGGTCGGCAATCTGGTGACCATCGAAGATTTTCTGGCCAATCACCCTGCCGATGCGCTGCGCATGTTGGTTCTCAATTCAGGCTATCGAAATCCGCTTTCTTATTCAGAAGAGATCCTCGATCAGGCCGAAAAAGGCATTGAACGGCTGCGTTCTGCCCTCAAACCCGCCCTGCCCGGTGCCAGTGGTGCCCCGGCTGAGGTGCTTGAAATCTTGGCCAAACAAATGGAGGCTTGCAAGACAACCTTCATTGATTCGATGGACGACGATTTCAACTCTTCCGGCGCTCTGGCCGGCATGTACGAGCTGGTGCGCGTCATCAACCAGACCCGCGCCGATGGCGGCACGGATGCAGAACTTAAGCCCGCACAGGATCTGCTGCTTGAACTCAGTGCTGTTCTTGGTCTGTCCCTGCAGCAGGAAAAGAAAGTCGATCAGGCCGTAGATGGCTTCGTTGATCTGCTGATCGAGGTACGCAAAGAGATGCGTGCCAACAAACTGTGGGCCCTTTCAGATCGCATTCGCGATCGGCTGGCCGAGTTGGATGTGGTGCTCGAAGACAGCAAAGAAGGCACCACCTGGCATTGGAAGTAGAGGACACACATTGAAAGAATGGATCATCGGACGTAATCCGGTCATGGAAGTATTACAGGCGAAACGCAGGCAAGTGTTTCGCCTGCTTTTTGCAGCCGGCATAGAAGATAAAGGCCGCATTCTTGAATTACGCAAAATGGCCCAGGCACGCAAGATCCCCATTGAGACCGTCTCAAGAGATCGCCTCAACAATCTGGGCGAGAACCCGCAGGGTGTGGCCGCGGAAGTGAGCGGCTACCCGTATGCAGATATCAGCGACATCATCGCCAACGCCCGCTCAAAAAACGAAGACCTCTTCGTGCTGGTGCTGGATGTGATCCAAAACCCGCAAAATTTGGGCACCCTGCTGCGCTCTGCCGAGGCCGCCGGCATGCATGGGGTGATCATCCCGCAGCATCGTTCAGCCGAGATCACCACTGCCGTCGTTTCGGCTTCTTCAGGGGCCAGTGAACACCTGCTGGTAGCACAATCCAATCTGGCCAGGGCATTGGAAGATCTGAAGAAAGCAGACGCCTGGGTGGTTGGCCTCGAAGGTGGCGAAGGGGCGCAGCCGGTTGAAAAAGTTCCCTTGAGCGGCCCCATTGCTTTGGTAGTGGGCAATGAAGGCGAGGGCATGCGCCAGTTGGTGCGCGATTCTTGTGACTTTCTGTTGGCTCTGCCCATGAAGGGCAAGATCGAGTCACTCAATGCGGCTGTGGCCGGTTCGATCGTGATCTACCTCACCCTTTTGGAACGCGAAAAACAGAAGAAATAGTCGAAATTAACCATTCTTTTGCTTTTATTTATGCAATTTAGATAATTTTGATATACTATTACACAATAAACGGAGGATAAAATGTTAATCAGTAAAAAACTGAACGATGCAATCAATGCCCAGATCGGACGCGAACTCGAAGCCTCTCACCAGTATCTGGCCATTGCTTCTTATTTTGACGGACGCCACCTCAAAAAATTCGGCGAACTCTTCTTTAAACAGGCAACTGAAGAACGCGAACACGCCGAAAAATTCCTGAAATACATTCTGGATGCCGGCGGCGAAGTGGTCATCCCCGCAATAGCTGCTCCCAAAGCCACTTTCGGTAGTGCAGAAGAAGCCGTCGCGCTTTCTCTGAACTGGGAAAAAGATGTGACCAAGTTCATTTATGAGCTGGTCGATATCGCCGTGGCCGAAAAAGACTACATCGCCCGCCAGTTCCTGGATTGGTTTGTGGCTGAGCAGCTCGAAGAGGTCTCTTCAATGGATCAACTCTTGGGTGTCGTGCAGATGTCGGGTGAGAAAAACCTGATCATGCTCGAAGCCTACGTTTCACACAACTAAATTTTTTTGCATGAAAAAGACTCGCGCATCATGACGAGTCTTTTTGTTTTAAGCATCCGAAGGGCCGGGCTGCCAGTCCGTTTGGGCTGCCCAGGCTTCGGATGCTTGAGCGATCAGATCACAGACTGGGTCTTTAACCTCATAATAGGCTTCCACATCCTCAGCGTGATAATGTGCCAGCGCTTTCTTAATGCGGGCGTAGGCTTCGGCCGCTTCTGGGTGAGCGCGCAAATAATCGCGAAAGAGCAGCGGGTAACGCTGATTGGGCTTGCCTGCCACACGCACATGCAGGTTCATCGGTCGGGTGCCCGCGGGAGGCGAAAAGAACCACTTCACCCAATCCGATTCGTTAGTAACGCCCGGCGGCAGGTGATCGCCGGAGATGTGTTGGCTGCGCTGGTAGCCAAGGGAGGTCAGGGCAACTTCCACTGCCTGGGTAAGTGTTGCGACCGTTACCTGAACATCAATGCGGTCTTTGGCTGCCAGGTAGGGAACCGAAGTTGAGCCGATATGATCAATGCGCAGGGCGAGATCGCCCATAGTCTGGCGGAGCGGAGAGGCAATTTGTTTGAACTCATCCGGCCATTCGGGTTTGTAGGCAACGATCTCGATCATCACTTCCTCCTGAAAACTGATTGGCAGCTATTATACGCAAGAATTCAGACTCGGTTATAGAATTTAATCACAGTTTGACCACCACCCAAACCCATCCTGGAGGGGATTTTCTATGCTTAGCGAATCTGCCCAGCAAGCGCTCAGTATTTTGCGTGACCCGTCAACGTTCCAATGGTATGTCATCCCACTTCTGGCCATCTTCTTCTATGTTTACACCGTCGAGGTACAAAAACGCGATTGGAGCATCGTGCTGGCCGGGCTGACTTTTTGGGGTATGGACTGGATCAACGAAATTTGGAATTCGCTGGTCTTGCATTTTACCCACTATGCGCCGGTATGGGGAGCACCGGGCAAAACGGCCTTTCTGATCCTTTCAGGCCTCAACATTGAGATATGCTTCATGTTTGCCCTGAGCGGCATTATCTGGTGCAAGATGCTGCTGCCCGACAAGAATACCCGCATCCTTGGGCTGCCCAACCGCTGGTTCTTTGCCATTGCCGGCTCGCTCTTTTGCGTCATCATTGAAGTGATTCTCAACGCCGCCGGGGTGCTCACCTGGGAGTATCCCTGGTGGAGCCGCTCGGCCCCCTGGCTGATCTTCCTCATCGGCTATCTGCCCTTCTTTGTGATGGCCTTTTGGGTGTATGACATGAAATCAATCAAGAACAAGTTGATCACTACTGGCATTGTGTGGGGAGTGATCCTCGCCTGCCTGATCGTTTTTATCCCCGTTTTGCATTGGATCTAGATGCCATTTTGCAAGTTGAGCGTATGGCTCTTTAAACCTCTGCGAGTTTGCTATATTTCAAAAGTTACAGATAAAAAAGGGCTGGTGAGAACTCACCAGCCCTTCGGTTTACATTTTTAGGGTTACTTGGCAAACTCGCTTGCACGGGTCTCGCGGATAACCGTCACCTTGATCTGACCCGGATACTGCATGGTCTCTTCGACCTTCTTGGCGATATCGCGAGCCATGCGGGTGGCGGCCAGATCATCCACCTCTTCAGGTTTGACGATGATGCGCACTTCGCGGCCGGCCTGGATGGCATAGCTCTGGCTGACGCCCTTGAAGGAATTGGCGATCTCTTCGAGAGCACGCAGACGCTTGATGTACTGCTCCAGGTCTTCGCGGCGGGCACCCGGGCGGGCACCAGAGATGGCGTCGGCAGCTTCAACGATCACCGCTTCGATGCTCTCCTGCTCCACTTCGTGGTGATGGGAGGCCATTGCATTGACCACTTTGCCGTTCACGCCGTAGCGCTTGGCAAATTCGGCGCCTAACTGAGCGTGGGTGCCATCGGTGTTGTGATCCATAGCCTTGCCAAGATCGTGCAGCAACCCACCGGCGCGGGCGATCTCTACATCGGCGCCCAATTCGGCGGCGATCACAGCCGACAGTTTGGCTACTTCAACGGCATGCGACAACTGATTTTGTCCATAAGAGGTACGGAATTTCAAACGGCCCATCATCTTGAGCACTTCAGGATGCAGACCGGCGACCCCGGCATCGAAGGCGGCTTCTTCGCCTGCCTCAACGAT
Source organism: uncultured Anaerolinea sp. (assembly GCA_964459385.1). GTDB lineage: Bacteria > Chloroflexota > Anaerolineae > Anaerolineales > Anaerolineaceae > UBA6107. Next base: position 8,247 of record CAYWLG010000012.1, read on the forward strand.
GGCGCGATCCACGGCTTTTTCTTCTTCGGCCAGGATCTTTTCAATATGAGCCGGATGGATTCGGCCATCCGAGATCAAGCGGTCGAGAGAACGGCGGGCGATTTCGCGGCGTACCGGGTCGAAGCACGAAATAGTGACCGCTTCAGGGGTGTCGTCCACGATCACATCCACGCCGGCGGCCTGCTCAAAAGCGCGAATATTGCGGCCATTGCGGCCAACGATGCGGCCTTTCATTTCTTCATTCGGCAAAGAAACGAGCGAGGTGGATACGCTCACCACATGTTCGGAAGCGACACGTTGAATTGCCTCTGTGACGATCTCACGGGCGCGTTTCTCGCCCTCTGAGCGAGCTTCGCTCTCGATCTGGCGAATGATGCGGGCCATGTCATTGCGGGCTTCTTTTTCGGCTTCACCCAGCAGAACCTGTTTGGCTTCATCCATGCTCATCTGGCCGATGCGCTGCAGTTCTTCCAATTGGTCAGAGTACAGTTTCTCAATATCATTGGCTCGTTTATCCATCGAGCTCTGGCGTTTGTTTAAGTTTTGCTCGCGAATCTCCAAACGTTCAATGCGATGATCCAGCTCGGCGCGGCGCTTTTGCAGACGGTCATCTTCACGGGTAATATCGGCCCGTCTGCGTTGAATTTCAGCCTCTGCCTCCTGCTGAACTTTAATCGCTTTGTCGCGAGATTCCAGTTCAACGGTTTTGGCCTTTTCGGTGGCCGCTTGAATGACGTTATCGGCTTTCGCTTTTTGATCTGCTTTGAATTTGTCAACCAATACTTTGACCAGAATAACGGTCAAAATTGCGGTCAGAACGACCGCTGCCAACACCACCGGCAAAATGAATTGTGCAAAATTCTTTGGTAGGAACATCTCTCAACTTCCTCAATTCCAGGATGGGCTCTGGCCTTCCTGCACAGACTCCCAGACCGATTGGACTACAGGGGCAATTGTTCCATAAGAGAAACCGCGCCGCATTAAAAACGCGCTGAGCTTTTTACGAAACTCAGACCATTCAAGGTTCTGATATTTTCGTATTTGCTGCATTGCCGCCTGGGTTGCCAGATCAGCATCGTCTGCCGATTCAACCAGAGCGCTTTCAATTTCTTCGACCGCAACCCCTTTTTGCTGCAGCTCCAGCTTGATCAAACGCCTGCTGCGAGGATGGCTCGTATTGCGGTTTTCAACCCACATGCGAGCGAATTCACGGTCTTCAACCAGACCCGCCTCTTCCAACCGAGTGATGACGGCTGCGGCCTGATGATCATCAAATCCTTTTTCAAGCAGTTTTTGGTGGATTTCTTGCTTCGTTCGCGGTCTGTGGCTGATCAAACGCAATGCCCGCTGGTAGGCGACCTCATTGCTATCTTGCTCACGCAACGCCTGGATCTTTTCTTCACTGATCCATTGCCCAACTGATAGCCAGGCAGCGATGATGCGCGAAAGACCAAACGCGAACTCTCCATCCAGATACAGGCTTACTCGATCTGGATTCCGTTTTTGCACTTTTATGCCGGTAATTTCTCGTTCCATCATAAAAACAAAAACAGCCAAAAACTGTAATCAGTTCTGGCTGTCTGATTTTTCGATCGGCAAGTTGTGTTTGGAGCAGTTTCTTAAGAAAGAGACAATTATTCTACAATAACGCAACAGATAAACGGGTGACACGAATTACTAACGAATCGTGATGATTTCATCAAAACGCCGTCGCTCGTTTTTTTATGCTTCGATGTTAATTGTGGATGTGAACAAAGCCATCCAAAATTATCCAAGTAATTGTCAGTTCTCAAAAAAATAAACATCCAAACTCCCTGAGGAGTATTAAAACTCAGTGTTGCTGATCAATAAACCATTCAGCCATTTCGTAAAGATCTGGATGTCCCCTCACATCCTATACGCAATTATACATTAATTTTAACAATTCATCAATTTTTTCTTAACACTAAAATCATATAATGAAGAATCGAGACATCTCCGAAGAAGATGCCCACATACTCTTTCCCGGTTTTTATTAACCTAATTCGTTGTGTGCTAAAATAGCCTTATGGAAAACTCGAACGCTAAAAACGGCTTGACCCCTGAACAAAAACACCAACGGCAATTTTTGCTCGAGATTTTACTGCCGCTGTTACTTTTGCTGATCGTCGTGGTTGGATTGACCGTTCTGGCCATTATGCTCACAGGATCAAACGGATCCATTCTATCGCAATGGGCGGATATTTCGCTGATCTTACTGGTATTACCGGTCATGCTCTTCGTTTTGATCGCAGTTGCCTTAGTGATCCTGCTAAGTTATTTAATGGGCAAATGGAACCGTTCCTTGCCTCCTTTGTTATTCCTGGCACGAACAAAGGTCGATGAAGCCGCGACAAAAGTGCAAAAAATCATTGCGGCACCCGTAAAGCCAGTGGTCTTCACGCAATCTCTGATCGCCGGCATCAAGCAATTCTTCACTTCCCTATTCAAGCGTTCAAGCATTTAGATCGGAGTGACCCTTTATGTCTGAAAACAACAACTGGAAAACGCTCACTTACCTGGCGGGAGGTCTGATCGGTCTGGCCGCTGGTGTCGTTTCTGCCCATCTGTTAATCAAAAATTCTGAAAACATTGATGGCAAGCTATCATTGACCTCAAAAGAAAAGCTTAACCTCGGTATGGGTCTGGTCTCTTTTTTGCGACAAATTTCTGAGTTCGGCAAAATCCGTTAATCACGTCCCCTCTTTCGAGGAGGGTTTCATCCAATTTAAGCATTGCAGCCTGGAACGATGAGCGATAAATCTGTCCTAAAACTTTTGTTTGCTGGTGATCTCACCAGAGATTTTGTCATTGATCGGAATGGGCACGCTCACAACAACATTCCGGGTGGCTCTCTGCTCTATGCCAGTGCCGGTGCAAGAATGTGGAACGACCAGATCGGCATGATGGGTCGCATCTCAAAAGAGTACCCTTCGACATGGCTTGAAAAAATGAAGAGCCGCGGGCTCGATACGCGGGGAATTCTTACCCTAAACGAGCCTTTGGAGCAGCGCCGCTTTTTTGCCTGGCGTGATGCCGAGAACTTTGATATCAGCAACCCGGTAGCCAATTATGCCCGCTTGGGGTTGACCTTTCCTCATGAGTTACTGGGGTTTGAGACTGCCTCTTTCAATGAATCAGCCTGGTCAAACATCACCACAATTGCCGGTACAGCACTTCCCAATGAGTATTTGGATATTACAGGGCTGCATATTTGCCCGATGAGCTTTTTGACTCATGTGAAGCTGCCCGCCTACCTGGCTCGCGGTTCGGTCAACACCATCACGTTAACCCCCTCCAATGAGTATATGAATCCCCAATATGCCGATAAAATCCCGGCGTTGGTGAAAGGCATCAGCGCATTTTTCCCGACAGAAACACAGGTGAAGTCCCTTTTCAGGGGCAGGCTGACCGATCTCTGGGATATGGCTACTTTACTGACTGAATATGGATGCCCCCTGATCGTGATCAACCGTGCAGAACATGGCATTCTATTGTTTGACGCCCACACAAAAAAGAAATATTCGCTTCCCAATTACCCCGCCAGATGGGTTGACCCTACCGGGGCGGCAGATGTTTTCGCAGGCGCTTTTCTGGGAGAGTATAAAAAATCGTACGATCCGCTCACTGCTGCCATTCATGCCAGTGTGGCTGTTTCGATCGCCGTAGAGGGTTCCGGCGCCTTTTATTGCCTGGATCACCTACCCGGGCTTGAACTGGCACGCGCCGAATTAATGAGAACATTGGTAAAGATCATATAAGGGGTAAAGGAGAATCAGATGGACGCATTGTTACAACTGGAATTGGCGGTAAACCTATTTTTGCAGCATCTCGGAACCTGGTTATGGCTCCCCTTCACCGCGATTACTTCGCTGGGAAATGAATACTTCTATTTAATTGCCATGCCAGCCATCTACTGGTGCTGGGATGCCACGCTCGGTTTTCGTCTGGCGGTCATGTTGGTGATCACCAATGCGACCAATGGCTACTTTAAAGCCCTGTTTCACAGCCCACGGCCGTTCTGGGTAGATTCAAATGTTAAAGCCTATGCCAGCGAAACCTCTTTTGGGCTGCCCTCTGGCCATTCGCAAAATGCAGCCAGCCTTTGGGGCACTCTGGCTGCCAGTGTAAAAAAGACCTGGCTGACGGTTGTGTGCATCGTTCTCATTTTCCTGATCGGCCTTTCGCGCCTTTACCTGGGGATGCACTTTACCCGTGATGTGCTGGGGGGATGGCTCATCGGCGGCCTGCTGGTGGCTTTGTATTTTTGGTTGGAAAAACCGATCATCGCCTGGCTGAGCAAAAGATCACTAAATGCAAAATTTTTACTTTCTTTTCTGTTTTCGCTTCTGGTCATTGCCATTGGTCTATTGGTCACTGCATCAGTGCAAAATTGGGCGTTACCCGCTGATTGGATCGAACGATCCGTGCAGGCGATTGAGGTGGCCCCGGACCCGTATAATCTGGAAGGGTATTTCACCATCGCGGGGGTTTGGTTCGGTTTTACTGTGGGGTACGCCTGGTGGTTGAACAAGAAAGGCAAGATCGTTATAAAAGGGAAGTTTTGGAAACGCGTCACGCGATTCATTCTCGGAATGGTTGGCGTTGGGGTACTCTACCTCGGCTTAAAATTTGTATTCCCCGATTCGCCCTTATGGTTAGGTTTTGCGTTGAGGTACATCCGCTATACCTTGATCGGGTTGTGGGTGGCAGGCATCGCCCCCTGGCTGTTTGAAAAACTCCATCTTGATGCTTAAGCTCGCTTAATGCAGCCATTTGTCGAGTAATATATAATTAAAGAGCAAGAAGAGGAGTTGCTTATGCGAAAACTTGGATCTTTTGTGTTGGGGGCTTTTGTAGGCGGCATCACCGGTAGCATCTTGATTATGTTGTTCGCGCCCGTTTCAGGCAAGCAAGTTCGCGAGCGCATCCACAACGTGCAAACGAACATTCGCAATGAGGTCAAGAGCGCAACAGAACAAAAAAGCCTTGAGCTTCGTCAACAACTCGAAGCTTTACAAAAAAAGGGCTAACACGTAATCACCAAAATAAAGGCCAGAAGTTTCTGGCCTTTATTTTGGTTTAATTTGAACCTTATAGTCAGCTTCTTGCCTTGAATATCGCGCAGAAGCGCTGATTACCAGCACAAGATCGCTGAAGTAATTTTCGTTATCAAGCGGGGCTAATTGCAGGCTTTCGCCGGCGGCAAGTTGGTATTGGTTCACCACTGTCTTCCCCTCTAATTTTTGAATTGTTGAGACCAAAAAGGTTTGCGGGATGCGATTATTCATGCGCACAAATCCGGCCAGATCCCAGCCGCCGGTATCACGTTCAAAGTCTGTCGAATAATCGATTTGGGAAAGCGAAATATTATCGATCGCAAAACCTTCACCGGTCACTGCCGCATCGGTCACATATTCAAACCGTAACCAGACTTTTTTGCCGGCGAAATCAGAGAGATCAACCGTTTCATTCTTCCAGGCAGGCGTTTTACCGTTGTACGCGCAGCCATAATTATTGCCTGTAACGTTATAGGCCGTGCAGGAGGGGGAGTGTAAAATCTGCCAGTTTTCTCCGTCTTCTGAGGCCAGCAGGTAAAGAAAATCGTAGTCCGTTTCCAGATCATACCACATGTCATAATTCAACTTAATCTCACCGGTGACCAGAGAAAAATCAAACTGCCGGGTCATGGTCATATCAGACGAATCTGCTTTGTTCGACCAAATGAAATATTCTCCCTGCTGTGAATCCACCGGGATAACCTGTACGGTTGCATCCCCCGAAAAATCCAACTGATAATTACCAGAACAATAGAGATGAATGTAATCTGTGCCATATTGATGTACGGTGCGTTGCAGCGATACGTTCTCACAACTTGGCACCACTTCAGTATCCGTAAACACAGGCGGATCGGTCAAATCTCGATAAGTGAATCGCCCATCTGATATTGTAGAATCTTGCAGGTAGTTGGCCAGCGTCCAATCCTGAAAGAGCTGATCGGCACTCATTGGTTTTCCAGTCAGATCGTCTTGCACCTCTTTCGTGGAAAAAACATCGTCAATGCTTGCCAAACCGTTTGCTTTATCGGCCACCACCGCTTTGGTGATGTCTTCACCAAACTGATCCAGCAAATAGGAGGTGAACAAAAAGCCTGCCCCATAATGGGCTTCGACCAGAGAAGGGTTGTTTGGCCATTCATTCAACTGTATGTCGGGGTTATAAGAAAAAACCGAGTCGAATCCACCCGTCTGGTAGCCATTCAAGAATACGGCCAGTTCAGAAAATCCCTCGTTCAACCAGCTCTCTTCATTGCTGTCATGATAGTTGTGTATGAGATGCTGAAGTTCGTGCGCCGCCACCGCGTAGGTATATGGATCGGACAGGGTTTGCACGCTTGCGTTAATGGCGAACATTTCGTGCTCATTGGCGTAGGGATGCGCTTCTGTTAACACCTCATCTGTGCCCGAGGTATAACCGGCCACGCTGCTGCCCAGATCAGCCGCGTATAAGATGTATAAATGCGGGTCATTATCCACGCCAGGAATCCATTCCTTGCCGAAAAATTCCTGATCAGTAGGATAAATATTATTGCTGAAGGTTTCCACCAGAGCTTGCAAGGCATTTTCGTCGTAAGAAACCCCATCTGCAACCCAGAAATATACCCTATCCGTTTTATAAGCCAAATGGGTTGGAATATGCGTATAAACGCCTGAATCGACATTCAACGACCAAAAATACAATTCATCTCCCACCTGATAATTAACTGGCGGCGTGGTCAAACTTAAAGCGATATTGCTTTTGCCTTTGAATTTTTCTGCAATCGTCACCAGGTCAGTTGCGGGAATTTCAGTTTGTTTGAGCGCCTCCAGGGTAATTTCTGCACCGGCAAGCACGGGGCTATCCGTAAATAAAGTGTTGGCTGCTTGTGGGGTAAGTTGCATCACAGGCGTCTGTGTGGGGAGCACTTCGGTAGGGGTAAATGCAGTGGGGGTTACAGCAGGAGTGGAAAGCCTTTGTCCAAGCAACAAGATTCCGCCCAAAGCTACCACAAGGCACAAGACAACACCGATCACACCAGTAAATACAAATAAAATGATCTTTTCTGAACGGTCCATGATTTCTAAACTGTATTTCCTTCGAGGGTATCCCAGCGCCAGGCGGCTGCCACCATGCCCAGGGTGAACCAAATATACGGCAAAGCAAAACTATCCACGCTAAACCCCTCGATGAGCAGGGCGATCAGCATACAAATGCCCATCCAGCCTATTGTTTGGCGCAGCTTGTTGCCCGAGCGGATGAGCACACGAGCAGTGAACAGGTTCACGACCAAAAAGACCATGAAAAAGGAAAAGCCAACGATCCCCGTTTCGGCCAACAAACGCACCCAAAAACTCTTAATGTTGATCAAGTTTGTAGAGTGATATACCAAAGCCCGCACCTCGGTGAGCTGCCAGGCAGCGTCTGGTAATAACTGCTGAAAATAGAACCCCGCATTGCCAAGGCCCACCCCAAAAATCGGGTGAAGGTTGAATATACGCCAACCGGTTTGCCAGTAGGTGATGCGTTCGCCAAATTGTAACATGTTGGCATATTGGGTAATTCCCTGTTCACGCAGCGTGGTAAGTGAAAACACTTCTGCCATGCGAGGATCAAATTTACTGAAAGCGAAAAGCGCCCCTGCGGCGATCAGCACATAGAGCGCGATCAGCAAGATCACAAAGCCGACCGTAAACAATACACGAGTCTGGCGAGATGTCCAGCGCCGGCTGATTTTCTTGATCAGCCATATGTTCAAACGCACAAACAAAAATGCCAGCACGAGCATGAAGGCAGCCCATCCGGCGCGCGAAAAACTCACCAGCAAGGTGCCGATGCCACCCAACAAGAGAACATTTTCAAAGGTAATCTTTTTAAAGGTTATCCGATGCGCGGTGAAGCGCGTCATTGTGGCCGAAAGCCAGTAAGGCAAATAAAGCAAATTGACCAAATGTGCCAGCCAGGAGGGTTCAGAGGCAAACCCCACCGCCCGGCTGCCAAAAAAAGTGGTCGTCGAAAAAATATGCTGCACCACACGCAAGTAATTGGGGGTATCGTCTGGCGAAAGCATCGTGAGCACCTGCACCACCACCGTCCACAAGATCATCACCGCCCCACCCCAGTTTAATGCCCGTAAAGTCGCCTTTAGCTTCTCGTGGCTGTTTGGCATGATCGTAAAGACCAAATAGAAGAGAATGCCGATCACCAAAGTTGCCACGCCTTCGATTACGCTTCCAAGCAGCCCCTGGTCTTTATAAGCCGGCAGAGCCAAAAAGAAACCGGCCACAGATGAGATCAGTGCCGCCGAGAAGAACGCCAACGCCACCTTGGTCTGAAATGGGAAAGTCCCTTTCTGCCACAGATAAACCGGCAGCCAGGCCACTAACAAGATCACCAAAAAGAGTAACGCAGCAGGTGCGACTGAAGAGGAGTGGAACAGTTTTGCCACCAGCGGCATGCTGGTGATGGGCAGCACTGCAACCAGAACCAGCCAGACAAACCAGGTGGATTTCTCAAACAATTTTTGCATCAGCGGGGTTCCGCCTGTAGGTGTTTATCGAATAAGGCGCTGTTCACCAGCCAAATCCCCACGATCAGGCCGATCAACGAACCGGCCAAAACGCTAATGTTGCGACCGAAAAGCACCGGCGAGGCCACCGTGGATTCTTCGGTGAGGTCAAAACTGGTATGAGCAAGAGCAAGCGAATGCCAGATCATCTTGAGGTCCGGGTCGCTGGCGATCTGGTCAATCCTTGCCTTCACCTGTGCGACGTCCATATCGGGGCACAAGGCCGCACTGGGATCCACTAAAACCTTGTTAGCCAGGCAGGCAGTTAATGCATCCAAAGATTGCTGCACACTGATGGAGAGGAATGAGTTCTGCCGTAACTCCGCTAACTTTGATAGCGCTGCTTCAGCCCAAAACGAGTTCAGTGCCTGGGCCTTCTCGGCATCTGCATCGCGCACACGCAGCACCCAGCGGGTATCTTGCCTGTCGGCGGAAAAGTTCGCGCTCATCTCTGCGGCAGAATAATCGATGCCTGTTTCAGTAGCACGGGCAAGCACCTGATCTTTCACCTCAGTTGAAACGATCACATCGCCAATGGTCTCAAAAATCTGATCTTCTTCCCAGTCATCCAGTTTGTCCAAAAAGGCATAATCGACGACCGTTGATACGGTAGCCTTTGATTCATAGATTCTTGGGTGAAACTGGCTAAAAAGCAGCCCTAACACACCGCCCAAGATCATCACCAGCGCGATCATCCACCAGCGGCGCATTATTTTTTGCAGTATCTGCACGGGAATCAGATCGTTATCCATCGGCCCAACTTTCCCAAAGTATGATTAAGTAATTATACACTTTGCAACAAAGAAAAAGAGCCTCGCTGATGAAAGCGAAGCTCTTTAGCAGTTGAAGGAAAAGCCTACTGGGTGACGAAGTTAAAGACACCTAAATTTTCTGTGCAATGGGAAGACGTATCAATGAAATATTTATCAGAGACCGCAACCCCATTTGGAGCGAACAATTGAATGGTCATCGTATGGAGCGCTTCAATTATTTTGTTGCCAAAAACGATTTCGTATCCACCCGGGCCATAAGGATCGCCGCTGGCTGCACCCGTGATACCTAAAAGGCTGACTGAATTTCCGCCATAGGTACCCGAAACTTTTACAATATATCCCAAAAGCGGGACACCGTTTTCGTCAAATACCTGGCCCGTGTATCCCTGCCAGTTACAGCCTTCTGCCGGATGAGCGAAATTCGTTGTGAATTTGTAGGCGCCAGGTTGCCGCACAAAAGAATACGCAGTCACAGTCGCTATTGGAGTTGGCGTAAAGGTGGCTGTGGGGGGGATCGTCGTTGGAGTAGAGGTGGGGACCACCACAGTCGGTGTAGCCGTTGGCGGAACGGATGTGGGTGTATAAGTAACCGCGGTCGCCAGATAAGGAACACAGACGTCTGGGATCGTCGGCGAGGGAGTGATCGACTTATCAACCACATCGGCTGCAACCACAGGGGTTTCTTTTGCGTCAGACGAAACCAGACCGGTTTTTGCAAAGAAGATCGAACAAGTTGTGACCAAAACCAGAATCACAGACCAGATAGTTTTCTTTCCCATAGCAACCTCCACAAACATAAATATCTATGCCAGTAGAGATGCAGGTTCCATGCCAATATGAATAACTTTATTTCAAATGATAAATTCGCACGTCTTCATTTGAATAAACCAGTTCGTATCGATCTGAATTACTGATCTGAGCTTCGATTACAGAAGAATACTGCGGCGCCACATAATACTTCTGAGTATCAGTAGAAAAATACAGGTAGTCAAAATCAAGCTGCTCTTCAGCAAAAAAATCTTCCAAACACTGCAATCCGTTCATCTTGCACTGGGTGGCCTGCGTTAATTCAGCCGAGATTTGTGAGGCTGTACCCGTAACCCATTCCTGCCCCTGAACGGTCAACAGGCTGCTGCGCTCTGTCAGTGCCGGGAACCATTCGGCAACCCTATCTGAAAACCAGCCAAACGGAAAATCGAGAACGACAAAACGGCTTTCTTCTGCAGTGTTGTCGCGTACCCAGTTCATTGCTTCTCGATTCGCCTGATTCACCGTTTGTAAGTAACTGTCACCCGCAAAAAAAGTATAGAGGTTTAAGAATAGAGCATAAACCAAAAAGGCTAGAAAAATGAACGAAACCGGCCTTTGCAGCAGAACAAATTCTTCGTCAGGTCGGGAATCTTCAACAAGAGGTTTTTTAGTGCTCAGCCAGTGAAAACAGGCTTGCAAGGCTACCGCAGCCAGCAAAGCCATCGGCATGGCAGCCACACGTTGAATACTACGCGGATCAAGAAAGATTAAGACCAACAGCCAGACAGCAGGGAACCACTCTTTTTGGCGTGCCAGCAGAAAAATGCCCAATATTGCAAGCAGGCTGATCATGGCTAGGCTTATTTTGTCCATCCCACCCATTAAAAGTAAAAAGGCGAGAGGTGAGCTAAACGAAAACCCGCCCGTATTGAATGCAGCAATGAATGGCTGGAGACCATGATCTTGAAGAAGGGGAATCCACCAGGGCGAGATCAAAAGGAGCGTGGCAAATGCTGAAAGGGCAAGATCTCTGGCTCCGCGCCAGGTTCTATCAATAAAAAAATAGAGGGTCAGGCAAGTCAAAGCCAAAAACCAGAGCATTTCCAGATGCGTAAGTGCTGTAAAAGATGTAAAAATAACAAACCACATCAGATCAAGGAATTTTTTCTGGCGTACATATTTTATGAAAAAGAACAATGCCAGAAAAGAGAAGAACCAGGCAGGGGCTCGGGTCAATCCTCCCCCCATGATCTGCCAGGTATAAGCGGCAGGGGAAACAGCGTAAATGAAAGTGGTCAAAACCTGCTGCTCTTTGTTATGCAGCAGTTGGGTGGTCAGCAGGTAAAACGCCGGGATTGAAAGAACAGCGAAAAATAAAGGAACAAAGCGAAGGAGCTGCAGCAGGTCAATTTTAAGGACAGAATTCAAAAAAGCAGTCAGGTAGAAGGCCAGCGGCGGGTAAGCATAAGGAATCGCCGCATGGTTATAGCTGGTAAATACCGGCAAAGCAAAATGGTTGGCTTCAAGGTCTTTCACCATCGTGTAAAAAAGACCGCCATCGTTTAGCGGAAAGTCTGACTGAAACACAAAAAAGCCACAGATCATGGCACCAAAAAGGGTGGCCAGCAAGATGAAGCCTTTTGTTTGATCTTGACTTGTCGTAAGATTCAAATTCTTTTCGTCTTTTTTTATTCCGAACATTTTCACCTACGTTTCTATTTTCATTGATGCCGGGCGCGAAAGAGTTAACCCACCTGTTGCAAGATTTGAGCAAATTATACACACCCTCTTTATTGTAGAATATAATCGAAAACAGGTGACCTATGAAACAATTATTACAGAATATGCGCGATGGAAAGACCACGGTCGTGGAGGTTCCCGTTCCCTCTGTGCGGCGAAAATTTGCCCTGGTCAAAACGAGCTGCTCGCTCGTCTCGGCCGGCACTGAGCGGATGCTGGTGGAATTTGCCGAGAAAAATTTGGTCGGCAAAGCTACCTCGCGACCCGACCTGGTGAAACAGGTGCTTTCCAAGGCCAAACGTGAAGGGGTTCTGCCCACGATCGAGGCAGCTTTCAACAAACTGGACCAGCCAATGGCGTTGGGATATTCCTCCGCCGGCATGATCATTGAAGTGGGCGATGGGCTGGAAGGTTTTCAGCCCGGTGACCGAGTTGCCTGCGGCGGGGGTGGATTTGCCGTCCATGCCGAATATGCTGTGGTGCCGCAAAACTTGCTGGTCAAGCTGCCTGATTCCGTGGATGACGAGTCGGCTGCCTTCACCACGCTCGGCGCCGTAGCCATGCAGGGATTTCGCCTGGCCCAACCTCAACTGGGTGAAAGTGTGTGCGTCATTGGGCTGGGATTGCTCGGCCTGATGACAGTGGGCATTGCCAAAGCGGCCGGCTGTTCAGTATTTGGTATTGACCTCTCCCCAGCGCGGGTTGATCTGGCGCACCAGATGGGCGCAACAGCAGTTTCGCGCGAGAATTGCGAAGAAAGTGCCGCCGCCTTCACGCAGGGACGCGGCTTTGATCATGTGTTGATTTGCGCCGATACCTCATCCAATGATCCCATTGAACTGGCCGGTGCCCTGGCCCGCGACCACGGCATGGTCATTGCCGTCGGCGCCTTTGGGCTTAATATTCCCCGCAAGGTCTACTACGAAAAAGAGCTCACTTTCAGGGTATCCCGCTCCTATGGCCCCGGCCGTTACGACCCACGCTACGAAGAAGGCGGCGCAGATTATCCGTACGGGTATGTGCGCTGGACGGAAGGCCGCAATATGCAGGCCTTCGTTGACCTGCTCGCCAGCAGCAAACTGGATGTGCATCCGCTCATGAGCCACAAGTTTGAGATCGAAGAGGCGGAAACTGCCTACGAACTCATCACCGGCAAAACCGGACAGCCTTTCCTCGGCGTTCTGCTTACCTACCCCACAAAAACCGAATCGCAGCCTTTACAGCGCAAGGTGGAATACCCATCATCCACAACCCAAACGAATGAGATAAGGGTCGGAGCACTTGGCTCGGGCAATTACGCCAACGCGGTCTTTTTACCAGCCGTTAAGAAAAGTGCCAATGCCCAACTGGTGGGCATCTGTTCAGCCACGGGTCTTTCTGCCCAAAACGCCGCCCGCAAATTCGGGTTTGGCTTTGCCAGCTCTACCGAAGCAGATGTGTTGGAAAACCCCGCTATTAATACCGTGATCGTTCTGACCCGTCACGATCAGCATGCACGTCAGATTCTGGCAGCTTTGCGAAATGGCAAGAACGTTTACTGCGAAAAGCCGCTTGCTCTGAATGAAGAAGAACTGTCTGCGATTGATGAGCAACTGCAGCAGCCCAACAGCCCGCTTCTGACGGTCGGTTTCAACCGGCGTTTTTCGCCATTTTCATTGGAACTCAAACAATTCTTGTCGCCTCGTAACGATGCGCTGCACATTCACTACCGTGTCAACGCCGGATTTTTACCGCCCAATCACTGGCTGCACGATCCGCTGGTGGGCGGCGGACGTATTATCGGGGAAGGTTGCCATTTCATTGACTTCATCACTTTCCTGGTCGGCGAAGCTCCGCTTGCGGTGAAAGCCTTTGCGCTTCCCGATGGCGGGCAGTATCACAAAGACAACGTCAGTTTGGTCTACACATTCAGCGACGGTTCCGTTGGGGTGATCGATTACCTGGCCAACGGCAACAAGAACTTCTCAAAAGAAAGGGTGGAGGTCTTCAGCGCCGGCAAGATCGCAGTGCTTGATGATTTTCGCTCATTGGACCTGGTCAGCGAGAACGACCACAAGCAAAAACGCTCTTTGCTGCGTCAAGACAAAGGCCACCAGGCCGCCTGGCAAGCCTTTGCCAACAGCATCACCACCGGCGAAGGTCCAACCATCCCCTACGAACAACTGATCGGCGTGACCCGTGCCAGTTTTGCCGCCATGCAGTCGCTGGAATCCGGCAGCGAAATCAAGATCTGATCGAAAGAGATAGATGAATCGCTTTGAGCGTGCCTCCCTGTTGATAAAAGAACTGGGTCCAGGTCAGTTACTGGATTACGCAGTCTATCAGACGCAGCTCAAATCTGGTCGTTTGCAAAAACTCACACCCCTGGGAGCCTCAAACGAGCCACCGCTTCAAGCAGATTTCGCCTCACGGCATCTGTTCGAGCTTGTTCAAGGGCACGAATCCGCTCATCTTCTCGCCGCCGCAGATGAGATCGTTGGTGGCAAGTTCAGGCCTTTTGGGGGCGAGCCTCAGCGCCTGACCTTTGCTCTGCCTGAAGCGCCGTTAAAACACTGGTCTTTTTACGGCGACACATTGAATGGCCAAGACATCAAGACCATTTGGGAACCCGCCCGCTTCGGCTGGGTTTTTCCTCTTTGCCAGGCTTACCTGCTCACCTCAAACGAGTGCTATTCTGGCTGCTTTTGGCAAAATTTCGAGCAGTTTGCTGCGAACAACCCGGTTAACGCCGGCCCCAATTGGGCCTCCGGGCAGGAAGTGGCCCTGCGTCTGCTGCCCTGGCTGGCGGCAGCGCAGGTCTTTGCAAACAGCCCTGAATCTACCCCGCAACGAAAAGAGCTGCTTTCAACGACCATCTGGCAGCACACGGCGCGCATTCCCCCCACACTCAGGTACGCCCGCTCACAAAACAACAATCATTATCTCAGTGAAGCATTGGGGTTGATGATTGGCGGTACTATTTTTCGTGAGTGCGAGCAAGGCAAAGATTGGCTGCACACGGGCTTTAATGCCTTTCAGGATGGATTGCGCAGGCAGATCGCCTCAGATGGCACTTACAGCCAGCACAGCAACAATTATCACCGCCTCATGCTGCACCTGGCACTTGTATTCAATCGGCTGTGTCAATTCAACGGGTTATCCCCCTCCAAGCGGATCATCAAACTGCTGCAGCAAGCGACAAGCTGGCTAGCTGCCCAGTATGATGTCCCCTCAGGGCAGGTACCCAATCTCGGCCATAATGATGGCAGCAACTTGCTGCCATTAGGAAATGCAGATTACGCCGATTACCGCCCCACCTTGCAGGCAGCCAGCCTGGTCTTTCTGGATGCACCACTCCTGCCCGCGGGTCCCTGGGATGAATTGGCACGCTGGCTCGGATTAGAATTGCAAGAAGAAAACAAAAAAACTCCCCCGCCCGTGAATGAAGCAATTCACCGGGTGGGCGATGCCGTCACCTGGGGCACCCTGCGCAGCCTCAAGTTTCACTCGCGGCCGGCGCACGCCGACCAGTTGCATGCCGATCTGTGGTGGGATGGGCTCAACATTGCCGCAGACCCCGGCACTTATGCCTACAACCTGCCTGAACCCTGGCAGAACAGCCTGGCCAAAACCAGCGTGCATAACACGATCACGGTTGCCGGGCAAGATCAAATGCTCTGGTCAGGCAAATTCTTATGGCTGAAGCGAGCCGAAGCGCACATATTTCCACCCCAAAAGGATGTAGCCTCGGCTATTCTGTATTGCGACCTGCCCAATGCCTACACGCAAGTTCGCAGCCTGACATTCCTCCCCGGCGTAGGGTTTGAGATCGTTGACACGGTCGAACTGGCAAAACCTTCCAAGGAACCCGTGCCTGTGACGATTCAATGGCTGCTGCCCGATTGGGCCTGGCAATGGCAGGGAGAAACACTTTCGCTGCAGCAGGAGCAACGACGCATCCACCTAACGATCTCGGCAGCGGATATCAAAGAGGAAAACGCCTTGGAATCGGCTACGGTCTCTCTTATTCGCGGCGGCGAGCCCTTGCTGGGCACGGAGAATAATCCCATCCGCGGATGGGTCTCGCCCACCTACCTGGTAAAACAGCCTGCCCTTTCGCTGGCAGTCACCTTTGAAACACAACGCACGCTCAAAATAAACTCCCTTTGGACTCTTGAAAAAATAGAGTAAACTGAAAATATGCACATATTATTAATTCATCAGGCCTTTGCCTCGCTCAATGAGGCAGGGGGAACCCGCCATTATGAAATTGCCCATCATCTGGCAGAGCACGGGCACCAGGTGACCATCATCACCAGCCCGGTCAGTTACTTGACCGGTAAAGCGAAAACCAAACGCATCCCCTGGGTGACCCGTGAAGTGCCTGAACCCGGCATCGTCATTCTGCGCACCTACGTTTACCCCGGGTTGCATAAAAGTTTTTTTCACCGCCTGATCAATTTTTTCAGCTTCATGTTCTCTTCCTTTTGGGTCGGTCTGGGCGTAAAGAACGTTGAGGCCGTCTGGGGCACCTCCCCGCCCATCTTTCAAGGTTGGACGGCCTGGCTGCTGGCTCGCCTGAAACGGGTGCCGTTTGTTTTCGAGATCCGCGACCTGTGGCCTGAATTTGCCATCGCCATTGGCGTGCTTAAGAACAAAACAATCATTCGCATGTCCTACTGGCTGGAATCGTTTCTTTATCGTCATGCCGACAAGATCGTGGTCAATTCGCCCGGGTTCATCCCGTTCGTTCAACAACAGGGCGGCAAGGACATTGAGCTCATCCCCAACGGGGTGGAGCCAGACATGTTCGACCCGCAAGCCAATGGGAAGGCCTTTCGCACAACGCACGGCCTCGCCGATGATTTCGTGGTGCTTTACGCAGGGGCACACGGCATTTCAAATGACCTGGATGTCTTATTGGCTGCCGCAGAACAAACACTGCCCGAAAAAGAGATAAAATATGTCTTTGTCGGGGATGGTAAAGAAAAGCCCCGCCTGCAACAACTCGCAGCCGAACACCACCTGGTCAACGTGCTCTTTTTACCGGCCGTGGCCAAAAATGAGATGGCAGAGATCGTCGCTGCGGCGGATATTTGTGTGGCGATCTTAAAACCGTTAGAATTGTATAAAACGACCTACCCGAACAAAGTGTTCGATTACCTGGCCGCCGGACGCCCCATTGTATTGGCGATTGACGGTGTTATTCGGGAAGTCGTAGAGGCTGCCGGGGCAGGAAAATTTGTCTCGCCAGGGAATAGTAACGAAATGGCAAAAGTAATTGTAGAATTATATAAAGATCGCGCAACAACCCGGCAAATGGGATTGAACGGACGCAAATATGTATGTAAGCATTTTGACCGCAGCCAAATGGCTGCTCAATTTGAATCCCTTTTTCAAACGCTGATGAGGTAAGTATGGCCGAAAAAATTCTGGTAGTAGAAGACGAAAAGGCATTGCAAGAAACGCTCGCCTATAACCTCGTCCATGAAGGGTATGAAGTGACCCTGGCCGGGGATGGCGAAACAGCGATTGAAAAAGCCCGCGAGATTCATCCCGATCTGCTCCTGCTAGATATCATGCTGCCGGGCAAAGACGGCTTCGAAGTCTGTCGCATTTTACGCCAGGAGATGAACACCCCCATTCTGATGCTCACCGCCCGCGACGATGAAATCGATCGGGTCGTCGGGCTGGAAGTGGGTGCGGATGATTACATGACCAAGCCCTTCTCGATGCGTGAGTTAATGGCGCGCGTCAAAGCCATGCTGCGCCGGGTGCGTTTGATTCGCGAAGAAGTGCATACGGTGGATGCACCGGCAGAGATCCTCAAGTTTGGAAATCTCTCGATTGATCTCAAAAGGCGTGAAGCTGCGCTCAACAACAAAACGCTTGATCTTAAGCCCAAAGAATATGACCTTTTACTTTACTTCCTGGAGCACCCCAGCCGGGCGCTTTCTCGCGATACCCTGCTCGAACAGGTTTGGGGCTGGGATTTCTCGGGCGACAGCCGTACAGTGGATGTGCACATTCGCTGGCTGCGCGAGAAGGTCGAAGAAGACCCCTCGAATCCAAAGCGGCTGGTAACAGTAAGAGGGGCAGGTTATCGGTTCGAAGGATAAAAGCATGCGTAAACGCTCCTATGTTTGGAAAATCTCGCTCCCCTACCTGATCTTGATGCTGATCAGCCTGGTGGGAACGAGTGTTGTTTTAGCGGTATATTTTCAAAACTTTGTCGAAAGCAGTTGGCAAAAGGACCTGACCGATCAAGCCCGTTTGTATGCCCAACTAACAGAACCCCTTATCAAAGCGGGGGCACCCTATGACGATGTCAATACGCTCGTCAATTCTGAAACGCTGAACACCGATACCCGCGTCACCATCATCCTGCCCGATGGCACCGTCATTGCTGAAAACAAATATGACGTCAATTCGATGGAAAACCACCTCACCCGCCCGGAAGTGCAGACGGCACTTGCGGGTGGCACCGGCGTAGATGTTCGCACCAGCGCCACTCTGGGGCAGCGTTTTATGTACGTCGCCATCCCAATAAAAGACGGGGGAAAAGTGGTAGCCATCTCTCGATTGGCCATTTCTTTGGTCACGCTGGATACTTCCATTCAGCGGGTCAAAGTTTTTCTTTCGATTTTGAGCGGCTCCATTCTTTTGATCGTTCTGCTGCTCTCGCTTTATTTTGCCCTGCGCAAGGGCAACCCACTGACCCGCCTCACCGAGGCCGTGGAAGATTTGAACAACGGTGAACCCAAAGATATTGAACTGAGCACGCGAAATGACGAGATTGGCACCCTGGCCAATGCTTTTTATGCCCTCACGGCCCGCCTTAACGACCAGATCGATGAACTCAAGAACGAGCAGGCGAAACTCACCGCTATCCTCACCAACATGTCGGACGGCGCGATTCTGGTCGACCAGGACGGCACCGTCAGCCTCATCAACCCGGCCGCCCGTCATCTCTTCAGGTTCTTTGGTTCATTAAAGGCTAATCCTTCTACCTTGATCGAAATCTCACGTCAGCACGAGATCATTGACCTGTGGGAAAACTGCAAAGAAAGCGGGCAGCAAAAATCGATCACCATCGAAACCCCCTCAGATCGAGAATATATCCAGGTGATCGGCACCGATCTCAGCCGTGTCTTGCCGGGGGCCACCCTGCTGCTCTTCCAGAACCTGACCACCATGCGCAAACTCGAAACCGTGCGACGCGATTTTGTGAGCAATGTTTCACACGAACTACGCACCCCGTTGGCTTCATTGAAAGCCCTTACCGAAACACTGCAAAGCGGCGCGTTGAACGACCCGCCTGCCGCCGAACGCTTTCTCTCGCAAATGGATGAGGAGATCGACAATCTCACCCAGATGGTGCAGGAACTACTGGAACTTTCCAAGATCGAATCAGGCAAGGTGCCGTTGCAAAAACAGCCTGTTAACCCGTGCGAGCTGATCTACCCGGCCATCAAACGCATGGAACTGCAAGCCGAACGCGCCAAGCTGCTACTGGCCAATGAATGCCCCGAGAACTTGCCCGATGTAGAAGCCGACCCGGCGCGCATGCAGCAGGTGCTGGTCAATTTGCTGCATAATGCCATCAAATTCACGGCGCCAAATGGCAAGATCACGGTCAGCGCGAACCAGGAAGAGTCGAACATCGTCTTCTCGGTACAAGATACCGGGGTCGGCATCCCTGAAGAAGACCTGGATCGTATCTTTGAGCGGTTCTACAAAGCCGACCGGGCGCGCAGCAGCGGCGGTACCGGCCTGGGGCTTTCGATCAGCCGCCATCTGGTAGAGGCCCATTCAGGCAAGATCTGGGCTACCAGCCGCCCCGGCGAAGGCAGCACCTTTTATTTTTCGCTCCCCATCAAGCACTGAGTTTGAAACAAGCTTGCACAGAATCCTGGTTTCTTATTTATAATAAGTTACCAGGATTTTTCTGGCTTTAACTTTTTTAACAGGAAGCAGAATGGAAAACGCCTCAGTCAACGACAGCCCTTACGCCATCGAAACCGAAAATTTGGATATCTATTACGGCAGCTTCCGCGCGGTAAAAAACTGTAACATGAAGATTCAACCCCAAAAGATCACGGCCATGATCGGCCCATCGGGCTGTGGCAAGAGCACCGTTTTGCGTTCTTTAAACCGCATGAACGATTTTATCCCCGGCGCACATGTGAAAGGCAGCATCTATTTTCAAGGGCAGGACATTTACGGGCCGACCATTGATCCGGTGCAGGTGCGCAAACACATCGGCATGGTGTTTCAGAGACCCAATCCTTTTCCAAAATCGGTCTACGACAACATTGCCTGGGGCGCAAAAGTGAACGACTACAAAGGGTCAGTGGATGAATTGGTTGAAACCACCTTGCGCCAGGCTGCCTTATGGGAAGAAGTAAAGGATGGACTGCAAAAACCGGCCCTGTCCCTCTCGGGGGGGCAGCAGCAGCGCCTCTGCATCGCCCGTGTGCTGGCTGTAAAACCTGAGATCATCTTGATGGACGAACCCTGCTCTGCACTCGACCCCATTGCCACACTCAAGATCGAAGACCTGATGCGTGACCTTTCACAGGAATATACGATCATTATTGTGACCCACAACATGCAGCAAGCCGGCCGCGCCTCTGATTTCACCGCTTTTTTCACGATGGATAGCGACCGCGCCGGCAAAATGGTGGAATTTGATGATACCAACCAAATTTTTACTAACCCGAAGAATAAAGTGACCGAAGACTACATTTCCGGGCGTTTTGGCTAGTTTTTTAGGAGGTAGCATGCCAAGAGACAACTTGATCCAACATATTCAAGCAATTAAAGACGAATTGCTGATCATGGGCAGCATGGTGGAGACCGCCACCAGTAAAGCCATCCAATCCCTTAAATATCGTGACCGGGCCGCTGCGCGCGAGATCTATCTGGCCGACCGGATCATCAACGAAAAACGTTATGAGATCGAAAATGAAGTCTTGATCCTTATCGCCACCCAACAACCGATGGCACGCGACCTGCGCCTTTTGGCAGCCATGCTTGAAATCGATTCGGAACTTGAACGCATGGGCGACTACGCGAAAGGAATCTGCAAGGTCACCCTAAATCTTGAAGACAGCGATATTCCCATCCCGATCAAACAATTTGAAAAGATGGGTGAGTTCACCATCGAAATGCTGCACATTGCCCTGACCGCTTTCTTGAATGACGATGATGAGGCAGCGCGTGAGATCCCGAAAATGGACAATCTTGTCGATACCCTGTTCAGAGAAGTGGAAGCATTCATTATTGATATCATGGTGAAATCTCCGCAGATCATTGATCACGCCAACCTGCTCATGTGGGTGGCGCACAACCTGGAAAGAATGGCGGACCGGGTGACCAACATCTGTGAAAGAACGATCTTCGTAGCCACGGGCGAACTGGCCGAACTGGAAGTAAAGCCCAAGGACTTACTGGAAGAATAACCGTAACCGGCATAACAAGTGAGGAGACTAAAATGGCCAATACGACCAACCCCATGGAAGAAGCACGACGCAACCTGGATCAACTGAAATTCAAGATCAGCAATCTGCAAGACGATGCCTCGCTAAAAACGGTCATCGATGAGTTTACCGACCTTACCAGCAAGGTGGAGAACTTCGACAATCGCATCGCTGCTTTGCGTCAGCGTAAATATGCTTTCAATGGGCTGCTTGAAAAAAACGCAGCCGATCTTCTGGCTCGCTGGAAGCAAAACACCAGCAATGTCGAATCCCAAATCCGCATGCAGGCCTCCAATTTGCTCGCCGGGCTGCGCTCCATTGAACTGCGCCTCAATTCTCAGGGGGCTACGCCCCCCTTCGCGCAGGTGCAGATTCTCACCCGTGAAACAGAGATGTTCGAAGACCGCTGCACCAGTGTGCGACGTTCAATTGAAGAGCTATATAACAACCTCGAACATGAGATCAGCGATTTCGATGGCGACATAAGCGACCTTGAGTATGCCATGGAAATGACCGAGACGGCCAGCTTTGGCTTTTTGCCAGGCGAAGCCACCGTCGGGGCAGTAAAAGCGATCTGGTGCCGCAATGGCAAAGAACAAAAAGACGATCCCGAAGGGGTGCTATTTCTGACCGATCAGCGTTTGATCTTTGAACAAAAAGAAGAGATCGCCACCAAAAAGGTGCTTTTTGTGACCACCGAACGCCAGAAAGTGCAGCAGCAGCTCTTTGAAGTGCCTGCCGTATCGGTCACCAGTGTTACTGCCAGCAAACAGGGCGTTTTCAAGAATCAGGACATGATCGAACTGGTTTTGGCTGCCGGCGCTTTTGCACATGAAGCCACCCTGCATCTCTTTAGCCAGGATTCAAATGAATGGCAAAAATTGATCACCCAGGTGAAAAATCACGAGGTAGATTCCATCCGTGTGATCGCTGTGGATGAAGCCGCCGTCGAAAAAGCCAAATCTGCCCCCACCCAATGCCCCAATTGTGGCGGGGCGATCACCCAGCCCGTTTTGCGCGGCATGGATACCATCACCTGCGCATATTGCGGTAATGTGATCCGGCTTTAATAAATTTTGTCACCTTTTCACAAAATCTACATCTATCCTTACAAGATGTAGATTTTGTCTATTAAGGAGATAAAAATGAAAGCAAACGAATCAAGTTTAGATCGTTATATCCGCGTCATTCTTGGCATTGCATTGCTGGTTTTGGGCATTTTGGGTGTCGTGAGTGGTACTCTGGCGATTGTCTTCTATGTCGTCGGTGCCATCCTCTTGGTTACCGGTGTAGTTGGTTTTTGCCCACTCTATGCCCTCTTGAAGATCCGCACCAATAAAGCCTAAGACCATCCCATCACCCCAAAACGGAGAATCGATGAACGTCACACAATTTCAAACCACCATCAAAACACATAAAAAACCGCTCGTGATTGACCTGTGGGCGCCCTGGTGCGGCCCCTGTAAAGCCATGAACCCCTTGCTGGAACAGGCAAAGACCAATTACGCAGGCAAGGTAGATGTGATGAAGATCAATTCTGACGAAAGCCAGGCGCTACTCTCAAAGCTTAACGTGGTGGGCATTCCTACCCTGCTGGCTTATGTGGATGGAAAACAGGTCTACCGAAAAACCGGCATGCACAACGCAGCCGCGCTGAACGATCTGTTTGAGCAACTTTCACAGGGCAAACTGGACGTGCAGGTCAGCAACATGTCTCCGCTCGGTCGTATCTTCAGGGTACTGCTGGGTGTCGGATTGATCGTCGGTGGGTATTATTCTTCGATCCCCTGGTTGTTCTATATCGGTGGAGGTGTGGCAATCTTCAGTTCTTTCCATGATCGCTGCCCGATCTACAAAGCGGTCAAAGCGAAACTCTCCTCATTGTTCAAAAAAGAAGCGACGAATCCGTAAGGGTTCGTCGCTTTACTTATCACTCAATTCCTTCAAAAAGGTCGTGCGCGATGCGGCGCCCCGGTTTGGGGTATGCCTGCATGAACTGGTCCTTTGAACCGAAGAAACGGCGCATCGTTCCGATAATACCGCCTCCACTGGTGATCTGTGTGCCCCCCTGGCTGGCGTGGCAGGCGGCCGCCTGATTGCGAATCTCGGCCACCGGGAAGTAGTTGATCACCATGTTAACCGGGAAACTGACTTCAGCGATGGAAGCCAGGTCAATATCGCCATTGCGACCAAACTTATGCGGATCTTTGCCAGCGATCTTCATAAAGAAGATGCCCAAGCGCAGCACGAACTTGGGCATGGTGTGGAAGAGTAACTTTTGTGCCTGATAAGGCTCCAGGTCACCCACAAAACGCGTCGGATCACCGGCTTCATAGAACGCCTTTTCAGCGGCCTGTTGAATGGCAATATGATCGGGGTGTCTGTACCCGCCAATGGGGTCGAAAGTTAACACCACTTGTGGTTTGAGCAGACGAATATAGTGAGCCACTTTTGCGGCCACTTCTTCGATGGGAGCCGCGGCCAGCGCCTGTGGGTGGTGATTGTCTTCACTGCCGGGCATGCCTGAATCGCGATACCCCAAATAATAAACCTCTTTGATGCCTAAAAGTTTGGCGGCTTCTGCCAGCTCATGTTCACGCAGGTCGGCCACCGAAGCAAAGCCGTCCATCATTCCGTCGGGCACTTCACCCACTTCCCCTTTGGTGGCACAGACCAGATAAACATCGGCTCCCTCATGGGCGTAAAGCGCCAGGGTGCCGCCCATTCCAAACGTCTCATCGTCAGGATGAGCCAATACGACCAGGATCACTTTCTTTTGTTCCATTGCTCGCCTCATTTTCTACAATTCTCGTCCTTAGACGAATTGGATTATTGTACTCCAATTCAATTCCCATCGCAAAAACCTTTTAATGTACGGGCACCCTTCATGCTAAAATGGAAGCATGAAGGTGATCTTAACCCACGAACAAGCCGATTTTGACGCTTTAGCCTCAGCTTATGGCGCCTGGCTGCTGGACGAAAGCGCCCAGGCGATCCTGCCAGCCCGGCTGAACCGCAACGTCAAACGCTTTATCAACCTATACGTTTCTGAACTGCCGTTCGTGGAATATCGCGATTTGAGCGCTGCTCCTATCGATCAGGTCACGCTGGTGGATACGCAGTCGATGGCCACCCTGAAGGGGTTCACGAAACACACCCGGGTGCAGGTCATTGATCATCATGCACTGCGACCCGATTTGCCCGCCCAATGGCAAGCGCTGATCGAAAAGACCGGTGCGATCACCACCTTCTTTGTAGAACACCTGCAAGACCATTTGCACACGCTGAACAGCATCCAGGCCACATTGCTGCTGCTGGGAATCTATGAAGATACCGGCTCGCTCACCTACGCTTCGACCACCCCACGCGACATCCGTGCTGCGGCCGCACTGGTTGAGGCGGGCGCCAGCCTGCGCATCGCGGCCGAGTTTCTCAACCCGGCTCTTTCAGAGGGTCAGAAAAAGCTCTACGATGAGATGCTTCCGGGTGTAGAAACCGTCAATATTCACGGCAAAGTGATCTTGATTGCCACGGCAGATGCCAGCGAAATGAACGAGGAGATCTCCTCGATTGCCCACAAGCTGCGCGACCTGCTCGACCCTGATGGGCTGTTCCTGCTGGTAAAAACCAACGAAGGAATTCGCATCGTGGCACGTTCCACCTCTGACCAGGTGAACGTCGCCAAAGCCATGAATCCCTTCGGCGGCGGTGGGCACGAAAGAGCCGCCTCAGCCCTCATCGACACGCGCAGTCCGCTCTATCCCGGTGGGTCTGATCCACTTGATTCGCTCAAGCAGACGCTGCTCTCTGCCCTTGAAGAGATCGTCCAACCCTCGATCACGGTGGGCAAGATCATGTCGAAAAAGCCACTGCTGCTCAGCCCCGAAACCAGCCTGGATGAGGCCGCCCGTCTCATGCAGCGTTATGGTTATGAGGGCTTCCCGGTTTTGGAGAACGGACAGGTGGTTGGGCTGCTTACCCGCCGCGCCGTGGATCGCGCCCTGGCCCATCATCTGAACTTGAACACGGCCAGCCTGATGGAAGCCGGCAATTACTCGCTCAGCGCCCATGACACGATTGATCATTTGCAGGCGTTGATGGCCGCCACGGGCTGGGGGCAAATTCCGGTGCTTGACCCGCAGGGGCAGAAAGTGATCGGCATCGTCACGCGCACCGACCTGCTCAAAACGCTCGTGCGTGAAAACAGTTTCGTGCCCGGCAGGTTGAATTATGCTGAATTGTTAAACAAGACCCTGCCCGCACCCCGTCTGGCCCTTTTAAAAACCGTGGCAGAAGAAGCCAGCCAGGAGCATTTGCCCATCTATATTGTGGGCGGCTTCGTCCGTGATCTGCTCTTGAACTTGCCCTCTACTGATTTCGATATCGTGGTCGAAGGGGAAGCCATTCAACTGGCAAAAAGATTGAGCGACCGCTTTGGCGGCAAGGTCGTTTCGCACAGCCGCTTTGGCACGGCCAAGTGGCAATTTAAAGAAGTGAAAACGCAATTTCTGGCAGCACTTGGACTTGCCGCAAGTGCCGCACCCGACCTGCCCGATTCGCTTGATCTCATCAGCGCCCGCACCGAGTTTTATGATCACCCCACCGCCCTGCCCACGGTGGAGCGCTCGAGCATCAAACTTGACCTGCACCGGCGCGATTTCACCATCAATACCATGGCGCTGCGCCTGGATGGCCGCCATTTTGGCGAACTTTATGACTATTGGGACGGACTGACCGATCTGCGCAAAAAGCAGGTCAAAGTGCTGCATTCACTTTCTTTTGTAGATGATCCCACCCGTCTGCTGCGTGCCGTTCGCTTTGAGCAGCGCTTTCATTTTCACATCGAATCACGCACCCTGCAGTTGATGGCCGAAGCCCGCCCGTTGGTCAAACAGGTCAGCGGTGACCGTCTGCGCCATGAAATTGATCTGGTCTTCAAAGAGGAGAACCCCATCGCCATCTTCGAGCGGTTGCAGGAACTGGAACTGCTCAGCAGCATCCACCCGGCCCTGCGCTGGGATCCGGCTCTTGCATCGGTGCTATTGGCCGCCCTGCACGACCCCATTGATGCCGCCTGGCAACTACCCGATTGGTTGGGGCACACTTCTTTACGTTTCGCCCTGGCCAGCCTGGTGCTGTTGATCCCGCTGGGTCAGCCCGCGGCTATGGAAATTGCCAATCGCCTGCACCTGAACACGAGCTTTACCGAAGCGATCCAAAAAGCCGTGCCGATCTGGCAGGAGCGCGATACGCTCGAATCGTTGTCAGCCAGCCAGTTTTACAGGCAGGTCAATGGGTTCCCAGCCATTGCCGGATATGCTCTTTCTCTTCTGACAAAAAAGAGTATATTTAAAGAGAAACTCGCTCAATATTTTACCCGCTGGCGTTTCATCACCCCTGCCACCGATGGCAATCGTCTTAAAGAAATGGGGCTGCAGCCGGGGCCGCAATACAGCGAGATCATCGAACGTCTGCGCGCCGCCTGGATCGAGGGCGAGGTCACTTCAAACGCAGAAGAAGAAAGATTGTTGCAGCAGTTATTGGATTAGCCTTTTATGGTTGAACAGATCTACAACTCTACGCTGGAATTTGATCTTTCAGATGTGGTGATCCGCCTGGCCACCAAAGCGGATCTGCTCGCCTTGGAATGGGAAGGGCAATACCGGCATTTTCGCAACGTTTACGCCAGCGCCTTCGCCCGCATGCAAAAAGGCACCACCCTGATCTGGGTGGCCGAAATTCCTGGCATGGGGCATATTGGTCAGGTCTTCATCCAACTGATCAGTGACCGGCCGGAGCTGGCCGATGGCTGGCAGCGTGCTTATCTCTATTCTTTTCGCATCAAACCTGAATTTCGCAGCCACGGCCTGGGCACACAGATGGAAAAAGCCATCGAAGATTTCTTGCTTTCGCGCCGCTACACCCGTCTGACCCTGAACGTGGCCCGCGATAACCCCGATGCCATTCGTCTTTACAAACGACTCGGCTTTCAGATCGTGGCCGAAGAGCCCGGCATTTGGTCTTACCCCGACGACAAAAACGTCTGGCACACACTGCGTGAACCTTCCTGGCGCATGGAAAAACTGCTCAATCCGCCCGTTATGGACGAATAGCCACCCCTTGCCCCCGTATCGATTCCCAATTTAGCTCTTTCAAGATCGTTTGTGCTTCCGCCTCTGCAGGTGCCACCAAACTACGGCTGGCGCGCTCCATGCGCACGGGGGTAACCTCGATGCCACTTAGTTTCCCGTTGGTAAAGGTAAGGCTTACCAGCGCTGAACGCAGTGTATCCTCGCGCATCCATTGGTCAGAAAGCAAATTGCCCAGGCTGAACATGGCCAGCATGTCGCGCCCGCTTACATCTGAGTGGAACACTTGCATCTTTTGCAGCACATGCGGGTGATGCCCCCACAGCACATCCACACCGGCATCGACCAAACGCTGGGCCAGCTTTTGCTGTGCCTCGCTCACCCCGGCCTGATATTCAGCCCCCCAGTGAATGGATAGCACCAAAATATCACACTTTGGCCTGAGTGCTTTGACCTGTTCGATCAGGGCATCTTCATCCAGCGCCTGTGTGATCGCTTCAACTGCGTATACCCCCACCTTAATGCCGTTTTCTTCAATCATTATCGGGTTGTGTGCTCCCCCAACAGCCTGAATATGCTCCTGCTGTAAGATCGAGTACGTCTCCCCGGCGGGCAGGCAATCGTTCTTGTGATTGTTCTCTGCCGAGACTAGGCTGACGCCGCCCTGAACAAGCCATTGCGCCTGCTCTGCACCCGCGCACAGATCGTAGCCCTCTACTTCTGATTGAGAAGAGTTGACCGTGATGGCCAAGGGTGATTCCAGGTTCACAAAGAAGAGCGAACCGGGCCGGGTGGGCTGCGCGAAGGCCCCCCAGGGGTCTTGTGTAAACATCGGCTGCCCCTCACGCGCCAGCATCACATCGCCCCCAAAGGTGATGCGCACTTCGTTTTTTTGGCTGCAAGCCGATAAGGCAAGGAGCGCCAGAATCAGCGCTCCCCGCAAGGGTTTACTCAATTTCATGGAACGATGAACGAAGAGGTCCAATCGGGTTGGGCGGGCTGCGAAGTTTCCAGCTCATTACGCCAGGCTTCATCGGTCATGCGCTGATCGGGCGGCACAACGAACTCGTAATAGGTATAAACCAGGCCTACTGCGATCTGATAGGGGGAATCGGGCGTGACCACATACATCAAGGTAGGATACCCCACACCTTCTTCGAGCACCCGTCCCACCCCGGTCGCCACATCTGCCACCACCGGCGATTTTTGGTCTTCGAGATATTGGCGCATGTTGTCTTCTGAATCAGCATCCGCCGCGGCCACCGTCATGGATTCGAGCCAGCCGCCATAGTATTGGATCTGCCAGTATTCATCCTGACTGATGCTGCCGCCGTTCAACTCGCGCTGCGAAATATCGAGCAGGAAGGTCAGCTTGTCGATCAAATTGTTGAGATTACCGCGCGAGGTATCATCCAGAATTCCGCGCGAATCGAGGCCGTTATAGGTCATTTGTGCCAGTGCCAGCAGGCGTGCATAGGCTTCAGGGTTGGGGTCCACGTAACCGCGCGGCGCCTCTTCGGGGGCTCCACCGCCCATTTCGGCCATCACCTGCTTGGAATACAGGATGGTATCGTGCTTTAGCTCCGTCCACGAGCTTAACGCGGTTTGCAGGTCTTTCTTGTTCCAGGCATCGGTCTGCATGAAGGCCGGGTACTGCTGGTCTTTTTTCTCAAAAACAGGCTGCAAAGCGTAGAGCCACGACCAGTAAAGGTTTTGCGTCCACGAGTCCAGGCCAAGCTGAGACACCTCGTCCTTTACTTTGGTCATTTGCTTGTCGTAATTCTCATAATTTGATTCGCCCATCTCCTGCAGGATCGAGTAAGCCATCTCGGAACCCTGTGCCGCAAAGAAATCGAGCGCCTTGGGCAGATCACGTGGCTCTGTCAAAGTGCCGACGTTGCGCCACATCAACTGGCCGAACACATATTCATCCAGTGTGAAGCGCTGCCCCATAAAGCGAAAGCCCTGGGTGACATCGTCCTGATCCTGCCAGATCCACACCCACATGGAATTGACCTGCGGCGCCGGCAGCTTTCTGGCAGTAGCCACAAATTCATCGAGCAAGGTCGCATCGGCAAATTTTGTCAAAGCGGGGTTCTCGCCATAAACAGCGTCAATGATCTTGCCGTATTCGTATACGCCCAGGTCATCGGCTTTGCCGACGATAAAAACGGTGGGGTCATAAATGTTTTCCCATAGCGTGAGGGCTTCTTGCCCGCTATCGGTTTTGGCAGTGCGCAGGGCCTGCGTTAGCAGCAGGGCACGCTTGGTTTCCAACGGATCTTTTAAGCGGAAGGACAAGCGCCCGTACCACATCATGGCTTTGAAGTAGGCTTTCAGGTCTTCGCTGCGGGTGTAATGTCCACGCGGAATGTACTGTGAGTAATCTTCGATGAGCTGCATATCCGCAGCAGCATCCGGATTGGCCCACAGTGGTGAAGGGTTTATGCCGGCTGCGGCGTTGATCAGGGCCAGTTCGGCATCCACATACCCTTTGGCTTCCGGCAGCACCGCATCCCCAGTGCCCAACAACTGTGCCGCGATGGTGAAAAAGGCCACATTGCGCAAAGCGGCCTCTTGCAGGTCGCTGCCCTTGAGGCTGTTGTACTGTTCTGTGGTCGCCTGGACCATAGTGGAAGTGAGTGTCTTTAATGTGGGGATGAATGAAGTGCGTTCCAGATCGCGCAGCATTTTGTCAAAGATCAGATGGTAGACGTGGAAAATAGAATCGGTGGTGATAAAGAGCGGTGTCGTCTCATAACGCAGCGATTCGTAGCCCTGATAGAATTCGGTGTAAATGCGGTTGGGGTCGCTGGCTGGCGGAGCTACCACAAAACCATTTTGGCTTAAGGCGCTCTTCTGGGCCTCGCTCAGATCAAAATCAGCCAGATTCTGCACAGATGAAAGGGAAAGCGGCAGACTGTATCCACCGCTGAACGAAGCAGGCAGCGAAACTGTCTGGATCGGATAATTGGCAAAAGGGCCGCTGTAAACATCCGGGATGGTCACCCCGCTCGCTGATTCGGTGGTTGGCACGGTGCCGGTTGTTGAAGGTGTGGCTGTTTGGTTTTGAGCCAGCAAAGGAAAATTACATGAAGAAAGCAAAAGTGTAGAGATGATCGTCAAACAGACCAGTGTGTAAACTGTCTTTTTATTCATAACTCCTCCCAATTAATCGGTCACGATCTGAATCGATTGTCCATTCTGTTTCAGTTCCAAAGAACGAAAGCCATTCTCAATTTTATCCACCAGCACGAAACCAAAGCCGCGCCAGCGCCAAACGGACAGGGCTCCTCCCGCAAAGGGCGAGTCGTAGTATCCCTCCAGGGCGACCAATTCCTGCCCACCGTCTCCGTCCACATCGGCAATGCGAAGCTGCGAAACCGGGCGGATGAGCGCTGAACCAGCCCATAATTCATTATAGCCACCTCTGGCCCAATGAATGAGGATGACATGACAGCTTTCATTTTCTCGATCATGAAAATCTTTGATGCGCCCTCCGCTCGGGTCCTTTCGGTCAATTGGCCAGGGTTGAAAGAGCCGCCAGACCAGCAGGGTGACTTCGGGCTGCCCGTCATGGTTCAAGTCGCTGATCTGGGCCTCGCGCACCTGCCAGTCGGGCGGACTTTGCCAGAAGACCTGCCCACGGCAATCCGTGATGCTCGCGGTCTCATTTTGCAGAGACAGACACTCGTCGCGGCCATCCTGATCCAGATCGGTCTGCATGACGGGTTGCACCCAAACCGTTCTCTTTACAGCGGTCGTCGAAGGGACAATGATCTGCAACTGCTCCGCTTCGACCCGCCACAGGGTATCAGTGCGCGCCGGCAAGCCCGCCAGCAGCAGCACAGCACAGATGCCCCAAAGGATTTTCTGATTTAGAGACGAAAATAACATACAAGTGGTTCCCTACTCTATTTTACTGCGACGATCTTCCTCAGATTCGGGGTTTTCCCTTCAATATTAAGAATAATCTTTGACAATATGGGGTTATGCCCTTAAAATTGACAATTGAAATCATCTCAGCGTAAGGAAAGGCCTTTTTCATGAAAGAGTACTCGACTGAAAAAATTCGCAATGTCGCGTTGGTCTCACATTCCAGCGCGGGAAAGACTATCCTGGGCGAGGCGCTCCTCCATTTTAGCGGAGCGACCACGCGTATGGGTAAAATTGAGGACGGAACGACTGCCTCTGACTTCGACGAAGAGGAAGTTCGTCGTACGATTTCGTTATACACCTCAGTTCTGCCGGTGGAATACCGCGATACCAAGATCAATTTCCTGGATACGCCGGGATACACCGATTTTGTAGGAGAAGTCATTTCAGCATTGCGGGTTGCCGATTCCGCCATCGTATTGGTAGATGCGGTAAGCGGCCTCGAGGTAGGCACTGAACTTGCCTGGAGTTACTGCGACACATTTAATCTGCCGCGTTTCCTCTTGATCAACAAGATGGATCGCGAGAATGCCAATTATCAGAAAACCCTTCAGACGGTGGAAGAATTTGCCAATATCCGTTTGATTCCTGTACAACTCCCCTGGGGCGAAAAAGCCGCTTTTCAGGGGGTCATCGATCTCATCAGCATGAAAGCCTATAAAGGCGATGGCAAAGCCAGTGCCGAGATTCCGGCCGAGTTTGCCGATGCCGCCGCCGAAGCCCGTGCCAAGCTGGTAGAAGCCGCCGCCGAAGGCGACGATGCCCTGCTTGAAAAATACCTTGAAAACGGTGAATTGAGCGAAGAAGAAGTGGTCAAGGGGCTCACCCAGGTCGTGCGCACTTGTGGTTTCGTGCCCGTACTGGTGGCAGCCGGCGGCGCCGAAACCGGCGTGGCCAAACTGCTCGATGCCATCGTAGACCTGATGCCCTCCCCCAAAGATCGCCCGGCCGTGGTGGCCAAAGGCAAAGCCGGTGACGAGAACATCGTCGCCAATGATGCCGGCCCGCTGGCCGTTTATGTTTGGAAGACCACTGCCGATCCTTTCGTGGGCAAGCAGACCTTCTTCCGCCTTTACTCAGGCACTGTTACCCCCGATGCCCATGTTTGGAACCAGAGCAAAGGCATCGAAGAACGCCTGGGCACTGTGAACATCCCGCGCGGCAAAGAATCTTCTTCAGTCAAAGTGGTGCACGCCGGTGATATCTGCGTGGTGCCAAAACTGACCGAGACCTCCACCTCGAACACGATCTGCGATAAGAACCATCCGCTCACCCTGCCTGTGCCCGAATATCCCAATGCCCTTTACCGTGTGGCCGTCTTCCCCAAGACCCAGGCCGATTCCACCAAGATCTCGTCCACCCTGGCCCGCCTTTGCGAAGAGGATATGACCCTTTCGCATTACAACGACAACACCACCTTGCAGACCATTTTGCAGGGCATGGGCGATCAGCACATTGACGTGGCCATTCGCCGCGCCGAGAGCAAATTCCAGGTTGGCATCATCATGACCGAACCCAAGGTGCCCTATCAGGAAACCATCACCAAACCCGCTTCGGCCATGTACCGCCACAAAAAGCAAACCGGCGGTTCAGGCCAATTTGGTGAAGTTCACCTCAAAGTGAACCCCATTACCGATAAAGATTACGACTTCACCTGGGATGTCTTCGGTGGCGCCGTTTCACAGTCTTACTCCAGCTCCATTCAAAAAGGCATCCAGGCGGTCATGAAAGAAGGCGTCATCGCCGGTTATCCCGTCTCGGGCGTGCACGTCTCCGTCTTCGACGGCAAAGAACACCCGGTCGATTCAAAACCGGTCGCCTTCGAAGTCGCCGGCCGCGAAGCCTTCAAGCTGGCCGTACATGATGCCGGCCCCGTGCTGCGCGAGCCGATCATGCTGGTCAAGATCACCGTTCCCGAAGGGAACATGGGCGATGTGATGGGCGATCTCAACACCCGCCGCGCCCGCATTCAGGGCATGGAGACCGAACACGGTCGTTCTGTGGTCACCGCCACCGTCCCGCTGGCCGAAATGCTGCGTTACACCACCACCCTGCGTTCCATCACCGGTGGTCGCGGTATCTTCACCATGGAATTCGATCATACCGAGGTGGTCCCGCCGCATATCGCCCAACCCATCGTTGACGCCCGCACCAAAGAGATGGAAGCGAAGAAAGAAGAGTAATTCCTTCCAGTCAAGCTCAGGAGCCGGGAGTTCAACCCCCGGCTCTTTTGTTTGCTGTTTCATCCCCTGCTTGACTGCAAGGTGTGACTCTGGTAATCTTAATCCATCTTACTGGCGGAAATCCACATGGGCTCACTCGAAGCATTTCTTGAAAAAACCTGGGACGCGCTCCTCTCCCGTGAAACGGAGCAAATTCAGAACACTTATCTGTCTCTGGATAGCCAGAATCAGCGCGTCGTGCTCGAACACCTCAAGAAGATGGTCAGTGAACCCGGCTGGCACCCTGAACAAATGACCTCCGCCCGGGCCGCTCTGGACGCCATCCAGACGCTGGCAAAAGAGTAAAAAATGGATCTGAAAGAACTCACCGCTGAAATGAACCGTTTTGTCACCGCCAAGGGCTGGTACGAAGCCAACAGTCCCCGGCAGCAAACCAGCCGTAATCTGGCCATTTCGCTCAATCTCGAAGCAGCCGAAGTGCTCGAACATTTTCAGTGGTCAGAAGAAAGCCCCGACCCGGCTGCCCTGCGTGAAGAACTGGCCGACGTGGCGCTGTATTTGCTGCAGTTAGCCAGCGTGAACCAGATTGACCTTGAAGTTGCCATTCTGGATAAGCTAAAAAAGAATTACACCCGTCAATGGGATACCCCCAGCGAAGAAAATCGAGGTGAAGCATGATCATCAGCGTGTTTGGCGGTTCCGCCCCCAAACCCGGCAGCCCGGCGTTTGAAGAAGCGCGCCAGTTGGGCTACCAGCTCGGCCTGGCCGGGCACAGCCTGCTCACCGGTGGATACGTCGGCGTCATGGAGGCCATTTCACTGGGTGGCAAAGAAGCCGGCGCTTATGTGATCGGCGCTACCTGTACGCAGATCGAGAAGAGCCACCCCGATCGAAAGCCTAATCCCTACCTCAATGAAGAATGGCGCTTTGAAACGCTGCAGGAAAGGCTGGCCGCGCTTATCCAGCGCTGTGATGCGGCCATCGCCATGCCCGGCGGGGTGGGTACTCTGGTAGAGATCACCCTTATGTGGAATGAGATGATCATCGAGTCCATTCCCAAACGGCCCTTGATCTTGTTTGGCGCCGGTTGGCAAAAAACAATGGAAAATTTTATTAGCAGTTTTGACGGCTATATTTCTGAACGTGACCGCCACTTGCTGGCTTTCGCCCCCGATATTGCTTCTACGGTCGAATTGATCAATTCGATCTCAAAATAATACTGTTTTTCAGGATTGATAAGATGAGCAACGATAAACTCCCTACCCGCAGTGAAAATTATTCAGAATGGTATAACCAGTTGATCCAGCGCGCCGAACTGGCAGACTACGCCCCCGTGCGTGGCTGCATGGTGGTGCGCCCCTATGGCTGGGCCCTCTGGGAAGCCATTCAGCAAGCCCTCGACAGCCGCTTTAAAGCGACAGGCCACCAGAATGCGGCCTTCCCGCTGCTCATCCCGAAATCGTTTTTGGAAAAAGAAAAAGAACATGTCGAAGGGTTCTCGCCCGAACTGGCCGTGGTGACCATCGGCGGCGGTGAAGAACTGGAAGAACCGTTGGTGGTACGCCCCACCTCTGAGACCATCATCGGATACATGTATTCCAAATGGATCAAGAGCTACCGCGACCTGCCCGTACTCATCAACCAGTGGGGCAATGTGGTGCGCTGGGAAATGCGCACCCGCCTCTTCTTGCGCACGCTGGAGTTCTACTGGCAGGAGGGCCACACCGCCCATGCCACTTATGAAGAAGCGGAAGAAGAGACCAAACGCATGCTCGATATTTACACCGACTTTGCGGTCAACGAGGCTGCCGTGCCGGTGATGCCCGGGCGTAAGAGCGCCACCGAAAAATTTGCCGGCGCTGTCCACTCCTATTCCATCGAAGCCATGATGGGCGATACCAAGGCCCTGCAGGCCGGTACTTCTCACCTGCTCGGACAGAACTTTGCCAAAGCCTTCAACATTCAGTATCTCGATGTCAACAACGAGCTGCAATATTGCTACACCACCTCGTGGGGCGTCTCCACCCGCTTCGTGGGGGCCATCATCATGACCCACGGCGACGACCAGGGCCTCATCATGCCCCCCCGGTTGGCACCGATCCAGGTGGTGATCGTGCCCATCTACAAGAACGATGAAGAGCGCGCCAAAGTGATGCCGATGGTCGAGCAGGTGCAGCAGCAGTTGGCAGGCTTCCGCTTAAAGGTGGATGACCGCAGCGAAGTGACCCCCGGCTTCAAGTTCAACGACTGGGAAATGCGCGGCGTACCCGTGCGCATCGAGATCGGTCCCAAAGATGTTGAAAAAGGCAGTGTCATGGTGTCACGCCGCGATATTCCTGGCCGCGACGGCAAACAGATCTTGCCGCAAGAGAACCTGTCCGCAGCCATCGGCGACCTGCTCAAGACCATTCACACCGCTTTGCTTGAAAAAGCCACGAAGTTCCGCGACGATCACATCTTCGAGCCCAAAGATTATGAAGAACTGAAACAAACGGTTGAAAATGGCTGGGCGTATGCCTGGTGGTGCGGCGATCCGGCCTGTGAAGCCAAAGTCAAAGAAGACACACGCGCGACCACCCGCTGCATCCCCTTTGATCAGCCCGACCATAAAGGTCACTGCATTGTTTGCGGCAAAGAAGCCAGCGAAAAAGTGTATTTCTCAAAGGCCTATTAATTCTCTGGGGCGGGCTTAAAACCCGCCCTTTTTTCCTATGCCTGCTGTTGATCGCACCCGCCTGCAAACCCAAATTCGCCTGGTCAGCCAATCATTTGCCTCGGCAGATGAATTTGTTAAACGACTGGGCGAACTTTTTGAATATTATTCCGACCGGTCTTTTGCACAACCTGGTCAGGGTCACCTGCAATCCATCAGCGATTCCTATAACGTCACCCCGTTGGTGATGCGGCAGTTTGAATCCACCTTCAGCCAGATGAGCCAGGCGAACCCCCTCAGCACATTGGATGTAATCGACCGGCTCTGGCAGGAAAAGAAACTCGAACCCCGCAAGCTGGCAGCCTATTTATTAGGGAAGATGCCGGATGAATATTCACAGCAAGTGATCGAACGGCTCGAAAACTGGTCGAAACCCAGTGAAGATCGTGATCTGATCCAATACCTGCATGCAGCCGGTTCAGAAGGGCTGCGCCATGAAGCCATTGAGTTATGGCTCAAACAGATCGCTGCCTGGCTTGAAAGCAAACAAATTCCCGAGCAGATCTTTGGGCTGCAAAGCCTGATTCCCTTGATCGAAGATATGGAATTCAACAACCTGCCCAGAGTGTTCAGTTTGATCCAGCCTTTGGTAAGCTTCCCCAACTCCCGCATTCTCTTCACCCTACAGCAGGTGCTGGAAGCGCTGGCAAAACGCTCCCCGGTAGAAGCGGTTTTCAACTTAAAACTGATCCTGCAAGGGAAACATTCGCCAGAAGTGCTGCGCCTTTTCCGGCGCATTCTTCCGTCTTTCCCCGAAGAACAGGCACAGTCGCTGCGGCTGGCCATCAAAGACGCACAGGGATAATTTAGTAAGCTACACCCACTGCACGCTTTTCAGATTTCTTTTTATGCCCCGTTGATACTGGTACTTCGGTATGCCAATAATGACCGATGAGACCACTTCATGGCTGGTCGGAATGTTAAAAAGGGCTTTAAGTTCCGGCTTTTTGTTGATTGCCGGGGGAATAAGATCCATGATCGACCCACCCAACCCCATCACGTGTGCCGCCAGCATGCAGTAGGTAGCTG
Source organism: uncultured Anaerolinea sp. (assembly GCA_964459385.1). Taxonomy (GTDB): domain Bacteria; phylum Chloroflexota; class Anaerolineae; order Anaerolineales; family Anaerolineaceae; genus UBA6107. The sequence continues at coordinate 45,544 of CAYWLG010000012.1, forward strand.
CGATGAAAATATCAGCACTGATATCTTCGCCATCCTTATCGGCGTGGAACAAGATCATGGCCGGGGCGTTTCTCGTGATCGTGTCTTCCGTGCCGGCCTTGAGTCCGGGCAAACGAACGCGCAGCAAGGGCATTAAGTGCGTTTGCATCAATTTGAATCTCTGCTTCCCCACTTCATTTTTAATAAATACCCTGGCGATTGGATTTTTATACGCCGTAAAAAGCGAATCATATAGATCAACCATATAGGGAAGGGCTTGCTGCATTACCTGCCGACTCTGCACCACTACGATCTCTGTTTTCACCGGGGGGAACCCGACCGGTGCGAGAGAAATGGCTTCAACGATCTTTTGTAGTTTTTCGGCAGTAACAGGGGTGTCTTTAAAATTGCGCACTGCCCTGCGTGTGGCAATCATCTGGTAAAAGGCGTTCTCATCGGCACAAAACCCTTTAATTTCGAAGAAATCTTTGTCATAAGACAAACCCTCCACCTGAACAGCGGTGTTTGGACAAATGCTCATACATTGGCCACATTTAAAACAAAGAGGGAGTCGATCTGATATAACAGTCATCCCCTGCTCTGATTTGCTGATTATCCTGTTTGGGCACACCGCCTCGCATAATCCACATGCCGAACAAAACTGTGCTGAAAAAGTGATCATTCCATTCCTCTTTTCTGCGCCTTGTTCTCATCTGCGTTCTTTTTCTGCAGTTGCCTGTGCTGGTAGATCGTGTAACCGACAATGTCTTCGCCGGCATCTTTCAGCAATTGCCGGGTATATTCTTCCGATCTATCCTGCATATTTCCTGAGCAGATCATCGTTGCCAAGCCATGTGTAAATAAACGAATCTTCTCAAGCACCCTCTTTTTCTCATCGGCATCGAGCTCGTCCAGCATGTGATCTTGACCCGCCTCTTTGAGATTGCGATCAAAAAATTCCTTCACCAAATAGGCGTAATCGTTGTTGTTAATGAATAAAGACCGGTAAAGCAGTTTGTTGTCTCTGGCAAAGTCCAATAGCCCCAGACCGATATTCAAGAATCGACTGCTCGAATACGCTTTTTCTGTGTACTGTTCCAGCCAGGCGAAGGCTTTCTGCATCACTTGGGCTTTTACTTCCTCCAGGCTGGCGAAGTTTGAATAGATGGGAGCGATAGAACTACCCAAACTGTGTGCAATTGTGCGGATGGTAAGCGCTTCAACGCCAGCTTCTACGCTCAGGCGATAGGCGACCTCGACAATTTGTTCTTTCGTGAAAGATACGGATGGAGGCATAAATTTCCCTTGAGTAAATCGTTTTAATATATCAATAGATATATATCATTTGATATATTATAAAGAAATTCCGGCAGAAGTCAATCGGGGAGGTATCTTTGAGCAGGAATGTCCGTTTTGCCTGCATTGACCATTCCTGTTGGATAGGGTAAAATCTCTGCGTCTTGTGTTGTACCCTTCACAAGGCGCAAATTCTTTTCGAAAGGGCTTGAAAATGAAAGTATTGTTGATCAAAGATGTTTACAAGCTGGGTCACACCGGCGACGTGAAGAAAGTTGCCGATGGCTATGGCCGCAACTTCCTCCTTCCGCAGGGACTGGCCGTTTTGGCCACCCCGGGCGCGCTCAAAGCAGTTGAGAAAATTCGCGCCAAAGCAGCCATCACCCGCGCTGCCCTCAACCAGGAAATGGGCGGTTTGGCTGAACAGTTGGAAGGCCTCGAATTGGTCTTCACCAGCAAAGCTGGCGAAACCGGCAAACTGTATGGTTCCATTACCGGCCAGATGATCGTGGACGCCATCAACACCAAGTTGGGCATCCAGATCGATCGCCATCAGATCGAAGTCGAACCCGTCCGCAATTTGGGCGAGCACACCGCTCACGTTCGCCTGACCATTGACCTCACCCCGAAGGTGAAAGTGATGGTTTATCGCGAAGGTGAAGCCATCGCCGCCAAAGAACCCGTCAAAGCCGCTCCTGTGGCCGAAGCCGTTGTTGAGGCCCCTGTGGTTGAAACTCCAGTTGAAGCAGTTGCAGAAGAAGTGAGCGAGACGGCAGCGGAAGAAACCGAAGAAAAAGCTGAGTAGTCTTTTTCAAATTTGAATAAAACCGGCCAAAACAGCCTGGGGGCTGGCTGGCCGGTTTTTTGGTATAAAATAAAGACCATGATGGAACAAACAATCGGTACGGCTTTACGTTTGCGACGCGAAGAGAAAAAGCTCACCCTTGAGCAGGTCTCTCAAGAAACTCGCATTCGCATCAACTACCTGCAAGCCATTGAAAACGATCAACTCACTGCCCTGCCCTCTTTGGCGCAGGCGCGCGGTTTCATCCGGCTGTATGCCAATTTTCTGGGCCTTGACCCCTATGCCCTGCTGGAGCCGCCGCAGGAACCCCAATCGGAACCGGAAGCAAAAAGCGAACCCGCCCCGGCAAAACCCGAAAAGCCGATCGAGGTCCACCTCAAAGAGAAGCTCAATGAAGCTGTAAAAGACAGCGGGGAGCGCCTCAGCGATGGTCTGGATGAAGTGAAGGGTCGTGTGAGACGGCAGGTGCAAAAGCTCACCGATAAAATTCCCTACCAGGTGGTTAAAAAAGAGGATCTGGCAGAGGGCAAAGTTTCCCAAACAAAACCCCTCAAAGAAAAAGTTGAGGCTGCGCCGGCAAAATCTGGCGGCACCTATTTGGCCATGTACAGGTCCATCGGTGCCGACCTGCGCAAACAGCGTGAAGCACTAGGCCTGTCTTTGCAGGATGTGGAACGCCAGACCAAAATTCGTGAGGTCTACCTTTACACAATTGAGGAAGGCAATTTGGATGATCTGCCCTCCACAGTACAGGGACGCGGCATGGTAGGCAATTATGCTGCGTTTATGAACCTCAACCCCGAAAGCTATCTTTCCCGCTTCGCCGAAGCCTTGCAGCAGCGCCGCCTGGAAAGTCTGCCCGAAGCCAAAGCCGGCATCCCCTTGCCTGCTGCCGAGCCCAAACAACCGATCACCGGCTGGAAGCGACTGCTCTCCCCGGATATGATCTTCACAGTCAGCCTGTTTTTGGTCTTTTTTGTGATGATCATTTGGGGCTCCTTCCAACTGATGAACCTGGGCAGCACCAACGCCGCCCAAGAGACGGCCATCCCGATCTCGGATATATTACTGGCCAGTGGCACCCCCAGCGGTGACGAGGTAACCGTCATCGCCGCCACCGCCCCGGGCGAAGGAATTGGTGTGGTAGCCTTTACCCCCGACATTAACTTGCAAAGTACCCTTTCCGCCCCGACTGACGGGGCCATTCAGGTGGTCATCTCAGTGCGCCGTCGCGCTTACATGCAGGTGCTTGTAGATGGCAAAGAACAATTTCTGGGTCGGGCAGTGCCCGGCAACGTTTACTCATACAGTGGCAACACCCGCATTACCCTCATTTCTGGCGACGCTTCTGCTTTGCAGGTTTACTACAATCAGAGTGATTTGGGCGTTTTAGGCAATTTTGGCCAGGTGGTGAACATGGAATTCACGGCCAATGGCGTCAACGACCTCACCTCCAACTACACACCCACCCCCACCGTCACCATGCAAGCCACCCTGACGCCGCAGCCCAGCGCCACTCCCACCCTGACGCCCGAAATGCCCACCCCAACCATTTCTCCTTTCGCTCCCACTACCCAACCATGAAAGAAAAAACCTTTTATCTGGTCTCTTTAGGCTGTGCCAAAAACACCGTCGATTCAGAATCGATGGGCGCTTTGTTAACCGAATCGGGCTACCGGCCGGTTGACCGAGCCTCGCAGGCCGAGGTAATGATCGTCAACACCTGCGGATTCATCTCTGCTGCCCGTCAGGAATCTTACGATACGCTGCAGGAGCTGGCTGCCAAGAAACGTCCCGGCCAATTGCTGATCGCGGCCGGCTGTCTCACCGAACGCAGCCGCCAGTTGCTCACCGAGCAGGTTGCCGGCGTGGACGGGTTCATCGGCACACGACGCTGGATGGACATTTTGGACCTGCTCAGTGAAATCCGCCAATCCCCGCAGCAGCCGCGCTACCACCTGCCGGATGCACCTTCGATCGGCAGCGACGAAAAAGGTACCACCCGGGTGGCCGTGCAGGGAGGCAGCGCTTATCTAAAGATCGCCGATGGCTGCCGCCGCCCCTGCGCTTTTTGCTCCATCCCATTGATCAAAGGCACGCTGGTCAGTCGCCCAATGGAACTGGTGATGCGCGATGCCGTACAGTTGCAAAGCTGGGGCATCAAAGAGATCAACCTGATCGCACAAGACACCACCGACTACGGGCACGACCTGGGCATGAAAGATGGCTTGGCTACCCTGCTCGAAACCATGCTGCCCAAGATCCCGCAAATCCCCTGGGTGCGGCTGCTTTATGCCTACCCCGGCTACGTGACCGACCACCTGATCGAGGTCATGGCCAGCCAGCCACAGATGACCCACTATCTGGATATTCCTTTGCAGCACGCCGACCCGGAACTATTAAAAAGCATGAAACGCCCCTCTGATGTGGACTGGGTGCTGAAAACGGTCGCCAAGATGCGCACTGCCATGCCCGATCTTGCCCTGCGTACCACTTTTATTGTGGGTTATCCCGGCGAAACAGAAGAGAAGTTCCAGACCCTGCTCGACTTCCTGGATGTCATCCAGTTCGATCACGTGGGCGCTTTCACCTTTTCGTTCGAGCCCGGCACCTCCAGCGAACCGCTGGGCGACCCGGTGCCAGAAGAGGTGAAACAGGAACGTCTGGCGCGCTTAATGAAGCATCAAGAGAAGATCTCGCTCAACCATAACCAAAAGTTGATCGGGCAGCATCTGGATGTATTGATCGAAGGTCAGGGAGATGGCATTTCTGTCGGACGCTCTTTCAGAGATGCCCCCGAAATTGATGGGCTGGTGCTCATCGAAGATGAGCTTGAAGAAGGCGAATTTGCCACGGTACAGATCACCGGAGCCATGACCCACGATCTTTCTGGCAAGAAGGCAAAATAATTCAAATAAGCAAACCGCCTGAGATGACTTTCAGGCGGTTGATCTTTTTTAGGGGGTTGGGGTTTCTTCTGAGGGTGGGGTTGGCGTGGGGGGCGGATTGGCGCATTTATCGCGTGCGTCAGGCAAAATATCGATTACGCGCTGCAGGGTCATAATGCCCTGGCTGGCTTCATACTGGGTGACCGCGCCGCACCAATCATAAGTGGATTGCAAGAAGTCGCCATATCCTGCCAAAGATCGGGCGTAATACTCGCGCACGGTGATGCCGTTGAAGTCGATCATGTTCGGCACCATGTTATAAAGGGTGGCGAAGCCATCCACGGAGCGGCTCCACACCACCTCGTAACTGGCGGCCGAACTTAAGAACATGCGCGCCCAGGTGCGGTAAGATTCTGCATCCGCATCCAGCGGGGCAATCTTTTCAGCCACTGAAAAGTCGTAGAGGCCTTTTTCCATGTAGCCGTTGCTGATATCCAAAATGCCCACATTGCGCAGGGCAATATAGTACAGGCCATCTGCCTTAACCGCTTCATAGGTGGGGTCCAGATCACGCAGCGAATTGATCGATGTGTACAAGCCGCGCCAATCTTGTGAAGCAAACTGCCCTTCAGCCGTTTGCAGAATGGCTGCCGCGCCGCGTGTGTCTTTGGTTGGCTCTACCGTGGCAATCGTCACCGGGTTCGTCACCGAGGTGTTGCCGCCCTGAGCCATCTGCACCATCACCTCGGCCAATTTATCGGCAGCGCCGGGATAAGTGGGGTAGATCTGGATGACATACTCCAAACGGCGTTTCGCCATCGTCAGATTGTTGTCTTTGACATCCTGCAAGCTCAACTCATACTGGGTGGTGGCTGCGATCTGAATCTGGGTAAGTTCTGCCGTCTTACGGGCCGAAATTGCCATTAAGTAACCCGTGCCGGCACCAATCGCAGCGATCACCAGCATGAGCAAAATGCCAAGCCACACCCAGCCGGCCCGTTTGACCTTTTTTGGGGGTTCAACTGAGCCGCCCGATTCCTCTGCGGTGGTAGCCGTGGCTGTTTCTTTCGCAGCAGCGGGTTTCTTGACTGCCTTACTCGCTTTTTGAGCGGTCTTTACTGGAACTGTTGCGTCAGAAACGGAATTCTCAGAAGAGGGTTTTAACTCTTCGGATGGTTGTTTACTTTTCATTGGAAGTGTCTCGTCAATTTTCTTTTTCGGCATAGCGGTAATTATACCGTAAATGAATTCGCTTTCAGTTATCGCCCATTGCATTTAAAATGGAGAAATCACTCATTTTGTTTCCCCGAGAGGACGTTCATGGATAATTTCTTCGGTAAAGATTTTTCCGGCCCCCCATTCCAGTTATTTTCGTTTCAGCATCTGGTCGCAATTGCAGCTTTGTTGCTCCTGATCGCCTACTTTTTCTGGCTGCGCAAGCATCCCAGCCAGAAGGCACAGAAAATCGTCCGCTGGGTGATGGCGATCACCCTGCTGGTGAACGAATTCGGCTGGCACCTGTGGAACTACGTCAACGGCACATGGAACGTGCAAACCATGCTGCCGCTGCATCTTTGCAGTGTATTTGTCTTCTTGAGCGCCCTCATGCTGATGACGAAGAGTTATGCGATCTTCGAGTTCGCCTTCTTTCTGGGCATTGCCGGAGCCATGCAGGCCTTTCTCACCCCCGACCTGGGCATGTATAGTTTTCCGCACTTCCGCTATTTTCAGGTCTTCGTTTCTCACGGGTTGATCATTGCCTCAGCCTTGTATATGCTCATCGTCGAACACCAACGCCCCACCTGGAAATCTCTGTTGAAAGTGGTCATTGTGGGCAATCTCTATTTTGTGGTGCTTTTCTTCATCAACCAGGCACTGGGCAGCAATTATATGTTTACTGCGCACAAACCCGAAACCGCCAGTCTGTTGGACATGTTAGGCCCCTGGCCCTGGTATTTGCTGGCCGAAGAGGCCATTGCCGCGGTCGTTTTCACCCTCTTCTATCTGCCCTTTGCGATCAGCGATGGGATCAAAAAGAAGCGCTTGAAAGCTTGAGAGGATTCTGTCTCTTGCACTCTTTATGAACGTATGATAGAATATTTAAGGTACGTGAAATCGCAATTGTCGTCAACGAAAAGTGGGCAACCCCCACTTTTCTTATTATGTAACCTGTAAGAATCGAATCAGGTGGAGATTAAGAAAGATGAAGAACGAATTTACCCTGGCATTCAATGAAGTGCTCGAAGAAAAAGGACTGCCGCGCGAGATCATCATTAAGGCGCTCGAGTCGGCGATCATCTCAGCCTACAACCGCTCGGTGAAGACGGATGTTGCCCGCCGGGTCGAGGCCTCGATCGACCTCGAAACCGGCAAGATCACCATCTTTGCTGAAAAAGAGGTGGTGGAAGACGTTGAGAACCCGGTCACCGAGGTGAGTCTGGCTGAGGCGAAGAAATACAGCGAAGATGCCGAACTCGGCAGCCTGGTGCTGGTAGATGCCACCCCGGCCGATTTTGGCCGTGTGGCCGCACAAACCGCCCGTCAAGTAATTCAGCAGCGTATTCGCGACGCCGAGCGCCAGGCTCAGCTAAGCTACTACGAAAAACAACTGGGCGAGATCGTCAGTGGTACCGTACAGGCGGTGAGCGCCACCGGCCTGACCATCGGCCTCGAATTGAAGACCGAAGCCGGCATGCCGCGCAAAGAAATGATCCCCGGCGAACGTTTTCACATTCATGAACGCGTGCGCGCTCTGGTGTCAGAAGTAAAAGACAATCAGCGCGGCCCGCAAATCATCCTTTCGCGCACCCATCGCAATTTCTTGCGCCGCCTGCTTGAAAACGAAGTGCCTGAGATCTTCCACGGTATCGTTGAGATCCGTTCCATCGCCCGCGAGCCGGGTGAACGCGCCAAAGTGGCCGTATCTGCCACCCAGCAGGGCATTGACCCGGTGGGCGCTTGTGTGGGCATTCGCGGTGTGCGCATTCAGGCAATCGTAAAAGAACTGCACGATGAAAAAATTGACGTCATCGAATGGAACTCTGACCCGGCCGCTTTCATTGCCAAGGCCATCTCTCCTGCCCGCGTAAACGGCGTTTACCTCAACGAGCAAAAAGGTTCCGGCGGCGGCAAAACTGCAACTGTTGTCGTGCCGGAAGACCAGCTCAGCCTGGCCATCGGCCGTGATGGGCAAAACGCCCGCCTGGCAGCTAAATTGACCAGTTGGCGCATCGATATCAAGAGCCTGCCCGAAGCCGCCGGCGATTCTTTGAACAAGGTTAAATCAGACGAATCCATGGCTGTTTTGCTCGAATCGGAAGGCGAAAACATCGGCCGCATGGAAGAACTGCTCTCGCGCAAAGCCGATGGCCGCCCGTTGACCCCCGAAGAATACGACTTCATGGCCAAATTCGTCGATCGTGTTGAACGCAAAGCCACCGCCAAGACGGCTGAACAGAAGAAAGCCGAAGAAGATCGTTTTGCCGAACTCAAGAAAGATATTCCGACCGCTGCCTTCACCACCAATATTCTGGATAGCGGTTTGCCTGAACATGTCGCTTACATCCTGCAAGAAGCCGGATACGCCACCACTGGCGAACTGGCCATTCAGATGAAAGTTGATTCTGACAGCATTCTGCGCTTGCAGGGTCTTGGCCCGCGCGCCATGGAAAGCATCAACGGCCTGATGGCTTCGCTTGAGACCCAGTTGGAAGAAGAGAAGCAAGCCGCCGAACTGGCTGCCTCTCAACCTGTTGTTGAAGCTCCTGTGGTCGAAGCCGTTGAAGAAGAAGTGGCCGCCCCAGCAGTGGAAGAAGCCGCCCTGGAGACCGCAGAAGAAAAAGTCGAAACCCCGGCTGTGGAAGTGGTTGAAGGGGAGCCAGAACCCGAGCCCACGCTCGAGGAACTCTTCACGCTTCGCCCCGAGGTTTTGGATAATGTAGCTACTGACGAAGAAGAGGATGACTCTAACGGCGACAAGAAGAAGAACAAGAAGAAGAGCAAACACGTTGAAGTCACTTATGACCCCGACCGCGATATGACCATCGCCCGCAAGAAACACAAACGCGGCGGCGATGATGGTTGGGACTGGGAAAATTAGTTAAGTTCAGTGAGAAGGAAAGGTGGCCAAACAGCAGCCTAAGCGAACGAAGCATATTCCCCAGCGCACCTGTATCGGATGCCGCACCGTGCTGGCCAAAAAAAGCCTGATTCGCATCGTGCGCACCCCAGAAGGTGTGATGGTGGATCTGACCGGAAAAGCTCCCGGACGCGGCGCTTACATTCACGGTGTTCGTTCGTGCTGGCAGTCGGCCTTAAAAGGGCCAATCGCTCACGCCTTGAAAGCGGAACTTTCTGCAGAAGACAGGCAACGTTTGACTGAGTACCTGCAAACGTTGCCCGCCGAAACAGTTTCTGAAGAAACTGCGGCAAATGCAGAAGACAAAAGTGGTGCATAACCATGAGGAATTTGAAATGAACCTCTAAACTGTTCCATTTTTGGCTCAATACACCGACAAGTTGCGCGATTGGTTTCAAAGAAGATAAATCCTATTCGGATGAATAGCGTACCAGGGGGCACACTTTATGGAGGTGGATTATGGGCGAAAATGGGCAAAAGAAGATCGAACTCCCAGCCAGTATTACAGTAAGAGATTTAGCCAAATCAATGGACGCCAGCCCAATTCAGGTCATCAAAATTTTGATGTCCAATGGGGTAATGGCAAATATTAATCAAATCGTCGATTTCGATACGGCAGCGATCGTTGCCTCAGAATTGGGCTTTGAAGCTGCTCTTGAACAGGTTGAAGAACAGGCTGCGGCCGCTGAAGAAGAGGGTGAAATTCCCCTTTGGCGCCGTACCATCATGGAAGAAGACCCCAAGCACCTCATTAACCGTCCGGCTGTCGTGACCATTTTAGGCCACGTGGATCATGGCAAGACCACCCTGCTCGATGCCATCCGCCACACCAATGTGGCCAGGGGTGAAGCAGGCGGCATCACCCAGCACATCGGCGCCTATCAGGTCGTGCAAAAAGATCGCCTGATCACCTTTTTGGATACACCGGGCCATGCCGCGTTCACTGCCATGCGTGCCCGTGGTGCGCAGGGTGCCGACATCGTGATCTTGGTCGTGGCCGCCACCGATGGTGTCATGCCGCAGACCCGCGAAGCCATTGCACACGCCCGTGCAGCCCGTGTGCCCATCATCGTGGCGCTCAACAAGATCGACCGCCCCGACGCCAACCCCGATTTCACCAAGCACCAACTGGCCGAAGCCGGCCTGGTGCCCGACGAATGGGACGGCAATACGCTGGTGGTGCCTGTATCCGCCAAACAGAAGACCGGCCTCGACGATCTGCTCGAAGCCGTGCTGCTCGTCAGTGACAGCATGGAAATTCAGGCCAATCCCAACGGCAAAGTGATCGGAACAATCATCGAAGCTTCACTGGATAAAGCCAAGGGCGTCATCGCCACCCTGCTGGTGCAGAACGGCACCCTCAAGATGGGCGATACCATCCTGGCCGGTAACACTTATGGCAAACTACGCGCCATGTTCGATTTTCACGGCAAACCCGTTCGCAGCGCCGGCCCCTCCACGCCGGTTCAGATCATGGGCCTGGGCGACGTGCCTTCTGCCGGTGAGGTCTTTCAGGTGGTGCCAAGCGAAAAAGAAGCCCGCGCCATCATTGATGCCAACAAGAACGCCAACAAAGAAGCAGCCTCAGCCGCGCCCAAAGCCACTTTGGAGCAGTTGTTCGAGAAGTTCCAGGCAGGTGAAGTACGCGAGCTGCCGCTCATTCTTAAAGCCGACGTTCAGGGTTCCCTCGATCCGATCGTCAATTCGCTCCAAGATTTGAGCAAAGGCGACATCAAGATCAACATTTTGCAGGCTGAGACCGGCAATATCAGCGAAAACGACATCATGCTGGCCGCGGCTTCAAAAGCCATTGTGCTCGGCTTCAACGTCCAGGCCGACGGCGCTGCCCGTAACCTGGCCGAGAGTGAAGGTGTTTCAATTCGCCTTTACGATATCATCTACCGCATGACCGAAGACATTGAAAAAGCCCTCAAGGGTATGCTTGAGCCCGAGTTCAAAGAGATTAAACTCGGCCAGGCAACCGTGCGTGCAGTATTCAAAATCAACAAAGTTGGCAATATCGCCGGCTGCCGTGTCACCTCGGGCGAACTGCGCCGCAACGCCAGGATTCGTGTTATTCGCAACGGTACTACCGTGTTTGAAGGGGAAATCTCTTCGCTCAAACATGAAAAAGACGATGTCAAAGAGGTGCGTCAGGGCTTTGATTGTGGCGTCTCCTTAAAAGGGTATAATGATATTGTTGAAGGCGATTTACTCGAATCATTTATCTTGGAAAAGACAGCCAAATAAGCTGGTTCTAGCGAAAACGGAGTAAATAGATGCCCTCTCCAATGAGATTAAAAAGAATCGGCGATCGAATTCGCCAGGAAATATCAGAAATGCTCGCCAAAGGTGAAATCCGCGATCCGCGCCTGGAGGGTATTTCGATCACAGAGGTAAAAGTAGATCGTGAACTGAGCTACGCTGAGATCTTTATTTCGGCGGTGGAAGGCGAGGTTCGTTCCAAAGAAGTGATCGCCTCCCTCGAAAAAGCTTCGGGGTTCTTAAGAAAAACTTTGGCAGAAAGAATCGAATTGCGGGCTTTTCCGCGTCTGCGCTTTCACTGGGATGTCACCCCTGAGCGCGCTGATCGCATCGAAAGGATCATCGCATCGCTTCATTCTGAAGAAAAGCAGCGACATTCGGAAACTGGCAATGATTGATGCTGAAATAAAACAACGAATCGATCAGGCGCATCGGATCGGCATCACTGCACATATTCGCCCTGATGGCGATGCAGTAGGTTCCGTGCTGGGGCTTGGCCTTTCATTGCAGGCAGCCGGCAAAGAAGTCGAGATGGTCTTGCGAGACGGTGTTTCGCAGACCTTTCGGCATTTGGTCGGCAGCGAGTCGGTAAAACATGCTTTCGCAAGTGAATGTGACCTCTACATTGCGGTCGATTGTTCAGACCTTAAACGCACCGGCGGGGTTTTGGAAGGAAAGACGGTTGGCATCGTGATCGATCACCATGTGACCAATGAGCTGTTTGCCGAGTTGAACCTTGTGCTGCCCGAATCCGTAGCCACCTGTGCCATTCTGGCCGAAAAGCTGCCCCTGTGGGGCTACCCGATCACGACCGATGTGGCCCGGGCCCTGATGACCGGCGTGCTGAGCGATTCGATCGGTTTTCGCACCTCGAATACTTCCTCCGATTCACTGCGCATCGCAGCCGACCTGATGGATCGCGGCGCCAACATCTCTGAACTTTATAATAAAGCCCTGATCAATCGCAGCTATGCGGCGACCAATTACTGGGGTTATGCGCTGGCACGCTTGCAGCATGAAGACAACCTGGTCTGGACCTCTTTGACGCTGCAAGATCGAGCCGAATCTGGTTACAGCGGGAACGACGATGCCGACCTCACCAACATACTATCCAGCATTGACCCACTGGACATCGCCGTGCTTTTTGTGGAACAAAAACCTGACCTCACCAAAGTCAGTTGGCGGGCACGCCCCGGTTTGGATATCTCCGGGTTGGCGGCTTCTTTCGGGGGCGGGGGTCACTCTGCCGCAGCCGGCGCCGAGATTGCCGGTTCGCTGGAGGTTGTACAAAAACTTGTTTTATCGGCTACCAGGGAGTATCTTGAACAAACAAAAATTACTGATGGAAATATAAGTAATTAACCGGGTGGTAAAGAAAATTTTGATGGAGTGTATATGATTTCAGAAGACAATTTTGACTTGAAGAATGCTATTTCGGGTGTGCTGGTCATTGACAAGCCGGTCGGAATGACTTCTCACGATGTAGTTCAGGTTGTCCGTAAAGGTACCAACATTCGGCGCGCCGGACATACCGGCACGCTCGACCCCAGAGCATCGGGGGTATTGATCGTGCTGGTCGGCCCGGCCGTTCGCCTGAGCGAATACGTCTCAGCTTCCGATAAACGGTATCAGGCCGTGATCACGCTGGGCAAGACCACCGACACTTACGATGAAGATGGTATGCAAACATCCAGCAACCCGGTCGAGATCAGCGAAGAGCAATTTGAAAAAGAACTGATGACCTTTGTGGGCGATATTGAACAGGTTCCCCCGCCCTATTCTGCGGTCAAAGTCAATGGGCGCAAAGCCTATGAGATGGCCCGCCAGGGCGAAGAAGTAGACCTTTCGCCGCGCATCATCAGCGTTTACTCGCTGGAACTGCTCGAATGGGCGCCGCCTGAGGTGGTGATCGACATCTTCTGCTCTTCGGGCACCTACGTGCGCTCACTGGCACACGATCTGGGTGATCGTCTGGGCTGCGGTGCCACGCTCACTGGGCTGCGCCGCACCAAGAGCGGCCGCTTTACCCTGCGAGATGCCGTTCCGCTGCGCAAGCTCAATGAAGCCTTCGCCAACGGCACCTGGTACCAATACCTCATCCCGGCCGCCGAAGCTCTCTCCGATTGGCCAGCCGTGGAACTTTCTGTAGAACAGATGGATACCATCCGACACGGCAACCGCATCGCGGCCGACACCTCTATCGGCAAAAAAGCGCGCGGCATCAGTGAACAAGGGGAACTGGTGGCGCTGCTTGAATTGGACGAAGCCACCAACGAGTGGCAGCCCAAGAAAGTGTTCTTCTCATAAAAAATTTCCCCCTCGCAATTGCGAGGGGGCTTAGTTTCAAAACGATTTTTCAATATAATTAACCAATGGACTTTTTCAGCGACTTCAACGAACTCAAGATCGAACGTTCCTGGTGCACCGTCGGTTCTTTTGATGGAGTGCACCTTGGCCATCAGGCGTTGATCAAACGCCTGGTCGATGGTGCACATAACACCAACAGCCTGTCCGTGGTCATCACCTTTTCACCGCATCCAGCGGTCTTCTTTGGCCGATCCATTTCCGCCTTCACGCTGACCCGCCCCGAAGAACGCATTGAACTGCTCAAGGGGCTGGGCGTGGATCAGGTGCTCACGATCCGCTTTGACGAGCAGGTAGCCTGCTTGAGCGCAGCAGAGTTTATGCGTGGGCTGAAAAACAACCTCGGTCTGGTTCACTTTCTAGCCGGTTATGATTTTGCCCTGGGGCATGACCGCGAAGGCAATGTTAACTCGCTTAAGGCAATTGGCGATGAAATGGGGTTTCAGGTCGAAGAGATCCCCCCGGTGACCGGCGAGGCAGGTGTCATCTCTTCCAGCCGCATTCGCGACCTGCTGCACCGTGCAAAACTGACCGAAGCCAATCGCCTGCTCGGACGCCCCTACTCGCTGGAAGGCGAGGTAGTTTCTGGCGAACATCGTGGCCATAAGCTGGGCTTTCCGACCGCCAATCTCGACATTGCCCCCGACCGACTGATCCCGGCCAAAGGGGTTTACGCCTGTCGGGCACAGGTGGACGGCAAAACCTATATTGCCGTGACCAATATCGGCGTGCGCCCCACGTTTGAAAACCCGCTGCCAGAACCCCGTGTCGAACCGCATTTGCTCGATCTGGAAGGGGATCTTTACGGGCATTTTCTCAAGCTGGAACTGATCGAGTATTTAAGGCCTGAACAGGTGTTTGCTTCGCCTGAAGAGCTGATCGCACAAGTGAAACGGGATATTGAAAAGACACGAGAGGTGATCCCCCATGTCGAATGACCGCCAGATCTATCTGCTTGATCCGCAAAAGCTGCCCCCTGAAACGATTGCCGTCACCTTTGCCAAAACATCTCGCTCCCCCGAATCGTTTCGCCAGATCGCTGCCGAATTGAGCGACAGCAAAAGTGCCGAATTCAACGAAAAATGGGTGGTCGGCTACGGCCATTCCTCGGTGGCAGAACATGCAGTGCTGCATATCGCGGCCGAGAACGTTTCACGCCTGGCAATCGAATGCCTGGAGTCGAACCGCCTGGCCTCTTACACCGAAAAATCCACCCGCTATCAAACCTGGCAGGGAGACGCCTATTATATTCCCACAGAGCTTAAAAGCTCCCCTCTGTTGGACGAGTATCAGGCTGTGTGCTGCAAACTGTTCGACACCTACAGCCAGATCATCCCCGCCGTGAGCGAAGTAATTCGCCGTTCCTGCCAGCAGAAAGAAGCAGAATCTGCAGCCGCCTGGTCACGCCGTGTTCAGTCACAAGCCATTGACGTGTGCCGCTTCGTGCTGCCGGCCGCTTCGCTGGCAAATGTGGGCCTCACCCTTAACGCCCGCGCCCTCGAACATGCACTGACCAAGATGCTCAGCCACCCGTTGGAAGAAGTGCGCCAGATCGGCGCCGAGATCAAGGCCTGTGCCTCGCAATCCGTGCCCACCTTGCTCAAATATGCCAATGCGGACGAGTCCCTCATCACTGTGAGCCAAACCTTCGCCCAGATGCAGGTAGAGCCCTGCCCACTCTCGACGGACTGGTGCCAACTGATCGAAACATCCCCCGACCTTGAAGAACACCTCTTTGCGGCGGTGCTCTACAAAGAGCAGAATATTGCCTACGCGCAAGCCCTAGACTGGGCCAGGCATCTCACAAGTGAAGAAAAAAAACACCTTGCCGCTGTGCTGCTCGACCCGGGCAACAAATACTCCGCGCCCGCCCGCGAACTGGAACACACGCTGTTCACATTTGATGTGCAGCTCGATCAGGGCGCCTATTATGAGGTGAAACGCCACCGCATGATGACCCTGACGCCGCAGCCGCTCACCGCTGCATTGGGGTACGCGCTGCCCAAAGCCATTGCCGAGGCAGGTGTCGCTGAACCTTACATCGCTGCCATGCGTGCCGTTCATGACCTTTACCCTAAACTGGCACAGGAATCGGCCGCGGCCGCCTCTTATATTGTGCCCAACGCCTACAATCGGCGCTTCTTGATCACCACCAACCTGCGCAGCCTGATCCACTTCATCCAGCTACGTTCTGCTGCCAATGCCCACTTCTCGGTACGCCGCCTGGCGCAGCGCATGAAAGAAGAAATCGCTCCATTGCTCCCCTCTTTTAGCGAATTTCTGCCCGCCAACCCGGCCGAGACGTCCCACTCAATTGAAACCCTTTTCTTTCAGACAACCCGTTAGGAGGCAAACATGATCCCAGATCTTGAAATCCTCTTGCGCATCGGCCTGGCGGCTCTGCTGGGCATGTCGGTCGGATATGAGCGCGAACGGCAAAACCAGCCGGCCGGCTTACGCACCCACACCATTTTGGCCATTGGCGCCTGTCTGGCAATGACGATCTCCATCAACATCTCCGACCAATTTTCCAACTCAGGTGACCCGGCACGCCTGGCTGCCCAGGTGGTTTCAGGCATCGGTTTTTTGGGTGCCGGGGCCATTTTGCGCTATGGCACCAACGTCAAGGGGCTGACCACAGCCACCTCGTTGTGGACCATTGCCATCGTTGGGCTGGCCGTCGGAGCCGGTCATTACTTCGCCTCCATTGCCACCACCATTTCTCTACTGATCGTGCTGGTCTTGTTGAACGTTCTCGAAAAGAAACTCATCCGTGTTTACAAAACGGTCAACGTCACCGTCACTGCCATTGGCGTGCCCGATCTGGCCGAGCAATTACAGGCAGCGCTCAAAGAACTCAAGAAGAACATCATCTCCACCGGTATTGAACATAATAATTTGACCAATTCAACCACTGTTGCATTGGTGGTGAAGGCCATTGAGGATGAGTCGTTTGAAGATATTCAAGCCGTCATCGCCGAGATGCCGGGGGTGACGAACTTTAAGATCCTGTAGCGCAGAGGCTATTGACACAGCCTTCTGCCTGTGTATAATAGTCAAAACGAATAAGCAAAGGCCGAGACGAGGACGAGTAAGTAGCGCTAGGGCGTTTCAGAGAGCAGGAGTATGGTGAAATCCTGCGCACACAGCGATACCGAATGGACCTCCGAGCTGCCAGGTGAACGCGAAAGCCAGTAACCTGAGCCGGGAGCGCCGCCGTTATGAGGGCAACGAGTATAAGCAGCCTGGCTGCCGTACTCTAACGAGTGAAGCTGGCCATCCGACCTCCGGGAGCAATCTCTGGAGGTTTTTTCGTTAAAAGTCAGCTTAACCGGGGTGGCACCGCGGATCAAACGTCCGTCCCCAGATGGGACGGACGTCATTGTTTTAATCGTCCGTTCCAAATCGCATCCATTCATTATTCACAAGGAGCTGACGATGGAAGAACAAACGAAATACCTCTTGAACGAAAGTGACATCCCGCATTTCTGGTACAACATCAACGCCGATTCACCGGTTGCCCCTGAACCAGTGTTCAACCCGGCCACTAAACAGCCGGTCACTCCAAATGACCTCTCCGTGCTTTTCCCGATGGGGCTGATCGAGCAGGAAATCAGTACCGAGCGCTATATTCCCATCCCCGAAGAGGTGCGTGATGCTTACAAGCTGTGGCGGCCTACCCCCCTCATCCGTGCCAGACGGCTTGAGAAGGCACTGGGCACACCGGCGCATATCTACTACAAATACGAGGGGGTCTCACCATCCGGCAGTCACAAATCCAATACGGCCGTACCGCAGGCCTTTTACAACAAGATTGCCGGCACCACTGCCATGACCACCGAAACCGGTGCCGGGCAGTGGGGGTCTGCCCTGTCGATGGCCTGTGGGTTTTACGGCCTCGACCTTGAGGTGTATATGGTGAGGGTCTCTTACGACCAGAAACCGTACCGCCGTTATTTAATGGAAACCTACGGCGCCAGTGTCTTTGCCAGTCCCTCCACGCAAACGCAATATGGCCGCAACCTGCTGGCGCAAGACCCTGAGAACCCCGGTTCACTTGGCATCGCCATTTCAGAAGCGGTAGAAGTGGCTGCCACCTCAGGCGGGAAGAAGAAATACGGCCTGGGTTCGGTGCTGCACCATGTGCTCATTCACCAATCGGTGATCGGCGAAGAAGCGCTCAAACAAATGGATCTGGCCAGCGAGTACCCGGATGTGGTCATCGGCTGTGTGGGCGGCGGTTCCAACTTCTCGGGCATTGCCTTCCCCTTCCTGCGTGAGAACCTCAAAAATGGCGAGCGAGCCCGCCTGCTGGCGGTGGAACCCGATGCCACCCCTTCCCTCACCAAAGGTGTTTATGCCTTCGATTACGGTGACACTGCCGGCATGACCCCCATCATCAAGATGCACACGCTGGGGCACAACTTCATGCCGCCCTCCATTCACGCCGGTGGTCTCAGATATCATGGCATGGCCCCCACCCTGTCAGCTCTGGTCAATGCCGGGCTGATCGAGGCGGTTTCGGTCGCACAAACAAAGGTCTTTGAAGCCGCGGTGCTTTTTGCCCGCACGGAAGGCATCTTGCCTGCACCTGAATCTTCTCATGCCATCCGCACCGCCATTGATGAGGCGCTCAAGGCAAAAGAAAGCGGAGAAAAGAAGGTGATCCTCTTCAACCTGTCGGGGCATGGACACTTCGACCTGGTTTCCTACAACAAATATCTCAGCGGTGAACTGGAAGATTATGTTTACTCAAGCGAGGAAAACAAAGCGTTCACCACTGCCCTTCCGACCGTTGAAATGCCCGCCTGACCCCAAATGCTGCCAGTGAAGTAACTCTCTCTGAGCTTTCGGGAACGAGCCAGCGCCTTTGTGCGCTGGCTCTCTTTTTGTTTCGGTTGTTGGCCACACGGTCCGAGATAAATTCACGGTTAATCCTCATATCCATTTGAAGATTTTTTGCTATGATATTCACATGAATGGTTCGCTGCACGTCCCTTACCTGGCCCCCACCGGCTTGGACCGCCCCATCCCAATCGAGCGGTTTCTGCCGCCCTGTCCCGCCGGGGTCATGCCGCAAAGCCTGGCCGACACAGCAGAGGCTTCTCAGTTCATTCTCGATCCTTTTGGTTCCAATCCACTTTTGCCAATAGAGTTGGCCCAAAACGGCCAGCGCATTTTGGTCGCCTGCAACAACCCAATTCTGGCCTTTTGTCTGCGCCATTTGGCCGCACCGGCCCCCAAAGAAGCCTACCTGGCAGTCGTAGCCGACCTGGCTTCACAAAAGCGCGGTGAGGAGCGGCTTGAAAACCACATCAAGGCGCTTTATCAAACCCGCTGCGCCATCTGCCATCAAGAAATTCAGGCAAACGGATTTCTGTGGCGGCGCAACGAAAGTGCCCCCTACGCGCGCCTTTATCACTGTCCGCACTGCGGGGATGATGGCGAGCGTCCCATCACAGAAGAAGACATCACCCGCCTACAGCCGGTCATCCGCGGCGAAAAGGTGCACCGCGCCCGCGCGCTGAGCAAAGTGTTGAAAGAGAACGAAGAAGACCGTGCCGCCGTTGAAGAAGCCTTAAAAACCTACAACCCACGTGCCATTTACGTGCTCTTCACCCTGCTGAACAAAATCGAGGGAATGTACCTACCAGATGCCGAGCGCGAAAAAGTGCAGGCACTCATGATCAGCCTGCTCGATGCAGGCAGCAGCCTCTGGCCCTGGCCACCCAGCCTGGAAGCGTCCCATCAGCTCACGGTTCCAGCCGAATACATCGAGAAGAACCTCTGGGCGGAACTGGAAGCGGCCGTTAACCTGTGGGCACAGCCTGCCCCCGCAGTGGAGATAACTACCTGGCCACATCTGCCGGCCGCAGCCGGCATTGCTTTATTTGAAGGACCGATCCGCTCGCTTAAGGAACTGCCCCAAGACGTGCAAATCAAGCAGGTGATCACCCTGCCGCCGCGCCCGAACCAAGCCTTCTGGACGCTTTCGGCGCTGTGGTCCGCCTGGCTGTGGGGCGAAGAATCCGGCTCTGGGTTTCGCAACGTGCTGGGACGGCGCCGCTTCGACTGGCACTGGCACACCATCGCCATGCAGCAAGCCTTTGAAAAAGCCGTCACGCTCTGCCCAGCTCAGACACCGGCTTATGTGCAGATCGGGGAACCCTCCGCCGGGATGACCCTGGCCACATTAATGGCCACCCGCACCGCCGGGCTGCAACTAAAAGGAATCGCCTACCGTTCGCCCACGGATGGGATTCAACTTCATTTGGTGACCGTCGCTGAACACAAAACCCACAAAACAGCTAACCTGCAATCGGTATGCCGCAGTGCCATTCGTGACCTTCTTATAAGCTTAGGTGAACCCAGTGACTATCTGCGCCTTTATACGGCCGCTGTCACTGCTGCCGTTCAAAGTGAAAGTTTACCCGCTGCCATTGAAGAATACTCAAGCGAGAAAAGCAGCGAGTTTCAGGGCATGTTGGCTAAACTCTTCAGCGACCGTTCTTTTCTGCGCCGTCTGGATGCCACGTCTCAAGAATTTGATTCAGGCAAGTGGTGGCTGGCAAACAGCGAGGCCAGCCCGGCCCCACTGGCCGATAAAGTGGAGATCGAGGTCGTCAATTTGCTGCAAAAGCAACCCATTTTGCCGGCCGTTGAAATTGGTGCCACCTTGCACGCAGCCTTTCAGGGGCTTCTCACCCCGGCTGGTGACCTGGTGGAGTATTGCTTGAGCGCCTACGCCGATTGGAACCCGATCACGCAGAGCTGGAACCTGCGCGAAAACGAATCGGCTGGCGCGCGCCGCGCGGATGTTCAGCGTGCCACAAAGACCCTCCTGGCACTCGGGCACAAATTAGGCTTTGAAACCAGCCAGGAACCCTATCTCGCCTGGCAGATCAAGGGACAGGAACAATACCGCTTCGCCTTTTCAGCCGCTGCCCTGCTGGCAAAATATGTACCGACCGAACCGGTAGATTCCGTCCAGTTTGTATTCGTTTTTCCGGGCAGCCGGTCGGCGCTGCTGAAATTCAAACTTCTGCGCGATCCCTACCTGCACGAACGCACCGTGGCCAACTGGCATTTTCTCAAACTGCGTGCTCTCTCAGCGCTGGCAGCTCGCAATGACCTTACCCCCGCCCTCTGGGCCATGCTGCTCGACAGCGACCCCATCAATTTGGAAGAATCGCAGCAGCTAAGAATGTTTGGGTGATGCAAAAAGAGTCCACCAGAATATTGGCGGACTCTTCTTCTATTCTCTTTTGCTATTTTACTTGCTGGAAATTGATCAGGATGAGGTTTTTCGAGCAATCAGCGTAGGTGTTAAAAACGATCTTGTCAGAGATGGCCACGTAAGCCGTATCGGTTAGCTGTACCGAAAGCTGGGCGGTCGAATCGATGGGGGTATCGGTGCTCAAAACGAACTCATAGCCCGATTTTCCGTACCATTCCTGTGCCACACCCGAAAGCGTGGTCTGATCGATGCGTTTACCGTTGTAATAGCCTGAAAGGTGAATCATCAAACCCAGTACCGGGCGCCCCTGAATATCGACCACCTGGCCGGCCACCCCCTGCCAGTTGCAGGTGCCGGTGGTATGAAACACGGTATTGGCCATGGCGATGGGGTCGCTCTTGGGCGCAAAAGGATATTCAGCGTTGGGATCCGTGATATATGGAGTCGAGGTCTCCACTTGCGGCAGTGTGCTGGTTTCGCCCGCTACAGGAGGCTTGGGCGTCACCGTGATGGTAACGGTTGGCGTCCAGGTTGGGGGCAACTTCACAGTGGTCGGCGTGCTTGTCGGCAGTTGCACCAGTACAGGCAGCGTTGGGGGCGGAAATGGATTCATTGCCGACCCCGGATTGGCGAAAAGCGTCAAAAAAAACAGAACCGCTGCCAGTGTAGCCAGCACAAAGAGAGCAGTTAACGAATTCCATACCACATCATTGCGGCGCTTTTTGCTGCGTCTTTTTTGCCTTTCGGCGATCTCTTCCTGGTCGATGAAATTCATCTTTGCTCCCCGTTAGACCTTTAATTTATCAATACCTCAACCTGTGAAGCGTCTTTGGCGGCGGCCAACCATTCATCCAACCTTTGCTGCTGCAATTCGCGCCGGGCATCCACTGAGAGAGGGTGATTCGCATCACGCTCGATCAAATAAAGGATGTGATACCCCAGGTCGCTCTGAATGACCTCACTGTACGATCCCACTTCCAGACTGAAAGCGGCATCTTCGACTGCACTTTGGGTCAGGTACCCTTTGGGAAACCAGCCCAGGTCACCGCCGGTGGTAGGGTCCAACTTATATGCCAGCGTTGCAAAATCCGCGCCATTTTGTAGCTGGGAGTAAAGGCTTTGAGCGTTTGCCTCATCTTGCACGAGCAGTTGACGCACGTGCACCTGATCTGCCGTAGTGGGTACCGAATTGATGATCTCATCGCGCTGCCAGGCCACGGCAATCGAGCGGCGCAGAGCAATTCTGAACGATTCGTCGCTATAGCCGTTGGCCGATTCCCAGGCGCTTAATTTATCGCTGCCGCCCATTTCTGTGGCAAGGGCATCCATGCGCGCCTGCAAAGTGGCATCGTCTACGCTGAAGCCATTTTGCGCGGCCGCCTGCGCCAGCAATAATTGATCGGTCAGGTCTTTGATCACACGATCACGTTGTTCTTCAGGGGTGGCGGTTGCGGCGAGGGTGTCTTGTGCCTGCTGCAGGCGCGTGAGTTCTGCCTGATATTCTTCAAGGGTGATTCCTTCGCCGTTGACCTTCAGCGCCATGGGCGCTTCAGTGGGGGTCGGTTCAGCCGGTGTTTCAGTGGGCGTTGGCGTGGGCGTTTCTTTATTCCCCCCACAACTGGATAATAGCGTTGCAAGTAAAAGAATGAGAATGAGCTTTTGAATGTGTTTCATTCGTTCGATTATACCCGAAATCAATCATCAAAAAACCTGACTGGCTTTTGACCTGTCAGGTTTGCAATCACATTTTTGCCGGGTTAGTAATCCATGGGGGGCGCGGCAGGAGCCGGGGGATTCTTGTCGGGAAGATCGGTGATCAGTGCTTCAGTGGTCAGGATCATGGCGGCGATGGATGCGGCGTTCTCGAGAGCACCACGGGTCACCTTGGCGGGATCGCCCAGGCCACCCTTGATCATATCGATGTATTCATCGCGAACCACATCATAACCTACGTTGAGGCTCTTCTTGCCCTTCTGCTCAGCGCGCACGTTTTCGATGATGACTGCGCCGTCTTTGCCAGCGTTTTCAGCGATCTTGCGCATGGGCATTTCGAGGGCCTTGCGGACGATCTTGACGCCGATATTCTCGTCTTCGGTCTCGAATTTCAGGTCATCGAGCACGTTCATGGCGTTGATCAGAGCCACACCGCCACCGGGGACGATGCCTTCTTCAACGGCTGCACGGGTAGCAGAGAGAGCATCTTCGACACGATGTTTCTTCTCTTTGAGCTCTGTCTCGGTTGCAGCACCCACACGGACGATGGCGACACCGCCGGAAAGTTTGGCCAGACGTTCTTGCAGTTTCTCGCGGTCATAGTCACTGGTGGTCTTGTCAATCTCGATGCGAATCTGCTCGATGCGGGCTTTGATCTCAGCTTCGTTGCCCTTGCCACCGATCACAGTGGTGTTGTCTTTGTCAGCGCTGACCTTTTCGGCGTGACCGAGGTCGGCCAAAACAACCGATTCCAATTTGCGGCCGGTCTCTTCAGAGATGACCTGGGCGCCGGTCAGGATGGCGATATCCTGCAGCATGGCCTTGCGGCGATCACCAAAGCCAGGGGCTTTGATGGCGAGCACATTGAGCATGCCACGCAGCTTGTTCAGTACCAGGGTGGCCAGTGCTTCACTGTCGATATCTTCGGCGATAATGACGAGGTCACGTTTGCCGGTTTGCACAAGTTTCTCGAGGATCGGCACGATATCCTGTGCGGCAGAGATCTTCTTGTCGTAGATCAGAATGTAAGGATCGGGGATAACCGATTCCATCTTGTCGGTGTCGGTGATGAAATAGGAAGAAATGTAGCCGCGGTCAAACTGCATACCCTCGACATATTCCTTCTCGAATTCCAGCCCTTTGGATTCTTCAACGGTGATGACGCCGTCTTTGCCGACTTTGTCCATGACCTCAGCAATCAACTGACCGATGGAGGCGTCCTGGGCAGAGGTGGTGGCAACGTTGGCGATATCTTCGCGGGTTGAAATGGCGATAGCCTGTTTCTTGATGGCTTCAGAGACCTTCTGGGCGGCGCTTTCGATGCCGTGCTTGATGAGCATGGGGTTACCGCCGGCAGCAAGGGTTTTCAGACCTTCATTGACAATGGAGTGAGCCAAAAGGGTGGAGGTAGTGGTACCATCGCCAGCGATATCGTTGGTCTTGGTAGCGGCTTCTTTGATCAACTGGGCGCCCATGTTTTCAAACGGATCTTCCAGTTCGATCTCTTTGGCAACGGTCACGCCATCGTGAGTGATGGTGGGGGAACCGAATTTGCGATCGATGGCCACATTGCGACCCTTGGGGCCGAGGGTGGTGACTACAGCGTTAGCAACGGTATCGATACCGTTCTTGAGTTTTCGGCGTGCATCTTCGCCAAAGACAAGTTGTTTAGCGGACATAGAATCAATCTCCTTAATAGAATAATGACTGACTACTTGGTGACGATTGCCAGCAAATCGCTCTCACGAAGAATGAGCAGTTTTTTGCCGTCGACTTTGATCTCAGTACCGCCGTATTTGGCGAACAAAACAGTGTCGTTGACTGCAACGTCCATGGCAATGCGATTGCCTTTTTCGTCGCGGTCACCGGGGCCAACCGAAAGAACAACACCCTTCTGGGGTTTTTCTTTGGCGGTCTCAGGAAGAACGATGCCACCGGCGGTGACTTCATTCTCTTCGATCGGTTCAACAACAACCCGACTGCCTAATGGTTTCAAATTGAATGCCATACTGTCCTCCTGCATAGTGATTGAGTGATTAATTTTTCGTTTTTAGCACTCTCACCTTCTGAGTGCTAAAGCGAATATATAATAATCGGCTATCAAAGCGAAGTCAAGAGGTGTTAGAAATTTCTTATATTATTCTGATATTCGGGCTAGTGATAGTTGTAACTCGCGCAGATCGCTTCGCCCTCATTGACAATGGACATCACCGTGGGGTCGCCGCTGAAGCCGGCCGTGATCTCTTTGAACACCTTCATTGCCGTTCCACAATAGCCATTGGAGGGCTGGTGCAGACCTGCCAGCACTGAGCCATAGGTAAAGTAGTAAGCCACTGAGCTGGCCGAAAGTGGCTGCGCTTCAATGACGATATCGCCCACATTGTTGACATCACACTCTTCGCCCCCATTACGCACCATGCAGCTTTGCGCGGCGTCGCAGCCTTCTACATAACACTGCAGGGCCGGGATCGAACCTTCATAATTTCGCGCCTTGTAATAGACAATGCCCAAACGCCCATATACGGTGGGATCCGTTGGGCTATAGTTGACAGCCTTAAGCATGTTGCGCGCTGCCGAGAAGAATTCACCCTGCTGCACATAAGTGTTGGCAATTGAGATCAGAGGGATGGGGTCTCTGACACCTGATTGATCATTAATTTGCACCGCTTTTGCAAAGGCTTCCAGCGCCTGATCGTAGTAGGTAGCTCGCTGGGATTCATTCGCGCTGAGGTCCGCCAGCGTTCGGTAGTTTGCGCCGATCGAAATATAGAGGGTGTTCAGGTTTGGCGCGAGGACAAGGGCTTTCTCATAGTAAGAGATCGCTTGAGTGTAATTGGCGAGTGATTCCTGCACATATCCCGCCACACGGTAAATATCCAGGTCGTCGCCGCCATTTTCAAGCGCCTGAGTGATATATTGATCTGCCTGAGTCCATTTTTGCTGGTCTACCAGCAGTTCGGCATAATAGGCCTTGGCCAGATTGTTCTGGCTGTCATATTGAATGGCCTGCACCGCTTCTTGCTCCCCCTGATTCAGATATTTCTGCCAGTCCTCTCCGGCGATGGCAGGAATCCCATACCAGTCACTGGCGAAGGCCTTCACGGCGTGCAATTGGCTATCTTCAGGAGAAACCGCCAGCCCTTTTTCGATGGAGGCAAAAGCCTCTTGCAGACGATTGCGCTTGCCGGCGTCGGTGGTGATCTGAGTGGTGGAATACACTTGAATGCGCGCCAACTCTGCCCAAAGAGAAACGTCATTTGGGTCTACTTTGACGGCATTTTCATAGGAAGCGATGGCCTTTTCCAGGTTGCCGGTACGGAAATGTGTCTCCCCTTCCAGCGCGTAAGAGTTATAAGTGCGGGTCGGGGTAGGGGTCGGTTCCAGCAAAGGGGTAATTTGACCGGTGTTGACCGCGCGTATTACGAACAAGCACCCCAGAATGATAGTCAGGCCAAGAAAGATACGCAATCCGCTGGTTTGCCTGCGCTGTTGGCTAAAAATATGTTTTTTGTTGTTGTAATCGATCATTTCTACCGTCGAATCTTGTGAAAACCTACGGCGTGGGTGTTTCGGTAGGCATCACTTCAGACGTTGACAGCGCTTCTGGTGTAGCAGTGGGTTCAATGATATAGGCGCCCTCAGTCGCAGTGGGCACTTCGGTGGCACCTTGTTTGGCCAGCTGTTCACACACATTGATGATCTCTTGGGCGTTATAAACAGCCGTATCGTCGTTGCGCATGCCGGTGGCAACCGCCTGAGCGATCTGCAAGGCCAGGCTGCACTGCCCTACATCTGCCAGCGCCAGGCCATAGGTATAGTAAAAAGTGCCGGCTTTGCCGTAATCCATGGAAAGCCCCTTGATGGTACGGCCATCTGAAGTTGTGCCTCCCTGTACCGCTATTCTAAGCACGTCCACTGCGTCCTGATAGTAAGCCTGACGAAAGTAGATGGCGCCCAAATTGCCGTACAGATACGGATCCACCGGGTTATCCTGCAAAGCTGCCTCGGCATATTGGGCCGCTTTGGTGTAATCACCGTTGATCATGTACACATTGGCGATCAAGGTTTCGGGGGCCGAATCTTTCGGATTCAACGAATTGGCTTTGGTATATTCGGTAATGGCCTGATCGTATTCCAGCAAGTAATAATAGTTACGTCCCAGCGCGAGGTGCAGATCGGCAATGTTGGGGTTGATGGCGATCGCCGCCTCAAACTCGGTAACAGCTTCTTCGTAATTGCCGGTGTATTCCAGCACCAGGCCGCGCGCCCGATGGGTCTCAATGGCGCCGGGGGCCATCTCTACAGCCTGCTTTGAGTAAGCGATGGCGTTTTCGCTGGTATCCAGTTGCCCCTGGCCATCTTGCACCATATCAATATAGACTTCAGAAAGATAAGCCACTGCGGCGGCATTTTGCGGGTTGGTGGCAATTGCATCTTTCAGCGAAGCCTCTGCCTGAATGTAATCGCCTTCAAAGCTCAACGCCCAGCCACGCAAAGCCATGGCCGTGTCGTTGGACGGGTTGAGCAGCAGGGCATTTTCGGCCTGGGTAACGGCATCTGAATAGCTGCCGGTGTAGATATAGAGCCGTGCCAGGGCAATGTAGTTGGCCGGGTTTTTAGGATCCACCTCTACGGCCTGCTTATAGGCGTTGATCGCCAGGGTGAGGCGTCCTTCGCCCTCCAGCCTTTGTGCATCGGTGATGTAAGACTCTGGCGGCCGGGTGATGGTGGGGGTTGCCATAAACAAAGCGGGGACGGTTGGCACGATAAAGCGATCGGCGGCGAACACCCCGGCGATGACCAAAACGAGCAGGATCACACGAAACGGGTTTGAACGCTGCCGCTTTCGCGACATGTTCCATTTACTGCCTTTAATATACATAGATTGTCATCATACCAATGGTCAGAATGGCCGTCAAGGTGATCAAATTTGTATGAATTCGCCACCTTGCCAGTTCATGGGGTTTTCGCTAGAATCATCTTATGCAATTTGATATTTTCACCCTCCTGCCGGAGGTTATTGAACCGTATTTGCAGGCCAGTATTCTGCAAAAAGCCCGCCAAAACGGGCTTATCGAAGTGGCCACCCATAACATCCGTGACTGGGCCAACGACAAGCATCACACTACTGACGACACCCCTTACGGTGGCGGCGGCGGCATGGTGATGAAGGCGCAGCCGATCTTCGATGCCGTTGAAAGCGTGTTGGGCAGCCCGGCCCCCTGCCCAATTATTTTGATGTCCCCTCAAGGGAGGCCTTTTTCATCTAATATAGCCCGCGAGTTGTCTGGACTTCCCCGTCTGGCCATTCTGTGCGGCCGCTATGAAGGAATTGACGAACGGGTGCGGGAAAACCTCATCACCGACCAGATCTCGATTGGCGATTATGTGCTGACCGGCGGGGAGCTGCCCGCACTCATCCTGATCGACGCCATCGCACGTTTCATTCCCGGCGTGTTGGGAGACCCCACCGGCGCAGAGGATGATTCATTTGCTTCCGGGCTGTTGGAATACCCCCACTACACCAAACCCGAAGAGTATCGCGGCTGGCACGTGCCCGACGTGCTGCTTTCGGGCAACCATGCCCAGATCAACCGCTGGCGCCGCGAACAATCGTTGCTGCGCACACTTAAAACGCGCCCCGACTTGCTTGAGAATTTTCCGCTTACCGATTCGGACAAGAAATTCCTAAAAAAGTGGATGGAAGAAAATGAGTCGAACACAAAAACCGATGGTGATGCGTAAATCACTATCGGTTTTTGAGAATATGCTTTAATTAAGTTTGCATTTCACAAAAAAGATCGAGAGGATTCAAAAATGAAATTTAGTTACGGAAAAACCTTTCTGCTCGGCTTTGGCTTTTTCGGCGTCAGTGTCATCTGGAGCGTTTATAACGCTTACGTTCCTGTCTTTTTGCAGGATCGTTTCGCCATGGCGGCCGGCTTCATCGGCATGTTCATGACGCTCGACAATATCGCCGCCCTGTTCATTCAGCCCGCAGTGGGCAGTTGGTCAGATAACCTGCGCACCCGCATCGGGCGCCGCCTGCCCTTCATCCTGATCGGTGCCCCCATCGCCGCAGCTTCGTTCATTTTGCTGCCGGCAGCCAAGAGCCTGTTCCTCTTCTTCCTGGCAGCAGTGCTGTTGCTGCTCAGCATGGCCATCTGGCGCACCCCAGTAGTGGCACTTATGCCCGACATCACCCCTTCAGAACATCGCTCCGTTGCCAATGGCATCATCAATCTGATGGGCGGCCTGGGCGCGATCATCGCCTTCATCGGTGGGGCCAAGCTCTACGATATGAACCCTGAATACCCCTTCCTGCTCGGCGCCGGGCTGACCGTCATCGCTGCCCTGCTGGTGTTCATCTTCATCCGCGAACCCAAAGTATACCCAAAGTCTGAAGAAGAAAAACCGGATCTGTGGAAAGCGGTAAAGGAACTGTTTTCTTCCAAAGAAAAAAGCCCGCTGTTGATGCTGCTGGCCATTCTGTTCTGGTTCATCGCTTATGCCGGCATCGAGGCGCTTTTCACCCTCTATGCGGTCAATTACCTGAAACTCGGCGTTTCTGATGGCTCGCGCCTGCTCGGCCAGCTTTCGCTGCTCTTTGTGCTCTTTGCCATGCCGGCCGGCTATATCGGCAAGGCCTTCGGTCGCCGCCGCACCATCATGCTGGGGATCGTTCTCATGGCAATCGGGGTTTCTCTGCTGTTCCTGTTGCCCGCCAGCACACTGACCATCGTGCTGACCAAACTGCCCGTACTCGGCACTGTGCCCGTGATCGGCGTCATTTTGATGGCCGCCGGTATCGCCTGGGCCTTGATCAACATCAACAGCCTGCCGATGGTGGTGGATATGACCGACGATCTGCACATCGGCACCTACACCGGCCTGTATTACCTCTTCTCCACCCTGGCGGCGATCATCGGCCCCACCATGTATGGCTGGATCGTCGACTTCAGCGGCGGGCAGTACAACCTGGTGATGCTCGTCAGCCCACTCTTTTTAGTGTTTGCCCTGATCTGCATGGCCTTTGTCAAGCGCGGTGAGATCAAACAAGAATCCTGATTCGATTTCAAGCCGGCCTTTTTGGGCCGGCTTTTTTGTGTTATTTTATCGAATCATTAAAATTAGATTAACTTCCACCGCCCGCTCTCTTGCATGCGCCTGAAAAAGACGTTATACTCTAAGCACGGTGGGGAAAACCCACAATCCTTTTTATTCTCTGTAGGAGGAGAAACAATGTCCAAGAAGTTGTTCGCCATTGTAGCAGTTTTGCTTGTGGCCACTATGGTCCTGACCGCTTGCGGTAAGGCCGCTTCAACTGGTGAGACCAAATTCAAAGTCTGCCAGGTTACCGATACCGGTGGTATCGATGACAAATCCTTCAATGCTACCGCCTGGAAGGGTGTCACTGACGCCGAAACTCAGTTGGGTGTCTCTGGCCAGTATTTGGAATCAAAGGAAGTTGCTGATTTCGAGAAGAACATCAACGCTTTCATTGAACAGAAATGCGATTTGATCATCACCGTCGGTTTCTTGCTGGGTGATGCCACCAAAGCCGCTGCTGAAGCCAATCCCGATATGAAATTCTCCATCGTCGATAACAGCTACGATCCCGCCATCACCAATGTTGTTTCTCAGGCCTTCCAGACCGATGAAGCTGCATTCCTGGCTGGTTACCTCGCCGCTGGTGTCACCAAGACCGGTACCGTTGGTACCTTCGGTGGTATGCAGATCCCGACCGTGACCATCTTCATGGACGGTTTCGCCAATGGTGTTGCATACTACAACACTGTTCATGGCACCACTGTTAGCGTTCTTGGTTACGATCCCGCTGCCAAGACCGGTTTGTTCACCAACGATTTCTCCGATCAGCAAAAAGGCAATGACATGGCCGTCTCTCTGATGGACGAGGGCGCCGACATCATCCTCCCGGTTGCTGGCCCTGTTGGCCTGGGCGCTGCCGCTGCTGTGAAAGCCCGCGGAAATGCCTACATCATCGGTGTGGACTCCGACTGGTTCCTGACCGCTCCTGATTACCAGGACATCGAACTGACCTCCGTCATGAAATTGATGGACGTCACCACCGTCAACGTGATCAAATCCGCTATGGACGGCACCTTCAAGGGTGGTAACACTGTTGGTAATCTCTCCAATGGTGGCGTTGCTCTTGCTCCGTTCCACAATCTTGACAGCATGGTTTCTGCTGACCTGAAGGCCGAACTCGACCAGGTCAAACAGGACATCCTGTCCGGTAAGATCACCATGAACCCGGAATTCAAACAATAAGCTGAAATTGAATCAGGAAAGGCTGGAGAGAAAACTCTCCAGCCTTTTTGATTTAAGTTGTCAGACAATTGCGGCAATTGAATGACCCTATGTTATAATATTTTAATTCTATCTCAGTTCATGGAGTAATTATGGCTCCTATCCTACAACTCAAAGGAATTACAAAACAATTCCCTGGCGTTCTGGCTAACGATCATATCGATCTGACGCTGAACAAGGGGGAAATTCTCGCCCTGCTGGGCGAGAACGGCGCGGGAAAGTCCACCCTGATGAACATCTTGTATGGGCTTTACCAGCCGGACGAAGGCGAAATTTGGGTGAATGGCGAAAAGGTATCCATTCATTCTCCGACTGACGCGATCAAAACTGGAATCGGCATGGTTCATCAACACTTCATGCTCATTCCAGTTTTTACTGTCACCGAAAATGTGATGCTCGGATCAGAACCCGTTAAATTCGCCGACATGCTGGATCGAGCAAAAACCGCTCAGAAAATCCATGACATCTCTACTCAATATAAATTAGAGGTCAACCCCGAAGATTTCGTCAAAGACTTACCGGTAGGTGTACAACAGAGAGTCGAGATCATCAAGCTGCTTTATCGCGAGGCTGAGATTTTGATCTTTGATGAGCCGACCGCTGTGCTGACCCCACAAGAAGCCGACGAACTGGTTGCCATCATGCGCTCGCTGGTCAAACAGGGCAAATCGATCATCTTCATCACCCACAAACTGCGTGAGGTGATCGAGGTTGCCGACCGCATTTTGGTCATTCGGCGCGGCGCTGTTGTGGGTTCTGCCGATCCGAAGACCGCCAATGCCCGTGAACTGGCCGAGATGATGGTAGGCCGTGAAGTGAACCTGGTCGTCGAAAAGAAAACTAAAAAACCGGGTGAAAAAGTGCTTTCAGTGAACGATCTGGTGGTAACCGATCAGTTCAAGCAGGTGGTCGTGGACCATGTATCCTTCGACGTCCATGCCGGGCAGGTACTTGGCGTTGCCGGTGTGCAGGGCAATGGCCAAACCGAACTGGTCGAGACACTCACCGGTCTGCGCAAAGCCTCCAGCGGAAAGGTCACTTTCGGCGACAAAGACATCACCAATTCCACGCCGCGGCGTATCACCGAGATGGGTTCTGCCCATGTGCCCGAAGATCGTCAGGCAGACGGACTGGTATTGAAATTCCCGGTCTCAGATAACCTGGTCTTGTGCACCTATTACAAACCTCCCTTTGCCAAGGGCCTGATCCTGCAGGAAGACAAGATTTTGGCGAATGCCGAAAAGCTGATCGAAGATTTCGACATCCGCACCCCCAGCCCGGCCACTGAAGTCGGCAATCTTTCCGGCGGCAACCAGCAAAAAGTGATCATCGCCCGTGAGCTTTCGCGCCCCATCAAGCTGTTGATCGCATCCCAGCCAACTCGCGGTCTGGATGTGGGCTCAATTGAGTACATTCACAAACGAATCGTGCAAAAACGCGATGAGGGCTGCGCCGTGCTGATGGTTTCACCGGAGTTGGATGAGATCATCGAACTCTCAGACCGCATCGCCGTTATGTATCGTGGCAAGGTCATCGCCATCGTCGATGCCAAAGATGTCACTAAAGAAACGCTCGGTCTCTTGATGGCAGGCGTCGTTCCCGAAAAGATCGAACGCGCTGCCGGTGAAGAGCAAGTTGTGGAAACCACTTTCTAGCGAGGTGCTCCATTGAAGAAAACTAACGAAAAAGAAAACAAGATTCGCTCCGTCGTGATCGAAGAGATCACCGGGCAGGGACCGAGTGCCAAAAAGAAGCGAAATCTTTGGCAGGTCATTCAAATTCCGTTTCTGGCGATCGTTTCTGGCTTGATTATTGGTGCCATTCTGATCGCCGTGACCAGTGAAACCGTTTATGCTGCCTTCGCTGAAAGCTTCTGGTCTGGCATTGGCGAAGCCTTCTATGAAATCGGCGCCTCTTACCTGGCCTTGATCACCGGCTCACTGGGCAGCCCCTCCGCCATCGTGATCGCTCTGCAATCGGGTGACCCGGCGGCCATTCGCAGCGCGGTCAATCCGTTCCTTGAAAGCCTGGTGCAGACCACCCCCTACATCTTCGCCGGGTTGGCCTGTGCGTTGGGCTTCCGCGCCGGTTTGTTCAACATCGGTGTGGAAGGCCAGTTGTTCATGGGCGGCATTTTTGCCACCTTCGTCGGCTACTCCATCACCGGGTTGCCTGCTTACATTCACATGCCGCTGGCCTTTCTGGCGGGTGCTTTAGGCGGTGCGCTGTGGGGGATCGTGCCGGGCATCCTCAAAGCCACCACAGGCGGCAATGAAGTGATCAACTGTATCATGATGAACTACATTGCCTACCGTCTGGTTTCTTGGCTGCTGACCGGCCCAATGACCCGCCCCGACACGGGCGGCATGCCCTTGAGCCCGCTGGTGAAGAAAACAGCGGAGATTCCGCAATTCTTCGCTTCCCCGATCCGTTTTCACCTGGGCTTCTTTATGGCCCTGTTCTTTGCCTTCGTTGTCTGGTGGGTGCTGTTCAAAACCACCTGGGGCTTGAACTTGCGCACGGTTGGCTCCAACCCGCGTGCGGCCAAATATGCCGGCCTCAACATCGCCAATGTTACCGTCATCGGCATGGCCATGTCGGGCGCGCTGGCCGGTATGGCAGGCGCCAATGAAGTGCTGGCCATCAATCATTTCATGGCCCCCAGCCTTTCCTCCGGTTATGGTTTCAACAGCATCGCCCTGGCCCTGCTGGGAAACTCCCATCCGGTGGGTGTGATCCTCTCAGCCTTCCTCTTTGGTGTGCTGCAAAACGGCGCCACCAAGATGGAAGTGATGACGCGCATTCCGTCTGACATCGTGGTCATTTTGCAAGCGCTCATCTTGATCTTCGTGGCCGCCCCGGCCATCATCCGCTCGGTGTATCGTTTGCGCGAACCCAAAGCGACCGAGGCTGCAGCGGCTGCTGCAGGAGGGAGTAAATAATGGCTGCCTCAACCACTGCAATTACACGTGTAAAGCTCAACGAGATCTCTCCGAACCGCCGCATCACTATGGGCGTGGTTGAAATTCTCACTGCAGTTTTGATCTATTTCGCATTTTTCAGCAAAACCGCTGTCGATGCCATGACCACTTTTGTCATGACCCCGGGTGGAATCACCGTTGGCACCACGCCCGATTGGGTGGTGCCCTCCCATACCACCCTGCTCATCGCCATGATCGCTTGTCTGGCCATTGGCCTCTTCCAGGTGATCAAAGGCTTTGGCAAAGCCACCAATGGAATGGTGGGGCTCGTCTTCCTGCTGCTCATCTTCAGCTTTTTGACCTGGCAAGCCTCGGGCAAGTCGCTCAACCTGGGTGGCATGCTTTCCAGCGCCGTTTCGATGGCCGTGCCCATTACGCTGGGCGCTTTTTCGGGCATCCTGTGCGAACGTGCCGGTGTGGTCAACATTGCCATCGAAGGCATGATGTTGATGGGCTCAATGGTGGGCGCCCTGGTGGGCAGTGTGACCCACAGCGTCTGGCTGGGCTTGTTGATGGGCATTCTGGCTGCCGTTCTGTTGGCTGCACTGCACGCCGTGCTCTCGATCAAATACAAGATCGACCAGATCATTTCGGGCACGGTCATCAACATTTTCTCGACGGGTATGACTTCCTTTTTGTCGCAGAAATTCCTGCAGGTGCATCAAAACCTCAACAATCCCCCCATGTTCACCCGTGTGGAAATTCCCGCTCTGGCCAGCATTCCACTGGTCGGCCCGATCCTCTTCAACACCAACTTCTTCGTCTATGTCATGTTCATTCTGGTGTTCGTGCTGCAGTGGGCCTTGTTCTCTACCCGCTGGGGCCTGCGCCACCGCGCGGTTGGGGAACACCCCAAAGCTGCTGACACCCTGGGCATTGACGTCATCCGTACTCGCTACATCGCCGTTTTGCTGGGCGGTGTGGTCGCCGGTCTGGCCGGTACCTTCCTGACCCTGGGCTCGGTGGGCCGTTTCGATGAAGGCATGACCGCCGGGAAAGGCTTTATCGGCTTGGCCGCCATGATCTTCGGTAACTACAATCCGTTTGGCGCGCTTGGTGCCGGTATGCTCTTTGGCTTTGCCGACTCGCTGGGCTCCAAACTGTCCCTGCTGGGCAGTGCCATTCCCTCACAATTCATGTCGATGGCGCCTTACCTGATCACCATGATCGTACTGGCCGGGTTTGTCGGCAAAGGCCACGTGCCCGCCGCAGACGGCGTAGCCTACGATAAAGAATAATCGCAGCTTTCAGGCAACCCTTCAACCCTTTTCTACGTATAGAAAAGGGTTGAATTTTATTTTGCTATAATTCAGTCATAAGAGAAATGGAAGGAACTTTCATGTCAACGATCAAAGTGCAGGGAATCAGCAAAAAATTTGGTGAGCAGCTCGCGGTGAACGATGTCAATTTTGACGTCGAATCCGGTGAAATATTTGGCCTGCTCGGGCCAAACGGCGCAGGGAAAACCACCACAATACGAATCATTCTCGACCTCTTTAAACCCGATACCGGCAAAGTAGAGATATTGGGCGGCCCGATGACTGAAGAGAAAAAGAACCGCATTGGATATCTTCCTGAAGAACGCGGTTTGTATCAGGATCTGCCCTTGGAACGTTGTTTGGTCTATCTGGCCACCCTGAAAGGCATGAGCCAGAATGACGCGCAGCATAAAGTAGCCAGTCTTATTGATGAATTTGATCTGGGCGATTCACGCAAAAAGAAAATGAAAGAATTGAGCAAGGGCATGCAGCAAAAGGCCCAATTGATCACCACCCTGGTGCACAACCCCGATGTGGTCATCATTGACGAACCCTTTAGCGCGCTTGACCCGGTCAACACCCAAATGGTCAAAGACCTGCTGCGCAAACAGCGGGAAATGGGAAAGTCCATCGTGATGTGCACACATCAGATGAATCAGGTAGAAGAGTTGTGCGACCGGCTGGTGCTCATCAACAAAGGTTCGGCCATGCTCTACGGCACCCTTAATGAAGTGCGCAGAAAATTCGCCAAACCTGCCCTTGAGGTAGCCACCCCCGATGCGATGCCCGCACAACTGCCGGGAATTTCTGAAATCCAAAAACGAAATGGTAGCTATCTGCTGCACATTGCCAACGGTGAATCGCCGCAGAGCATTTTGAAAGCACTGATGGCGACCAACATTCAGATCGACAAGTTCGAGATCGCCCTGCCCACGCTGGACGAGATCTTTATCGAAGTGGTCAAAAACCAGGGGACGCCTGCATGAACAAGACCTGGTTGATCTTTCGCAATGAATACCTGAAACACGTGCGCACCAAGCGCTTTATTTTTGCGGTGCTCAGCATGCCTTTCTTCATCGCTTTCATCGCATTGGTGGGCTTTCTGGCCGTCTGGCTGCAATACGATAAAGCCCCTGTGGGTTACGTGGATGCCAAGAATATCCTGCCCAATCACGAAGCTGTTCCGATAGAAGGAAAGCCGATATTCCCGCCGGTGGAGTTCATTCGCTACAACAACGCCGATACAGCCAAAATGGCGCTTGAAAATGGACAGATTCAGGCTTACTTCGTTATCAGCGATAATTACCTTTCGAATGGTGCTGTTGACTTGGTCAAAGGGGACAAGACCGGTTCAAACATCAACGATGATATTGCCAGTTTTCTCAAATACAACCTTTTGATCGGTAAACCCGAAGCAGTCATCAACCGGCTCAGCAATGGCACTGACCTGATCATTCGCTCAGCCGATGGCTCACGCGAGCTGGCAGCCAATAACTGGTTGATGATTATGCTGCCCTTCCTGTCCGGCCTTCTCTTCATCATCGCCGTCAATATCAGCGGTAGCTATTTGCTGCAGGCGGTCGTCGAAGAAAAAGAGAACCGCACCATGGAAATTTTGATCACATCGGTCTCCCCCAACCAGTTGATGACTGGCAAGGTGATCGGCAACCTGTTGGTGGGGCTGACCGAGCTCTTTCTGTGGATGCTGATCGCCCTGTTGGCGCTGCAGTTTGTGCCGCAGGTGATACCGCTCGGGCAATCGCTCAACGTTGACCCCGGCCTGATACTCATCATGTTGGGTACCTTCCTGCCCGCCTTCGTGATGATTGCGGCAGCGATGGGTGCCGTGGGAGCAACCGCCACTGAATTGCGTGAAGCACAGCAAATTGCCGGGCTTTTCACGCTGCCTATTGTGGTTCCGTTCTGGTTCGTGACCCCGATCATGTTCAACCCCAACGGCGCCTTGGCCGTGGGCATGAGCATATTCCCCCTTACCGCCCCCATCGCCCTGCCGTTGCGTGCGGTCTTCACCACCGTTCCTTTCTGGCAGACCGCACTGACCATCGTTGTGCTTTGTACCCTGGCCGCGTTTTCAGTGTGGCTGGCCGGGCGCGTTTTCCATCTGGGTATGCTGCGTTATGGCAAAAAGATCGCGCTCAAAGAAGTGTTTCAGAAACAACCCGTTCAGGCAGGTAAAGCATGAACAAGACCTGGCTCGTTTTTCGCAATGAACTGATCACCGTGGTCACCCGCAAATCGTTTTTGATCACGCTTTTCCTTTTCCCAATCATCGGACTGGTGATCACCCTCGTCATCGGCGGGCTGCAAAAAAACAGCGGCGGTGATGCTGCGAGCATATTCAATCAGTTGATGATGCCCTCCGTGCAAAACACTCTGGAAGGATTTGTGGATCAGAGCGGCCTCGTTAAAGGCATTCCCGAAGGATATGAGACCCGCCTGGCCCGCTATGATTCTGAAGAAGCTGCCAAAGCCGCTCTGACGGATGGCGAGATCTCTGCCTACTACATCATCACGGCCAATTATCTGGACAGCGGTAAGGTGATCTACGTGCGTCCCGATTTCAATCCACTGGGCGGCTCGATCCAGTCCTCTTCCATTGATGCGCTGCTGGCCTATAACCTGACCGGTGGGGATATGAACCTTTACTACAGGGTGCAGAACCCGCTTAATGCCAACACGTCTACCATCAACACGACCGCACCCGAAAGAGACCAGAGCAATCCGCTGACCTTTATTTTGCCCTACATCATCGCCTTTCTGTTTTACATCGTTATTCTCACTTCGGCTTCACTGCTGCTCAACAGCATCTCCAGCGAGAAGACGAATAGGGTGATGGAAGTGTTGATGACCTCGATCACGCCGCGGCAAATGCTGAGCGGAAAGATCGTGGCGCTCGGCATGGCCGGCCTGCTGCAAACAGTGGTATGGTTCGGCTCCACCTTTGCCATTTTGCGTTTCTCTGGCAAAAACTATGCGCTGGCTGATGCCTTTCAACTGCCGATCGGCATTTTCTTTTGGGGCATTCTCTTCTTCGTATTTGGCTACGCCATCTATGCCAGCCTCATGGCGGGTATAGGGGCACTGGTGCCCGGCATGCGGGAAGCCTCGCAGTTGACCACCATCGTCGTGATCCCCATGATCGTGCCGTTGATGTTCATCTCCACGCTGATCCAAACGCCCAATGCCGCCCTTTCTGTGGTGTTAAGCCTCTTCCCGCTCACCTCGCCGGTGGCCATGATGTGCAGGCTGTCGGCAACCCAGGTGCCTATCTGGCAAACGCTGATCGCGCTGGCTTTGCTCGTCCTGACAGCGTTCTACTTTGTTCATATCGTTTCCGGGCTTTTCCGCGAGCAAAACCTGCTGGCCGGCAATGCGGCCAAACCCAAAGATTTTCTACGCGCCTTTTTCGGCAAAGTGTAGAGCCAAAGAGAAGTCCTCACTTGAGGACTTCTCTTCATTTTCCAACTGTAAAACACCCAAATGATTGCAATATCCATCATTTTCCGCTAAACTCAACCCATATGGAGATCAAGGGCGATATTTTTGTCGGCATTGAATTAAGCGGTCAGCGCAAGGGGTTTACCTGTGCCATTCTGGATAACGCCCTGCGCATCCTTTTTACCGGGAGCATGACCCCGCTGGAATGGCAATCTACCCTAGATGCCTGCGACAAAGTGGTCGCTGCCATCAACTCCCCCCTCACCCTGAACCACGGCTATATGGCCGATGCCGAATATCGTCAGCAGTTGGAGCCCGTTCCGGCACGCAGCCGTTACACAGATATGCGTGTCTGTGAATATGAGCTGATTGCCCGTGGGCTTTCCCCCACACGCACGCCGCACAGCGCGGCAAAATTTTCCAGTTCGCTGCAAAAAGCGCTCAAGTTTTCTTCCGAAATGGGCATGAACGGTTTCCAATACTGGCCTTTCCCCAATGCCAGCCGTCAGATGCTCGAAACCAACGCCGACGCCTGTTACTGGTCCATGCTTGGCATCAGACCTTTTGCCGCCAACAGCCTCGAAGGGCGCATCCAGCGCCAGTTAGCCTTGCAGGTGCGGCGGGTGCCGGTGAAAGACACGATGATCTTTTTTGAAGAGGTCACCCGCCACCGTTTGCTGACCGGGAAATTACCCGACGAAATGATCCTCTCCACCCCGGTGTTAAATGCCTTGGCAGCCGCCTATACAGCCTGGGTGGTGGTCAACCGCCCCGGCGAATCGGCCCAGTTAGGCGAAGCAGATGAAGGGTACCTCTTTTTGCCCTGCAAACCCGCCGACCAGGATAATTCGGAGTAATTGGTACCTATTTTTTTATTTTTGTGTTAATATGAGTAATTAGATAAAATTACTTTAGGTTAGGTGATCCGTATGAATTTTCAAATGTGGCTCAAAGCCATCAAAATCATCCCGCGCATCAGCAAAGAAGAATGGGACCAACTGGACGTCGTTTCACGCTGGTTGATCTTGACCCGTGCGGCTGTACTGGTGATGACCCTCACCTCGGCGATCATTGGCGGGCTGCTCACCGTCATCGCAGGCGGCGGGTTGTTTCACGGCGGGCGTTTTGCCCTGCTCATCATCGGGCTGGTCTTTGCCCATGCCACCAACAACCTGGTGAATGACTATACAGATTACAAAAAGGGTGTCGACAAGAACAACTATTTCCGCACCCAATACGGCCCACAGGCGCTCGACAGCGGCCTGCTGACCGAAAAGCAGTTCATGGGCTATGCCGCTTTCACCGGTGGAATTGCCGCGCTGGCAGGGATCATCCTCATTGCCACCCAGGCAACCTCCACGCCGGGCAATCCGTGGGTAACCCTGGGGCTCATGGCGGCCGGTGCCATCTTCGTGCTCTTTTATACCTGGCCGCTCAAATACATCGGCCTGGGTGAATTGACCGTCTTTCTCGTTTGGGGGCCTCTCATGATCGCCGGTGGATTCTACGCCATCAGCGGTGTGTGGAGCTGGGGGGCCGTGGCTGCTAGCATCCCCTATTCTCTGGCCACCGTGACGGTAATCTTCGGCAAACACATCGACAAACGCGCAGAAGATAAAGAGAAGCATATTTACACGGTGCCGGTACTGCTTGGCGAGACCATCAGCCGTTACATCATCCTCAGTTTGATCGCCTTGCAGTATATTTTGCCGGTGGTCTTCATCTTTTTGGTGCCGCGCTATTTTTCCTGGCCGATTCTACTGGTCTTCCTCACCCCACTCTTGTTAAAAAAGCAGGAACGCCAGATGATCTGGAACATTCTCAGCCACCCGCGCCCCAGCGAGCCGCCGGCCGATGCCAAAGACATGTGGCCGCTCTGGAATGTGGCCGCTGCCATGATCCATACGCGCCTCTACGGCGGTATCTTTGCCCTGGCCATGATCTTGCAGACCATTTTCTGGCCGCTGATCCACTAAGTAAATTACCCAAAACGGAGTTGAGTAAAATCGACTCCGTTTTTATTTCCGCATTAAGAACCGGTTTTGGTATAATCTATCTATCAAAGAGCCAACCCGCAGATCAATTCTTGTGGACTTTTTCAGAAAGCCGGTGGACGATGCGAACCGGCAAAGGCCTAAAGAACTTCCACCTGCGGTCGCCCATCCGGGCGGGCTGCCTTCGCAGAGACGAACGTCATAAGAAGGCCGGGAACGCCCGTTACAGCCAAAAGAAGGCCCTCCATTGTGAAGGGTGAAAGCAGGTGGCACCACGAGCGCGCCCCTCGTCCTGCGCAGGATTGGGGGCGTTAATATTTATAACGAGGTGCAACCATGTTTGATATCGCTTTACTCCGTGAACAACCTGATCTGGTCAAAAAATCACTGCAAGACCGGCAAATGGACCCTGCCCCGGTGGATGAAGTGCTGGCGTTGGATAGCGAGCGCCGCTCTCTGCTCACACGTGTAGAGACCCTCAAAGCCGAGCGCAACACCGTTTCCAAAGCCATCAGCCAGACCAAAGATGCGGCCGAACGTCAGCAGAAGATCGAGGCCATGCGTCAGGTGGGCGAAGACATCGCCAAACTGGACGACGAGGTGCGCAAGGTGGAAGAACGCCTTAACTACCTGATCTCCTCCATCCCCAACCTGCCCGACCCCAGCACCCCCTACGGCAAAGACGACAGCGAGAACATCGTGGTGCGTGTGGAGGGCAAGCAAAAAGAGTTCGCCTTCAAACCGTTGCCGCACTGGGAACTGGGTAGCCAACTGGGCATCATTGATTTTGACCGCGGCGTCAAACTGACCGGCTCGCGCTTTTACATTCTGAACGGCGCCGGTGCGCGTCTGGAACGTGCCCTCATCGCCTGGATGCTCGACCTGCACGCCCGCCAGGGATATGAAGAACGCTACACGCCCTTCATGGTCAAGGCCGAAACGCTCTATTCCTCCGGCCAGTTACCCAAGTTTGTGGATAACCTGTATCACGATGCTGAAGAAGACCTGTGGATGGTGCCTACCGCCGAGGTGCCCCTGACCGGTATGTATAAAGACGAGGTGCTTGATGAAGGCACCCTGCCACAGCGCTTTACCGCCTACACCCCATGCTTCAGGCGTGAGAAAATGTCTGCCGGGCGTGATGTACGCGGCATCAAACGCGGCCATCAGTTCGACAAGGTAGAGATGTATATCTACTGCAAACCTGAAGAGTCAGACGCCGAACTGGAAAAGATGCTCAAAGACGCTGAGGATACCTGCAAAGGGCTGGGGCTGACCTATCGCATCAAACGCCTGTGCAGTGGTGACCTGGGCTTCAACGCCCGCATTACCTATGACGTAGAAGTTTGGGCACCGGGTTGCGACGAATGGCTTGAGGTCTCCTCCGTTTCGAATGTGGGCGATTTTCAGGCCCGCCGTGCCAATATCAAATTCAAACCTGCCGATGGCAGCAAGCCGCGCCTGCTGCACACCCTTAACGGTTCAGGTCTGGGCCTGCCGCGCACCTTCATCGCCGTGCTCGAAAATTACCAGCAGGCCGATGGCAGCATCGTGGTGCCCGAAGTCCTGCGTCCGTGGATGGGCGGCATTGAAGTGATCAAATAGTTCTGTCGTTAGTTGACCAACACCCCGTCGAAAAAACTCGGCGGGGTGTTTTATTTTCTGGTCACATGCAGTTTTAGAATTTTGTGGGTTCGCTCATCCACAAGCGCGACCCGGGCGCGTTTGAGCCCCGGCACCCACAGGATCTCTTCCCCGCATCTAACAACCGGCCACTGCGCGCGAGCCGGCCGAAAAACTTTTTTATCGGTGAAAAGGTCGCCCAATTTAAGGGTGTGTTCTCCATTCCCCAGATAACTCAAACGATCCGCTGAATTCCCACTTGTCAGGCGCAGCCCTGCAGAGCATTTTTCGGCATCAACCAATGCCGTCCATTCGTCGGCCGCAAAAGACAGTCCACCTCTATCTACCCAGTTCGCTTCGATCTGCCAGTATTGGTTAAGAGGGGTGATGCCGGGGCAATTGAGTTCAATTTCCTGTCTGCCAGAGAGCAGCGGCAGTTCAGGGGAGAAATCTGCATCTGAGAGATACAGCGCCATTTGCGAGCAAGAAAACCGGTTCAGCCACATTCCATCCAGCAATTGACAGGTACCGGAGCGCTTTAGGTCGTCCAAATAAGCAAGCGTCTTTTCGATCACTTCAAAGCCGATATCGCGCACATTCTGCTGTAATTCTGCCACCCAGGTACGCAACAAACGGCGCCGCAGCGCCAGATCGAGCCGCTGAAAGGCCTTTTCAGCAAAGATCACATAGCCCTGCCCTTGCGAGCACCCTACATCCAGTCTTGCCATTTCAACAGCCTTCTCAAAAAAGGCATCCTCTGCGCCGGCAAGCTGGCTGAGCTGCCAGATATGTTCTACGCCCCGCTCGTTGAAGGTTCGCAGCAGCGGCATCAGTTCATGGCGGATGCGGTTGCGAAAATACTTCACATCCTGATTGGAAGCATCATAGCAGGCCTCGAGCGCATTCTCTGCGCAGTACACTTCAATTTCCCGGCGCCAGACACCCAGAAGCGGGCGCACAATCGGGATCGTTTCAGAGAAAGTGGGCAAATAGCCACGGTAGGGCATGCCCTTAAGGCCAGAGAGCCCGGCGCCGCGCAAGAGGTGCATGAGCACGGTTTCAACCTGATCATCCGCCTGGTGGGCCACCGCCACGGCCTGAGCACCGGTTTCTTTTGCCGTGGCCAGCAAATATCGGTAACGCAAAATACGCGCGCTTTCTTCCACTGACAGCTTCTCTTTTTGGGCGAAGGCCATCACATCCAGGCGTGTTTCGCAAAAGGGCACATTCAAACTCTGGGCGAAACGGGCCACATATTCAGCTTCGGCGTCTGCCTCAGAGCGTAATTGATGGTTTACATGGGCAGCGATCAGCGAGTAACCCAGCGCGTGCAGCAGGTGCAGCAAGCACAGGCT
Source organism: uncultured Anaerolinea sp. (assembly GCA_964459385.1). Lineage (GTDB taxonomy): Bacteria > Chloroflexota > Anaerolineae > Anaerolineales > Anaerolineaceae > UBA6107. The sequence continues at coordinate 89,231 of CAYWLG010000012.1, forward strand.
GTCCGGTCCGCCGGAGACACCCACCAATAACGGGGTGTCTTTTTTTAGCGAACAGTCCTCTGAAAGCCGTTTCTCAATCTGAATGAGATCCATAGGCCGATTATAGCATTATCGATAAAGGCCTCATTTCTTTATCATAGTTTTACTTGCGTGTGGCTTTTAATTATGCTAGACTTTGACTATACAGACAGGTGAGCGATGGCAGAAAAAATATTAATTGTGGATGATGACGTTGAAACCCTACGACTTGTAGGCTTAATGCTGCAACGACAAGGGTATGAAATTGCCTCTGCCTCCAATGGCGCTCAGGCGATTTCGATGGCGCAGCGCGAACAGCCTGATTTGATCGTGCTGGACGTGATGATGCCCGATATGGACGGCTACCAGGTCACCAGCACCCTGCGTCAGATGCCCGCCACCGCCCTCACCCCCATTTTGATGTTCACTGCCAAAAGCCAGGTGGATGACAAGGTTGCCGGATACGATGCCGGTGTGGATGATTATCTGACCAAACCCGTTCACCCCGCCGAACTCGTCGCCCATATTAAGGCCCTGCTTACCCGCTCACGTGCCCGCAACGCAGTTTCTGCGCCGCAGGCGCCTGCCAATCAGAGTCATCTAGTGGGTGTTTTGGCCTCCCGCGGCGGTTTGGGCGTCTCTTCCTGTGCGCTTAACCTGGCGACAAGTTATTCACAAACCTATAAGACGCCCGTTTATGCGGTTGAAATGCGTCCCGGTCAAGGCACCTGGGCACTGGAAATGGGTTTCAATAACCAAAACGGTCTTTCCACTTTGTTACAGCATCCGGTAAATGAGATCACGCCCAGCCTGGTCGAATCGGCTTTTGTCAACACCAGCTATGGGGTCAAGGTACTGTTGGCTCCCTCTGAAGTAAAAAACCTCGATTTCAGCGATCTGGGCACAAAACTGGTAGCCATCGTAAAAGCGCTTGTGAATGTTCAAGGGATCGTGTTCCTGGATATTGGTACCAACTTCATTCCCGGTTTTGAAAACATCTGCCAGAACTTGCATGAGCTTATTATTCTAACTGAACCGCAGTTAATTTCGGTCAGACGGACGAAAAATTTCTTGAATGAGCTTAATGCGGCCAATCTGATGGCCGCCAAATCGGTCAATCTGGTGATCTATAATCGCGTTCGTGCCGACATTCAAATGAATTCGATGCAGGTCAGTGAAGAGTTGGAGGGCATGCCGGTAAGTTTGCTCATTCCGCCCGCCCCTGAGATGGCCAACCAGGCTGCACAGCGCCATTTGCCGATGATCCAACTTCAACCCGACAGTCTGGTCAGTCAGCAGTTCAGTCGTCTGGCCGAAATCATCCACGATCACACAAACATCTAACCACTAAAAAACCTCCGCAACGGAGGTTTTTTTCTACATGGAACGCGCGCCGCGCCTGCCAAACTGGCGCTCCAGCAGATCCACCGAAAGGTGAATCATGGTGGGACGCCCGTGCGGACAGGTACGCGGGCTTTGACAGGCTTCCAGATCCTGAACCAGTTTTTTCTGTTCTTCGGTCGAAAGCACCTGACCGCCCTTCACAGCCAGTCGTTTGCAGATACGTGCGGCCAAACGGGCTTCCCGTTCATTGGCCAGAGGGGATTCATCTTCTTCAAAATCTTCCACCACGCAACGCACGGCGGCCACCGGATCACCATTTTTGAAGAAAGCCGGGATGGAGAGTATACGAAAGGAAGTGCCGCCAAACTCTTCCACTTTGAAGCCCAGCTTATCGAGCACCGACAGGCTTTCGCTCATCAAATTTGCGCTTTGGGGTGGCAATTGAAACAACAACGGCTGCAACAGCGCCTGGGCATCGGGGCGCTGCGCCTGCGTCACATAGCGTTCAAAGAGAATGCGTTCGTGAGCCGCATGCTGATCGATCAGGTAGAGGCCATCCGGCCCTTCGGCGATCAGATAGGTCGCCCCGATCTGGCCGATCCAGCGCAGCAACGGGATGGCCCCTGAAGGCAAAATGGACGCCTGCGTCGGGGCAAGTGAGGCTGTGTCGCCCTCAGTGGTTAAGCCGAGGCCGGGTTGAGTTTCGTCGCCGGAGTCAAAGGCAGCCCAATCCGTTTCTGGCAAAGAAAATTTCGGGTCAATGCGCCAGGTGTTGACACTTACCTGAGGCACAGGCGAATAGGCCAACAAGGCACGCCGCACCGCCCGCTGCATCAAAGAAAAAAGTTGGTCGGGCTTGCGAAAACGCACCTCTGCCTTGGCCGGGTGAACGTTGACATCCACTTCTTCGGGTTCGAGTTGAATAAACAGGATGCTGATCGGGTAGCGCCCGACCATGATGAAAGTTTGGTAAGCGTGCATCACCGCCGAAGCAAGGGCGGTGTCTTGCACCCAGCGGCCATTCACGAAAAAGGTCATCTCTTTGCGGTTGGAGCGCGTCAAGGCAATGGGGCTGATGAAACCGCCGATACTGACGCCCTCATCGCTGAAATCCACCTCAAGCAACTGTCGGGCCAACTCAACCCCATAGATTTGAGAAAGCACCTCGCGGCGATCTCCGCTGCCGCTGGTTTGCAAGATGACCCTGTCCTCCTGGGTGAGGCTGAATGCCAGGTTGGGGTAAGCCAACGCGTAGCGCGTTACCAGGCCATCAATTTGCTGGCGTTCGGTCTGTTCGCGTTTGAGAAATTTCAGGCGAGCCGGGGTGTTGTAAAAGAGGTCGCGTACGGCGATCACTGTACCTGGCGGCACCCCGATCACTTCCAGTGCAGAGGCTTTTCCGCCGTCCACCTGGATGCGGGCACCGCTGTTCTGGCCTTGTGAGCGGGATGTGATCGTAAAGTGAGAAACCGAGGCAATCGAGGCCAGTGCTTCGCCGCGAAAGCCCAGGGTGCGGATGTGAAAGAGGTCTTCAGAATTGTTCAGTTTGCTGGTAGCGTGGCGGGCGATGGCCAGTGTCATCTCTTCTGCTGAAATGCCCACCCCATCGTCGCTGATCTCGATCAAACGCTGGCCGGCGCCTTCAATGCGGATGGAGAGGCGTTTTGCCCCGGCATCGATGGCGTTTTCGACCAATTCCTTTACCACCGAAGCCGGTCGTTCCACCACTTCACCGGCGGCGATTTGTGAAGCCACTTCATCGGGTAGAAGGTGTATTTTCATAGGTTAAAATTATATCCCAGGCCGGGAGGATTTGTTTTTATTTTTGTTCAAACAAGGTATACTTCACCCATGTGTTTTGAAACCCTCTTTTTTGACCTGGACGATACCCTCTATCCTTCCACCTCAGGTCTCTGGGATGCCATCGGCGTACGTATCGAAACTTTTATGCGCGAACAGGTCCATATTCCGGCCGCCGAAGTGCACAATCTGCGCACTGAATTGTTTCTGCAGTACGGCTCAACGATGAAGGGGCTGGTAAAGTTGTACGGCATCGAAGAACAGGCCTTTTTGGATTATGTTCACGATGTTCCGGTGACCAATTTTCTCTTCCCCAACCCCGATCTGCGTGAAACCCTGCTTTCGTACCCTCAACGCAAAGTGATCTTCACCAATGCCGATACCAATCATGCCCATCGTGTTTTGAGCGCCATTGGTCTGCAAGGCATTTTTGAGCAAATCATCGACATTCGCGCCATTCACCCTTACTGCAAACCCCAGGTAGAAGCCTTCCATTCCGCACTAAAACTGGCCGGGGTGAAAGAAGCTGAAAACTGTGTCATGATCGACGACTCGGCCAATAACCTGCGCTCAGCACGCAAAGCTGGCCTTTTCACCATTCAGGCTGGCGTGCCGGCCTGCCCCGAAGGCATTGACGCTGCCGTGCTCTCACTGCTTGACCTGCCCGATGTAATCCCCGTCAATTGAAGGAAGGCGAGAGAAAATATGATTGAATCCATTACTTTACGCGGTTGGGCACTGATCATTTTGTTTGTTGCCTTTGTGATCGGCTTGAATATGAGCATTTTCCTCAGCTTCCGCAAAAAGAAGGGGCAAGATCACTGGACCGATCGCATGCATGCCGCCGGAGAGGTGCTGCGTGACCCCTGGAAGCAAGAGAATGCTCAGTTGAATGAGCTGGCTGAAAAGGTAAAAAAGCTCAACAGCGAGCCGGACAGCGAAGAAAAAGAAATTTCATAATCAGTTAATGCTTTGGTAGTATCGTTATGGGTATATTTGCGGCAAGCGTTACCGCAGGAGAGTTAATTTTATGAATAAAACCGGACGAAACATTCTCATCGCTTTTTTGGCGATCTTTCTTTTGGCAGGTACATTCTCTGGTGGGCTGATTATTGGTTGGTTGATCCCCCAGCAAGGTGTGCTCGATTCTGCTTTACAGACCAGTGTTCTGGCCACCCCGACCCCAACGGCGAGTAACAGCAGTACCGACTCGCTTTTCCAGCCATTTTGGGAAACCTGGCAGCTCGTCCACAGCGAATATGTTGATCAGCCGGTGAACGACACCGAGTTGATGCAGGGTGCCATTCGCGGCATGCTCGCATCGCTGGGCGACAAGCACACCTCATACATGAACCCGGAAGAATACCAGCAGGCCACCATGCCGCTGGAAGGCGGTTACGAAGGCATTGGCGCCTATGTAGATACCTCCGGCGCTTACCTGACCATCATCAGCCCCATGACCGGCTCGCCGGCCGAAGCGGCTGGTCTGAAAGCCGGTGACGAGATCACGGCCATTGATGGCAAAGACATGACCGGCACCGATCCGAGCATCGTGCTGCAATCTGTACTGGGGCCGGCTGACTCGACGGTGACCCTCTCGATCCATCGCCCCGACCCCGATTCGACTTTTGATGTGTCCATCACCCGCGCGAAGATCGAGGTGCCTACCATCGAGAGCAAGATGCTCGACAACCAGATCGCTTATGTGGCTCTGGCTACTTTCGGCGACACGACCACAGATGACCTAAAAAAGGCCCTCACCGATCTGCTGGCACAGAACCCTAAAGGGCTCATCCTTGATCTGCGTAATAATGGCGGCGGTTATTTGAACACGGCCATCGAAGTGGTATCGCAGTTTGTCGGCGATGGCGTGGTCATGTACGAAGAAGAAGGCAATGGCACCATGAACGAATACAACGCCATTCCGGGGGGGCTGGCCACGAACATTCCGCTGGTGGTGCTGGTCAACGAAGGCACTGCTTCAGCCTCTGAGATCACGGCCGGCGCGATTCAGGATTACGGCCGCGGTGTGCTGGTAGGCACCACCACCTATGGCAAAGGCTCGGTGCAAAACTGGATCACCCTCGACAACAATCAGGGCGCGGTGCGCATCACCGTGGCACATTGGTTGACCCCACAGAAACGCCAGATCAACGGTGTGGGTCTGACACCCGATTATGTGGTGGAATTAACAGAAGAAGACATCAACAATAAAAATGACGCGCAATTGAACAAAGCCATCGATATTCTCTTGAATAATCAATAAGCTGTGTTATCATTGGTGCGGAAATTTCTATTAAGTTGTTTTAATTGACAGTATTTCTAGCAAAGGGTATAATGCACCTTCGCTGATATTTGAACCTGGGAGAGGCACGTTATGGAATCGAATATTGTTGCGGATACAGACCGCGCAATGGAATTACGACCAAAAATGCAATTTACTGGAACTGTTTCAAAAATCCGTCTTGCGGGAGCTGTGATCGATCTCGGCACCGGTAAACCGGCCGTTCTTCACATCTCGCAGATTGTTTCATCGGATAACCAACCGATCAAAAGGGTTGAAGATGTTCTGCAGGAAGGGCAACAGATCGAAGTTTGGATCAAGAAGGTCGTTCGTAAAGACGATGATGAACGCATCGAATTGACCATGATCAAACCCCTTGACCTCGAATGGCGTGACATCAAAGTCGGCAATCAGGTCAAAGGCAAGGTGGTTCGCCTTGAAAAATTTGGTGCCTTTGTTGAGATCGGAGCCGAACGCCCCGGGTTGATTCATATCAGCGAAATGGCTCACGGTTATGTCAAGCAGCCCTCCGATGTCGTCAAAGAAGGCGACGAAGTGGAAGTGCAGATCATTGACGTCAACCGCCGCAAGAAACAGATCAAATTGAGCATGAAGGCCCTGCAGCCCGAACCGGTGGAAGAGGTTAAAGAGAAACCCGCAAGATCTGCTGCCACCACTACCCGCTCTGCTGCTGACGGTCCCAAACGCGAAAAGAAAGCCCCGCGCAAACCCCGCCGTGCCGGTGAAGAAGACAACAGCGCCCTGATCGATTCTTTCAACGAGGCTGAAGCCGAAAACGAACCGACCGTCATGGAATTGGCCATGCGTGCCGCCATGGAAAAGGCCAAAGATCGCAAGAAGAAACAGGATGGCAAGAAGGCTGTTTCAAAAGAGCAGGAAGATATCCTCTCCCGCACGCTCGAAAACAAGGTTCAGACCAACTAATCAGACAAAAACCATCCCCAAAATGAACTGCACCCCAAAAGTTGGACACCACCAACAGAAAGGGGTGCAGT
>CAYWLG010000013.1:0-75739 GCA_964459385.1 uncultured Anaerolinea sp.
ACTGCACCCCTTTCTGTTGGTGGTGTCCAACTTTTGGGGTGCAGTTCATTTTGGGTGGTTTTGCTTATCTTTGCTTTCTACTTTTAAAATACTTTCCGTTGTTTTAATAAAGTCACTATACATGATTAATTGTAATATGTAAAAAATTATGGAAACCGGGTAGTTTGTTGCCAGATACCACGTAGGGTAAGTTATCTTTACCCTCAAAAAGCTTTCAAGAGAAATGTTTGCAGTGAGAAGATAACTTACAACAAATATATGAATTGCCAGCGACGTAACCGTTGTAAATATTACAAAGAGCAAAGATATCCAACTTTTCGATCTGTGCGTTTCTTTAGAAAGGGTAGAGGCTATGTGTGCATCTATGTATTGATTTAAAGCCTTAGAAAGTCCCCAGAAAGAATAAAAATTCCAATATAAATAATATATGGGTATAAGCGATAAACCGACCGCTTTTTCTGGGCTTGTAATAGCCCTTCCATCTTGGATTGCTGCCCAAAATTTGTAAAGAAGGACGAAAAACAAAACTGAATTGGTTATTATTGATATTTCGAAAATACAACTGAGTGAATAAATTGCAGCTTTCACGACATTTATCGAAAAAACAACCACTATAAAATTTAAAAAATAAAACAAAATCGTCATGCAAAAAGTGATAAGCCACCATGTGTAAAGTTGGTTTAAGCGGCCTCGCACCACTTTATAATGTTTCTTTTGGATAGGAAAATTAGAAAAAGAACTTTGTGAAACCAGTTTGTTCAGTCGAATGCCTGCTAATTCAGTTTTCTCTAGGGGCAGCCAATTTTGCATGCCTGTACGCCAAACTTTAGTTTGCCCATTGATGATCTTTATCTCCATTAATTCTCGAATTTTTTCTTCATCAACAGGGCCATACTGCTTATTTCCAAACAAGTAATACCACATCGAATTTACCCCCTGTAAAAGTTTTATTTCAAGTAAGTATACAGAGAATAGCATTTGTTTAAATGATTTGCAACATAAAATGACCGGCTGAATATTCAGCCGGTCATTTCGTTTTAGAAACAAATTATTACGCTACAGCAATGGCGTTGAGGATGTTCTTTACCTTGTTGGTGTACATGATCCACAAGACGATGAAAGCGATCAAGGACACGCCAAAGGTAATGGGGCTGCCGAACAAACAGATGATCATCCAGGTAACCAGGTCAAGGTTGATCTTCTGAACGGGCAGGCCCATAGCATCCACTTTGGCATTCAACTCTTTGGCCAGGCCGCGGAAGGCCGGGAAGAACCAGTAATAGTTCCAGCCGGGAACCATACAAAATGCCACGGCTTCGTCAGGGGTGGCACGGATGCCTTCATGCTGCACGGCTGTCCAGGCTTTGTGGATGAGGATGAAGAACAAGATCGCGGCCGGGATGATACCGATGCCGAACAACAAAATGCCGATCAAGCTGATCCAGTACCAGGTAAAGAGATCATTGGTGCCTTTTGTGCGCGGATCCGCAACCGCTGCGGGGGCATAGGTCGGGGGAGCCGGGGGCAAATTGCCGACCAGGCTTGCCAACGGGGTCTGAGTGATCGCCTGCCAGGAAGCCATACCGGCAGTCCAAACCATGGTGCTGGCGTTGATCACGCCACTGGCAACCAACTCTTTGATCTTGGCTTCATCAACGGGACCAACCTGCTGATTATTTTGGGTGTAATACCACATAGTACTCTCCTATTTGAAATAACATGAATTCAATAAAAATATTATACGGTAATTTGTCCAATTTACACAATGCAAATTACCACAGATCTTCTTTTTTGTGGTTTTGACGCAACTGCTTCTTTTCGCCTTGTCTGCGCTTCGATTCAAGCCGCACCTCTTTGGAAGCACGTGTCGGCCAGGTGGCGCGCCGCTCTGGCAGCGGCTCACTGGCCTTGTTGATCAAAGTGATCAAACGCTGAATGGCATCGGCGCGATTCTGCTCCTGGGTGCGGTATCTCCGGGCCACCAGGACCAAAATTCCTTCCTCGGTTACCCTGCTGCCGGCGAGCTTTATCAATCGCTCCTTCACGTCAAAAGCTAAAGAAGGCGAATTTCGTATATCAAACCGCAACTGAACAGCCGTTGCGACTTTGTTCACATTCTGTCCCCCTGGCCCGCTGGAGCGAACAAAATCAAAACGAAGTTCAGAGTCATCAATATCAAAGTGAGAGTTTGTATCGCTCATGAAATTCAGTATAGCAGATGTTAAGCCCAAATCTACTTTACCGGCTCTAAATATGCTAAAATGACTCAACATTCTGTATCGGAAGGAGAAAAATAATTATGCCCGCCAAACAATGGTCCAAACCACCAGAACTTACGATTGATCCCTCAAAGAAATACACGGCCGTTTTCAAGACCGATAAAGGTGACATCACCGTCAGTCTCTATGCTGCCAAAGTGCCTCGCACCGTCAACAACTTCGTTTTTCTGGCCCGCGAAGGTTTCTACGACAACACCATCTTCCATCGCGTGATCGCCGATTTCATGGCTCAGGGCGGTGACCCTACCGGCACCGGCATGGGCGGCCCCGGCTACAAGTTCAACGACGAATTTGATTCCAGCCTGCGCCACAGCGGCCCGGGCGTGCTTTCGATGGCCAATGCCGGCCCGAATACCAACGGCAGCCAGTTCTTCATCACCCATGTGCCCACTCCCTGGCTCGACCACAAACACTCTGTCTTCGGCCAGGTGGTAAAAGGCCTGGACGTGCTCATGTCCATTCCGCCGCGCGACCCCAACATGCGCAACAGCCCCGCGGTGACCCTTCAAACCATCGAGATCAGCGAAGAATAAGCAAAAATTAACCGGTTCAGCTAGCTGAACCGGTTTTATTTATCTTCCATGACCATACGAACAAATTCATCCACCACCCGTGGGTCAAAATGTGACCCTGCCTGGTTGATGATATGCGCCAGTGCTTCTTTGCGCTTCCAGGCAGCACGATAGGGTCGGTCGGATGTAAGTGCGTCCCAGACATCTACAATTGAGAAGATTCGCGCCGCCAATGGGATGTCTTCCCCTTCCAGCCCGCGCGGATAACCGCTGCCGTCCCACCATTCATGATGGCAGTAGGGAATATCGATCGAATCTTTAAAGTCTTTGATCTGAGAGAGCATTTCATAGGCATAGGTGGGGTGTTTTTGCATGACCACCCATTCTTCGCCGCTTAATTTGCCCTGTTTCAGCAACACCGTGTCTGGAACCCCTAATTTGCCGATGTCGTGCAGCAAAGCGCCCCGGCGCAGATTTTCGATCTGGTCTTCAGACACCCCCATTCGCCGGGCCAGTTTCACTGCCAGGTTGGCGATGCGCACCGAATGGCCTTGTGTCTCTTTGTCACGCAATTCAAGAGCCAATGCCCAGCCCTCCAGGGTGGAGTTGTAGGCATGTTTAAGTTCGCTGGCCTGCAAGCGTGTCTTCTCAAACAGAGAGGTCCTCTGTAATGCTCCGGCAGTCAAGTCCCCGATGGCTCGCAGCAGACGCAGATCGTTTTCTGTGAAGGCATGTTTGGCCCCGATCACCGCAGCCCCAATGGTGAATCCACTGGTGATCAAAGGCACGCCCGCTACAGAGTCGAATTCCTTGACCAGGTCTGGATACAACAAATAGGGATCCTTGCTGGCATGGGTGTTCAGGTAAGGCTGCCCGGTCTTCATTAGATGGCCGCTTAACCCCTGCCCGATGGCGACTGGGGTTTGTTCCAGGTGTTTCCAATCGCCTGAAGCCTTGATCATGGTATTGGCGGCCTCGTCGATATCGATCACCTCAATGAAAACGCCATCCGCTTTGAGAATGTCTACCAACTTCAAAATCGCAATCGAGAGTACCTCTTCGCGGGTGTTATTGATGCGGTAAGCCTCACCCATTTCAGCGATCACTTCCAGTTCGTGTTCACGCTGCTTGCGGTTGGTCACATCCACGGCGGTTCCAATTGTTGCCGGTTCGTTTTCCAGCACAATGGCAGATAGGTAAAGGTCAATGATTCGCTTCTCACCATTGCGGGTGGTGATCGTCCGCTCCAGGTGTTCAGGAGATGCATTGCCATTCTCACTCTTGGCTTTTTGCGACACTTCCTTTTGCAAATTCAGCGCTGCTTCGGGAATAGCGTTGAGCAATTCCGTCGTACTGTACCCGGTGATCTGGCACCAGGTGGGGTTGACGTATGTATATTTGCCGCCCTTATGAATGAACACACCGGCTGCCGTGTTCTCGGCCAGGGTTCTGAACTTCTCTTCGCTCTCTACTATCACTTTGGCAGCCAGCTTTTGGGTGGTGATATCACGCACATAAGAGACCAAAACTGGCGTTTCTTCCACCATCGTTTGGCGAATACTGATCTCGGCCGGGAACTCTTCGCCATTCTTTCGTACGTTGGAGATGTCACGCACAAAATGACTATCTTTGCTTCTCCACTTAGAGATATTCAGAATTTCTTGAATACTCCCTTCACATACCAGATCAGAGAGGTTCAGGTTTAGGATCTCTTCTCGTGAATAACCATAAAGCTGGCTGGCAACGTCGTTGCAATCGAGGATCGTACCATCCAGTTGTGCTGTAAAAATCGCATCGGTAGAGGCTTCGACCAGCAGTTGATTGCGCTTTTGGCTGGTGCGCAGCGCCTGCTCTGAGCGCTTGCGCTCAATTGCCATAGCCACCTGGGTGGAGACAAAGTTGAGGATCTGCTCATCACGTTCACTATATCGGATGCCAGGCGAATAGGTCTGTGCTCCCATCATGCCAATGATCTTGCCCTGCACCTTGAGCGGCACACCGATCCAATCTACCGAAGGGGTACCTACTGAGATCACCTCGCCGCTTTGCGACAATTCTTCAAACTTTTCAGGGTCAATTAACTGCGTTTTTCCGGTGCGCAGCACATATTCGGTCAGACCCCTGCCTAATTTATAAGGCTCGGGTTGTGGGTCAAATTCATCTACAAAGTAAGGAAAACTGATCAGGTCCTGTTCGTCATCATAATGAACGATAAAGAAATTTTCGACCGGCATCAGGGTCTTTAGAATATTGTGAATGGACTTGTACAGAGATTGTAGATTTTCTACCTCATTGGCAGAAAGCGAAATTTTGAACACGATCTCTTGAATCTTTTCTGACAGGTTCTTTTCGGTAATATCTTCACCCAAACTGGCAATGCCCGAGACCTCGCCGGAACTGTCTTTTAATATTGTGTTGTTCCACGAGATCAGTTTTTGTTCACCGTTCTTGCACAAAATAGAGTTCTCATTGTGCTGTGGAATATTGCCGTGAATTGCGCTTTCGATCAATATCTTTCGCAGCATCACCCGCTGATCGAGCGGAATAAACTTGCTTACCCAATCTTCTTCGAGAATTTCTTCTTTCTGCCAACCGGTCAAATCTGAAAAATATGAGTTGCTAAAGGTTACCCGGCCGTTTGGATCCAGGATTAGGGCGACCAATTTAATGTTTTCCATCAGTTCGCGAAGCCGGTTCTCTGACTCGATCTCGGCTTTTTGCGCTCGCTTCTGATTGGTGATGTCTTCGCCGATGGACTGGTATTCAATGAACTGGCCGTTTTCGTCTTTAATGGCTGTCGTTTTCCAGCGATACCAGTGATCTTTGCCATTTGAGCCGTGGAGGGAAAATTCGCTATCCAACGGTTCCATCATCGGTGAGACCAGCGAAACCAGGCGGTCAATCAAATGATGCCCCTGATTGATGACCTTTTCACTTAGCCTGTATCCGATCAGGTCTATTGGAGAAAGTGACAGAAATCTACATAAAGCGGCATTGGCAAAAGTGACGGTCAAATCCGGTTGAAAACGCACGATCATTTCTGGGTTATCTTCAACGATGGCGCGGTAACGGGCTTCACTTTCACGCAAAGCCTGCTCGGCCATCACCCTTTCGCGAATATCACGGGCAATAACCACATAAGCCGAGACCTCATCATTCTCTCCGCGAATTGTAGAAACATTTGTCTCTACCGGGACGATCCCGGCATTCGTGCGGGTTTGTAAACGAAAGACCCGTCCGATGATCGGAAAAGTGTTCATCAGCGTTTCAAAATTGACGTCGAGCACTTTGCGTGAATCGGCATCAAGGTAATCTAAAATGTTCTTACCCAGCAAATCATCTGGGTGATCGACACCGATCATGGAATAAAAACGATCGTTGGCCAAAACGATATGGCCATCTCTATCCAACATAAACACAGCGTCTGGAGAGGCCTCAACAAAACTTGTGTAGCGCGATTCACTTTCCCAAAGTGATTCTTCTGTTTGCTTGCGCTGGGTTACATCCAGCGCCCAGCCCGAGATGAGATCAACGTGATTGGCCTGATCCACGATGTGCTGCCCTTGTTCCTGCACCCAGCGCACTTCACCCGAAGAATGGCGAATGCGGTAAATCACCTGGTAAGACGAGTCCGTTTCAAGGGCTTCTTGAATCTTTTGAAAGACTCCCATACGGTCGTCGGTTGCGATCAAACGCCGATAAGCGTTCATACTATTTGAAAGCAATTGATTTACCGAGAAACCCGTCAATTCGAGCGCCTGATTTTTGATGGTGATCATTTCATAGGGCGCCTGGGTCTTGCAGGTAAACGACACCCAGGGGATCTGACCCACTGTTACGAACTCAGGCTGCGCGGTTGAAATCTCGCGGAAGATCTGCTCCTGAAATTGGCTGGTATCCAGCAAGATCATGCGGGCTCTTTCGCCATGCCAGAAAAGATCAAAAACGGTGGTCACAACAATTTCTGGGGCATCTGTCTCTCCAGATTTTGTTATGCCACCGTCGGGTTTCCCGTCTATCGTTACCCACTCGATCTGGTGGTTTTCTCTTATTTGAAATCTTTGAATGCTCTTGGGGCTTGAAAAAAGTACACGGCCCGCTTCGTTTACAATCAAATAGGAGACTCCGCTCCTGGAAGACCGGGCCGTATATTTTTGTGAATCGATTTTATTGTTTGGCTTCGCAGCAGGCATCGTTTTAATTGACCATTCATCCTGTCAATGTCGCTACTTGATTTTTACCACGATTCTTTGCGATGTAAAGAGCACGGTCGGCTTGTTTTATCAACTCTTCGATCGCCTGCGATTGTGGGCCAATGACCGTGACCCCAATGCTGACTGTGGTGTGAATCGCTCCTTCTTGCGTTTGGATCGGCTTTTTATCGATGACCGAGCGAATCCTTTCTGCTACTGCAACTGCTTGCTTGAGATCGGTTTCGACCAACACGGCCACAAACTCTTCACCCCCATAGCGCCCGATCAGATCTACCTCGCGGATATTTGCCTGCACGCGCTGTACCAGCTCAGTTAATACATCGTCTCCGATATCATGCCCAAATCGATCATTGACCTCTTTGAAATTATCCAGATCAAGCATTAATACTGAAAGATCGTGTTCCAGGCGGCGCGCAGATTTAAACTGGCGGGTAGCCCCTTCAAATAATCCGCGCCGGTTGAGCACCCCGGTCAACTCATCGGTGATGGCCAACTGCTGCACTTTGGCCAGCAATTTGGCGTTTTCAAGTGCTGAAGAGATCTGCCCGCAAAAAGTTTCGCCGGCCTTTTGGTCAATTTCCATCAACTCTTCGCCATAGATGTTTAAAATGCCAACCGGTTTATTTTCACTGAATAAAGGCATCACAAGCGATTTCGTTTTGGGGCCGATCGCCAGAATATCAAAAATTCGATGCATGAACGGGGTCAACTCAGCCGGCATGATTTTGTAAAACAGCGAAGCAATGTCTTTTAGAAACACCGATCCACGCTGGTGGATCACCTGATCAAATTCCGGGATGACATCCACTTTAAAAGATTCAAAGAAGTAATTTTTTTCCAGCTTGCTGTTGAATGCCGCCAATTCGTTTTGCCGTGAAGAATATTCCATGTGTGCACAGCAAGGATCTTCATCCAGCAAGAAAACCATGCTGTGCATGTGCAGCTTTTCCAACCCCATGCCCATGGCCTCCATGATGCCCCTCGGGCCGGCGGAACTGCTAACAGAGGAAGACACCCGGCTCAGCGAGGTGATCAATTCATTGGCGTGAGAATATTGCTGAGTCAATGTTTGCTCAGATTCAAGCATCATGCTTTTCTGAATCGCAGTAGCAAGTTGGTTGGCAGCGTATGCACCGATGGTAATATCATCTACCGAGACCTGGCCTTTTTTGTTGAATCCCAAAAAGATCACGCCAAAAGGAATTTCTTCAACCATCATTGGCAAAGCCAAAATGTAAGTGTCAGTAAAGGCCCTGACGATCAAGCGGTTAAGTTCTTCTGTTTCTCCGCCGTTTTCAAAGAACATGGCTTGTTTTTGACCTAATACCAATTCTGTCAATGAAGAAGTTCCGGCAGGTGTCTCGTTGGCTACTTTGAGCTTCACGCCTTCGCCTTTTACCGAAAGACAACTGGCAATGTTTGTGGCTGCTTCCCATTTGGTAATGATCAATGAATTGGCATCAAACAGCCGTAAAAGCGGCTCTGAAACCTTTTGGATCACCTCGTTGACATTGCTTGAAACCAAAACCGTGCGCGTTAATTCGGTGATCTTTGTAAGCTGCCGCAGATGACGCTCCACCTCATCGTGCAAGCGGGCGTTTTCAATGGCGATCGCCGCCTGATCGGCAAACAGTTTAAGGTTGATCGCATCCGTTTCAGAATACTCTCCCGCAATATCACTATCGCAGTTAATGAAGCCATATACAGTGCCATTTACAATGATCGGCGCGCCGACATAAGAACGGATCCAGATCGTTTCGGGGTATTCCAGCCAGTCCGGGTTGGTTTTTGTATCTGAGATCAGACATTCCTTTTTCGTTTCGATCATCTTCACCAGGTTCTTGACTTTGCTGGCATCCATGATCCTCATCTGCAAAAGCTCTTTTGTGCCCATTTGCTCATAACCGCGGCTGGCAACTACACGGCTATTACTACCATCGAGAACGGCAATATTCGCTTTTGTGTTCGGAACCACCATACCCACTGTTTCGAGAATATGCTGCATCACTGCGTCCAGGTTCAGGCTGCTGTTCAAAATGGCTGCCGAGGCTGCCAGGGCGCTGGCCAGTTTGCGCCGGTCGTTTTCGAGTTGTTCCACCTGAATTCGATGGCGAATATCTTTATAGATGCAGATGATTATTGGCTGGTCATGCCAGATTCCCGTTGCCATTTCCAGTTCCGTGGTCATTGTTTCGCCATTCGCCAGAGCGAGCGGCAATTGCACAACAGTGCTTCCTTTGGCTTTGGTATGTTCAATCGCATCTTTAATGCGCTCTTTTAGTTCTGGCGGATGTAGATCAAAAAGCGTTTCTACTTCAGTCCCTTTGTTTTTTCTGCGAATTTGCCGGTCAAGCGCCGGGTTGATCTCTATTACCCCTCCCTCCAAATTGACCAGTAAAAGCATTTCAGAAATGGAACGGAAAAGCGCCTGTAACTCTTTCTCTTTCGAGAAGATCTTGCGTTTTTCGCGCACCTGAAACAGCAGTGTGTCTAAATAACCCACCAGAGACTGTAACTGTTTTTCATAGGCAGGATTGATCTCTGTTTTTTCTGGGTTTCCCAACAAAATGACACCCTGAATCTCGTTCTCCACTCTGATGGGCAACAACTCCACCCAGGCGACCGCTTCGCTGAAATTGCAGATATTGTTCAACAGTTCAAAATCTGAGAAGGAAATATGGGTGACCTTTTGCGGAAATAATTTTGCAAATTCAGCACGATCAAGCGGTTCTGGCAAAGTTCGGTTTGATTCAAGCAGCTTGGCGCCCTCTTTCTTTAAAACAGAGAGTTCATGTTGGTTTTCGTCATAAACCAATGAGGCGCCGCAAGCAAACGGGGTCATTGCAACCACTGCTTCAAAGAACAACTGCGTGAGTTCAGCCTCATTGAGGTTTGATGAGAGCGACAGGCGCCGCTGCAGCTCAATGACCTGCTCCATGCGCTTTACTACGGTTACTTCTGTGCCCATGACTTGAACTTCTTGAACTGCGTTTTCAGTCAGCACTTCCACTACACATTGGTACCAATGCACAGACCCATCAGGAAACTGTAACTCGATTGTGGTAGAAATGGTCTTTTCGTGTGAGATCAGCTTTTGTAATTTTTGATAAAGTACCCCATCGGCAAACTGCACAAGATCGGTCACTTCACGACCAAGCACTTCGTTCAATGGCATGCCCAGTGCTCTCACAAAAGCGCTGTTGGCATATACGATCTCTTCCTCTAACGAAAGACGTACCAATAAGATATTCGTTTCAACAACAGGGGTTGTTCCAACCGAAACAGAGGCTGCAGAGGTGATCTGCAGCACTTTGATAGGATGTCCAGGCAAGACCCCGGATCTTCCGCCGGTCAGTTGTTTTTGTTCAATTTGACTCATCATTTCTTTTATCATCACACCATTTTGCATCCAACTTAATAGAGAAAGCAGAGTAAAAACATCATATTTTTTATTTTATCTAACTATAAAAAAATTTTTGTAAATAATACATAAAATTGGTAGAAATTTAGGTATTTTTTACTAATGAAATTGTAATCTCTATAAATATCCACAAAAAATCGATGAATTTTTAATGGCTTTTTTTCATTTCTCGTGATAATATTGAGTTACCAGAAGCCAGGGTGCCCCCCTCACCTTGGCTTTTGGTATTTAATAGCCAAAATTTCAAATTCCCGGTAAAATTTCTCTTATGAGCAGCAACTTCAATCAACAAAGGAAATTCCATTTTCTGCATTCGATTGGCCAGGCGTTGAAATTCTTTGCCGTGGTAGACCTGATTCTGGCCACGATCAGCCTGGTGGTGGCGCCGCTCACTTTTTCAGTTAACGACGACCTGATCAACCAGTTCGGTTTTATTGGCTTGCAGCCTGGCACCGGATTGATGGTCGGCCTGCTTTTGGGAATTCTTATCTTCATTGCCTGTGCCGTGAGCGGCATCCTTCTATTTGCGGTGGGCGAACTGATCAATGTGTTTCTGGCCATCGAAGAGAACACCCGCATCTCCAAACAGGGAGACGCACCCAAATGAACAGCGGGGCATTTCGGATTAAAAAAACTTCTTTTGCCCCAATCGGCATTGCCTTGACGTTTTTTGGTGGACGCGGTATATTTGTACCGCTTAACAGTCATGCCCTCGTAGCGCAATTGGACAGAGCGTTTGCTTGCGGAGCAAAAGGTTGCAGATTCGAATTCTGCCGGGGGCACCATCTCAGGAGCGGTCAATCACCGCTCTTTTTGTTACCAATCGGATAGAATAATTTCGAGAAATAATCATGAACACAGACTCCCCTCAAATCCTTCTCACCAACGACGATGGCATTCTCTCGCCCGGCCTATGGGCAGCCGCCGAAGCATTATCTGCGCTTGGCTACGTGACGGTTGCCGCCCCACGCCTGCAATACTCAGGGGCCGGCCGCAGCCTGGCTGGCAATGCCGACGGCGCCATTCACCCCACTCAGTTGCAGATCGGTTCGCAAGAATGGACCTGCTATGCCATCAACGGCACGCCTACCCAAGCCGTGCAGTATGGCATTTTCTCTGTGCTCCAACGCCCCCCCGATCTGGTGGTCTCGGGCATCAATTACGGCGAAAACCCCACCCACGATGTGACCATGTCGGGCACGGTGGGGGCAGCCATTGAAGCGGCTTCACTCGGCATTCCGTCCCTGGCCGTTTCGCTCGAACTACTGAGCGAAGATTGGTTCGGCTATTCACGCGAGGTTGATTTTTCAGCCGCGGCTCACTTTACCTGGTTGTTTGCCCGCGCCCTGCTCGAAAAGAAGATGCCCGCCGATGTAGATCTGCTCAACGTGAATGTACCTGCCGACGCCTCTTCACAAACCCCCTGGCATGTCACCCGTTTGAGCCCCAATCGCTATTTTTACCCCGCCCTCAAAGAAAACCCGGCCGGTGGCGCTCCTCAAATGGATGCCACCATCCGTGTGCTGCCCGAAGAGCAGAACACCCCGGATACAGACATCCACGTATTGAAGCTCAAAAAAGAGGTCTCGGTCACCCCTATCAGCATTGACCTGACCTCGCGGGTGAATCTGACCGACCTGGAGAAATTGCTCCAACAGTAGAGTTGAACGCCCAAACAACCCCAAAGACAAAAACAGAAGTGGTCTCATTGGATCACTTCTGTTTTTTTACCAACCTGACGATTACCTGAAATTCAAAACCAGAAGGTTGTGCTCCTCTGTTCGGACAGTAAAGTAATCAACGCCTGCAATGGAACTGCCACCATCCAGATAGTAGTTGATGGTGTAATTGCCGGAATTCCAGTAGACCATTTGCTCTTCATGAGGCTGAAGCACAAGCGTATAATTGCCGGCGCCCGTAGCCACGACCTTGATCACGTGAGAGGTTTCGTTCTGCCAGGTGACGGGTGTGTCGCCGCCCTTGGAACTACTGGCCGTGGTAGGAGCAGCCTGCGCTTTTGTGGAGGTAGGCACCACCGGCTTTTGGGTAGGTACCTGGGTGGGGGTCGCCGTTGGTTTCTCAGTAGCTGTTGCGGTGGCCGTTGGTGTATGCGTAGAAGTGGGTAAAGGAGTGTAGGTTTGAGTGGGTGTGAATGTGGCAGTGGCTGTTGGCGTCATTGTAGCCGGCGAGATGATCTGCGCAATTGTTTGGCAGCCAGTCAACAAAAAAACTGCGAGCACAAGGCAAAATACAAAAGCGATTTTAATCAACTTCATAATTGAATCCCCTCTCTGATAGAGCATGCTTTTTGACTTTATGAGCCCAAGTAGTGGTACTCACACTTTAGCACGCATAAAAAAATCACACAAGCAAAAACCGCCTTTTGTTTGCCTAAATCGGGAGGAGCTTTTTCGTTACCCCAACAGCTTTTTGCGCAGGTAATATTTTATGTGCCCGACGGGCAGATCTTCGAGCTGACCAAAGATCACATAGCCGCGTTTTTGATAGAATTCCAGTGCTTGAAAATCGTGTGCTTCAAGATGTGCATTGCGGCAGTCGCGTGCAAAGGCTTCGCTCTCCGCTTTTGCCAGCAGTTGAGAGCCCAACCCCTGCCCGCGCAATGTCTCATTGACCCACAAAATACTGATATAAAGCCAGCCCCAATAGGTATCCCCCAGCAGCCCCGCCAGCACCTCGCCCTCTTGCCTGATGATCCAGTTGAAGGTCTGGTGCTCATCGTTGGGTACCAGCCGGAAATTGAATTCATTCAGACAGGCGCGGATGAGCGCAGCTTCTTGTTCATTTTCGAGCGCTTCGATCTTGAACGCTGACATAAATTGGCCCTTTTAACAAAAAGATGGAGAGCCAATACGGTTCTCCATCTCCGAATTTCGGCTCATTTCCCTACACATTAAAGCGGATATTGAGAATATCGCCATCCTGCACAATGTACTCTTTGCCCTCCAGACGCAGCTTGCCTTTGGCCTTGGCCTCGTTCATGCCGCCCAGGGTCATCAGGTCGTCGTAGGCTACCACCTCAGCGCGGATGAAGCCCTTTTGCAGATCGGTGTGGATCTCACCGGCCGCTTCAGGGGCAGTTGCGCCACGATGCACCGTCCAGGCGCGGCACTCATCGGCACCAGCAGTGAAGAAGGACTGCAAACCAAGCAGATCGTACGACAAACGGATCATGCGGTTCAGGCTGGGCTCTTCGATATTGTATTCCTGCAGGAACATGGCCGCTTCATCCGGCGAAAGCTGGGCAATATCGGCTTCGAGCTTACCCTGCAGGGCCACGATCTTGGTGTTCTTGTGCGCGTACTCGATCTTTGGTTCCGCCTGCCCCTCTGAGAGGTTGAGCACGACCAGCAGAGGTTTCTGGCTCAAAAAGCCGAAGCCTGACAGCATTTTCATCTCTTCGTCGCTGACCTCGATATCGCGCAAAGGGGTTTCATTGGCCAGGGTCTCGTGAAAACGATTGAACAGCTCGGTCTCGCGTTCGATCACGGCTTTATCGCGGCCGGCACCCTTTTTCTTCTCTTCGACCAGGCGCTCCAGTTTGCGTTCGACGGCGATCAGGTCGTTGAGCACCAGTTCGCTGTCCATGGCCTGAATGTCGCGCAACGGGTCAATGGTCTCGCGCACGTGCATGACGTTCTCGTCTTCAAAAACGCGCACCACGTGGATGAAGCCATCCATCTGGCTGAGCTGGTTGAGCAGCACGCCCGAAATGCCGGCTTTCCCGGCGCTGCCGTCGAGACCGGCAATATCCACATAGGTGACCTTGGTGTAGATGGTCTTTTTGGGGTTGAACATCTTCGAGAGTTCATCCACACGCGGATCGGGCACATCCACCACGGCGGTATGTATTTCTATCTTGCCGCTGGCCGCCCCGGTGGGCTGGCTGCCGCGGGTGAGCGCGTTAAAGAGGGTGGTTTTGCCGGTTTGTGGAAGACCAATAATTCCCAGTTTCATGAGATAAAAAATCCTTGACCTTGAAAGATTTGTCAGATATACTCTGTGTGCTAGTGCCGGAGTGGCGGAATTGGCAGACGCGCACGACTCAAAATCGTGTTCCCTCGGGAATGTGGGTTCGATTCCCACCTTCGGCACCATCATTATAACATTACCCCTCGCAGAATCGGCGAGGGGCTTTTGTTTGCCCGGTATCCCTATTAAATTTATTAAATACAATCGGTAATATATTACCGATTATAGCAATTAAATATAGATAATTGGACATATTTTACCGATTATTGAGAATAGCATTCGCGAAGATTTGGTCGAAAGAAGAAGCTGCGGATATGAAAGGAGAATTTATCGCGAAGGGACTAACTGGATAGAGAATATTTCTTTAAAGTTAATTTTCTTTTTTGTTTTTTCTCAATAATTCACAAAATGATGTGGTTTTTGTAACTCTTGTTTAAAATAAATAGCATAATAAATGCAACCATATATTAACAAGGTTATTATTTTATTTAGAAATTTTGGTATTGTTTTTATTATTCAGACCATCAATTATTTCCCTAATCGTAAGGGGGGTACGCGGTTCATTCTTACTATACAAACAATTAATAAACTCTTCATCCCATTTTATTCTCTCATTACATAATCTCTCATCTATTAGTTTATACAAATCTACATAACAAGCTATAAATTCAGCAAAATTTATTTTTCCCATTGTTTTTATTTCTAGAATTTTATGGTTTATCTCCTCTGTCAAATTGGGTGAATAATCATATTGTTCTTCCAAAGTAAGAAATACCACAATAAAAGTTGAATACTTTTCAAAAAGAGCAATTATCGGTTTTTTATACTTACAATTTACCAGAAAAATATATTCAATCTCTTGGTAATGGTAATAGAACTCTTTGTGTAATTTTGCGATTTCTCTGACGATTAATTCAAACTTAGCCTCATCAGTAAAATACGTTTTATCAAAGGCGTTTTTAATTTTT
This sequence comes from uncultured Anaerolinea sp., assembly GCA_964459385.1. Classification (GTDB taxonomy): domain Bacteria; phylum Chloroflexota; class Anaerolineae; order Anaerolineales; family Anaerolineaceae; genus UBA6107. Next base: position 15,385 of record CAYWLG010000013.1, read on the forward strand.
TTACAGATAAAGAATATTTGTTCAATAGTAGCGGAAAACTTACTCCTTAAAATAGCAAACGATACCAGCAAACTTACAAATGCACTACCAAAAACTCCTAGAGATAAATCATATAGTAATGTGGAATTTTTACAATCAATATTCCTTAATAAAACACATGCCCCAAAAGCAACTATTACCAAGATAAACATCCACACAATTGTTTGCTTTTCAATTTTCATTTTCCCTCTCCTAAATTTAGAGCAAATTATTAATCCTCACTAAATTTACACCTTCAACCGCATGATCACCTGGGTCTCAGAGCGGCGCGCCACCTCTGCGAAACCGCACTGGCGGAAGGTATCGGCCACGCCATAGTAAAGGCTGGAACTGCTGGCCTTGCCGCTGACCTCGATGGGATAGGCCTCGAGCAGGGTGGCCCCTTTGGAAGCTGCGAACTGAATGGCGGCTTCTATAAGCTGGCGGTTGAGCCCGCGGCGGCGATAATGACGGTCAATGAAAAAACAGTTGATCGACCAGACCGGGGCGTCGTCCACGGGGGCCAGCTTGCGCGAGCGAGCCAGGCGGGCGAACTCCGTCCGCGGCGCCACCGAAACCCAGCCCACAGGGACGCCCTCAAGATAGGCGATCAGGCCGGGCTCTTTGCCCGCTTGAACGACCGTTCGGATGTATTCTTTCTTCTCGGCAGTGCTCATTTTGCTGAAATCCGGGCCGGGCAGGCGCCACCAGGTGCACCAGCAGCCCGAACAGGCGCCGTTGGGGCCAAAGAGGGTTGTGAAATCGTCCCAGCGTTCGGGGGTCAGCGGCAAGATGAGCGCTTCACTGGCGGGTTTTGCGGGCAGGGCGGCTGTCATTTCTTAATCATTCCTCTTCAAAATCAAGTATTTGCGGCAGCTTTAGTGGTTGAGCATCTCGTCGGTGAGATCCTGGCCGGTAATGGAGGGGGCAAGGTGAACGCGTCCTCCGGTAGCCGCCGCGATCGATTCTGCGAAGGTGTCGTAACAGCCGCTTTCCAGTATTTGGGATGACTCGCCGCTGTCGGGGGCTACCGGTGAAAGAAGCGCATAACAATTCTGGGGCCTGAAGAAATGATTGGGAACCGCGACGGCGAAAAAGGCGCTTAGAACGATCAGCCCGGCACCGAGCCAATAAAACAGTCTCTTTTTGGTTTTCATTTTCAATTCCTCCGTATTGTTTACAAATACCCACTCATTATAGCGCGGACACAAATCCCGATTCTAGGCAGCGAAGATAAAATCGAGGGCCCGTTGGATGGCCAAAACGTTATCAGCCGGGAATTCGTGCCCCATACCCGGGAAGACCTCCACCCCGCAGGGCACGCCCGCCTCGCTGAGCTGCTGGTGCAGCTTCAGCGCGCCGGCCGTGCACATCTCATCTTTTTCGCCGAGCAGAAAGTAGCCGCGCAGCGGGCTGCCCGGCTGTACGTTCAAAGCGGCAAAGAACGCGTCGGGGTCGCCAATATAGGGGGCCACAGTGATGAACCCACGGATGGGAAATGTCTGCTTGAAAGCTGCCTGCAAGGCCACCTGTCCGCCTTTGGAAAAGCCGGCAATGATGGTGCGACTTTCATCTACCGGATACTTATAAGTAATGGCCTGATAATGCACCCTTAGTTCTTTTTCGGCCAGAGGCAGGTCATTCCAGACGTAAACGTCTTTGCCGCTAACCAGCGAAGACTGCGGGAAGGCCAAACACCAGCCCTGCAAACTGAGATGCTGCCAGTATTCCAAAAAGCGTTTGGCATTGCTGTTGTTGCCATGCAAGCCCACGATGAGCGGGGCCGGGGAGGTCGACGGGGGGACCGGTTCCACCAGTTCCAGCTTCATGCTGGCCTGTTGCTGCGCCTGATTGAGCATGCGCTGGCTGCGCCTCACCAGTTCTTCAAAACGGGGGCGCCCCTGCAGAGCCGCAAGATCTTCGTCCTGACGCAGGGTCAACTCGGTGAAGAAGTGCCCGTCGTCGAGCGCCTCTGCCAGAATGGTTTCGGCCTGGTCGAGGTTCCCCGCGCGGGCAGCCAGGCTGACACGCCACTCGAACCATTTGCGCCGGTTGAATGGGTCGCTATCGTGATACTCCTCCAACAATTTCAAAGCCGCATGATAGGCTTTGGCCAGATACAACTGGTAAACTTTGGCAAACACCGCCGGTTCCCGTCTGGACGTCATAAGTTCCTCCTGACTGCACTATTTGTTAACATTTTACGTGAAATCTTAACAAACGATTGCTTGAATTATTTGGCCTTTGCGGCAATAATTGAATCGTGCACTTTATCAATGATCATCACTTTTTTAAGCGAAATCCCCACAATTTCAAAGGAAAACCCCATGGAAAACGCCAAATTGAAGTCCTTTAACTACGCTGTGGGCATGTTCGGCACCTCCATCCCGATCAACATGCTCAAGACCTATGCCGCCATCTTTTATGTCGATAAGCTGGGCATGACTACGCCCCAGTTCGCCTTGATGCTGTTCATCTACACCTTTATCGACGCCATCGACAACCCGGTGTATGGGTTTCTCTCCGATCGCACGCGTACGCGCTGGGGGCGGCGCCGTCCCTGGTTGGTGATCGGCACCCCGCTGCTAATCTTGGGCTTTGTCTTCTTCTATAACCCGCCCGCCTTTTTGGCCGGACAATCGCTGGTGGCTTACTGCATGTTCTTCTACATGTTTGCCGGCACGCTCGATTCTGTAATCAACGCCAACTACGGCGCGCTCTTCCCGGAACTGTTCAAAACCGACACCAGCCGCGCCTCGACCAATGCGCTGCGCCAGGCCTTTCAACTGGTGGCCATGATCATCAGCATTGCCCTCACCCCCATCGTCACCAGCAAACTGGGCTATGGCCTGACCGCCATCGTCTACGGCCTGCTGGGCGGTGCGGTCATCCTTTACATGTCCTTCACCAGCCGCGAGGTCAAAGTGGAAGACCATGAGGCCAAGCCGCAATTGTGGCAGAGCCTCAAACACCTGGCCACCAACAAAAAGTTCTGGATCGCCGGCCTGGCCAATGCTTTTTACAGCGCCGCCATGTCGCTGGTGATGGCCGCTTTGCCCTTCTTCGTGAAGTACACCCTGCAGATTCCCGACAGCCAGTCCACCATCCTCTTCGCCTCGGTGCTGCTCATCGCCATCGGTGGGGTTTCACTGTGGGCCTGGTTCGTGCGTAAGTTCTCGCTCATCCCGGTGTGGCGCGCCGCCCTGGCCGCCTTGGCCATCGCTTTCGTGCCGCTCTACTTCGCCAATTCGCTGGTCACCGCCATCGTAGGCAGCGTGCTGGTGGGCTTCGGCTTTTCGGGCGTAATCACCACTATGGATCTGATCGGCGCCAAGATCATGGACGAGGACACGCAGAAGTACAATCAGCGGCGCGAGGGCATCATCTCGAATGCGATGGGCTTTATGAACCGTCTCAACGGTCTGTTCACCAGCGCGGCCTTTTCGCTGGTCTTCATCTTTTACAAGTTCGAGAGCGGCGCCAACCCCGGCCCGCAGCCCGATAACGCTGCCCGCTTCTTGCTGACCATGTTCCCCTTCGCCATGATGGTGATCAGCTTCGCTTTCTCGTTCTTTATCGATTTCAGCAAACGGCCTGAGGCTCCGCTGCCTGAAGCCGTGGCTGAATAATTGGAGGTACCTCTATGGCTCTTATCCGTTTGGATCACACACCCGAGACCACCAAGGTCAACACCCCGCTCAACATCATTCTGCCCGGCCCCGGACAGATGAAGGGTGTGCCGGTGCGTGATCGCAAAGTGCTTTACCTGCTGCACGGCCTCAGCGATGACGGCAGTGCCTGGCAGCGCTTTAGCAACATCGAAATGCTGGCCGTCGATTATGGTCTGGTGGTGGTGATGCCTTCTGTGGGCCGCAGTTTCTACACCGACATGCCCAACGGGCAGAACTACTTTAGCTACATCAGCGAAGAACTGCCGCAGTACCTGAAGGATGTTTTTGGCCTGAACCCTAAACGCGAAGATACCCTGCTGGCCGGACTTTCGATGGGCGGCTACGGCGCCATGAAGTGTGCCCTGCTGCACCCTGAAAAATACAAGGCCGTGGCCAGCTTTTCGGGCGTGCTCTCGGTGGCCATGATCCAGAACAACCCCAACGACCCGCGCTACAATGAATTTAGCCAACTCTTCGGCGATCTCGGTAAACTGCAGGGCGGGCCGCACGACCCGGCCACCTGGCTCAAGCAGGCTGCCCAACACCCCGAACAAATCCCTTCCCTTTACATCTCCTGCGGGCGCCAGGATGACCTTTACCCGTTGAGCAAGTTGTTCTTCGCCGCCTGTGAGGGCGCCGGCATCCAGGCTGAATATTATGAAGAAGACGCCAGCCACGAGTGGTATTTCTGGGGACGCGAGGTGGCGCGCTTCTTGAAAAATGAATTGGGAGAGCTAAAATGAGCCCCGCCTCAGAAAAATCAGTGCAGGTGCTGCCGCTCTTCATCGAAAAACTCCGCGAAGGCAGCTACTTTACTCTGCCCTTCACCCTGCCTGAGAACGTAGAAAGCCTGACCATCCGCTACGACTACGAACGCTACCACCCCGAAACGCTGAGCGTGGAGGCGGGCAGTTACGAGAGCCGCACCCAGGTGAACATCATCGACCTGGGGCTGATCGCCCCGGATGGCACCCAGGTAGGCGCTTCGGGTTCGGATAAACGTACCTTCACCATCAGCGCGGTGAGCGCCACCCCAGGCTACAAGCCCAACGACCTCAAGCCCGGCAAATGGGAGATCATCGTGGGCGCCTACAAGATCGCCGCCGAGGGCGTGCAAGTGACCTACGAGATCGAGACCACTTTCAAGCAGCGCCGCCTCTTGAAGGGCGACCTGCACATGCACACCGTGGCCTCTGACGGCGTGCAGACGGCCGAAGAACTGGCCTGGCGCGCCAAACGTCACGGGCTCGATTTCATCGCCATCACCGACCACAATCAGACCATCACGGCCGATGCCCTGCCCAAAGTGGACGGCGTGACCGTCATCCCCGGGCTGGAGTGGACGCACTACAAGGGCCATGCCAACTTTTTGGGCTGCGGCCAGCCTTACGACGGGTCTTTCATCGCCAACAACCCCGAAGAAGTGGCCGCCCATTTCAACACGGCCCATAAGCGCGGCGCCACCCTGGTGGCCAACCATCCGTTCGATGAAGGCTGCCCCTTCCAGTTCGATATGAGCCGCCTGCCCATTGACGTGATGGAGGTCTGGAACGGCCCGATGCGCGAATCGAATTTGAAGGCGGTGGGCTACTGGCACAGCTTGCTGGTGGCGGGCCGAAAGGTGCCCATCAGCGGCGGCAGTGATTTTCACCGCGACACGCCCTTCCTGTTTTTGGGCGGGCCGACCACCTGCGTGTATGCCCTCTCGCCCAGCCCGGCCGATATTCTGGCGGCGCTGCGTCAGGGGCACGCCTTCATCAGTTTTGCGCCCGATGGACCCACCCTTGATTTGCGCGCCGGGGATGCTATAATGGGCGACAGCCTCAAATGGCAGCCCGGCCTTCGTTTACAGATCGATTTCGACGGCCTGCTAAAGGGAGATGTGGTGCGCCTGGCCAGCCGGGCCGAGACCACGCCCATTTTGCAGGCTGCGGCCAATGGCAGTGCACATCTGACCCTGCCCGTACCCGGCCCCGGCTTTGCCCGCATCGAAGTGCTGCGCGCCTTTTTGCCCGGCCTGCCGCTGCTGCCGGCGCTGCTCTCGAACCCGATCTACTTCGATTGACATCTTCTTTAGGAGCCACTCCCCTCCCTGGGAGGATGGTCTCCATGCAAGACAGGCACCTTTCAACCGGGTGCCTGTCTGCGTTTAAGACGATTCGTTCCACTCTCGCCGATCTAAAATCCGCTATACTTTTCTTAATAGAGAGGCATCATAGGGTAATACTGGTTAACTGAGAGGAGTGGGTTATGTTGCTAAAAGAGAAAGTTGCGGTTGTTTTTGGCGGCGGCGGAGAGGTCGGGCGGGCGATTGCATTGGGTTTTGCCAGAGAAGGCGCGGTGGTGTATCTGGCAGGCAGAACCCTTTCAAAACTGGAAAAGACCGCCGAACAGATTCATCAATTGGGCGGCAAAGCTTTCATCGGGCAAATGGATGCCATGGATCCGCAATCTATAGAGCGGTATCTGGCGGATGTGGTCAAAGAAGCCGGGCATCTTGACGTAACCTTTAATGCCATCAGCACGGACGATGTGCAGGGCATTCCCCTTACCCGGATATCATTTGAACAATTCATGGCCCCGATTGATCTGGGCATGCGCACCCAGTTTTTTACTGCCACGGCTGCGGCCCGCATCATGGAAAAACAGGGCAGCGGCGTGATCATGACCATCAGTGCCGTTTCGGGGAAAACGGCTTACCCGAACTCGGGCGGTTTCGCGGTTTCCTGCATCGGCATCGAAACCTTTTGCCGTCAGTTAGCCAACGAGGTTGGCCCAAGCGGCGTGCGGGTGATCTGCCTGCGTTCGGCAGGCTCTCTGGATGCCAGCGGGCTGCAAGAGGTATTTACCCAGCACGCAAAAAACGCCGGGATGAGCTATGAGCAGTTCGTGCAGAACGCCGTCAAAGACATTCCTTTACGCAAGCTGCCCGCGTTAAAAGAGATCGCTGATGTGGCGGCCTTCATGGCCTCAGACCATGCCAGCGCCCTTACCGGCACGGCGGTGAACATTAGCTGCGGCCAAACGCCTGACTGATTTAAAAATACAAAGAGGCACCAGCAGGGTGCGCCGGTGACGCACCGTTTTTGGCGACGCGACAAGGGCGCATCAATATAAATTTACTCCCATTCATACATGCTCAAGCGGCCTTCCTGACCGCCTACCCATTCCAGATCATAGATTCCTTTCCCAACAAAACGCTTAAAGCTCGACCAGGGCCAATCGGCAGCCTTTTTGACATGGCCGTGTTTGATGGGATTGTAATGAATGTAATCAATATGGGTTTCAAGGTCAATTTCATCGCTGAGGGTGTGTTCCCAAAAGCGGCGCTGCCAGATGGCGGCTTCACCGCGTTTTTGCCGCGATTCATTGCGCACGCCACCCGGCCCAATTTCTTGCAAGTATCCTTTGGTGAATAACCGTTTGATTTCTTTCCAACGAACCGAGTAGTTGGCATCGTTTTCGGGTAATTTCCAAATGCAATGCAGGTGATCTGGCAACAAACAAATGGCAATAGTTTCGAAAGGAAATCGTTTTTGAGTATCTTGCCAGGCATTATGGAGCAAGGTGCGGCTGGAATCGCCGGTTAAAATGGGAAGACGTTGATAGGTAACAACCGTAAAAAAATAATACCCTCCACTTACCTTGAACCGTCGATATTCAGGCATGTGTAAATTTTATATTATTTCCGTAGGGTGCGTTAAAAACGCACCATTTTTGGCCGTGGGTTGGTGCGTCAAGGACGCACCCTACTTCGATTGAAATCTATTAAAAAGACCCTCTCTTCATGTGCAATATAGATTAAAATCTAATTTCAGGAGGCTTGGGATATGATAGATTTCATAAAATCTGCATTACCATGGGTAATTATTGGAATTTCCATTGCTGTTTTAGCTGCATATTGGGCATCTGAAAAATTACCCAAAAGCACAGAAACGAACGAACGACACCCTAATGGAGAAAATTATTTGGGCATTTCTGTGCCAGTTGGATTATTGTTTGGTGTTGCAATTGGTCTTACAATTCTGGACCTTGCGACAGGAATAGCGCTTGGAATGTTGCTTGGTGTATGTGTTGGTATCATAAAACGGAAGTAATCGAGTAAGGCACATCAGAGACGTACCCTATTCTCTGGCTAATTACCAATTATCAATTTCTTCAGAATTCGTAGGGTGCGTTAAAAACGCACCATCTGGGGCCGTGGTTTGGTGCGTCGAGGACGCACCCTACTTAATCCCGCCAAGATCAATTTGCGCTCTACGAGGGCTCGTGATGGCAGAGTTTATGGGGTAAGTTAAAAGCGCAATTTTTAGTGGTAAGGTACGCTTGTGACGCGCTTTTAATGTTGGAACAAACAAAAATAGAGTGAGTTGGGGATATTTAGAAGTACACTCTGCCTTTTTATGGCCCGATGTCTACCTCGCGATAATTACCAGTGTTAGAGATTAATTGGGTAATTTTTCCTGTTTTTACTTCAATTTGAAAAATTGTGGAACGACAAAAATCTGCTACCGATGCTTCAACGAGCAAAAAACGACCATCTGGACTCCAAACAATTTTTGAAGACCCCATGCAATCAACAGACCCACGAAATATCGGGTGATAATATTCATCTTCCCCACCACTACCCCGGGCTGGAGGAAGATAAATCCATTGAAGATCATCACCAGTGGGTTTAATAACAGCAATTCCCGGATACCCCGTTACTTCATCCCAGCGGAAAAAAGCTATCTCTTTCCCGTCGGGCGACCAAGCCGGACTCCAGCCATCCACAAGAGATTTCAATACCTTTCCATCTGTATCGACGATTTTAAGGCTTCCCTGGCGAATGACTTTAATCTTTTTTGTCAGGTCATAATCATCGGCTGGCAAGATATAGCTTTGTTCTGCAGAATCAACCACTAAAATATCGCTTGTTGGGGACCAATCTACTCTAATGATCCTCTCATTACTTGAGCGTTCTTCCCAGCACCTAGAACTCCCGGACAATTCCAATAAACATAAATTCGATCTCTCGCCGTTTTCGCAAATCACTGCAATTTGCTTTCCATCTTTAGACCAACTCAAAGAATTTACCCCAAGCTCTGATAAGCTTTGTAAACACGCAGATGGAATTGCGAGTTCGAAATGGTTACTTACAAAGCCTTTCAGTATGAAATTATTTGGTAGGGCGGAGAGGTGATAAATACAAATACTGGTTTTATCAACGCACCTAACTGCGAATACACCTTTTTCGCTTTGTAACCAATCTATTGTTCCAGTCGCTGTTCCCAAAATTTTTAGATTCTTGCTGTTTATCTCCATGCTAAGCAGTTGCGCTGGTTGTTGCTCTCCCGACCACTGTAATAAGAGAATTCGCTCTGTGCCTTGTTTGAAAAGCAGCAAGGCACCTAACAAGAGGACAAGCAAGGTTAGGACGAATGCAAATATTTTTTTCATTGCCTCATGATTTCCCCAACAATACTTCCATGATCTAATGACATGTGCAAATTTTACATTCTTTTCGTAGGGTGCGTTTTTAACGCACCATTTTTGGCCGTGGTTTGGTGCGTCAGGGACGCACCCTACTCTGGCTAATTATCAATCATTAATTTTTTCAGCAGTTCATCGACATTGAACGTTTTTGGCGGAAACTCCGGCCATAGATTGAGACCGTCATTCTCAAAGCGGGGAATCAAATGAACATGAAAGTGAAAGACCGATTGCTGTGCTGAGATGCCGCTTGCATGCAAAAGATTTACCCCTGTGGCGTTTATTTGTTCTTTATAGTGCAAGGCCAAAGTTTTTGTAACTGCCGTGAGGCTTGTCAGAATCACTTCCGGGATCGTGTAAATATCGGCAAAGTGCTGTTTGGGCGCAATGATCGTATGGCCGTATGCTTGCGGGGTTAAGGGCAGAAAGCAAATCACCTCGTCGGTTTGATAGATGACGTGTGAATCCCGTCGTCCCTGTGAAATCTCACAAAAAACGCAGTTTTTCATCCTATGATCCCCTAGCATGTATTCATTTTCCAAGCATGGTTTGGTGCGTCGGGGACGCACCCTACCCTCACTTTGCAGCGAGCAGATACCACTGCTGATTTTTGCCGCCGTGCGAGAAGGCGAGGGTGATGATCTTTTCGCCCGCCGTCGTGGAATCATCGGGCAGGTCAAGAAAGCGCCCGCTGGCCGATTGCAGCCACACCGAGCCGGGGGTGAAGCAAGCCCAGGCGCTGCTGAGTTCGCAGGCCATTGTGCTCCAAAGCTGAGCTGCGCTGCCGTCGCAAGGAGCCACCTGCAGCAGCGTGCCTTCACCGCTGGCCGCACCGCCCGCAGCATCCAGGCAGTGCTGTCCATCGGCGGTTTGCAGTGAGAAGGAACCATCCGACTGTGCCACCATTGTCCAGAGCTGTTCCGGAGCCCCACTGTAAGGCTGCTGCTCCACGTTCGCGCCGCTGACGGTGAGCACCTGCTGGCTGACCACCGATTGGATCAGGTAAGCCGCTCCGGCCTGAGCCTGAACCACCGGGGTCACCTGCGCCATATCCAGCGTGGGTAGCGGCGTGGGAGCCAGCGTTGCCGTGGCGGGCACTTCTGTGGCCGCAGCGGTCGTGGCAGTCGGCAGCTCGGTAGCGGACTGATCGGACGGGGCCGCGGCGTTTGCGGCGGGAGCCTCTGCGCTCGGGGCGGCGCATCCACTGATGAAGAGCGCGACCACGAGCGCGCAGACGAGGGTGTATTGGATCGTTTTCATGGCATCTCCTTCAATTGCATCTCGCTACCAACAATTATACAAAGGTTCGTCTGCGCTGTGCATAAAATCGTCCTATATCCTCCTCTCCTTTTGATGAATGTACCGTTTGCCGGGATGCTGCGGATTTAGAAGCCCAGGTCTTCACCAATGAGGATCACCTTGAGGCGACCGGCAAACACCGACATGCGCGTGACCAGCATCTGACTGTAGGCCTGTTCGGCCGCTTGCATCAATTCATCATAAGAGGCGTAGGTTTGCTTGAAGAGCAGCAGCGTTTGCGGCGCCGCCCAGGTTTTGGCGCGCAAAGTGGCCGTTTCGAGGTTGGGCGACACCTTTTTGATGCCCGCCAGCACGATGACATGTTTCGGCCCAAAGCTGAGCGCAGCGGCGCGGTTGCCGATGCCATCCAGGTTGACGATCTCCCCATTGACGGTGAGGGCATTGGCACCCATCAGGTAATAGTCTGCCGCCAGCGCTTCGTGCGCCATTTTCTCTTTGGCCTGGCCACCCTGTGCATCATCGGGGTCAAGAAAGGCATAGCCCGCCTCTTTGAGCGCCGCCTGCACACCGATCTCGCGCAGGGTGGCCGACCCACCGCATGAAACCAGACTGCCGGCCGGGATGCTCTGGCGCAGTTCCGTCAGCACGTCGGCTTTGTGTTCGCAGTAGCACGCTTCGATGTTGTGCTTGCCAAACTCCTCAGACAGTTTTTGGGCCAGCAGGCGGTGAAAGATCTCTTTCGGGCTTTGTGTATCCATCGGTTATTGAATCCCTTCTTTTGTTTTTTGGCTGAATGCAACGCTCTTCATTATAGAAAGTGGATCTAAAAAAGAAAGGGCTATCTTTTGCTTTTAGCGTTTGCTATAATAAATGTAGGAAGCCACCCCTCGCGGGTGGTTGTTGTCTTAAAGGTGTGCAAGGCAAACAGACTTTGTAAATGCGCGGCAAAGTCTTAAAATAGAGGTAAGCGCGTTAGAAAATCTGAGGCGAAATGGCAATCGAGGTTCGTTATAACGAGAAAGATCGGATCATCGAGGCCAAAATAAGCGGGGAATTTAACTGGCCAATGATGCAAGAGTTGGTATCTCAACTGGCAAACTGTGTCAACGAGAAAGATTGTCGGCTGATCCTGGTGGATGGACGAGAGCTGAAAATGGGGCTTTCCATATCCAATATCTATCTGACCCCCGACAAGGTGGAAAAGGCCTTCGGTCAGTTTGGGGTGAACGTACGTCAGTTGCGGCGGGCGATGGTGATCAAAGAGTTTGACCGAGATCTGCGCTTCATGGAGACGGTCAGCTTGAACCAGTCACAAACGCTGCGCTTGTTCGAAGATGAAGCAACAGCCAGAACCTGGTTGAAGGAATAATCGCTGCGGCAAGAGGGGGCTATTTACACGTAGTCTGGCACTTGCAAAACGTTACTGAACCTTCTATGATAAAGATAGGTCTCTGTCGGATAGTGAGGGAAAATGTCCATTCAGGTGACGTTTGATGAAAAGGACCAGATCGTCGCAGCCAGTCTGGGCGGGGAATTCAATTGGCCGTCCATTGAAAAATGGGCGCCCCAAATCGCCGCTTGTATCATAGAAAATGACTGCCACAAAGTGCTGCTGGATATGCGCGAAGTGAAATTGAATCTCTCTACCGTTTCGATCTACCTCACGCCCAAAAAATTAAGCGATGAACTCGAAAAATTCGGCATCGATATCCGCCGCCTGCGCCGGGCTATTTTGGTAAAAGGGCCAAATAAAGACTTTCGTTTTATAGAAAACGTGAGCCTGAACCAATTTCAAATGCTGCGTTTGTTTTCAAATGAGCAAAAAGCCAGGGAATGGTTGAAAGAATGACCCCCCTCAGTCCGCGGCCAGCGGACGACGCACGGCAAAACCCAAAACAAGCTTGACCATAAACAGCGGTGCAAAGGCATAGAGCACCGGGCTCCCCTGCGGGAAGAAAAACGAAAGCAGGCAGCCCACGACCACCAGCAGTGCAGCCAGATTTTGCTGCAACTCACCGTCTTTGAGCGCGTTGACGGCAAAGGTCGCGGCCAGGGTATAAACCATCACAAAAAGGAAGAAGGGCCAGTCCGCCGGGAAGAGAGCCATGAGCACGGCCGGATGAAAAACGTGCAGCGCAATGAAGGGCAGACGCAGCTTGGCGTGCTCTTGATAGTAGCGGCTGGTAGAGGCCGAAAGGTTGGCCGTCACCCCGCCGCCCACATCCATAAAGATCAGAGAAGCGAGAGCCACCCGCCAGACGGCCGTCCCAGCCTGGATAAGCTGCCAGGCCACCAGCCCACCACTGAGCAGTGCCGTCAGGTAGACCAGCGGCAGCGTAGAAAGACGCGTGCATTCTCCGTGTAGCTCGTGCAGGAATTTTGGAACGGCGATTTCATCAGTAAGTTTCATGGGATTATTATGGCATAAAGCAGGAAAATGACTTTGAATAGTTTTAAGGAAGCTCATTATTCATCTATTGATTTAATAGATGCGCTGCCGACTATCAGTTCACGGAATGCCAACACCGACTATAAATCAAGTCTCTTTCAAGATCTGATTCTAAAATATGAAACTGAACGTTAATATCTTGGGCTTTTTGGAGCTTAAAACCCACTTCTCAATCACGGCGGCGTCGCTTTCGCGGTAGTGAAAAAACAACAAGCATAACTATCACAAGAGGCCCATATAAAAGCCAATATACTTGAAATACTTGCCCCATAATTGTGGGATAGAGTAAATAAACCACAACACCAAGCGCTACTAAAATCAATAAATTCCTAAGCAAATTTTTCAAAAATTGCATCACCCACCTCTTAAATGTTTTGATTATTATAACGAATTAACAAAATGCCATGTTGGGAATTCAACACGGCATTTTACGAATTACCTCTCGAAAAGGTTGGGGGGGTGTTTTAGAAAACCTTTACCCTTCTTCGTATTTCAGCGCAGCAACGGGCTCCGGCGCGGACGCAGCCAGGGCCGCTTTGGCGCTGCCGTAGAGCACCGAGGCGAAGCCGATGCCGGCCGCGGCCACCAGTTCGGGGGCGACGGTGATATACCAATCCAGCCAGATGAAGCCGGTGAACTGGTAATTGAGCGTCATGAACACCCCCACACCCAGGCTCATGGCCGCCTGCAGGCCAACGCAGATCAGCAGGGTGATGAGGCTGGCCCTGCGCTGCGCCTTCGGGGCGGCAGAACGCACCACCCACACCGGCGCGGCGAAGGCGATCAGGAAGCGATAGACCAGCACGGTGATGCTGATGAGCAGCAGATAGCCGTTCACAACCGCATCGGGCAGAGTGTTCCAAACATTGGCGAAACGCCCATAGAGCACGGCAGGCAGCAAGTACCCCATCATCAGCAGCATGGTCAGCCTGCCGTGACGTTCGGCAAAAAAGGCACCGAATAAGATCAACAGCAGCAGGCCGACGCTCTGATAAAGGATGCCAGGGCCGATATCGTAAAAGAAACGCCAACCCTCCATAGCATAGCCGGTCACCTTCCATTCCCAGTAATTTGCCAGCGGGTACGCCGCTGACAGCAAAACGTAAGCAGCCAGCCAGACCCAGGCGCTGCGCGGCAGCTTCCTACGCCGGGCAAGCACGATGAGCAGCATGAGGATCGCAACCACCACGATTGCCGCGGCCGCAACGCGCACGATGTCAGAAGTGGGGGTGCCCCACTCGAGCCAGCCGAACCACTGCGGATGGGTGAGGGAGTACTGACCCGAATAGGCACGGTAAGCCACCTCCCACAGGGTATTGAAGAGCAGCCCCAGCGGCACCAGCCCCCAGATCGGGAACTTGCGCTGCCAGATCCACACCAGCAGCACGGGCAGAATGAAGAAATACCCCGCCCGGCGCGCCATCAGATAGAACCAGTCCTGCCCCGAAAGCTGGCCCAACTGGGCGATGAAAAAGACCAGGCCGGGCACCAGCACCAGGGCCACACCCTTCCAGGGCAGCGGCTTATTGGGCACTGCCTCAAACAGGCCGGCCGTCAAATGCGGCGAACTGAACTGTTCTTTGACGGCGCTGACGCCCAGGTCCCTCAGGGTGCGCAGCCACAGGGCAAAGACGCTCTTGCCGCCTGCCCCTTCGGCTTCGTGCAGTTGATCGCTGAACAACTGCTGCATCGAGGGGCCATATTCTTCGCGGTGTTCCTGCGGGAACAGGTAGAGCAAACGGGCGTAAACACGCCGCGATAAGGTTAACTTTTTAGTAGATTGCATCGCTCCCCCTCGCTCACTGGTAGGCCAGAATGTGTTTTTGGCGTGCCACGGCCACAGCCGCAGCCAGGCGCTCGCTCTCAGAGACGGCCACGCGCGCGCCCAGAGCGGTGAGACGGTAGTAGCGGCGGCGCTCATCGTCCATTTGAGGGTCGGGGCGCTCGTCGGCCTCTTCGATCAGGCCGGAGCCGAGCATGCGTTTGATGCAGCCGTAGAGCGTGCCCGGGCCCATCTTGAGCTGGCCCTGTGTCTGCGCCTCGACATCTTTCATGATGCCGTAGCCGTGCTTTTCGCCATCGGTCAGCGCCAGCAGGATGTGGTACACCGCCGGCGTCAGGGGTTGGTAAGAGATCGTTTGATCGTTCATTGTCACCTCGCATTTTTAATCCGTTGCGGATATATCCGTTACAGATATATTAGCGCGATTGAGGAGGTGTGTCAAGAGGGGAGTGGGGATATAAGAGAACATTCAATTATTTTGAGAAATGATCGGGGAGATTTTAGAGTTAGTACAATGGCGCCACTACAAGAATAAAGGGTTAGTTTTATTGAACCCTGGGCAGTCTTGACGAAAAAGAACAAACCAACACGATGGTTCCAGAAATAAAAAGTGACTTTTGCATGAATTCAAATTTTTGTCCAGATAATTCATAATGCAGATAAAAAAAGCGCCTAAATAAGGCGCTTTTTGAAGAGATTATAGCGATTGACTTTCCCTAACAACTAGGTCATTCAATCAAAATTTATGATCAAGCACGACAAAACACATATCGGCCATTATTTATATTCGACTCGTAAGATTTGCTTTTTTCCTTTCTCTGTAACCACAAAGATATTTGTGGTCTTATTCAATTTCTTGAAAGATTCAAAGAAAATAGTTAATACTAGTTGTAGGTAGGAACCAAGTGTGCTCATTTTATTGTTTGATCTTTTTTTAGCTGAAACCATTTGAGCCTCCTGTCTAGCATCAGACAAATATGCTATGGACATGAAATTGCTCTTCATAATTAAACATATGATACAACAGAAAAATTAGAAAGTATTAAACCTTTCGTATTTGTAAGTCCACAAAGTGGGGGATTACTATCACTCCATATTTATTTGCCGACCTAGGAAGTAATTATGTAAGAATAATGTTGCCGTATCAAATTACAGAGTCTGCCCACCCAGCAGGCCAACAATGGCCCCTATTCCTGTAATAAAAGAGGTTTTTAACAAGTCAATTACATCTGTCATACGGCTGGCAGGGTCATCAATTGGGAAACAAATACTAAGAACTATGTCCCCAATGATAAATAAAACTGTCAAGACAACAACTGTAAAAAAAACCGCTTTGAACCTTGGGGATAAAGTTGCTGCTGGTTGTTCTTGTGATGGTGGCATTTTGACCCCTTAGCATAAAAAGATGAAATAATTTACATATTATTTCTTAATTTCAACGTGGATGACTTTGATCCCTTGATCATTCGTTCTAACAGATACACTTGTCGTCTTCTTAAAATTCCTCATTGATTCCCAAGCAACTGTAGCTAAGAGTTTTGGAAAAGAGTACTCTATATCATTAACATTATTTTTAGTAGACCTCTGCGGCGCCATTTTCAATCACCCACCTTTCATTGAAGTTTAGTGAATTATACCTTGTTGTTAGTCAAATTTTACCTAGGGCGATATTTTTGTCAAGTTGAAAAAGGGCAGTATTTCTATAACCAAAAGGCCCCCTGAACAAAAGTAATCAGTTTTAGTCATAGGAAATGGTGCCTCCGTGACGCACCGTTTTACGCATTTTTCCCAAATGAGATTAGCACAACTACGTTTATCCCGACAAAATAATTCTACAATAATCCGCGTTTTGGTGCGTTTTCAACGCACCCTACTGTTTGGGAGCTTATTTTGTTTTACTCCACGGGAACATTAAATGTGAAAGTGTAATTGGTCATTAACTCCTCTGGAAACGGCGTTACATTTGACTCGTCATAACCAGAAGGTCCACACGGCCCAATAGTCCAATCTAGCACTATGTGTAAGGTCTTGTAGGTGTTTCCACTCAGAGCATAAACGTAAGTGACCTCGTTTGGGTCTTTATGGTTATTCGAGTATGACACAAACGTTTTCCCTACACCTTCCTCTGTGACGATATTTGGTTTACAAACAATATTACTGAAAGCGTCGGGATTATAAAAGAGATCAATCCCTGTGATAGACAGGATTAATTGCAGCTCATCTTTGGTGGCTGACGCGTTAACAAATTCCAACTTTATTTTTTCTCCCGCAGGAGAAAAATTTTGGACGACAGTAGTTGTAGGGTGCGTCCGTGACGCACCATTTTCGCAATTATCCCTAAATAAAATCAGTAAAAAGCACGTTTATCCCGACACAAATAATTCTACATTAATTCGTGTTTTGGTGCGTTTTCAACGCACCCTACAATATATGCTGCGGGGCCACTCACATATACGGTTCGGGGGTCCACACGGGACCAAGAAATCGTTGAGATATTCTCTGCCTGTGAAATAAAAAAGCCAGAGCTTTTTCAGGGCTCTGGCTCCAAATCGTTCTGAATCTTCAACTTCTCAGAATCAGCGAAAGAGGAGATCCTCCTGTTGTAAAAGATTAACCATCCCAGCCAGTAGAACTGTCGTAGTGAAGAATGAATGTGCAGGTTGGATATTGAACATAAAGGGTGGCCGATTCAATTGTTTCGGTATCCACAATTACGGTTATAAAATCAGAGTAATGTGACCCAAAGATGCCGTGTTCAATGGACCCTTCCATTAACCCAGTTAATGCACCTTCGGGTTCAAAACTTAAAACTTTGTAATACACGATCGTGCCTTCGGCAGGGATCGAATCACCAATTAGATCTGCGCTCAAAACGGTGTCTGAATCATGGTGATAAAAATATGGTGTTGCGGTGAAAGGGCATTTAGGCATTTTGGGCAGCAGGGAAGGATCAACCACATACTTGATGAATGCATAAGTGCCTGAACCAGTGATCGTTGCACAGGCGGTTGCCAGGGTGCCCTCTTCTGGCATTGTGATCGTAGTATCCAACTGGTTCCATTTTTCGCCAGTCCATTCTGCCACTTTTCCACCCCAGCCCTGTTCAACTTCAACGGTCTTAATGAAAGAGCATACGGTCGCCTTGCCGTAGTCCATGCCCGAAACAATTACACCGTTTCCACCAAACTGCGCTTCACCCGTTGGGAACCCAACAGGAATCTTCATTTCTCCAAGGGTGGTGGTGCCGGGCAGAACTTCTACAGAGACTAATTTGGTGGTGAAGGTGGTATCACCCGAAACCGGGGTGACCGTGGGTGTGTCTGCGGAATCGGCCATGACAGTTGACAGTGAGGCAAATAACAATGTTAAAACAAGAAAAGAACTGAACAACAATTTAACACTTGTCTTCATAACTGACCTCCCGAATTAATTTATGAATGTGATTAATAAGAGTATATATCTTTATTTGTAATTAGCAAGCATCGAGCGAGCTGAATGTTTTTTTATTGGGAGTAAATGGCTCCTCTGCCCCTTATGCTCCGCTGCAGCCCCACTCACAAAAACCGTTCGGGGGCACATAATTCGTGGGCCGACTCGGAGCAAACCAGTGGCTCCTCTGCCCCCTACGCTTCGCTGCGGGGCCGACTCGGAGCAAAGAGATGTATATTCAAATAAAAAGAGCCCTTTCAGGGCTCTTTTTATTTGAATGGCTCCTCGTCGAAGACTCGAACTTCGAACCTAGCGGTTAACAGCCGCCCGCTCTGCCGATTGAGCTAACGAGGAAGGCGATGCTTATTATAATACATGCTTCACGAGTGTCAAGTTGCGAATAAGCAGATGCCCCCTCCTCTTCAAATGCCATGTGGCACTGGTAGGGGCAATTCATGAATTGCCCCTACCGAGGCATGACATGTTTTTGGTCGCATAATGACGTGTAGGGGCGTATCGCGATACGCCCCTACCGGTATGGCGTGGCTGTGCCAATGAATGAATTTTATTTCTTCGGAGGGCGAGAGCGCGGCACGCCTAGAGCCCGAAGATCAGGCGGGCCAGGGCCACCAGGGCCATGCCAGTGAGCACGGTGGCGAACATGTTCTTGCTCTTCCAGGCCACGAAGATGGCCGGGAGGGCCGCCCACAGGTAGAGGTTATGCCAGCTCAGGTTCAGACCGCCTTCGGCGAGCAGCAGGCTGGGCAGTAGCAGGGCCGCCAGCACCGCCACCGGCACATAGCGCAGCCAGGCCACCACAAAGGGCGGCAGGGTGCGTCCACGCAGGAACCAGGCGGGCAGAAGCCGGGGCAGATAGGTGACCAGCGCCATGCCGGCCAGGGTTAGGAAGACGGTTGTTTGGTCCATGTCTCCACTCCTGCGCCAAAGCTGGCAGCCAGAATCGTTGCGATGATCACGTTCCACTGGGTCACCCCCACCAGCCACAGCAGCATCGAAAGCAGCCCGCCGAAAAGCGCCACGATCAAATGCAGGCGGTTCTTAAGCTGCAAGACCAGCAGGGCAATGAACATGGCGGGCAGGGCGTAATCGAGGGCAAAGGGTTTTACGTCAGTGATGAGGCCGCCGGCCAGCGCGCCCAGCAGGGTGCCGGCCACCCACGAGAGCTGGCAGGTGAGGTTGATGCCCAGGGTCAGCGGCGCGGCCGTCTCGCCCTGCTCAAAGCGCAGGCTGTGCACCCCAAAGGTCTCATCGGTCAGTTCGGCGCAAAAAGCCGCCACCTCGCCCTTGCTCCAGCGCGTCATATAAGGCGAAAGCGAGGCCGACATGAGCATGTGACGCAGGTTGACGATGAAGGTGGTGGCGATGATCGAAAAAGGATTGATGCCGCTGGCGAACAGGCTCACCGCCATCAACTGGGCCGAGCCGGCATAGACGATCACCGACATGGTGAGCGTTTCGAGCCAGGTGAGCCCGCCGTTGATGGCCAGCACCCCATAAGCAAAACCGATGGGCAGATAGCCCATCACCACCGGCAG
Organism: uncultured Anaerolinea sp.; assembly: GCA_964459385.1. Lineage (GTDB taxonomy): Bacteria > Chloroflexota > Anaerolineae > Anaerolineales > Anaerolineaceae > UBA6107. Next base: position 35,023 of record CAYWLG010000013.1, read on the forward strand.
GGCGGGGCTTAATGCGGCAAGGGTCTGAGAAAGTTTTCGTGTGGCCTGCATGAAATCATCCTATTAATTAGGCTGGATTATAGTATAGATTTGCAATTTTCGTGGATTAATGGCCGCAAGCGGTGCTATAATCCACACGTCTAGACAACGCGCAATTCAAGGAGAACATCCTTTTTACAGGAGTACGCTTAATGGCAAGGAAAGTCTTTTTCAGCTTCGATTACAAGAACGTTTATAAAGCCAATCTGATCAAAGACCTGCCTGGCATCGAGGCCTCGGCGGCGGCCGGCTTCGAGAGCTCGGCCCTGTGGGACGATCAGAAGGTGCGCGGCGACCTGGAAGTGGAAGCCATGATCCAGAGCGCGCTCGACGGCACCACCGTGAGCGTCATTCTCATCTCGCAGGGCGCCACGGCGCGCAAGTACATCAACTACGAGATCTACCAGTCGCTGGCGCGCGGCAATGGCCTGCTGGCCGTGCAGATCCACGCCCTCCCCGATGAGAACGGCAAGCTCGACAACCCCGGCGACATCCCCTCGCAGATCGCAGACAACGGCTTCAAGGCTTACAAATACACCACACCTGAAGATTTCGCCGCCTGGATCGAAGAAGCCGCCAAAATTGCCGGCAAATAAAACAAGCGTGTAAGCCCCGGTTTTGCCGGGGTTTATTTTTGTCGGGTGCACGAACTGCGCCCTCATTTGCGCCCCTCAAAAGGGCGGTTTTCTAACGTTCTTTTGATAAAATTCGGGTACGATTAACCTGTATGGATGCCCCCGTGAAACCCCACTCTGTCTTTTGGAGCCTGAGCAAGGTCGTCTTCGGGCTGGTCATCAGCGTCTCGGCGCTGGTGGGGCTCATCGGTCTGCTGGCCGGATGGAAGAGCAGCACGCCCTTCAGCAACAGCTTTTTCGCGGCCGGCTCGGCTATCATCGTGCTCGGCACGCTCACCATTCTTGGCACTTATCGCCAGCGCGCCGATTTCGGCGTGCAGTTCAGCCAGTCTACCAGCCAGATGAATTTGCCCGAGCGCACCAGCCTATGGGTGAAAGACATCAAACAGGGGTACAATCTGCTGATCATCTGTGTGGTCAGCGGGGCCCTGCTCATTGGCCTGGCTGTGCTGGTAGATAAGCTCTTTGGGCTGCCGGCGCTCTGATCCATACGTCGTCTCAAGGGGAAAAAGAATCGGTTCGGTAATTGTCATAGAAGGAAGATGGATGAACGAAGAAGAGAAACGCACACCCGGCGAAGAAGTGATCGAGCACGAGGTGGAAAAGAAGCGGTCGAAGGCAGAAGACTATCTGCACGACCCCGAAAGATCGAAACAACTGCTTGATGAAGCGGTGAAAAAAGCGCAGGATAAAGAGCAGCACAAAGGGCCGCTCGAAGAGGTCTGGAACAACCTGCAGGCGCTCTTGCGCATGTTCAAGGCTTATCTGAAAAAAGATTACACGGTTCTGCCCTGGGGCTCGATCGTGCTCATCGTGGTGGCCATCCTCTATTTTGTCTCGCCCTTCGATCTGCTGCCCGATTGGATCCCGCTGGCCGGCTTCGTCGATGATGCGGCCGTCATTGGCTTTGTGCTGCGCCAAATCAACAACGACCTGGAAGCCTTTTTGAAATGGGAAAGCATCAAAAAATCGCTCGACGACGTGATCAACAATCCGCCCGAAGCCTGATGCAATGAAATGAAGGGGTCGCCCAGTGGCGGCCCTTTTTGTTCGCTGAGCGTTTTGCAGTAGAATAGGCAAGGAGAAGCATTTATTGGCTGGAAATGAGCTTTGCGAAAAGGAGTGACAGACATGGCGGTGATGAATATTGGCGAAGCCTGCACGGGGCTGCAGTGCCGCAGCGGTCTGGCAGAAAAGGTGGCCATGCGCCTGATCGACCCCGGTCTGAAACGCACCGATTACACTTTTAAACAACTGGATGAAGAATCGAACCGTGCCGCCAACGGGCTGCGCGCGCTGGGGCTGAACCCGCAAGACCGGGTCTTCGTCTTTTTACCCAAGCAGGCCGAGGTATTCTTCACCTTTTTGGGCGCCCTCAAGATGCAGGCAGTGGTCTGCATTCTCTTTTCAAACTTCGGCAAAGACGCCGTTTTCGAGCGCATGCTCGATGGCGGCGCCAAGGTGCTGGTCACCAAGCAAAGCCTCTTCAACAAGCTGCGCGAACACCTGGCCGAAGTGCCCACCCTTGAAAAGGTGATCCTCACCGACCTGCCCGAGCACCAGAGCAACAAAGTGCTGAGCTATGCCCAATGGATGCAGGGCTACTCCAGCGAGTTTACGGTTCCTGAAACCGAGGCCGAGACCCCTTCGGTGCTGCACTACACCTCCGGCTCCACCGGCAAACCCAAGGGCGTGCTGCACGTGCACGCCAGCCTGCCCTATCAAATGAAGACGATGGACGAGATCTTCCAGATGGAGGCGGACGATATTTACTGGTGCACGGCCGACCAGGCCTGGGTGACGGGCGTGACCTACGGCATCATCGGTCCCTGGGCCAAGGGCCTCACCCAAATTCACTACACCGGCAAGTTCGACGCGGTCGATTGGTTTAACCTGCTCGAAGAAGAGAAAGTGAGCCTCTGGTACACGGCCCCCACCGCCCTGCGCATGCTCATACAGGATGAAGCGCGCATCAAAGACCACTATACCCTGCCCGCCCTCAAACGCGTTTACAGCGTGGGCGAGCCGCTCAACCCTGAGATCATCCACTGGGTGCGCAGCGTGGTGAAGCGCGAGATCTACGACACCTGGTTTCAGACCGAGACCGGCGCCATCATGATCTCGAACCGCCCCGGCCTTGAGGTACGCCCCGGCTCAATGGGCAAGCCCGTCAGCGGCAGCGAGGCTTTTGTGCTGGATGAAGATTACACCCCGCTGCAACCCGACCTGGCCGGCAGTCTGTGCCTGAAAAAAGGCTGGCCTTCGATGTTCCGCACCTACCTCAACATGGAAGAGCAGTATCGCAGCAAATTTCACGGCGAGTATTACAACACCGGCGATCAGGCCAAAGTGGATGGCGACGGCTACTTCTGGTTCATTGGCCGCAACGATGACGTGATCAACACCTCCGGGCACCTGGTGGGACCTTTTGAGGTGGAAAGCGCCCTGCTCGAAATGGAAGAGATCGTAGATGTGGCCGTGATCGGCGCCCCCGACGAGATGCTTTTTGAAAAGATCGTGGCCTTCGTCAAACTAAAAGAGGGATTGCTCTGGTCGAAGGGGCTTGAAGTGCAGGCTCGCCTGCGCGTTACCCGTCAAGTCTCACCCATAGCAGTGCCCTCCGAGTTCGTCGTCGTGGATCGCATTCCCAAGAACCGCAGCGGCAAGATCATGCGCCGTGTGCTCAAAGCGCGTTATACCGGCCAGGATGTTGGCGATATTTCTACCATGGAGGATTAAGATGGCAGTAGTAGATGAATTGACCCAGGTGTTTGAAGAAGTGTTCGACCAAAGCGGCTTAACGCTCAGTCCCGAAACCACCGCCAACGATATCGAAGGCTGGGATTCAATGTCGCACGTGACCATGCTGATGGCTGTTGAAGAACACTTCGACATTGAGTTCAAACCCTATGAGATCGCCAATCTGGTCAATGTGGGGGCGCTGATCGCACTGATCGAGAACAAACTGGCCGGGAAATAGATCAAGGGAATATCCTTCTTTAAAATGAAACACCGCGTTCTCAATGGGAACACGGTGTTTGTTTTCATCAAGCGATGTGAATGGCTAAACGCTGCCAACCCCGGTCGGGTGTTTCTTCTCGATCTTGGCCTTTCGTTTTTCTTTAATGGTCATCTTTGGCTTTTTCTTTGTTTCTTTGTTGCCTTTATCGTTCTTTCCTTTATCACCCATATCAATTTCTCCTGAAGAAGTTCTTGAGTTTGGATCCTTTTTCCCCGCAGAATAAGTTAACGCATGTACAGAATTTAGTATACATCTCATTTTAATGAACAACTTTGTAGATCTGGATCACCGGTCCTGTATATCGTTCTGGCTGAGGTATATTAAAAAGCTCTTTCGCAAAATACTTAACATCATCGATCCAGGAAATCAATGGAACATCAGAAACCGGTTGAGTAGGGGAAAATTCCTTGATCAATTTGTATTTGCTGCGGATGGAGTTGTACACTGCCACCTGGTTTGGGTACTTTTCAGGCTCAGCATAATATCGATCGTACATATCTGAAGAGAGAATGATGTAATCTGCCGAATCAAAATCGGAATCAAAACTGAAATTTCCAGGCATCAAGTTATGAGAAAATGGTGTGAAATGTTCATAGATTGTTCTTTTTCTATCAATTCCATTTTCTTCGCAGTACTTATATGAGTATACAGCTGTGCTCATGTAACTCATATTGATCGATAGTGAAAGGGCGGCCGCCAGCGAGTAGAAAACACAACCACCCAAGATCACAGCCGTTGTCCATTTTAACCATTTTCGATTGCCTGCCAGATCAAATAAATAGCCGAACCCAAATGCCGCCAACAACAGGGGTGTGATGTGCATTATTAAGCCCCAACGTTCCCAGTGAAGCGCCATGATGCTCAATAAGGCAAAATATAGAAGACCGTAAAAAACGGAAAGCAGGCTGAATTTTTTATTACGGATCACAGCATAAATGCCCAGTAAAGAAATCAGATTCACTACAATATTAGAGTTTTTTAGGTAGTTGGTGAGATAATACCCCATATTACCGAACCAGTTAAGCCCATCTGACCCCAAGTGCGTTGATCTGGATTCAAATTTTAGGTGAGCAATTGTATCGCCATAATTAAAGAACAAGTTTGGCGCTAGTAGATAAATCCCTAGCAAATAGATTCCGAAGAAAAGGGCCCCCTGCTTCAATATGTTCCCAAAAATCTGGGAACGGTTGCCTTTGTATTTTTTTACTTGCATCCAAACAATTGCAAAGGCTATTAAAGCACAGGATATAAGCCCGGTATATTTTTCTACAGTGTTGATTGATGCAAAGATCGTTGCCAGATAAAGCCATTTTATCTTTTCAGTTCGCAGGTAATAGAGCACGAATAAGAGAATGAGCAGGGTGAAAAGGGTAATCAAAACATCAGGCGAAACATAATGTGAGTGTTTCACAAAGAGGGGAAAAAACGCAAAGAGCATTCCGGCTGCCAGCGCAGCTTTTTTAGAATACTCCCGGCCGATCATGTAAGCCGCGATTGGCAAAAGGGAGCCTAACAAAGCGATGAGAATTCTCGCACAAAATGTAAGGGGATAGGCGGCGACACTATAGCCATAGGCAAAATTCTGTCCAAAACGGACATAGCTGATTAAATTAAGCAACGGGTAATAGACTAGGTAAAGAATTTGGTCCGGCCGAGCATAGAAATTCGAATCAAGCGTTTGATCTTCTGTCATTGTCGCAACATGGGTCATTAGTGTATCTTCGTCTCCATTTACGAGAAACGGATAACTGTAATTCAGTCCAATGTATCGAACACCAAAAGCAATGACAAACAACGCAAAAAAGAACAAAAGCTCATAACGAGTTAAATTCATAAAAGAGTGCTTTATTTTATTTTGCATTGGTTTCCCCATTAGATATTTTGGTTGACTTCACCCTTATTTTAACCTATTTATTATCAAAACAATTGCGCAGGTATAATAAGTCTATGCCAAAATTGATCACCCAATACGTCTGTCAACAATGCGGAAAAGTCTCGCCGCGGCCGCTGGGCAAGTGCCCGCAGTGCGGCGGCTGGGACACCATGATCGAAGAAGTGGTCGAAGCGGCCGGTTCCGCCCCTGCCAGAACTGCCTTGCCCGGCCTGAACAGCCGTTCAACGCCAAAAAAGATGTCTGAGATCAGCGGCGACGTAGAATCGCGCATTCCGCTACCCATCACCGAGTTTGCCCGCGTGCTGGGCGGCGGGGTGGTGCCGGGCTCGATCGTGCTGGTGGGCGGCGACCCGGGCATTGGCAAGTCCACCCTGCTGCTGCAAATGTCGCTCGAAATGTCCACTCCATCAGCCGGTGCAAAACACGGCTTCAAGGTGCTTTATGTTTCGGGCGAAGAGTCGGAACGGCAGATCAAAATGCGTGCCCTGCGCCTTTCACGTCTGGCCGAGGGCAAAGAGAAACCCTTCAGCGAAGAGCTGTATTTGCTGACCGAAACCAACCTCGACGCCGTGCTCGAACAGGTCAGCCAGATCAAACCCGACCTGCTGGTGATCGATTCGATCCAGACGGTTTACCTGCCGGATATGAACTCTTCGGCGGGGTCGGTCAGCCAGGTGCGCGAATGTGCCAACCGCCTGCGCGAACTGGCCAAGACCAGCGGCATGGCCGTGTTCGTCATCGGGCATGTCACCAAAGAAGGCGTCATCGCCGGTCCGCGCGTGCTCGAACACATTGTGGATACGGTGCTCTACCTCGAAGGCGACCGTTTTCAATCGTACCGGCTGCTGCGCTCGGTCAAGAACCGATTTGGTGCCACCGCCGAGGTGGGCGTATTTGAAATGCGTGAGCGCGGCATGGTAGAAGTGAGCAACCCTTCCGAGGCCTTTCTGGCCGAGCGCATGATCAACGCACCCGGTTCAGCCGTGGCCGTCACTATGGAAGGCACGCGCCCGCTGCTGGTGGAAATTCAGGGCCTCACCACCCCCTCCAATCAGGGCAATCCGCGCCGCACCCCCAACGGGGTCGATTTCAACCGGCTGCTGCTCATCACCGCGGTGCTCACGCGCCGCCTGGGGCTGCGCCTGGCCGAGCAGGATGTCTTTGCCAACGTGGTGGGCGGCCTGCGCATCGACGAACCCGCCGCCGACTTGGCCGTGGCCGCCGCCATCGCCTCTTCACTGCGGGATGTACCCGTGCGTGCCGAGGTGGTGCTCATCGGAGAGGTGGGCCTTTCGGGCGAGCTGCGCTGGGTGGGGCAGATGAACGCCCGCCTGCGCGAAGCGTCCAAACTGGGCTTTAAAATGGCCGTCGTGCCGCACCGGGTGGGCCGCGGCGAGCCCCTGCCCGAAGGAATTGTCATCAAAGAAGCGCGCTCTTTGCGAGAAGCCCTCTCGCTGGCGCTTTTATCGGAGTAAGCTAACAAGATTCTCGGTTTTTGGAGGTTAATTATGACGGATATGATCTCACCGCTTGAATGGGGCCCCGTCTCACTGGTGCGCCGTAATCACGGCCTGGAGCACGCCACCATCAATCTGCTCAGCGAAAAATATCCCGGCCGCTCTTTTGCCGGTCATTCCGACAGCAAAGGCTTCTGGATCATCGGCACCATTTCCACCGACGAGTTGGCCGAGACCGTGCAGCAGGCGCTGGCGCGCATGAACGCCGGCGAGCACAACCTGGCTATTCACGCTCACTGTGGCACCAACGCCGTCACCACCGGCATCGTCGCCGGCACGCTGGCCTGGCTGGCTACCCTGCCAAACGCCAATTCTTTCAAGAAAAAAATGGATCGCTGGTCTTGGGTGGTCATGCTGGTTACCGGAGGTGTCATCCTCTCGCAGCCACTGGGGCCGCTGGTGCAGCAAAAGGTCACCACTTCGGGCGTCCCCGCCGGTCTAAAAGTGGATCAGATCGTTCGCTACGAGCGCGAAAACCCCAACCGCCCGGTGGCGCACCGCGTGCAGACCAAAGACAGCACCCCTACTGTTGTGGAGGCAAACGCTGAATGAGTTCGGCTGCCGGCAAGAACGTTCATATTCTGCACGGCGATGACAGTTTCAGCCTGAACCGCAAGATCAAAGAACTGCTGTCCACGGCCGGGAACCCCACCGAGGTGGACATGAACACCACCCGCCTCGACGGCAAGCTGGCTTCTTTTGATGAGATCGTCACGGCCGCCACCACCCTGCCTTTCTTCGGCGGGGCGCGTTGGATCGTGCTGGATTCTGCCCTGAGCAAGATCGACAAGTCGAAGGTGGAAAAATTTCAGAAGCTGTTGGATGGCCTGCCCGAGATCAATCACCTGATAATGGCGCTGGAGGATCATCAGCGCTGGCGCAAAGACGCCAACGGCCGTTGGATTCAGGTATGGGAAACCCTGCACGACAAGCACTGGCTGGTGCAGTGGGCGCAGGCACATGAAGACAGCAGTGAAATACTCCCCTTTCCGCTGCCCGATGAAAAGGCGATGGATGCCTGGGTCAGCAGCGAGGTGCAGCGTCAGGGCGGCAAGATCGCTGCCGATGCCGCACGCGAGCTGAGCCGCCACGTGGGCAATGAAACCAGCATCGCCAGCCAGGAGATCGGTAAACTGCTCATGTACGTGAACTACGAACGGCCGATCACGGTCAAAGATGTGATCGAAATGGTTTCCGATGAGGGCAGCGCCGACGTTTTCGTGATGCTCGATGCCCTGGCAGAGGGCCAGGTGCAGCAAGCCCAATCGCTGCTGCATCGTCTGCTCGAAGAAGACCCGCCCGAGGTGATTTTGGGGGCGGTCAGCCATCGTTTTCGCCAACTGCTGCAAGTGCGCGAAGCACTCGACGAACACGAAGACCTCAAGGTGCTGGTGGACCGCAAGGTGATCTTCAACAATCAATCTGCCAAATACGCGGCGCATGCGCGTCGTTTCAGCATGGCCAAACTGGAATCGCTTTATAAACGATTGCTCGAAATGGATATCCAATCCAAAACTTCTCAGATCGACCTGGGGGCGAACCTGGAACTTTTCATCATGGAGTCCAATCATTAATTCTAGAAATAATAGAAAGATCAGGAAAAGAAAATGTCTCACTTATTTGAACCCCTCACCATAAAAGATGTTACCCTGCGTAACCGCATCGGGGTTTCCCCCATGTGTCAGTATTCTTACAGCGACGGTTTTTCAAACGATTGGCAGTTGGTAACGCTGGGCGCCAAAGCCAGCGGCGGCGCCGGATTGGTCATTTTTGAAGCCACCGCCGTGGAAGCCCGCGGCCGCATCACCCCCTTCGATGCGGGCATCTGGAAAGACGAACAGATCGAACCGCTGGCGCGCGTGGTGCGTTTCGTGCAGGAACAGGGCGCCGTGGCAGGCATTCAGATCGCCCATGCCGGGCGCAAGGCCTGCACCAGCCAACCCTGGATGGGTGGCAAGCCCGTCCCCGCTGGCGACGCAAGCAGGTGGCCCGTGGTGGGCGCCAGCCCACTGGCCTTCACCAGTGAACATCAGGTGCCGCATGAACTCAGCGTGAGCGAAATTCATGAGGTGCAGCAAAACTTTGCAGCGGCCGCCCAGCGGGTGCTGGCTGCCGGGTTCACCTGGCTCGAGCTCCACGCCGCGCACGGTTATCTGATCCATTCCTTCCTCTCTCCGCTTTCCAACCAGCGCAGCGACGAATACGGCGGCTCGTTCGAGAACCGCATGCGCATGCTGGTCGAGACGGTGCAGGCCGTTCAAAAGGTTTGGCCGGAGCGCCTGCCACTGACGGTGCGCATTTCGGGCACCGAGTGGGTGGAAGGCGGCTGGGATGTCGAGCAGTCGGTGGCGCTGGGCAAGGTGCTCAAAGCCGCCGGGGTGGACCTGATCGATTGTTCTTCGGGCGGTAACGTGCCCAAAGCGATTATGCCGCGCGACCCCGGTTATCAGGTACACATTGCAGATGCCGTGCGCAATCAGGCGGGCATCCCCAGTGCCGCCGTGGGTCTGATCAGCGATCCGCACATGGCTGACGAGATCGTGCGCAGCGGCAAAGCCGACCTGGTGCTGCTGGCGCGCGAACTGCTGCGCAATCCCAACTGGCCCATCCGTGCCGCACAAGAACTGGGGCAGCCCCTGCCCGTACCTGCCCAGTATCTGCGGGCCTACTGATCCTTTATAAAAGCAAAAATGCCTTCCGGGTTAATCCAGAAGGCATTTTTCTTTTTAATTCAGCCTGCGCAGGTCGTTTACAACCCCAACATCTGAGCGCGTTTCTCGTCCCATTTGAGGGCGTCTGAGATGCCGGCCTCGATGGGCAGTTCCGCCTGCCAGCCCAGCAGGCGCAGGGCCGTGTCGGCGTTGCAGTAAGAGCCGGCCACGTCGCCGGGGCGGGGGCCGGTCTCGACCTTGTTGATGGTCTGGCCGTACACCTTTTCGAAGGCGGTCACCAGCTCTTTCACGGTCACTCCGCGGCCGGTGCCCAAGTTGATGACCAGATAATTCTCCACCGGGCTGCCGGCGCGTTCAAAGACCTGATCGAACTCGGTAAGGGCCTTCACGTGCGCGCGGGCCAGATCCCACACGTGGATGTAATCGCGAATGCCCGTGCCGTCGCGGGTGGTATAGTCGTTGCCCGTGATCTGAAAGACCGGCAGGCGTCCCTGGGCCACCTCGACCAGCTTGCCCAACACGTGGGTGGGGTTTTTCACATACAACCCGCTGCGCATCTTGGGGTCAGCGCCAATGGGATTAAAGTAACGCAGGGCAATGCCCTTCATGCTGTAAGCCGCGCAGAAATCCTTGAGGATCATCTCCATCATATATTTGGTGCGCGCGTAGGGGCTGGAGGGTTTGAGCGGCGCTTCTTCGGTAACCATGAAACCGGGCACCACATCGTAGAGCGAGGCCGATGAGCTGAAGACCACTTTGCCGTGGTCGAGCTTGTGCAAAATACGGAAAAGCTCCAGCGACTTGGCCACGTTATCCAGATAGTAGTCGTAGGGCTTTGAGACCGACTCCGGCACCACGATCAGCGCCGCACAGTGCACCGTGGCCTGAATATCGGGATGGTCGCTGAAGATCTGCGTCAGCAGCGCTTCATCGGCGATATCGCCATGATAGAAAATGCGTCCCTGCGTGAATTCGGAGCGACCGGTGATGAGCGAATCGAGAATGACCGGGGTGTGGCCTGCCTCTTCGAGGGCAGAGGCGATGGTGCTGCCGATATAACCGGCGCCGCCGGTAATGAGAAATTTCATGGGTCACCTTTGCAAAAGGATGGAATGAGTTTCAACCGGTTAAGTATAACGCCAAAAAACAGGGATTCCTTGTTTGAAGAAGAACGACGAAATTCTTTTACGGTTGCGTTTTCAAGGCAATTCCGCTGCCGTTGCTGATGATCTCAATAGCTGAATACTCGTCCAGCCCCAGCCAGGAAGGATCGGGGGACAGCGACGGGCTGTTCCACAAGATCGTCTGCGCACCCAGGTTCTGCCACATGTCGGCGGGCAGGTACTCGATGTCGTCTTCGTTCAAGATCAAAACGTTAAGACCGGCCAGTTCTGACTCTTTGTAAACCAGCAACTGACCCGGAGAAGCGCCGCCGGGAATCAGAATCTTCACCTCGCCGTAGCGAATGAGCAAAGCGGTGTGATGCAGGTCAACCGCCAGCGGCAGCACGGTGAGGTCGTCTTCGAGGTGAATACTTTCTGTGTCGCTCAGCTTTTTCACCTTTGCTGAGGCAGGCAGAATGGCCGCAGATTCCTCCTGGCCGATCAGATAAGCCGGTGGTGCCAGAATCACCTCATCCACAGGCAAACGGTCGTTCAGTTCGAGGATGTTCCTCGCCGCAGCCAGGTCGGTGGCCAGCGCCGCATCCAGATGAAAATTCCAGGGCGAAAGCGCCGGGCTGAGCGCGGCTGCCAGGGCGTTGCTTTCAGAAGCGGGGTCGATCAGCAGCGTATAACCGCCGGGAGAGGTGAGGAGCAAAGAAGATTCGTCTTCACTGCGCAGCAGCCTGAGATGCAGACGGCCATCAGGCGCACGCCACAGGGCCAGCCAGAGCACGAAGGCCAGCAAGAACAAGCCGACGGCCGCATAGATCCAGCGAAAGTTCTTAAAAAATTCGTGCAGCATCTTGCGAAACAGAAACAGCAGCACCAACAGCATGGCCAGGATCGAAAAGGCAATGGCCGATTCGGCAGAAAGCGTCATGGCACCTCCGTGGATGCGCGCCAGCAAGGTGACGATCCAATTGGAATAGGCCAGCAGGGGCCAGGTAAAGAGGGCGGCCAACTGTCCAAGCGGCAGCCAAACCATGCCCAGCAAAGTGGTGAGCATGCCGCCCACCAGCACGGCCGGCTGAACCGGCAATACCAGCGGATTGGCCAGCAGCGAGGTGAGCGAGAGCCGTGAAAATTGCAGCAAGATCACCGGCAGGGTGGTCACCTGGGCCGCCAGGGTGAAGAGAAAATATTCACTGAGCGGGCCAGTCAGACGATTGCTGGTCTCTTTCGGCAGCCGGCGCGACAGCAGGGCTTTCAGCCATCCTTGCAGCGGGTCGGCGAACAGCATCAGCCCCAGCGTGGCCGCAAACGAAAGTTGAAAGCTCACGTCCCAGGGCAACTGCGGGTTGAACAGGCACATTGCCCCGGCGGTCAGCCCCAGAGCGTTCAGTCCGCTGTTCTTGCGCCCGATGAGATGCCCGCCAAAGGCGAGGATCGCCATGATGGCCGCGCGCAGCACCGCTGGCGAGGCACCGACAAAGAGCGTGTAAACGATCAGCACCAGACCGGTGAGCGGCAGCGACCAGTAACGATTGGTCAATTTTGTGAAGAGCGCCGAAAAGATCGCCGCCAGAATGGCCATATTAAAACCGGAAATGGCGATGATATGCGCCGTGCCGGTGTCTCGATAGGCCTGCGCGGTTATGGGCGGCAGATTATTGTCGTTGCCCAGCAAGATGCCTTCCAGCAGCCCCGATTCAGGCTGCGGAAAGAGGCAATAGATCGTTTTGGCCGCCACCTGACGCACCGTCTCAAGTGTTTGGGCAAAGACCCCCGCCTGACCCGAATCGAGTTGCTGCACCGAGGTAGGGTAATAGATGATGGTGTAAATGCCTTGGTGTTCCAGATAGGCACGATAAGAAAAATCGCCCGCTTCTGAAGGCGTTCTGGGCGTGGCGGTCATGCGCAGCAGGTCGCCCAACTGCCACTGTGCCGTTCTGGGCAGGCGGGCCAGAGCAGCCCCCTGCACCTGGCTAAAGTGCATCGTAGCCGGGTCGTAGACTTCGCGCACTGAAAGGTGCAGGTAGATGAAATCTTCGCGCACATCGGGGCTGCGATCTACCACGGCCACCAGTTGATAAGTGCCCCGCTCGTTATACCAGGGTAGATCGTGCTCGTTCCAATTGGGCTGGGCCAGTGACATGCGCAGGCCGCCCAGAGCGAGAAAGAAAAACAAAAGGAAAGGGGAAACAAAGAGCAGACGGCGCAGCTTTTCAAACCATTTGCTGTGCCAAAGAATTTTTTGCAAACCGAACAAGAATAAAGAAACACCCCCAACTGTCAGCCATGCCCAGAGCGGAATCTGCCACTGCTTTTCCAGCAGCAATCCGGTGATGAAGGCGGCGGCGATCCAGAAGAGGGGCATCATTGCAGGGAGGTCGTTCAGCGTTTGAATTTTGGAATGAAGGCAGGGGTCTCTTTTTTATAGGCGCGGTAGGCGTCCCCGAAGGCCAGGATCAGCTTGTTCTCTTCAAAGAGCGAGCCGATGACGGTATAGAGGGTGACGCCCAGAAAGAGCGCCAGCAGGTTCCAGGTCATGATCGGACTGAGCCAGATAAAGAGAAAACTGAAGCTGTAGATGGGATGGCGCATCCAGCGATAAAAACTGCCGGTATTGAGCTTTTCATCGGGGGCGGTCAGCGATCTAAAGAGCAGCACATCCAGGCCAAAAAAAGCCATTGGACGGCTGTCCAAGACGCTTTTGGCAGCGGCCAGTGCGGCAGCCAACTCGATCAGGCCGGTGACGATCAGCCAGGGAAGCGGAATGCGATAGATCACTTTATCTGGGAAGAGAAAGACCAGCGCGATATAACCCAGGCTGGTCAGACCCGCCACGACCACAAAGAAGAGGCGGTAATACTTCTTGCCCGCACTGCCAGCCCAGTGCACGGCTTTTTCTTTGAGCCACAAGGAAGCCAGCAGTGAGTGAATCAGGCCGAAGATCAGCCCGGCCAGCAGAATCCAGTAAAAACCAGTATTTGCCATCGTTTGCATCCTTTCACTATTATAGATGCAAAATTCGGCACAAGGTGAGCTAGAAGGTTTGGTAAACGAAGGGAGCCACGTTGTTTGAGTAAGTAGCCAGCACGATCACGGTGAGCAGCACGACCACCACCACGATCTGCGCCCAGCGCGGCCACTGCTGCAAGAAAAGCTCGCTCTTGCGGCGGTTCTGGTCCAGATCAATGAAGATCGCCACGGTCAGCAGGCCCAAAATGGCCAGGTTCATATACTGCGTTCCCGTCAGCGCCGGATAAGGAATCTCGTTGTGGAGCGCCTGAACATAGAGGTGCAGGTCGGGCTTGACCCAATGCAAGAGCGATTGCCAGTAAAGCAGGGCCGTTTGCAGCGGCATCTTGAAAGGCACCCAGGCCAGCACGGCAAAGACGAAGGTGATGCCGGTATTCAGTCCCTGCTTCCAGCGCGGGCGCTCGTTCAGCGGCCCCTGCGGACGGATCTTCTGCGCCAGGTGCTCTACGATCTGGTAGATGCCATGCAGTCCGCCCCACAGCAGCATGTTCCATGAAATGCCGTGCCAGAGGGCGCTCACCCCCATCGTGATCAGCGGCGGCACGATCATGTTGACCCAGCCCTTCAGCTTGGACTTGCTGTGCATGATCTTCCACGAAAGGGGCAGATAAATGTAATCGCGCAGCCAGTTCGACAGGCTGATGTGCCAGCGTGCCCAGAATTCAGAGAAGTTGCGCGAGAGGTAAGGCAGGTTAAAGTTGTTGGTCAGCTCAATGCCAAACCACAGGCTGACGCCGCGCACGATCAGGGTATAACCGGCGAAGTCGTTATAGAGCGCAAACGAGTAAGCGACCAGCCACAGCAGCAGTTGCAGCCCGCCATATTGAGCGGGTTGGGTAAAGGCGGCCGCCGGGATCAGGTTAAACAACGGATCGGCGAAAACCATCTTGCGCAGCAGACCGCTCACGATCAGCACCGCGCTGCGCTCCAACAGAGGGCGATCCACTGCCAGCGGGTTTTCCAGCCGTGCGAAAAACTGTTTGGCCTTTTCAACCGGGCCCGAAACCACACGCGGAAAGTAAAAAGCATACAGCGAGAAGAGCAAAAGGTTCTTCTGCGCTGTCATGCGCCCGTTGGAAACATCCATCAGGTAGCTGACCCACTGCACGGCCATAAAAGAAAGGCCGATCGGCATGAGCAGTTTCAGCCCATCGCTGAGCGGGGCTTTCAACAAAGCCGCCAGCCAGGGCAGGTAGAAATTGTTGTACTTGAAGACCAGAATGGCCAAAATGTTCAGGGCGATGCCGGCATAAAACCAGACCCGGCGCTGCTTCTGCTCAGGGGCAACGTGCAACCCGATCCAGAAGTTCAGCAGGGTGAGCAGGCTCAGGCTGATGACGAACTGCCACGACCAGGTGAACAGAAACCCGAGCGAAACGAGCAGCAGCCAGGGGGTCTTGAAGCGCTGCGGCAGGAAGCGATAGAGCAGCGCCGCTGCGCATGCAAAGACAAAGAAGAGCAGTGTGGTCACCGTCATGGCAGGGTTGCTCCGCTTGAAGGCTGTAAACAGATCTGCTGCTCATTACACAGGTCGCCCAATTGGCTGCCCAGATATTGAGAGTAAATGGGAGCACCAATCCGGTTCAGATGATGGTTGTCGGAACGACCGTTCAACGGGATGCGCATTTGATTGATGGTAGGAATAAAATAGCTTCCCGCGGCGCTGATGATCTCGTTGATCTCGGTCAGGTAAGCGGGGCGGGCGTTGTCATCGTCAAAATAACCATAATAGGTAGGGTAAACGGGGATTTCACTGAACAGTACCCTTACCCCCTTCTCCTGCAGAGAGAGGATTTCTTTTAAAGCCTCGATCTTCTCAGGGGCCATTTTATAGTTCTTGAGTTCGGCAAAGATCGGGGCATCTTGGGGGTTGGCCGGGTCCGGCTTGCGTATGATGCTCTCGATCTTGGGTTTTTTGGCATCTTCTTCGTAGCCGGTTTCCCATGTAGCGTCCTGCCGGTGGTAGGCAGTGTTATAAGAAGTAAGAAAATCATAGCGCGACCAGTTGCGAAAAGCCAAAAGATGCTGCAAAGCCTGCGAATGATCCACGATAAAGCCCTGCAAAGACCAGTGGCCGATCTGATACTGCATCCAGGCGTTGTTCAAAAACTCCTGCGCAACGTCATCGCCGTTATTGGCTATATAATCACGCATTTCTGTGTAAACAAGCAGTGTGCCCGGATGATAATTTTCGACCAGATAATTGCAGAGAATGGCGACCGAGCTGACGGTTAAACCCTCCACGCCAAAGTTGAAGATGCGTAATTGGTCGCCGGTCAGTTCGGCGTAGCGATTGGCCGCCGTGCCGGGGATAATCCCCGTGTTCACCATCGAGTTACCGATCACGATGACATCTACGCCGCCATACTTGTTCACGTAATCTTCCAACTTGAACAGCTTTTGCTCGAATTGGGCGTGATAACTGCCGACCGATCTTACCGGCAGGAAATTGGCGAAAAGGTTCAAACGAAAGGCAGCCTCAAGGGCACCAAAAAGGGCCCCGAAGACGAGAAGACCGATCACACAGGTGACGATGAAAGAATGGGCAGGGGTATTTGTGGAAGGTTGTTTTTGTGTCGTTGGATTCATAAAATAAAGGGCTGACCTTTGTAAACGTCAGTCCTTTATTATAACAGTCAAATATTATGTGCTTTGAGCGCGGAATTGATCCGCAATTAACCTTACTGTAAGAAACAACGTTGGTTCAATAAAAGTGTTGCCATCCGGCACAGAAAAGGTGCCGCTTTTATTAAAAAGGCATTGAAACCTAAAAGATCGATTCGTGTGGGTGTTTTTCATCCACCTTCGCCAAAGCGTACGAGGCAGCTCCACCCAAAAGGAACAATATGGCGCAAATCACGATTGTCCATCCAGTCACCCCCGAAGGGATGATCGCTGCGGTGGATCCTATCACAATGCCCAGAATAAAATGGTACATGAATGGATAAGCCTTCTTGAACAACCATGCGACCAGCTTGGAAAACACCAGGATACACAAAACGACACCGATCATCAGCGGGATGATTACACCAAAGTCAAGCTGTTTGATGCCACCGGCCATGGGCTGGTACAGACCCAAATAGATCAAAAAATTTGACGGGCTCATCCCCGGCACGATCATCCCCAGGGCAAAGATGGCCCCGCTCATGATCCACACCAGGAAGTTAGGGGTCATGGTTACATTGCCGACCGTTTCCATCCAGCGCATAAAGAAAAAGATTCCCACAGCAAAAATGACCAGAACGATCCAGTGAAAAGGCTTTCTGCCTTCCTTGCCGGCGGTTTTCCACAAAGAAGGGAAGGTACCTGCAATAAAGCCAATGAAAAGCCAGATGAACTGGGCGGCAAAATGTGTGAAGGCATAATCGATCACTGCCGAAAAAGCCACTACACCAATTGCCCCGCCGATTCCAACTGGCAGGAAGAACAAGATGTTCTGGATGAACTTGTATTTGAGGTTGGCTAAAAATTTGATCAGTGGTTCATAGATGCCAAAAACCACCATCAGCACACCGCCTGAAAGGCCCGGAACAATCGCGCCGACGCCCACCAAAACGCCCTTGATCAAACGAATAAACCAACTCATAAGACCTTCTTTATTACTGGTCGTCGTTTCTGGAGTTGTCATTGTAAAAAGTCCTTTTTATCTGGAACAGTAGATACATCCGGATCGATTTTATCACATGGGGGGTAATCCTGATTTATGTGCTTTTCCAACGTGTAAAAACCCTGGATGAAAAATCTGTGTGGATTTCAGGTGTCCACTTGGTGTTTCGCAAGAATAATTAACAGCAGATCCTTCTGTTTCCCCGGCCGTAAATGATACACGATCACCGCACTAAATGAATGGCTATTGGGAAATGAATTTTCGATTCTTATATTCCATGTCGTAAACTAATGGCACAGAATTCGAAGAGGTTTATTTTTGGTGGGCCTTCATATTTTCTCTTTGTGACACCAATTCTTTTACACGCGGGGATTCAGCATAAAACCCGCGATTTTCTTCCGGCAGCATGGCAGCAATGCGGCACATGATCTCATCGGTCAATTTCTGCAATTGTTCATCGCGATTTCCTCGCTCCAGCACTGGGGCGGGGATAATGGGGCCGAACTCGGCCGTGATATGAGGCCTTCGCAGTGTGATGGCTTTCTTGAATGCCCCAATGGTACCCGTAATAGCCACGGGCACGATGGGCACATTGGCTCGAATGGCCAGCAGGGCAGTGCCGGGCTTGCCTTCGATCAATTCGCCGCTCTTGCTGCGGGTTCCTTCGGGGGCGATCCCAACAGCTTTCCCTTCCTGCAGCGCTTCCACCGCCGAGCGGAAGGCGCCGAAGTCGGCGTGGTCGCGGTCAAGCCAGATGCCGTTGGCGGTGGTGATAAACCAGCGAATGAGCGGATATTTCAAATACTTGGTGGTGACCAGAGCTGTCATTTCGGGTCGATTGGGAACCAGAAACAGCACAGGAATATCCATGCGGCTCATGTGGTTGGTTGCGATCAGTACCCCACCCGAATCGGGGATGTTCTCGACCCCCTTGAACTCGGTCTGGGTCAAGAACCCCATCAGCCAGTTGATCAATCTGCGCAGGTTGTTTGCCTTCATAAGACACGCCTCCAGAATGTTGTTAACTATTTACAGATATAACACGCAAAACACGAAATAGTTAATCGCACCCAGTTTTTTTGATTCAATCACTACAACTGTTCCAGATAATGCCCATGTGCAAGATTAAGTCGATCACAAGGAAAGACTTTCAATGAAAGACGCCTCTTTGTGAAATGGGATTACGCTGTTGGTTCCTCGGGTTCCACCTGGAAAACAGCGGGAACTGACTGCGCACGGGCTTGTTGCCTGCGTAGCAGGTAGTTGATGACCCAAATGCCAATGGCCATCAGTGCAGCTAAACTACCCAGCACCCATGTACTGACTGACATTAAAGCGCTGATCGTTGGCACGCTGATGGGCAACGGTAACTGACTTACGCCCATCAATAAGGCGAAGAAATTCCAACAGCCGTGCAAAATGATCACGCCCAAATATACCAGAGAAATACGCAAAAAATGTCGATCTTGCCAGGTCTTGGCCAGCGCATAACCGCTCAAACCGGCGGTGAGCACATGCAGCAAGCCGGTACCCACGCGGCCAATGGCCGTGGTGAGCCAGATATCTGTGCCGGCGATGCTGATGAGCGAAAGGCTTTCCAGCGCCGCAAAAGTGGCCCCACAGAGCATACCCACCGCCCAACCTTCAGCCGGGGTGATCTTTCGCCCGGCCAGAGCCCAAACCGCCAGGGGTTTGAAAAGCTCCTCAAGGATCGGCACCAGCAGACAGAAGACCAAACCGATCAGCAAATAAAGCCCCGGCTGGGTCAGCAGCGGCGTTAATTCTGCCTGCAATGACTCCAGCGCGGCCGGGTCTAACTGGCCCTGGCTTTGAAAAAGCTGGAGGTATGGCATGAATTCGGCGTTTTGAGCCAGTGAAGCAATGCCCATAATGGCAATGACTGCCACGATCAAGACCTCAATGATCGTGATCAGCGGCGCGGTGAAAAAGACCGAAAAATTGATGATGCCCCAACTGCGCTGCCGGCTGCCCACAGACAATTTGTAACGCCCGACTGTAAGCCAGAGGAAGAGGGGCAGAACGATGATCACAATATTGAACAGAGTGCTTAATGCACCTGAGAAATTCCACGGATAGGAGCGATACCCCAGCCACAGAAGCCCCACCCAGACCACGATCAGCAGACTGGCAACAAGCAGATTCTTGTTGGTGATGGTCACCTGTCTGGACGGTTTACCCGCCAGGCGACGGATGGAAAGAACGATGGAAGGGATCGTGATCAGAATCGCCAGCAGCAGCACCCAGACCAGCTTGGAAAGCTCGGCCACGTCAATTGTGCCGGTCGAAACATTTGATCTGGCGATCAGTACCAGCACCACCAGACCAAAGATCGAGAAGATGGACAGAACCAGGCCAATGATGCTGATAACCAGTTGCCAGACGCTTAGTCGGTGCAGCTTGGGGGGAGTGAGGGGAGGCGGCAGGGTCATTTCACCTCGATGCTGATGCTCAAAATGGGGTCGGGGGTTACCAGAATGGCGTCACTGGAGGGGTTGCGCGGACGCAGTGTGGTCAGCACCTCCATGCCCTCGATCACCTGGCCGAAGACGGTGTAACGTCCATCCAGGCTGGGAGCGGCGGTATAGGTGATGAAGAACTGCGATCCGTTCGTGTCGGTACCGGCATTGGCCATGCCCACCACCCCGGGTTTATCGAAATGCAGATCGGGGGTCAGTTCGTCGCTGAAAGAGTAGCCCGGCGTGCCCAGCCCTGAATTGCTGGGGTCACCGGCCTGGGCCACAAAACCAGGGATCACCCTGAAAAAGCCTGAGTTATCGTACCAGTGGTTTTCAGCCAGAAAAACAAAGCTGTTCACGGCCCAGGGGGCTTTATCGGCATACAACTCGATCACAATATCCCCTTTTTCGGTGTGTAAAGTGGCCGTGTAGCTCTTGCTGGGGTCAATTGTCATGGGCGGACACTCGCTGAACGATCGTTCACCCAACTTAAAGTAGTCATAAAGGTTGGTTAGAACGTCCAAACTGTAGGGTGCCTGAATCGGGAAGCCGTTAACAAACAGAAATGGATCGCTGAAGCTGAAATTGCTGTAGATCGAATTGAGCGAAACCACTTCAGCGCGGGCATCGTTCACCTTTTTGACCACCGCATCTGAGGTCATATCGGTCTTGAATTTCTCGGCGTTCAATCCCAGTTCGGCCACGCGCTCGTAGATCCAGGCGCTGAAGTTATCCGGTGAGAGGCTGACCCAATCAGCCTGGGCGCTAAAGAGCAGATCGTGCACCGTCCAGAATTTGCCCTGCAAGCCGGCGGCTTCAGCGGCCTGGGCGGCTAGTTGATCTTTGTCGTAAATGTATAAGGGATAATGGCGGAAAACCAGCTTCACTTCATCGGGATATTTCTTCTGGAAGCTTTCAAGAATGGTACTCAATTGTGCGCTGGAGGTATCCTGAAAATCGGCATATTCGATAATGGTCATAAAAGGCGCATCTGCCCCGTTGGACCAATCGGCTGAGGTGATGGCCGGCAAAGACGCCTGGCTGGTGGGGTCGGGGGTGGGAACGGCAGAGACCACCTGGCAGCTTGCCGGGCCGCTGGGGGTGATGGCAACTGTTGGCTCAGTGGTAGCTGTGGCCGTCGCCGCCGGGGTGTTGGTAGCCGTGGGCAGCAGGGTGGCTGTTGCGGTAGCCGCTTCAGGGGATGGGGTTTCGCTGGGCAGGGCGGGTGCCGGGGCACTACAGGCTGCCAGCAGGAGGGAAAATAGTACAGTAAGAACAACGATACGATTACGCATAGCAGTATCCTTCCCTGTTCCTAGCGCTCAGAAGCAAAGGGGATCTTTGCCTCGATTATTTTACGAATAGCTGATTGTACCATTGCGGGGGGTTGGCCGGCGTCTACCCATTGCCAGCGCTCCGGCTCGGCCTGGGCAAGCTCAAGATACCCTTCGCGAACGCGCTTATGAAAGGCCAGTTCGTAGGCATCCAGCCGGTTCCATTCGCCCCCGCTGCTTTGCCGTCTTTGCAGCCCGGTCGATGCGTCTACATCCAACAAGAGGGTCAGATCCGGTGTCAGCCCGCCGGTGACGAATTTCATCAGTCGTTTGAGTTCTTCCAGGTCAATGCCGTGGCCATAGCCCTGATAGGCCAGGGTCGAATCGGCATAGCGGTCACTGATCACAACCACGCCGCGGGCCAGGGCCGGTTTAAGCACCTCTTCTACGATCTGGGCGCGGGCGGCGCAAAAGAGCAAGATCTCGGTGCGCGGCTGCATGCTAGTGTTGCCCAGCTTCATGATCACCTGGCGAATCTGGTCGCCGATCGAAGTACCGCCGGGCTCGCGGGTGGTGAGCACCTCATAGCCGCGCTGGCGGATGAACTCTGCCAGCATGGGTATTTGCATGGATTTGCCGCTGCCATCGGGGCCTTCGAGTGTAATGAACATTGCACCTTCTCTATTCGCGGAAGATTCTTACCCTGCGGTTGGGTTCGCGCCCGTAAGACTGCGAGATCAGTTGGGCTTCTTTGGCCATTTCGTGCTGAATGCGCCGCACGTTGGCAGAGGCCGGGGGCAGATCCACCCAGCGCTGACCGTTAAGCACGGCCTGAATGGCCGATTGGGTCTGGTTGGCGATCTCTTCAAAATCAGCCGCGGCTGAATCCTGCGGCAGGTTGAAGATCTCGGCCAGGGATTGTTCCATTTGATTGATGGTGTTGGCACGCAGCACATAAATGGGAATGCCGCGCGCTTCGGCGTCTACGATGGGCTCCTGGCGGCTGCGGTAATAGGTACGCAGGGTCATCACCACGTCGGCTTCGTCAATGTTCTTTACCACCTGCAGCGGGATGCCCAGGCGGTGCCCTGACTGTTCCAGGCGGTTGCGGGCCACCCCGTATGCGTAAATGTGCACGATACGGCGCGGCTGAATGCTGGTGCGCGGGTTTTCGCTGGTGCGTGAATAGGTGGCCTCCGGGTAGGAGGAACGACGCGTCGTTGAAGGAGCCGGTTTCTCAAACTCGGCGCCGCGGTCGATAAAATTGGTGCCGTACGTGCGGTGGTTGCCCTGGCTGATGTTGCGCGCTGAAGCGGCCGGGGCGGGCGCTTTCTGGATGTGAATTTCATCCTTCTCGTCACGATAGCGCTGTTCAGGTTGGATGGGAAAACCGCGCAGCAGGGTATCCACCACTGTGCCCACATCGGGATGTACCACCAGCTTGTCGCGTTCCTGCAGTTCCACCAGCACATCGAAAGTAGGCGGAGAGCGGCGTTCGAGCACGGTCTTCTGGGTGCCACGACGGCGTGCTTCTTCGTCCGACAGGGTAACCGATTCAACCCCGCCCACCAGATCGGAAAGCGTGGGGTTGAGCAGCAGGTTTTCAAGGGTACGGCCATGTGCCGTGGCCACCAGTTGCACACCGCGTTCGGCGATGGTGCGTGCGGCCATAGCCTCGAGTTCGCGCCCGATCTCATCGATGATGATCACTTCAGGGTTGTGGTTTTCGACCGCCTCGATCATCACTTCATGCTGCAAAGAAGGGGTGGCTACCTGCATGCGGCGTGCCTTGCCCACAGCGGGATGCGGCACATCGCCATCGCCGCCGATCTCGTTGGAGGTATCCACGATGATGACGCGTTTGTTCTCGGCCAAAATGCGGGCAGATTCGCGCAGCATGGTGGTCTTGCCAATGCCCGGCTTGCCCAACAACAGAATGCTCTTGCCCGATTCGAGCAGGTCTTGAATGATGTCGATGGTGCCGTAAACGGCACGACCTACACGGCAGGTAAGCCCCACGATGGTGCTGTGGCGGTTGCGGATGGCCGAAATGCGGTGCAGGGTGCGTTCCAGGCCGGCGCGGTTATCGGCGTCAAATTCGCCGATGCGCGAGACCACGTGATCGATATCGGTGCGGTCTACTTCGGTCTGGCTTAACTGAACTTCGCTATCCACAAAACGAGCCATCGGCAAACGGCCCAGATCGAGAACGATCTCGAGCAGTTTGTCGCTGTTATTGATGCGGTTGAGTTCCTCTACGATTCGAGCGGGTAATACAGCCAGCAGTATTTGTAAATCGTCGGTTATTCTTCTCTGTGTCATACTTCCCTAATTATCAACTAAAACGCTTACTTTTGCACCTGGTTGGGGTCACTGATTTTATTGACCATCGGGGCCGCGGTGGGTTCAACCGGCCGGCTTTCAAGCGACAAAACTCGCTGTTGGGCACCGGCGAACTGTTTAATGGCCAGATGACGCACCAGCAGGGCAAAATGAACGGTGGTGAGCGCCCCCATCGCTTCAAGCGCCGGGGTGATCCAGGCCTGGTAGGAGCGCATCTGCAAATAAACCGGTTTGTCGAACTCCTGGAACAGATAAGACAGCCCCAGCAAAAGCTCGTCGATCTTTTCGATGGCCGGATGAATGACCGGCTTCAGGTAAATGCCTTTGGGGCCGGAAAAGCTCTCAACGTAGGCCACCATCTCACCGCTCAGGTTGCGGTAGACCAGGCGGGGAATCTCAGCGCCGGGGTACACCTCAGAGGTTTGCACCAGCGGCGGCACCAGCGTTTGGTAGAGACTGCGCACGGTCGGCTCTTCGCCCACAGAAAGTTTTTGCCAGTGTTCCGCAAATTTTTCTGCCCCCGGGCTGGTCTTTTGCGGGAGCTGCCAGATGGTTTCCCATCCATAGATGCTAAAACTGTTTTTGCGCAGTGCTTCGAGCAGGGGGTCGGCATCGCGCACTTCGGCCAGCAGATTGAAAGCGCCCATTCTGCCGGCATGGTAGCACAAAAAGTCGATCAGTGCGGGCAGATCGGGGTGATCGGCGGCCGCTGCTGGCAGCAGATAGACCAGGTGGGCCGAGCGATCCCCGCTGGTATGCTGCACCTGGCCGGCCAGAGCACTCTTGCCTTTGGCAGCCAGACTGATGGCCGAAAAGCTCTCGTAATCCATTTTCAAACGGGAAGACAGCACTGAAAACCCGATCGGGTTTCCGTGGGTGAGCAGCAGTGAGTTATTCAGACAAGAAAGGCGGCCCCGGTTTTTGACCAGCAGCGGAATATCGTGCCATTCTAACGGTCGAATGATTATTGTGCCAGCTCCATGAAATAACGGTGGAAGCGGTCGTCGTCGGTCAGTTCAGGGTGGAAAGAGGTTGCCAGCAAATGTCCTTGCCGGGCAGCCACGATCCGTCCATCCTCAAGAGAGGTCAAGATATCCACACCGCTCCCGACACTCTCGATCAACGGAGCGCGGATGAAGATCGCGTGGTAGGGTCCTCCGTCGCCAAACTTTTTCAGGGCGGCGACATCGAGATCAACCTCAAAGCTGTCTACCTGACGACCGAACGCATTGCGCTCGACGACAATATCCATGATTCCCAGCAAGGGCTGGGGACGGCGTGCATCTTTCGAGAGGAAAATGGCGCCGGCGCAGGTGCCCCAAACGGCGTGCTTTTCAGCAAATCTGCGTAAAGGATCCATCAAACCAAACTCAGTGGCCAGTTTCCCGATGGTGGTAGATTCGCCACCCGGAATGATCAGGCCACTGATCTCATCCAATTGTTTCGGCAGGCGCACTTGCACCACCTCGGCCCCGAGTTTTTCGAGCATCACCTGGTGTTCTGCGAAGTCACCCTGTAAGGCCAGGACTCCGATCTTCATAAAGACTTACCAACCTCGTTGTGCGATCTTCTCGGGATCTGGAATGGAAGACACCTGACGGCCGACCATGGGTTCGCCCAAATTGCGGCTGACCTCGGCCAGAATGGCAGGGTCGTTGTAGTGTGTGGTGGCTTTGACGATGGCGGCGGCACGTTTGGCCGGGTCGCCCGATTTGAAAATGCCAGACCCTACAAAGACACCATCCACGCCCAACTGCATCATCAGTGCGGCATCGGCCGGGGTGGCAATGCCACCGGCGGCAAAGTTGACCACCGGCAGGCGTCCCAGTTTGCGGGTTTCGAGCACGACCTCATAGGGGGCGCCGTTCTCTTTGGCAAAGGCCATCACTTCTTCTTCAGGCATGTTCTGCAGGCGGCGAATCTCGCCCAGCACGGTGCGGGCATGGCGCACGGCCTCGACCACATCGCCGGTGCCGGCTTCGCCTTTGGTGCGGATCATGGCCGCGCCTTCGCCGATGCGGCGCAGGGCCTCGCCCAAATTGCGGCAGCCGCAGACAAACGGAACAGTGAAGTTGTGTTTGAAGATGTGATTGGATTCATCGGCCGGGGTCAGTACTTCGGATTCATCGATGTAATCGACACCGATCGATTCGAGAATCTGAGCCTCGACAAAGTGACCGATGCGGCATTTGGCCATCACCGGAATGGTGACCGATTCCATGATCTTCATGATCAGATCGGGGTCGCTCATGCGGGCCACACCACCATCGGCACGAATATCGGCCGGGACGCGTTCAAGTGCCATCACGGCGCAGGCGCCGGCATCTTCGGCGATCTTGGCATGGTCGGGGGTGACCACATCCATGATCACGCCGCCTTTGAGCATTTGGGCCAGGCCTTTCTTCACTTCAAAAGAACCCTGTTTCTGTTCCATAGTTTGTCTTTCTCCTGTAAAGGTCTTTCCTACCTATATATAAGGCAGGATGCTTCCTTTTTGATTCTACCACGTGCCCACATTCCTATCAAATGAAGGGTGTCATGATCATTAATAATGAAAGCCCCTCGCAAATTCGGAGGGGCAAAATCAAAGAAATGGGTTCTGAATGTGTCAGTTCAAGAGGAAGTTAAGCCTCTTTTTGTGAGGTCTTTTGAATCATTTTGATCACCTCTTTGCCGGTCATCACACCGCTGGGCAGACCGCCGCCGGGCTGCACCCACTGCCCGGCCATGTAGAAGTGCTGCAAGCCCGGCAGGGTTTTGGAGATGGGTTTCATCATGACGCCCGGGGTGGGCAGCCAGCCTTCAAAACTGCCCTGCCAGTTGCCGGTGTAGCGCTCAAAGGTTAGCGGGGTGGAGACATCGGCCATCTCTACGCTGTCTTTGAAGCCGGGCAAAAAGCCCTCCAAACGCTCGATCACTTCCAGGGCGATGCGCTGCTTTTCGGCATCGTATTCCTCTTGATTGGCGCCATCGGCGTAGAGCTTTTGCCAGTAGTTGTAATGGGTGGGCAGCATCGCCGTCACCACGGTTTTGCCCTGCGGCGCCATCGTGGGGTCAAAATTGTAGATCATCGCGTCCAAATGACTGACGGTCTCTGCGCCGATCTGAATGGGGGTTTCGAGCACATAACCGATGCCTCCCGTGCAGGCGGGTAGATCGCTGAAAGTCTTGTTCACCCCCAAACCGACGAAAACGAGCGGTTCAAAGATGGCTTGCTGACCCGAGTAACGCTTTTGAATTTCTTCATCCACATACTTTCCGCCCAGCATCTTGAAGATGGTGGCATACCCATCGGCTGCCGAGATCACATAATCGGCCCGCTCCACCCCGCCATCTTCCAGCTCGATGCCCACCGCCCGATCGTTCTCAACCAGGATCTTGTTGACGCGGCTCTTGTAGTAGATCTCGCCGCCCAGCGACCGGTAACGTTTTTCCACCGCTTCAGACATCGGCAGTGAACCGCCAAGGGTGTAGGCGGCGCCGTGATTGCTCAACATGGCGAGGGTATAGGGCAGCCCGATCATCGACATTTCGGGGTACCACATCTTGCTGAACACTTCATGCAGGAAAGGATTTTTGAATTGCGCCGCAAACTGCTCCAGAGTTTTGGGGCCCCATTTTACAAATTCGAGCAGCGCGCCCAGCGAAGCAAAGGGGGTGCGCAGTTTGGCCAGCCAACTGCCGCCCGGCTGAACATCAAAGTTTTTGAGGCGGCGCACACCGCGGCAAAACGAACGGATCACGCGCGCGTCTTCGGGGGCCAGTTCAAGCATGTGAGCTTCCAGCTTGTCAATATCGGTGTACATATTAAAGACCTGCCCCCGGCCGTTCTCGACCCGAGTGAAGACTTCCGGGTTGAACAGTTCGCGCTCCTGAATCAGCCCGATCTCTTGCCACTGTTGGTAAAAACGCGGATAAAGTGGGCTGGAGCCGGTTAACCAGTGAATGCAGCCGTCGATCGTAAATCCTTTGCGTTTCCAGGAGGTGACCAGCCCACCGGGAAGCGAGTGCATTTCGTAAATGCGGCTTTGAAAGCCGTTCAACTGGGCATAGACCCCGGCGGATAGCCCGGCGATGCCGGCGCCAATGATGATGACGCTCTTTGAAGCGGTTTTTGTTTCCATGCATGCTCCTGCAAATGGTATATCTCTATATACGCAAAATGCACCGTTTCGTTTTCAATAAAATGAAAGGCACCCATTAAAAAGCAGAGCCCCTGAAAAATCAGGGGCTCGCAGAGGGTCTGTTTAGCTGATGTGCTCAAATTTGATTCCCGGGCAGCCACAGATCGGGCAAGACTCGGGAGCCGTGCGGGCGTGGGTGAAACCGCACACCGGGCAGATGTAGTAATCGTAGCTCTCACCGGGCTTGCCCAGATTTTCAAGGGCGGCCTTGTAAAGTTCTTCGTGGATCTTTTCCACTTCATTGGCGTAATTGAAGCTGCGTAGGGCCTTTTTGTCGCCCTCAGCCTCAGCATCTTTGATGAAAGCGGGATACATTTCGCTGTACTCGTAATGCTCACCGGCAACGGCCTCTTTGAGGTTCTCTTCGGTGGACTTGATCTCTCCGGCGGCGCGCAGATGATTGTGGGCGTGCACGGTTTCGGCCGCTGCGGCGGCACGGAACAGTTTGGCTACCTGCGGGAAACCATCTTCGTCGGCTTTCTTGGCAAAGGCAAGATACTTCCGATTGGCCTGGCTTTCTCCAGCAAAAGCCGCCATCAAATCGTCATAAGACTTGGTCATTTTTTATTGCTCCTTTATTTATAAATAATGGCTTAATTAACGATACTTCACCTGCCAATTTTTGACAATATTAAAAAGGTTGAAACGTGAAAAATTCCTCGCTTAACCCTTGACAAGGGAAAAGATTCGTATACAATGATACAAATATACAATGATACAATATTGAAAGGAGGAGTGAATGTGAACCCGCTCGACTTTAAACTGGACTTTCGCTCAGGGGTTCCCATTTATGTGCAGATCGTTGAACAGGTGCAGCAGCTTCTGATCAGCGGCAAATTGAGACCCGGTGATCAACTACCCACCGTGCGCCAACTAGCCTCGGATATTCGGGTGAACTTCAACACGGTGGCGCGTGCCTATCGCATGCTCGATGAAGCCGGCCTGATCTCCACCCAGCAAGGACGCGGCACCTACATTCTGGATCAACCCGCTGAAGGGCTGACCGACCTGCTCAAGGCAGAGACTCTGGACGAACAAGTGAGACGGTTTTTACGCGACCTGCAGCGTCAGGGCTACACCCTGGCCGAGGCACAAAGATCCATTGAAGAAAATATTCAAGATTGGAATACGAATCATATCGAAGAGAAAGAAGAGAGAGAATGAGAAATAAATATTCATCCAACAATTCAATCGAAGACAGCGAATCCAATGTTCCTTCGCCGATTCGCGCTCAGCCAAAACTGAGCAAAGCCTCTGCAGAAGATTATCACTTTAGCCCTTTGGCGATCTTTTTGTTCATCGTATTCATGCTCGCGGCCATTTATGCGGCTGTGCTCATGGATGAGAGAAACTACACCGACAATCAAATCGCTTTTGTGGTGCTTCCGCTCACGCTGATCGGCCTGATCTTGCTTTTCGGCGTCAAAATGGCACGCCAGTGGGAAAAATCCGTCGTGCTGCGCTTTGGCAAGTTCCACGGGCTCAAAGGCCCCGGTGTCTTCTGGATCATTCCCATCATCGACTCGGTGCCCAACTGGATCGATCAGCGCGTCATGGTCACCCCCTTCTCGGCTGAAAAGACCCTTACCCGCGACACCGTGCCCGTCAACGTAGACGCCGTGCTCTTCTGGGTGGTGTGGGATGCCGAAAAAGCTGCCCTTGAGGTGGAGAACTTCCGCAACGCCATCGCCTGGGCTTCGCAGACCGCGCTGCGCGAGGTGATCGGCCAAATGACCCTGGCCGAGATTCTGGTGGGCCGCACCAACATGGATAACCAACTGCAGAAAGTGATCGACGAACGCACCACCCCCTGGGGCATCACCGTGCAGTCGGTCGAGATTCGTGATGTCATCATCCCGCCCGATCTCGAAGACGCCATGAGCCGCCAGGCACAGGCCGAGCGCGAACGCCAGGCCCGCATCATTTTGGGTGAATCTGAAAAGCAGATCTCGGCCAGCTTCTCTGACGCAGCCAAGGCTTACGCCAACAACCCCACTGCCCTGCACCTGCGCGCCATGAACATGCTTTTTGAGGGTATGAAAGACAAAGGGGCCTTGGTGATCGTGCCGAGCAGCGCCGTGGATTCAATGAATCTGGGCGGCCTGGCAGGACTCACCGCCCTGGCTGAAAAAGCCAAAGACGAACAATAGTTTTGTTAAATTAATTGATTAGAGGAAAAATGGTTGCCACTGAAAATATTACCAAACTCCTGCTACTGGTGATCCCTATCGCGCTTTTGCAGTTGATCTTGATGCTCGTGGCGCTGGTGGATATTGCCAAACGAGAAAAGACTAATGGCCCCAAGTGGATCTGGGTGCTGGTGGTGGTTTTGGGCGAGCTGCTGGGCCCGATCGTGTACTTTATCTTTGGGAGAAAAGAATGAATGCAATTGAACTTACCGGTCTGTATAAAACGTATGGGTCGGTGAGAGCGCTGGACGGGTTGGACCTTGAGGTGCCAACCCGCTCGGTCTTCGGTTTTCTGGGGCCAAACGGGGCCGGCAAAACGACCACCATGCGCCTGCTCACCGGGCTGGCCCGTGCCGACAAAGGCGCCCTGCTCATCAACGGTCGCCCGGTCGTCATGGGGCAGTCCAACCGCGAGGTGGGCTTCCTGCCCGAAGAACCGGCCTTTTATCCGTGGATGAGCGCCGCCGAGTATTTGGCCTTTTGTGCTGAGATCTTCGGCTTCTCTGCCAAAGAGAGAAAAATGCGCAGTGAAGAAATGCTCGAACGCACGGGGCTGTTGGCTGAGTCAAAACGCCCGGTTGGCGGCTTTTCCCGTGGCATGCGGCAGCGTCTGGGCATCGCCCAGGCCATGCTGCACAGCCCCTCGGTGCTTCTGCTAGACGAACCGGTTTCGGCCCTGGACCCGATGGGGCGCAAAGAAGTGCTGGAAATGATCGATGGCTTGAAAGAGGACTGTACCATCCTCATGTCCACCCACATCCTCGAAGATGTGGAACGCATCTGCGATACCGTCGCCATCCTGCGCAAAGGCAAGCGGGTGGTGCAGTCGAACCGCGAAGAATTAATGGAGCACTATGCCAGCCGTGCCCTGGAGATTGAGTTTGGCAACGGTTCGGTTGAATCCATTGCCGCCATCGCCGCTGAACTCCAGAACCTGAAAGAGGTGGTCTCCGTGCAGAGAAACGGGCACCAACTGCGCCTGACCGTCAATGATGTCAGCGAAGCGCAGAAAGCCGTGATGCGCCGTGCCCTTGAAAACGACTGGCATATCGAGAAACTGGCCGTGGTTAAACCCACGCTGGAAGAAGTTTTTGTGAAACTGGTCGAAGAAGAAGGGAGTGCGCAATGAGCCTGCTGACTGCTTTCAAAAAAGAATGGCTGGAACAGCGCCGTTCGCGCAAATTCCTCATTGCCGTGATCGTGCTGACCTTCTTTGGCATGACCTCGCCTCTGCTGGCAAAGTTCATGCCGCAGATGCTCGCACTCATCCCGGGGGCCTCCTCCATCGCCAGTCTGGTGCCTGAACCCACTGTTCAAGATGCCGTAGCACAATACATCAAGAACATCACCCAGTTTGGCGTTCTGATGGCGCTGCTGTTCGCAATGGGATCGGTCGCCTCTGAAAAAGAAAAGGGAACCGCCGCCCTGGTGTTGACCAAACCGCTGCCGCGCAGCAGCTTCTTGCTCGCAAAGTTCCTGGCTCTGGCGTTGACCTTCACAGTGGCGCTGGCGCTGGCCGGAGTGAGTGCTTATTACTACACCGCGGTGCTTTTTGGTGCGCCGGATGGGTTGAACTGGTTTCTGCTCAACGCTTTGCTGCTGCTTTACATGCTGGTTTACGTGGCCGTCACGCTGCTCTTTAGCACGCTGGTGAAAACGCAGTACATCGCAATGGGCGCCTCTTTTGGCGTGCTGATCTTGCTGGGCATTTTGGGAGCCATCCCCGGTTGGAGTGCTTCTCTGCCCGACGGCCTGATTCAGAACGGCGCTGCCCTGCTAACCGGGGCTCCGCTTGCGGGCTGGCAGTGCCTGTGGGTCAGTCTGGGCATTCTTATCCTTTCTCTGGGCGCGGCAATTTTGGCTTTTCGCAAACAGGAACTGTAAGTGAATGTTTCACGTGAAACATCTGTAAGGAATGAAAACATGGAAAATTCGATCATCGTCAATTCTCTCAGCCACAAATTCGGTGACTTCTTCGCCCTGAGAGAGATTTCTTATCAAGTGAAAGCTGGCGAGGTGTTCGCACTGCTCGGCCCCAATGGGGCCGGTAAGACCACCACCATCCGGCTGCTTAACGGGCTTTACCGCCGCAGCAGCGGCGAGGTGCGCGTGCTGGGACTGGACCCCTCCACTGACGGGCTTCAAGTTCGCCAGCAAACCGGTGTGCTCACCGAGACCAACGCGCTCTACGAAAGGCTAAGTGCACGGGAGAATTTGCACTTTTTTGGCACCCTCTATGGCCTGCCAGAATCGCTTCTGTTAAAAAGAACGCAGGAAATTCTGCAAGATTTCGGTCTTGAAACGCGCGCAGACGATCTGGTAGCCACCTACAGCAAGGGCATGAAACAGCGTTTGGCCCTGGCCAGAGCCTTTTTAAGCCGTCCGCGCATCCTGTTTTTGGATGAACCCACCTCCAGCCTGGACCCCGAATCTGCGCTGCAGGTGCACGAGATGATCCACAAGATCCGTCAGGAAGACGGCCATACCGTCTTTCTCTGCACCCATCATCTGGATGAAGCGCAGAAACTGGCCGACCGCGTAGCTATTCTCAACAGCGGGCGCCTGTTGGCGCTGGGCAGCGTGGATGAGCTCAACGCCCAATTCAACCCCGGCCTGTGGGTAGAAGTGGAACTGTTGAACGGCATCCCGGCCGGGCTGAACCTGGCGGGGCTGCGCGGCGTGTTGAACGTGGAAAGCGCCGACCGTAAACTGCGCGTCCAGGTCGAAGAAGACGCCGTCATCCCCACCCTGGTCAACGAGCTGGTCGGCAAAAAAGCGGCCGTGCTGAGCATCCAGCCGCACAGAAGTTCGCTTGAAGAGATCTACTTCAAGCTGCAAGAAGATGCAAGAGAAGGTGCAAAATGAACTGGACGAAAATTTTCGCAATCGCCAAAAAAGATATCCGTGAGGCCACCCAAAACAAAGCCGTCTGGCTGCCGATCTTGATCGTGCCGGTGATCTTCGTGATCGCACTGCCCTTGATGATGATCTTCATCTTCGGAAGCCCCGACCTTGCCAAAAGCACGAACAGTACCGACATAGCGCAGTTGATGTCGGTGATGCCTGAATTTATGAAGCTGCAGGTAGCCGGGATGAACGAGACCCAGACGATGGTGGTGCTGATGCTGGGCTACTTCTTTGCCCCCTTCTTTCTGATCTTGCCGCTGATGTTCTCCACCACCATTGCCGCTGAATCTTTTGCCGGTGAACGGGAGCGCAAGACCATCGAAGCCCTGCTTTACACCCCCGCGAGCGACGCCGAGCTTTTCATCGGCAAGGCGCTGGCCTCTTTCATCCCCGCGGTGAGCATCACCTGGGCGAGCTTTTTAGGGTATATCCTCGTGCTAAATATCGGGGCATATCATATCGTAGGGCACCTGTGGTTCCCGCTCAGCAACTGGTATCCGCTCATCTTCTGGGTCTCTCCGGCCATCTCGCTGCTGGGCATCGCCATCACCGTGCTCATCTCGGCCAAAGTGCAGACCTTCATGGGTGCCTATCAAACCAGTGCTTCGCTGGTCGTGTTGGTGCTGGGACTGCTGGCCGGGCAGGCCACCGGGGTGCTGGCATTGAGCGTGGGAGTAGGACTGTTGATCGGGCTGGTGCTGTGGCTGGTGGACGTCGTCATGCTCTACTTCGCCATCCGCACCTTCAATCGTTATCAATTGTTGCAAACAAGTGTGTCATAATATGTTTCACGTGAAACATTCACAGAGTTAATTTGTTTCATGTGAAACAAAATGGCCCGTGAATTTCAAAAGAGTTGAGGAAATAAAACAATGGAAAAGAATTTGCTGTTGGTCGTAACTTATATCGTGGCTATCCTGATCGAGATCGGTTTGCCGGTAGCACTGGCCGTCGTGGCCGTCAAAAAATTCAAAGTTTCTGGCTGGGTGATCTTCACCGGTGTACTGACCTTCATCGGCTCACAGGTGGTGCATATCCCCCTGCTTTCCGGTATCAACGCGCTCTTCACCCAGAGCATTTTGCCCCTTCCGTCGCCGGCAGTTCTGCCCTGGTTCAATGCCATCACGGCCGGGTTGATGGCCGGGCTGTGCGAAGAAACAGCACGCCTGGTCGGCTTCAAAATTTTGAAGGCCAAAGCAAAGCCATTCAATTCCGGCCTGGCGCTGGGCATCGGTCATGGCGGCATTGAAAGCGTCATCGTGGGCGTACTGGTGTTGGTCTCACTGATCGGCGGCCTGGCTTCCCCTTCCGTGCTGGAGCAAACACAGTTCTGGGCCACCCCCTGGCACCTGCCCCTGGCCGGTGGCGTGGAACGCATCATTGCCGTATCCGCGCAGCTCATGATGTCAGTCTTCGTCTGGAAGGCCGTCACCAGTCATAATTACTGGTGGTATGTGCTGGCCATTGCCTACCATACCCTGCTGGATGGCGTGGCAGTTTTTCTCGCCCAAAGTGGTTTTTCAGCCTGGCCCCTCGAAGGCGTTTTTAGCCTCTTCCTGGTGGTCAACGTTATTGTGCTGTGGCGCTTCTGGGTGAGCGAACGCGCCAAAGAAAAAGCGCTGGCCGAAGCAGAAAACGAATCTGAACCGGTTCTCGCCTGAACTTTTTGACGTGACAGAAAACAGTGCTGCGAATGCAGCACTGTTTTTCATTTATGGAGATATTGGCAGAAGCTGGCAAGATTGAGCAAAAAAGAATATACTCAACCTGTTCCTGCTTGCAGGGAAATTTTGCACGCTGAAAGAGGGAAGCATGACAATTAATTGGGCATTACTCGCCGCATATATTGTGGCTCTTCTGGTCGAAATCGGTGGCCCGGTGTTGCTGGGTCTCTGGCTGATGCGAAAGTATAAATCTTCATGGATCGTGCTGGTGACCGGTATCGTGTCGTTCTCACTGGCGCAGCTTCTGCACATCCCGGCGCTTAATGGCGTCAAAGCGTTGTTCTCCAACGGCACCCTGCCTACCCCGTCGCAGCAGTGGATTCCACTGGTCAACGGTCTTGCCGTAGGTCTGTTGGCCGCGGTCTGCCAGGAAAGCATCCGCTGGATCGGTATGCGCCTGAATGCCAATAACGTCAAGAATTTCAGAGACTCACAGGTCTTTGCCCTGGGTCAGGGCGGCGCCGAACTGCTGGTCGTTGGTGGGCTGCTGGCTTACAACCTGGGCACGATCCTCTTCTATAATCCCGGTGCGCAGATCGCCAAAGGCGTCTCCACCACCGTGGTGCAGAACGTGATGGCTCAGATCGCCAGCTACTGGGCTTCTCCCTGGTATTATGGCGCACTGGGTCTCTTTGAACACATCGTCGGTTTTTCAGCCCAGGTGGTGTTCACCATCTTCATCTGGAAATCGGTGGCACGGCATCAGCCGCTCTTCTTCCTGGCTGCTTTCTTCTATCACATCATCAGCGACGGCATGACCACTTTCCTCTCCGGGCTGGGCTGGGGATTGTGGCAGATCGAGGGCATCTCGGCCCTCTTCCTGCTGCTCAACGTCCTGCTTGTTTACATGGTCTGGACTGACGAGGGTGGCCTCGAAGCGGAATATGTCGATGAAGACGAGGACGATGAAGATTCTGACGAGGATGAGGAAGACGACGAAGAATTTACTGATGAAGAATCAGATGAGGCGGATGAAGAAGAATCTGCTGACGAAAAGTAATTGGCCTGATTAATATGAAATTCCCGCGAGACGCTCCTCGCGGGAATTTTTATTTGGCATAAGTGAGGAAGGCTACCGCACGGCTCGATTCACCGTGCATCAGGATCTTGAGGCTGGCTCCCGTAACATAATCACCTACACGAATTAATCGCAGGCAGCGCGCGAAGGTCTCGCTGGTTTGCAGCCACTCATCCAGACAGCTTGGCGTCTTATCGAAGAAGCTGCTGTTGAAGACGGTATTGCTCTCATCCATGTGCAGTGCCAGCGGGTAGATCTGCGATTCGAGCAGGTCCTGAAAGAAATGCGTGCCCAGCGAAGGTTCGGGCGGCAGGCCGCAGCCTTCCCCGGCCAACTCCACTAGCGCGCGCGCCTTGTAGATATCGCCGTAAGCGATCGGCACCCCCAGATCAGAATTCGAGGAGCCCCAGCGACCCGGGCCAACACAGATGAAATTCTCTTTGGCAAGGGCGGCGTTGAGCTTGCCCAACTCACGCGCCAGGCTTACCCGTTCGGTCTGGCTGCCCAGCTTGAAATACTCTTTGGGCTCCACATAGATCACATAATCGATATCCTGAATGCGTCCCTGCGGCACCATAAAATCGGTCGAGAAGATAAGGTCTTTTTCGGGGATTGTGGAAGGGATCGGTTCCACGCTCGTCTCGGCCAGATGGCTTTGCGGGCGGCACTGCAAAAGCGTGATCGAAAGATCGGGCCGGCCGCTTTTTTCCATCTCCACGTCCAGCGTGAATTCCAGATCGATCGGGCTGCGGTAGGCCTGCTCAAGCGAGTGCAGAATGATGCGCATGCGCTCGGCAAAAGGGGTGCGCCGCAGCAGCTCATCGAAGGTCATCACCAGGTGATCGGGGTCTTTGATGATGGTGCTGCTGATGGATTGAAAATAGCCGTCTTCTTCTTCCTGCACCAGATAGCGCAGCGGGGGGTAGTCCACATCCAGCACTTCACGCACCGGCATCGTTTTATAGGAGTTATCTTCCAGGTCGATTAAATCGACATATTGTTGAGAATAGCGCCGAATGGATTTGGGCTCATTGGATGGACGCAGCAGCGGATGGCTGAGAGCGATCAAGCGCGGATAGTCGTTGCCCACCCGGTCCACCGCACGCGTGCCCAGCCCCCACACCAAGCGCACGAAGCCATCTTCGGCACGGATCTGCGGTGCCCAGCGGTAAAGGTTACGGCTGAAGGCCACCCCGGCGCCGTGTGGCATCAGGTAGTGATGATACTGCTTGCCTTCCACAATCTGGATCAGCAGCGCCATGCGCTCGTCATAATCCTGCAGGCCCTTGGCGCGGCGGTAGAGCAGCGCATTGGGGTTGAGCACCGAGGCGTAAATTTGCGCAATGGCCTGGGTAAGCTCATACAGGTTCTCTTGCAGGCTCAACTGGTTGGGGCAGAAAATGCTCTCATACTTGCCGGCAAACGAGGTGCCAAAGTTATCTTCCAACAGGCTCGATGAACGCACGATCAGCGGTTTGTTGCCGATCTTGATCAGCATGGTTTGCAGTTGATCGAGAATATCGGGGGCAAATTTGCCGCGCTTGAACTCTTCGACGATGCCCGGATACTCGTCACGCATCTCCGCCTCGGTCTTGTACTTCTGGTCGTTCCAGCGGATCAGGTTGTTGATCGACATGAAGTTATACATCTCGTCCGAACCCACGAAATACGATTCGGGGGTCGAGATGGAAGGCAGCGTGTTCAGATCGGTGTTGTTCTTGAGGATGTGCTGGGCCAGCAGCATGCCGGCCGCCTTGCCGCCAATGCGCCCCACCCCGATCTTGCGGCGGCGGATTTCGGCCAGGTCGCTGATGGTGAACCACTCTTTGGCAATGTTGATGTAGCGCAGCTGGTCACTGATCATGGTGCGGATGAGCACCACCCGCGATTCTTCGAGGCGCGCTTCATAATTAATGCGCTCGGTTTCGGGCATGTTCTCGATGGTCAGCGCCTGCTCGAAAACCATATCCAGCGGTGCCAGTTCGGGGTTGATGGCCAGGCGCAGATCGGTCACAGGCAGGGTGCCCTGCTCTTTCATCACGTCGGCGATCAGGTGTTCGAGCAGTTCAAAGCTCAGGTGGCGGCTGAAAAGCAGATCGGTCAACTGGTCGCGCACCACCGTCTGGCGCAGTTCCCAGATCTCTTTGGGCTCTTCGGTGAATGGATTTTCCACGCCCTCCACCCGCTGGGTCTGGATGGCTTCATCGCGCACCTGTGCCTCAAAGGCGAGCGAGTCAATGATGCCGCGATTGAACAACTCTTCGCGCATGCGCATGCGAATATGCGGTCCCAAAATGGGGTATTGCCCCAGGGCCAGCATCAGGCTCAAAAGTCGTTCAGAAGAGTTCGGCAGAAAGTCCATAATTATTTCTAGAAATAATTAACCCTTTGTTTAAGACTTCCCCTCTCATTGCAGAGAGGGGAAAGGAAACGACTGTGTTTTGAAATTTTGCACCTTGCAGGGTCGCGCCAAAAGAATTTTTCTGTCTTCTCAACGACCCATATAAAAGGGATTATCCCAGGTGCATTGGCATGATCACATGCACGAAATCTTCGTCGCCCACCGGGCGGATCACACCCGGCGCGTTGTTGGTATTGGTTTCGAGGGCCACGTTGGGCGAATGGGTCACGTCCAGCACCTCGCGCAGGAATTTAACGTTGAAAGCGATCAAAATGGGGCTGCCTTCAATGTTGGCTTCCATCTGGATGTCGCTTTTGCCGGTCTCTTCGGTTTGTGAATTGATCTCCACGCGCCCGGCGCCGTCATCTTCGGGCAGCACGTTCAGGCGGATCACATTGTTGCCTTCGCGCGCGATGATCTCGGCCTGCTTGCAGGCTTTCAGGAAGGCGGGCGTCGAAACGATGGTGCGGGTTTTGTAGCTGTGCGGGATGATGGCGCGGTAATCGGGGAAGTTGCCGTCGATCAACTGCGACACCAGCTCGGCGTCTTTGAGGTGAAAGATCACCTGTCCGCGGCCGGCCGGCACCACCATGCTGACGGCCTTGTCGTTCTCACCGGCAATGCGGGCCAGCTCGTTCATGGCACGCGCCGGAATGATGATCGAGAAATCCTGTTTGATGGGGTTGGTGAGCAGCTCTTTGCGCACCGAAATGCGGAAGCCATCCGTGGCGGCCAGGGTCAGCGCGTTTTCGGCCACTTCCATCTTCACCCCCTGCAGCACGGGGCGGGCTTCATCCGCAGAAGCGGCGAAGGCCACCTGCTGGATCATCTCTTTGAAGGTGGTCAAATCCAGATCGACCGCCTCGCTCAGATCGGGCACGGGCACGGGCGGGAAGTCTTGCGCGTCAATGCCCTTGATCTCGTGGGCCGAACTGTTGCACACCACGCTGAGGGTCTGCGTGCGCACATCCAGGCTCATGTTTACCCGTTCGGGCGGGAAGGTGCCCACCAGATCCACAAAGGTGCGCGCCGGCACGGTAATGGAGCCTTCTTCTTCGACCTCGGCCGGAATCCAACAGGTGATGCCCAGCTCCAGGTTCGTGGCCGAAAGGCGCAGGCGCCCTTCATCCGTGGCGATCAGCACGTTGGCTAGAACCGGCAGCGTGCTGCGAGGAGATACGGCCCGGCTGACAATGCTCAGTCCGTGAGCCAGATGTTGTTGAGTGACCGAGGCTTTCATAGACGCCCTCTTCTTAAGGTTTTAATATATATGAGTATACAACACGAAGAAGATTTTTTCTAGTAAAAAGGAAGGAAAAGTGGGGTAAGGATAGATACTGCAAAACGCCACAAAACAAATATTCTTACTTGCAATACATGCGTGGAAAATAATTTCCTAGTACCATATTATTAATCCCTATACCCGATGCCTAAATCTGAGTATATGGGCTTTAACTTTTCAAATGGCAATGGCCAATTTTCTTTGATTTTCATTTTATGATTTCTTACAAGAAAGAATAACAGGAGTATTATCGGCTGCTTGTAAAGAAAATATACATCTCTTTTTTCTTTTACTCGATCTATTATCCAAGACTGTTCTTGCAAAAAATTAACTAGTACCCCTACTGAGTAGTCTTTTAGTAAATTATCTGAAAAGCAGTCTATGATAAGTTCATTGAACTTATCATCAAATCCCCCGCTGCTTATAGGTGAATACAACTTTTTAAGTTCAAAAAAGGTTTTGTCCATAAAGAACCTCTTTTCTTGAAATTTTGCATTCACATTTGTAAATATATCTCCTGTAGCTTCAATTAATGCCAAACTTTTTGAAATCGCCCTTTTTACATCAGGCATGCTTCGCATCTTTGGTTTGTATAATGTGTCGTGAGTTAATTCACAATGTGCATGTTGAAGTAATGTCCTAATTTGAACTTCACAAGGAGTGTTTTTAGGAATAGAAATTTTGTTCTTTTTTATTATACTCTTATTTCTTAGAATGTAGTGAACCGATTGGTATTCAAATTCACCTGGGTTGTCATGTTGATCTTTCTCATAATCTCTGTCGAGTGACGCTGTCCATATGTCACTGTCCTCAATTATTTTCTTAAGAAAAGTGATTTCTTCATCTAAAAGCACAACATATCGTATACCAACTTTATCCGTAATTTCAAAATAAGGATCTGTATAATTCTTTCCTGGTCTATAATACGCTTTTTCTATAATCGAACTTGCACTTTTAATCCTTGGTTGAGGTGGAATCCGTAAAAACTGCTCTGCCGCATCTGAGTTGCCCAATCTCTTTATCAGTTCTTTTTGAATCGTTTGATTAATACTTCTGGCCCAATTCTTAAAAACCGGCAAATCAGAAAGATATTTCTGAAGAAATTCATCTTCAGTCATCATCAGATAAAGTTCCCAAAATTCTTACTATTGTTTCTTTTTCGCCAAAATGTTCTATATGAACCGCCTCATCAAAAACATTTGAAGGGGCTACTATCTTTACATCGGAAGTGAAAGTATATTGACGGTGTTTTAGCTGATTCTCAATATAACAAATGTCTTTACGAAATGAGTGATTTGGAAAATTATTGATTTCCATGTATCTTTCATATTCTGATAAAGCAACCTTATTTCTGTAAATTCGAATCAGAAATATCCATAGTTCTTTA
>CAYWLG010000014.1:0-63289 GCA_964459385.1 uncultured Anaerolinea sp.
GTGGGGGTAGCGGCTGCTGGCGCGCATCCGGTGACGACTCCCAAGACCATACATAGTGCTACGATCAGAATCACTACCTTCTTGCTCATCTATTCCTCCGTTAACATAATATGGTAAATCTTTCTGAAAGAAAAGCTCCCTTTTCTTTCAGTTCAACTGAAAGATACGTGCCGCGTTTTTCCAATAGATCATTTCGCGGTCTTCAGTGGTAATCTCTGCGGCTTCAATCATGCGGATCTCAGAGCTAAATTCACAAAAAGGAATATTTGTGCCAAACAAAATCTTGTCTACGCCAGAATCGCGAATTGCCCACTCAACCGGATGCATTAACTGGTGGATGTTGGCAACGTCCATATAAACATTCTTGACACTGGCTGAAAGGTAACGGGAGCAATTCGAATGGGTGGTATCTTTCATGGAAGACCCATTGATGAAAGAAATCTGCGGGAATTGCTCTGCAAGTTTCCGTAACATATAAGGGGCTTCGAGAACCGAATATTGTGAAGTGTAGGATAACACAACCGGGTTCTGGTAGGTAGCTGCGTGGCTCATGAAC
Source organism: uncultured Anaerolinea sp. (assembly GCA_964459385.1). Taxonomy (GTDB): domain Bacteria; phylum Chloroflexota; class Anaerolineae; order Anaerolineales; family Anaerolineaceae; genus UBA6107. The sequence continues at coordinate 557 of CAYWLG010000014.1, forward strand.
TCGACCATCGTTGGATTATCCATGGTGATCCCTGTGTGATCGCAACTGAACATCAACCCGTGCAGGCCAAGCTCTTTAAAAACGCGGTCCACTTCGGGAATGGCTGCTTTTCCATGACGTGGGTCCACAACACCCAAGCCACGAACGAAACGATCCGGGTGCTGGTGTAATGCAGAAGCGATATTTTCGTTCTGTTCCATCGAGCTTTTTACGCCATAAGGAAGTGGGTAAGAGGGAACAGGGGAAATCACCGCATACTCGATACCCATTTTATCCATGAGGCGCAAAGCCTCTTCATCTGTGTACTGGCTGTACGCGTCGTTTCCGATATGCACATGAACATCGATTATTTTGGTCATATCTCAGTTCCCTACCTGTTTAAAGATTCTTTCAAAATTCTTGTAAAAAATGTTATCTTTATCTGCCTGAGGAATGTTGGCTTGTTCGATCAATTCTTTGTCGATACAGAGTTTTGGATCATAATAGGGGTTATCCGAACCAAACAGGATTTGATCAGAACTCCCTAGTTTTTCGAGTGCCCTTTCTACCTGGTGATTGTGCGTCCAAGTACAGCAGGTATCGAAGTAGACATTGGGGCAGTGCTTTACAATTGCAGTCATGTTATCGAGTTGAATCATCGACATCATGGGATGTCCGCAAAGGAAGGTGGCTTCTGGAAATGCTTCGGCCAACATCCACAAGGAGAAGGGTGGCTCAAGCATGGAATGCTGCGCAGTATGAACCTGGATGATAGGCTTCTTGTAATGACTGGCTTCACGTATAACGTCAAACATGATCGGGGCGTGCATCTCAACCCCGCCAAAATCGTGGTGAAACATCAGCCCATCCAGACCTAGCTCGCCCAACGCGTACGCGGCTTCTTCAATCGCAATCTTGCCGTGCCGAACTTCAGCCACACCAAAAGCCATCGGGAACATGGCGGAATTCTGGTTGCGTATTTCCGCTACCTGATCGTTCATTTTCCTGACAGATTCAACCCCTTCAGGATCTTCGAACCCGGGAATTGGGGAGATCACCGAATGTGTGATGCTGTTATTGCGCATCCGTTCGACAACGGCATCAATGCTGCCGGCCACATATAGAGATGCACTGTTCCCTACATGCGAGTGAATATCGATTACCTTGTTTATAATAGCCTCCTAAATTTATAAGTTTATGATATCAATCTCGGTAAAATTGTTTATCGCTTAAATTATATAATGAAATTTTTCTTTGTCAACATGGAAAATTAAGCTTAAAATCTCCTAAATACAAGCTTATTTTGCGATTTTTATTTATTATTTGTGTATATACAATAGCAGAACCATTAACATTTGTTTATTCTATAAATTTATATAAGAAATAATGAATTGATAATTGTGCGTTTTGTATTTATGTGTTAATATTGAAAATAAATAATCGGGGTAGACATGGAAAAAGACAGCTCACTCAGCCAGGCATTGATTAAAGAAAGCAACAAAAGAAAAATCATTCGTGCGTTATGGGAAAACTCGCCTGTTTCTCGGACAGGGTTGGCTCATATTACACAGCTAAATAAAGCCACAATCACGAATCTGATCAACGAAATTATTGCAGATGGTATGGTTACGAACGTTGGGCAGCAAAAATCTAGCGCTGGCAGAGCCTCGAATTTGATCATGTTCAATGAAAATTACGGTATCTGTGGCGGGGTAGTCATTCGGAATTCAGTGATCTCGGTGGCGGTCAGCAATATATTTGCCAAAGTTTTATGGAAAAAAGATTTCCTCTATCCGCAAGATGATGATCCCATGCATGTATTACAGCATGTTGCTGAACTGTTGCGCGAGGGAATCGCTGCCTGTTCCAATGTTTCTTCTCGCTTATTGGGTATCGGCATCAGCACGGCCAGCTTATTACGCCAGCCAGATGATATGATGTATGCAATTCATAGTAGCCTTAAATGGTATAACGTTCCGATTGGTGAATACTTCAGACAACAGTTCAATGTGCCACTTTGGGTTGATACCGCGTCGAATAATTCCATGCTGGGAGAAAAATATTTCGGGATTGCTAAAGAGTTTTCCAATGCTATTTTTCTCTCCATTGGATTTGGAATTGGAGCGGGCCTGCTGGTTAACGGCCACCTCTATCGTGGTGCCAATGGATTTGCTGGCGACATAGGCCACTTCGTGATTGATCCCGATGGCCCAGTTTGCCATTGCGGCAAACGTGGTTGCTGGGAGGTCTTAGGTTCAGCATTGACTTTGCCACCCGATGTAACCCTTGAAGATGCTGTCAAAGAAGCTGAAAACGGGAATGCGAAGTACATTGGCATGCTAAACAATATTGGCAAAAACCTGGGCCGAGGTATCGCCAATTTGGTCAGGGTTATGAACCCAGAATGTGTAATTCTGGGCGGAGATATTGTTGTCGCCGGAAAATGGGTGATGAATCCGTGCCGGTTAGAATTGCAAACCAGTCTATGGCCATTTGTTTGGGATTGCACAAGAGTAGAATTTGCTGGTTTGGGTAACCAATCTTCCATCATTGGTAGTTTTACGCAAGTGATTCGACAACTCTTTTGCCTGGACAATTATTAAAAAGCTCCTGCACCCCGAACGTGGTGGCGTTCAATATTCGAGGTGCAGGGGGTATTCTGTGTCAGACTACTGAATATTGTTTAGTTTCTCTATAATGTGTTGCAGTTCCTCATCATCCAAAAATCTTCCCACATAACTTGCCAACGAATTCAAGGTCATATTGTTGACCATGGAGCGGGCCATTTTATCTGTTTTCAGATCCTTTTGGCTTAAATTAAAGGGTAGGAAAGGTTTGAGCTTAGTGTAAAAAGGCAGGAACGCTTCTTCCATTTGAGGATCTGCCAGAATATCGAGCAGCAGTGTATTGCGTGTGACCCGCAACTTGATCTTCTGTGTTGCTTGTACATGAACGGTTGCTGTCAGACGTATATCGTCGGAGGCTGCTCCAACACAAATTTCATATTCTCCTGTGTTCACATGCCAGTCTTTGAGAAGAAGGTCATAGTAGGCAAAAGCTCTTTTGCCTAAAACGAAAGTAACTTCTTTTTCTTCACCAGGCGCCAAAGAAATTTTGGCGAATTCCTTCAACTCTTTGATCGCGCGATTGATTTTGGAATCGCTATTTTTTACATAGAGTTGAACAACTTCTTTACCTGATCTCTTGCCCGTGTTTTTCACTCTGCAACTGACTTTAAGTTGCTCCTGGTCAGTCATGGATGGCTTTTCTAGTTTCAAAGCAGAATAAGAAAAGGTCGTATAAGAAAGTCCATGACCAAAAGCAAATGTAGGGAGCATCTTTTTCTTTTCATAATAGCGGTATCCCACAAAGATCCCTTCGTGATATTCGACCCGATCTCCTTCACCCGGGAAGTTAAGGTAAGAAGGATTATCTTCTAATTTGCACGGGAAAGTCTCAGCCAGCTTCCCGCTTGGATTGACACTACCGAAAAGAATATCCGTGACCGCGGCCCCACAGGCTTCTCCCCCCAGATAAGCTTCAAGCAAACCCTTTACTTGATTTAGCCAGGGAATTTCTACTGGTGAGCCATTAGAGAGTACAACCACTATTTCTGGGTTGGCCTGCGCTACCGCATTAATAAGGTCATTATGCGTTTGGGGCATCTTCATATCCTGACGATCATAGGATTCTGCTTCGTATGAGTTGGGCAAACCAACAAAAAGAACTACTTGATCACAATTTTTGGCAATACGGATGGCTTCTGCTACCATTTCCGGAGTGCTTATCTCATCAGAGTACCCTGGAGCATAACAAACCTGAGGGCAAACCTTCTCGATTTGACTGAAAGCATCTACCAGTTTAAAAACGTTTACGTGTGAACTGCCGCTGCCCTGAAACCGTGGTTTTTTAGCCATTTCACCAATTACGGCAATTCTTTTCTTGGGGTCAAGTGGTAAAATGTCTGATTCATTCTTGAGCAGGACCATGCTCTGTGACGCTACTTGGTAGGCAGCCTCGTGATACAGTTCACCTCGTTTTTTGCCTTTTTTGCGTCCTCGAGTCTTTTCAATCACAAAAAGCAGAGAAGTGACCGCACGGTCTAGCTCCTCCTCGCTAATTTCTCCCTTCTCAACAGCGCGAATCAGCTTTTTGGCTGAAGAACCATCATCCCCTGGCATTTGCAGAGTAAGACCGGCGTGGATGGAGGCGGCAATTTGATCCATTGCGCCCCAGTCTGTGATCAATGCGCCCTCAAAGCCCCATTCCCCCCGTACTATTTCAGAAATGAGGTGGGTATGTTCTGCTGGATATATTCCGTTGACCTTGTTGTATGATGTCATCAGAGACCAACTATGTCCATCTTTTATTGCAGTCTCGAACCCAGACAGATAGATTTCACGCAAAGTACGTTCATCAACGATGGTGTCTACAGCCTTACGTCGGGTTTCTTGATTATTTGCTGTGAAGTGTTTGGGACAGGCAGACACGCCATTGCTTTGAACGCCCTGAATAAAGGCAGCAGCCAATTGCCCTGTCAGATAAGGATCTTCAGAATAGTATTCGAAATTTCTTCCGCATAGGGGAGATCGTTTGATGTTCATTGCCGGACCCAGAAGAACATCTACTTCAAGTTGGCTGGCTTCCTGCCCCAAGGAATTTCCCATTTCACGGATTAGGTCGCGATCCCAGGAGCAAGCGGCCAATGAGCCAGTTGGGTAGCACACTGAGGGTTCGCTGTCGTTTAACCCCAAGTGGTCGCTGGCATTAAGGTCTTGTTTGCGCAAACCGTATGGACCGTCTGAAAGAAACAGGGAAGGGATTCCCATCTCTGGAATGTTTTGGGTCATCCAAAAATTCATACCCACACACAGGCAAGCTTTTTGTTCCAGTGTCAGACTTTTAAGAATATCAATTGTTTTCATCTGATCAACCTCATTTTAGAAGGATAGATGATAAACAACTTTACCGTAACATTATTATATGCGGAAATAATATTTAGTGTGCAACGAAAGTTATTTCGTGTTAATGGCTTGCACAAATTCCAAAACATTTGCGGCAACTTCAGCAGGGGTCAGTTCATTGGTATCGATCACCAGATCAGCATGGGCACGTGCGTGGCGCAGCCGAAACAATTGCTCTTCATATTCGTTTTCTGTCCAGTTCAGGTTGCGGCGTTGCAAAGTTTGGCGGTAAGCCACCTCAAGGTAGACCAGCACATCCGGGTTTGTCAGCCGCTGCCACATATCCGGCACATACGAATGTTCCTGCGCTATATGATGACAGTTCAACTCAGGATATTGCGCCAGCAGCCGGATCAAGGTGCTTTTGCCGGAAGCGCAAACTCCCACAATGCCGATGACAGGTGGGTGACTGGAGTTTCGCATGCGCAGTGCCTTTTGGATTATATGTAGGTGGGCGGTACCGGAAGGTGCACGCTCATGCGCCTGATCTGGTCGGTTTCCAGCGAAGAAGTTCGCAAGACCACTACCGACATATCGTCATTGGGCCGGTTTTGGTCAAGCCGGATCGCCTGATTGAGGATGGTGTCGGCGATCTCCTGAGCGGTTGGGTCTTCGTCTTCCAGTTTGGCGTTCAAGAGGGTGCAAATGTCAAAGACGGTTCCGGTGCGGTCGCCTGCATTGTGAATGCCATCCGTGTAGATCACAACGGTAACATCGGGTTCGAGCGGAAATTCGGTGATGACCGGGCGGATGTTACGCGAGGTGCCGATGGCGACGCTGTCCCCACCGATGCATTCCACCTTATCTTTTCTGGCTATAAAGATGGGGGTTGGGTTGTTGCGGGTTACCAACAACGTGAGCGTTTGCAGATCAACCGAGAGGATATCCAGGCAGGCAGTGACCTTGCCGGCGCGTTCTGTGAACAGGTAATCCGAGGCGGCCCGGGCTGCGGCTCCGTCACGCACCCCCTCGGCCAGCAGACTGATCACTTTGCGCACCACCATCGTGGAGATGGTCTTCGCCCCTCTGCCAGAGGTTTGCCCGTCAGAGAGAACCACAGAAACCCCGCCATTGGGCCTTTCAACGATCTCGAGCGTGTCTCCGCTTTCGGATACCGAATATTTGTTGATCTTTGCGACAGCAACATTAATTTCCATGCCAAGATTGTACATCAATTTGTCAATGAAATCACCTGAGAAGAATATGAGCGAACAGGATAAAAATACCTTTTTAATTGCTTGACAGCTTTACTTGGGTAAAAGTATAATGTATCGGCCTGTCAGGGTAATGGCGGGCAATGGATTCTTTGACAGGAGTGTTGCAATGGTACCTCTTCCTAAACGGAAACTTTCAAAAGGTCGTCGTGATCGCCGCCGCAGCCAGGACGCGCTGCAATCAATGAACCTGGTTCAGTGCAGCAACTGCGGTGAAATGCGACTGCCCCATACCGTCTGCCCGAATTGTGGTCACTATCAGGGCCGTGAAGTAGTTAGTGTTGAAAAAGAAGCCAAGAAGTAATTCTTTGACGCCTCAATTTTAACAAAAATTATTTTCAAATTTAGACAGTATCAAAAACTTCGCCGAGAGCGAAGTTTTTTGATATACCTTAGATTTCTTCCGGGTCTTCTTCCAGACCCTCAGCTGTGAGCGGGTCTTGCGGGCCGGTACTCAGAAATGGATTATAGCGTGCCAACAGCCGGCCCGGGATCAACCCCTGAATGTAAACGCCTTTGCGCGTATGTTCGATGCGTTCCACCTGGCCCTGTTCGTGAAAGAGGCTGATCAACTGCCCCTCGGTGTAGGGGATCTGCACCGAAATTTCACTGAAATTCTCAAACAGTTCTGATTCGATCAGCATCATCAAGTCGGCGAAGCCCAGCCCTTGCAGCGCTGAGATTGCCACTGCCTTGGGAAAGCTCTCGACGACCGCCTGGGCCGCGTTTGGATCGGGCAGATCGTCGATCTTGTTAAGCGCGATGATGGTGGGTATGTGATCGGCATGGATCTGTTTCAAAGTTTCTTCCACAGAGTTTGCCTGCGCCTGCGCGTTGGGATGGGTCACGTCCACTACATGGATGAGGAGATCGGCTTCGGCGATTTCTTCCAGGGTGGCCTGAAAAGCGGCTACCAGTTGGGTGGGCAATTTCTGGATGAACCCGACCGTGTCGGTGACGAGCGAGTTATGCCCGCCAGGCAGTTCTACGCGCCGGGTGGTGGGGTCGAGGGTGGCAAAGAGTTGATCGGCTACATAAACTTCGGTCTTTGCCAGGCGGTTGAGCAGGGTGGATTTACCTGCATTCGTGTAGCCAACAAGCGAAATAAGTGGGATGCGTGAGCGTTTGCGCTGCTGGCGGTAACGCTGCCGGTGTGCACGTACTTTTTCGAGTTCGCTCTTGAGAAAAGAGATGCGTTTACGGATCTCACGGCGGTCAACCTCGAGTTGCGTCTCACCGGGACCACGCAGCCCAACGCCGCCTACAGACCCGGCACTGCCACCGCCGCCGCCCGCCTGCCGCTCCAGATGCGTCCAGGCACGGGTGAGGCGGGGCAGGCGATATTCGTATTGAGCCAGTTCCACCTGCAAGATGCCTTCGCGGGTTTTGGCATGTTGGGCGAAGATATCTAAAATGAGGGCTGTACGGTCAATTACGCGCACATGGGGGGCCAGGTGACGTTCCAGTTCGCGTTGATGCCGTGGCGAGAGTTCATTATCGAAGATGACCACGTCTGCCAGGGTTTCTTCTACCAGAGCTTTGATCTCTTCAACCTTGCCGGACCCAACATAAGTGTCGGGGTTGGGTGTTTCAAGCCGTTGGGAAGTTTCGCCAACCACATCTAGCCCGGCGGTATCTGAAAGCCGTGCCAGTTCTTCAAGGGAGTCTTCCAGGCTGATCTCGGTGGCCTGGTGTTTTAAATCTACCCCCACCAAAAAAGCTTTTTCTTTTGGGGGGTGAGTGGGAAAAGTTGTTTTTGGGGACATGAAGTTATTTTATCCAGTTTACAATTCGCTGCATGGCTTCGGCAATGCGATCGGTGGCGGTTCCCAACGAGATGCGCAGGTAGCCTTCGCCATGCTGGCCATAGACCACACCCGGGGTGGTGCTCACGCCCGTTTCTTCGAGCATGCGCGTACAAAAGCTTGTCGAGTCGGTCACGCCGGTGGGTAAGTGCGCCCAGACATAGATGGCGGCCTGCGGGGTATCCACCTGGAAACCCGCTTTGCGTAGCCCATTCACGACCAGATCACGCCGTTCGTGATAGATCTGGTTGCGATCTTCGAGCCAGCTCTGATCGGCAGAAAGGGCACTGACCCCGGCCGTAAAAACAGGCGCGAAGTTGGAGGTGTCCATTTGGCTCTTATAGGTGAAGAGGTAGCTGATCACTTCGGGGTTGCCCACGGCCATACCAAGGCGCCAGCCCGCCATGTTGTAGGTCTTTGAAAGGGAATTGAATTCCACACAGACCTCTTTGGCACCCGGTACCTGCATGATGCTGGGCGCATGATAGTTATCGAAGCAGACATCCGTGTAGGGAGCATCGTGCGCGATCAGAAGATGATGCTCACGTGCAAAAAGTATAGCCTCTTCAAAAAAACGCATCGGGGCAATGGCACCGGTGGGGTTATTAGGGTAATTCAGCCAGAGCAGTTTGGCTTTTTCTAGATCGGCAGGTGCAATTGCCTTGAAATCGGGCAGGAAGCCGTTTTCCTTGAGCAAAGGCATGTTCACCACACGCCCGCCTGCGATCTGAGCGCCGGCGCTGTAAACCGGGTAACCGGGATCAGGCACCAGTGCCACATCGCCGGGGTTAAGAATGACCTGACTCAGGTTAAACAGGCCTTCCTTTGACCCGATCAGACCGATCACTTCTTTATTGGGGTCCAGTTCCACCTCGAAACGCTCGCCATAATAGTTGGCCACTGCCTGACGAAATTCGGGTGTGCCACCATTGGGGGTGTACCCGTGCGTATCCGGGCGGCGTGCAGATTCTACCAGGCTGTCTACGATAAAGTCAGCAGGTGGCAGATCAGGGGAGCCCATATCGATGCGAATGACATCCACCCCTTTGGCCTTCAAATCGGCGATCTTGCGGTTCAGCGAGGCAAAGAAATAGGGTTTGAAGGAGGCAATACGTTCCGCAGGTTGGATAAAGGAGGGAGTGTTTGTCATTGGATTCCTCTGATGAGTGATAGTCTGTTAAGTTTACGACAGGAAGGGCTATTTGCCAACGGCTGCCCGACTGGCCAGCCAGGTGAGCAGCGTATTGCCTACCACGGCCAGGCTTTCTGGTGAGACTTTATCTGTGGTGTCCATTGTGGTATGCCAGTAGGGATAATCGAAATCGATGATATCCACAGCCGGGATCCCTTTTTCGAGAAATGGCGTATGGTCGTCGAGCATGCTGAATTTTTCTTCGTTGATAAATTTATCGCCATAGCCTAGATCTGCAGCCGCCTGCCAGATCTGATCGGTCAGGGCAGGGTCGGAGGTTTGTTCGCGGTAAACGTTCAGGACAGCGTCACCGATCATATCGATCACGATCACTGCCTGGGGGAGGACCGTCAGGCTGTCGGCGTACGCTTGTGAGCCGAGGATCCAGTTCCAGCCCAGAATATGCCCCTGGTCTTCTGTGTCGAAAAAGACCAGCCAAACGTCTTTTTGCTCGGCAGGTAAGACGCGCGCGATCTCCAGCAAAACGGCCACCCCCGATGCGCCATCATTGGCACCCGGAACGGGCTGGCTGCGCAGCGCTTCATTGGGGTCCTGGTCAGCGTACATGCGTGTATCGTAGTGGGCTGCCAACAGAATGGGCGTACTCGAATTGCTGCGTTTGGCAATAATATTCTTGACAGGGTGCCCTTCATAAGTAGTATCTTGAACTTCCACCTGCCACCCGGCTGAACGTAGCTCGTCCTGAATGTAATTGAAGGTTTGCTCATGGGCCTCTGTGTCAGGAATGCGAGCCCCAAAGGCCATTTGTGCCTGTACATCAGCATAGGCACGTTCAGCGTCAAACTTCTTTGGCGTTGAGGCGCTTTTCTGGCAGGCGCTCAGCAAAAAACAAACAGCAATGAAAATAAGAAATCCCTTTTTGATGGTGTTCACTTCAAGCCTCGTTTTTGACAAAAGGCATGTTTTTAAGAGCTTTGAGGGCACGTTGGGCATAAGTGCGTCCACGCTCGCTTTTGCTGGCAGGGCGGGCCAGAAGCGGGGGCAGAATGCCGAAATTGGCCTTCATGGGTTGAAAATCCGCCGGGCTGGCATGGGTGATGTAATTCAGCAATGCCCCGGTCATGCTCTCGATTGGAAATTCCAACAGGGATTGCTGTTTCAAAAGCCGGGCAGCGTTCAAGCCAGCTACCAGACCTGTGGCCACATTGCCCATGTATCCTTCTACGCCCACGATCTGACCGGCAAAAAAGAGGTTGGCCTGATTATGAAATTGCAGTGTGGGGGTCAGCAGCGCCGGTGAAAAGATAAACGTGTTGCGGTGCATCTGCCCGTAGCGCACGAACTCGGCTTTTTCCAACCCAGGGATGAGTCGGAAAACGCGTTTTTGTTCAGGAAAGGTCAAATTGGTCTGGAACCCGACCAAATTGTAGAGGGTGTCAGCCAGGTTGTCCTGACGCAACTGCACGACCGCGAAGGGACGGCGCTTTGTGCGCGGATCACGCAAACCGACTGGCCGCAATGGGCCGAAGCCAAGGGATTGGGCGTTGCGCTCGGCAATGACCTCCACCGGCAGGCAGCCTTCAAAGAACAGTTTGTGGCCTGCCTGTCTTTCCTGGCTGGGCAAGCCTTCAAAACTTTCCAGATGAATTCTTTCGGCATGGGTGAGTTCATTGACGAACAGGTCGTACTCTTCCTCGTTCATGGGGCAGTTGAGATAATCGCCTGAGTTCTCGGGTGAATCGAAGTCGTAGCGTGAACCGCGAAAAGCAATCGAGAAATCAATCGAATCGGCGCTGACGATGGGTGCAATGGCATCAAAAAAGAAGAGGTGCTCCTGGCCGGATAGGGTTTTGATGGCCTCTGCCAATGACTGCGAGGTCAGTGGGCCAGACGCAACGATGGTTGGGCCGGCAGGAATCTCTTTTACTTCTTCACGGATCACTTTAATATTCGGGTGGGCTTCGATCTTTTCAGTGACCAGTGCAGAAAAACGTTCTCGGTCAACGGCCAAGGCTCCGCCGGCCGGCAGAGAGCAGGCTTCAGCGCAGGTGAGGACAAATGAGTGGAGCAGGCGCATTTCGTCTTTCAAAAGGCCGGCTGCGCGATCTGGCAGGTTGGAGCCAAGCGAATTGGAACAGATCAGTTCGGCCAGTTTGTCCGTTTCATGTGCGCCCGTAGTGACCTTGGGGCGCATTTCATATAGTTTGACGTTGATTCCGGCGTTGGCCGCCTGCCAGGCTGCTTCAGAACCCGCCAGCCCACCGCCGATAATGGTTAATTCTTCCAATAGCTCTCTCCAATTTTGTATGGGTATTCTACCATCTCAAGTGAAAAATATCGTGGCATAGAACTTGCACCAATTCGTGAAATACGCTATACTCTTAGCAGATTGTTGAGGCATTATGTTCCAAGTTCAATATCAATCCCAACGACCGATGACCACAGCCCATCTGGCACAGACGATGGCGCTGTTAACGCTGACTTCCGATGAGTTGCAGCAAAAGATTGAATCGGAACTGGCATCCAACCCGGCCCTGGAGGTTGTGGAAGAACGCCGTTGTCCCAACTGCCATCGCTTGATCCCTGAGCACGGCACCTGCCCGGTTTGCAGCTTGCCTGCCAATCTTAAGAGTGAAGAACCTGTCGTTTTCTTATCCCCCAGGGATGAGTTTATTCCGCACAAAGATTATATTGATGAATCCGTTGAAGATGAGCCTTTTGCGCCCGCCGAAGAGGAGTTGCCGACCTATGTGCTGAGGCAGATCGCCCCTGATCTTGAAGCGGACGAACGTGGCCTGGCGGCGTTTATGCTCACTCATCTGGATGAAGACGGCTTTTTGACCACTACGTTGGTCGAGGTGGCGCAGTATGTGCATGTGTCACTGGAAAAAGTCAGAAAAGTCAAAAACCTGATCATGCATGCCGATCCGGTGGGGGTGGGGGCCGAAAATACCCGCGAAGCCTTGCTGGTGCAGATCGATGCGCTGTCAGAAACCGGGGAAGTGCCGCCTTTGGCTGCCCGCATTGTCAGCGAGTGCATGGATTTGCTCAGCCACCATCAATACGGCGAAATCGCCCATAAGTTTGATGTTTCACAAAAACAGGTCATTAATACCGCTAAATTCATCAGCGAAAACCTGAATCCATTCCCGGCCCGTTCACATTGGGGTGATCAACGCCAACCCGGCAGTGATGCCACCGAGGTGTATCACCGCCCGGATATCATGATCAATTATCTGAACGAAAACCCCGAGAATCCGTTGGTGGTGGAGATCATTATGCCTATCAGCGGTACGCTGCAGATCAATCCCTTGTTCAAGCAGGCAGTACAGCAGGCTGGCGAAGACAAAAAGGACGAATTGAAGGGAGACCTGGATAAGGCTTCTTTGTTCGTTAAGTGTTTACAGCAGCGCAACCACACGATGGAGCGCTTGCTGACCCGAGTGGTGAGTTTGCAGCGTGACTTCATTTTGCACGGCGAAAAGTATCTCAAACCGGTCACGCGCGCACAGATTTCGGTGGAGTTGGAAGTGCATGAATCCACCATTTCTCGTGCCGTGGCCAACAAGGCTGTGCAGCTTCCCAATAAACGGATCATTCCACTGGCATCTTTCTTTGATCGCAGCTTAAACGTCCGCACCGTGCTGAAAGAGATCATCGAGCACGAAGGTAAACCGCTTAGCGATTCTGAGTTGGTGGATTTGCTCTCAGAACGCGGGTTTGAGGTGGCACGCCGCACGGTGGCGAAATATCGCTCCATTGAAGGCATTTTACCGGCCCATCTTCGTAAAGTGGTCGCTCAACGTCCATGAAATCCATTCCAGCGCAAATCGCAACGTCGTTGTTGAAGCGGAATCAAACCCCCGGGTTTACCGAAATTTGTGCTGTGCTCAATTTAGATGACGCCCCATGCGCACTGGTTGATCGCGAATTGGGGTGTCTGTTATTTATCAACAGCAAATTGATCCGTTTTTCGGGATTCAGTTCAAATGACATTTGGGAAAAGCCACTCGAAACGATTTTCAGCGGGGTAGATCTCGACCAGATCGCCTCAGGGGCAAGCGGCGAAATCGAGGTGGCGCGGCGGGAGCAAACGGCAGTCAAAGTGCAGGCCAAATACAGCTTGCTTGACAAGAATATGCGCTGGCTGCGTATCCGCTTTGAAGATCCCACCAAGTCAGAAGTGGAAGAAAGACCCCTGAATGAGGCCTCAATTTATGAGATGCTCGATTTTGCCAAACTGGCCGATTGCGAGAGTTTGCAATTGGCTTTGGAACGTTGTGTTGAAATTATTCAAAATGTCACCCGTTCGGAATCAGTCTGCATCTACATGGCTGATCCTGCTGCGCCGCAGTTCACCCGTGTGGCTGGTGTAGGTGCGGATGGTGACGATTCCTTCCCGCAAGTGCTTCCCACTTTGGACTTGATGCGTCTCTCGGAAGCTTTTATTTGGAACCCGGGCATGCGCGTGTTGACCGACCTGCATCGCTTTGCTCGAGCCAATCAGTACAGCTACATTGCCTCCGTACCTTTGGGCGAGCAAAGCGCGACCATTGGCTTGATCATTTGCGGCGGCAAAAGCAGCGTACCGCCAGAATTGACCTTGGATCTGCTCAACATCCTGGCCGAACAGGTGCTGGCGGTCGAACAACATTATCTGCTGGTGGATAACCTGCAAAAAGAAAACCGCTCGTTTTCGCGGCTAATTCATATTTTGAATACTTCTTTTGACAATATTTCTGAGGGCATCGTTTTGCTCAGCCCCGATCTGAATATTCAGCACATCAACCCGGCGGCTGAAGCCATTTTGGGATACACCAGTGAAGAGGTGTCAGGCGAGGCGTATGAAAATGTGCTGATCGGCACCGACCGCATCTCACCGGCGCTGGAAGAAGCCCGCAAAGGCGTGACCACCCACGATATTGGCAAGGTAACCCTTAATCGCCGCGATGGGCAGGCTTTTCCGGCCCTGGTATATGTTTTGCCCGTGATCATGAAAGAGGCTCTCATCGGCATTGAACTGATCCTTAGCGATATTAGTGAAAATGAACAAAACAAGACCCTCAATCAGCACTTGGAGCACCGAGCAGTGTTAGGCGATTATACGGCGGCTTTTGCCCACGATATTCGCAACCCGATCAACAACATATTTACTGGTATTCAACTACTGGGCGCCAAACTGGCCGCAGAAGATCCGAACCAGGAGATCATCGAGCGCATTCAGGGGGATTGCACCCGCCTAAATCATCAAATGGAGGCCTTCCTGGCCTTTTCACGTCCCACCGACCTGCATTTGGAGCCCATTGACGTGGGCATGTTCTTAAAACGCACCCTCGACCGCTGGCATCCGCGTTTGATGCGGGCCAACATCACCCCGATCGTGCAGGTGGAAGAAAATCTTGATAAAATCAAGGGCGATCCGCGCGCTCTGGATCGTGTCTTTACCAATTTGATCTCAAACGCCGTAGATGCTATGAGCGGCATCGGCGATACCCTGGCTGTCAAGGCGAGCCTCAACACCAGTGTGGCTGAAGTGCCTATGGTGGAAATTACGGTCTCCGATAACGGCCCCGGTATTCCGGACGACATCAGAGAACGCATCTTTGAACCGTTTGTCTCGAACAGCCAAAAGGGCACGGGTCTGGGGTTGGCGATCACCAAGCAGATCGTCACTGCCCATAAGGGCAGCATTAACGTTACCTCCTTCGCCGGGGGAACTACATTTACGGTCAATATTCCTGCATGTAATGGAGAATGCGAATGAGCATCACGATCTTGCTGGTGGACGATGAAGAGAACACCCGCATCAATTTGGGCGGGTTGCTAACGACAAAAGGATATGACGTGCTGACCGCAGCTACCCTGGAAGAAGCTCGCGGGCACATTCAAAAAGGGGAAGGGGATGTCGTGCTGCTCGATCTGCAACTCCCCGATGGGTACGGCCCCAATTTGCTGATCGAGATGGCAAACATGCCCAACCGCCCACCAGTCATCATGATCACGGGCTATGGCGATATTGAATCGGCCGTGGATGCCATGAAGAACGGCGCGATGGATTTCCTTTCAAAGCCGGTAGATTTTGCCCAGTTGGAAAAATCCATCAAGCGGGCCGTTGATTATGTCTCGATGAAACGCGAGCTGGAACACTTGCGCCGCGAACAAATGCGTGACGCCGAGTTTGTGGTGGGCTCTTCGCAGGTGATGAAAGACGCGGTCGAATTGGCCGGTAAAGCCGCTCTCAAAAAAGCCAACGTGTTGATCATTGGCGAGACCGGTACCGGCAAAGATGTGCTGGCGCAGTATATCTACTCCACCGGGCAGCGCAAGCCGAATTCTTATATTGCCATTAACTGCGCTGCCATTCAAAACACCATGCTCGAATCGGAACTGTTTGGTCATGAGGCCGGTGCCTTTACCACTGCCATGAAACGCAAATTGGGACAAATGGAACTGGCCGATGGTGGTGTTCTCTTCCTGGATGAAATTTCTTCCATGTCGCTCGATTTGCAGGCCAAGCTGCTGCGTTCCATCGAAAACAAGACGTTCAAGCGTGTAGGCGGCGAACATGATGTCACCGTTGATATTCAGGTCGTCTCCGCCTCCAATCGCGATCTGCCCACGCTCATCAAAGAAGGCAAATTCCGTGAAGACCTTTACTACCGCCTGCGCGTGGTAGAGATCGTTCTGCCACCTTTACGCGAGCGCATCGAAGATATTCCCGATCTGGTGGGATATTTTGTGCGCAAATACAATATGAAAAACGGCGTCAATGTTCAGTCGGTTGCTCCTGAAGCGATCGAAGCCCTGCAGCAGTATCGTTGGCCGGGAAATATTCGCGAACTGTCCAATGCCATTGAACGCGCCATGATCTTCTGTGACGGGGAGAAGATCGAATTGAAAGATTTGCCAAAGGATGTAGTCGCCAAAGCCGAATAAAAGAACTGGCATAGAACTTGCAATAAACCCTCTAGAAACATTTTCTGGAGGGTTTTATGTTATCGATGAGTGTAAATGATTTTATGTTGACCATGGGTATCGCCTTGATGGTGGCCGGGCTGGTCTTTTTGGGAATCGGCTGCTTCGTCCTCGTCAAAAAGATGATGGGGAAAGAATTACAGACGATTGCCGAACAGACATCCAAATTGGCGCAAAAAGGGCTCACAGAGGATGTGACCGGGTTGGTCGGGAATGCCCGTTCTCTGATCGAGTCGCTGAATTCTTTGATCAAAACACAGGCCGGGGTAGGGGTCATGCTGCTCATGTTGGGCATTATGCTGTTGGCCGGTGCCTACGCACTTGTGCTGCAAATTCGCTAACTTTATCCATATCTTCACCGTTTTCTCGAAAGAGAGGATTTTTCCATGACCACGAGACGAATGCTCAATGAACTAAAAAAACTGCTGCCGGAAGATCAACTCACGCCGGTACTTTCTGCATTTAAAAATAATCCTGTCTTTTGGAAAGCCCTGCAAGATGAATCGTTGCCTGAGCGGGTAGACAGCCAGTGGAATTTCACCACGATGAGTTTTTCACCAGCTTCTTTGGCCTTGTTCCTGGTCGATGCCGATCTGATCAGCGGGAATTACCCGCAGTGCAGCCCGACAGCGCAATTACTTGAGCAGGCCATGCTTCGATACGAAGAAGCACTGTTCGGTGACGAGAAAGCCTCCACCCTCGAAGAAGCGGCTGTTCTGGCAATTGCCCTCACAGAAAAGCACAAGATTGACCAGTCATGGGGTCAGTTGTTTGCTGAGATCACCGAAAAGGGCAAGTACACTTCTGCTGAAACATTAATCAGTGATTGGGCAAGCGTCCTTTCACTGGTTTGTGGCTGGATAGACGAAAAAGGCGAACTTATTCAAGCGATCTTGTCGGCCAAATCTCCCTCCTTTGGCTTTGCGGTCGTCAAGAATATCTTGTTCAGCCTGCCACTGTCTGAAAATGAAATTGTCTCTTTGTTTAAACACGCATTGTTGAATTTAGGGCTCGATCAACAGATCGCCGCTCTTCAAACCCTGCGTTATGCCGGCAAGGACTCGCTTGTTAAACAGGTGGCGGGCAGCCTTACTGACCGCTATTTGATAAGCAGCACTGATTCCAGATCGGTGAGCGAGATCTGGCAGAGTTCAGAAAAATCTTTGAACAGCAGTGTTTATACCCGTGAGCTAGCTGCACTGGCGCAGCTTGCCGACGATCCCGAAACGGCTGAAAAACTTTTGAAACAGGCTGAACGCATTTTGGCAGCCGAGCTGGCCGGGGTGAAAATTCAACAATTTTCTCTGCATACCGAATTGGGTCAGTCTGCTACCAGTGAAGAGATCAAATCTGCCCGGGCGATCATCGAAGATGACCAGGTACGCACCGAGCTTCAGTCTGCACTGGGAGAATCGAATGCGGAAGCCAAGAGCCTGTTGGATCAGTTGGAAAGTCTCGAGGATGCTGACTCAATTGATTTGAATACCAAAGGGATTCGCGCATTGAACTGGACCCCGCGCACGGCCCTGCAAAAAGCCATCGCTTTGCAAGATTGGCAGTCCGCTGCACAGCTTGTGGATGCACTTTTACGCGATGCTCCCGCAGACGTTGAACTTTTAGCCCAAAAAGCCGAGATTTCTCGCCAAAGTGGAGACCAGGTGCACTATCTGGCAGACCTCGAAGAAGTCGCCCAATTTGAGCGGGAAAACGGCCAGGTAAAAGAAGAATTGGCCCGCGGTTATGAAAAGCAGGGGGATTGGCAGGCAGCTTTTACCCATTACGATGACCTGGTCAATCACTTTATGTCGGAAGAAACCGACGACCTGTTGGGATATGCCCAGTCTGCGGTTGAGACCGACCAGCCGGCATTGGCAGTTGAGTCCACCTCCAAGGCCCTGCTGCAGCAGCCCGAAAATGGCCGCGCACTTGCCATTCAAGGCTACGCTGAATATCGCCTCGGTCAATCAGAACAGGCGTTAGAGCATCTTGGCAAGGCAGTAGAGATCGCTCCCGAACTCGCCGAACCCTGGAAAATGCTGGCCAAGGTTCAAAAAGAAAAAGGTGAGATTGCCCAATCCATTGATACCCTGCGCACTGCTCGCTCAGCCGTACCGGCCGACGCAGAGATCGTGCGTGCGCTGGCCGCTGAATTGATCGCTCAGGGTCAGGCAGCCGAAGCGCTCTCGGTGTTGAACAGTGAAGAAGCCAATAGTGCAACGGATCTGCAGGCGTCATTGCTCAAGATCGCGGCCATGCGGCAGTTAAATCTGCCCGATGCGGACGCCATGATCGAAAAGACTTACCAGGCTTTTTCGTCTCAAACTGAGGCAGTGCATGAATACGCCGATCTGATGCTGCGCAGAGGTGAGACTGATCAGGCTCGCAAGCTGATCGAGCCGTTAGCGCTTTCTGCTGGGGCTAAAATTGACTGGAAATTGACCTATGCAGATTCCGTTTTAGGCCAGGATTATCGTCGCATTCTTGGTCAGCCTCTGCTTGAAAAAAGTGATCGCCAAAAGGCGGTGCAGGTATTGTCAGAGGTATTAGAACGTGAACCTGAAAATGTCTATGCCAATATTCTGGCAGGTGAAATGGCTTTGAAAGAGGGGGAGGCTGAAAAAGCCTTCAACCTGTTCTCGAATTTACTAAATAATGGCGAGGCGCAGGGTACCAATTGGTTATCGCGCATTCAGGCTGGTTTTGCCTGGGCTGCCAACTTGTTGGGCAAGTTCAATTACGCTCTGGCCGGAATTCAGTCGGTATTGGAAGCCAATCCCAACTGGGCCGGGGCACGTGAAACCCTGGCTGAGGTGAGCGCAAACAGTGGTGAGATCGAAGAGGCTGTGACACAAGCCAACCAGGTGCTCGAATCGGCCGCAAATGTGGCTGAAAGTGTGCAGTGGTTTGCCGATTTTATGGGCAACCTCGGCAAAACGGACGAAGCTGCTCATGCAATCTCGGCTTTGGCCAAGTCTCACAGCCAGAAACTGCCGCTTCTGCTCAAGCTGGCTGAAATCCAAGTGAATCAAGGTCAAACCGAAGAGGCCAAAACGACCCTTGAAAGCTGTAAGCAGATGCTTGCCAAGTCCAAATTGGATGACGAACTGCTGCGCGGCGCAAAATTGTTCCAACAAGCGGGCGACGAAGCAATGGCGTATGAATCGCTCAAGCTGCGCACTTTATTGCCAGAAACCGCCTCACAAAACACTTTGGTTGACCTGGCGGGTTATCAGCGTATCAATGGCGAAAATGAATCTGCCCTCACGACCATTCAAGCTGCAGAACAGAAGTTTGGTGCGCAGGCCTGGCTAAAATTGCTCGAGGCTGAACTCCAACACGCGCTGGGCGAGAACGAAACAGCACTGGCGACAATGTCTGAGGTTGGGGAAGAGAACGCATTCTTGCCTGCCATAGAAGAATTGAATTACCTGCCCTCTGCCTGGAAGTCACTGTTGGTGAAAGAGGCCAACGCTGCTCAACTGGCCGCTTCGCTCGCCTTTGAAACGGGTGATTATGCGCTGGCAGGTGAGAAAGTAGCTGCGATGGAACCCTCCGCAGCCAGGAAGGTCCTGCGGGTGGAGATCGGGCACGCGTTGGGCGATGCCACCGAGACGATTCCCTTCATGGATTTGACCCCCGACCAACCCTTTATCTATGTCGAACCGGAGTACGCAGCCGAGGTGATCGAAACCTTGCTGGATGCCGGCCAACAGGAGAAAGCTGCCGAGATCATCCATAAAGCGGTTGAGATTTTCCCTGACGATCTGGCCCTGGCTTTGGGTGAAGCCCGTTACCTGGCCGAAAGTGGCAGCCTGAACAATGCCGAAGTCTTGCTTGATCAAGCAATCGCAAAATTTGCTCTCGGTGGGGCCATTATTTCTGCGGCCGATACACTCGTTACCCGCAATCTGATAAAGGCTGCCGTGGCCGCAAACCGCTGGGAAGAAGCAAAGACTTGGAGCAATAAATTGCTCACTTCACAGCCCAAAAGCCTGGCCGCCATTAAGATCGCACTTGAAGTGCTGGTACTGGCGATCGAGTTCGGCAAGATGATTGCCGGCTTGCGCGTGAAAAAACACCTGCAAACAGATGAAAACGCTCTTTCTGCCATGAAATCCAGCTTGCGTGAGCTCGTAATCAGCGCTGAATCACTGAACGTAAAGGAATTTGACCACCTCATCGCCCGCGCTCAGATGGCGCTTGGCCCTTCGCAGACATCCATTCGCGCAATGGCCATGAATGCGCCACAAAAAGGCGATGTGGTCGCCATGATGGTGGCACTTAAAGAATCTGGCCAGGCCACTACTGCCGTGCAGTTGGCTAAAAAGCAACTTCCCGCTGCGGACGTTTTCTTTGCCACAGCCTACTGTCTGCAAGAAACGAACCCAGGCGAGGCCGTCTTTGCTCTCAAACAAAGTTTGAAGAAGAATGCTGCGCAGCCCTGGGCCTCAACAATGGCTGCCATGCTGGAACAGAAGAGCGGAGATGCCACGATTGCCACCAATGATCTGAGCGAGGCGCTCGAATTTTGGCCGGATGAACCTGAATGGCAGATCCTGGCCGCAGACCTGGCCCGCAGCAATGGCAACCAGAAAGAAGCGGTTGCACATTACGAAGCTGCCGCAGAATTGGATGCTGAAAATTTGGCCTACAAATTCTTGTTGGGCAAGGCCTGGCTGCAAAGTGGCGAAGGTGCCAAAGCAATTGAGATTCTCGCACCGCTCAGCAAAGAAGAAGTGAACAACTACGAAGTTTGGGAAACGCTCGCGGAAGCCTACTTTGAGCAGGGCGACAGCGAGAATGCACTCAATGCTGCCGAACGTGCCAGCGCTGTGAACGATTTCTCGGCCAGCCCCTTGCTTTTGAGCGCCAAAATTCACCTGGCTCAGGGGAATTTCAAAAAGGCACTGGAGGTTTCGCAAAAGGCTTCTGTTCAGGATGGCGAGAACGCCGAAGCACAGATTCTGCTGGCCAAGTCCTGGCTGGCAAATGGCGACAAAGTGCAGGCACTGCAAGCGCTCGAAAAAGCCGTCAAGGTCAAGACCCCCAGCCTGGAAGTTATGGTTGAGCACGCCAAACTGATGAAAGAGATCAATGGTGCCGCCAATGCCCGTCCGCTTTTTGAAGCATTGGCTCAGAAATACCCAGAGAACACCGATCTGCTCAACTTGCTGGCTGAAGCGCAGCTCGCAGCCGGTGATAAGCTGGCCGCCGAAACCAATGCACAGCGCTCGCTCAAATTGAACGAGGCACAACCCAAAATGCAGCAGTTTCTGGGCAAACTGGAACTGGATGGTGGGCATTTAGATCAGGCCATCTTCCATTACAGCCAGGCCATTGCGCAGGCGCCGCAAACGGTTGAGGTTTACCTCGACCTCAGCAACGCTTATCAGCAGCAGCGTGAATATGACGAAGCGCTCAAGACCCTGCAGCACGCAATGGACCTTGCCCCAAGTGATACCCGTCCCTTGCTGGCGGCGGTGAATTTGATGCGCAACGCCAAAGATTACCCCAATGCTGAAAACCTGCTGCGCAAGGCCGCCGAAATTGCTCCCAGCGATCTGAACATTCGCCGTCAACTTGGCGCGGTTATTGCACTGAACATGGTACACAGTTCACAGGAAGCGAGCTCACACGTATGAACATCAACCGACCTTCTGCCCACAATGAACCGAAAATGATCGAACGCAGCCGCCTGCTGCAATATTTGCAGTCGGCCTT
Source organism: uncultured Anaerolinea sp. (assembly GCA_964459385.1). Taxonomy (GTDB): domain Bacteria; phylum Chloroflexota; class Anaerolineae; order Anaerolineales; family Anaerolineaceae; genus UBA6107. Next base: position 22,368 of record CAYWLG010000014.1, read on the forward strand.
GCAGGCAAATTCGTATCAATTCATTCGACAGGCCACGGTTGCCTGGTTGGCCTCTTATCCGGGCGACCTTGAGATCAATCTGCTTTTCGCCAAGGCATTGATCCAAGAAGGCCGGGGGCAGATGGCGCTTCCTATTCTTGAAAAGATATTGCGCACTGACCCCGAATATATTGATGCTTTGCGTGTAGCGGAAACGCTCTACGCCAAAGAAGATGCTTCCAAGGCTGAATCAGTTCGTGGTTTGCTCAGAGCCCTTGGGCAGAGCTTTTCAACCAGCGGATCTGTGCCTGCGTGGGCCAATTCACTGCTTCAGGCGCGCCAGGCGATCAAGGCGGGCAGCCTGGAGAACGCTCAAAGTGCACTTTTCGACGTCTTGACCCAGAGCGATTATCCATCTCTGGCCGGGGCCACGCATATTCAGCTTGTGACCCTGCAAAATGATGCGGCGGCTTTGCTTAACCTGACCCGTCTTTACCACGCGCGCTGGCCCGATTGTTTGCAGATCGGCCTGCCGCTGGCAAAATTGTGGATGGACAACGGGCAGCAGGACGATGCGGTCAGTTTGCTGCATGAATGTGCCAGTCTGGACCCGGTGGGACAGGTGCCGCAGCGCCTGTGGGGAACGAATTTTGAATATAAGGCCCTGTATCCTGAAAAGATGCAGATTGTTGAAAATTTCGCCATTCCCGCGCAGATCGCATCCAAATTTGGGTTGAATAACTTGTTTTCCGGGCAGCCCGCTGTATCCGCCGCAAATGCAGGTGACGCGAAGGACGGCAAACCGTTTTCTTATTTGAGTAAAGAGTCCTTGGCCGATGCACCGGTTGTGGATGAGTATAGCGCCCAAAGCCTCACCGGTGCGATCCGCACCGAGGTACAAACCTTCGATGGATACAGCCTGACAAGTGAAAGCGATTTTGCCGGCGAAGCTGAAGTGAAAGAAACGTCCGCCAAGCCAAAAGACAAGGAGATCGAAAAGATTCAGCGGGAATTCGAGAAGATTGCGGACGAGCTAAAGACGCCCAATGTGGTGCGCTCCGATAACCGTTACCCGGCTTACGTGATCTTGAGCACGAAAAGTGGTTTGGCGGCTCAATATGGTCAGCAAAGCGCGCAGGTGATTCTGAACGAGATGGAACAACTTGCTCTCAGCGTGGCCAAGCGTAATGGCTGGCACGCGGTGATCTTTTTGCCTGACGATATGGCTACCTGCGGGAAATACGGCATCACTCCCGTGGACGCGGTGGACCCCTGGAAGATCAAATTATCTTTGGCCGATCTGGATAAGGCGCTGGAGAAGACCGGCGAGATGATCGGTTGCGTGTTGATCGTTGGCGGCGACAAAGTGGTGCCTTTCCACAACCTGCCGAACCCGACCGATGATTCGGATGCCACCGTGCCTTCGGATAACCCCTACGCTTCTTTGGATAAGAACTACTTTGTGGCCGATTGGCCGGTGGGCCGTCTGCCCGGCGATTCCAGCGCCGATTCTGGGCTGCTGCTTTCGCAGATCCGCAACGCCACCCTGTATCATTCGGATGAAGCAGAAACCCAGTCGTGGCTTAACCAGTTGATCCGCATTCTCCTCTTCTGGAATCATGCGTATTCCAAGAACTTCACCAATCTGGGCTACACGGCGGCCATCTGGCAGCGTTCTTCTCTCTCAGCCTTCCGCCCGATGGGAGAGGGGCGCAACCTGTCGTTATCGCCCAATGGCAAAACGACCGCCTTTAGCCCAGCCAAAATGGCCTCAGCGCCTTATTGCTACTTCAACTTGCACGGTGTTGAGGATGGCAGTGCCTGGTACGGCCAAAAGGACAGCTCCGATAATTCAGGCGGCGAGGACTTCCCGGTGGCGATTCAGCCTGCCGATGTCAAAAAGAACAGTGAGGCACCGCGCATCGTGATCTCAGAGGCCTGCTACGGCGGTCACATTCTGGGCAAGAATGAAGATGATTCAATGGCGCTCACATTTTTGGGCAGCGGCGTGCTGGCCATGATCGCATCCACCACCATTGCCTATGGCTCGGTGAGCACTCCTTTGATCGGCGGCGACCTGCTGGCGAATCTGGTGATGAGCTATTTGAGCAAAGGCCTGGCCATCGGTGCTGCCTTCTGCAAGGCCAAAGTAGACTTTGTGCGTGAGATGAATCTGCGCCAGGGCTATCTGGATGGGGAAGATCAGAAGACGCTCATTTCCTTCATCCTTTATGGCGACCCGCTGGTGGCTTACGATCCTTACGCCGCCATGAAAAGCACCTATGCCCGCGAGAAGAACCATCCGGTTGTCAAGACGGTGGTCGACCAATCACTGGATGAGGCCAAGACCAGTGCCGTATCCGCGCGGGCCATTGCCAGCGCCAAAGAGATGGTACGCGATTACCTGCCCGGCATCGAATATGCCGAGGTGCGCATCAGCCAGCAGCATGTGCGCGTGAATGGCGCCGTGCAGGCACGCAGCAAGGCCACTGCAGAACATGCCGCCAGCCGCACGGTGGTCAGTTTCAGCAAACAGGTGACCTTTGACCATCATATCCACCGCCAGTTTGCGCGCGTGACCTTCGATGCGCAGGGAAAAGTGGTTAAAATGGCCATTTCTCGCTAAAAATTCGTTCAAGAATCCCGACCGCGGCCAAAAACCGCGGTCTTTTTGTTGCGATGGCGCCTCGCTTAGCATATAATTAGCCTTCTAGATGCACAAAGTGACTGAATACTAATAACAGGTGAAAAATGAGCTTACCCAAGACCGGTTCCGAAATTCGACAATCTTTTATCGATTACTTCAAGTCAAAAGGGCATACTTTTGTCCAGTCTTCTTCGCTGGTACCCGGCGGTGATCAGACCCTGCTGTTCACCAATGCGGGTATGGTGCAGTTCAAAGACGTCTTTTTGGGCACCGATACCCGTCCCTACACCCGCGCCGTGAACTCACAAAAGTGCATGCGTGTGGCAGGCAAACATAACGACCTGGACGACGTTGGCCGCGACGACACCCACCATACCTTTTTTGAGATGCTGGGGAACTGGTCATTTGGCGATTATTACAAAAAAGAAGCCATCACTTGGGCCTGGGAACTGCTGACCAAAGTTTGGGGCGTTGACAGCAGTGTTTTGTACGCAACCTGTTTCAAAGACGACAAGGGTGCCCTTCCGACCGATGAAGATGCCCATAATTTCTGGGCAGAACAGCCCGGCATGAACCCCGAACACATCCTGTATTTCGGCCGTAAAGAGAACTTCTGGGAAATGGCCGAGACCGGCCCGTGCGGACCGTGCAGTGAAATCCACATTGACCGCGGCGCCGATGCCTGTGACAAGCAGCACGTGCCGGGCCATGTTTGCCGCGTCAATGGCGATTGCAAACGCTACCTCGAGATCTGGAATCTGGTCTTTATGCAGTACAACCGTCAGGGGCCGACCCAGTTCGATGCGCTGCCGGCCACCCACGTGGACACCGGCATGGGGTTTGAACGCATTGTTTCGATCATGCAGGGCGTCAACTCGAACTACCGCACCGATCTCTTCTCTCCATTGATGGAAAAGATCCGTGAGTTGGCAAAGACCAGTGTGGCAGACATGGACGCCAATTTCACGCCTTACCGCGTGGTAGCCGATCATACCCGTGCTGCCACCTTTTTGATCGCCGATGGTGTAGTGCCCGGCAACACCGGCCGCAATTACATCTGCCGCATGATCATTCGCCGTGCCGCCCGTTTTGCTTCCAAGATCGGCTTGAACGAGCCCTTTATGGCGAAGGTGGCCGAGGTGGTGATCGATAATTATGGTTCTGCCTACCCCGAGCTGGAGAAGAACCGCAAGGCCATCCTCGAAAGCATTACCCGCGAAGAAAAGCGCTTTCAGCGCACGGTGGAAGCCGGGCTGGGTTACCTGCAAGACATGCTCGATGAACTCAAAAAATCTGATCAGAAAGTGCTGGATGGCGGCAAAGCGTTCGACCTTTACGCTACCCACGGCCTGCCGCTTGAATTGACCCGCGATGTGGCCCGTGAGAATGATCTGGAAGTAGACGAGACCGGTTTCAAGCAGGCGATGGAAGAACACAAGATCCAGTCAGGGGCCGGCAAGGCCTTTGGGCCTTTGGGCGGCGAGGACGTTGAAGTCTATCGCGGCATTTTCGAGGGCCTGATCGAAAAGGGTTTGGTCGCCAAAAGCGGTGTGGCGTATAACCCCTACGAATGGCTCGAAAGCGAAGGCAAGGTGCTGGCACTCTTTTCAGAAGGGGAACAGATCGAGCAGGCGCTGGTGGGCCAGCCGGTTGAAGTGATCTTGCCGCGCACCGGTTTCTACATTGAGTCGGGTGGCCAGGTCAGTGATGCCGGTAAGATCGTGGCCAAAGACGGCTCCTGGGAGATCAGCGTGGATGATGTGCGCCGACCGGCAGCCGGTGTGATCATCCATATCGGAACCGTTGAGAAGGGCTCCCCCAAGACCGGCGACGAAGCGGTGGCAAAGGTGAACAATATGCGCCGCATGGATACCATGCGCAACCATACGGCCACTCATCTGCTGCATGCCCAACTGCACAAGCATCTGGGCGCCCATGCCCGACAGGCAGGCTCGCTGGTGGCCCCTGATCGTCTGCGCTTCGACTTCACCCATCCTGAAGCCATCCCGGCGGATGTGCTGGAGGCAATTGAGTATGATGTCAATCAGGACATTCTGGCCAACCATCCCTTGAAGATCATCGAAAAATCGCTCAAGCAGGCAATGGAAGAAGGCGCCATGGCCCTGTTTGGTGAAAAATATGGTGAGAAGGTGCGCACCGTCACCGTTGACCCTGAAGAGCCCATTTCGTATGAGCTGTGCGGCGGTACCCATGTGGCCCAGACCGGCGATATCGGCACTTTCATCATTCTGAGCGAGGGCAGTGCGGCCGCCGGCATTCGCCGTATCGAGGCGGTGACCGGGCATCGCGCTTATGAGATCATCCGGGAACGCAACAAGGCCTTGAAGAAATCGGCGCATCTCCTGAACGTGCCCGTGGACGAGGTACCTGCCAAAGTCGTCACCTTGCAGGATAGCCTGGAAGATGCCCGTAAAGAGATCGGCAAGCTGCGTCAGGCGGGTGCCGCGGATGAGTTCAACCAGAAACTGGTGTCTGTGCCGCAGGTAAAGGGCGTGCCGGTGTTAACTGCGGTGCTGAAAAACGCAGACGTTGACACCCTGCGTCAAATGTGCGACCTGTTCCGCCAGAAATATCCCTCCGGTGTGGTGGCGCTGGGCAGCGTCTTTAATGACCGGCCCATGATCATCTGCGCCGTGACCGATGACCTGATCAAACGCGGCCTGAATGCCGGTGAGATCGTGAAAGCGGCGGCGGCCGTGATGGGCGGCAGCGGCGGCGGGCGCCCCAATCTGGCGCAGGCCGGTGGCAAAGAGCCTGAGAAGTTAGCCGAGGCCATCGATCAGGTTTTGCCCCTGCTGCAAAGCAAACTCTAATTCACAATTCATCCCCCTGCCGTCAAAGCAGGGGGATGTTTTTTATCGTGTACCGCTGATCTGCCAGACGATCATTTCGGGCCGGCAAAGGAGGCGTACTCTGGGGGCGATGCCGCCTTCCATGCCCAGACCGCGGGTAACGTATAAATTCATGTCTTTTACCAGATAGTGCCCACTCTCAAACTGTTTGCCGTAAAGGGAAGCGGCGTAAAGTGCCCCAAAGAGGGGCAGGCGTACCTGACCGCCGTGGGTATGCCCCGCAAGCTGCAGGTCAAAACCGGCCCGCCCGGCCAGGGGGGCGAGATCGGGGGAGTGATAGAGCAAAATGTTGAAGGCTTCTGCGTGAGGCTTGTAAAAGGTTTGCAGGCTGGCGAAATCCCGTTCGGGCAAGTGGGTGCAGGTCAGACCTGTAATGGATAAAACATCGTCTTTTAGCGGAAGTTCCACACTTTGATCGTTCAGCCAGTGCAGCGCCGTTCCTGCGATGGTTTTGGCAAATACCTCAAGCGGATCCACCGGTGGCGAACCGGTGACGCCGTACACGCCCAGCGGGGCTGCCAGTTGCGCAAGAAACCAACGGGCTTCATTTTGGGCGTCTACGTCCTGCACATAAGAGAGGTTCAGCACATCGCCTGAGAACAAGATCAGATCGGGCTTTAGTTCTTGCAGCACGGATAAAATCTTGCGCTCGCGTTTGGTAATGCGTTCGATGTGCAGGTCACCCAGGTGCACGACCTTGAGGCTGGTTCCCTGATGCAGCTTGTTGGTTTGCAGAGACTCGTGATGCACGTCAAGCCGGTGGGGCTCCATGTAAAAGCCGATACAAACCAGCAGGGTGCCGATAACTTGCAGGGTCAGGGCTGGCCAAAAGGGAAAGAACGCGAACAAAGCGCGCAAGATCGCCAGCACGAGCACGACCGGTTTGACAGGGCCATAGGACGTGTGCGTTTTGGGCAGCAGGCCGATCAGTACCCAGTCCAGCAGCATAAACCCCAGCAGGAGCAGGGCTTTCAGCGGCTGCGTCCAGGCCGGCAGGGCAGCCAAAAAGGCCAGCAGAATGAAAAAAGCCAGCCCTGGAATTTTTGTGAGCGCCAAACCGGCGTTTAAAATGACATCAAACGGATTGCCGGCAGTACCGGGCAGCCAGCTTGATTTTTCAAAGGCTTGGGGCTCGAAGTCACGGCGGCGCAAAGAAGGGGCCATATTACGCGTTTGAGACGGATTCAAGCCATTTTTTCAGCGGTGCATATGAAATGATGCTGCTGATGCTTTCCACAAAGGGAATGTTCTCAGGGTGAGAGCTGGCCAGCGTGTCGCGGATGATCACGGGTGTGAAATCCAGGTCAAGTGCGCCGCGGTAAGTGGAGAGCACGCAGTTCTCTGCCTCGAAACCGGTCAGGAACAACGTATCTACCTGCATCTCGCTCAATTTTGCCAGCAGCGGCGTTTTATTGAAGGCATTGCCGTACGTTTTATCGATGTGCAGGTCGCTTGCCTCGATGGCCAGCGATTCGGGCACGTCATAACCTTCTGCGCCGGGCACAAAATCCCAGTCGGGCTCCATGTTGCGCACACAGATCACCGGCAGATTCATCTTGCGGAACATGCCGATGTAAAAGTTAATGACCTCGATGGCATGTTTTAACGACTCGGCGGCAACGGGGTTTTCTTTGATATAGGCTTGCTGAATGTCGATCACCAGTAAAGCAACTTTCATCTCGATTCTCCTCGAATAAATGAGCGATTCAATGTTCAAATTCTATCATTTTGGTCAGGCAAAGACAAATCCACCTGCTCCGATTCGTTTTTAAAAATATCGAAAACGAAAAAAATGAATCTATACAGAAATAATGTTCTATAAATTGATTATAGCATGCCTGTCAATGGGGAAGCGGAACCTCAATTGATGGTGGGTCGATTTGAACGGAGATTGCTTCAACCTGAAATGTCTCAGGTCTCGCAATGACCGGAGGAAACTGTGAGCAGTAAGAGTCGAGTGATTATTTTGAGCAGTGAGGCAAAGTGCCGAGGAACGCCTGATCGTTACAAAAATCCCCGCTTATGGGGCGGGGATTGGGAAAACTAGTTATTGTCGGGCAGCCAGCAGCACAGCACCAGCTCTTTGGCCGCTTTCACTTCATCGAGGCGGCCTACCGGGGTGTCGTGGGGTGCCTCCTTGAGCAGGCTGGGCTCGCTGTGGGCTTCAACCGCGATCTTGAGCAGCGCCTCGGCGAAGAGATCCAGGGTTTGCTTGCTCTCGGTCTCGGTCGGCTCGATCATGAGCGCTTCGTGCACGATGAGCGGGAAGTAGTTTGTGGGCGGATGGAACTTGTAGTCCATCAGGCGTTTGGCCACGTCCAGCGCGTGCACCTCGGGTGCATCGGCCCAGCAGCCTTCGAGCACGAATTCGTGCATGCAGGTGCGTTTGTAGGGCAGCACATAGGCCTCACGCAGCTTCGAGAGCAGGTAGTTGGCGTTGAGGACGGCGTATTCAGAGACCTTGCGCAGCCCATCCGGCCCGTGCATGCGGATGTAGGTGAAGGCGCGCACCATCATGCCAAACTGTCCGTAGAACGATTTGATGCGGCCAATGGTGTGTTTGGGCTTATAGAACCCATAGAGCGGCGGAATCTCATCGCTGCCTTCTTCGGTGATGACCACCAGCGGGGTAGGCAGGAACTCGGCCAGATGTTTGGCTACGCCCACCGGACCGCTGCCGGGGCCGCCACCGCCGTGCGGGGTGGAGAAGGTCTTGTGCAGGTTAAAGTGCATCACATCAATGCCCAGATCGCCGGGGCGGGCAATGCCCAACAGGGCATTGAGGTTGGCCCCGTCGCCGTAGACCAGGCCACCGCACTCGTGCACCAACTTGATCACTTCGAGCACGTTTTCATCGAAGAGGCCCAGCGTGTTGGGGTTGGTGAGCATCAGGCCGGCCACCGTGTCATCACAGAGCGTTTTGAGCACGTTCAGGTCAGCGTTGCCGCGCTCATCGGAGGGCACGGGCACGACTTCAAAGCCGCTCATGGCCGAACTGGCCGGGTTGGTGCCGTGGGCCGAATCGGGGATGAGAATGCGGGTGCGCTTTTCGTCGCCGCGGGAGCGGTGATAGGCGCGAATGATCATCACACCCACCAACTCGCCCTGCGCACCGGCGGCCGGTTCAAGACAGACGGTGTGGAAGCCGCTGATCTCTTTTAGAAATTCCTGCAGGTTGTACATGAGAGCCAGATTGCCCTGCACGGTTTCCACCGGCTGCAGCGGATGCACCTGTGAAAAGCCGGCCAGACGGGCGGTCTCTTCGTTGATCTTGGGGTTGTATTTCATGGTGCAGGAGCCTAGCGGGTAGAAGCCGCTGTCGATGCTGTAATTCAATGTGGAAAGATGGGTGAAATGACGCACCACATCCAGTTCGGCCAGTTCCGGCAGGGGCAGATCAGCGCGTGCCAGCCCGGCGGGCAGGGCGGTTTCGGGCACATCCGATTTTGGGAAGCGCACGCCTTCGCGGCCCTGTGAAGAAAGTTCATAGATCGTGGGCTCAGTCATGCGGCACCTCCGCCAGAGCATCTACCAGTGCATCAATCTCATCGCGGCTGTTCATCTCGGTCACAGCGATGAGCATGTGATTTTTTAGAACCGGGAAATCTTTGCCCAGGTCATAGCCACCCAAAATGCCCTGATCGAGCAAAAGGTTGTTGATCTGATCTACCGGGCGCGGGCATTTGACCACGAACTCGTGGAAGAAAGGCGTCTGGCTCACCAGTTCAAAGCCGGGGAGCCTGGCAATTTGACTGGCAGCGTAATGAGCTTTTTGGTAGCACAAATTGGCCACCTGTTTGAAGCCGCTTTTTCCCAGCAGGCTCATGTAGATCGTGGCTGCCAGGGCGATGAGTCCCTGATTGGTGCAAATGTTTGAGGTAGCCTTTTCGCGTCGGATGTGCTGCTCGCGGGCGGTGAGGGTGAGCACGTAGCCTTTGCGACCCTGTGCATCCATCGTCTCGCCGACCAGACGGCCGGAGATCTTGCGGGCATAATCTTTGCGTGTAGCGAAAAATCCCAAATAGGGTCCGCCAAAAGAAAGCGGAATGCCGAGCGACTGGCCTTCGCCCACCACGATATCGGCGCCGAATTCCCCGGGGGTTTTGAGCAGCCCCAGCGCGGTGGGGTTGGCGATGACGCCCAACAGCGCGCCTTTTTCGTGCGTTTTGCTGGCCAGTTCGGCCAGGTCAAACACGCGGCCGAAGAAATCGGGATACTGAACCAACACAAGAGCCGTGTCTTCGTCAATTTGCGGGATCAGAGTGGACGGTTCGGCGAAAGGATCCTGCTTGTTGCTGCCGGACACGATCTGCATGTTTTCGTAACCGCACAGGTAGGAGCAAAGCACCTCATAGTACTGCGGGTGAACGGCCTCTGAAATGAGGATCTTGCCGCGTTTGCCGCGGAAGTTGTGATAAGCCATCACACCGGCTTCGGCGGTGGCGGTGGCCCCGTCATAATGGCTGGCGTTGGCCACATCCATGCCGGTGAGGTTGGCGATCAGGGACTGAAATTCAAAAATGGCCTGTAAAGTGCCCTGCGAAATTTCGGGTTGGTAGGGAGTGTAGGCAGTATAGAATTCACCCCGACGCAAGAGGCTATCTACAGCGGCAGGAGTGTAATGGTGATAGGCACCCGCGCCGAGAAAGCAAATCAGATCTTTCACCGACTCGTTGGCCAGGGCATATTCTTGCAGTTCGGCCATGGCTTCCATTTCGGTGATGCCCTCGGGCAGATCCAATTTCGGAAAGCGATACTCTTTGGGAACGTCAACGAACAGGTCTTCGATCTTCTTGACCCCGACGCTTTTGAGCATCTCCTCCGTTTCTTGCTGAGTGTGGGGGATGAACATTAGTGGCTCCGCTCACCGCAGTACTTTTCGTATGCGGCTGCATCCATCAAACTATCCAGTTCAGCGGGATCGGTCAGTTCAACTTTTAACAACCAGGCAGCGCCGTAGGGATCAGTGTTGACCACTTCAGGTGTGTTGGAAAGCCCATCGTTTACTTCGAGCACTTTACCCGAGACCGGGGCATTGACGTCAGCGGCGGCCTTGACCGATTCAACCGTGGCGATGGTGTTGGCTTTTTTGATCGTGTCACCGACACCGGCAGCGATCTCTACAAAGACCACGTCAGAGAGCTGATCTTGCGCGAAATCTGAGACGCCGATCGTGGCGACTTTGCCATCGACTGAGACCCATTCATCGGTATTTGCGTATTTATAGTTTGCCTGAAATTTCATTTCTTCCTCCAAAAAAGATAGTTAAAGAATAAAGGACGCAAAACAACTTTGCGTCCTCTGTGATCGACCTGAGAGATTCACCAGTTGCCTGGCTTGCCCCTACGGTGAAAGTACACTTTCCAGAGCTGAAGAAGATAAAGGTCCCTTTTGCCTGAGAGATTCACCAGCCTTGCTGGTTTGCCCCTTCGGCGTCTGAAAAAAATCAGATCTCTTCCTAGATCCTCATTATTCTTTTGTGCTTTCATTCTAAGAATAGCGACTAAAAAAGTCAAGATAAATGGAGAAATTTCGCAGTTATGGCGTGAAATTTCTTCAGCCGCTCACGGATTAATGAGCACTTCGGTAACAAGAAGCGAATTACAGCCCGCATCCTTCCACATGCCCAGGTAATTCCCGTCTTTTGAATAGGCTTTGATCTCAAAGATCTCCCAACCTTTGATGGAAACCCGGTCGCCGAGCTTTATTTTAAGCAATTGATTCTGGATCTCCTGATTCATGGGCACGGTATGCAGCAAGTTAATGGTGCCACTGGGATCGCTCTGCATGTGGCTTTGCCAGGTGAAATGGTGATTTTCCACGTGTGTTGAAACCAGCGTCTTGTCAGAAAAGTCGCCACTGGTGACGAGGATATCAAATGAAAGAATCGGAAAAGTGAGCTCGTGATCTACATTGGTGTGGCTCACCAGGCCATCAAAGACCCGATCGTGGTTCTGTTCATACGAAATGGAAAAGAATTTGCCGTCTGGCAGGGTAATGTCGTGGAATCCATTCGTGACCGCCATCTCGTCGAAATTTTCGAGCGGCGCCACGCCCACCTGGCTGCGAAAGAGGAACACGAAAAGAAGCACCAGGATGGCGGCGATGAGAAGAAGGATCGGTGTCCAGATGAGAGAAAGGTAGGTCTTGCGAGAGTCCACTTTTTGTTTTCTCGGGTACAAGAAGTTCATGGTAAAAATCCATGCTCAGCTTGTCTGCTAATTCGAGTATAATAGCAAAAGTAAGGCTATTCAAGCACCAGGAGGTGCAAGGAAAAAGTTCGCTATCAGTGGAAAGCCAAGCGCATGGCCCGCGTAAAAAACGTGGGTGACGAGGATGAGGGTTCTTCACCGCAAGGTGAGGCTAACCGGTAAAGACCGGGAAAATCGACAGATCAGCGGAAGCCCTCCGGGTTGGCAGACAGCCCCCGCACTTTCCATCCCATTTCAAATCAAAATCTATTGATCCCAACAGGAAGCCTGATTGGGAGACTCTGCCTGTCTCTTTGGGCGGAGCGCATTTGACACATGGAGGAAAAATGTGTGGTATTGTCGGTTACATTGGTGAGCAGGACGCAACCCCCATTATCTTGAAGGGGTTGAAACGGCTGGAGTATCGCGGTTACGATTCAGCCGGCATAGCAGTGCTGACAAATGGACATATTGAAGTTCGGCGCGACGCGGGCAAACTCTCCAACCTGGAGAACCTGGTCGCGCAAAATCCGATCAAGGGGCGGGTGGGCATTGGGCATACACGCTGGGCCACCCACGGGGAACCGACCGCCCGCAACGCGCATCCGCACATGGGCGCCACTGGCAAAGTGGTGGTGGTTCATAACGGCATTGTAGAAAATTTCATCGAGCTGAAAGAAGAATTAAGCCAGGAAGGGGCTGTGTTCCAGTCTGACACGGATACCGAGACCATCGTGCTGCTGGTCGAAAAGTATATGAAGACCGGGCTGGACCTTGAATCGGCTGCCCGCAAGACGCTGAGCCGGTTAAAAGGGGCACACGGCGTGGTGCTGTTCTCTTCACAGGAGCCGGATAAGATCGTGGCTGCCCGCATCGGCAATGCCGGTGGGGTGGTTCTGGGCCTCGGTGAAGGGGAGAATTACATCGCTTCGGACATTCCAGCCATTATGGAACACACGCGCCGTCTGGTCTTTTTGGAATCACGACAGATGGCCGTGGTCACCCGACAAGGGGTGGCCGTTTCGACGATTGAAGGAACCCCCATCGAATTAAAGATCTCCACGGTTGCCTGGGACCCGGTGGCTGCTGAAAAGGGAAATTACCGACACTTTATGCAAAAAGAAATTCACGAACAGGTGCGGGCATTGAACGACACCCTGGCCGGACGGGTGGATTTTGAAGAAGGCACCGTGCGCCTGCCGCAGCTTAAATTGGATGCCGAATCGGTAAAACAATTTGAGCGCATCGTGATCACGGCCTGCGGCACCGCCTGGCATGCCGGCATGGTGGGGCGCATTTTGTTGGAGCGCATTGCGCGCATCCCGACCAGCGTGGAAATTGCCTCGGAATTCCGCTACGCTGACCCTCTGGTGGATGAGCATACCATTGCCATGGCCATCAGCCAGTCGGGCGAGACCGCCGACACCCTGGCAGCTATGGACGAAGCCCGTAAACACGGCGCGCGCTTGTGGTCGATCGTCAATGCCATCGGCTCGCAGGCCATGCGCGTTGCTGACGGGTATATTTCCATGCAGACCGGCCCCGAAATCGGGGTAGCTTCCACCAAGGCATTTACCGCCCCGCTGGTGGATCAATATATGCTGGCGATCCTGCTGGCCGATTTACGCGGCACGATTTCTACCGAGAAACGCAAAGAACTCGTCAGTGACCTGCGTTTGCTGCCAGAACTGGTGGGACAATGCCTGGATCGTGAACCCGAAGTGGAAAAGATCGCTGCGGCCTTGAAAGATACGCGTGACATGTTCTATCTGGGTCGCGGCATCAACATGCCGATCGCCTACGAAGGGGCTCTCAAGTTGAAGGAAATCTCTTACATTCATGCCGAAGCCTACCCGGCCGGCGAAATGAAACACGGCCCCATTGCGTTGGTGGATAAAGAGATGCCCGTGCTGGCAATCGCCACCCAAGATCAATGGCACGAGAAGATGATCAGTCAGATCGAGCAGGCCAAGGCACGCGGCGGCATGGTAGTAGCCGTTGCCACCGAAGGGGACGAGCGGATCGCCAGCCTGGTGGATCATGTTTTGTGGGTGCCTGAGACCCCCTGGCTGCTCAGCCCGGTGGTGAACGTGATCCCGCTACAGATCTTGGCCTATCACATTGCCTGTCTGCGCGGGCTGGATGTGGATCAGCCACGTAATCTGGCCAAGTCGGTTACAGTAGAGTAGGAATAAAGTTATTTGAAAAGGGCTGTGAGTTTTTTTGTTCTCACAGCTCTTTTTGTATTTTCTCCACCAACGCAGAAGCAAGTGCAGGGGGCAAAAATTCGGTTGGAGAAATGGTGATGAGCGGTCCTTGAGATCCGGCGATCCAATGAGCGCTCAGCCCGATTGATTTGAGTGACTGCATGGCCTGGGTTAACCTGGCGGTAACATGCCCGCTGGGATGGAAATCTGCCAGAAGCAAGTTGGCCAGTTCGCGATTGATCTCTTCTTCTGCTGTGCCGCGCTGCTTGAGCAGTTGATACAGGCTGGGGAGCAAGGCTTCCAGCCAGTCACGATTCAGTGGCTGAACCGCGCGGTAGCGTTCGGCCGGCCGCCCGCCGTGAGCTGCGGACACTTGCCCCGCTTTGGTGACTCGACCTTCTTCCATTAGTGCAGCGAGATGATGGCGAATGTCGGCCCGGGTCAGACGGAGCGCCTGGCTCAATTGCGTAACGGTCTGAGGCGAATTGGAAAGCAGATATTCAAAAATCTGATCGGTCTGACGTGCCATTTTTATTCCACTTATTAATTAAGATAAAAAATATTATCTTAATTATATCCTTGACTTTCATTAAAACAAAGATAAAATGACTACAAGTTTGTAATCCGTTGGAGGTGCCTGAATGGCAAGACCCAATTTGAACAAAGAAGGGGTGGAGATCCCTGCCGAGATGCAGAACCAGGTGGCCATAACCACGCTGGACCGCATTTACAACTGGAGCCGGGAAAATTCCATGTGGCCAATGATGTTTGGTCTGGCCTGCTGCGCCATCGAAATGATCGCCACCGCGGCCAGCCGCTATGACCTGGCCCGTTTTGGCATGGAAGTCATGCGCCCCAGCCCGCGCCAGGCAGATGTGATGATCGTCTCAGGCACCGTGACCAAAAAAATGGTACCGCAGATTGTGCGCTTGTATAACCAGATGGCCGAACCTCGTTACGTCATTGCCATGGGCGCCTGCGCCTCAGGCGGCGGGCCTTTCAAAGAAGGGTACAACGTCGTTTCAGGGGTGGATAAATATATTCCGGTGGATGTCTATATTGCCGGATGCCCGCCAACCCCGCAAGCCCTGCTGCACGGGTTAATGACCCTGCAAAAGAAAGTGGAGCGTGAATCCCTGCAAACTTCCAGTTGGTACAAGAAAGGTGTCTCTGAACCGATTCCCATCCCTGTGCTGGGGCCGGATCTGATGAGCCCATCACAATATCAATTGATCTACAACGAAACCCATAAACCGCAATCAGAACCGGCTGCTGCATCCGAAGGGGAGGTGACTCATGCCTGAGTTTGATCTGCCTGAAAAAGTAAAAACCGGCCTGGAAAGCAAATTCTCCAGCCTGATCGTCCACGATGATCGCCCGGGCTTTAGTGGAGTTGTCGTTCCGGTAGAAAAATTACTTGAGATCGCAAAAACATTGCGGGACGAATTTGGCTATGATTATCTTTCTTCTGTCACCGGGGTGGATGATTACCCGGAAGATCGGTTGGAAGTAGTCTACCACCTCTATAAATCCACCGGCGGCAGCGGCATTTCGCTCAAGGTGTTCACCTCGCGCAGCGAAGGACATGTGCCCTCGCTGGTTGGGTTGTATGCTGGCGCCGAGTTCCAGGAACGTGAAATTTACGATCTCTTTGGCATTCGCTTTGACGGCCACCCCGATCTGCGGCGCATCCTGCTGTGGGAAGGCTTTGCCGGGCATCCGATGCTGAAAGACTGGAAAGAGCCCTATTTCGAAGAAGAAGTAAAACCTTATAAGTCCCGCTGGCCAGCCGGAAAAAGCGAATGGATCGAAAACAAGAATCCTTTCGGTGATAACGTGCAGTATCCGCAGGAGTTTAACCCGGAGACCTGGATCCCGGATCAGGATCAGTTGCTCTATAAAGGGCTTTCCCGCGGCGGAAGCGCGACGGCAGAGGCCTTGAAGACCGATCAGTTGGTGGTCAATTTGGGCCCGCAGCACCCCTCGACGCACGGCGTTTTTCGCATGGTGGTCGTGCTCGAAGGTGAAACGGTCGTCGATCTGAAACCGGTGATGGGCTACCTGCATCGCAACCACGAAAAATTAGGTGAACGCAACACCTTTTTGCAGATCATGCCTTTTACGGATCGACTGGACTACATTTCGTCGATGAGCAATAACTTCGGTTATGCACTGACCGTTGAGAAATTAATGGGCATCCAACCCCCTGAGCGAGCCGATTATATTCGCGTGATGATGGCTGAACTGACGCGCATCGAGAGTCACGTCATGTCGATCGGATTTTTGCTGAACGACCTAGGAGCTTACTTCACCCCGGCATTGTATGCGCTGGAAGAACGCGAGCTTATTCTGGATATCTTTGAAGCGGTTGCCGGGTCGCGCATGATGTGCAATTATTTCCGTTTTGGCGGGGTCGTGCGCGATGTCAGTGACGAAGTGCTGAAAAAAGTGCGCGATCTGGTCGAAAATCGTTTACCCAGGAAAGTGGACGATCTGGATCGCTATTTGACAGAAAATGAGATCGTGCGTGCCCGTACCGAGGGTGTGGGGGTTATCACCGGTGAACAGGCAATCGCTTTCAGTGCTGCCGGGCCGATTTTGCGCGCGTCAGGTATCCCGTACGATGTGCGCAGGGCTGATCCATACAGCCTTTACGAACGCTTTGAGTTTGATGTGGTCACGGGCCAGCATGGCGATATTTATGATCGCTACAAGGTACGCCTGGGCGAAATTCGCCAGAGCATTCGCATTCTGAAACAGGTCTTGCAGCAAATGCCCAAAGAGGGCCCCATCCTGACCGGCAGATTGCAGTATCAGGTGCGCGTGCCGGCTGGTGAGGCGTATGGGCGCGTGGAAGGGCCAAAAGGCGAACTGGGCTACTATGTGGTTTCTGATGGCAAGCCGAACCCAAAGCGCTTCCATGTGCGCGCGCCATCCTTCATCAATTTGACCGGGCTGGCGGAGATGTGCCGCGGCGAAAAAGTGGCCGACGCGGTGGCGGTTTTGGGCTCGATTGATCTCGTTTTGGGCGAAGTGGATCGATAGGTTGGAGGAAAGATGAAAGGTTCTGGAATCATTAAAGGCCTGGGTGTCACATTCAAACATTTCTTTGATACCTATTGGGTCGATTTACGCGAAGGAAAGAAACGTTACAATACCGTAGAAGGGGTGGCGGAGCGTTCTTCGGCGCAGGCTGCCGGGTTCTTCACCGTGCAGTATCCCGAAGAAAAGATGATCGTGCCAGAGGAGTTCCGTTTTCTGCCCTTCCTGGTGTATGAAACGAACGAGACGGGCGATAAAAACTATCGCTGCACGGCTTGCGGCATTTGCTCCAAGGTGTGTCCGCCGCAGTGCATCTGGATCACACGCAAGACGGACCCCGAAACAGGGAAGCCGATTCCGCAGCCGGAAAACTATCAGATCGACACGGATATGTGCATGAACTGTGGGCTGTGTGTGGAATACTGCCCGTTCGACGCCATCAAGATGGATCACGATTTTGAGCAATCCAGCTATGAGCGTCAGGATGGATCACATATCTACGACAAAGAAAAGCTGGGAAAACCCGTCGAATATTATGCTAAAATTCGTCCAGAGAATTTTGCCCGCGAAGAAGCCGCCAAAAAGGCGAAAGCGGGCGTAGGGGCTTCGGCATAAACGAAAGCGGGTAACCATGTTCAATTCAGATACCGAATTATTTTTCCCCATCCGAGTGATACCTTCCTTGGGGCAGGTGCGCGGAAAAGAGTGGGAAGCGCTGATACAACGGCTGAACTCCCCGGACGTAACTGAACTTGAACAGATCGCCTTTACCAATTTGATCGTGCGCCTTGCCGGCTGTGCCGGTTGCGATGCCGATTCTTTCAGGGCCATGCGGGGTTGTACCCAATGCGCACGAATGGTGATTCGGCGGTTTAAGGGAACAGATCAAGAACTGCTGGATCAGTATGAGCAGTGTAAATTAGAGGTAAGCGAATTTTTACAGAAGCACGCGAGTTAAATTAAAGGATGATCCATGATCACATCGAAGGATGTTTTACAGGCGCTCGGCACCGTAAATGAGCCCGAGTTGCATAAAGACCTCGTCACCCTGAATATGATCGAGAACGTGGCGATTCAGGACGGTAAGGTAAGTTTTAAATTAGTGTTGACCACGCCCGCCTGCCCGCTGCGCGGCAAGATCGAGCATGAGGCCAAAGAAGCCGTGATGAAATTGGACGGCATCAAAGAGGTAGTGATCGACACCGACGCAAAAGTAATTTCAGATGGAAAGATCCGCGACCTGCTCAGCCTGCCGATTCACAATGTGGTCGCTGTGGCCTCTGGCAAGGGCGGTGTGGGCAAATCGACCGTGTCAGTCAATTTGGCTGCTTCTTTGGCAATGCGGGGCGCCCGTGTTGGTTTGTTGGACGCCGATATTTACGGCCCCAATATTCCCACCATGATGGGGGTGGATCATTTACCTGCGCCGAAAGAAAATCGCTTGCAGCCCGCCGTGGCTTATGGCGTCAAAATGATGTCGATCGGCTTCATGGTGCGCCCGGGGCAGCCGTTGATCTGGCGCGGCCCGATGCTGCACACGGCGATCCGGCAGTTTTTGGCCGATGTGGAGTGGGGCGAGCTGGATTATCTGATCGTGGATATGCCGCCTGGCACGGGCGACGCTCAGTTGAGCCTGATGCAGTCCGTGGAACTTAGCGGTGGCGTGATCGTTACTTTGCCGCAGCAGGTCTCGCTTGACGATGCCTCTCGCGGCCTTTCCATGTTCCGTGAGATGAAAGTGCCAGTACTGGGTATAATTGAAAACATGAGCTATCTGGAAATGCCGGATGGCACCAAAATGGATATTTTCGGCCAGGGCGGCGGTGCCGAGTTAGCCAGGGCCAGTAAAACTCCTTTCCTGGGAGAAATCCCGATGGAAGCGGATGTGCGCATAGGCGGTGATTCTGGTAAGCCCATTGTCGTGACGAACCCCGAATCGCACGCAGCCAAAGCCATGCAGGAGATCACTGAAAAGCTGGCTGCCCAGATCAGCATGGCGGCATTCGCAGCGCGAGCCGAAAATAATTAAGAGAGAGCCTAATGGATACTGTGAGCAGTCCGAATATTGTTGGCGTTCGGTTTTCAAAAGTCGGTAAGATCTATCATTTTGACGCTTCAAAGCTGGAAAATTTCCGCAAGGGCGATGTGGTTATCGTTGAGACGAGCCGAGGATGGCAGTTGGGCGAAATCGTGTTGCCCCAGGTGGCCGATCCGACCCCGCCGCCCGAAGGAAATTGGAAGCCAATCGAACGCATGGCCACCCCGCGTGACCTGCTGCAGCGCCAATCGTGGCAGGCAAAAGAGCCTGAAGTTACTGTAACAGCCCGTGAGCGCGCCAAAGAACTGCACCTGAATGGAATCAAGATCATTTTTGCCGAATACAGCTACGATGGCTCACGGCTGTCGATCTTCTTCAGCTCTGACTCAGAAGATAAAGCCGAACTGAAATCGTTGCGCTCAGACATGCAGCGGGCCTTCAGCCCGGCCCAGGTGGACGTGCGCCAGATCGGCCCGCGTGATGTGGCCAAGTACCTGGGCGGAATGGGCGCCTGCGGCATGGAAACTCGCTGCTGCTCGATGTTCATCACCGAATTCAGCTCCATTTCGATCCGCATGGCAAAAGAGCAGGGTATTTCTTTGACCCCAACCGAAATCACCGGCATGTGCGGACGTTTGCGCTGCTGCCTGATCTATGAATATGAAACGTACGTTGAAGCCAAGAAACATCTGCCCAAGAAGAACAAGCGCGTCATCACCCCGAAAGGCGAAGGAAAAGTGGTGGATCTGATGCCGCTGCGGGACGGTGTGATCGTGGAGATCATGGGAATGGGCAGGGTCGAATTTAAGCTGGAAGAGTTAAAACCAGCCGAAGAGTACGAAGCCTTCGTGCAAAAAGCCGAAAATCCAAGTTGCGGCGGGTCCTCGGGTAGCGGGGGAGCCTGCTCTCGTTGCAGTCAGAGGTGAGAGATGAACTTTGAACCGGAAGGTTGGACTTCTGGGAAGAAGATTCTGGTAATTCTGGCTCATCCAGATGACCCAGAATTTTTTTGTGGGGCCATGCTGGCCCGGTGGTGTAAGCAGGGGCATGAAGTGCGCTATTGTCTGTTGACCAAAGGGCAAAAAGGCGCACCGGACCTGTTAAAAACCCCAGAAGAATTGGGTGAACTGCGTGTAGAAGAACAAAAAGCTGCCGCTGCTTCGCTTGGTGTCAAGTCGGTTGAATTCCTCGATTATGTAGATGGGGAAGTCCTCCCCGATCTGGCGATGCGCAAGAAGATCGTGCGCGTGATACGCCGCTGGAAGCCCGATATTTTGGTCACCAGCGACCCGTTGAACCTGTTCCCGACCGACACGCGCATCAACCATCCCGACCACCGGGCGGCAGGGCAGGCAGTGGTGGATGCTGCTTTTCCGGCCGTGGGTAACCCGATGTTTTTTCCGGAATTGATCAGTGAAGAAGGCCTCGAACCTCACTCCGTGCAAGAGATCTGGCTTTCTGCCACGGCACAGCCAAACCTGTGGGTGGAGCTAAGCGATTATTTTGAGGCAAAATTAGACGCCATCCACTGCCATCGCTCACAGTTGGGCAAATCTTTGGAAGAATTTGATGCCATGATGCGTTCCCGGCTGGTGGAAGAGCCAGAAACGGGCAAAAAGGTTTTCAAGGAACAATTCAGGCGGATACAGTTCGGATAGATCCCTTAATCTCCTAATTAATCAGATTAATAAAGAGAAAAGTGATAAACAACAGGCTTGATTAAGCGTTTCAAGCCTGTTATAATTGCTTTTAAATCGGAATAATCAGATTAAATAGCGGAGAAACCGATGGAAAATCGTAAACCTGCTTTCTCAAACCTTTCTGAGTTCTTGCAATTCATTGCCGCCACCCCCGAAAAAATTGACAGCCGAATCCCCCCATTAAATGAGCTGAGCCAGATTCTGGGCATCAGCGTGGCCACCTTGCGTGAACAACTGGAAGTGGCACGCATGATGGGGATCGTTGAGGTCAAACCCAAGGCAGGGATCCACAAGATGCCTTACTCCTTCAAACCGGCCGTGATCACCAGCCTGACCTACGCGCTGGCTTCTGAATCCACCCAGTTTGTGCAATATGCCAATTTACGCAAACACCTTGAGGCAGCCTATTTTCTAGAGGCGGTCAAATTGATGACCCCTGAAGACAAGAATGAAATGGAAATGATCGTGACAAGGGCGGAAGAGAAATTAATCCGTCGCCCCGCGGTGGTGCCCACCAGCGAGCATCACGATTTTCATATGCTCATCTATCGTCGATTGGAAAACCCCTTCGTGATCGGCTTACTGGAAGCCTATTGGGAACTGTATAAAGCGGCGGGTTTTGAGATCTACCCCGATATGGAATATGTGCACAGGATCTGGCAATATCACCGAAAATCGGTTGAACTGATCAAGGCCATGAACTATGAAGAAGCCCATCGATCTTTGATGGAGCACATGGAATTGATCACTTTACGCGAAAAGAAAGTGCCCAAACAGTCTTTTGAATAAGTTCGACCAACCCAATTTACTGGAGATCATTTGATGGGAAGTCAAAACTCGGTCGTGAACGATTTTTGCATCACATTTAGCACGGTAAATGGTTCGGGGAGTGCAACAGCCAATACAACATTGATGCGGGCCCTGTTCAAGATGGGGATTCCGGTCTCAGGGAAAAATATATTTCCATCCAACATTCAAGGGCAGCCTACCTGGTATACCCTGCGTGTCAGTAAAAAAGGGTACCTGGCCCGCATGGAAAAGGATGACATTATCGTTGCCATGAATGCCTCCACCTTGACCAGAGAGATCAGTTATCTGGATAAGGGAGGCGTTTTGCTACTGCCGGATGACTTCAAGGTCAGCGAAATTCGCGAAGACATCATCGTTTACCCCATGCCGGTGAAAAAACTGATCCGTGAAGCCGAGGTCTCGCCTGCCTTGCGTGATTACATTGCCAATATGGTCTACGTGGGTGTGGTGGCCTGGCTGTTGGGAATTGACCTGGAAACGATCAGACAGGCGCTCGATTTTCACTTCAAAGGCAAACAGAAAGCGATTGACTCGAACTTCAACACGGTGCAGGCAGCCTATGATTGGGCAACTGCCAATCTCACCAAACGAGACCCCTACAAAGTGGAGCGTCAGCCTGAACTGGATGGGTACATCCTCTCAGACGGCAACACGGCCTCTGCGCTGGGGGCCATCTACGGCGGGCTGCAACTGGCCGCATGGTACCCGATCACCCCGGCGACCAGTTTGGCCGAGTCACTGGGCGAATATGTGCCGCAGTTGCGCAAAGACCCTGAAACGGGCAAGGATACCTGCGTGATCGTCCAGGCAGAAGATGAACTGGCCGCCATCGGCATGGCCATCGGTGCCGGTTGGGGCGGGCTGCGTGCCATGACGTCCACCTCGGGGCCGGGCCTCTCTTTGATGTCGGAATACATCGGCCTGGCATATTATGCCGAGGTGCCGGTGGTGATCTGGGATGTGCAGCGGGTGGGGCCGAGCACGGGCATGCCAACGCGAACGGCGCAGGGGGACCTGACCATGGTGAACTTCATCAGCCACGGTGACACACAAATGATCACCCTGATTCCCGGCTCGATCAATGAATGCTTTGAGTTTGGTTGGAAAGCCTTCGACATTGCCGAACGGGTGCAAACACCGGTAGTCGTGCTCTCAGACCTGGATTTCGGCATGAACCAGTGGATCGCCAAGAAATTTGAGTACCCCGATCAACCGATGGATCGCGGCAAAGTGCTGTGGGAAAATGATCTAGAGGCTAAACTGAAAGAATGGAACAATAACTGGGGCCGGTATTTGGATGTCGATGGTGACGGCATTCCGTATCGAACCCTGCCCGGCAATATGGATCCACGCAGCGGTTATTTTGCCCGTGGTACCAGCCATGATGAATATGCCAGATATACCGAATCGCCTGAAGTTTGGGAAAGGGTATTCAGCCGGATCGAGAAAAAGTTTGAGACGGCTATTCAATATCTGCCCAAGGCTGAGCTACAAACGATGAAGGATGCCAAAATTGGCATCATCGCCTCGGGTTCCGCACATCCTGCCGTGGAAGAAGCCCGTGATCTGCTGGCTGAAAAGGGGTACGCGACCGATTATCTGCGCATTCGCAGTCTTCCTTTTGGCAGTGAGGTAGAAGAGTTCCTGAAAGACCACGAGCAGATCTTTGTGGTGGAGCTTAACCGCGACGGACAGATGTTGCAGCTACTTACTTTGAAATACCCACAAATGGCCGCAAAAATGATCAAGACCGCCCACATGGATGGGCTGCCGCTCACGGCCAAGTGGATCAGTGAGCAAATTCTCGCCAGCGAGGAGAAAAAATAAACATGGAACAACAACCGGTTGGTACCCAGACCGTTCAGACGAATAAAGCGGGTCTGACCCGCAATGATTATCGTGGTGCCCCCTCCACGCTCTGCCAGGGCTGCGGCCATAACGGCATTGCTGCCCAGATCGTGGCCGCCTGTTATGAGATGGACCTTGTGCCCGAAAAGGTGGTGAAATTCAGCGGCATTGGCTGCTCGAGCAAGAGCCCGACCTATTTTTTGGGGCGTTCGTTCAGCTTTAATGGACTGCACGGACGTATGCCTTCCCTGGCTTTAGGCGCGCTCTTCGCCGATCATACAGTGAAGGGTATTGGGTTGAGCGGCGATGGTGACTCGGCCAGCATCGGGCTGGGGCAGTTCAAACATCTGGTACGCAGAAACCTGCCGATGGTCTATATCGTTGAAAACAATGGCGTCTATGGCCTGACGAAAGGTCAGTTCTCGGCCACTGCAGACCGCGGGCTTTCACTGAAAAAGCAGGGCACCAACCCCTATCTGCCGGTGGATATTGCGATGGAGGCGTTGATCGCCAATGCCAGTTTTGTGGCGCGCTCCTTTGCAGGTGACCCCAAACAGGTGAAGGAGCTCATCAAAGCGGCACTGGCTCACAGCGGTATCGCGGTGCTGGACATCATCAGCCCGTGCGTGACCTTTGGCAACCATGAGGAATCGGTTCATTCGTATTCCTTTGGCAAGGAGCACGAAGAACCCCTGCATGAAATTTCCTTCATCCCGGCGCGCGACGAGATCACCGTGGATGACTTTGAGGAAGGCACGACGCGTGAAGTGACCCTGCACGACGGCAGCCAGGTGGTGTTGAAGAAGCTGGAAAACGATTATGACCCCACGAATCGCTGGCAGGCCTTGCACATGCTGGAAGATGCCCATTCAAATAACTGGCTGCTGACAGGGTTGATCTACGTTGACCCCGATATGCCTACCATGTATGACCTCTACAACATGCCCGATATGCCGCTTAATCGTATGAGCGAAAAACAAATTCGCCCTTCGCGAGAATCGCTCGACAAGGTCAATGCGATGATGTTCTAAAGCAAAAAGCCAGCAAAATCTGATTGAAATGGAGCACTTCGCCCGGTTTTGGCAAAGTGCTCTTTTTGTTGTTAAGGGAAATTTGACTTTTGCTGTGGTTATTTATTAGAATTAGGAGTAGAAGTATCGTAATTGGAAGGCTTCTTGAAAGGTTGAATTGATGAAAAAGAGCTTGTTACTCTCTACACTTTTTGTGTTTTTATTGGCTGCCTGTGGGAACCAAATGCAAACCACCCCAACTGCTACTACGGCTTTGATGGCTACAGAAACAGTAACGGTGATGCCAACAAGCGAGGCAGCCACAATCGTCGCGGCTACTGAACTGCCCGCGCCAACCCATACGGTAATTGCCTCGACGGATCAGACGCAGTACCCGATTACCTTGCCGGCTGGTTTCTCTATTGGCGCTTATGCCAGCGGACTAAAGGGGCCACGCATGATGGCATTGGGGCCGGACGGTCTGCCTTATGTGGCTGAACGGGGAGCGAACAGGGTGGTGAGATTGGTGGATAGCAACCAGGACGGTAGCGTGGAGGAGATTCAGGTGGTGGCGACGGGGTTTAGTAAGCCCGACAGCCTAGCCTTTTATTCGGACGGTTCGCTGTATGTGTCGGAACCTACCCGCGTGTGGCGTTTGAGTGAGCCGGATGAAAAGGGCGTTTACCAAACGAAGCAGATCGTCATTGACGGGCTGCCCAGCGGCGGCCATGCCACGCGCACGCTTTTGTTCAGCCCGGATTACTCAAAATTGTTCGTGTCACTAGGCTCTTCCTGTAATATCTGCCAGGAAGCAGATTCGCGACGGGCCACGATCATGCAGTTCAACCTGGACGGCAGCAACGGGCAAATCTATGCCAGTGGGCTGCGCAACGCGGTGGGGCTGGCCTATCGACCGGGAACAGAAGAGCTTTGGGTAACCAACAACGGCCGCGATAACCTGGGCGACACGCTGCCGCCCGAAACGGTTTATAAGGTTGAAGCCGGTGCCAATTACGGCTGGCCAGTATGCCATGCCGGCACGATCATTGACCCGGACTTTGGATCGAGCAATAGCTGCCAGGGGGTCGGTGCACCGATCATTGAATTGCATGCCCACATGGCGCCATTGGGATTGGCGTTTTATGATGGCAATCAGTTCCCCAAAGAGTATCAGGGGAGCCTCTTCATCGCTTTGCACGGCTCCTGGAACAGCAGCCTGCCGGTGGGTTACAAGGTCATGTGGGTACCGATAGATGAATCGGGCACCCCGGGGCAGCCACAAGATTTTGCCACCGGCTTCTTGAACGGTTCCGGCTCTGTCTGGTCAAGACCGGTAGGGTTGCTCGTGCTGCCGGATGGCAGTTTGCTGGTCTCGGACGATAAAGGCGGAGCGATCTTCAGGATCTATTATTCCGGCATGTAGGGTGTTGTTTTGTTTAGTCGCCTGTGGCAATGGGGTGACCCGGGTCGCGGATCCATTCACTCCATGAGCCGGCGTATAACCTGGGCAGGGGCAGACCGGCGACCGCCATCGCCAACAAATGATGGGTCGAGGTAACTCCAGACCCACAGTAAACCGCCGTCCGATCAGGGGTGTGGTTTTGCAGGAGCGCCTGGAATTCGGCGCGTAATTCGGCAGCGGGCCGGAATGTCCCATCCGGGTTTGAGTTAAGGCCGTAAAAGCGATTCACCGCGCCCGGAATGTGACCGGCTTTGGCGTCAATCGGCTCTTCGCTGCCGTTGAATCGTTCTTTGGCACGTGCATCGATCAGCAGCCAATTGGGGGCCTTTAAACTGGCTGCCACCTGTGGGGTGGTAACGATCATTTCGTTATTGGGGCTGCCGGTGAAAGTGCCACGTGGCTTCTTTATTGTGCCTGATTCGGTTGCATAATCCGCCTGAAGCCAGGCGGTGAATCCGCCATCCAGAACAGCAACCTGCTTGTGGCCATAATAGCGCAGCAAGAACCACAGGCGCGAGGCAAAGCTGCCTGAGGTGGCATCATAGGCAATCACCTGAGTGGAATTGCTGATGCCTAATCTGGAGAGCGTGTCACAGAATAATGCGGGGGCAGGCAGGGGGTGTCTGCCGCTGGCGGGAGTGACCGGCCCGGCAAGGTCACGGTCGGTGTGGGCGTAAACCGCACCCGGAATGTGGAACGCGCGATATTCTTCTTCCCCCCAGGCGGGGTCTTGAATATCGAAACGGCAGTCCACAATAATCCAATTTTCAGTTTTAATGTTTTGTTGTAAGGCGTGTGCCGAAATTAAGGTGTCAAAGGCCATTTTTATCTCTCCAAAGAGCTTCTCTATTTTTCGGCATCCCTACTCTGATTGCAAAAATTGCCGTGGTGCTTAAAACAGTTGATTCTTTCCGCCTGGCTTTTCAAAACTCAGTAGAAAGAATCGAAAGAATGGTTGTGTTTACTAGATGACTTTTTCGCCGATGGTGTGGAGCAGGGCTAAGTTGGGCAGGTGAATGGCTGGCACAGGGAACCCGGAAACGATGACGACCTGTTCGCCGGGCTTCAGGCCGTGCTTTTCTTGCAGCAGATCATCCACGCGCTGGGCAATTCCTTCCAATGAATTGGTGAAGGGGATCATCACCGGGGTGACTCCCCAATAGAGATTGACGTAGTTGAAGACCTCCTGATGAGGGGTGAAGGCCATGATCGGCACGCGGGGGCGTACTTTTGACATCAACAGGGCAGTTCGGCCCGTCTGTGTGAGCACAGAAATGTTGGCTACCTTGCGGTCGTGGGCCAGTTCGCGGGCGGCGCGGGTCATGGCGATGGCATCATCCTGGGTGACATCTTTGGGCTGGTCGTCAATGTGACCCCACTCTTCAATGTGGGCTTCGGCTTCACGCACAATTGCGTCCATCATCTGAACCGCTTCCACCGGGAAAGAGCCAGAGGCTGTCTCGCCAGAGAGCATGACGGCGTCGGTGCCATCAAAGACCGCATTCGCCACATCAGAGGCTTCGGCGCGGGTTGGGCGCGGATTGTGGATCATGGAATCAAGCATCTGGGTGGCTGTAATGACGATCTTGGCATGGTGGTTGGCCATGGTGATGATCTCTTTTTGCATGATCGGCACCTGCGAGGCCGAGGTCTCCACGCCGAGATCGCCGCGAGCCACCATCACGCCATCGGTGGCGTGCATGATCTCGTGCAGATTATGAATGGCTTCCGGCCGTTCCAGCTTGGCAATGATGGCCGGGCCGCGCTTGCCGTTGGTGAGACGTTTGATCTCATCGCGCGCGATCTGAATGTCATTGGCGGTTTCAACAAAAGAGATGGCAATAAAATCTACCCCGTGTTCGATGCCAAAGGCCAGATCTGATTTGTCTTTCTCTGTCACGATAGGAATTTGCAGATCGGCGCCGGGCAGATTGACCCCTTTATGCGAGGTGAGCAGCCCACCAAAGATCACTTTCGTTTTTACGGTTTCACCGCTGACTTCAAGTACGTTTAATTCCAGGTTACCGTCATCAAGCAGGATGCGATTGCCGGCTTTGACGGCTTTGGAAAGGTGGGGAACGTCAAGGCCAAAGGAAATTTCGCCCTCTTTCTGGGCTGGAGCAGGGCTGTCAATTGAATATAAATAAACGGTCTCTCCCGCTTTAAGATTGATTCCTTCGGCGGGTAGAACGCCCACCCGTAATTTAGGCCCCTGCAGGTCCTGCAAAATAGCGATGGGGCGATTGATTTCCTGGGAGATCTTACGAATTGTTTCGATTAGAAGTGCATGGCTTTCATGGGTGCCGTGCGAGAAGTTGAGGCGGGCAACGTCCATGCCGGAGGCCACCAGTTTGCGAATAACAGCTTCATCAGACGAGCTGGGGCCTAAAGTGCAAACGATTTTTGCAAAACGGGTCATTATTCTGTCCTTTAAAAAACGAAACTCATAAAAATCATAACCCATCTGGTGAAAATCGGCAATTAACTTAAGGTTCTGTTTATAAAAAAAGCCCCCGGTTCAAAAACCGGAGGCTGCCCATTTTTATTTCATCAGCAAAACTTCACTGATTCGTTCCATTGCCCAATCAATCGTCTTCTGGTCGATGATCAAAGGCGGTGCAAAGCGGATTACGTTGTCATGTGTCTCTTTGGCCAGAATGCCTTTTGACATCAACGCTTCACAGAAGCGGCGGGCGCCGCCTGCCTGCGGGTATAGCTCCACGCCGATGAGGAGACCCTTGCCGCGCACTTCTGTCACATGGGGGCTATCCACAGCCCGCAACTGAGCCATAAAGTATTCGCCCATGTTGGCGGCGTTTTCGGTCAGCTTTTCTTCGCGAATCACTTTGAGAGCGGCTCGCGCCACTGCCGCAGCCACCGGGCTGCCGCCAAAAGTGGAGCCGTGTTCTCCGGGCTGGAAAAGCCCCATCACGGCTTTATCGGCCAGGACGGCTGAAACCGGGTAGAAGCCACCTGAGAGCGCTTTTCCGATCACAGTCATGTCGGGACGCACACCGTCATGTTGGCTGGCAAAGAGCTTGCCTGTGCGACCCAGGCCGGTTTGAATTTCATCTGCGATGAGCAAAACATTGTTCTGCTTGCAGATTTCAGAAACGGCTTTCAGATATCCGCCGGGCGGGATGAGCACGCCGCCTTCACCCTGGATCGGCTCCAGCATCACGGCTGCGGTGTAGGGGGTGATAGCTTTTTCAAGTTCTTCTACATCGCCGTAGGTGACGTTGACAAACCCCGGGGTAAAAGGCCCGAAGTCGTTCTTATAAAACTGCTCGGAAGAGAATGAAACGATCGAGATCGTACGACCGTGAAAATTACCGTTGGCGACAATGATCTCAGCTTTGTAACGAGGAATCCCTTTCACCACGTATCCCCATTTGCGGGCCAGTTTGAGGGCAGTCTCCACCGCCTCTGCGCCGCTGTTCATGGGAATGGACATCTCATAGCCGGTCATCTCAGAAAGTTCTTTGTAAAAGAGCGGCAATTGATCATTGCGAAAAGCACGTGAGGTGAGGGTCACCTTTTGTGCCTGCTCGATCATGGCTTTGAGGATGACTGGATGAACGTGGCCTTGATTCAAAGCGGAATAGGCACTCAAGCAATCCAGATACTTTTTGCCTTCTACATCATAAACCCAAACGCCTTCACCTTTCTCGATCACTACATCTAATGGATGATAATTATGTGCACCATAGCGTTCTTCGATTTCGATGTATTCCTGAGTTTTCATATTATCCCTTCAACAAAAGTTTGTATAAAACAGCTTTCTGGGCGTGCAAACGATTGTGGGCCTGCGGGAAAATGACCGAATGCGGGCCATCGGCAACTTCATCGGTCAATTCCTGTCCGCGATGGGCCGGCAGGCAGTGCATGACGATGGCGTCTTTGTCTGCTTCGCTGACCAGAGCTGCATTTACCTGATAAGGCGGGAAGATCGATTTGCGTTTTTCGGTTTCGGCTTCCTGTCCCATGCTGGTCCAGGTGTCGGTATAGATTACATGCGCGTTTTTCACGGCCTCGTGCGGGTCGCGGATGAAGGTCAACTTGCTGCCTGAAGCAGAGGCGAAAGTGCGGGCATCTTCAATCGCCTTGGGGGTAATGTCATATCCTTCCGGGCCGGCAAAGGTGAAGTTGGCACCCAGTTTGGCACAGATGTGCATCAAAGAAACGGCTACGTTGTTGCCATCGCCGAGGAAAGTTACATTCAGTCCTTTGAGGGCGCCAAATTTTTCCTGAATGGTGAGGGCATCGGCCATGCCCTGGCAGGGATGGTTGTAATCGCTCAAGCCGTTGATGATGGGCACTTCAGACCATTTGGCCAGCTCAAGCACATGCTCATGGGCAAAGACACGCGCCATCACCACATCCACGTAGCCCGACAAAACGCGGGCCACGTCGGCAATCGATTCGCGCTGCCCCAGACCGATCTCATTGGGGGAAATATAGAGGGCATCCCCCTCCATGTGGCGCATGGCCATGTCAAAACTGATGCGTGTGCGCAGGCTGGGCTTCTGGAAGACCATCGCCAGGGTTTTGCCTTTGAAGAGCGGCTTGTTGCCGCGGTTGAAATGCTCCTTTTTCAGCGTTACCGCCAGATCGAGCATTTCTTGCAGTTCGGCAGGGGAGTAATCGGAAACTGCCAAAAAATCTTTTTTCATGTATTCCTCGTGTGATGAGATATGAACCTTTTTAAGAGTATAACATAGGCTTTCAAGCATGTCTTCGTGAAGACGCCACTTGAAAGCCTGTTGTTTGTCACTTTGTTTTTAGCGATTACTTGCCGAACTGGATCTTGCCGATGGCGGAGCGCACCATCCAATCCATGACTGGGTAGAGGGTGCGTCCGATCAGGTTTTTGGCCGTGTAGAGTAGTTTGCCTTCGCTGCCCGGCAAGATCACATATTTGCCCTGGGCGAGCTTATCCAGCGTTTCTTTGGCTACGGCCTCTGGGGCCATCAAAATGGCAGAGCCAGCCACCTCTTTGGTGATAAATGGCTTGAACTGGCTTTCGTATTCGAGCTGAGGGGTTTGGGTATCAGGCGGAAAGACAATGGAAACCTGCACCCCATAAGGCTTTAGTTCTGAGCGCAGCACATCGGTCAACCCGCTGACGGCAAATTTTGAGGCTCCATAAGCGGAATAACCGTAAACACCGATAAACCCGGCGATGGAGGAGATATTGCAAATGGTACCTGAATGACGCTGCTGCATTTCAGCGACGAAATTCTTGAGCACGTTTACCGTACCGAAGTAGTTTACATCCATCATCCAGTGAAAGATTTCCGGTTTCATGGAGCTGAATTTTCCGGGGTGCGCTACCCCGGCTGAGTTGATAACAATATCGGGCAGCCCAACTTCGGATTTGAACTTCGTCAAGATGACGTCCAACTCTTCGGCGTGGGTGATATCCGCTTTGAGTTTGTATATCTTTTGGTCAGTATTGGTCGCAAAAGCCTGCATCTCTTTTTCGGCATTGTCGAGCATCTCTTCGTGACGGGCTAAAATTGCCACACTGCCTCCGCGCTCGATGATGCCTTTGGCCAGTGCCAGACCGATTCCACTGGAGCCCCCGGTGATCAAAGCCAACTTATTCGTATAATAACCCATAATGTCACCGTCCTTTTAATGATTACAAGATGAACAGGAACCCCCGCTGCAGTTACCACAGCCACACGAGGATGAAGAAGAGGAATATCCCGATTCATGCCCGCCATTGAAGTTACAAACAGAAAGTTTTCGTTCGGTCTGTAATGAATTACACACACTGCATGCAATGGGTGAATCAGCCTCTTTCATTGAGCGCAGTGCTTCAAAGGTCTTCTCACAATCATGGCAGATGTATTCGTAAGTGGGCATACTTTCCTCGTCTTTTACAAGATACGCAATATCTTAGCACTAAAACGAATTAATACAACAACGTATAAAGCGCGATCCCAAACGCGACCGCCACATTGAGGGAATCCTTTTGCCCGGCCATGGGAATATGCAAAACGCGATCAGAGATGGCGAGAATCTCGGGGTCAATGCCGGAAATTTCATTTCCCATGATCAACAAAATGGGCGAAATTGTTGTTTCGTCCGATTTGCTGAAAAGAGAGGTAGATTGAGCGGTGGCTTCAATGGAAATGATCGAAACCCCCTGGGATCTTTTTTGTTTGACCAATTCGAAAGCGTTGGTATGATATTGCCAGGGCAGAAAACTTTCGGCTCCCAGACCGGTTTTGGCGATCTTCGGGTGTACAGGGGTGGGGGTGGTGCCACAGCAGTAGATGAAACTTGCTCCGGCGCCATCGGCGCTGCGAAAAATGGAACCGACATTGAGGGTGGAGCGCAAGTTATCGAGCAAGACCTCGACTTTTTTTGAGGGTTTGCTGTTTTTCGCTTCTGAGGTGAAGCGGGAATTTTTGTAGGGAGCCCCTTGTGGGAGCAATGTGCCGCCACAGTTGGGACAAACGTGGAGTTCACGGACGCTCAGGTTGTTGGCAAAACGAAAACGACAGTCCGGATTGCTGCATTCAAAGGTCTGAAACTCAGGTTCCTCTGTCATTTGCCACTCGTGTTATTTAAGAAGAATGCCCGTGCGTTCGATATCTACCTTGAACGGATCGATGCCCAGCACCTCCAGCACTTCTTCGGGGCGACCGGTGGCCGAGGGCAGGGAGGTCAATTGCATGGTCAAAGAGGCAGCAGGAGCAGGCTCAACGGCGAGTTTTTCAACCAGTGGGCGCAGATCGTATTTTTTGCCACGGCGCTCGCGCTCGATTGATCCCTGTTCCAGAAGGCCACTTACTTTGGCGTTTAGATCGTCTACTTGCGGGGGTTCGTCAAATGCCACCTGATAAGTCGTGGCGTGAACCAGATTGGGGAGAGCCTCACCATAGATCTCAATGCTCTGCACCTGGTTGATGGTCAAACCGGGCTGGGTCGTTTCGACCAATTTTTTGGTGATCTGGTCGATCTTTTCGTCGGTATCGAGCCAGATATCCACGATTTCAGATTTGCTGGTGAACCCCAATGGGAGCGGCGCAGCCTGCTGGATTTTGGGTTGTGGGTGAAAACCCTGCGAGTAGGCGAGGGCGAGTTTGGCTCGCCTGAAAGTGCGCTCCCAAACCTTATGCATGTCCAAATTGCCGGTGTATTGCAGTTCGGGGCCTTTTTGGTAATAAATGCGAATGCGCTGCATTATTTCACCTCCGGGCAAAGCCACAGTTCGCCGGGGTTTTCGCGGCGCATCTGGTTGAACGTGGGCAAGATGCCGCAGGCGTAACAATTACCGCGGCAATCATCGGTCAGTTCACCGGTCAGGGATTTTTGGTATTCTTTTTCGAGGTATTTGCGGCTCACTCCCGGTTGGATGTGATCCCAGGGGAAGATCTCGTCCAGGGCACGGGCGCGCGTCACATAAAAGGCCGGGTCGAGATCGCAGGCACTAAAGGCCTCCATCCAGGTGAGGTACTTATACTGATCCTGCCAGGCGTCAAATTTGGCGCCCATTTTCCAGGCTGTGTAGATCACTTGGCCCATGCGCCTGTCGCCGCGCGAAAGGGCGGCTTCGAGGATCGTCTCTTTGGGATTGGTCCAGGTGAATTTGAGGCCGGGGCCCTTTAAGTTGTCACGCAGCAGTTTTTGTTTGGCAATGACAGATTCCTGTGAATCGCAGGAGACCCACTGGAAGGGCGTATGCGGCTTGGGCACGAAGGTGCTGACGCCGGCGTGCAGGTTGGCTTTTTTGCCGAGAATCTTGTGGCCTTCACCGATGACCGCTTTGCAAAGTTTTACGATGGCTTCCACGTCCTCGATCGTTTCGTCGGGGTGGCCGATCATGAAGTACAGCTTGATGGTCGTCCAGCCGCGGCTGTAAATTGCGCGAACCGTTTCAAGCAGGGTTTCGGTGGGGATGGGTTTGTTGATCTTGTTGCGCATGCGGTCGGTGGCGGCTTCAGGGGCCAGGGTAAATCCGCCCTGGCGTGCGCCGCGCAGCTTTTCCATCAACGAAACCGAGAAGGATTCGATGCGCAGTGAGGGCAGCGAAATAGTCAAATGTTTGCCTGCGAATCGTTCTGAGATCGAATCCACCAATTCATTGATATTCGTGTAGTCAGATGAAGACAAAGAAAGCAGGGCAATTTCTTCATAGCCTGTATTCTCCAGTGCCTCTTCGATGCCATTGACGATCTGTTCCACCGGTCGTTCACGCACGGGGCGATTCACCATGCCGGCATGGCAAAAACGGCAGCCACGTGTGCAGCCGCGCATGATCTCCATCGCGATGCGGTTGTGCACCACATCAATGGAAGGCACGATGAAATGGGTGGGAGGTGCGGGTAAAACAGGCGTGATGCGCTTCATTATTTTGGCAGGCACCTGCTCGTTCTTGGCTTCGATGCGAGAAAGAGTGCCATCGGAATAGTAGCTGGGCTCATACAGGGAGGGAACATAGATTCCCTGAATTTGGCTGAGCAAAAAGAGGAGTTCTTCTTTTGTGCCTTGCGATTTCTTCCACTGTTGATGTGCATCTACGATCTCATCGATGATCGCTTCGCCCTCGCCGATGACAAAGGCGTCAATGAACTCGGCCATCGGTTCAGGATTATAGGTGGCGTGCCCTCCCGCGATGATCAGCGGGAACTCTTTGCCGCGTTCGGCTGAACGCAGCGGAATGCCGGCAAGATCCAGCACATTTAAGGTATTGGTATAGAGCGTTTCGTAGGGCAGGGTGATGCCGAGAATGTCAAACTCGCGCAAAGGGTGAAAGGATTCAAGCGAATATAAGGGAATGTTGGCGGCGCGCATTTCTTCTTCCATATCCAGCCAGGGAAGGTAAGCGCGTTCGCACAAGGTGTCTGCGCGTTTATTCAGAAGTTCATAGAGGATCATCACGCCCAGATTGGGGACGCCAATATCGTAAATATCGGGGAAGATCATGGCAAAATGCGTTTTAGCGCCTTGCCAGTCCTTGACGATCTGGTTGAGTTCCCCCCCAACATAGCGCCCGGGTTTTTGCACGCGGGGCAAGATTCTTCTGAGCTGCTTGCGAATAGTGGTTTGTTCTGGCACCGATAAAATCTCCTCTTGCGTAATTAGCGGCTCAATTGTACCTGAGAATCAAGATAAAAACGGTTGAAATTACAATAGCCCCTTCACCATGCCTCCATCAACCGAGAGCATCGTGCCGGTAATATAAGACGCGGCTGGAGAAACCAAGAAGACGGCTGCGTTGGCAAATTCCTGCGGGGTTGCCAGACGCTTCAAGGGGCTTTCGGCAGCCTGTTTATGCATTTCTTCTTCGATCGAAGTCGAATTTAGCAGAGAGCGCGATTTCATCAACTCTTCCACGCGTTCCGTTGTCGTCCAACCGGGCAGGATGGAGTTAAAACGGATGCCTGCTTCGCCCAGTTCAAGTGCGAGAGATTTGGTCAGCCCCACGGTAGCCGCACGAACGCTGTTGGAGAGCACCAGGTTGGGGATGGGCTGTTTGACGGAGTAAGAAGTGATCGTCAAAACGGATGCCGTAGCACTGTTTTTCAGATAGGGCAGCGCGGCACGGATCAGACGCACATGGCTGAGCAGGGAGGATTCAATTGCCTTGTACCAGGCCTCATCGTCAAAGCTCTCAAAGCGACCGGGAGGCGGGCCGCCTGCATTGGTGATCAAAATATCGAGTCCGCCAAATTGGCCGATGGTGGCCTCAACAAGTTTTTGTGGAGAATCGGCCTGGGTGATATCGCCGGCAAAGGATGCGACAGAATTGCCGGTCTGGGATTGAATGCGTGCGGCGGCGGCCTGGAGCTTATCGGCATTGCGGCTGTTGAGCATTACCCGGGCGCCCTCTGCAGAAAGCGTTTCGGCCACCGCGGCGCCCAGTCCGCGTGAGGCTCCGGTGACGAGAGCGATCTTGTCTTTTAAGTGGAGGTCCATGATTACCTCGATTCGATATGAGATTCGGTGACTTCTTCGTCCGGCCAGTGGGTTTGGATGAACTCGATCACGGATTGCAACACTTGCTCATTGTGGACTGCGTCGTTTGAGATGACCGCAAAACCCAGCCAGGCCGATTGCCATACATCCTGTAAGCCGATCTCAGACACGGTGAGGTTAAACTCTTTGTGCACGCGCTTTAAAATAGGCTGCATGCGACTGCGTTTTTCTTTTAATGAACTGCATCCTGGAAAATACATCTTGATTGTGAGCAGGGTTAACATCTGGCCTCCTTGAGTGAAAAACTTGCTTTTCATCTGGCGCAAGGTTACAATGCCATCATTAATATAATCTAGAAATGTGAAAAAGAGTATGAACTTTGACGAAAAAAAGTATCAAGATGCTCTGGATTATCTTTACAAATTTGTAGATTACAGTTTGACCAAACAAGATCGACTTGCTGCCGCCAAATTTGACCTGCAGCGTATGTTCGATCTGATGCAGGCATTGGGAGACCCGCAAAAGGCTTACCCCATCATCCATGTGGCGGGCACAAAAGGAAAGGGCTCCACTGCGGCCATGATCGCCAGTGTGCTGCAAGCTGCCGGCTACAAGACTGGCTTATACACTTCTCCACACCTGCAAGATTTTTGCGAGCGTATCAAGATCGATCAGGAAAATCTCGCCCATGAAAGGCTGGTCGAGCTTGTCGAGAAGATCCGCCCGGAAGTGGAAAAAATTGAGGGGTTGACCACCTTTGAGCTCACCACAGCCATTGGGTTTAAGGCATTTGCCGAGGCGGGTGTTGAGGTGTCCGTCTTTGAGGTTGGTCTGGGCGGAAGATTGGACGCCACCAACATCCTTTCCCCACTGGTATCGGTGATCACTTCATTGTCGTATGATCACATGGCGGTGCTGGGTGACACACTGGCCCAGATCGCCACGGAAAAGGCGGGCATCATCAAGCAGGGACGTCCGGTGGTTTTGGCGCCACAGGAAGATAACGCACGCAAGGTGGTTGAAACCATCGCGGCAGAACGAAATGCCCCGCTCACTTTGATCGGCGAAGACTATCATTATGCTTCTGTTTCACATTCATTGTCCGGGCAAACGATTCAAATTTGGTCGAAGCATGAACAACCCGAAATGGATGTGCTGATCGAGCATCCCGATAAAACGACGTGGAAACCGATCACACTGGCGCTGCCTCTGTTGGGCTATCATCAGGTGCAAAATGCGGCAACTGCTTATGCCGCGCTTGAAATTGCCCGCAGTGAGGGCCATAAGATCAGCAGCAACGCGCTTAGGCAGGGTTTCAGCGCGGTGAACTGGCCCGGCAGATTTGAGATCATCCATCAGCGCCCGTTGATCATCGTGGATTCGGCTCATAATTTGGATTCCGCCTTGAAGCTGCGTCTGGCGCTGGATGATTACATTGGGGATCGACGCGTGGCCTTGATTTTTGGCGCTTCTGAGGACAAGGACATCAAAGGAATGTTCTCGGTGCTGATTCCGCGGGTGAGCCATTTGATCGCCACGCAAAGCACGCATCCACGGGCGATGATGGCGAATAAGCTGGTAGAATTAGCCCATCAGTTTGGCCGGTCAGCCATCGCCACTGAAGATATTCATATGGCGCTGCAAAAAGCAGTTGAACTGGTGCAAGAGGATGAGGTAATCATCGTAGCGGGGAGCATATTTGTGGCCGCTGCCGCACGAGAAGAATGGGCCAAAATGAGCGAAGCCCCAAATTAAGTTATTTACTTGAGGATGTGAATGAAGAACGAAGACTGGAAAAAACGGATGGATAATCCAGAAGAATATACGGCCGCGCTCTACCAACGGACCGATGAACTGTATCAGGTGCCGGACGCCGACCCGGATGAGGGAGGCATGATTCTGCTGCCTGCCCTGATCATGCGGGATATCGTGGTTTTTCCGCGCATGGTTTCGCCGATCTTTGTGGTGCCCGGTCCGAATTTAGAGGCCATCAATCACGTACAGCGCGAGTCAGGCACGATGTTGGCGTTAATGCTAAAAGACAGCGAAGTGGAAGAACCGGAAATTAACGATTTTCTGGAAGTAGGCGTTGAGGTAGCTGTTGGACGCTTGCTTTCTTTGCAAGATGGCAATAACTCGGCGCTGGTTCAGGGCCGACGCCGGGTGAGAGTGGTTGAGATCATAAAAGGAGAGCCGTTCTGGCAGGTGCGCGGGCAGATCATTGACGAAGATCCGTCCAGCGACCGGCAAACCGAAGCCCTAATGCGCACCTCACGCGACCTTTTCGAGCGCTGCGTGCAACTGGATCGCAGCCTGCCCGACGAGGCACATTTGTTTTCGATCAACATCTCTGAACCGGGCTGGCTGGCAGACATGATCGCCACCGCCATCTCCCTGCCTTATGATGACCGATTGGATCTGCTGACCATTCTCGACCCCACCGAGCGCCTTAAAAAGGTCAACTGGCTGCTGGCACAGGAACTGGACGTGCTGCAACTGGAAGACGAAATTCAGACGCGCGTACAAAGCGAAGTGGATCGATCTCAGCGTGAATTTTATCTGCGTGAACAACTCAAGGCCATTCAGAACGAGTTGGGCGAAGGGGATGTTTGGGCGCGTGAATTAAGCGAAGTAAAAACCAAAGTAGAAGAAAAACAGATGCCTGAAGAGGCAAAAAAACAGGCCTTTAAAGAAATCGAGCGGTTGAATCAGATGCCAGCCATGGCCCCGGAAGTGGGTATTTTGCGCACTTATATCGACTGGCTGTTGGACCTTCCCTGGGTAGAGATCACTGAAGACAATCTGGATGTGGCCCATGCTGCCAAGACGCTGGAAGAAAATCATTTCGGGCTGGGCAAGGCCAAAGATCGCGTGCTCGAATATATCGCGGTCAAGAGTTTGAAGCCCAAAAAAGAGCGGCAGCCCATCCTGTGCTTTGTCGGCCCTCCGGGAACGGGGAAGACCTCCCTGGGCAAATCCATTGCTTTGGCGCTGGGACGCAATTTTGTGCGCCTGTCGCTGGGCGGCGTGCGTGACGAAGCTGAAATCCGCGGCCATCGACGCACCTATATCGGTGCCTTGCCGGGTCGCATCATTCAAACCATGAAGCGGGCCGGTTCCATCAATCCATTGTTTATGCTGGATGAGATCGATAAGCTCGGCAACGATTTTCGCGGCGACCCTGCTTCGGCCTTGCTGGAAGTGCTGGACCCTGAACAAAACTTCTCGTTCTCAGACCATTATCTGGAACTGCCCTACGACCTTTCCAAGGTGATGTTTGTGACCACGGCCAACAACCTGGGCACCATCCCACCGGCCTTGCTGGATCGCATGGAGATCATTGAGTTTCCGGGTTACATTGAAGAAGAAAAGGTGGAGATCAGCAAGCGGTTCCTGATCCCACGCCAGTTGGATGAGAGCGGCATTGAAGCCGAAGAACTGCGCTTTGAAGACAGCGCGCTCAAAAAGGTCATTCGCGAATACACTTACGAGGCAGGCGTGCGAAATTTGGAACGGGAAATCGGCCAAATTTGCCGCAAGACCGCACGCTTGAAATCTGAGAAAAAGCACTTTGCCAAAAACTTATCCATCAGCACCGTAGAAAAATTTCTCGGGCCGCCGCAGTTCTTCTTCACCGAGGCAGAGCGGCAAGATGAGGTGGGGGTGGCGACAGCCATTGCCTGGACTGAAAACGGCGGCGACATCATGCCGATAGAAGTGTTGATCATGGAAGGTAAAGGCAACCTGCAAATCACCGGGCAAATCGGCGACGTGATGCAGGAATCCGCTCAAGCTGCCCTTTCCTATATGAAATCGCGGGTGGATACTTTATCTCTCGATTCTGATCTTTTCGAGCAAATTGACATTCACATTCATGTGCCCGAAGGCGCCATCCCGAAAGACGGGCCGAGCGCGGGCATTACCATCGCCACGGCATTGATCTCCGCGTTTACGGATCGGCCGATCCACAAAGAGATCGGCATGACCGGCGAGATCACTTTGCGCGGCAATGTGCTGCCGATTGGCGGTGTACGCGAAAAGGTGCTCGCTGCCCATCGCGCCGGGCTGAAAACGATCCTTTTGCCTGAGAAAAATGAAAAAGACCTGATCGAAGTACCCAAGAAAGTGCGGGAGGATGTGAAGATCGTCCTCGTGCGCCACATGGATGAAGTGCTTACCTATGCCCTGGTGGAAGGCAAGTCGAAGGGCAGCAAGATCATCCATCAGATCAAGGCGAAGAACAAGAAAAAAGAAGAAGCAGAGTTGGCTGATTGATCGCAAGGGATACCAGCGGCGGAAGGGTTAAATTATGGATGAATTAGTGCAGCTCACTTATCTTGGCCAGGCCGGGTTTATCGTGCGATCCGGTTCGCAGTCCTTTGTGATCGACCCTTATCTCTCAAATTATGTCGTTGAGGGCGGGATCGGCGCAGCCGACAAGTTTTCGCGAGAATTCTCCGTGCCGGTGGAACCCGGACAACTGCACGATATTCAAATCGCCTTTATTACCCATGACCATGCAGATCATTGCGACCCACTGACGCTTTTACCATTGATCAAGGCGAACCCAGAAATGATCATTGTCGGCCCAAGAACTGTAGCCAACCACTTGATCGCCGAAGGTGTTTCCCCAGATAAACTGGTTGTACCTGAGATCGACAAGGTTTACACGCTGAAAGGAACAGAATTTTATGCCATTCCTGCCGCGCATTATGGATTTGAACAGAACGAGTTGGGGGAATATGGCTTTTTGGGTTTTGTAATTAAAGTAAATGGGCAGTGGCTCTATCATGCCGGCGATACGATCTTGTACGATGGTATGGTGGAACACATTTTGAAGCACGCCGAAAAAGTAAGGATCGCCTGTTTGCCGGTGAATGGACGCGATGGCTGGCGTGAACGTATGGGCATGATCGGCAATTTGGATGGGGCAGAATCACTGGAATTGGCCAAACTGATCAAAGCCGATGTATTGATCCCAATGCACAACGACCTGTTCAAGGTGAATCACGTCAATCCGTCCATTCTGGCGGATCTGGCAGACCGGGTGGCCCCCCGGCAAAAGATTCACTGGCTGCAACCCGGTGAGGAGTACTACTGGAAATAACAAAAAGGAGCGGTCAATTTTTGAACTGCACCCCAAAAGTTGGACACAAAATCCAACAGAAAGGGTGCAGTTTTA
>CAYWLG010000015.1:0-55228 GCA_964459385.1 uncultured Anaerolinea sp.
TTAAAGAACTATGGATATTTCTGATTCGAATTTACAGAAATAAGGTTGCTTTATCTAACAATTTTTCCATTTGCCCAACAAAAACTTATCCCGAATTAATAATCGCGATATTTATATACTTCAAATCATCAAATTTTCTATTTCCCCGCGCTTACCTTCTCCACGATCTTTGCGATGCGCCGCTGACGCGTCTCGGCTGCCTTGGCTTCTTCCACCTGGCGCACATATTCCTTTTTCATGGAAGGCGCCGTCTTCTCAAACGCTTCCAACGCCTTTGCTTCGACCAGAGCCGCCCGCAGATCTGCCGGCAGTTCCACCTCGCGCGGGTCGAGATCCAGTTGCAGGGTGACCTCCGCCTCCTCGCCGCCCCGGATGCCGGCGGCATCACGATGGGCCGCGCTGAAAGAGATCATATACTTGCCGTCCATTACGGCCACCGCGCTACGATAGCTGTAGTGATTGACCTGCACGCGCACCAGCGGACGTTTGCCGCCGCCGAGGGCTTCAATGACCTCTTCGGGCACCTGGATGCCGGCCGTGTTCTTGCCCGTCTGCAAGATCGTGGTGTGAAAGGTGACCGCTTTCGCTTTTTCGTCGCTCATGGTATTTCTCCTCAGTAAGATCATAGCATAAATTAATCGGACTTTTTCGCTCGAAATACCGCCCTTCTTCTCTCCATTCCTTACTAAACATTAGTGAAGAAAAAGTTGATTAATCGCACCTGCTGTCAAAGTGGGTCACATGTAAAAACAAAATCGCCGATCAGTTGACTGTTC
Organism: uncultured Anaerolinea sp.; assembly: GCA_964459385.1. GTDB lineage: Bacteria > Chloroflexota > Anaerolineae > Anaerolineales > Anaerolineaceae > UBA6107. Next base: position 777 of record CAYWLG010000015.1, read on the forward strand.
GGCGGTGTACTCAAGGAACCTTATGCTGATTTCAGGGAGTCACATACAACTGCACCACGCCGCCATAAAAAGGTTCCGTATCCGTCAAAAGTAAATTCTCCGCCAATGTTTGCGCGATCAACCCCTGTGGATCGCTGGCCGCTTCCCGGCTGTACACCAGCCAGACGCGGTCATGGCCTTCCAACAGCGACTTTAATGAAGGCACATCAGCGGCCGTCATGATTGGCGCTGCGATGCCGCTCTCGAACAGGTCTTGCGGCAGACCACGTTTTTCGACCCCTTGCAGGGAATACTGCTCTGCATAAGGCTCAAAGTAATAATCGAAGGGGATCACTCCCAGGTTGGTATTGAACAGCACCAGATCGGTCTTTTCGGCGTGACCCACCACGGTGCGTGCCGCACTGTTCCAATCCTCTTTTTGGTAGAACCTGAAATAATCGCTGACGGCGAAAACATTGAGGGTGGCCAGCGCGCCCAGCAGAAAGAGGATCAGGCCGCGGAAGCGCACCTGCGCCACACCGGCCCCCAGCAGCACAAAGAGGGGAATCGTCGTCCAGATCAGGGTTTCGGCCGCAAAGGACGGCTGCCACAGGCTCATTACCCCTTCGCTTAACAGGGGCAGAACGAATAAGGCCGCCAAAAAGAGGAACAGGGATAATTTTTTGCGTAAAAAGACCAGCCCCAGGCTCAGCACCAGCGCGTAGAAGATCCAGATGCCTGTGGCGATGTTGGCCGGGATCACGTTTGAGGCGTTCAAGAAGGAGCGCAGCATCTGCGTGAAGGCCTGCCAGCTAAGTGGGCTGCCCTCACCCAACTGAAAGACCGCTCCGCCCTGCCAGGATGCAAACAGCAGCCAGGGCAGCCACAGTACCACGATCACGACCTGCGCCACGACCCAGTTCCACACTGCCGGCGCCTGCATGGACGGCGTCGCCCCACTTTTTTGGGTCTTTTGCAGCAGCATCCACCCGAACACAAAGAGGTTGCTTGCAATGAAAAAGAGCAGCCCCGCCTGGTGACTGAGCAGGGTAGCCGCTGTGAACAGGATATAGGTGATCCAGCTCAGGTCGGTGGAAACGCTCTGAATGGGCAGCCAGTGATGGCGCGCCCGCCATCCCCGCCAACCTTTTAAATTGGCATCCCCGCGTTTTTTATAGAAATCCCGCTCATTGTTTTCTTCCACAGGGGCCGGGCTGCGCCAGGCACGCAGGTACTCACGCAGTTGGTAGCCGAACGGCCTTGCCGCACGCGGGTCCGTCAGCAGCCTCGCCAGCGCATAAAACGCCACGGCCGCATTGAAGGTCAACAGCGTATAGGGGCTCGCCTCTTGAGCGAAAAAGATGTGAAAGGGCGAAACCGCCAGGATCACTGCCGCAGCCAACCCCACCGTGGCCCCCGCCAGCCGTTTGCCGGTGAGGTAGAGGATCGGCACCGCCGCGGCGCCGAACAGCACCGAAAGCAGCCGCGCATAATAGGGTGCGCCGCCGTTGAGGCCCACCCAGAAGTGCAGCAAAAAATAATACAAGGGCGGCTGCTGGTTGATTTTGATGAGCCAGGGCAGCATCTCGCTGAGGCTGTGACCGGCCAACCAAACGCTCACCGTTTCGTCCAGCCCCATGCCTTTGGTTGCCAGCAGCAGCACGCGCAGCGCGCCGCCCGCCAGCGTGAGCAGCAGCACCAGCCAGGGTGCGGCCTCTTCCAGATCGATCTCTTCGCTCATGCTATTCTTTTATCCTGCCAAACGGAAATGTGACCTTCTGCAGCCACTGTTCATATATTAGCATGAATTGCCCTGCCGGGTGTAGGGGGGTGCAGATGTAGAAAATTACCAGATGAACATAAAAATGTCACTTGCAACTAAAAACCTCCCGACCAAACTGGCGGGAGGTGGGGCTGCTGCTGGAAGAAACACCGCTCAAAACGAATACGAAAATCCTACCTGGCGCAGATAGCCCAAGGCTGTTTCAAATGGAATCTCGGTTTGACTGTAAAGCGCCCCTTCGCGCGGACTGAAATTCATCCAATAGAACTTGCCCGCATCCTGCTTCACCGAGTAAGAGTCGTTCTGTCCGTCTTCGATTACCACTTCATCGAAATGGTCCGCCTTATTTTTGATGAATGCCAGCACCGCGGCGCGCAGCTCTTGCAGTCTTTCGCGCAGCATCTCCACGGTTGGCGAAGCCAGCATGCCCTGCGGCGTTTCATAGAGGCGGCAGCTCAATTCGTAATGCTCACGCTCAAGGCGCCACCAGTCTTCTCCATCCACGCGAATGGAGGGGGAGCCGGGGAACCGCCAGAATTCGGCCGCGGCCGGCTCGTCTATTTTGAGCAGGCGAATCTCGGCAGTAACCCCTGCGGCGCTCAAGGCGGTTTTCAGGTTCTGATGGGCCGTCTGCCAGCCCGGGCAGCCCTCAAAGTAGAGCAGGTCAATTCTCATTGTTGCGGGTAGCTATCCGCCCACCGCTTTCTTTACTATGGCAGCGATCTCTTTTTCGACCAGCGGCGTCAGCCCGGTCAGCGCGTAGGAGGTCGGCCACATGGCGCCCTCATCGAGGCTGGCCGCTTCCTGAAAGCCCAGCGTGGCGTAGCGCGTTTTGAACTTCTGCCCGCTCTGAAAGAAGCAGACTGGCTTGCCGTCTTTATAGTAGGCCGGCATGCCATACCAGGTTCGCGGCGCAAGCTCCGGCGCGCTGGCCAGGATGATCTCATGCAGGCGCAGCCCCATCGTGCGATCCGGTTCCTCCAACTCGGCAAGCTTTTCAAGCACAGCGCTCAACCCGGCCGCCCGGTCTTTTTCCATGCGTTCTGCCGCCTTTAACTCTTTGGCGCGCTCCTTCATGGCGGCCTTTTCTTCACTTGAGAATCCTTCACTATCGTTCTTGGGGCTCATGTTCACCTCTTTTCTCTTTCCCTCATTTTACCTAGGCCGGGCACGAGAATCAAGACAGAAATTGTCTGAAATAATGCTTTGTGACAATGTCAGGATTGGTTACTCAATCCCCTTAATTTCCATTAACAAGGGGTCAAATTTTTCTTGCCATTCCGGATGGGTTTTCCAGTTTATGTTCTGACCGTCATTTTTTTCTCTGGGGATGATGTGAAAATGGACATGGAAAATATCCTGTTGCGCTTCTTTGCCAGAACTATTGATGATTTGAACATTGTTTATTCCCAAGTGATCTTTATACAAAAGAGCCAGTTTTTGCACAACCAGGATCACCTTGACAAGCTCATCTTCTGGAATGTCGAATAGGTTTTCATAATGATTTTTAGGAATTACCAGAGTGTGATACTCATTGACCGGATTAATATCGAGAAACGCATAGACGCTTTCATCTTCGTAAACCTTCCAGGACTTGATTTCTCCCTGTATTATTTTGCAAAACAAGCAGTCTTTCATTGATTTTTCCTTCTTGCGAACAAGATTCTTTCATCCCCACAAAATCAATTATATATCGAGTGAATTATCAAAAAACCGCCCTCTGATTTTCAGAGGGCGGCGTCCTTGCTTATTCTGTCCAGCCGGGGGTCTCGCAGGTGTTGATATCTCCCGATTGCAGACCATCTTCCAGCGCGGCCTGACGCTGCGTGGAAGAGCCGTGCGTCCACGATTCGGGCGAAACATAGCCCTGCGTCTCGCGCTGAATGCGGTCGTCGCCCACCGCTGCTGCTGCATCCAGGCTTTGCCCGATCTCATCGCTCGAAGGCACCGTCAGGTAGCCTGTCTCGGCGGCGTGATACATCCACACCCCCGCCAGGCAGTCGGCCTGCAGCTCGGTGTACACCGACATGCTCTGCGGTCCGGTGGCAGAGCTGCTATTTTGATCGAGCAGCCCCAGCAGGTCTTGAATGTGATGCCCGTATTCGTGTGCCAGCACGTAGGCTTCGGCAAAGGGGCCACCTTCCGCCCCAAAGCGGCTCGTCAGCTCATCGAAGAAGGACAGATCTAGGTAGACCATCTGATCCTCAGGGCAGTAAAACGGGCCCGACGCGCCCGAAGCATATCCACAGGCGCCCTCGGTGGCCCCACTGAAGAGCACCGTCTGGGCCGGGCTGTACTGGGCGTTATGGGCCGCGAACTCGCTGTCCCAATACTCCTGAATGCTATTAACGTAGCCCACTATGCGGCAGTCTTCCCGCGAGTTGGCGTCCGCGCCGGTCTGGCAGGCCGTCTGCAGGTCGCTGATCTGGCTCGTGTTTTGGTCGTATCCCGTCGTCTGGGCGCTGTCCACCATTCCCAGCAGGTCACCGGGGTTTGCCCCCAGCAGCAGTGCCACCACAAAAATGATCAGCCCGATGCCACCGCCCCCAACCGCCACGGTGCGGCCCATACTGCGGCTGCCGCGGCGATCTTGAATCTGCGACGGGTCGAGACGTGCTCTGTCATTAAAAGGCATGAAGTGTTCTCCTCTTCATTAAATAGATGATAGCAAATGAATTATTCTTACCGCCCCATTTTATACGATGACCTCGCCAGAATCAAGAGCAAAATTATCTAAAATCAGCCGATTTTGTGAGCTTCCAGCAGTTCCAGCAGCTTGCGTGTGGTGTTCCAGTTACGGATCGTCACAAACGGATAAAAAGGTTGCCCCACGATCTTGCTTAAACGGCTCTTAGAGGCGTTGGCCAAGGAGTTGCGGAAGTAGAGTGCCTTTTCGCCCTGCCAGACTTCGTCCACGCCTCCCCGCGTTTCGATCTGCTTCATCGCTTCGCTTGCCTCATAGTTCATGAGAAAGAGCACATTGCAGCGGTAACCGCTGCTGTCGTCGCCGAACACCGCCGGCGCCCCCGTGACGATGCCTTTGTAGGCCTCGCTGTCATAGGCCACAATTTTGACGGTGGCGCTGTCGAGCGTGAAATGCTGGGGCAGCAGCGCTTCGATGCGGATTTGGATCGCTTCTGCGCCCAGCGGGGAACGCAGGATCACGTTGCCGCTTTGGATGTAGGTGGTCACGCCCTCAAAGCCAGCATCTTCCAGGCATTGCTTGAGCGCAGCCATCGGGATCTTGTTCTTGCCGCCCACGTTGATGCCGCGCATCAGGATCACATAAGGTTTCATCATTGTCGCTCATTTCTTTGGGACAAAAACTTCCTACTCATTATCATTCCCTGCCGGAATTTAAGTGTGTTTCGGTTGGCCTATAAGCGCGAGCATGATTGCGGCGTTCAGCAAAAGAAATGATCACAGTGTTCCTCTCAAATGGCCAAAGTGTAGCCTTGTTTGCTTTACCCAATTATTGTATATCACGTGAGATAAAAAACGGCCTCCAATTTAGTGCTGACTGCAAGGATCGTTTGACAACTTTTTAGGTGCCTTCTATAATATTTTTATTCTTTTCCTGTTTTCTGCAATTTATTCACCACAAATATCGAAAATACTCACATTCTAGAGCAACGGGTCAACTGACTACAAATCTTCCAAATGGATGATCTCCCTGTTGCAGATTGGAAAACCAATGGACATCACCTGGCGTATGCTTCCCAAAAGCATGAAACTTTCCAAGATCAAACGGTCAACCGATCAGACTTATCTGGTTGAAATTGCGCAGGAAGAACCAGATCTTGAGCTGCGTCTGGCAGCAGTAGACCAGATCACTGATTTTGAGCTTCTGACACGTTTGCTCTCCTCTTGCAGGGACGATGATGTCTCTCTTCGGGTGGTCGAACGCCTTCAAAGTGCTGCTGATATATTGTATGCGATGAATTGCGCCAAATCTCGAGAGGCCCGCTTTGCGGCTCTTGCCAGAATCACCGATCAGAATGCCCTGGCGAAAATTGCCGCTGATGATGGTTATTGGGCGCCCATCAGAGAAGCAGCTCTCGAAAGGGTTGAAGATCAAAGTGTGCTTTATGAAGTCTATAAGAAGGAAGATCAGATCAGAGGTCAGGAAGTGAGGCGCAAAGCCTTAGAGTGTATGACCGGTCAGGAAGAACTGGGCAAGGTCGCGCTTTATGGCATGCCATTTGAAAGGGAAATTGCCTATCGCCACTTGACCGATGAGCTGATCATCGCCAATGCTTTGCGTTATGAATACGATCTCAATATTCAAAAAATCGGCTTATCCAAAATAAACCAGGATGAGCTTCGCAAAGAAGTAGCCTTATATTACCGGCTATGCCAGTTACTTTCTCGCTGCAACTCGGACGGAACCTATACACTATATTATACGGATTCAATATACGTAAAAGGCTACTCTCCGAGCGAGAAGAAATTCTTAAGGGAAAATATGAAGCTGATCGAAGAAATGGCCACGGGCTGTCCGAACTATAGCGAAAAAAACGCAGCCCAAAGCTTTCTAAAGCATGATTTGGATAAAATAGGTCTCAAAAACACCGCAACTGCCGCCGGGCAGCACTAAAATAAACCGAAAAAGGCTGAATTAAAATCCGATATCGCAAAATGGAGCAATTTGAGAATGCCTCAAATTGTTTAGAAGAAACTGGGTATTTGGGATTAAGGGGTCTTTTTCAGCTTGTTGAGCGTTCGTTCGATCTGCTTCAGATGAGTCCGGTCATGGCGGGCCATCCGATCGGCGTGCAGATGCAGCGTCTGTTGGATCGGCCTTCCCGCGCCAATGAGCGTATTTCTGCGTTCCCAATCTTCGTGGGTCAGCGCTGATAAGGTGGTAATCAGTTCTTCACGCTGACGCCGAAACGCGAGCAGAGAAGCCTGGAATTCCAATTGCAAATAATCTGTGCTCAATATCCAGGTGCGCGGGTTGATCGCCTTAATGGTGGGGACTTCTTCTTCCAAGATTTTTCGGATGTAATACCCGCCCCACACATCCGCACAGGCGCGCAAATGGGCCAGCACTTCGTTGACGCTCCATTCGCCAGAAATTGGTTGCCGGGAAAGGAGTTCGGGCGCAACAGAATCCGTCAGGCCTACAAGCTGTTGCGGAACAGCACAGACTCAATATGTTTTCAATGGTCAGGTATTCATGGGGCATTTCGGCATCGGGTAAACCAAAAATTAATATTCGTTTTTGATCACGAAAAACGACCCGCGAATTTCACCAGCCAGTTTCGATTTCTGCCGGGCGAACTTGAACTTCTCGATCAGTTCGGCGGGCACTTCCATTCCTTCTGAAAGCTTGAACCCAACCGCTCGCTTTTTGGGGTCATCCAGGGTGTACATGACATTGATGCTCAAGCCGCTTTCGTAAAACACATAAGCCATTCGGATATTTTCGACGGTAAAAGATGATGTTTCAAGCGGTTTGGATTGGATTACCAGCTTTCTTTCTTTTTGCAAAATGTTATTTACATAATCGATCGTTTTGGGGTCTTCGCTTGCCGGGGTGACGGTGAACTCATGGTTGTATTTGTTTTTGTAGTATCTTGCTTCGTTCGCGCGCAGGCCGGCGAGCGATTTTGATACGGGGGAGGATTGCAACCCTTCTTCTGACACATTTTGAAAATCGACGATTTTTTGCATAAATAAGCTCCTATTCATCTCATTCCATTGTATTGCAGATAACGGAGAAAATCCATTAACAATTTGGCGGTTTCAATCAAGCGGATCAAGCGAAAAAATTTACTGCGGGGATGTTTTAAACTGCATCATGCAGATCGCTGGCTGAAACCATCCGCTGCTTGAATGGATAGTGAACGGGCCAAAGTGAAGAGGATGAGTGGAAAGGCTCGTGCCGACATCTTCCTAATTAAGCGGCTGCCGCAGGATTTTCTCCATCTTTTTCCCTTTGGCCAGTTCGTCGATCAATTTATCCAGATAGCGGATCTTTTGCATCAGCGGATCTTCGACCTCTTCGACGCGAATGCCGCACACCACGCCCGTGATCAGCGAACTGTTGGGGTTAAGTGCCGGCGCCTGGGCAAAAAAGGTTTCCAGGTCATTGCCGCTTTCGATCTGCTTTTGCAGCCCGGCCGGGTCATACCCCGTCAGCCAGCAGATGATCTGGTTAACTTCAGCCTGGGTGCGGTTTTTTCGCACCGCCTTCTGCACATAGAGCGGGTAGACCCCCGCGAACTTCATTTGGAAGATGGATTGTCTGGGCATGTTGCCTCCAAGTGGGGGAACCAGTTGTAACTCTCAGCTCGCGGATGGAAGCGCACCGGCGCGCTCGTAGTTCACCACGATGACGCCGCTCGGTGTGAAGGTGCTCTCGGTCACCTTGAAGGCCGCCGGCATCGTGCCACCGGCGAAGAGTCGTTTGCCACTGCCCAGCGTAATGGGGTAGATCATCAGCCAGAACGTATCCACCAGGTCGTGCCGGATCAGCGTTTGCAGCAGATCGCTGCTGCCCCACACGTGCAGATCGGGCCCGGGCTGCTGCTTGATCTGAGCCACCTTTTCGGCCATGTCCCCGTTGAGGATGACCGCGGGCTGCCACTCGGCAGAGGTCAGCGTGTTGGAGGCCACATACTTGATGGCCTGGTTGACGCGCGGCCAGTACTGCCCGTTGTTGGGCCAATAGGGCGCCCAGATATCATAGGTTTTGCGCCCGATCAACAGATCGAAGGGCAGGCCCATTTGCTTTTTTAGCAGTCTTCCCAACACCTCATTGGAGTAGGCTCCAATCCAACCGCCATATGCAAAACCGCCGCTGGTATCTTCGTCCGGCCCGCCCGGCCCCTGAATGACCCCATCCAGGCTGATGTGTTCAAGCACAACGATCTTTCTCATCTCAGCACCTCTATTGTTTACGAATAAGGATACAACAAATCAGATGTAAATTATTTTAAAGTCTTGTCCATAAGCTAAGTTCCATATCCAAATAGCACTTTTAATTCATAATTATCTTTTACTGGGAGGATGTCAAAAGTAAGTGCTACATGCCACCACGGGTCATCTTTTTTAATTTCTTGGACTGAAACGCTGGCCCAATTGCTTGATTGTGGGTTTATTACTTGCACAGAAAAAAGCACTGTGGCTATGATCTCAGAATGAAACTCATCAGGTTGATTTCTAAGATAAATTTCTTCAATTTGATAATCTTTAATTGCATCTTGGCTGGAGGTGTCAATTTGGAACCCTTGCAACCATTTTGTGACCATAATTTTTACAATATCTTGGAAAATATCATCCGTCACCTCTTGCTGAGAAACTTTAGCAACGACCCCATTACTAAAAGAGGATGTTGGAATCATGGCAGGTTCTTGCGATTTAACTAAAGTAGGGTCGGTGAGTAGGGTAGGGGTTAAAGTTCCCATCGCTGTAATTGACGTTGAATTAATTAAAGCGCCCTCGCTCGGATTTTGTGAACGGCAACCAGTAAGCATGAATAAGAGAATCATCCCTAATTGGAACGTTTTGAGAATTACGAAATGATCATTTTTCATCACTCGATTACTCTCTATTTACAAAAAAACAGTTCGTAGGGTGCGTTCGCTTTTTGAACGCACCTTTTTTCCAATATGAGCGCTACTTCTTCTCATTCAGCAATTTTGTTAAAAGCTCAATTTGTTCCTGCTGCATTTGCACGAGTTCAGACCAGCGTTTTTCGCGCAGGTCGTCCAATTTCTCGTGCACTTTGGCGATCTCCGTTTCTGCCTTGATGTTGATCTCGTAATCGTGCGCCGCATCCAGCCGGTCTTTTGCCGCCTGCCGGTTCTGTGACATCATGATGATGGGCGCCTGGATGGCTGCGAGCATGGAGAGAAACAGGTTTAGCAGAATGTATGGGTAGGGGTCAAACGCAGCCTGATTGTGAGCGAGAATGAGCGAGTTCAGCACGATCCAGGTGATCAGGATGGAGCCGAAAATGATGATGAACGTCCAAGAGCCGCCAAAGGCTGCCACCTTGTCGGCCACGCGCTGCCCCAGCGTGAGTTGATTATCGAACTCTTTGTTGATGTTGCGCACGGTGTGTTTTCGTTCAAGGATGCGATCGATCAGGTCTTTCTCTTGTTTGGAAAGCGTCTCATATTTTTCGATCAGGGTTTCTCTGTTTTTTTCCAGCGGATGATTGTTCATTTTTACCTGCCTTGATTATGCCAAGATCGGTTTTATAGAAGTGTTTCTCGACAGCAACACATTTGTGCTTGTTGGCTTGATTTTACATGAAATAAAAAGTTCCCATGCAGCGGATTACCAGGAAAGATCGATTAATCCGTCAGGCACGCCCCTGTTAAAGGGTGGTTTTGGTGAGGAACACCTCAATATCTTGAATGAACTTAACAGTCCCTTGCTCTATTTGCCCTGTCAATGCATCCAGATCACTAAAATCCGGGTTCTCTGCCAGAATATGCTCCACTACAGAATCGATCCCTTTGGCAGGCTTCACTACTTTATACTGATCCCACTTGTTTTCATTAAAGACGTGCCAATATTTTTCAAGTACCTGTTTGTTTTTTCCAGAAAGCCAGACCTCGAACCTGAATGCATCATAAACAAAAACGATGGCGATTTTTAGATCTCTTTCTTTCAACGACCCGGGTAGAAGGGAAAAATAGGTCATATCCATATATCCGGGGTAAAGGCTTCCTGAAGTGGTGTAAGCGGGATATTTTTTTGAAAAGTGATTCTTCAAACTCATCATGTATTCCATTAATCCCAGATAAGCTTTCTGGATCGCTCCCTTTTCCAACTGTTTTTTGAATTCCATCATATTTTCTGACATTGATTTCATGAAGGTTCCATCCCTGTTCTGAGAATAATAAAAAGTCTTTCAGGTGCGTTCATTTTTTGAGCGCGCCAGTTTTTTAAATGCCCTAAATATGCGGCTCAATGACCCTCATATTTAGCCTGTAACTATATTTATCCGTTTTTTGAGGCTTCCAGTTCTTTTAATTTGGTTTGGATTTGTGCCCGGCTTAATCCACCCCGGGTTAATTCTTCCGGGCTTTTTCCCAGAAGTCGCATATAAAAAGATTTCTTTTCGTCGGTAATGAACGCCGTAGCCTGGTTTTTGGCCGCCACTCTGTTCAACATATCCTCCGCTTTTGCATACTCGTTTGTGTTCTCATAATACCAAAATAGATCTAAAAGAGTTTGCTCTTCAAAATCAACAGATTTTAAATTCAGGATCAGTTCATCAATTCTTTGTGTTAACTTGGGAGGGCAGGGAGGTTCTATGTTTATACAGATAACCAAATAGTAATTCAGCGCTCGCAGATAACAATTAATGCTTTCATTGGTAAGCTTTATTTGCCTTTGAATATTCCCCTTTTCCATAAACAGATCCGCAACAAATTGAAGCTTTTCCAGATCTAAATCGTCATTTTTTGTAAGCAGCAGATAGAAGCTCTTGTCATCAAGAAGGTCAATGGTTTCCTTATCCAGATCAAGCAGTTGTTCAAGTGTCTGATCGATCACTTGAAGAGCCTCCTGATTTTGACCGGAATTCTTCAGCCCCATAAGCCTGGCAAACACCGCCGTGGCTTGCCGAATCATCCTGAGAACATAATCCTCTGAAAACATAGACCGAAATCCCCTTTACTTCAAGTTGCGAATAGCTGGATGGGTGCGTCCGCTTTTTTGAACGCATCGCTTTTTCTTCCGACATATGTTTCAATGATCTTCGCAACATCCAGATGCCAGCGCACGATCTCTGCCGCACCGGCCTTGTCGTTCATCTGCACCCACCAGCTCGCATTCAAGCAGGCGTATGCGTAGGTGAAGGCCAGCACGCGTTCTGGGTCGAGCGCAAGCGCCTCGGCAAGCATGTTGGCGTTCTTGAGCAGGCGGCTTTCGTTATGGACGAGCTCCGGCATGACCGGGTTGCACAGGGCGTTGGCACAGTCGTAGGTGCGTTCGCCCACCAGCCCTTTGGGGTCAAAGGCCAGCCAGCCGCGCGCCGACTGCTTGATGTTGTAATGATGAATATCGCCGTGCAGCACCCGCACGTCCTGTGGGTCGGCCAGCAACCGCGCAGCCACAACCGCAGCGCGCCCATAGATGGATTCGACGCCGGTCAGCCTGTCATCCTCAGCCTTCGCGAACAGCGCTGCAAACCAACGCTCGAGCCTCACCATCCCGTCAGTGGGGGTGTCTTGAGGCACACTGTGCAGTTGTTTGATCACCCCGGCGAGGATGCGTGTAGCTTCTTCATCCTTGCCCTCTTCCACCAGTGTGACCAGGGCAGCACCGGGGGCATATTCCATCAATTGTGCCCCCTCATCCGAGCGCAGCAGGCGCACCGCTCCGTGCCCGTCAAAATAACGCAGCGCCAGTGCCCCTCGTTGTTCGTCCACCTCTGCAGAGGCGAGCAGCTTCAGCACCGCCGTCTCCCCCTCGTGCACCACGGTGTAAATCTGGCTGGTCATCGTTTGCGCCAGGAGTTGAGGGCTGGAAAGTGCCCATTCAGACAGGTAGTCGCTCAGCTTTTTGTGCAAAATCATCCTTTTATTGTGAATCGAACTGCTAAGGTATGTTTCTATATAAATGCATCTCTTTGCGTCTCAACTATTATAGCAACCTCTATTTCCGCTGTAATTACAAGCCGCCCTCCGATCTGGAGAGCGGCCAGTTTGCTAACGCGAATTTCACCAACCGTTTACAAATTACTCTACTTGCGTGTAGGTGTAAGAGCAACACGGCGAGTTGGCTCCTCCAGAGTAGTGTTCCACGATGTAGCCATTTGTGGTGAGGGTGATGATCACGGATTCCTCGCGCGGTTCTCTGGTTTCTGTGCCATTATCGATCAAAATGGCGTATGCCATCCAGTTTTTCTCATAAACGTTCTGTCCGATCTGCTCAAAAACCATCGGTTCTTCGCCCGGGTTGGTGATTTCAAGCTTGCCGTCCACCACTTTTAGCTCTTGAGTGATGTTCCCGGTCTCCTGGCAGGTGCAGGAATAGCTCTCAGCGGCAACCGAATATTCGTGCATTCCGTTGGTTTGTATGATCGGGCCTGAATCGACGGGCTCGTAAGTAGGGGCTGCGGCCGTGGCTTCCTCTTCGGACTCGGAAGATTCGGGCTCGTTGATGGACGCAAAACGCGTTTTGATGTCATTGACACGCTCGCCGGTAATGGCGGCGGTGTCGTCACCGCCAAAACAGGCCATCGTGAGCATTAACATTCCCGCCAAAAGAATAAAGGCGATGCCCCTGTGAATTCGCTGCGTTTTGAGGGCTTGGGTCTTGTCTGGGTTATTTTTCATGGCTCAATCTCTCCGATTTCTGAATTGATTTGGCTGAATGGGTTTCTAAGCAGGGTCAAACGTGCTGCCAACACATATTTTTCGCCCTGTATAAACGATTCGTCATTTCAAAGTCATAACCGGTAAGAAATTGCCATTCGCGTCCCCCTAAACGCCTCGCTGTCGATTATTCATTTCCCACTTGCAAATATTATAGCAAAACTTTTTTTCAATACAAACAAAACCGCTCTACGTAATTTGCAGAGCGGCATCAACTCTCTAATTCTCAAAAGATCTAAACCTGGCACCCGGGAGGAACACTACGCGGAACAGGACTCTCATTTTTCTGTCGATAGCCTTTAACTTTCAATTCAAGATGCACAGAATCGGCATATCCCTTACGCAGGCTTCACGATATCGACCGAAACCTCGATTGCCGGGGTGGATGTTCTGTTCTCCAGCCAGTGGACGGTTTTGTGATCTTCTGGCCAGCCCAGGCCCGGCCCGTAGTCTGTGGCTACGCCGCCTCGATGGTCAGTGATCGTGCCCTGTAAAATGTAGACCAGCCCCGGCCGATCTTTATGGTCGTGAAGCGGGCCAAACACCGCGCCTGGTGCAAAAGTGATCAGGCGCATGCGAAATTGCCGCCCCGCCATACCCTCGACTTCAAGCCCCAGGTCGAGCACGGAGAGCAGTTCCACCGTCACCCCTTTTGTTTCATGTGTTGATTCTTTGGCTTCCATCGCTTGCTCCTTTCATCCCATATCGTGCTTGCCAACTTATGTGGTGATAGCTGACCGGTCGTATAAGCAGAGTAGACAGGCAGTCGCCGACGAAATCCACCTAGGAAGACTGCGCCGGAAAGGCGCGTCCCAGCGCCAGCACCTCGACCAGTTCCGGCTCAAGTGCTGCATACACCTCGTCGGGTTTTGCATCCAGGGCGTCAAGCGTCTTGCTGAAGAAGCTGCGCGCGGTGCAGGCCAGGGTCACATCGAGGATTTCTTCATCAGAAAGGCCATACTTGCGCAGCGCCTCAATATTTTCCTCGTTAATTTGATGCGCACAGGCGATGACCTTTTGGGCAAAATCCATCAGCGCCACTTCTTCGGCCGAAAGGCCGGCATTGCGAAAATCTTTCACGATCGCGATCAGTTGATCTTTGTCAAAAAAGTTCTTGCGCAGGATGGCGCCGTGCGCCAGCATACAATAGGTGCATTCAAGTTCCATAGCCGCCGCGAAGGTCACCAGTTCGTAGCGCCGCATTCTCATTTTGGAACGGATGGCCCCAATGAGCTTGTTCCAGGCCTCATAAACTTCGGGGTGCAGGCTGAAAGTCTTGATGTAATTGGGCACGTAGCCGTTGCTCTTCATGGCGGCTTGATACTGTTCTTGAACCAGGTCTTTTGCCTCTTCCTCTGAAAGGGTTTTGATAAACGTCACAATCGCACTCCTTGTCGATAAAATTAATCATATAAATATGACAAATATTATCTCAATAAAACCCTCTTTTCAACCCCCTAACATGCAAAACCGTCTCGCAGAACTTCGCGGGGCGGCACCTTTAGTAATTCAACTGTAGGGTGCGTTCAAAAACGAACGCACCTCTTCTGAGTTATCAGATTTTCGCGGCTAAACTTTCTTCACATAATTCACGTAAACTACCCCAGAAGAAAACACCTTGCTGCCAACAAGCGCTAGATCTGTTTTGCTTTGTATATCCTTGAAAACGGGCATGCCGCTGCCGATCAGCACCGGATTGATGTTGAACCAATAGGCATCAATCAGGTTAGCCGCCATGAGCGCGTGCGCCGCCGTCGGGCTGCCGAAGAGAAGAATCTCTTTATCGGTGATTTGTTTGACTTTGTTGATCTCCTCGACCAGATTCTCGCTGATCACCTGGGTGTTAATGAGGCTTTCTTCTTTCAGCGTTTTTGACAGGACAACCTTTTTCACCTGTTTGTACCATTTTGCATGCTCAATGTCATGTCTTGTTGCCCCAGCTTGTTCTGCCGCGGTTGGCCAGTAGCCTTCCATAAGCTGATAGGTCTTTCTTCCATACAGGGCGATCTCTGTTGCGTAGATCCTTTCGGCACCGTGATCGAAAATCTCGTCGTCCACATGGATCCAGCCCATTTCGCCGTTCAACCCGGCAGCAAAGCCATCTAGAGAGATATGCATGAATAACGTTAAGTTTCCCATATTTACTCCTGACAATAAGTCGAGCTAATTGTAATATTCTTCTTCACCTAAATTTATGTCCCGTGCAGAATTCGCACGATGCGGTTATAGATGTTATCCGATATCGCCATGGCCTTTCCGCCGCTTATGTTCGCCAGCCCCCAGGTGTCTCCGCCCGTTGTATTCACAAACTGAATGACAACAGTATCAATGTCTTCATGGTAGCGCGCGATGCTGTAATATCCAGGTAACCAGCCGGTATGACCATACTCGTAAATGGAGGAGTAGATGGCCTGCTCATCGTCATTCAGCAGTGAGCCATCGTTCAAGGCCCTCAAGAAGATACCCACGTCCTGTGCAGTTGCGACCATTGATCCACCCGGGATCGTGAAATCAAGCGGCTTGAGATCATCATCATATTGATACCAGTACCCGCTGACAACCTCTTCAGGTTCCACCTGGCTGTACAAGCTGTATGTGTTCGTTAGCCCAAGAGGAGCCAGGATCTCACTGTCGATATATTGGTGGTGACTGTAGCCCAACACTTTGTCGAGGATACGGCCGATCAATAGATAATTTGTATTGGAATAACTGTAATGAGCGTCGGGCTTAAAATCTGCGGGCTTGTCGAGCACCAGTTCCAAACTTTTGTTGATGTCTGTATGCGGCGTGAACCAGTCGAACCCGGGGTCGTCAACGAAATTAGGAATACCGCTGCGATGCTGCAGCATCATTCGCAGGGTAATCTGATCTGCATATTCAATCCTTCCTGCGAGTTCAGGCAAGAGATCGGCGAGCGTGTCATCCAGCGATAAAGCATTGCTGCTTACCAATTTGGCGGTAGCCGCGGCGATATATAACTTGCTGATGCTGCCTATTTTGAACAGGGCTTGCGGATCAGCCGCCACTTGAGTGGCTTTATTTTTCCAGCCGGCAGCATAAAATGCTGGAGCCTTACCTGCCTGATCGACATAAACGATGATGCCATCCAGCCCATGATCCACCGCTTCATCTACCTGCTCTTGCACCGTGTCGGGCACTGGTGCTATCCAGGGGAGCACATCCCACGGGACAAATATGACCGCAGAGAGTATCGCCACGAGGGGCATGATTATTCTCAGTATTCTCACGATTTGTTTCTTCTTTTCCATTTTCGATTTCCTTTCCGGGCCACCCAATAATTTAATCTCAGGGGTGGCTCCTGATCGAGATGCCTGTCATGGCCAGCTCGCCAAAAAATTCCTTCCAGGCAATGCGGCCAAATCCGAATATCGCATAACATCCCCGCGAGATCGAGAATGATCGCCATGACAATCCAAGCGATTACGACAGTTGTAGGGTGCGTTCACTTTTGAACGTACCGCATTCCCCCTTAAATTTCGCTCTAATTATTATAGCAATTTCCTGTTCAGCACAAAAAAGCCCTGCAAATGGCTTAATTGATCCTTGCACGTTACCCTTTATCCTAGCACGGTTTGGATGCGCACCCGTGCGTCACCCTCTCGACCGGCCGTTCCTGCGCGGGCAGCGAAGGCAACAGTTTATCAGGTAGTGTGCAACGGATGGTTGACCTAAAAAGATCTATTGCCCCGGCTGCGGATCTTTGATCGCCCAAAGTGCCAGATCGAGGTGGGCTGCAGCGAACTCGGCTTGGAAATTCCCTTCAGACCGGGCCGGATCATACTGAAATCCACCCGGGGCAGAGGCGAGCACCCCGCCGCAATCCTGGCTTGGAGCGCCGCTGTGCTTTGCGTTGTCGATGTTTTCGGCGACCGTCCAATCTTTAACACCGTCCACCAGATACCCATACTGCATGTGGTCACCCTGCAAGGTATTATTCACCACCGTGGCTCCATAAAAGGGCGGGGTCGCGTCGGTAGAGGGGAAGCAACCCCAAACGAATTGCCCCATGCCCAACCCAATGCGGATGACCGCACCGGCTGCGTCGATCGTGTTGTTGCGCACAATGGTGCCAGAATAGTTGCCGTCGTAAGGAGCATAATCTACCAGGTTGATGCCGCCCAGCAGCGTGCGGGTTTGAGCGGTGATCCGGTTGCCTTCGATGATCGAACCGGGAGCGCCAAAGATCACGATACCGCCATCTGTGGCATCGGTGATGCGATTATTGCGCACGGTAGATTTCGTGCAGGCCAGCGATATGCCGTCGGCCCAGTTGTCACTGTTACCGGCGGGGCCGACATCGTTCTCTTCGATCAACGCATCCGTGCAGGGTCGGTCAGAACCGCCTTCGATGAGGTGCAGTGACGACCAACTGCGCGTGTTGCGGATGATGTTGTGGCTGATGACCTGCCCGGTCGAATATCCGCCGGCGTAAATGAGGGCATCGCCCCCCTTGGCGCCCAACCCGGTACGGTCGCCGTCAATGATCACGTAGGCGAGCTCGGCATGGTCAATGTCACGCATCACTACCGCAGCGGTCAGATCCGGCGACGTGATGCGCAGCACAGCCCGGGTGTCATCCACGGGCTGCCCCAGGGTGTAAACTTTCTGCCCCGCAACCGTGAAGACCACGGGTCCGCTCAAAGAAAAGACCGCGTTCGGGCACAATACCGCCTCCTGTTGGGGTCCGTGCAGGGCAGCATTGATCTCTACCTGAGAGCCGCTCGGCAGGCAGGTTGGGGTTGCAGTGGGTTCGGCAGTGGGAGTTGGCTGAGCAAGGGTTGGGCTGGGGAGGGTCGCGCTTGGAAGGGCTGTGTTGGGGGCGAGGGGAAAATTACAGGAGGATAAAAGACCAAGAAGCAAAAAAACGATCAAGATTTTCATTTTCATGTAAATCTCCTTACGAAAAAGAGCTACCGATAACGATTTCGTAATACGTCTACAATCTATTTAGCCAAATAATTGCAATTAAGACAATTATACTCTTATTAAAAAGGCTTCAATCTCCCCTTTTGAGACATAAAAAACGTCCAGCAAATTTTGCAGAGCGGCCTGACCATTTATCACTGTTCACTCATTACTTGAAAACCGGTCTAAACTTACGACCGTAGGGAGCACTATGGGTATCCTTGTGTCCACCTTGCGGGGATACCCCAGCATAACCGAAACTTACCTTATCACCGGTCTAAACTTATACCCGTACACCAGCATCCCCAGTTCGTCACCGTCCCGGCATGTTCAGGTAAGTTCTATCCCCCAACACAAAACTGCCGCAACCAGACCGTTATTTCTTCCAGCGTAACCTTTGATTGAGCGCATGCCAGAGTAAAACGCGCCATTTCCTCGTTCGCAACCACTAGAGAATAACCATTCAGTTGCATAAAGAGAGCAGCGGCTGCAATACCTGTCCGTTTATTGCCATCCAAAAACGGATGATCTCGAATGAGAGAGTCCATTAAAGAAGCTGCTTTAGAAAATACATCGCTATATAGATCGTTTCCATCAAAGGTTGCCTGTGGTCTTCCTAAAGCGGATAGCAGCATGGATAGATCACGAACTCCATGTGCGCCGCCCGTGCTCTTGATCAGACGGCTGTGTATAAAAAGGACCTGTTCAGGCAGCAGATAACGGGTCACTTCGCCAATTCTTCCAGAGCAGGGCGATAATGTTCAATAAATTCGTTGACCTGATAAGCAAAATTTTCATCCACACCCGCTACTGCCATAGGTTTTTCAGCGGGCGTGAGGATCACACGCTTCTTCTGGTGGTCGTACTCCAAAGAGACATTTTCTCCATCAGCCAGCCCAAGCCCATCGAGGATTTCTTTTGGAAGTGAAAGAACTATACTGTTTCCAGTCTTAAATAAACGCCGTTCCATATTTATCTCCTGTGCTTACACTGTAAGTATAGCACAAATCCTGTCCGTTAGCTCACTGTGGGGTCAGCGTGGCTTTTCTCATTGATCATTAGAACATCCTATCAGATCATGTTTATTGTTAGCGAAAACATCCCCTATGAGTGGGTTTGGGTATGGATCGTTGAGTGAAATTATCAATTATCAGTTCCAATCTAAAAAGGAAGAGGGCATAATCTTGGTTCAGAAATAGGGAGCACTATGTTTGCCTTCGCATCCCCCATTCATCCCCTGAGGTCTTCTTATTATCTGATAGCATCCAATACAGCCTCTGGATGCTTATCAGCCACCCTCAGTAGAACCATCGCCGGCCCTTCAGGGACGCGTCTGCCCTGCTCCCAGTTACTTAATGTACGGACGCTGATTCCTAACATGGCTGCAAACTGTGCCTGCGTTAAATTGTATCTATCGCGAATGCTTTTGATGTCCACAGGGTCCAAATGGAATACCCGCGAGGCATCTTGATCACCGCGCAGAATTGCCCCACCTTCTTTAACACTGGCAACCAATTCATTAAATAATTCGTCATTCATGAGTATTCCTCCTCCACAATCTTTCGCAATACCTTTAATTGTTCCGGCGTCAGGTCTTCCTGCTCGTTTTTGGCATACATAAAAAGCATCAGGATTTTGTTCTGCGCATCTATCCAATAATAAATAACCCGAACACCACCGCGCTTTCCGCGCCCCTGCATGGACCAACGTGTTTTTCTCAACCCACCGCTGCCAGAAATTATCGCGCCTGAGTCTGGATGAAGGATCAATGCCAGTTGCAATTCCCGATAGTCATCATCAGAAAGAAGCGCCTGAACTTGCCTGGTGAAGATTGAGGTTTCAACGATGTCCACAGACTTTATTGACCTTTATGTGTATTATACGCCATTGGCGTACTAATGTCAAATTAAATGAGAACCGCCCTGCGAATTTCGCAGAGCGGCCTGATCACTCATTACTTAAATACCGGTCTGAACTTATATCCGTACACCAGCATCCCCCGTTCGTCTCCATCCTGGTGGACCTTGCGGGTGAACTCTGTGAACAACTTTGCAACTCATTTTCTTGAAACCAACAAAAGCGATAAAAGGGCGGTTGAGAAGAATGAGATCCCTGTTGGGACAGATACGCAAACGAAGATCCGTTTCAGACTTCTTAGAGGATTGGCAAATGAATGATGAGCAACAAATGGACAATATATAGATGCGCTAAACCAAAGCGGGGCAGTCAAGAATAAAGCGAAAAAAGGGATTACCTCATTTGCGAGATCGGACTCTCTACTAGGGTTTGTGATTAATGCTGTTGTTATGAGAGCAACAATTGCACACAAGACGATTGTAAAAACAATAATGACGGCATACCCGAAAAAAGTGTAAGAATACTCAAAAAACCTCTTCATTTTATCCCCTGCTACTTTGCAACCGAATGTAAATAGGCTTACGAATTTTTTTGTTACTTTACCTAAACCGCCCTCCGAAACTCGGAAGGCGGCCTGATCACTTATCACTGTTCACTCATTACTTGAAAACCGGTCTAAACTTATACCCATACACCAGCATCCCCCGTTCGTCCCCGTCTTGACGGATGCGGCGCGTCACCATCTCGACCGGCATGCCGATCTCGACCGGCTGCTCGCCCAGGTCGGTGAGCTGTGCCGTCACCATCGGGCCTTCATCGAGGGCCACCACGGCTACCGTGTAAGGAAGGTTCTCTTCATATCCGGCCGGAGCGTCGCGCATCACGGTGTAAGAATAGACCTTGCCTTTACCGCTAAAAGCGTACTGGGTTTTGGCTTCTTCGCCGCAGTTGGGGCAGACATCGCGCGGCGGGAAGATCTTGGCATCGCAGTGGGGGCAAACTTCGCCCACCAGGGCATAACGTTGTTGTTTTAATCGCCAGTGGCGTGGAACTTCCATTTCTAAACTCCTTTACTACTGCTTGCTGTAGTATCGATAGTTTAGACGCAGAAGCCTATCAAAACCTATCAACTTCCTATTGGACGCTTTCCTCTTCCCGATCCCTGATTACTAATCCCTGATCCACAATCCCTGCTCACAAATCCCTTTTCGCCCACTGCCCGATCAGCTCATCGAAGACGCCGGCACTGGCGATGGTATCGGCCCACGGGATGAGGTCGCTCTCGATGCGCCCCTGCTCATAAAGCTCGGCCACGTGCAGGATCTGATAGATGAACCCGTCGGCCACCGGCTTCTCAAAACGTTCGATCAATTTGCCGTCCATGTCGTAGAGCTCGGCCCACTGCGGACCAAAGGCGTTGGGCAGCACGATGTTTCCTTCGGTGCCGTAGATGTTCGCATAGAGCGCCTCCACGGTGAAGCCGCTGGTCAGGCTGGCCAGGGCGCCACTGGGGAACTTGAAGGCGAAGGCCGCGGCTGCATCCACGCCGGTGGGGGCCAGCACGGCTTCGCCGCTCATGCTCACGGGCAGTTCGTCCAAAATGCCGGTGGCAAAATCGAGCGGGTATATGCCCACGTCATACAGGCTGCCGCCGGCCAGTTTGGGGTTATACAGGCGGCTTTCAGGGTCGTAGCTGCTCAGGTAGCTGAACCCGGCGCTGATGAGTTTGGGCGCGCCAATGCGTCCCTCGGCCACCCAGGCGCGCGCCTGGCGAAAGGCCGGCATGCAGCGCGTCCACATGGCCTCCATCAGCAGGGTGTTGTTGGCGCTGGCCAGTTCCACCAGCTCTTCGGCCTCTTTGCGGCTGGTCACGAAGGGTTTCTCGCACAGCACTGCTTTGTGCTGTTCGAGGCACAGCTTGGTGATCTCATAATGAAAGTTGTGCGTCAGCCCGATGTAGACGATCTCTACCTCCGGGTCGTTGATCAGTTCCAGATAGTCATGGCAGGCCTTCTTGGCGCCGAACTCAGAGGCAAACGCACGGCTGCGCTCGAAGTCGCGCGCGGCCACGGCGGTCAGCTCCATGCCGGCAGCAGTATTGAGCACTTTTGCAAAGCGCGCTGAGATCTTGCCCAGCCCGATGATGCCGAATTTTGTGGTCATAATGGAATAATTCTCTTTTCTTTTAATGAAGTCTATGCAGCCGTCTGAGGGCGTTTGAAGGTTTTCAGGCACAGGCGAATGCCCCAGTAACCCAGCAGAGCCACGCCCAGATCGTAGCCGATCAGCATCGCGATCACCACCGTCATCCAGCCCGGAGCGTCTGCGGCCTGCACCCGCCCGGAGGCCAACCCGCTCAGTGAGGCCAGCGCCTGGCAGGAGATCAGCAGCAAGACCGCGCCGCCCACCGTCCAGGCCACGGCGGCCACCAGCTTGCGCTCGCGCAGCGCGGCCCAAAAGAGCGCGCCGCTGCCTACCAGCACGAACGGAAACAGTTCGGCCGGCAGCATGTAATCGCACAGCAGCCGTCCGCTCATGATCGAGCCCACCACCCCCGTCACCAGCATGAACAGGATGGGCAGCAGCACCAGCACCGTCCCGCTGATCGCCAATACTTTTGAGAAGACATTTTTATCGGTCATGGCGGCCTCCTTTGCCAGTTTCATTATAGCAAAGCCTGAAATTTCGCAAACATGTGTGCAGCCTGCACACCTCATTTTCGCAGGCTCAGCTAAAATTGATATAGATTTGCAAATATTTGTCTGCAAGAGGTGAATAGATGAAACGATCCGCCCTGCTGGTGATGTTTTTGTTCGCGAGCCTGCTTCTGCTCGCTGCCTGTGCACAGGCGCCCACCGAGACCCCCGCGCCCGCCACGCTGCCCCCTGCTACTGCCACCGAGGTGATCCCGACCCCCACGGCCACCGAGGTGCCCGTTCTGCCCTGCGACATCACCTTCGACAGCGATCGTGACGGCAACCGCGAGGTGTATGTGATGAACCCCGACGGCACGCGCCAGGTGAATCTTTCTCAGAACCCCGCCGATGATTTCGACCCGGTCTGGTCGCCCGATGGCACCCACATCGCCTTTGTTTCCAACCGCGAAACCGAGGAGGGCGGCCAATATATTTACACCATGCTGGCAGATGGCAGTGACGTGGTGCAGGTCTCGCATCAGGGCGACAGTCAATTCCCCGATTGGTCTCCTCTCGGTGATCAGATCGTCTATCAAAACGAGGGCGATATCTATCTGATCGATCTGCCCTCGGGCAGCGAGGTCAACCTCACCAACAGCCCCGAGAAGGATGGACGGCCCAAGATCTCTCCCGATGGCCAGCGCATTGCCTGGATCAAGGGGGAGGAAAACGACACGCACGTCTATGTCATGGATATTGACGGCAGCAATCCCGCTCAGGTGACCGCCGGCGGCAGAGCGAACGGCGTGGATTGGTCGGTGGATGGCCGCATCTTCACCACCTGGGAGCAGCCGGACGGTATTTGCTTCAACTGTCTGGTCACCGCCGATGGCACCGATATTGCGGATGCCGGCGGCAAGGGAACCATTCGGGAGTTCCTGCCTTTCTGGACGGCGGACGGCGAGCGCGTCGAGTTGGGCGCGGGCGATATCTTTAACCAGGGCAACGAAGATGTCTTCATCGTCAGCGAGAACATCCCCGACCTCTTTTACTTTCTCACCAGCAGCCCCGGCAATGACCGTGACCCCGATACCGCAGCCATGTGCGGCCCCACCCACGGCATTTACCCGCAGTATGGGTCAGACCAGCCCGCCACCACGGATGCCGACACTTCTCCCCAGTCAGGCGGCTCCTTTGTGATCGGGTATACCGGCAGCATTGACTCGGTCATGCAGGGTGATTTTGATACCGCCTGCGCCGAGTTGGGAATAGAATGCGTCCACGGCGAGAGCGTCTCAGCGCTCACCGAACAGGGCGTGGATGCCATCGTCAACGCCTCCAGCCGCTGGGATGTCTATGGCTCTGGCCCGGCCGTTCACGAAGCGGTCGCGCATGGCATCCCCGTCTTCATGCTCAACGCCGAATCGGATGAGCCCGGCGTTTACAACCTCTCGGTTGAAAAAGAAGTAGCCGCCACCTCGCTCACCTGGATGGTCAAGAACCTGAACGGCCAGGGCGAGATCGCCATCTATAATTTTGGCGACAGCGGCTATATGCAGAACATCGTTGAGGGCATTCTCAAAGGCAACCCGGGCATCACGACCCTCAACTTCACCCCCAGCTATGAAGGCAGCAACCCGTTTTCTGATGGAGAGGTGCAAACTTTGCTGACCGATCACCCCAATTTGGGCGCCATCTGGTCGAGCGAGGCACAGCGAGACCTCTTCTGGCTGGTGCAGGATGACAAGCTCAAGAACAAGCCCTACTTTGAGTGTGAGGCCAAAAAAGAGATGCTCATCAGTTGGAAGAATGCTATGGATGCCGGCAATCCGCTGCAGTGCATCTCCTTCATTCGCCCCGGCGGCACTGCCTATGAGGGCATCTACGTCGCCTTCTTCTACCTCAACGGCTCCAGATTCCGCGCCGACGCCTTCGCCGAAGGCTCCAGCAACACCCTGCGCTACGACCTGGCCGTGCTCACCAACCAAAACCTGCCCGAGTGGATCGGCCCCAAGCTCGAGGCCTTACGCGGCGGCGAAAGCGAACTTTACACCTTCCCGCCCATGACCCCGGCAGAGATCAAATCCACCTGGTTTGAGTAAGAGTCGCTAAAAAACGCCCCCCTCCGCGGATGCTCCAAGGAGGGGGGCGTTGTTTCACGGTTGCTAATGGCATGAAATTTTGGAAGTGATGAATTAACTGTTTAGTGTAGGAAATTAGTTTGATGATATTTCAAAAAATAATTTTTTAACAAACCAACTTTTTAAATACGAAATTAGAATTTAAAAACACTGTTACAAAAGATCGGTAATAAATTTTTCGATTTTGTTTGTCTCTTTTGATTTTGACCCAAGTACAGCCTTAATTATAGCAAATGTAACAACCTCTTCACTTAAATTTAGCAATTGAGAGATTTCATAAAACTCTTTGTGTTTTCCTGCCCTGATAGCTGCTTGTAAAAATTCAGAGACTTTATCTTTAGAAACACCTAGAATTTCAGAGAGGGAATTAATAGCAGAATCATCATTTTGGGAAACAACCCAATTTTCTGGCCAGGTCTCTCCAGGTAAATAACAAGTCCGTTTGTTTAACCAAGTAATTTCGGGTTCACTTTTAGTATCCTTCTCTAGCTCTTTGGTGAATAATTTTATTTGGTTATCATGCGTTTTTGCCTTATCTCCATCTAAGATGGCGCATACTTTTGAATTGCCCTCTCTAAATTTGGACGCAATCTGGTGTACTACCGCTGTAGAGGATCCAATAGGGGTTATTTTTACTCTTGTTCGAATCTCAGGAGCAATGCTATTCTCAATAAAAACTTTGGCTATTTCGTCTTCAACAAAAATATCAAGTTCAGCGTGTAATCTCCCAGACAATTTTCCAGAGGCATAAGGTGCTGAAATTTCAGGAATTACTTCTGTTTTAGTCCCAGTTCTTTCAAGAAAAACTCTACCTTCCGGGGGTATGCATTCCAAAATCCTTGAAGAGTGAGTTGTACAAATGATTTGAAATTTCCTTTCTTCGCAAATTTTTTTTAACAGATTAATTAGTTTCGCTTGAGCTTCTTCATGAAGTCCTAATTCAATTTCATCAATTAGGATTAAGGAACCATCAGGGCACTCATTAATAGTTGAAAATAGTTCAAATAGTGATTCTTCTCCTGCGCCCATATTGAATCCAGAGTAAGTGGTGTTACAACTAGAAACCACAGGGATTCTATAGATGGTGTGTTGATCGTAATAAAAGTTGGCGTAATCCTTACCTAATATTTTACCAACGGTTTCTTTAACGTTTTTTTCCCATCCTTTTCCTTTTACTGGGACAAATAGTTTTTTGTAGGTTTTTGCCACACTCCTTTCTGAATGGGGAACAATACGGTCAATCCCTAGATAAACGACAGTGCGACGGATTCTACGGTCATAGTTATTCCATCTACCACCTTTTCTTTTCGATCTTGTTTGCCATCCTTCACCAATTGCTTTAGATGGGTCTTTTGGTGTGTACCAATGATTATGAAGGAATTTATACCTAATTGAAACACCTTCATCAGATGTTTCCTCTTTTGTTTGTATAAAAAAGTCTGAAAATGTATAATATGAATTTTTTCTACCTTGTAGCCGAAAGGCAGATGGAATGTTGTGGTAAGCGCATGCAGCCAGGGCAATCGCAGTAGTTTTCCCTGAACCGTTACGGCCGGCTATTGCAGTTAGTGGGTAGGAAAAATTAATGGTTATGTTTTCTAAACCACGCATTTTGCCTTTTGTAACTTTTATTGTTAACAGCGTTGCTCTTGAGTTGTCTTTTGGGAACCAGTTTAGATTATTTTTATCAATACTCGAATACTGATATGCCATTATTACCCCTCGTTTTAACTTTCTCTTGTTCTACAAACTAACATTCTAATAGTGCTATTGGCGATACAGCAACGGAGCTTGTTTTTTAATTTTACCTTTTTTTATAATTAAGATCATAAATTGTATTATAGAGAATATGCCTTAAGCTAAGAAATATAATTTACTGTGTTTCTCTTAAGCGAGAAAAATATTTTCTTATCGGGTGCTGTTCTTGTAAAGGAAAGCAACAAAATAAGACAAATTGTCAGTAATCCACTATGCAAATTTTATTGATTAAACAAATAAAACTTCCTTGACAAATAAAATGTATTTTCAACAATATATTCCAATTCTTGAGGGTAAGTAAGATTTGTCATTAATGATTTTATCTCCGCAAACTCTTCCTTTTTCTACTATACTAAACCTCAGGGAGGATAACCCAATGACCGAATTGAATCTTTCAGACGTTCAGAGTCACGTCAGTTCACACATCAGAGAATTTCACCAGGCCAAACTTGCCGTTCTGGATCAGTTGAATTTTAAAGACATTTTGGGCCGTAAGAACCCCTATCTCTTTCGCGCAAAGAACATGCTCACCTCTGGGCAGATCGTGAGCAGTTGTATCGAAGATCATATTTCTTTGATTGAAGAAGCGCTCTTTGATGATTGGCTTAAAGAACTGGCGCTCTTTGTCAATTCAAAGGTCTATGGCGGCTGGAAGTCGCGCCTCGCCAGCATTGACCTTGAGTTTGACGAGGCGGGTATTCACAACATCGTCGCCATTAGATCATGGTCCAACGGGGAAGAGCCCTCACAGCTAGCAAAGATGAAAGAAGAGTTTGCGGCCGCCAGGCATTCATTACTGGCAAGTAATTCGCGCTTGCAGATCAATGCTATCAATGGTTGCTGCTATGGACGTGATCGCAACCCAGATAAAGGGGACTATTTTAAGTACTGTGGTCAATCTTTTTGGCAGTTGATCTCCGGGAACGAAGACCTGTATCTCAACATCATTGAACCTTTGGGTTTTGAGGCCAAGAAAAACAACGACGAGTATATGGAACTTCTTGCGCAGGTGATCAACCAATTTACCCGCGAATTTTCCGATTCTTTTTGCAAAGAAAACGGCAAAATCGCCTGGGATAAACTGGTGAAGTTTAACTCCGGCAAAACAGCCACTTGATCTCAGAAATGTAACTTTCCACGAATTAGTTTTGATAAAATAGAACAAATTATCTAAAATAATCCTGCCTGCCATTGTGCCTTGACTGGTGTGCAGCCCTTATCCCTTATCCCTGCTCTTACTATTATTTTTTTCCATTTATTTCAAAAACGAATCCCTAGCAGCACTGCCAGGTTCTTGCCGATGGCCCCCCACCACTCATCCAGCCCCAGCCGCTGCGCGTCAGCCTGAAATTGAGAGCTGAAACTTTCCAGTGCTGCTCCGCTTAAGATCTGTTCGGTGATGGCCTCATCAAAGTGATAATTGTCGCTGGCCACAGTGAGCCTGCCGTGGTTCATCGGGCAGACACCCTGGCAAAGCAGGCAGTCATACAGGCTGTTATGCCATTCGAGCGCGATCCACGCCGGGAAGGGATCTGGCACTTCGTTAAAATAGGAAAGACAGCGCTCGTTGTCGATCAAAAAACGCTCAGGCCGAATCGCTCCGCTGGGGCAGGAGTTGAGGCAGGCGGTGCAGCCCTCGCAATCTTCAACCAACCGCATCTGCGGCAACCAGTCGTCTTGCGCATCGGGGTTAAGGTCGCTGAAGTATCCGGCGTAAGAGAAACTGCTGCCCAACCCCTCAATGTAAGTGATGTTGTTGCGCCCATAGGCAGCCAGGCTGTGCGCCCCCAGACGCTTCATGGGCAGGTTGGCCTCGGCCTGAAGCTGGCAGCCTTCCTCGCTCAAAGCAGCATGCAGCCAGCGTTCACCGGCCTCAAAATCGGCTTTCACCAGACAGCGCAGTTGATGAGCCTGCCCGGCATGCTCCACGGTTACCCGGGCAAAAAAGGAGTGCGGCAGCGCCTGCAGCAAGATCGAACGCGCCGCGAAAGGGAGATTGTCGGGAACGCTCAGCCGGTATTTGTGTGCCACGATCCACTGTTGAAAGCCGTTCAATTTCTCGCTGGCGGCAAAGGTGGCCAGTTCAGCCGCAGCTTCATCCAGTCGGGAGAGCTGAAGCACGGCCAGACGTTCTCCGCGAACGGCAGCGCAGTGTTTGAGACTTTCGATCAAGGGATACCTCTTTTGCGTTGGAGTTTCCTCCGATTATGGCACGAATCTGCCCATTGGGCAAAGCCAGACCAATTGTTATATACTCTGTATAAATACTGATGCTTAGAGGAATTGTATTATGAAATCCGTTCTCAACCTGATTTTCCCGCCCCAAGCCGATAACCGCCTGCGCGGTTCGCAGCTTCCCTATTACACTCTCATTCTGCTGGTCGTGGTGGGCACCGTGCGCAGCCTCATCCACATGTTCGCCTATGATGGCGGGGCGGGCAGTATCGCCGGCCTCGACCTCAGCCAGGGTTTTGCCCAGATCGCTTTTTCGTTCTCGCTCTGGGGCAGCGCCCAACTTATCTACGCCCTGCTCGAATGGGTGGTGCTGCTGCGCTACCGATCCCTGATCCCCCTTATGTGGGCGGTGCAGATCGTTGAGATCCTCTTGCGCATGCTGGTGGGCCGCGTCAAACCGGTCACCTTCGCCCACATCCCGCCCGGTCAGATCGGCAACTATGTGATCCTCGTCCTGGCAATTCTCATGCTCGCCCTTACCCTTGTCAGCGGGCTGCGCGCCAAAGAATGAAAAAGAGCGCTTCGTCAGAAGCGCTCTTCAATGGCTCATTCAAAACACACAACAGGGGGCTTATTCCCGCGCCCGCAGCACATGCGTCACGGCCGTAGAGGCCGGCCCGCCCAAACACTGGATGATGGCCAGTTTGGCATCGGGTACCTGGTTGGCACCCGCCTCGCCGCGCAGTTGCTGTGCCGCTTCCACCGCTTGATACACACCCTTGGCGCCGATGGGGTTGCCGCGCGCCTTGCATCCGCCCATCGTTAAGAAGGGCAGCTTGCCCTTCGGGCTCAGGGTCTCTTCGCTCAACTCACCCGCCTTGCCCTTTTCGGCATAGCCTGCCGCTTCAAGGCTTAACGCGGCGTAGATCGAGAAAGAATCGTCCAGTTCGAGCACGTCGGCATACTGGGGCATCACCCCGGCCTGGCGACAGGCACTGTCGAGTGAGGAGCGCACGGCGTCAAAGGCCAGCGGGTCGCTGCGATCGTGCATGGCCAGGGTGTCAATGGCCACGCTGGAGCCCTGCACGTTCACCAGCCTGTGGGGCAGTCCCTGCGGCACCAAATCGGCGCGCGTCAACAGTAGCGCGGCCGCGCCATCGGCCATCGGCGAGGCGTCGTACATATTGAGCGGATCGCTCAGCTTTTCGGCGTTTTCGTAGGTCTCGCGCGTCAGTTTGCGCCTGAAATAGGCATTGGGGTTGTTCACGGCGTTGGCATGGGCCAGCAGCGGCAGGTTCGCCAGCGCGTTGGGCGAGAGCTGATACTGGTGCAGATAGCGCTGCATGAGCAGGCCGGCCTGACCGGTGATGCTCAGCCCCGGGATCGACTCGAAGTCGAAATCCATCTCGGTGGAGGTGGCGGTTTGCAGCTCGTTGCCCACCTGATCGGTCCATTTTTCCACGCCCAGCACCAGCGCGCTGTCTACGTAGCCTGAAAGGATGGCCAGGTAGGCCATGCGCAGCGCGCCACCGCCTGAGGCCCCTGCTGCTTCTACGGTATACGATTCGATGCCGCGCAGCCCGCCATAATCGCTCAGCAGCGCGCCCAAATTGGCCTGGTGGCTCACGATGGAAGCAAGCATGTTGCCGATGTAAAGCGCCTGCGGCTGCATGCCGCCGCTGTCGGCGATGGCGGCCCGCATGGCGCTGACGGCCATCTGCCGCAGTGAAAGCGCCCAGTGTTCGCCGACCGGAATTTGCCCGATGCCGGCAATGACTACGTCTGTCATGATCGGCTCCTCTACTTCATCGCGATGTTGTGTCTGAAGCGCAGATAGGTGCCGTAATCGATCTCGGTACGGCGGGCAATATAGTCGGCCGTGCTGCGGGCACGTTCGCGGCGTTCGAGCAGCTTCTCGGTCACCACAAACGAGTAGGCGTCCGAGCCCGAGCCGGAACCGTAAGAGACCATCAGAATGTGGTCACCGGCTTTGGCCTGGTCGAGCACGGCGGTCAGGCCGATCAGCGAAGACCCCGCGTAGGTGTTGCCGATCACCGGCACCAGCAGCCCTGGCTTGATCTGTTCGAGGCTGAAGCCCAGCGTCTGGCCGGCGCGTTGCGGAAACTTGGGGTTGGGCTGATGGAAAACCGCATAATCATAATCGGCCGGGGTACGTCCCAGTCCGCTCAGCATCATCTGTGCGGCAGTTTCGATATGGGTAAAATAGGCCGGTTCGCCAGTGAAGCGCTGCCCGTGTTCGGGATACTTCTGCTCGGCGCGCCGCCAGAAATCGGGCGTGTCCGAAACGTAAGAATAAGCGGCTTCCAGTTCCACCATCGCTTCTTCGACCGGGCCAAAGATGTAGGCCGCCCCGCCGGAGCTGGCTGTGTATTCGAGGGCGTCGCCCGGCTTGCCCTGGGCGGTGTCCATGCCGATGGCCAGCGCATATTTGCCCATGCCGGAGCCCGTCAGCGCGATGGCGGCGGTCATGGCCTCACTGCCCGCCTTGCAGGCAAATTCCCAGTCGCCCGCCTGGATGTTGTGGTCGGCGCCGATGGCTTCGGCCACGATGGTGCCGCTGGGTTTGACGGCGTAAGGGTGCGATTCAGAGCCCACCCACACGGCGCGCAGCTCACCGGCGTCAATGCCGGCGCGGGCCAGCGCGTTGCGGGCAGCCTCGATCGACATGGTGATCACGTCCTCGTCCAGGCCGGCCACCGATTTCTCTTTCACAGGCGAGCCACCCTTGCCGCCCGTCCAGATGCGGGCGATCTCGCTGCCCGGCAGACGGTACTGCGGCACATAAGCTCCGTAGCCGATGATGCCGATCTTGCGCTCGGGCTGGAGCAGTAAATTTTTGGCGTTTGTCATGTTTTTGAGGTCCATACTTGTTTCTGACTCCATTGCTTCGATCTTTCTGCTGCGCAGGGCCGCAGAAGAAGCGATCCATTGATAGGTGAGTTCCCGCCTCAACGAGACGATGTATTGCAATCTTAATCGCTGCACACTGGCAAAACCTATCAAGTATTCATCCTGCTTAAAGAAAACTCCGGATGGGGAATCCGGAGTTTTCAACGATGTACCAGATGTGGAAAATGGCGGTTCAAACAACTTCTGTTGTCTGGACAACTTAATTATACAGAATTTTGAGAAAAATGTAAAATTCTTATATGAGCCTCACAAAATCGCTTTTCGAGCAATATCACGTGCAGCTTCAGGGTAGTTGGAACGATGCCGCATTGAGCACCCTATATGACGCCTGCGAACCGCTTTTTCAGGCCCTTTTGCCGCAGCAGCAGAACCTGAGCTGGCTCGAGGGCAAGCCCATCATTGCCGAGGAGATTCGCCAGTTGGGACTCACCTCAGCGCAGTGGATCAAGTTCAACCCCAAGCACCTCACTGCCTGGACGGTCGTTCATGAGTTTGCCCACGCCTGGGATTTCGCCAACCACCAGCGCCTTTCGGGACGCATGCGCCGCTTCACCCACAGTTGGGGGCCGCTGCCGCTGCTGCACGGCCTCTTCCCGCAGCAGCCGCTTTTCTGGTATCACCCCGGTGCGCTGCCGCCCCCCTGCGGCAAAGATCGCAATTTCAACCGCCTCGAAGATTTCGCCGAAGCCGTGGCCGCTTACATCTTCCCGGAAGAGGCCAAGAAACGCGCCGCAGCGCGCGGCATGGGCTACGATCTTTATGGCTACGAGAGCTTCTACGCCACCCCGCGCGGACGATTCATCCACGACCTCATGCAGGGCAGCGCATAAAAAATACAGGGGCACGGCGAACCGCGTCCCTGCATTGAGGAGGCAAAAGGGAACTTACTCGACCGGGTAGGTCTCGCTGCAGTCCGGTGCGTTGGGGCAGATGTAGGTCATTTTCGGCTTTCTGAACAATCTGCGTTCGCTATGCAGCACCATTTCGACACCGCAGGCCGGGCAGTCGGGGGCTTCGTTCATCACCATGAAGGGACGTTTGTCGCCATCCTCTTCCTCGCTGGTCACGGCCACGGGGGCGGAACTGACCGAGCTGGTGCGCGAGACCGATTCCACGCGGGCGGCCGCACTGCGTGAGGTCATGGCTGTCGGGGCAATCGTACGCGGGGCGGCTTCAGCTTCGCGCTTGTCTCTGGAGGAGAGGTTCTTGCCCTCTTCGGGCAGTTTGTTGCGCGCGCGGGTAGCCAGCACGATCTTCAAGAATTGATTGCCGTCGTAGAGGTGCAGGGGTTTGCCCTCCGCCCACAGACGGGCAGATTCGGTGATGGTGCCGCTGGTGATAAGCGCGCCGCCGTTGGCGTCTGAAGCGCGCAAGGCGCCGTAAAAATCGCGCACGGCCGGCTCACCCACCTTGCCGCGATAGCGTTTGCACTGCACCAGCCAGATCTCGCCGCGGTGCGAGCGCACGATCAGGTCAATGCCATGATCGCCAGTACCGCCTACCACTTCCACCTGGTGACCCTGAGCGCGGTAGGTTTCGGCCACCAGCTCTTCAAAGTCGGCCGGGGAGAGGGAGCGAATCTCTTCGAGGGTGCTGGCAGTGAACTTTTTGCGCCGTTCTTCCAGCAGAAATGCGATCTCGAAGGGGAGGAGCATCAACCCTACGCCCAAAAACAGTTGGGTGTCGAGGGAATCAGCGATCAGATGGAAGGTCTCCATCTTCATCAGGTAAAAGCCGGATTTGACAACGGCGAACAACCCCCAGCTCACGATGAGGGCCTTGAACGAACTGCGCAGAACGGCGCCAAAGCCGTTTTGGCGTTTGATCACGCCGATCAGCAGGGCCAGGAACATCACAGGCCAGCATCCTACCAGAAATTTCGCTGCAACGATGGCTAAATCCATGATCGTTTTCATTGCTTCTCCTCCAATGCCGGAATGGCAAAAATACACCTCTCTTAGTTGCAGGAATAATGCCAGATTGGTCATGGTTGGAGGGCTAAAACAGCGTTTTCGGTGAGTACCCCACGCGCGTGGTCATTGTGCAAAAGAAGGAGCGTGGCACGAGAGGCAGCAAGAAAAACCCCCGCGCGTGCGGGGGTCAGGTGTTTAGAGGGTCAGGCTTTGGCCGGGTTCGAGCACGGCCACCTGGGTGGCGGTTCTGGACTCAACCTCTTTTTTCCAGGCGTAGGGGTCCTGCATAATGAGTTCAAAGGTGTTGTAGTGGATGGGCACCACCTGTTTGGGGCGCAGCAGTTCCACGGCGCGCACGGCATCGGCCGGTCCCATTGTATAGTTGTCGCCAATCGGCAGTGCGGCCAGGTCAATGCCCTCATCACCAATCAGTTTCATGTCGCTGAACAGGCCCGTGTCTCCGGCCAGATAGACCTTCTTGCCCTCCGGTGTGGTCAGCAAGAAGCCGCAGGGGTTGCCGCCGTAAGCCCCATCGGGCAGGGCCGATCCATGCAGGGCATTGGTCAGTTTCAGATAGCCGAAGGGATATTTGAAGCCGCCGCCGATGTGCTGGGAGTGCGCCTCAATGCCCTTGCCGCTCAGGTAGTTGCTGATCTCTGCCACGCTGATGGCGGTAGCGCCGGTGCGTTTGGCAATGGCCAGCGTATCGCCCAGATGATCGCCGTGCCCGTGGGTCACCAGAATGTAATCGGCCGGCACTTCTTCGGCGCTGATTGAGGCTTTGGGGTTGTGTGAAAGGTAGGGGTCAACCAGCACGTGCTTGCCGGCGGTGTAAAGGTCAATGGCTGCGTGTCCATACCAGGTAAAAACGAGAGACATGATCTCCTCCTATTTTGTGATCTGAATCCAGGCCGGTGGGATCTTCAGGTCTGGGGTGTTGGCATACAGGGATTGGATCTCAGCGAAGGACTCGTCCGGCTGCAGGGTCAGCCCGGCAAGATGGTCGAGCAGTTCCGTGTCTTTTTCGCTCAACTGAGAGGCGTGTTTGTTGATAAGGCCAAAGCCGTCCCAGGGCAAGATCTCCAGCCGGTTGAGCGCCAAAAAATCCCGAATCAGGTCGCCGCGGATGAAGTCCAGCCCGCGCATCTTGAAGATGCCAAACTTCTCGGGGTCGGCTTGCCCGCTGCGACACAGCAGCCAGGCCTTGCCGCCGCTCACGAACTGATAAGAGGGAACGTCGAGGGTGTTGAAACGGGTTTTGAGGGTTTCCTGCTGAAAGGCGTCCAGTTGCGCATCCACCATCACCCAGCGCTGCTCAGACTCATTCCAGTACTCGGCCACCCAGTGGTCTTCGTAGGTGCCCTCGGCAAAGTAAGCGCCAAAACCGCAGCGCGCTCGCGCCGCAATGCCCTTCAAGCGCAGGAAGGCCGCCAGGAAGTTGCTGAAATCGCGGCAGTTGCCCACCAGGCGTTTCTCCAGCGGGCGCGGGCGGTTCAGCGGGGAAGCATCGTGCTTGAGCAGCACGGGGAATTTCTCGGCAAAAGAGCGCAGGTTCACCTCGTCTTTGCGGCCGGGGCTGAGCTTGAGCCCGTAACGCTCGGCCCAGAAGATGTGCACGATCAGCCCCTGCACTACGCTGACCAGTTCCGCCAGGTCGTTGGGCAGATCAGCGCTCTTGATCTCGGCGGGCAAAGTGCTCAACGGGCCTGATTGGCGGTAATAGCTCAAAATGGCTTCGTGTGCTGAGGGATTCATGACTGCTCCAGTTCGCTTATTCAACATCCCCCAGCGGCGGGGTGAAAGCGGATGTTTCTGACGAGGTCAAAAGGGAGGTGACTGAGGTCAGTCCTTCTGGTGCCGGCAGTGCAGATAGCAGGCGCAGACTTTTCACCAGAGAGGCGCTGGCTTCTTCAATGTAGCGGTTCATGTGGGCTTCATTCAGGTAGGGGAAGGAGCGATCCAGCACCCACTCATCGGAGGGGTGGCTGTAAAAATCGCGGATGTAGTTCACCTGGTGCTCGAATGCCTCCTGCCGCACGAACGGCAGAGGAGACTGCGGAATGGGCGCATTGAGAAAGACGCGCCAGAACAGGCAATCGCGTACGTCGCGCACATAGCGCTGGTCGAGGGCGTACCAGTCTTCTTTGATGGTATCCCAGGCCTTGACCTCTGAGTTGTTCTCGAACAGGCTAGCATACACCTGGCGCGAAGCCTTGCCGACCTTGTCTGACCAGAGATGGTCGCTGGCCAAATGCACAAAATAGCCGATCAAGAAACTGTACAGCGCCGGGTTCTCGTCGCGGTCTGCCGTTTTGACATACTTGCGGTAGAACACCAGGTCTTGTGCTCCCCCTTCGCCGCTGCCCTCGGGCAGGAAATGCGATAACTCCTTGGGCGGGTCGAACTGCGTCCAGTCGGCGTTGGGCAGACCCGAATCAGGTGCCAGGCTGCCGAAGGTGAAAGCCGTCTCGTCCAGGTTGGGGCAGACACGAAGGATATTTTCTGCAATGCGTAAATGACTGATCCATGTTCCCATAGCTTCATTTTACCCTTTTCGCGCCGATGAAGGTACTGCTTAAAAACAAACCGGCACGAAAGAAGCCTTCCGTGCCGGTTATGAACGGTTCTGTTTTTTTACGGGGTAACTGTGAACGAATTGGAGAACTCCGTGCCGGTGCGGCCATCCGCACTGTAAACGGTAACGGTGATCACCAGTTCGTGCCCGGTCGGATCATACGTGAATTTGCCAACGCTGTAGTTGGCCACTTCTCCTTCTTCACCCATGGTCAGGTCTTGCTGGCTGGTATAGGAACTACATCCGTTGTAAGAGGTGAAGGTATCCAGGGCATTGCTGAAAGTGGTGCTGGTGGTATTGTCTTTGACCACCAGTTTGACCGATTTCCAGGTGGTGCTGCCGGTGTTGAGCACCCGCACCTTCACATAATAATCGCCGCCACAATTGCCAATCCCGTTATATCCCAAGCTGATGCCGGGAGCGACCGTTGGGGTCATCGTGGGCGTAGCGGTGGGCTGTGGGGTGTAAACCGGCAGCATGGCCGTATCGCCGGCCACGGTGGCATACTTGCCCCATACCCAGCAGTACCCGTTGGCGTTTTGGGGATTGACCACGTAATAATAATTGTCAAAGGTGCTTCTGCCGGTTGCTTCAACGGTTTGGCCCGCAGCCAGAGAGACGACCAACGGGTAGTAAGAGGCAGGCCCAACGCGGCAGTTGGTGTTCTCGGTGATGGTCAACCATACGCCGGCCGGGGTGGGGGTCAGAGTTGGCTCAGGCGTGAGCGTGATGGTGGGGGTGAAGGTTTCGGTAGGGGTCGGTTGGCCGGGCTCCAGGGTGGGGGTGATGAACTGTTCCACCGAGGCCAGAGTGGCTGCCAGTTGCGTTTGTTCCACCCGCAGGGCCACCAGGGTTTGCATTTCTTGTTCATTCGGCCCCTGCTGGCCAGCGCTCAAATTACACGATGACAGAACCAGCATGAGCAATACTGGAATGATCCAGATCATTGGTTTCTTTAACATTGTATCCTCCTAACAACTAATCGTTCATTTAATGATACCCGCCTTGTTCAACAAACGCAACGCACAAAAAAATCGCCCGGAGTTTAATCTCTGGGCGAAGTGATGCGCTTATTTCTTTTTGCTGGTTTTCTTCTTGGTCTCAACTTCTTTTTCGATCATGCCGGCCAGTCCGCCGAGCAGATTCTCGGCCTGGGTCACTGCCTGATCGTTGCTGAGCAGCGTCTTT
Source organism: uncultured Anaerolinea sp. (assembly GCA_964459385.1). Classification (GTDB taxonomy): domain Bacteria; phylum Chloroflexota; class Anaerolineae; order Anaerolineales; family Anaerolineaceae; genus UBA6107. The sequence goes on from CAYWLG010000015.1 coordinate 37,981, forward strand.
ACCTGGCTGCCAAACGGAGCGGGCAGTTTCTTGCTGATGAAATCGATCACGATGTTGACGATCGTCAAGGCCATCGCCTCGTTGATGCCGGTCTTTTTAACAATGAGTGCTACCAATTCGTTCATAATTCCTCCAAGGGTTTCTTTAATCCTATCATCTTGAAACGGGCTGGTAAAGGGAAATATGAAGAAAAACGCCCCTGAAATGGGGCGTTCTGATCATTCCTTCTGGATCGTGGTTCAGTTAACCAAAGTGCCGATCTTTTCGCCGAACAGGGCGGCTTTGAGGGCTTTTTCATCCCACAGATTGAGCACCAGAATGGGCAGTTTGTGCTCCATGCACATGGTGATCGCGGTGGTATCCATGACGCCCAGACGTTTGTTGATGAAGTCAATGTAGCTAAGCTCGTCAAACATGACGGCATCGGGGTTCTTCTTGGGGTCACTGTCATACACGCCGTCCACTTTGGTGGCCTTGATGAGAACATCGGCACCAATTTCCATGGAACGCAAAGCGGCCGCCGTATCGGTGGAGAAGTATGGATTACCGGTACCGCCGCCAAAAATAACCACGCGGCCTTTTTCCATGTGGTGAATGGCGCGCCGCCAGATGTAGGGCTCGGCAACTGTCTTCATTTCGATGGAGGTCATCACGCGGGTCATCACCCCTTGGTGCTCGAGCGCGTCCATCAAAGCCAGAGCGTTCATGACGGTGCCCAGCATGCCCATATAGTCTGCCGTGGCCTGATCCATGCCCATTTCCTGGCCTACGCGCCCGCGCCAGAGGTTACCTGCGCCGATGACGATGGCCACATCCACGCCCAGCTCTCTTACTTCTTTGATCCTGCGGGCAATGTCTTTTGCCTGGGCTGCATCAATGCCAGAGCCACCGGCGGCGGAGAGGCTCTCTCCACCGAGTTTGAGCATAATGCGGTGATATTTTAAAGTTTGCATGAACTCCTCCTGAAAAATACGAAAAGACCAACCTCTCGGTTGGTCTCAAAGATTCTTACTCTTCTTCCGTTTCTTCCGAACCGCTGGCCTCACCTAAAGCCCAGCGCTCGTAGCGGCGGATGATGATGTTCTCGCCGATAGCGGCGATCTTTTGGTTCAAGAGTTCCTGCACGGTGATGCTTTCGTCGCGGATGTAGGGCTGGTTGAGCAGCACGAACTCATCCTTGAACTTCTTGAGGGAGCCTTCCACGATGCGCGGGATCACGCCGTCGGGTTTGCCTTCTTCTTTGGCCTTGACGGTGGCGATCATGGTCTCGTGCTCGATCACCTCATCGGGAATATCGGCTTCAGAGACGTAATCGGGGTTGGTGGCGGCAATCTGCAGGGCGACCTCATGGGCGAATTCTCTGAAGGCTTCAGAGCGGCCGACGAAATCAGATTCGCAGTTGACTTCCACCATCACGCCCACACGACCGTTACCGTGCGTGTAGAGTTCAAGAACACCCTCAGAAGCCTGACGGCTGGCACGTTTGGTGGCGGTGGCCAAACCCTTTTGGCGCAAGAAATCCATGGCGGCATTCATATCGCCATCAGATTGCTCAAGAGCTTTGCGGCAATCCAAGAAGCCGGCACCAGTGGCTTCGCGGAGGGTTTTAATCATTTCGGTAGTAATAGCCATGCTCAATCCTTTTGTGTAATTTTACCGGAGAGTCAGGTTTCTCAACCAAAGTTGAAAAATCTGCGAGCCGGATGGTTGAAACTTTTATTTATCCTCTTCGTCGGTTTCGGCGTCGTCAGCTTCTTCGTTCTTGGCACCCATCTTGGCGAGGGTGGAAGCACCGAGGAGGTCTTTGTCGTCCAGGTCGCTATCCTCATCCATGCGGGGGCGGGCCGGGGCGGCGGGGCGGGCTGCCGTTTGTTCGGCGGTTTCTTCGGCGCCTTCCTCATCTTTATTGGCGGCCTTGCCTTCGATCACGGCATCGGCGATCTTGCCAACCAGCAGTTTGATGGCGCGAATGGCGTCATCATTGGAGGGGATCACATAATCCACACCGCGGGGATCGCAGTTGGTATCGACCAGGGCGATCACGGGGATGCCCTTGAGGTTGGCTTCGTGGACGGCAGTGTGCTCGCGCACAACATCCACAATGAAGACCAGATCAGGCAGGGTTTTCAGGTTGCGAACACCGGCCAGATGGCTTTCGAGACGTTTGATCTCACGTCCGATGAGCAGGCCTTCTTTTTTGGTCAGGCGATGGATTTCACCACTGTCGCGCAAATGCTCGAGGCGTTCCAGTTCTTGAATACGGCTGAACATGGTGGACCAGTTGGTGATCATACCGCCCAGCCAGCGCTCGGTCACGTAGGGCATACCGCAGCGGATCGCTTCTTCGGTGATGGTTTCCTGCGCCTGGCGTTTGGTTCCAACAAACATCACGGTGCCGCCATTAGAGACGGTATCGCGCACCAGATTGTAGGCGGTGGTCAATAATTTGACGGTCTGCTGGAGGTCGATGATATGGATTCCGTTGCGCTCGGTGAAGATGTAGGGGCGCATGTACGGATTCCATTTGTTGGTGCGATGGCCGAAATGAACACCGCTTTCCAACAGGGCTTTCATGGAAATAATGGAACTCATGGGGTAGTACTCCTTTGCGTTTGGCTTCCGCCTCCTTTTTGCCCTTCCCTCACTGCTTGTGGCAGCACGCAGGAAGAATCGGGAGGCGTGCTTGATGGTTTGCTGCGGCTTTCACCACAGCCGACCTAGTATATCATAATTATTCAGGCAAGAGAATGGCGAAAAAATGAGAACATCGTGTTTTTCACCAGCCTTTTGCGCACACAGTATAATTTTATCAGGTTGTTCTTTACATATAACTAAAAGGTGAATCATGCATATTCTTGTTACAAACGATGATGGCATCACAGCCCCGGGCTTATTGGCGCTGGTGCAGGAACTGCGTCGTCTGGGTAAGGTTTCGGTGCTCGCGCCCGATCACAATTGGAGTGCTTCAGGGCACGTGAAGACGTTATCCCGTCCGCTGCGGGCCAAACCGGTTCAACTGGCAGATGGCAGCCCGGCTTTTGCCAGCGACGGTGCCCCATCCGATTGTGTTGCCCTGGCCGTGATGGGGGTGATCGAAGAGCCCATTGATCTGGTCGTCTCTGGCATCAACACCAACGCCAATATTGGTTACGACGTGACCTATTCGGGTACGGTGACGGCCGCAATGGAAGGGGTGATCTCGGGCATTCCTTCCATTGCCGTTTCGCTGGATGCGCCTGAATATCATTCCGGCCCGCTCGATTACACGGCTGCTGCCATTGCAGCCCGCAAAATCAGCCAGCAGCTCATACAGCATTCACTGCCTAAAAACGTTTTGCTAAACGTGAACGTTCCTTACTTAAAGGAAGAGGAATTCAAGGGCTATCTGATCTCACGGCAGGGAATGCGCATCTATAACGACAAGCTGGTCAAGCGGGAAGACCCGCGTGGACGGCCTTATTATTGGATCGGCGGCGATCCGCCCAGCGGTGTAAATGAACTAGGGACGGATTATGGCGATCTGGCCGCCGGCTTTGTTTCGATCACCCCAATCCAACTGGATATGACCGCCTATTCTTTGATGGCCGAACTAAAAAGCTGGAATTTTCTGGGTGATGAATGACTTACCCTTGTCTGACAATTTTCGGTTGACTTTTCCAATTTAAAGTTATAAAGTGATAGCAACAACAGGGGAGAAATCAACCCCCCATATCACAAGGTCTCGTTCGTAAAGGAGAAAAAGATGCAGTCAACAACCGTCAAAGACTGGATGAAGGACCTGGTCGTCTTTATTAACCCCGATGCGACAGTAACAGAAGGTCTTGCGTTGATGCGCCACCGCTACAGTGATAGTCTGATCGTAGAAAAATCATCCGACAATCCAGCATACGGCATCGTCACCACCATTGATGTCAGTGACAAGATCGTGGCGCAAGGGAAAAACCCGGCCGAGACGAAGATTCGCGAATTGATGGTCTCGCCTGTGATCACGGTTCCGCTCGAAATGCCGATCGGGGAATGTGCCTCCCTGATGCGCCAGAACCGGATTCACCATCTGCCTGTTGCCGATAAGAGCGGGAATATCGTGGGCATGATCTCCTCGGGCGATTTTTTGGTCATCGCCGAGGCCATGGGCACCAATTTTAAAGAGCGCAGTCTGCATTAAAAACCTTGACAAAATCAACAGACGCATCGGGTATAATACTTCACGATGCGTCGTTTACTTTTAACTTTCCTTACAATTCTTGTTGTTACCACGCTCGTCCTTGCCGGCACCCCGCAAAAGGTTTCTGCCAGTGACATCTCAGCTTATGAGTTGATCGCCTGGGCGAACAACCTGCGTTCGGTTTACGGTTTGTCACCGTTAACCGAAAACTCGACCATTGACAGTTCTGCCCAATGGACGGCTGAAACGATGGCCGCCAGCGGCGTGTGTGCTCACCTGGCCAGCCAGGGATACCCCGGCGTGCGAGATCGTTTGATGAGCTGGGGCTATGGCGGCGGCAGCACCGTTTGGGCCACCGAAAACATGGCCTGCGGTACCTCACTGACCATTGACGCCATTTCTGGCTACTGGGCCGATGCCGACCACATGCGGCCGGCGGTGAACAGTGATTATAAAGAAGTCGGTGCCGGTGTTGCAGTTGGCTCGAACGGCTGGACCTACGTGGTCTTGCAGGCTGCCTGGGTGGAAGGCGGCAGCAGTTCTTCTGGTGGCACTGTTGCAACCAGCAGTTCGAATTCCAGTTCGGGCGCTACCGACACCAGCAGCAATTGGATGAGCCCGGTGGTTACTTCCACACCTAATTATGATGGCTATATTTATCACACCGTCCAAAGCGGGCAAACGCTCTTTTATATTGCGCTGGCTTATGGTGTGACCGTGGATTACATCAAAGAGCAGAACGGGCTGAACTCAAACGATATTTATGAAGGCCAGACGCTTAAAATCATTCAGGCGCCGACCTCAACGCCCACAGCTACTTTTACCCCCACGCCGGTCTTTCCTACCCGCACCCCCACCCCAAACGTTCCCACGGCGACGCCTACGCTCGCGTTCACCAGAACGCCTACCCCTGAGCCTTCTCTGATACAAAAGCTGCCCAAAATGGATCGGCAGTTGTTGGGGCTGATTCTGGTGTCGATCAGCGGCCTGGGACTGCTGGCCGTGATCTTATTGAATTTTCTCAAGCCAAAAGCCAAAGAAGAAACGGTGAAAAAGGAAGAGCCGCCTCAGCCTGAGGCACCCAAAAAGAAAAAAGAGCCCAGAACATAACGTTCTGGGCTTTCACTTTATTTCAACGACTGTCTGAGTTGGCGCTCCAGGCTGAGGAACTCGGCTGAATAGCGATTTTCATCTGTGCGCGGGCGCGGCAGGGGCACATTTAGTTCCAGGGTCACCCGGCCCGGCCGCGGGCTCAAGACCAGCACGCGGTCCGACAGCAGCAGCGACTCTGAAATGGAGTGGGTGACCAGTATCACCGAGGTGCGGCTCGTTTGCCAGATGCGCAGCAGCTCGCTGCCCATCCGTTCGCGGGTCAGGGCATCCAGCGAGCCAAAAGGCTCGTCCAGCAGCAAGATATCCGGCTCCTGAATAAGCGCCCGGGCAATGGCCACACGCTGCGCCATCCCACCCGACAGCTCATCAGGCCAGGCGTTCAAAAAATCTTCCAGCCCCACCAGGCGGGCAAATTCACGGGCACGGCTTTCGGTTTCATCTTTTGGGGTTGGGGTTCCTTTGATCTCCAAGGGCAGCCTCACGTTTTCGATCACCGTGCGCCAGGGCATCAGGTTCGCCTGCTGAAAGACCAGTCCAATACGCGGCTGGGCAGCAACGTTGACGAATTTGACCGTCCCTTGAGAAGGTGCGATCAAGCCGGCGATCACACGCAGCAGGGTGCTTTTGCCGCTGCCCGAAGGCCCCAACACCGACAGGAACTCCTGATCTTGCAGCGTAAAACTGACTTCATTTAAAGCATGCAGCGAATCATCGCCATCTTCAAAATGGACGCTGAGATGTTTGACTTCCAATAAAGGGTTCAGCACATCCGTCATTGTGGTAGATAGTCGTTGGAAAAGGCCTGGCTGAGATCAAGCGGGCTGGTCAGCAGCCCCATTTTGAGCAAAATGTCTTGCATGTTTTGCCAGGCGGCAGGTCTTGAATAACCGTAATGATCCGTTTTGAACATTTCAATTGAGTTCAGCAGCACCTGTTTTTGCGTTGCCTGGTCGGCAGAGGCCAGCGTTTCAACGAACTTTTTGCTGATCTCAAATGCCTCATCAGGGTGCTCGACCGTGTATTCAATTCCATGCAGAGTGGCGTGGACCATCTTTTTGACCAGATCAGGGTTGTTCTTTAAAGTGTCCTCATTGGTGATCAACCCATTGGCCACCAGATCAAGTGCATCTGAGGTCTTAAAAAGGGTATAGTCCACTCCCTGATTATGCAATTGTACCGGCTCGTTGGCTGTGTAAATGATCACTGCGTCATCTTGCCCGGCCACCAGGGCGGCCACCTGGTTGTAGCCGATGGAATCAAGGGTGACATCTTTGGCAGTCAGGCCGGCTGAATCAAGCAGGGCCATACCGCCAATATAGTTAGCGCCATATAAGCCGGGTAAACCGATCTTCTTGCCACGCAGGTCCGCCAGGTTTGTGATGCCGGATGTTTTTTTGACGACGATGCCCACCGGATATTGCTGATACCAGGCGGCCACATAGACGACCGGCAGTTCCTGCGCACGTGCCAGCAGCACCTGTTCGCCGCTGACGACCGCAAAGGAAAGTTTGCCGGTACCGACCAGCACGGTATTATCATTTTCCATGCTGTAGTCAATGGAAACGTCCAGCCCTTCATCACGATAATAACCTTTTTCAATTGCCACATACAGCGGCGCGAACTGGATATCTGGCACATAGCCGACCGGAAGTGTGATCGAGATCAGATCATTCGACTGACCAGTGGGGGAAACGGTGTTGGCAGCCCCCGCGCAGCTTGTCAGCAAGAATGAAAAGATTAAGAGAAAGAGAAGGGATTGTTTTTTCATTGGATCTCCTAATGAGAATGTAATTTCCAGGGCATTGAAAGTTTTTCGGCGGCCATCACAATGCCATAAAGGCCGAGCGCCAGCACCACCAAAGCGAAGATTGCTACGAACACCAGAGCCATATCATATTGCCCGCGGCCCAGATTGATCAGAAAGCCAAGCCCACTGTCTGAGCCGACGAATTCTCCTACCACTGCGCCCACTACTGACAGGGTGGCGCCGATGCGTAAACCGCCAAAAAGCACGGGCAGGGCAGCAGGCAGTTCCAGGTAGCGCAGCATTTGCATTCGATTGGCGTGCATTGATTTCATCAGGTCGCGCAAATTGGAAGGCACGTCACGAAAACCAATGATCGTGTTGACCAGCACCGGGAAGAACACAATAAAAGCACAAATGATCACTTTCGAGAGCATGCCCGAGCCGAACCAGATGATGAGCAGGGGGGCAATGGCCACAGTAGGGATGGCCTGCCCGGCGACCAGAATCGGGGCGACCAATTGTTCAAGTGAGGAAGAGCGCGCCAAAAAGTATCCTAAGATGCCCGCCAGGCAGGTGCCGCTGAACAGGCCGATGAGCACTTCTACCAGGGTCACTGCGGCGTTTTTGAGCAAAGTGCCATCTGTCAGCGTTTGCATCAGTTTGTGCCAAACGGCAGCAGGGGAAGGCAGCACAAAAGCGGGCAGGTTGGCCCAATCCACTACCAGCGCCCAGAGCGCAATGGCAATAAGGATGGAAAGGAAGACCATCCACTCGTTGTGTCGGATCAATTGCTGCGTCAGCGAAGGGCCGGGTCGGGCAGGATTACGGGTGCTGCGTGAAGGTTGTGATTTTAACAAAAAAACCTCGAAGTCAATTCTTCGGGGGAATAGATTCAAGTATGCCAAGATACTTGAAAGAAGGCTCTTCTTTCATCCGGACTTTACCGTCGACCCCGGAATTTCACCGGATCATGCAAACTTTGCTCGTGGGTTATACCACCGATCGGGAATTGGGAAGCTCTCTTCCCTCACCCTGCCCCGAAGAAGGTATTAGATTAAATTGGAGTATATACTCTGATTACCTTGCTGTCAAGACAACTCCCGAACCTTTAACGCTGATTCTTTCTTGTAAAAGGGGAGTTCATCGCCTTTCAACACAAATTTTGCAACAAAAACGATGAATTCCACGTAGAGTATAATGAATATGGTCGAACATTGCAGCGACCATGAAAGGATGCGAATGAGTTTCTTGCTTGACCCGAATGTCACATATTTGTTGTTGGTGTTGGGTTTTGTTCTGGGGATTCTGGCACTTTTCACACCGGGTACCGGCCTGCTTGAAATTGGGGCGTTGTTTGCAATTGCACTGGCAGGGTATGGCATCTATCAACTGGCGGTTAACTGGTGGGGGCTTGCCATGATGGTCCTCGGCATCATTCCACTGGTGATAGCAGTGCGTAAACCAAAACAATGGTACTGGCTGGCGGCCTCACTGGCCTTGATGATCGCGGGCTCGATCTTTCTTTTCCCGCGAACGGTCAGCGGTGCGGCCATCAACCCCTTCTTTGCCGTTTTGGTCAGTTTGGCCGCCATCGGCCTCACCTGGCTGATCGGCCGTAAAGGGTTTGAAGCGTTCAAGATGCGCCCTTCGCAAGATCTGACCCGTCTCATTGGCCAGGTGGGCGAGGCCCGCACCCGGATTCATCAAGAAGGCACCGTGTACGTTGCCAGTGAAGAGTGGACGGCCCGCAGCCAGGAGGCCATCCCGGCTGGCGCGATGGTTAAAGTGATCGATCGTGAAGGCCTCGTCCTGATCGTGGAACCGTATAAAGAATCGAGCAAATAGTTCATTATTCAATGGAGGATAAATGAGCCCTGTATTGATTTGTTTGGTAATTGGCTTTGTGGTGGTGCTGCTTATCTTCTTGGCGGCTGCCATCAAGATCGTCCCGGAATACAAACGTCTGGTCGTGTTCCGTCTTGGACGGTGCATTGGGCAGAAGGGCCCTGGTCTGACGCTGCTGATTCCTTTCATCGACCGCCCGGTCTCTGTTGATCTGCGTGAGCAAGTGCGCGAGATCCCGACCCAGGCCTCGATCACCCAGGATAATGCCCCTGTTTCAATCGACTTCTTGTGGTACTACAAAGTGTTCGATCCGGTGCAGTCGGTTTTGCAGGTGCAGAACTTTGAGATCGCAGCTCAGGGTATTGCTACCACTACCTTGCGTTCGGTGATCGGCGGTATCTTGTTGGATGGTGTGCTCTCTGAACGTGAAAAGATCAACACTGCCCTGCGTGCCCGCCTGGATGAAGTGACCGAACGCTGGGGCGTGAAAGTGACCAACGTTGAAATTCGTGAGATCATTCCTCCGCGCGACGTGCAGGAATCCATGAATCGCCAGTTGACCGCTGAGCGTACCCGCCGCGCCATCGTTACCGAGTCTACCGGTACCCGCGAGGCCGCCATCAACGTGGCCCAGGGTGATAAACAGTCCAACATTTTGAAGGCCGAAGGCGAGAAACAGGCCGCCATCTTGCGTGCAGAGGGTGAAAAACAGGCCCAGTTGCTGCGCGCAGAAGGTTATCAGAAAGCCCTTGAGGCGATCTATGCTGCCGCCAAAGAAATTGATCAGAACACCATGACGCTGCAGTACTTTGACACCCTCAAGAATATGGCTTCCAGCCCATCGACCAAGTACATCTTCCCGATGGAGTTCACCAGCCTGATCAGCGACTTTGTTAAAAAAGGTCAGACGAAAGAGAAGTAGATCACAACTGATCAGAACCAATTGTGCTGCGGGGTAAGAGTCGAAAGGCTCTACCCGCAGCCTTTTAACCTCATGGATGATAATAATTACCTGATAGAAGTTGCTACGTTTTCAGATCTTAACCAACTACGTGAGTTGGAGCAGGTCTGTTTTGATAAGGATGCCTGGCCATTGATCGAGTTGCTGGCTGTTTTGATCATTCCCGGTTTGGTGCGTTACAAGATCGATATCGACGGCAAGATGGCCGCCTTCATTGGCGGAGATTCGCATCGCAACGAAGGGATTGGCTGGATCACAACAGTAGGCGTTCGCCCCCAATATCGCCGCCTGGGGCTGGCCACACGCCTGATTCAGGCCTGCGAAGAGGCGATGCAGATGCCCGCGGTACGTTTGTCGGTGCGGCGATCCAATTTTGGGGCGCAGCATTTGTATGCGGGGTTGGGCTACAAGCACATAGGGGTTTGGGATAAATACTACGAAGATGGCGAAGATGCATTGATCATGGAGAAAGTCATTCTTAAAACTAGTTGACAATCTTTGCCAGAAGTTATATCATAACCCTATATTGGAGTTAGACCATTATGCGAGTATTGGAGTTGAAGTTTTTCACAATTCGGAGTTACTAAGGCACGCAGTATTACTGCGTGCCTTTTTGTTTCCCAATTCAGACTAAGGAGACAGTAAAATGGACTACGGAATGATCGGAAAAATTGAAAAAGCAAAACGTTACGCAGAAGAAAAGAATCGCTTTGAATTCAAGAACATTACTGTAGCGGTCAAAGGCGACAACAATACCCATTACGTTTCATACGATAACGGCGATTGGAAATGCGATTGTGAGTTCTTCACAATGCGCGGACGCTGTGTTCACACCATGGCTCTGGAAACCATCCTTGAAGGCATGATCCAGGCCGCCCCGGTAATTGCAGAGTAATTTCCCTTCAATCAAATAAATTATTCACCCTGGCGGAGGGTTTGTTTTTCTTGCCAGGGTGAATTTTTACAAAAAACCCGAATCGTAAATCCATGATCACTTTACAGGCCTATCAATACCTGCTGATCGCCCTGGGCACTTTTTTGGCCGGAGGCATCAATGCTCTGGCCGGCGGCGGTACCCTCATCACCTTCTCACTGCTGACTGCGGTCGGGCTGCCCCCGGTCTCGGCCAACATGACCAATACGGTGGCACTTTGCCCCGGCTATTTTGGTGCCACTATCGCGCAACTGAAAGATTTGCAGGGGCAGAAGAAGCGCTTGTTCATCTACCTGCCGGCCGCGGTTTTGGGTGGAATCATTGGGGCGCTGCTGCTTCAGCATACGGGTGAGAAATCCTTCAAAGTATTGATCCCCTACTTGATCTTGCTGGCCTCATTGTTGTTGGCTTTAGGGGAACCGATTCGTCGCTGGCTCGCCCGCCTTGAAAGTTCACGCGGTTCCAGAAAGATGGAGCTGATGGCCGCGCCGGGCGTTTTGCTTTCGGCTGTGTATGGCGGCTATTTTGGCGCTGGCTTGAGCGTGATCTTGCTTTCAGTGCTGGGTTCGCTGGTAAATGATTCGCTGACCCGCTTGAACGCGCTCAAACAGATTCTGGCTCTGGCCATCAACGTGGCGGCCGCGGTATTCTTCGTCTTTTCAGGTAAAGTGCACTGGTGGGTGGCGCTGGTGATGGCATTTAGCTCACTGGCCGGTGGTTTGGTGGGGGGCAAATTCAGCGGCAAGGTCAGCCCTGCCGTGCTGCGCTGGGTGGTGGTGGGCATTGGGCTGACCGTGTCGATCATTTATTTTATTAAGGGTTAAACGGCTGAAGTCTATTCCGTCTTTTTCCAGCTTTGCACTTCTACCAAATTTCCTTCCGGATCCCTGACAAAGACTCGTGTAGCAATCTTTCCGGGGTAAGTTGCTTTGATCACCTTACCCAACTGACTGCCGCCTGCCTGCAAAACGGCCTGGGTCGTTTCTTCTACATCATCCACTTCAAAGGCCAGGTGAGAAAGACCACAACGATTGAGGGGTGAGTCTTCAGCTTCTACCATTGAATCAAACGAAAAGATCTCAAGCGTGGGGGAATTTTCGTCGAACCCGGGTAGACCGAGGTGTTCGCCAACGATGTGGGCATTTTCAAGTCCACTTACATCGTCGATCCATTGAGCTCGCATATCGCGGGTCTCGCCAATGCTCCGGCAGTGAAACACCTCTTTATAAAAACGGATCAGCTTCTGACTGTCTTTGGCAACGATATTTGTGTGTGCATAACGAAACATTTAAACCTCTCCTCATCTACGAATAAAGCCGTACCAATCGTCTTTTTATTAATAACACCTTTTTCACTTTAAGTAAAAAAACGCACTTCTGGTGTGTGGGTTCGAACTCACGGTGCTTAAAACAAAAACCACTTGAGAACAAGTGGCTCTGTTAACCTGGCGGAGAGGGCGCGCACTCTTGAGTGCGCGAAGCACACCTCTGGTGTGAGGATTGGAACCCACGGTGCTTAAAACAAAAACCACTTGATTGAACAAGTGGCTCTGTTAACCTGGCGGAGAGGGTGGGATTCGAACCCACGGTGGTCCATAGGGCCACAACGGTTTTCGAGACCGCCCCGTTCAACCGCTCCGGCACCTCTCCGAACGCCAAGATTATAACCGAAATCGCCTAAATTTCCACCGTTTCCTGATATTCGGGGTACTTCACCGGGCCAATGCCCTCCGATTCGAGCTTCTGCTTGAAAATAGCCGCGGTTTCCGGCTCGCCGTGCACGAGAAAGATCTCTTTGGCGTGTCCTTTCACCTGACGGGCATATTGCAACAGCATTTCCTGCCCGCCGTGCGCAGACAGCCCGCCAATGGTTTCTACTTCAGCCCGGCGCTCAAAGAGCTGACCAAAGATGCGCACCTGATTGTCGCGCTCGGCCAGGCGGCGGCCCAATGTGTAAGGAGCCTGCCAGCCAACGATCAGGATGGTGTTGGCGGGGTTCTCGATGTTATTGCGCAAGTGATGCAAAATGCGTCCGGTTTCTGCCATGCCCGAAGCCGAGATGATGACCATCGAGCCTTTCATGTTGTTCAAGCTCTTTGATTCCTCTACAGAACTGACGTAATGCAGCCCTTTGAAATCGAGGGCAGGGTGGCGATGTTCGCGCATCAACTGGCGGGCTTCTTCATCAAAATAATCGGGGAAATCCAAAAATATTTTTGAGGCTTCCACGGCCAGCGGGCTGTCTACGTAAACCGGAATTTCTTTGACCTCTCCTTCAGAGATCATGCGGTCCAGAAAGTAGACGATATCCTGTGTGCGGCCAACTGCAAAGGCAGGGATGATGATCTTTCCGCCGCGCTGAACGGTTTTCTTGACCACGTCGCGAAATTCTACATAGGCTTCTTCGATGCTGCTGTGAGGCTTATCGCCGTAAGTACATTCCATCAGCAAATAGTCTACGTCTGGCGTGGGCAAAACAGGTTCGGGCAAGATCGGCATATCCATGCGCCCAATGTCGCCGGAAAACCACACTTTCTTTTTACTGCCGTTCTCTTCAATATCCAACACCACTGCGGCAGAACCGAGGATATGCCCGGCGTTGACAAAGTGCACGGTCACCCCCGGCACGGGTGAGAAGGCCTGATCGTATTTGACGGGATAATAATGCTTGCAGGCTTCGACGGCATCTTCGGTGGTATAAAGCGGCTCAACCGGATCTTCGCCGCGGCGGGCGTTCTTTTTTGAGGCGTACTGCGCATCGGCTTCCTGAATGTGGGCTGAATCGCGCAGCATGATCTCACCGAGTGCCGCGGTTGGTGGGGTGGAGTAGATCGGGCCGTTAAAGCCGGATTTTACCAGATTGGGCAGATTGCCGCTGTGGTCAATGTGGGCATGTGAGAGGACGACACAGTCAATTGAGGCAGGGTCAAAATCAAAATTCTGGTTGCGGTCATAAAAATCTTTGCGATGCCCCTGAAAGAGGCCGCAATCCAAAAGCAGACGATGGCCGTTGACTTCAAGTAAATGTTGAGAGCCGGTGACAGTTTGTGCAGCACCATTAAATTGAATTTTCATTACGCCTCCAGTTTCTTCAAAACTTCAATGATCTCTTTACCAAAATGCGCATAGCGCCAGGGAACAGCATGCAGCGCGTTCTTTAGTTCAGGCAGCGACCCCGGGTTTTCGCCGGCGACCCGTTCCACCAGGTCTCTGGGCAGTACCACATCCGATTCAACCTTCAATTGCTTGCCCTTTTCCTTGCGCCATTCCCGCAAAGAGTCCAGCCGTGCGAGATAGGTTTCGCTGGGGCGGGTTTTACCGATCTTCCTGAGGGGAGGGATGCTCTCTTTCATCTTTAAGATATCCAAAACTGCCTTTCCATGCCGGCCGATAAAACGCGGTGAAACACCATGAATTGATTTTAAGTCGTCGTTGGATTCGGGCGATTGTTTAATCAAATTCATTAAGGCTTCGTTGGAAATGATCTTAAAGGCAGGAACGTTTTGCTTGCTGGCCAGATCCTCGCGGTAGTCACACAGCATTTGCAAAATAGCCGCTTCTGAACCGTTGATGTGGGTCGATCCGGCAACCTTCCAGCAGGTTTGCGGCACAGGCGCGCCAGCGTGTGCTTCTACTTCGCAGGCAAGTCTGAAGTCTTCAAGGGCGAGTTCCCACAGCCCCTTTTCTCTCAGTTCATCGGCCAGAATATTACGCAGTTCAAAAAGATAATGGCTGTCCAGGCAGGCATAATCAAGCATTTCCTGCGGCAGGGGACGCAACCCCCAATTGGCACGCTGATATTTCTTGTCCAATTCGATTCCGAGGCGAGAATTGAGAAGTGCAGCCAGCCCTACGGCGGGCTCACCCAATATGCGCGCGGCGATCATAGTGTCGAAAAGGTGGGTGAATTGAAAGCCAAAATCGCGTTTGAGGCAGATCACATCATATTCTGAAGCATGAAATATTTTTTCTTGCTTTGGGTTGGCGAATATCGTTCCAAGTGACGCCAGTTCTTTTAAGGCCAATGGATCAATCAGGTAGTCGTGCTCACTTGTACTGATTTGAATCAGGCAAACTTGCTCATAATAAACGTACAGGCTGTTCGATTCTGTATCGATGCTGAGCGTTTCAGATTGCTGCAAGTCGGCGGAGATGGATGCCAGTTTTTGCGCTGTATCGATCCAAATGGGGGTGATGGGGGTTGAATTCGGCATGAAGAAATTATACTGCCTAAAAATTGGCTAAAAATTGGAAAATGGACCAGATTCGTTCGATTAGAACATTAATAATTCTTAAAAATGTGCAATAATATAGACAATCGTTAATTGGCGGATACGCGGGCCTTGTTTGTGGAGGAGAGTATGAAAGAACGAATATTGATCATTGAAGATGACGAAGGAATTTTGAAAGTTCTTCGTCGAGCGCTCGTCTATGAAGGCTACCAGGTGGATACGGCGCTTGATGGCGAGAGCGGCCTGAACCTGAATCGTGACAATCATCCCGACCTGGTGGTGCTCGATTGGATGCTGCCCGGCATGGATGGCATTGAGGTTTGCCGCCGTATTCGCGAAGCAAGCAGCGTGCCCATTTTGATGTTGACCGCCAAAGAAACCCTTGAAGACCGCGTGCATGGCTTGGATGCCGGTGCCGATGATTATATGGTCAAGCCCTTTGAACTGGATGAACTGCTGGCCCGTGTGCGGGCGCTGTTGCGACGCACCCAGGTGGAACGCGCCCCGGTATTGACCTTCGCCGATCTGACCCTGGATACTTCTACCCGGCAGGCCACCCGCAAGAATCGCGTCATTATGCTCACAGCCAAGGAATATGATCTGCTGGAGCTGTTCATGCGCCATCCGCGTCAGGTGTTAACCCGTGAGTTGATATTCGATCGCGTTTGGGGGTACGATTTTGGCGGCGAAAGTAACGTGCTGGATGTTTACATTCGTTACCTGCGCCAAAAACTGGAAAGTCAGAACGAGCCGCGTCTGATCCACACCGTTCGCAGCGTGGGTTATGTGCTGCGCGAAGTAGGATAACCTCTCAGCCCGATGTCATTACGCTTACGTTTGACCCTGCTCTATACCACACTGCTGGGGAGTATTTTGTTGCTCTTCGGCGGTTTGGTCTATGGTCTGGTAAGTGTGATCTTGCTTAACAATATTGATCAAACCCTGCAGCAAACTTCAAGTGATCTCTTGGATTTATTGAAGGTCAGCTCAGCCGGTCAATTTGACGCCCGCTCGGTGTCGAACTATCAACCCACTGAGAACCTTTTGATCCAGGTGTGGGGCACCGACCATAGCTTGCAAATTTCCCGTCCAACCGGCTGGAAGGTCTCGCTTGATCAGAGCGCCTGGCTGGAAGGCTCCACCACTTTTTCTACCGCGACGACCGAGGGTCAGCATTTACGCATTTTGACGACGCCGCTTTCTTCGATACGTGGCCCGGCTGGAATCTTGCAGGTGGGTATTGACCTGAGCCTGATGGACGTGATTCAGCAAACGCTGTCGAAGATCTTGATCGGTCTGACGGCGCTGGCTTTATTGATCACGGGCATCTTTACCTGGCTGATGACAGGGCGCGCTTTGGCGCCGCTTTCGACGATCACCAACATCGCCACCCAGATCACCCGGGCGGATGACCTCTCCCGCCGCATTCCACTGGAGGGCACTTCAGAAGATGAAGTGGGACGCCTGGTGCTGGCTTTCAATAAGACTCTGGAGCGGTTGGAAAAGCTCTTTGGTTCCCAGCAGCGGTTTTTGGGCGATGTCAGCCACGAGCTGCGCACACCGTTGACGGTTATCAAAGGCAATATTGGCATCATTCGCAAATTTGGCCCGGATGAGGAGTCTTTATCGGGGGTTGAAGGGGAAGTGGATCGTTTGACGCGCATGGTGGGCGATCTGCTTTTGCTCAACCAGGCAGAATCCGGCATGATGCCGCTTGATCTGGTTAAAGTAGACCTGGATGGTATCTTGCTGGAAGTGATTCAACAGTTACATGTGCTGGCGGGAAAAAAGGTGAAATTGAATCTGGTTTCCATCGATCAGGCACGTGTCAACGGCGATCACGACCGCATCAAACAGGTTTTTTTAAACCTGATCAGTAATGCCATTTCCTATACCCCTAAAGGCGGCAAAGTAGATATTTCCCTTGAAAAGAAAGAGGGTCAGGCCGTTGTGATAATTTCAGATAATGGCCCGGGGATTTCTGCTGAAGATTTACCGCATATTTTTGAACGCTTTTATCGTGGCGATAAATCGCGTACCCATACCGCTACCAGCGGTTTTGGCCTGGGCCTTTCCATCGCCAAATGGATCACAGAGAAGCTGGGCGGCAAGATTGAAGTGGAATCGCAGCTAAAAGTAGGCACGAAGTTTATCGTTTATTTTCCACTGATCGAAGAATAAAAAGAGGCCCCGTTTGTTGAACTGCACCCCAAAAGTTGGACACAAAATCCAACAGAAAGGGTGCAGTTTTA
>CAYWLG010000016.1:0-43227 GCA_964459385.1 uncultured Anaerolinea sp.
GCTCGAAGTTCGCAATTCGCGAAGGTGGTCTGACGGTTGGCGCCGGTGTGATCACAAAAATCCTTGCATAGGTAGAGTTATGATGGCAAAACAAAAAATTCGAATTCGTTTGAAGGCTTACGATCACCGCGTCCTCGACCAATCTGCCAAACGCATTGTCGAGACTGCGGAACGCAGTGGGGCTCAAGTTGTTGGTCCAGTCCCCCTGCCCACCCGTGTTGAACGCTTTACGGTTCGCCGTTCATCGTTCATTGATAAAGATTCACACGAGCATTTTGAGATCCGCACCCACAATCGTTTGATCGATGTGCTGGATCCCGACGCCAAGACCATCGATATGCTCATGCGCCTGAATTTGCCTGCTGGCGTGGATATCGAGATCAAGATCTAGTGACCAACTTACCGACGAATTCGAATTCGCTATCGGTAGATCACCTTAAAAACTGGTAATACACTGGCTATTTACCGCGTTCTGCGGTAAAATAGTTCGGTTTTGGGTTCTCAAAAACCCGAGAAGGCAACTCAAGAGCGATTTTGTAGGCGCACGCGACAAAATCACTGGTGACGCAGCAATTCGCTGACTGAGTTGTTCAGGGATGATGCAGCCTAGCCCAGGCTGACAGTCTCTTAATAAATACTTGAAGGAGTACAACTGAAATGTTAAAAGGGCTGATAGGGAAGAAAATCGGCATGACCCAGATTTTCGATGAAAACGGCGCGGCAGTTCCTGTTACGCTGATCGAAGCTGGGCCATGCTTCGTTACCCTGGTCCGATCGGTTGAGAAAGATGGTTATTCGGCCGTTCAATTGGGTTACGAAGAAGTCAAGCCGAAACGTTTGACCGGTGGCGAGATTGGCCACCTCAAGCGTGTTAACCTGCCCCCACTGAAATTCCTGCGTGAATTTAAAGCAAAAGAAGTTGAGCTCAAAGAAGGCGATAAGCTGGACGTGAGCGTTTTTGCTGTGGGTGAGAAGGTTGATGTCTCAGGTACAAGCAAAGGTAAAGGTTTTGCAGGTGGCGTGAAACGCTATCACTTCCGTGGCGGACCGAAAACACACGGTGCGTCCGATCGTTTGCGTGCTCCTGGTTCTAATGGTGCCACGACCACACCTGGTCGTGTCTACAAAGGTCACCGCGGTCCGGGTCATATGGGCAATGATTCCGTTACTGCGCAAAATCTCAAAGTTGTCCTGGTCGATGCCGAGCGTAATGTGATCGGCGTAAACGGTTCCGTCCCCGGCGCTCGTGGTGGACTGGTCGTGATCAAAGAATCGCGAAAACAGTAGCGGACCACAGGACAAAGGGAGCATATGACTATGAAAGTAGATGTCGTAAACATGGAAGGCAAGAAGGTCAGCTCGGTTGAATTACCGGCCGCGATCTTTGAAGCCCCAATCAGTGTTGATCTGATGCACCAGGCTTTTGTGCGCCAGATGGCAAATGCCCATCTCGGCACGCACGAAACCCAGACCAAGAGCGAAACCGCTGGCGGTGGGCGCAAACCCTGGCATCAGAAGGGAACCGGTCGTGCCCGACAGGGTTCAACCCGTTCAGCCCAGTGGAAAGGCGGCGGTAAGATTCACACCCCGCACATGCGTTCATACGCTGTTTCCATGCCCCGCAAGATGCGTCAGGCCGCGTTACGTGCAGCACTCTCCAGTAAAGCTGCAGAGAATCAGATCGTTGTGATCGATGATCTGAAATTGGCCGAGCCCAAGACCCGTCTGATGGCTGGTGCGTTGAATGCTCTGGTTGGCGAAGCCAGCGCCCTCGTGCTCGTGCCCGCAGTGGATGAGGCATACGAAGGTGTTGTTCGCTCAACCCGCAATATCCCGGACGCTAAAATTCTACATGCGAATTACCTGAATGTTCGCGACCTGTTGGTCTACAACAAACTGTTGATTCCTGTAGCTGCTCTTGATCTCATCAAGGCCAATCTGGGATAGGAGGATAAAAATGAGCTCGATTTATAACGTACTCCAACGCCCAATTGTGACTGAGAAGTCCAATTATCTGGTTAACCGCATGCATCAATATGTGTTCGAAGTCGCAGACGATGCGAATCGCACCCTGGTCAAAGATGCAGTGGAAACCCTCTTTAATGTCAAAGTTGTACGGGTGAACATTATCAACGCTCCGGCAAAACGATCTCGACGTGCGCGCAGTCGCCGTTTGGATATCAGCAATGCAGCGTATAAGAAAGCGATCGTCACCCTGATTCCGGAAGATCGTATTCCGATATTTGAAGGGGTTGAATAATGGCGATTAAGATTTATAAACCTACGACTCCCAGCCGCCGTGGAATGACCGGGTACTCTTTTGAAGAGATCACCAAGGACACTCCTGAACGGTCGCTGATCGTCTTGCGCAAAGCTCGCGCTGGCCGTAACAACCAGGGTCGAGTGACTGTGCGCCATCAGGGCGCCGGCCGCCGCCAGTACATTCGTATCGTTGATTTCAAGCGTAACAAGCTGGATATCCCGGCTCGTGTTACCGCGATTGAATACGACCCGAATCGTACGGCTCGTCTGGCCCTGCTCGTTTACGCTGATGGCGAAAAACGCTACATCATCGCTCCTCTTGGCCTGAAAGTGGGCGACACCGTGGTCTCCGGCCCCAACGCCGAAATCCGCCCCGGTAACAGCCTGCCCATCGCCAGCATTCCCGTTGGAACGATGGTTCACAATATCGAACTGCGTGAAGGCAAAGGCGGCCAGTTGGTTCGCTCAGCCGGTACTTCTGCCCAGCTTTTGGGTAAAGAAGGTGATTACGCCCAGGTTCGTATGCCCTCCGGTGAAGTTCGCCTCGTGCGCCAGCAGTGCTATGCCACCGTTGGCCAGGTCGGCAACACCGATCACAGCAACATTAAATTGGGCAAAGCCGGCCGCAAACGCCATTTGGGCATTCGCCCGACCGTTCGCGGTACAGCAATGAGTCCGCGCGACCATCCGCATGGTGGTGGCGAAGGCCGTCAACCTGCTGGTATGCCGGGTCCGAAGAGCCCGTGGGGCAAACCCACCCGTGGCTATAAGACTCGCCGCAATAAGAAGACCGACCAGTTCATTGTTCGCCGTCGTAACGCCGGCAATCGGTAAGATTGGTTAAAGAGATCTTAGCCGAGAGAGAGGAACGATAAAATGTCACGATCGCTTAAAAAAGGGCCGTTTGTAGCCCCTAAGCTTTTGAAAAGAATCGAAGCGATGAATGCCGCCGGAGAGAAGAAAGTTCTCCGAACCTGGAGCCGGGCCAGCACGATCTTCCCGCAGATGGTTGGGCATACCATTGCCGTACATGATGGCAGACGTCATGTGCCCATTTACATCACCGAAAACATGGTTGGGCACCGCCTGGGTGAATTTGCACCCACTCGCCATTTCCGCGGCCACGTCTCCGATAAAGGAGGAAAATAATCATGGCTCATGATATCCGCGCTGAATTGAAAAACTGCGGTGTATCGGCTCAGAAAGCCCGCCTGGTTGTGGATATGGTCCGTGGAAAGCCTGCCGTGGAGGCTTTGACCACCCTTAAGTTCACCAACAAAGTGGCCGCTTACCACGTAGGCAAATTGCTGGCCTCAGCAGTAGCCAACGCTGAAGAAAACTTCGGCGTCAGCCGTGACGATCTGTTTGTTTATCAGATCATGGCCGATGAAGCTCCCACCCGCAAGTGGCGTCGTTTTGGCGCCCGCGGCCGCTTCAAGCCGTTGCTGCGCCGTTCTTCGCACATCACTGTTGTGCTGCGCGAGAGGGAATAGAGAAAGGGACACCAGGAGTAATTATGGGTCGAAAAGTTCATCCAATAGGTTTTCGTCTTGGAATTAATCAGCCCTGGGAAGGTCGTTGGTTCGCCGAAGGGTCAGAATACAGCGATCAGTTACATCAGGACTTGGTCATTCGTAAGATCGTCCGCAAAGAAGCTGAAAAAGCGGGTATTTCTCGTGTAGAGATCGAGCGCTTCCCTGGCAAGGTGAAGGTTGTGGTTCACACCGCCAAACCGGGCATCTTGATCGGTCGCAAAGGCGACTCAGTCAAGAAGATTCGCACCGACCTCGAAGCACTGACCGGCAAAAAGATCGATCTCGAGATCAAAGAGATCAAGACCCCAGACTGCGATGCTTATCTCGTGGCTGCGAATATTGCCGGACAGATCGAACGCCGTGTCAGCTATCGCCGTGCCATGAAGCGTGCACTGCAGCAGGCCATGCGCCAGGGCGCACAGGGCATCAAGGTTTCAGTTTCCGGTCGTTTGAGCGGTGCTGAAATGGCCCGAATCGTCTGGCTGCGTGAAGGCCGTGTGCCTCTGCAAACCCTGCGCGCGAACATTGACTTTGCCCGTGCCGAAGCCTTGACCACTTATGGTCGCATCGGTGTAAAGGTATGGGTTTATAAAGGTGAAGTATTACCGGGTGTGGAAGAGAAAGTTGAATCCACCGAGGGTGTGTACGTAAGCGAATAGACTCCACGCTGGGCTTTAGCTCAGGTGAAACGAAAGAGGTAGCTGCTATGTTGATGCCAAAACGTGTAAAGTGGCGTAAAGCTCAACGCGGTCGCATGCGAGGTAAGGCGCTGCGCGGCGCAGATATGATCTACGGTGAATATGCCCTGCAGGCATTGGAACCGGGTTGGGTCACTGCCCGTCAGATTGAAGCCGCCCGCCGCACCATCGTCCGCGCGATGAAGCGTCACGGTAAAGTATGGATCCGGATTTTCCCCGACAAACCATATACTCACCGTCCGCCCGAAACCCGTATGGGTAAAGGGAAAGGCGCCGTGGAGTACTATGTGGCAGTGGTGAAACCGGGAAGAATCGTGTTTGAGATCAGTGGTCTGGATCACGATGAAGCGATCGAAGCCCTCAACCAGGCTTCTTACAAATTCTCGATCAAGACCAAGATTCTCAGCCGACATGAGGGAGCAGGAGAAGCCGCATGAAAACTTCTGAAATTCGGCTTTTAGCCACTGAAGAAATCAAGACAAAGCTGGGCGACGCCCGAAACGAACTGATGAATCTTCGTTTCCAGATCGTCACTGGGCAATTGACCGATACCAGCCGTCTCAAATTTGTCCGCCGACAGATCGCTGTTTACGAGACCATTCTTCGTGAACGTGAGCTCGGTGATGTATCGGAAGGTGCAAAATGAACGAACGACGTCGTATGACTGGTGTCGTCACCAGCAACAAGATGACCAAAACGGTCGTTGTTGAAGTTTCCAGAACCTACCGCCACCCGTTGTATCACAAAGTGGTTCATTCGAGCCACAAAGTGAAAGCCCATGATGAATTGGACTGCCACATCGGTGACGAGGTTACTGTCGTCGAGAGCGCCCCTATCTCTCGCGAAAAACATTGGGTTGTTGAAGCCATCGTCAAACGCGAAGGGAAATCCTTCGATGTTGTTGAGGAGGCGGTCGAATGATCCAACATGAATCTCGATTAAAAGTTGCCGATAACACCGGCGCCCGCGAGATCCTGGTATTCCATATTGAGGGTGGTTCCACCCACAAGTATGGTACGGTGGGTGATATTGTAGTTGCCACCGTCAAATCAGCGGCCCCTCAGGGTTCGGTGAAGAAGAGCGAAGTGGTCAAAGCCGTGATCGTGCGCGCTGCCAAAGAATGGCGCCGCGAAGATGGTTCCACCATCCGCTTTGATGACAATGCGGCTGTTATTCTCGAAGCCGATGGGCAAAACCCCAAAGGCACCCGTATCTTTGGCCCGGTTGCTCGCGAATTACGTGAAAAAGGCTTCATGAAAATCGTCAGCCTGGCTCCGGAAGTAATCTAGGCCAGGGTGAAGGAGCAAAGATGAAAGTTAAAATTCGCAAAGGTGATCAGGTAGAAATCATCACCGGCCGCATTGACGATAAAGGCAAACGCGGCGAGGTGATTCGAGTATTGCCAGCCGAAGAACGTGTCGTGGTGCAGGGCATTAACATGCGCACCAAGCACCAGCGCCAGGTTCAATCTCAGGGTCGAACTGTCAACCCCGGCAAAATTCGTTTCGAGGCCCCGGTCAGCATCTCAAATGTGATGATCGTGTGCAAGAAATGCAATAAAGCCACCCGTGTTGCGCTCGTCCGCGAAGAGAACAAGACCAAACGTATCTGCAAGAACTGTGAAGCAGATCTTGATCTGTAAAAGGCGGAGTAAACGATTATGAATATCATGAGAGAAAAATATCAGAACGAAGTTGCCGCCGCCCTCCAGAAGGAATTGAACCTCAGCAACGTGATGGAGATTCCGCAGATCAAGAAAGTCGTCATCAACATTGGTCTGGGCGAGGCAATGGATAACCCGAAGGCTTTGGATGCCGCCGTGGCCGATCTGACCGCAATTACCGGGCAGAAACCCGTCATCACGAAAGCACGCAAAAGCATCGCTAACTTCAAACTTCGTGAAGGCCGCGCCATTGGCACTTCGGTGACCCTGCGTGGCGATAAAATGTGGGCTTTCTTAGATCGTTTGATGAACATCGTGCTGCCGCGCGTGCGCGACTTCCGCGGTGTTTCAGATGAGTCTTTTGATGGACGCGGAAATTACACCCTCGGTCTTCGTGAACAGATCATTTTCCCGGAAATCGAATACGATAAAGTGGACAAGGTGCGTGGTATGGAAATTACCATCGTGACCAGCGCCACCTCAGACGACCAGGCTTTGGCGCTGCTGAAGCTTCTTGGCATGCCTTTCAGGAAGGAATAGTATGGCGAAGAAATGCATGGAATATCGTGAACAACGGCGAAAATACGCCGTGCAGGTGCGCAACCGCTGCAAGCGCTGTGGGAGACCCCACGGTTATATGCGTCGATTTGGTTTGTGCCGTATCTGCTTCCGTGAGCTCGCTCTCGAAGGCCAAATCCCCGGCGTCACCAAATCATCCTGGTAGCGTCAGTTCGGAGGAAGAAACATGAGTGTTAATGATCCAATTGCAGATATGTTGACCCGTATCCGGAATGGCGCCATGGCTAGCCAATCCGTGGTGGCTATGCCTCATTCAAAAATCAAGGAAGAAATTGCCCGAATTTTGAAAGAGGAAGGCTTTATTGAAGGATATGAGGTAGTCGATGGCGAGAAAGCCTTCTTAAAGGTCTTGCGTGTCAAGATCAAATACGTTGGCGAACGTCGCGAAAAGACTCCCGTTATCACTGGGCTCGAAAGAATCAGTCGGCCTGGACGCAGAGTTTACACACAAAAATCAGACATTCCCTGGGTTTTGGCAGGCATGGGTGTTGCCATTCTGTCTACCTCTAAGGGTGTCATGACCGGCCAGAGAGCCCGCCAGCTTGGTGTTGGTGGTGAATTTCTCTGCAAGGTCTGGTAACCCGGTGGAATGAAGGAGGATTGAAAAGTGTCTCGTATAGGCAGATTACCAGTGACAGTTCCAGAGTCGGTCAAAGTAGAGATCAACGGCTCTGATGTCCATGTCAAAGGCCCGAATGGAGAAATGAAACGAGCTTTCTCTCCGGCGATCGGCATCAAGATGGAAGATGGCGTCATCACCGTCACCCGAAGCTCTGAGGAACCTAACATTCGCGCTTTGCATGGAACCACCCGTGCATTGATCAACAACATGGTCACCGGCGTTTCAACCGGTTTCACCAAAGTGTTGGAAGTGGATGGCGTTGGATACCGCGTTGAGATGGATGGCAAAAAGCTCGTCCTCTACGTTGGTTATTCTCACCCTGTTGTGATCGATCCCCCAACCGGGATCACATTTGAAGCAGATTCAAAAGCCCGCACCGTGGCCATCAAGGGTTATGACCTTGAGGTGATCGGTCAGTTGGCTGATGATATCCGCAAGATTCGTCCACCCGAACCTTACCTGGGCAAAGGCATTCGCTATCAAGGCGAAAAGATCCGCCGAAAAGCCGGTAAAGCAGGCAAGGGTAAGGGCGCTGGGAAATAAGTAGGTGAATGCATATGGCTAAATATTCTCGAAGTGAAGCAAGAATTCGCAGACACCAGCGTGTTCGCAAGAACATCAGCGGTAATGCTTTACGGCCGCGGTTGGCAGTTTTCCGCAGCCTTGCAGAAATCTACGTCCAGGTGATCGACGATGAGCAGGGTGTTACCCTCGCCTCAGCCTCAACTGTTGATACTGAGCTCCGTGCAAAGGTCAATGGCCTCAAGAAGGTTGAACAGGCTCGCCTGGTTGGAGAAACGGTTGCCAAGCGTGCCACTGATAAAGGCATCAAACAGGTTGTGTTTGATCGCGGTGGTTTCCGCTTTAGTGGGCGTGTAAAAGCTCTGGCTGATGCCGCCCGCGAGGCTGGCCTGGATTTCTAGGCGATAAGATAAAGTGAGGGCCTAAAATATGGAGCAAATGGAATACCAACCATTAGAACAACAGTATGACGAACGTGTCATCGAGATTGCTCGTGTGGCAAAAGTGGTCAAGGGTGGTCGTCGCTTCCAGTTCCGAGTAACCATCGTAGCTGGTGACAACCACGGCAAGATCGGCATCGGCATTGGCAAGGCCAACGCAGTGCCCGACGCCATGCGCAAAGCTACCGAGCGTGCACACAAGAACATGCAGCAGGTTGTCCTGTCCAACACGACCATCCCCCATGAGGTGACCGGCCGTACTGCTGGCGCAATCATCTTGCTGAAACCCGCTTCCCCTGGTACCGGCGTTATCGCCGCAGGTGGCGTTCGCGCCGTTTTGGAAGCCGCCGGTGTGCGCGATATCTTAACCAAGAGCCTGGGCAGCGCCAATGTTTTGAATGTGGTGAAAGCCACCTTCGAAGCTTTGGGCACGCTCAAATCTCCCGAAGTAGAAGCAGCTCGCCGCGGCAAAACCGCCAAAGAGTTGATGCCCTACTGGGAACGGAGGAACAATGGCTAAGAAACAGGCAGCAGTGAAAACACTGCGCATCACCTGGGTGAAGAGTGCAATCGGTTATTCTGAAAAGCACAAAGACACCGTCAAAGCATTGGGTCTGCACCACCTCAACGAAACTGTTGAGTTGACAGATTCTTCTGCTCTGCGTGGGATGCTCAGAAAAGTCAACCATCTTGTGAAAGTGGAAGAGCAGGAAGCGAAATGAAACTACACGATCTCATGCCGAATGAAGGCGCCAAAAAAGTAGGAAAGCGCAAAGGGCATGGCATTTCTGCCGGTCAGGGTAAAACCTCCGGTCGCGGCACCAAAGGTTTGGGTGCTCGCGCCGGTTCTGGTGGCGCTCTGTATCGTCAGGGTGGCAACTTGCCTTTCTTTAGACGTTTACCGTTCATGCGCGGTGAAGGGTTCACCCCTCCGTCTCGTGTGGAATTCAATGAAATCAATCTTGACCAATTGGCCCGTTTCCAGGCGGGCAGCGTGATCACCCCGGCCATTTTGGCTGAGGCGAAAATGCTGCACAAACCCGGTAACCCGGTCGCTATCCTCGGACGCGGCGAAGTAACAGTCGCTCTGACGGTTCAGGTTCAGCGTGTGACCGATGCGGCCCGCGCGAAGATCGAATCGGCCGGGGGTAAGGTCGAGTTGATCGCCTAAGCAGGTTAGACCAAGGAGACAGTTCTCATGAAGCGATCAGCCTGGCGCTACCTATGGAAATCTGAAGATATTCGAAAGAAGCTCATAATCACTGTGTTGTTGTTGGTGCTTTATCGACTCGCAGCCAATATTCCGGTGCCTGGAATTGACCGCACAGTCATTCAATCGATCGCCTCATCAACCGGTGCTGGAGCCTCTCTGTTCAACTTGCTGGATTTGCTTTCTGGTGGAACGATCTCGAATTTCTCGATCCTGGCAATGGGGGTGTATCCCTACATTACCGCACAGATCATCATCCAGCTCTTGATCCCGATCATCCCGGCGCTCGAACGCCGCATGAACGAGGACCCGAGACAGGGTCGTGTTTTGATGGAACGCTGGACCATGTACTTGACCATCCCCATGGCATTCCTTTCCGCTATCGGTCAGGTGAACATCTTCAACTCGATGGTTGCCACTGGTTCAAGCATTTTGACGACCCCCTTTGGTTTCACCGGCGCAAGCCTGGTGCCGACCCTGACCCTGCTTACCAGCATGGTGGCCGGTACGATGTTCGGCATCTGGTTGGGCCAGTTGATCTCTGAATATGGTATTCCGAACCAGGGCCTTTCATTGATCATCTTCGCCGGTATCGTTGCCAAGATCCCGACCAAAATGGGCAGCATCCTTGCCGATACGACCAATGGCTGGTGGATGTTCTTGTTGATGCTGGTGGTGCTTGTTCTGACCATCTTTGCCATCGTGTACGTCCAGCAGGGACGCCGCAATGTGCCAGTGCTCTTCCCCGGACGCCGTGTGGGTAACCGCATGTCCATGCCGGTGCGCAGCAATCTGCCGTTGATGGTGAACATGGCAGGCATGATCCCGTTGATCTTTGCCCAGACCATTCTCTCCTTCCCGGCGTTGGTGGCCAGCTATTTCTTGAACTCAAAAGTAGAGTGGTGGGCCAACTTTAACCACAGTGTTTACACACTGTTCAGTGGCACGGGTTGGTTCTATCCGATCCTTTACTTCTTGATGGTGGTCGGCTTTACCTTCTTCTATACCGATGTTCTGTTCACGCAACAGAACTACGGCGACAATCTGAAGAAGCAGGGCGCGCAGATTCCCGGCGTTGTCCGTGGCGGGCCCACCCAAAAGTATTTGACCAAAGTGCAGCGACGCATCACATTCCCGGGTGCTTTCTTCCTTGGCTTTGTGGCTGTGTTGCCCTACATTTTGAAGCTTTTCCTGCCCCTCTCGCAGTCCACTCTGTTCGTGATCTCGGCTGCCGGTTTGCTGATCGTTGTGGGTGTCGTTCGTGATACCTTTACCATCATCGAGACCGAGCTCAAGATCCACGGTTACGACGAAAGCATCATTAAAGGCTAGTCATGGCTAAATTCTACGTCTTGATTGGCCCTCCGGGTGCCGGCAAAGGAACACAGGCAAAGATCATCGCTGAAAAGTATGGTCTGATGCACATCTCTTCTGGAGATCTGTTCCGCGAGAATTTAAAAAACGAGACTGAATTAGGCAAGCTTGCCCAGGGTTTTATGGCCCGGGGCGAGCTTGTGCCCGATGATGTGACAATTGGTATGGTGCGCGAGCGCATCAGCCGCCCGGATTGTCAAAAAGGGGCCTTGCTGGATGGATTTCCGCGCACGCCTGCTCAGGCAGATGCGTTGGCAGCCATGCTCAAGGAATTCAATAGCAAGGTGGAACTTGTTCCGTTGATCGATGTTCCGGCTCAGGTTTTGATCGACCGCCTCAGTGGCCGTTGGTCATGCCGCGCTCAGGGACATGTCTTTCATGAGAAGTTCAATCCCCCCCAGGTCGCAGGCGTCTGCGATATTGATGGGTCGGAACTGTATCAACGGGAAGACGATCAGAGAAGCACGGTAGAAAACCGTATCAAGGTTTATACCCAACAAACCGCTCCTTTGATCGAATACTACAAGAGCCGCAATCTGCTGGTGACTGTGGATGGTACCCAACCCATCGAAGCAGTAACCGCTGATCTGCTGGCCGCAATTGAGAAAGCGTGATTTTATGTCTTGGGATCGCCAGATCACCATTAAGTCGGCGCACGAGATCGAAGTAATGCGCGAAGCAGGCCGCATCAATGCCGAAGCATTGGCTGCTGCCCGTGCTATTATTCGTCCGGGCATCACGACCGGTGATTTGAATGCAGCCGCCGAAGAGGTGCTGCGAAAACATGGTTGTTACAGCCCCTTTAAAGGGTACCCTGGCCCCTATCCTTACCCTGCCAGCACCAACGTCAGCGTCAACTACGAACTGGTGCACGGCATTCCGGGGAAGCGCAAGCTGAAGGAAGGGGATATCGTGTCGGTGGATTGCGGTTGTGTCTACGAAGGTTTCGTGGGCGATGCCGCTTTCACAGCCGGAGTAGGTGAGGTTTCGAAAGAAGCCCAAAAACTCATGGATGCCACCGAAGGGTCTCTTTATGCCGGAATTGAGAAAATGGTCGCCGGAAATCATCTGGGTGACGTTTCTCATGCCATTCAAGAGTATGCGGAAAGCCGTGGGTATTACGTGACCCGCGAATACACCGGTCACGGTGTGGGTCGTCAGATGCACGAAGGCCCGCAGGCTCCGAACTTTGGCACCCCCGGCAAAGGGTTGTTGTTGAAGGTTGGTATGACCATCGCTCTGGAACCGATGCTGTTGGTTGGAACTGCTGCCACATATGTTCTGCCCGATCAGTGGACGGTCTCTTCAGAAGATGGTTCTTTGACGGCTCACTTTGAACATACCGTCGCCGTCACGGAAAACGGCCCCCTGATCCTCACTACGCTGGGAGACGGGTCCATTCCTAGACGGAATCACGAAGACAAGGTATAATCCTTACTTCGGATTAACCGCAGTTCTTTTAAGGAGTTGTACCATGAAAGTTTCACCATCCATTCGTAAACGATGCGCGAAATGCAAGATTGTTAAGCGCAGCGGCAGATTATATGTGATCTGCGAAAACCCAAAGCACAAACAGCGACAGGGATAAGGACATATGGCGAGAATTGAAGGTGTTGATCTTCCGCGTAATAAGCGGATCGAAGTCGCTCTCACATACATTTTTGGGATTGGTCCCACACATGCACGTGAGATCATTACAGAAACGCGTGTTAATCCGGATACTCGCGTCAAAGATTTGACCGAAACCGAAGTTGGCGCGTTGCGTGACTATATCGGCAAGAATTTCAAGGTAGAAGGTGATCTGCGCCGCGAAGTGCAGATGAACATCAAACGCCTTATTGAAATCGGTTGCTACCGTGGCATGCGCCACCGCCGCAACCTGCCCGCTCATGGTCAGCGCACCCGCACGAACGCCCGCACTGCAAAAGGCCCCAAGAAGACTGTGGCCGGTCGCGGTCGCCGTCGCGGAGCAGCGAAGAAGTAATCCTGACTGGATGCGTGTGGTCGGGTGGGGTGCCCTTCTCCCCCGCGGCGACCTGGCCACTCAAGCCCTATCAGGTGAACGATTGGAATTTAGTTTAAGAGGTTAACGAGGAATTATGGCTCAAAACGTACGTTCAACGCGTCGCGCAGGCGCTACTCGTAAGACAAAGCGTACCCTCTCCTCGGCTCAGGTACACGTATTCGCTTCATTCAATAATACGATCGTTACCGTAACCGATCAGCAGGGCAACGCACTTTGCTGGGGCAGCGCTGGCTCGGCGGGCTTCAAAGGCTCTCGAAAGAGCACGCCCTTCGCGGCTCGCCTTGCGGCTGAACAGGCCATTAAGGCAGCCCAAAACATGGGTGTTCAGGAAGTGGACATTGTTGTCAAAGGTCCTGGCCCCGGTCGCGAATCTGCCATCCGTGCAGTGCAGTCAACGGGATTGAAAGTTCATTCAATCTCTGATATCACCCCGGTTCCGCATAATGGCTGCCGGCCTCCTAAGAAACGCCGCGTGTAATACAGGAGAAGGATAAATATGGCTAAGTATACTGGTCCGGCATGCAAACTTTGCCGGCGTGAAGGTGAAAAATTGTTTTTGAAGGGCGCCCGCTGCTTCTCTCCGAAATGTGCTTTCGAGAAGCGTGGATTCGCTCCCGGTCAGCATGGCCGCACCAAACAGGGTCGTTCT
The DNA here is from genome assembly GCA_964459385.1 of uncultured Anaerolinea sp. Taxonomy (GTDB): domain Bacteria; phylum Chloroflexota; class Anaerolineae; order Anaerolineales; family Anaerolineaceae; genus UBA6107. The sequence goes on from CAYWLG010000016.1 coordinate 13,581, forward strand.
GAACGTGAATCGGTTTATGGTCGTCAATTGCGCGCCAAACAGCGCGCACGCCGTGTGTATGGCGTTCTCGAACGCCAATTCGTTCGTTACTACGACGTTGCTGTGAAGACACGCGGTTTGACCGGTTTCGTTCTGTTGCAGACCCTCGAAACCCGCCTCGATAACGTTGTTTATCGCATGGGCTGGGCTGAGAGTCGTGCACAGGCTCGCCAACTGGTGAACCATGGTCATTTCAGACTGAATGACCGTCGTGCTGACATCCCATCTATGCTGGTGAAAGCCGGCGATGTCATCACCCTGAGCGAAACTTCCAAGGGTGATACTTATTTCAAAGAACTTCCGGATATTGCTGAAAAACGACCTTGCGCCGTTTGGATGGATCGCGACTTGAAGAATATGAGCGGCCGCATCCTGCGTCTGCCCGAACGCGCTGAGATCGACGGTAACATTGACGAACAGTTGATCGTTGAGTATTACTCACGCTAATGTCCATCATCCCGAAACAAGATACGAGAGTGTATCGGAAAGGGGCAAATTGTGTGTGCACTAACTAACATGGTAACGCCCAAAGTCGAGCGCGAAGCAGAAGCGCGAAACTATGGAAAATTTGTAATCAGCCCCCTCGAAAGAGGATTCGGCGTGACGTTGGGAAATGCCCTGCGACGGGTGTTGCTCTCGTCTTTGGATGGTGCTGCGATCTCGTCAATGCGTATTTCGGAAGTTACCCATGAATTCATGGATATTCCGGGTGTGCGTGAAGACGTCATCCAGGTCATGCTTCAGGTGAAGCAGATCCGCTTGATCCTTCACGAAGGCGATACAGCACATCTCCACCTCGATGTTCGCGGTGAAGGTGTTGTGACCGCTGCTGATATTCAGGTTCCGGCCGAAGTAGAGATCGTGAACCCCGACCTTTATCTGTTCACTGTGGACGATGCCAAGACCCGTCTTGATATCGACTTCACCGTGGAACGTGGCCGTGGTTATTCACCCTCTTCAGACCGCAGCGGCAAGTTGCCTATCGGCGATTTACCCGTAGACGCCATTTACGGGCCGGTCAAACGCGTGAATTTCAGCGTTGGCAATGCCCGTGTCGTTCAAAGCACAAACTATGACCGTTTGATCCTCGAGATCTGGACGGATGGAACGATCAGCCCTGAGAAAGCGCTTGGCACTGCCTCAAAGATCGTCATCGATCACCTGCGCTTCATTTCAGGCATCAGCGAAGAAACGTTGATGGTGGCCCCCGAAAAGGTTGTTTCTGGCAGCCATCTCACCAGCGAAGCTGCTGAAACCCCGATCGAAAACCTGGATCTTTCAGTGCGTGTGTATAACTCGCTCAAGAGAACCGGCATTCAGACCGTTGGTCATGTGCTCGAACTGCTTGATAAAGGTGACGAAGCCGTCATGTCCATCCGCAACTTTGGCGAAAAAAGCTTAGATGAACTTCGCGACAAGATGCAGGAAAAAGGCTTCATGCAAGACGATAAAGATGGGAGTGAGTAAACATGCGCCATCAGGTAGCAGGATTTAAACTTGGTAGAAGTAAAGATCAGCGAATCGGTCTGCGCCGCACGATGGTGAACCAGCTTTTCGAACATGAGCGTATTCAAACCACTCATGCCAAAGCCCTGTTCATTCGTGGTGAAGCTGAAAAACTGATCACCCTGGCACGCCGCAGCAGCAAAGCGACCGAAGCAGAGAAAGTACACGCCCGTCGTTTGGCAGCCGCCCGCCTGGGTAATGCTGATATGGTAAAGAAATTGTTCGATGAGATCGCCCCGCGGTTTGAAACCCGCAACGGCGGCTACACCCGCATTTCAAAACTCGGTCCCCGTGTGGGCGACAGTGCTGAAATGGTCGTGATCGAGCTGGTAGAAGAGTAACCCCACCGGCCTGAAAAAGGACGGTAATGGGATGGCACGTTACCAATTGAGACTTGCTTACGATGGAACCGAATTTTTCGGTTTCCAGCGGCAGGGAAATACCCGCACTGTTCAAAGTGTGTTTGAGTCTGTTTTACGGGAACTTGGCTGGGAAGAAGAAAGCATCCTCTTCGCCGGGCGAACCGATACAGGCGTTCATGCTCTGGGGCAGGTAGTGACCTTTTCGCTTGACTGGCGGCATGCAGACGAATTGCTCGTGAGGGCGATCAATGCAAAATTGCCAAAAGACACAGCGGTTTCGGGTCTGGCACGGGTTGAAGCTGATTTCCACCCCCGTTATGATGCTTCAAGCCGGCGTTATGTGTATCACATCTACCAGTCTCCACAGCGCGATCCGATGCAGGATCGCTACGCCTGGCACATCTGGCCAACGCTGGATGTAGAACGACTCAATCAGGCTGCCAGGCAGATGCTCGGCAGGCACGATTTTTTAGCTTTTGGCCGCGCCATGAAACCCGGTGCTTCAACCACCCGCGAGATCTTTCTCAGTGAGTGGCGGCAGCAGGGTGAGCGACTGGAGTATGAGATCGAAGGGAACGCTTTTCTCTACCATATGGTGAGAAGAACCGTTTACCTTCTCGTGCAGATTGCCAAAGAGAAGATCGCTTTGCAGGAACTGGCAGACAGTGTGCAGAACTGTACCCCTTTGAAACCGGGCCTGGCCCCGGCTCGAGGTCTGGTGCTGACTGAGGTGACCTACCCGCTTGATAAGCAAGAGCAAATTGACAACAGTGAAATCTTAGATGACATAGCCTAAAAACATTAGGTTGATGGAGATAATATGGTGGAAAAGACTTATGTCCTCAAAGGGACTCAAGAACCAGATTGGCTTTTGGTTGATGCCAAAGGTCAGGGGATAGGCCGCCTGGCGACTCAGATCGCCCGGTATCTGCTTGGTAAACACAAGCCCACTTACACTCCCGGTGTGGATATGGGAGATGTGGTGGTGGTCATTAATGCCGCTGATCTGGCTGTTTCCAGCGCCCGTCTGGATGAAAAAGTTTATTACAAACATTCAGGTTATCCCGGTGGTTTGAAAGCAGTCGGGATTAAAGAGCAGATGCGTGTTCATCCCGAACGCGTGATCTTTGCTGCCGTGTGGGGCATGATCCCTCACACCCGCTTAGGCCATTCGATCATCAAACGATTGAAAGTCTATGCTGGCAGTGAACATCCGCATGCTGCACAGAACCCGAAACCGGTCGCATAAGGAGCAAGTGAAATATGGTTCAATATTTCGAAGGCGTTGGTCGTCGCAAAGAAAGTACAGCTCGTGTTCGTTTGATGAGTGGCAGCGGTGTTTTCACCGTCAATGATCGCCCCATCGAGGAATATTTTCCTCGCACCGGCGACATGGAAGCCATTTTTGGCCCGCTGCAGGCCACTGGCAATGATCAGAAGACCTTTGACATCACAGCCGTTGTACACGGTGGTGGCGTTACCGGTCAGACTGATTCCGTCCAGTTGGGTCTCGCTCGTGCCCTTGTCAAACTGAATTCTGACAATACCGCTCTCTTGCGCAAAGGTGGATTCCTGACCCGTGACCCACGCGTCAAGGAACGCAAGAAACCAGGTCTCAAACGCGCCCGCAAGGCACCGACCTACACCAAACGTTAAACCTTTTCAGGAGTTTCTCCTGAGTCCGACGAGATACAATCTCATGCGGCTGGACAGGAAAATGCAAGCCATTCCAATGGACGGCATTTTCCTGTCCCAGCCAGGCAGAAGGTTGTGTCTTGTTGTTTAAGGAATGTGAGTGGAGCTATGAATAATCAAGCCATCTGGGTGATCGGGTATCGCGCCGCTTCACCCGAAGCAATCGCCAGCGTACTGAATGCAGATGTGGTGCTGGTGCGCGGCAACCTGGCGGCGCGCTGGTTGGAAAAACTGGGCCGCACTAAGTTTCAGGTGCTGCCTTTATTGGATGATGAGGGCGATGAAGAGGCGTTGAGCCTGGTCGGGCAGGCCATCGAGGCCGAGCAGTTTGTGGTCTATGTGACCCTGACCGACCCGTTGGCCACGGATTCATTTGCCCAGGCAATAGCAGCCCGTTACCCCGACCAGCAGTTGCATTGGATCGCCGGTGACGATCTGGGGGTGAACTCGCTGGTGGCCGCTCAGGCCAAATTGAGCCGCGGCACGGTGGTGCTGGATGGCAAGGACCTCGCGGGCCGCTATCATTTGCCTTTTTCTCCCACCCAGACGGCGGTGATCTATTATCCCGGTGAAGGCAGCGGGCTGGCAGAACTGACCAGGTTGTGTCAGGCGGTCTATCCGCAGGGGCAGCGAGCGCATCTGCTCTATGAACGCGCCAACGGCCGCATCGAGTGGAACGAGACTGAGATCGCAGCCCTGGCGCCGGTAACGACCCCCGTAGCCGTGATGATTCTACCGCCGCGCTCCAAGGATTCTTCCCTCGAAGAGTTCGAAGAACTGATCGCCCATCTACGTGCGCCCAACGGCTGCCCCTGGGATAAAAAGCAGACCCACGACTCGCTGCGCACCTATCTGCTCGAAGAGACCTATGAGGCACTGGCCGCTTTGGACGAGAAAGATATGGCCGGCTTGAGCGAGGAGCTAGGGGATCTGATCTTGCAGATCGCACTGCACTCCCAGATCGGCGTTGAAAAGGGCGAATTCAATTTTTCTGACGTGCTCGAAGGAATCCACCGCAAGATCGTCTACCGCCACCCGCATGTATTTGGCGATGTCAGTGTAGAAGGGGAGCAGGGCGTTTTACAGAATTGGGAAAAGCTCAAACAAGAAGAGCGTGCCGTGAACGGCGACGCCGAACCCAAAGGGCTGCTGGAAGGCATTCCGGTCAGTTACCCGGCTCTGGCACAGGCACAATCCATTCAAGACCGTGCCGCCCGGGTGGGCTTTGACTGGAAGGAGATCGGCCCTGTCATGGACAAGGTGCGCGAGGAATATGAAGAGGTGCAGTCCGCCCCCAACGAGCAGGAACGCGCCAAAGAGTTGGGCGACCTGCTCTTCGCCGTCGTTAACCTGGTGCGCTGGTACAAAGTGGACGCCGAATCGGCTCTGCGCGAGACCAATATCAAGTTCAGACGGCGCTTTGCCCACATTGAAAAGCGCTCCCGCCAGACCGGCAAGCCGATGCAGGAAATGACGCTGGATGAAATGGACGCCTACTGGGACGAGGCAAAAAGGGAAGAGAAAAAAGATAACTAGAAAAATAGTAAGTTGAACTTTTTTTGTGTGTAAATGCATTCATAAAATTTGTTTTAGGTAATTTTTGCCAAAATTTGTACTTTGGTAAGTTACATTTATAAAAAACATATTAAGCATTGAATAATTTTGTAAAAAACTGCTAAACTAATTAATATATGAATGGGGCAAATTAGGAGGGAGTAAATTGAGTAGGTGAAAAAAGACTTGAAAATTAACAGAAAGTTTTCTCATCAGGTAATCGTTTCACTAATGAGTTTGCCTAGTGTAACGTTGATTGTCATTGTCAAGATTGGTTTAAATATTCGATCTTGTTAACATAATCTCGTACCGAAAGGAAAGATACAATGAGAAATTAATAAATATCCAAGCTTTCTATACAATCGAAAATGTTAAGTTGTGTATTGAATAAGTAGGAATTAATGCTTTCCTGTAGATAGCATTGCAAGATATTTTTTGGATGGGTAAAGGGAGAAAAATGAATACACCGCCACCATTGTCGTCAAAAGTTCCACCAAGTTTTCCAAATAAAACAGAGAAAAGTCAAAATTCTTTCATCGGTTTTATTCGATCTCATAAATTGTTAGTAGCAATTTTAGTTGCTGCTTTGGGTTGGTTTCTATTAATTACAGTGAGTTCTAGCCAATCAAAACAAATCCAGAGTTTATCCCGAGAAGCAACAGCTAACAGTATTGCATTGGGTACTTACCAATCTAATGAAAATTTAACTAATCAAATCCTTTCTGCCACCGCGAAAATAATTATTGTTACTCCTACTTTAACATTTACTCCGATTTACACAGCTACGATTACGTTAACCCCTACAAACACAATACCTCCAACGAATACACCGCTTCCTACTATGACGCCGCGACCAACAAATACTAGTAATCCATTGAAGTTACCGAAATTTGACGGCAACTATTTGGTCGGCGTGGACATTGCCCCAGGTGTTTGGAGGTCTATGGGAAACTCTAGCAATTGTTATTGGGAGGTAACGACTAAGACAGGGGGAATTATCGATAATTATTTTGGAATGGCTGGGGGAACCGCATATATTAGTCCAAACGCATTCGCAGTCATGTTTGAAGATTGTGGAGTATGGGAATTTTATGCAGAACCATAAAATAAAGTACTGCATAATAAAAGTTGCGGCCTCTGGCCGCAACTTTTTTGCTATTTAAACCACAGCCCCGTCACTGCCGGGGTGCCCTCTTTGGGAATCACCACACGCATGGTGAAAGAGCCGCTCTCGTAGGTGACCTTGTAGTTGACGCGGTAATAGGTATCGATATTCTCAACCGAATCTACTTCGTAGCCTTTGAAAGCGCCCAACTTGCCCAGCGATTCGGCCAGGGTTTCGAATTTGTCCTGAGTCATGGCAGCGGCAGTGGTGGCATCGAAATCCTTGATAAAGGTGTTGTAATCGTTGTTCTGGATGCCGTTCAGGATATCCTGGGTGAACGGGTCTACCGTAGCAACTACCTGATCCTTCTCGGCGCCTTCCACGGTCGCGGCCGGGGGGGTGGAGGAGCAGGCGCTGCTCATTACAGCGATTGCAGCGATCAACCCAATGAGTAAAACGCTCTTGATCTTCATGTTTATCCTCTTTTTAAATGAATTTCACTTGCTATTGTAATACGAGAATGTCCTTGCGGGGTTGCGAAGTGCCGAAATACCAAAAATAAATAAAATTGATATAAAGTTAAATAATATTGAAAAAATATTGACTTTTATTTGAAATATTGTTATTATATTGGCAATAAAATTAATACAAGGGTAAGTAAAGTCGTTTATAGAGGATTATCGTATGAAACAAACAACTGTTCCCATGAAAGAAGATGTTCGCTTGATCATTCGTTCCAGCGCGGACGTTTTGGTAGAGGGTCATGATCTGCCCCAAATGACGGCAGTGGTAGATGACAGCGATTCGTTCCGCATGAAAGATGAGGGCGGGGCCATCTATGTGCGTGCCGACTCAGACGCGCGCCTGCGGGTGCCGGCTGGCGCCAGCGTGACCCTTGAAAAGATCGGCGGCGATGCTGCCTTGACCGGACTGAACGGAGAGGTGTCGGTGCAACGGGTGGGCGGCGATCTGACCGTGCAGAAAGTAAAATCTTTCAGCGCCGATTCGGTTGGCGGGGATTGTTATTTTAAAGAGGTAGAAGGTTCTGTCTCCCTTAACAGGGTGGGCGGGGATGTGGATGGTTTCAAGGTGGTGGATTTTTCTGCCCACGATGTCGGTGATGATCTGGAGCTTTCAGGCGTCTCTGGTAAAGTGCAGGTGCACTGCGGTGGGGATGTGCGCTTGCAGTTCAATACCGTTGACATTCCAGCATCGCAGGTAGATGCCGGCGGTGATGTTGATCTTTATGTGCTGAAAGCCGCCAAGGCGCTCTTGAAAATGCACAGCGGTGCTGAAGAGATCACGGTGAGTGCTGGTGGTCAGGAATTCGAGTCTAGGGCCGGCGATTTTGAAATGCCTCTGGGGGATGGCGGCGCCGAGGTGGATCTGACGGCAGGTGGCGAGATCGAAGTGAGAGAAGGAAAAGAGACAATGGGTGAGTTTTCATTCGTTTTTGATGAGTTGCAAAATAATTGGCGTGATTTTGGCAAGGATATCGAGGATAAGATCCGCGAAAGCATGAAGGGCCTCAACCATACCATGCGTTACGCCGGCTGGCAGGCCAGCGAAGCCATGGCTCATGCAGCAGATAAGCTGGACGAGTCTTTGCGCGGCAAAGACGGCAAAGTGTATGGGTTCAGCTTCGATGACAAGCCCACTCAGCCTGCGAAAAAAGAAAAGAAAGTGGTCTCTGACGAAGAACGCATGATGGTGCTCAAGATGCTGCAGGAAAAGAAGATCTCGGTGGAAGAAGCCGAAAAACTTCTCTCTGCGCTGGAAAACTGAGAGGTGTTTTAATGACGCTGGATGAAAGCAAACTGGAAATCCTGAAAAAGGTCGAAAACGGCATTTTGAGCGTGGAAGAAGGGGCTGACCTGCTGGCCATTTTTGATGGCGGCAGCGCTGAGAAAAATGAGCCCGCTTCTGAGCCTCAGGCGGAAGTGTTGCAGGGCAACGCGATGGGTGCGACCCAGATGGGCGATGCAGGCGAGAGCCGCACCACCGCTGTCCCTGCCGGCTGGAAATCACTGTGGAGCATCCCCATGTTTCTGGGCATCCTCTTTATGGGGCTTAGCGGCTGGTTGCTGTTCGCCAGTTACGGACGATCTGGGCTGGGAGTGGGCTTCTGGTTCGCGCTCTTTTTTCTGACGCTTTCCACTGGCATCGTGGTTTTGGGATGGCGTCTCATCGCCGGTCGCTGGCTGGCCCTTAACCTGACCTCGCAAAAAGCAGATCGCACCGAGCGGGTAAGGTTCTGGGTGCCCTTACCGTTACACTTTGTCGATTGGGCCATGCGCAATTTTGGCCAATATATGCCTGAAAAGGTGAAAACACAAGATTACGTGCGCATTCTGCACGATATGGATCAATCGGTGCCGGATGGTGAGCCCTTCCAGGTGGACATCGATGAGAACGACTTCAAAGGTGAGAAAACGATCGAGATCAACTTCTCGTAGTTTTGTACTTCCCGAAAGGCCGGCGCAGTAGCGCCGGTTTTTCGTTAAATAGGGTTTGGGTGGGGAAAATTACATTAAAATTTCGAGAAATTTCTCATATTTGGCGAAGTGTGCGATAATTTGGAAGTATAATTCATATTTGGTTATATGTGCCCTTACGAATATATGTATATACGGTAATAAAAGACTGGGAAAATAGAAATAAGAGAATTTTATGAGAATTATGATAGAATTACCCGGAATTTATCTTAACCCTTTGCGAAGGAGAGAATATGACCTCTGATTGGTTATATCTGGCAATATTTATCGCAATCTCCTTATTCCTTCCTGCGGCAGCGCTGCTCGTGGCAGGATTGCTCTCACCTAAAAAGCCCAATGCAATTAAAAATTCCACCTATGAATGCGGCATCGAAACCGTTGGCGAAACTTGGATCCAGTTTAAAGTACAGTATTACGTTTATGGCCTGGTCTTTCTGGTGTTCGATGTTGAAACCGTCTTGCTTTATCCCTGGGCTGTCGCTTACAAACAATTGACCCTGTTCGGCGTTTTGGAAGCCATACTGTTTGTGGCGATTCTGGGCGGCGGGTTGGCCTATGCCTGGGGCAAAGGCGCCCTTGAGTGGGTCTAGAAGGGAGAGGCATGAGTTTCTTATCTGATCCTGTTGTTTTCATCGCAAAATGGCTCGAAGGCCTTCTTCTGGGTTGGGGAGCTTCGGCCACGCTCACTCAGGTGATCCTTTATTTGATCGGGGCCGGTCTGTTGGCCACCCTGGCAATGGTCTTTACGACCTTGCTCATCTGGGCAGAGCGCAAGATCGGCGGACGTGTGCAAGATCGCCCCGGGCCGAACCGCGTAGGGCCGTGGGGTATCTTCCAGACCATTGCCGATATGCTCAAAATTTTCACCAAAGAATACATCACCCCCTTTGGTGCTGATTGGGTGCCCTATAACCTGGCACCTGTGCTTTCAGTAGCAGCAGTGCTGGCTGTGCTGGCTGTGGTGCCGCTTTCGAGCACGGTCTATGGCTCGAATATCAACATCGGCGTGCTCTACATTCTGGCCATTGGCGCCATCGGCGAACTGGGCATCATCTTTGCCGGGCTGGGCTCCAACAACAAATATGCCATGCTGGGCGGGTTCCGTGCCGTGGCCCAATTGATCAGCTATGAGGTGCCGATGGTGATCACGCTGCTCATCCCGGTGATGTTTGCCGGCTCGATGGGCGTGAACGACATCGTGCGCTCTCAATCGGTCTGGAACATTTTTCTGGCCCCAGTGGCAGCGCTGCTCTTTTTGATCACTTCCATCGCTGAAAACGGTCGCGCTCCCTTTGACCTGATCGAAGCCGATTCTGAACTGGTGGCCGGTTTCAATATTGAATATTCTGGGTTGAAGTTTGGTATGTTCTTCGTGGCTGATTTTTTGCACGCCTTTGTCTCGGCGATGGTATTTTCCACTATTTTCCTGGGGGGGTGGCGTGGCCCGGGCGCGGAAACAATTCCGGTTCTGGGATTCGTTTATCTGTTCGTCAAGACTGTGCTCGTTTATCTGTTTTTGCTGATCTTGCGCTTTACCCTGCCGCGTCTGCGCATTGATCAGATGATGAACGTCAACTGGAAGTTCCTCACCCCACTCTCACTGGTCAACTTGGCCGTGATGGCGGTGGCCGATAAATTGCTACCAACTACACCAATGCTGCTGCGTGTGGGCGGTCTGATCGTGGTCAATATCGTTCTCTGGCTGCTGACCGAGTTTGTGCTTGACCGGGTGGATAAGTTGCATGAAAAAGATCTGGCAGTGGTGGCTGCACCACGCCCTGTTGCTCGCCCCGAAGTAACGGCAGAATCCATTGATGAAGGGAGGGCGCAGGCATGACCTTTTCACAGTTGTTATTCCTCCTGGTCGCCGCCGTGACCCTTTTTGCCGCCGTGATGACGGTCACGGCTCACCGCATGATGCACGCCGCGATGTGGCTCATCCTCAGTTTGTTGGGGGTGGGTGCGAGTTATGTGCTGCTGCAGGCCAGTTTTTTCGCGGTGGTGCAGGTGCTCGTTTATATCGGCGCCATCGCCATTTTGATCTTGTTCGCGGTCATGCTCACCCGCACCTCTCTGGTGGATGTGGGCAGTCAGACCAATTATGGCTGGCCGCTGGTTTTGCTGGCATTGGTGTTGGGGGCGTCCGGGGTGGTGCTGGCACTTTTCACCTGGCCTGCGCTCAACGTTGCTGCTCCGGCGCTGACCGCCGAAAGCCAGAACTTATCCTTGCTCGGTCAGGCGTTGGTTGACCCGCAGCAATTCGTCATCCCCTTTGAAGCCACCTCTATTCTGTTGCTGGCGGCTCTAGTGGGTGCCATTTATACCGCACTGGAACGCAAGGAGAAGTAGACATGATCCCACTTTCCTGGTTCCTCGCTTTCTCTGCTGTCCTCTTTTTCATCGGTCTGTTTGGCCTGATCACCCGCAAGAACGCAGTGGGCATGTTGATGGGCGTGGAGCTGATGCTGAACTCAGCCAACATCAACCTGCTGGCCTTCTGGCGCTACCTGTTTGCCGCCAACGGTGACCTGCGTGGGCTGGTGTTCGTGATCGTGGTTTTTGTGGTCGCCGCTGCAGAAACCGCTGTCGGGCTGGCCTTGATCATCTCGGCCTATCGCCGCCGCAAGACTGTTGAAGTGAATGAAATGAATCAACTGAAAGGCTAAGAGAGTCATGCCTGAATCGACACTTAACTTACTTATCTGGCTGATCCCACTGCCGCCGCTGCTGGCTTTCGTTGCCATCGTGTTGTTTACCAATCGCTCCAATCGCACCAGCCACTGGGTGGCCCTCACTGGGGCGGGGCTTTCATTTATTGGCAGCATGGTGATCTTCTTCAAGGCACTGGCAGCCGAAAAGCTGGCCGTCAATCCCTATGGCAGTTCATTTAACTGGCTGCCGCTGGGCGAAAACTGGCTCAAGCTGGGAGTACAGGTAGATCCGCTTAGTGCAGTGATGCTCTTCTTTGTGGCCTGGACTGTGCTGATGATCTTCATCTATAGTATCGGCTACCATAACTTTGGCGCACCTAAAGGCAAGCATGACCGCCCGGGTCTGCCGCCCGAAGGGGCCGAAGTGCAAGTGCACGGCAAGGTGGAGCGTGTCGCTTCCATCGAGCCGATGTATGCACGTTTCTTTGCCCTTATCAGCCTGTTTGCTTTTGCCATGTATCTGCTGGTGGTGAGCGATAACCTGCTCATGCTTTACACCGGTTGGGAGATCATGGGCCTGTGTTCTTATCTGTTGATCGGCTTCTGGTATGGCAAAGACTCGGCGCGCAAGGCCGCTGTAAAGGCCTTTCTCACCACCCGCATCGGCGATATGTTTATGCTGCTGGGACTGGCCATTCTTTATGCCAGCACCGGTTCTCTGAGCTTTCAGGCGACCCTCAATAACCCGCAGGCATTGGCGGTTCTTTCTTCCACCACCTCGCCGGTATTGGGCCTTTCGTGGGCGGGTTTGATCGGCATGCTGCTCTTTATGGGCACGGTCGGAAAATCGGCACAATTCCCGCTGCACGTATGGCTGCCCGATGCAATGGAAGGCCCAACGCCTGTATCCGCCATGATCCATGCGGCCACGATGGTCTCGGCAGGGGTCTATCTGGTCATCCGTTTCTTCCCGCTCATTTCGGCGGGCTGGCAGCCGGGCCAGGCGCTCAATCCCACCATGACCCTGATGGCTTTTATTGGCGCCTTCACCGCGTTATTCGCGGCCACTATTGCCCTGGCTCAGAACGACATCAAACGCGTGCTGGCTTATTCGACCATTTCGCAGTTGGGCTATATGATCGCCGCCCTGGGCGTGGGGGCTTATGTGGCGGCTGCCTTTCATTTGATCACCCACGCTTTCTTTAAAGCCTTGCTCTTCCTGGGGTCCGGCTCGGTGATTCACGGCATGGAACACGGCAAGATGCACAGCGGCGAAGAGATCGACCCGCAGGACATGCGCTTTATGGGCGGTCTGCGCAAGAAAATGCCCGCCACCTTCTGGACTTTTGTGGCCGGTGGGCTGGCCTTATCGGGCTTTCCGCTCATCACAGCTGGTTTCTGGTCAAAAGATGAGATACTTTCAGGGGCGTTCAATGGGGGGCACATGGCCGTGTTTATCACACTGGCTGTGGCCGCGCTGCTGACCGCCTTCTACACCGCGCGCCAGATCACCCTGGTCTTTTTGGGTGAGCCGCGCAGCCAATCGGCCGCGCACGCGCATGAGTCGCACCCTGTGATGACCCTGCCGCTGGTGGTGTTGGCTTTCTTTGCCATCACAGCCGGTTGGGTGGGCATTCCGCAGGCTTTCCCCGCTCTGGGGCAGCTTTCTCCCGCCTGGTTCCAGCATTTCATCGGCAGCATGGTTGGCTTTGAAGAGGTGGAAGGGCACAGTTTGGTGCCGCTGCTGACCTCACTGGTCGTCTCGCTGGGCGGACTTACCCTCGGCTGGCTGGTGTATCGCAGGGTGAAGAAGGCTGAGGCCAAAGACCCAATGCGTTCTGCACTTGGCCCGCTCTTTACGCTCTTCCAGAACAAATATTATGTAGATGAGCTTTACCAGATTCTCTTCATCCGCCCGGCCAACTGGGTGGCAGAGACGCTGGTATATAAAGTGATGGATCAAACCATCATCGACGGTATTCTGCACGGCATTGCCAAACTGGGCATGTGGATCGGCAAAGGCCTGCGCTTTGGTTTTGATCTGCCGGTCGTCAACGGTGCAGCCGATGGTTTGGCCAAGGGCACCGCTGGGCTGGGTGCACAACTGCGCAAGGCTCAGACCGGCCGCGTGCAGCAGTATATGGCATTTACGGTGGCCTGTATCGTGATCGCCGCAATCCTTATTTTCTACTTCATGGCATAGGAGGCTGAGAGACGCTCATGAACATCTTCCAAACCAACCTTCTCTCATGCATCCTCTTCTCTCCATTGATTGGGGTGCTGATCTTATTGTTGATCCCGGCGCGGCATGAAAAACCGCTGCGTTGGGTGGCCCTGCTGGGCAGCCTCATCCCGCTGGGATTGACCGTTTATGCCTGGCTGCGCTTTAATCAGGCGCCTGCGGCTGCTTTCAAGTTGGAAGAGTCGGCCGCCTGGTTCTCTACCATTCATTCCAGCTACCATTTGGGCGTGGACGGCGTTTCGCTGGCGATGATCGTGCTGACCACGCTGCTGGTGCCGCTGGCCATCCTGACTGCCTTCAGCGTCAAGGAGCGTGTCAAAGCCTTTTTGGTGCTCTTCCTTCTTTTGGAAGTGGGCCTGTTGGGTGTTTTCGTTTCGCTCGATTTGATCCTTTTCTTCCTCTTCTGGGAAATTGGTCTGGTGCCGATGTATTTCTTGATCGCGCAGTGGGGGGGAGAACGGCGCAATTACGCTTCGCTCAAGTTCATCCTCTTCACGATGGGTGGTTCACTTGGCCTGCTGTTGGCCATCCAGATGATGGGCACCGTGACGGGAACTTTCGATCTGGTTCAGCTTTTTGCACAGTGGCCCGGGCTCAGTGAAGGCACTCTGTTTGGCCTGCCGCTGGCGACCGTGAAAGCGGTGGCTTTCTGGGCATTTGTGATCGCCTTCGCCATCAAGGTGCCGGTATGGCCTTTCCATACCTGGCTGCCCGATGCTCACACCGAAGCTCCTACGGCCGGGTCTATGATTCTGGCCGGTGTGATGTTGAAGCTGGGCGCTTACGGGTTTATCCGCTTGGTCTTGCCATTGTTCCCGGCTGAAGCGGCTCATTACGCTGTTTGGCTGGCTGTGCTGGCTGCCGCTTCGATCATATTTGGCGGCCTGGCCGCGGCCGGACAAACCGATTTCAAGCGGCTGGTGGCGTATTCATCCATCAATCACATGGGATTTGTGATTCTGGGCATCGCGGCTGCCGCCTGGGCAATGGGCAGCACGGATCCGGCTATTAAACAGAGTGGCATCATCGCTCTGGATGGCGCGGTGCTGCAAATGTTCAACCACGGTCTGAGTGCGGCCGGTATGTTCTTTCTGGTAGGTGTGCTCTACGAGCGGGCTCACACTCGTGATCTGACCCGTTTTGGTGGTTTATACGCGCTGCTGCCCGTCTATGGCTCGATCTTGCTCTTCATGTCAATGGCCTCGCTGGGTTTGCCGGGCATGGGCGGGTTCGTTTCAGAGTTCATGGTGGTGCAGGGTTCCTGGCCGATCTTCATGGCCGTTACCGCCGTCAGCCTGATCGGGCTGTTCTTCACTGGCGTATATATTCTTAAGGCCTTGAAGATGGTGCTGCATGGCCCGTTGAACGAGGAGTGGGCCGGGCATCTCAGTGAGATCAATCTGCGTGAGATTCTGGTGGCTGCCCCCTTGATGATATTGGTGCTGGTTACCGGCATCTGGCCGGCCTGGATTATGAATCTGATCAATCAGGCGATCAGCGCCTGGTTCTAAGAGGAGAACAATGCAACTTCCAATTTTGAGCATTCTAATCTTTTTACCGATTCTAACGGGCGTGG
Source organism: uncultured Anaerolinea sp. (assembly GCA_964459385.1). Lineage (GTDB taxonomy): Bacteria > Chloroflexota > Anaerolineae > Anaerolineales > Anaerolineaceae > UBA6107. The sequence continues at coordinate 28,806 of CAYWLG010000016.1, forward strand.
TCTTGCTGCTTTTGCCAGAAAAAAAAGCAGCTTTAATGCGCACGCTGGCGTTAGTTACCTCTGTCATCACCCTGCTGATCACCCTGTTTTTGTTCTTTGCCTACAATAAAACTACTGGTGGCTATCAGTTTGTCGAACAGCACAGTTGGTTGCCCGCCTGGGGAATTTCGTATCACACGGGCGTGGATGGCCTCAGCGTGGCCCTGGAACTGATGGCGGGTTTCGTAGTCTTTAGCGGTGTGATGATCTCCTGGAAGGTGCAAGACCGTGTACGCGAGTTCTTTGCCTTTTTCATGTTTTTGGCTGCCAGCGTCTTCGGTGTGTTTGCTTCTCTGGATCTCTTCCAGTTGTTCTTCTTCTTTGAGCTGGCCGTGTTCCCCAAGTACTTGATGATTCTGATGTGGGGTTCCCCCAAGACGCGCGAATATGGCGCCATGAAGTTGACGCTTTACCTTTTTATCGGTTCGATGGTGGCGTTGGTGGGCGTGCTGGCCATGTATTTTGCCAGCGGACTGCATACGTTTGATCTGTTGGCACTGGAAGGGGCTGGCTTTAGCCCTGAATTCCAACGGTTTTGGTTCCTGTTCGTGTTCGTTGGCTTTGGTGTGCTGGGGGGCTTATTCCCCTTCCATTCTTGGGCGCCTGATGGCCATGTAGCCGCTCCGACCGCGGTCTCGATGATCCTGGCCGGCGTAGAAATGAAGGTGGGCGTCTTCGCAGCCCTGCGTGTAGGCGTTGAACTGATGCCGGATGGCATGCGCACCTGGGCACCCTTGATTTTGGTGCTGGCAACCATCAATGTGGTCTATGGCGCTTTCATTGCCATGATCCAAAAGGACTTCAAATACGTCATCGGTTTTTCATCGGTCTCGCACATGGGACTGGTTTTCATCGGTATTGCTTCGCTCACCCCAGAGGGTTTGATGGGGGCGGGGATGCAAATGTTCTCACACGGCCTGATGACGGCCCTCTTCTTTGCCATCGTCGGCATGGTCTATGACAGAACCCACACGCGCGATATCGCCGAACTGGGCGGCCTGTATAAGTTTATGCCGATGGCCATGTTTGGCTTCGTCATTGGCGGTCTGGTTTCGATGGGCATGCCCGGTTTTTCCGGCTTTGTGGCCGAAGTGCCCATTTACATGGGTGCCTGGAAGACCGCGCCCCTTGTGGCCATCCTTTCGGCAGTTTCCATTGTGGTGACGGCCGCTTATATTCTGCTGGTGGTCAGAAGGGTTTTCTTTGGGGAAGTATCCCCCACCGTTCAGGCGGCCGCTGTTACAGATATTTCATTCAAGGATAAATTTGTGATCGTGATGCTTTCACTGGCGATGGTGGCAATTGGTATCTTCCCATCATTGATGACCTCGGTGCTGCAGCCGGGCATCGATCATATTTTGATGCTGGTGGGGGGAGGTGCCTGATGAATTCAATGTTGCTCTCCATTCTGCCCGAAGCGGCGCTGGCACTTTTTTCATTTATTTTGTTGGCTTTGGGATTGTTCCGCAGTGAGAAACTGCGCAGCAACCTGGGCTGGGTGACCGCCATTGGTTTGATCGGCATTCTGGCTGGAACCATTCTCTTTTACCCAATACCGGGAGAGGCTAAATTGGTCTGGGGCGGCATGCTGCGCGAGGATAGCGCAACTTACCTGTTCAGATTGCTCTTCCTGGCGGCGGCTGCACTGACGGCCCTTTTCGTAAAGACGGATGAGACCCTGAACGTGCGTATGGAGTTCTACTTCCTGCTGGTCACCTCCACGCTGGGAATGACGCTGTTGGCTGCCTCGGCCGATCTGATCATGCTGTTTCTCTCGGTTGAGATCACGTCCATTCCGCTGTATGTACTGGCCGGCTCGAAGCTAAAAAGCGAAGCATCGGTAGAAGCGGGTATCAAGTACTTCCTGTTTGGGGCCATGTCTTCGGCGTTCATGATCTATGGATTGAGCCTGTTATACGGCGCACTCGGCACCACCCAGCTTTACGGCGGGGAGGCCATAACGCGTTTAGCGGCATTGCCCAAAGGGATTCTCCTGGTGATCGCTGTATTTGTTCTGGGGGGCTTTGCCTTCAAGATCAGCGCGGTGCCCTTTCACTTCTGGACGCCCGATGTATATGAAGGCGCACCCTCCCCGGTAGTGGGCTTCTTATCTACCGCCTCCAAAGCGGCCGGTTTTGTGGCCTTGATCCGCATTTTGGCGGCTCTGGTGGGCTTCCAGTTTGGTTCCATCTGGATGATCTTGCTCATCGTGACCTCGATTGCTAGCATGTTTGTGGGCAACCTGGTGGCAATTCAGCAGAAGAACCTCAAACGCATGATCGCCTATTCTTCGATTGCGCAGGCGGGTTATATCTTGATCGGTCTGGTAGCCGGCAGCGCAGATGGTCTCACCGGCACGGCTTATTACCTGCTGGCTTACCTGGTGACAAATTTGCTGGTCTTTGCCGTCATTGGACGAGTTGAGCAAAAGACCGGCTCCAGTGCTTTTGAAGCCTTCGCAGGCTTGAACCGCCGTTCACCCGCCCTGGCATTGATGATGTTGGTGGGCGTGCTCTCACTGGGTGGCATCCCACCCTTTGCCGGGTTCTTCGCAAAAGTGCTGGTATTCGGCGCTGCGGTGGAAGCTGGCCTGGCCTGGCTGGTCGTGATCGGTGTGGTCAATTCGATCATCGGCCTCTTCTACTATCTGCGTGTGCTCAAAGTGATGTACCTTGATCAGCCCGCAGGTGAGTGGAATGAAACCCGAGCCCCGGCTGGCTGGTGGGTGGGTGTTGCTCTGTGCGTTGCCGGGGTACTGGTGTTGGGCATTTATCTGGCTCCCTGGTTCCATTGGGCCAGCCTGGCGGCAGCAGGATTTTAGCCTTAAAAGTTTTTGCTTTAGGGAGATTCTGCATAAAAACTTTGTAAAAAATCCAAATTTTACCGTTTCAACGGCTAAAAAACTGGTGAGATTTGATGTTGTCCAATATAATAGAAACTTGCAAGAGAGTTTCTATTATATTTTTTAAACAACCATTGGATGCGTTGATTCGTTAACTGAACTTGGTCGCTGCCTGCACTGAAGAAAACTCAGGCTAAGCTAACGAGGAGCAAGAGCGAAACCGGCCTGGCTGCTGGTTTCGTTTTGCGTTTAAAAAAGAATTATTTTGTTGGTAGGACAGTTCAGAGCAGATTATTCGGTGAGGGAAAATATGATGGCATTGGCAGAAAATAAAAAACGATTTTTTCATTCCAATAAAAGATCAGAATCAGTTTTTCGTGCGATAGCGATCGCTGTGATTCTGGCGATGTTTTTGCAGCTTGCCATGCCGGTTGCAAAAGTGAGCGCTGAAGGCAGCAAAGAGACGGTTGCCAATGGCGGAAAGCGCGCGTTAACTGAGTGGCGTACAAATACCACCGCTGGTTTTTACCGGCGCACTTTTTTTCGTGTTTATGCCAATGCAGGTGAATATATTCTGATGGGTTCTTCTGCGGTTGGGGTCAATAATGGCGATATTGTTCTTTACCGTGAAAGCCAGATTGCGAACTCACAGATCGCCCCAGCGACTTTATCCACCATCACCCCAACATTTACCTGTAGCGCCTATCGCACCACCCATAATGGCGCTGGCGTTTTAAATACCCGAGCAAAAGAGTTGGCCGGCCCGGCATCCAATGCGGGTGGGTACACCCCATGTGTTTATCAGGCAACCGAGACCGGCACTTACTGGGTGGCCATGTACGGTCCTGACGGCGCCAGTTCAGCCGCAGACGGCACGGCTGGCACAATTGATACCCCGGTGGTAGATAACAACCAAAGAAGCGGCGTTTCGATGTGGGATATCACGGTTAGAAGCGGCAACGCGCTAACAGGAACCACGAAGCCAGGTCGCGTTTTTGTGGATTATTTGGCGCAGATTTCCGGCTCAAATGGCGCCGCATATCAGATGTATTCAACCCTCTACGCTGCTACTGCTGATGGGTATGTCTATCAGGTGGACCTGAACGGTTTGGACCCGAATGGGTACATTTTTTACGGCAACCGGGTGGGCTTTTATGACCCAGACGGAAAAACCCCACTTTACCATGATGCAGTGTATCCTGATAACTCATTAAGCGTAGACGCGGCTTATGGAGGGGTACTTTTAGCCTCTGCGACCGCCAAGATATTCTTTAACAATCCGCTAACATCTGACCTGCCTGTTAGCATTTTGCCTACCCCTGTGGTCCCCAGCATCAATAATGTTACCTTCTCAGGCACGGCTTCAAATAATACCTCGTACTATTCTCAAGGGGGAACTTTTACTTATAGCGGCAACGTGGGTGGCATCACCGAAGTGATCATTCAGGGCAACACTTCAACCGATTTTGAGCCCGACAATCCCCTTAATCGCCGTTTATTGAGCGAATCAATTGTGGGTTCGAATTCACTTAGCTGGGATGGCAAAGATAACAACGGAAATTACTTTCCGGTGAGAACCGATTACCCCTACAAAGTGATCTTCCATGCAGGCGAGTATCATTTTCCCTTGCTCGATTCTGAAAATAGTGTCTTGGGCGGGCCAGTACTAACATTGCTGAATCCATTTAGTGGTGTATGCCCCTTCTTTTCCAATTGCCACGGCGCTTTCTATGATGATCGTGTCTATAAAGTGTCCACCGGGGCCATTGTGCCTTCTGCTTCTTACACGGTCGGCAGCACGCTTCCCGGCGACAGCAATTCCATCAATCCGCCTGCCACCAATCATAGCGATCAATCGGATGGCTATGACACCTCGACCGCCCAGCGCGCTTATGGTTCTGGTGGTGGCACGGGATTTGGTAACTGGAAAGCATTGGATTTATGGACCTATTACCCGGTCGACGCGATCAGCAAAACGTTAAATATTGTGGCAACGACCGCTCAGGATCTGAACATCACCAAAACCCATAGCGGTAACTTTTCTGTCGGTAACAATGGCGGTAGCTTTTCGATTGTAGTTAAAAATGTGGGCACTACAAGCATTGGCAATGTGGACACTCAGGTCACGGATACATTGCCCACCGGAATGACCCTGTATGCAACCCCGACCGGCACGAATTGGAGTTGTAGCGGTGCCGCTGGAGAATCTAGTTTCACTTGCAATCGGGCCAGTGGCAGCTCTCACCGCAACCTTGCTGCCGGTGCCAGTTTTGAGCCCATTACTGTGTTGGTAAACGTGGCCAGTTCGATTGCTGCCAGCGTGACCAATACAGCAACCCTCACCAACACGAATGATGGGAACTCGGCAAACAATTCTTCATCAGATACGGTTAATATTGCTCGTGCTGAACTGACGATTTCAAAAACCGATAGTACGGCAAAAAAAGGCCTTGTCAATACGCCCTTTAATTGGGAGATCACGGCCTTGAATACGGGTGAACTTTCGGCAGCCTTTGCTTCAGGCCGTGTCATCTTCAGTGATCCACTGTCTGCCAACGCTACTTATGGCACTCCACTGGTGACGACTTCAAATGTAACCAACCCGGGCGCAATCAACTGCACGGTTGCAGCAAACACGCTGACCTGCACGGCTTCTGGCTCCACGGTGACCATGTTGGAAGCCGATAGCCGCATTTCAGTTGTTTTACCCACTACCCCCACAGCGGCTGGCAGTTTTGTCAATACCGCCACGATTGACCCAAATAACGTAGTGGTTGAAAGTAACGAAGCCAATAATACCGGCAGCGATACTGTAACGGTATATTCCCCGAAACTGTCGGTAGCGAAAAGCTCAACTGCCACCGCGGTAACCTCAGTTGATCAGATCATCCCATATACTTTCACGGTGACGAACCCGGGTGACATGCCTTTGCATAATGTGGTTGTAAGCGACGCGAAATGTCATGCCACCCCCACGTTGAGTTCCGGAGACAGCAACAGCGATACGATTTTAGATGTAACTGAAACCTGGCTTTATGTCTGTAACCATACAGTTACCCAGACAGAATTTGATGCGGGCGTAGCGCTTTCCAACACAGTGACGGCTGATTCTGATGAGACAGACCCGGTTACCGACACACTTGCATTACCGGTTGTGCGCATCAATGTCACAAAAGAAGCTTCACCTGCAATTGTTGAAGAAACTGGTGAAGATGTAACCTATACGTTTAGCATAACGAATGAAAGTACGGCGCCGGTAACGATCTCGTCTCTAACAGATGATCGCTTGGGTACTCTCACCGGAGACAGCGATTGCAAAGTGGGTACCTCTCTGGCTGTAGGTGCTTCATGTTCATTTACTTACACGACCAATATAAGCGGGGCTGCCGGCACTGTTCATGAAAATACCTTCACGGCTGCGGCGCAAGATTCTATAGGAAATACCGCAACAGCCAGTGACGATGCGACAGTCACTTTTAGCGCAGTCACTTCCACAACTTATTCCATTGGGGACCTTGTTTGGTTTGACACGAATGGGGATGGCGTAAAAGACCCCGCTGAGGCGGGTATTCCGAACGTACGCGTTTACATTGATAATAACGGAAACAATTCTTATGATGCCGGGGAACCTAACGATAGTACTGATACAAATGGCGTTTATTTTATAACCGGTCTGGCAGCAGGGATATATTCTGTTCGCGTGGATACGACCACTTTGCCCAGTGGATATATACCCAGTTACGACAAGACCATGCCGCTTGACAACGAGGCCACAGTTACTTTGCCCAGTGATCTTCCGGCGGCACCCTTTGCTGTCTTGAGCGAATGTGTGGCTGGCGCTGCGCCAGGCTGCCCCAACCCTTATCCTTATCCGCCTACGAATACCCACACTGCTATTCAAGGACGTGATAATGCTTTTAACATTTTCATTGGTGGGAACTTTGATATCTTAAATGGCGGCTCAGAAGCTGAAGGAAAGATTTTTGTCAATGGAGATCTTTCTGTTCAGAAGAATTCTGGCAGTAGCTATAGTTTGGGATTTGTTGGCGCTGGTTCTTATGTGGTTCCAGATAATGGCACCGATTTTGTCATAGTTGGCGGTGATGTTACTTCGGCAAGTGGAGTGCATACCGGTTTTGGTGGCAGTATCAACACTTCATTGACCGATGTTCCAGGAAATTTGCATTATAAAGGAAATCTCAGTGGCGATGTCGCCGCGGATGATATTCCTGCAGGGATTTCTGGGGATAGTGGCATACAAGGGCAATTGATCAGCGATACGGCTCTTGATTTGAGCTCTTATCAAACCATGCTCGATCAGCTTGCTGGTTCCAGCGTTTGTTGGGCAGATCAGCCTGCCACCACGGCTAAAGGAACTTTTACCGATAACGGCAGTTCTGTCACCTTTGAAGGCGACGGTACCTCAGGATTGTATGTATATAACCTTGATCAAAATATCAATCCCGGTTACGCGTCCGAAATCTATTTTAAGAACATCCCCGAAACTGCGACGGTTCTGATCAATGTGATCAAAACTGGAGATGTGACCATTAACGCAGGCAATTTCTATTTTGTTGATGGTGCAGGAACTGCTCTTTCAGATAATGCAGCCGATCGTTTGGCTGAACGGGTTATGTGGAATTTCCCAAATGCCACAAATGTTTACCTGACGGGCGCCAATCAATTTCGCGGCAGTGTGCTTTCAAGTGCAGCGACCACCTATGTTGACACTTCTACTAACGGACGCTTTGTGGCTTTAGGCGACGTAAAACAAGGTTCAATAAACCTTTATGGTAGTTTTGAATTCCACAATTACCCGTTTAACGGCTCTTTGCCCAGTTGCTATACTGAGGCTGATTTTGGTTATACCAATCAGGTCTTGCCCGAGATCACCGTGAACAAAGAAGCCAATCCCACCAGTGTTGCAGAGACTGGCGAGGACGTAACCTATACCTTCACGGTGAGCAATAGCGGCGATACGGCAGTGACCATCACCGCGTTAAATGACGACAAATTTGGCACTTTGACTGGCGATGACGATTGCAAGATTGGCACTGTATTGGCGGCAAGCGCCTCATGCCAGTTTACTTACACCACAAATTTGAGCGGCGTCGCCGGGACAAGCCACGAAAACACCTTCACGGCAACTGCAGAAGACACTCATGGAAATTCGGCCGAAGACAGTGCCGAGGCTACTGTTACCTTTACGGATGTCTTACCTTCAATTTCAGTGACTAAAGTAGCTGATCCAACCCATGTAGATGAGACCGGCGGGGATATCACCTTCACTTTTACCGTTAGCAATGATGGAACGGTGCCGGTGACGATCACCTCTTTGGAAGATGATGTTTATGGTACCTTGAGCGGCGATGTCGATTGCCAGGTCGGTACTTCATTGGCCCCATCGACTAGTTGCTCATTTGAAGTTACCAAAACGTTGAGTGGCTCGGTTAGCACTCCTCACCAGAATACATTTACGGCAGAAGCAGAAGATACTGAAAATAACAAAACCAGCGACAGCGCTGATGCTACGGTGACATTTGATGACGTCTTGCCATCAATTCGTGCAACAAAAGCGGCTGCCCCAACAAGCGTACCTGAAACCGGCGGGGATGTCACCTTCACTTTTACCGTCAGCAATGATGGAACAGTACCGGTGGCGATCACTTCTTTGGAAGACAATGTTTATGGCACCCTGACCGGCGATTCCGATTGTCAAATTGGAACCACACTGACCGCGGGTGGAAGCTGTTCTTTTGAAGTCACCAAAACAGTAAGTGGCGCAGTTGGCAGTTCTCACAATGATATCTTTACTGTAAAAGCAGAAGATACCGAGGGAAATGAAGCCAGTGATACTGACACTGCTACGGTAACCTTTAATGACGTCTTACCTTCAATTGCAGTGACCAAAGTAGCTGATCTAACCCATGTGGATGAGACCGGCGCGAGTGTTACCTTTACCTTTACGGTCAGCAATGACGGAACGGTGCCGGTAACCATCACTTCTTTATCTGACAGCATATTTGGCACCCTTTCGGGTGATGCCGATTGCCAGGTGGGCACCTCCCTTGCAGTTGGAGCCAATTGCGCGTTTGAAGAGACACACACGTTGAGCGGTTCGGTTGGTACGCCTCATGTAAATACATTCACCGCCGAAGCTGAAGATTCCGAAGGCAATGTGGCGCGTGATGACGCCGATGCAACCGTATCTTTTGATGATGTTCTCCCCTCGATCACGGTAACCAAAACTGCCGATCCGTTAAGCGTACCTGAAACCGGCGGTGAGGTCACCTTTACATTCACCGTTAGCAATGATGGAACCGTACCGGTGACGGTCACGTCTTTGGAAGATGACGTTTATGGCACCTTGAGCGGTGATGCCGATTGCCAGGTAGGCACTTCATTGGCTGCTGGCGGAAGTTGTACTTTTGAATTAACAAAGACATTAAGTGGCTCTGTCAGCACGCCGCATTCTGATACTTTTAGTGCCAAAGCAGAAGATGCCGATGGCAATGAAACGAGCGATTCTGACGATGCCAGTGTAAGTTTCAGCGATGTTTTGCCCTCGATCTCTGTGAGCAAAACCGCCGACCCGTTGAGCGTGCCAGAAACGGGCGGAGATGTAACGTTTACCTTCACCGTGACCAACAGTGGCACAGTACCCGTTAGCATTACTTCTCTGGAAGATGATGTTTATGGCACCTTGAGCGGTGATGCTGATTGTCAAATTGGCACCACACTGGCTGCAGGCGCCAACTGTACTTTTGAAGTGACCAAGACCTTGAGTGGGGCAGTTGATACCCCACATCAAGATACATTCACTGCAGAGGCTGAAGATGCAGATGGAAACTCAGTAGGTGACAGTGCCGATGCCAGCGTCACTTTTGAGGATGTGTTGCCCTCAATCAGTGTGACAAAGAGTGCCGATCCCATTCATGTGGGTGAGACCGGTGGTGATGTAACCTTCACCTTCACTGTAGAAAACGATGGCACTGTACCGGTAAGTATTACCTCGTTATCCGATAACGTGTTTGGCACACTAACTGGTGACAGCGATTGCCAGGTAGGCACCTCATTGCCTGCCGGCACCAATTGCTCGTTTGAAGAAACCCATACCTTGAACGGCTCGGTGGGCATCTCTCACCAAAATACATTTACCGTTGAAGCAGAAGATACCGAGGGGAACAGCACAAGTGACAGCGCTGATGCGACGGTGACCTTTGATGATGTCTTACCTTCCATCAGTGTCAGTAAGAGTGCCAGCCCAACCAGTGTTCCTGAGACGGGCGGGGAAGTAACGTTTACATTTGAGGTCGAGAATGATGGCCCCGTGCCGGTGACGATCGCGTCCTTATCAGATGATGTATTCGGCACCCTTAGCGGCGATGCGGATTGTGCAGTGGGCACAACATTGGCTGTAAGCGCCTCGTGCCAGTTCACTTACACGACCACGCTGAATGGCGCAATCACCAGCACCCATAAGAACACTTTCACAGCAGCCGCAAACGATGCAGAGAATAACACAACCGATGCCAGTGACGACGCAACTGTCACCTTTACCGATGTGTTACCCTCGATCACAGTCAGCAAGAGCGCTGATCCCACCCACGTGGATGAGACCGGCGGAGACGTTACCTTTACTTTCACCGTCACCAATGACGGTACAGTACCGGTAACCATCACTTCTCTGGAAGATGACGTTTATGGCACTTTGAGTGGAGATGCCGACTGCCAAGTTGGTACCACACTCGTTGCCGGCGCAAACTGTGCTTTTGAAATGACCCAGACAGTGAGCGGCTCGGTGGATACATCTCATCAGAATACCTTCACGGCTGAAGCTGAAGATAGTGATGGAAATTCGACGCAAGACAGTGCCGATGCCACCGTCACTTATGATGATGTTTTGCCCTCGATCAGTGTGACCAAGAGCGCCGATCCAACCAGTGTGGATGAGACCGGTGGAGACGTCACTTTTACTTATACAGTTACCAATGATGGCACGGTTTCAGCTACGATCACTTCATTGGAAGATGATGTGTTTGGAACCCTTTCTGGTGATGCCGATTGCCAGATCGGCACAGAGTTGGCCGCGGGAACCAGTTGTTCCTTTGAGGTAGTCAAGCATCTGAGTGGTGCTGTGGGTGTAGACCATGAGAATACCTTTACTGCCGAAGCAGAGGATAGCGAAGGGAATGTAGCCAACGATGCTGACGATGCGACAGTCACTTTCGCGGATGTTTTGCCCTCGATTAGTGTAACCAAGAGCGCTGACCCCACCAGTGTGGATGAGACCGGCGGCGATGTGACCTTCACTTTCACGGTTGAAAACGATGGCACAGTGCCTGTAAGCATCACTTCACTATCCGACAATGTGTTTGGTGCCCTTGCTGGAGACAGTGACTGTCAGGTAGGTACGACCCTGGCGGTTGGGGCTAGTTGTTCATTCGAAGAGACACACTCATTGAGCGGTTCAGTCAGCACCCCTCACCAGGATACGTTTACGGCTGAGGCGGAAGATACTGAAAGCAATGTGGCAAGTGACAATGCCGATGCGACCGTAACTTTCAATGATGTGCTGCCCTCGATCAGCGTTAGTAAGAGTGCTGACCCAAGCAGTGTGGACGAGACTGGCGGAGATGTGACTTTCACCTTTACGGTGAACAACACAGGTACCGTGCCGGTGACGATCACTTCTTTGGAAGACGATGTTTATGGCACTTTGAGCGGTGATGCCGATTGCCTGGTAGGTACTTCATTGGCGGTGGGTGGAAGCTGCTCTTTTGAAGTGACCAAAACCCTGAATGGTTCGGTGGATACCCCACATCAAGATACTTTCACTGCCACAGGCGAAGATGAAGATGGAAATTCGACCGAAGACAGTGCCGATGCGACCGTCACGTTCAATGATGTGAAGCCCTCGATCAATGTGACAAAAGACGCAGATCCGTCCAGCGTAGATGAGACCGGCGGTGATGTAACCTTCACCTTTACGGTTAACAATGACGGGTTGGTCCCGGTGACCCTTACATCCTTATCCGACAGCGTATATGGTGCTCTCTCTGGTGATGCAGACTGCCAGGTAGGTACCACACTGGCAGCAGGTGCCTCCTGCTCGTTTGAAGTGACCAAGACCCTGAGCGGGGCCGCTGGGACTTCACACGAAAACACTTTTACTGCTCAGGCCGAGGATACCGAAGGCAATGATGCGAGTGACAGCGACAATGCGACCGTCACGTTCAATGATGTTTTGCCCTCGATCAGCGTTAGTAAGAGCGCTGACCACACCAGTGTGGACGAGACCGGTGGGAATGTGACCTTTACTTTCACGGTGAACAACACCGGTACAGTGCCGGTAACGATCACGTCATTGGAAGATGATGTTTTCGGTACTTTGGACGGCGATTCTGACTGCCAGGTAGGCACAGAATTGGCTGCGTCGGGTAGCTGCTCGTTTGAACTGACTCGCTCATTAAGCGGCAGCGCCGGCACTACACACGAAAATACATTTACCGCTGCGGCAGTGGATGCAGAAGAAAATAACTGTGAAGACAGCGACGAGGCCGTAGTGACCTTTGTTGACGTGCTGCCTTCGATCACAGTTAGCAAGAGTGCCGATCCGACCAGTATGATCTATACTGGCGGCGATGTCACCTTCACTTTCACTGTGAACAATAATGGTACCGTGCCTGTGACCATCACATCGTTAGAAGATGACAAGTTTGGCACCCTGACCGGCGACAGCGATTGCCAGGTGGGCACCGAATTGGCCGCCGGCGCCAGTTGCAGCTTTGAGTACAGCACACATCTCAGCGGCGACCCGGAGACCACCCACACCAACACCTTCACGGCGGCGGTAGAAGATATAGACGGCAACCCAACCGATGCCAGCGATACGGCTGATGTCGATTTCGTTGGGACGGCGATTTTGGGTTTGGCCAAGGAACTGGTTTCAAAAACACCGGTCAACAGCGACAATTTTGACCTGACCTATCAGTTCGTTGTCAAGAACTACGGCACCAAAGACCTGACCAATATTCAAATTGCTGAAGATCTGGAGGCTGCTTTCCCGGCGCCTACATTGTTTACTGTCACTTCGGTTCTCAGCAGCGATCTCAGCGTCAACGCCGATTTTGATGGTTCCGCCCACAAAGATCTGCTGGCCGGCACCGATACACTCCTTTCTGGCGAGTCTGCCACCATCACCCTGGTAGTGAATGTCACCCCGGCCAAGGCCGGCCCCTTCAACAATACGGCCACCGTCTCTGGTGAGACTTCTACGGGCAGTGAGGTGAGCGACGATTCTCAGAATGGCAGCGACCCAGACGGCCCTGAAGAAGAACATGACGGCAACCCGACCAATAACAATGACCCGACCCCGGTCACTTTTGACGGAACTTTGTACGCACCCCCGGTCGGAATCAAATCGGTGGATGCGACTGCAAAACCGATCTTAACCTGGAGTATGGTCTGGGTGAATAACGCCAATAAAGTGCCACTGCTCTCAGTTGTGCACGATCCGATCCCGGCAAAAACGACCTTTGTGGCCGACCCGTCCTTGACGGGGGTGGGCATGCCTGCCGATGCTCCAACAGGCTCCACGATGGATGGTGTCAGTTGCTCAGCGGGCACATCCACCAGCACGGTTACCACCATGTGCTACTATGAAGGCCCAACCACCGAGAATCCGCGCGGGCAGGTCATTTGGGCAGGCGTACTTGGCCCGGATTTTGGCTCCACAATACCGGATACTGCTGAGAATGCCATCCATATCGCCTTCGCCGTCACCGTTGATAATGGCACGAGCTACGTCAAGAACGTGGCCACCATCGATGCTGACTTGAATGGAGATGAAGACACCGCCGACGCAGGTGAGACCAAAGTGGCGAATGCGGTTGAGTCATGGGGTACGCCCCCTTCAACATCCAACGCTAACGCAGCAACCGAAGCTTTGGTAATCCCTGAGACCGGCTTCGCTCCTGGAGCGAACACTTTGTTGCCAACTCAGCCCCTCGCTGAGCAGTATGCTGAGCTGGATTCCATCTGGCTGGAGGTTCCTTCCTTGAAGCTGAACATCCCCATTGTGGGGGTGCCTCAGAAGAACGGCGAATGGAACATCACCTGGCTGGGGAATCAGGCCGGCTGGTTAAATGGTACCGCCTTCCCCACCTGGGCCGGCAACTCGGTCATCACTGGACATGTTTACGATGCAAATGGTCAGCCGGGTGTGTTTGCAAACCTGGCAAAGCTAAAGTTTGGTGATCTGATCGTCATTCATGCCTTTGGGCAGCAGTATGTTTACGAAGTGCGTGAAACCAAAGAAGTCTCCCCCACAGATGTTGCCGCCGTGACCCGGCACGAAGAACTGCCCTGGATCACACTGGTGACCTGCCGCGGCTACGATGCTGCCACAAACAGCTACGAATCCAGATATTTGGTGCGGGCAGTACAGGTAAAAATCAAATAGTGAGAAAGAGAGTGGTCGGAAATTGAACTGCACCCCAAAAGTTGGACACAAAATCCAACAGAAAGGGTGCAGTTTTA
>CAYWLG010000017.1:0-40147 GCA_964459385.1 uncultured Anaerolinea sp.
ACTCACCACTTTTGTTAAGGTTCACAATTTTACAGAAAAGATGTTACACCAACGACAATAGTTTTATTCGTTCTTGGATAATTGTAATAACTTGAATCCACTATAATAGCAACAAGAAAATGATTAAGGAATGATCATGAACTGGATAATATTTAAAAGGTATTATCTTTGGATCGTATTGGCTTTTATTATTTTGGTTTTAAGTCAGAATTTAGAAGTCCTTGCTGAACAACGAGTGATTCAAGATATTGTTATTTGTTTAGCAATATTTTTCTTTGCTGTTTCCCCAATTAATATTATCCGATATCGAGAGTATCCACGCCCAGGAATCCAAATGATCAAAGGGAAGATTGCTATTTTAATAGGTGTTTTTTGCCTTATTCCTCTGATCGTAGCTGAGATTGCAATGTTATTGCACATTGCCCGTTTGTTATTACATATTTAAAAACTTTGACTCGGATGAAACTATTTTCATGGCTCTACGTATACATTTTCAGACAAATAGATTCGAGGAGAGAAAAAATGTCTGAAATCGTTCATGAGCGAAAAGTCGTCTGCCGCAACCGCGGTGTGGATGCCGTTTACGGCCTGGGTTTTGTCGGGGCCGCCATCTATTTCATCGGGCATGCCGCCACCTTCGGGTTGGGCGTGCTGGGTTTCTTGAAAGCCATCGTCTGGCCGGTGTTCGTGGTCATGGCTTTGATGAAATTCCTGGGCATGTAAGAAAACGGGTAAACAAAGACAAGCGTCTGAGTTTCAGACGCTTGTTTCGTCATCCAGACAAGAATCACTGCATGGCTTGCAGTTTGGCCGATTTCTCGGCGTGCATTTCGAGCACCTTGTCCTGTACGTCTTTGAGATGCTGACCACGCAGCGGGAAGAGGAAGAGCAGCGCTGCACCGAGGAGCATGGCCACGCCGGGGATGAGGCCGATGAGCACCTTAATGCCGAAGACGGCAGAGGCGGGTTGGTTTAGATAAGTTTCGCCGCCATTGGCAGCGCGGGTAACGAATTGGGTGATCTCCAGAATCCAGGGGATGAGGGCGATGGCGATGGATTGAGCCGGTTTGGTGAGCAGGGCGTTGACGCCAAAGAAGGCACCTTCGCGGCGCACGCCGGATCGGATCTCGTCTTCATCGGCCACCTGGGCAAAGAGCACGTTGGTCAACGTCTGCGGGCCAGAGAGGCCGAAGCCGGCCAAGGCGATGCAGGGCAGCATCAGCCAGGAGGGCACGAAGGTCATGGCGATCAGGCCAACACCGGCGATGCACAAGAGCAACTGCTGGGCACCGGTGACCCCCAGCCGTTTGCGAATTACATTGGTCACCGGCACGCCGGCGATGAGGGGAATGAAGAGACAGGCCAGCACCACCATTGTGTTCATTTTCAGCACATAATCGGCTAGATAGTAGACCATGCCCAGCACCAGCGAAGACATGAGAATCGACATAAAGTTTTGTGCTACCAGCACCAGAAAAGATTTGCTGGTGAAGGTGAACTTGAGCGAGGGCCACAGACCAAGCGGTTGATCGACCTGGGTGAATTCGGGCCGCTCCTTGACCGTATTGGCCGTGATGAGAATACATACCATGCTGAAAAGGGCTACGACCACCATCGAGATTTGCAGCGGCAAAATGGAGGTATCGGCACCTTTTGGACGAACGAGGTCAGGCACGATGAAACCGAGCAGCATGCCCAGCAGCCCAAACAGGGAGGACGAGATCTGCAAACCGTTGCGTTCGGCGTCAGATTCGGTCACTTCGGGCAGCAGGGCCGAATAGACCAGCCCGATGATGGTGTAGCAGGTGTCGTAGAGCAGCATGGTGCCGAGCATCCAGGCGAACATCAACTGGTTGGTGGCTGGGTGTGGCACCAGCCAGACCAGCACAAAGGTCAGTGCCAGGAAGGGGGCCGTGAAACGCATGTAGGGGATGCGCCGCCCATGCTTGCTGCGTGTGCCATCGGTGATGTAGCCGAAGAGGGGATCGTTGACAGCGTTCCAGATGGCATAGATCAGCGAGGCCAGCGTGATCCATTTGGAGGTGAGACCCAAATAATCTTGGTAAAAAATAGTGAGAAGAGCGGCGAAGGTACCGGAGATGAAAGAGGTACCGAGCGCGGCGATTCCCCAGGCAACCTTGTATTTGAAGCCAAATTTTGCCGGGGTACGTGCAGCAGACGAGATTTGTGCCATGGGCGGAATCCTTTCTTTCAGATCAAGAGTTGAATTGATTCAAAACCTGGCGGGCGGTGCTTTCAATCGGTTTCCCGGCCAAGGCATCCAACACGTAGGCTTGTTTGGCGATCATTTCTACTGCTTTAGGCAGGTTGAGCGGTTGGGGCGTGCTGCCGAACAACCTGAAGAAGTTTTCCTGATAAATCTTGTTCAAGATCGAGTTTGACAAGCCCAACCCAACGATGCTGGCGTCCGGACGCAGCCAGTGCTTTACCCCATCGGGAATGGCGATTGTCTGGTCAGTTTCCAAGAAGGCACGTACCACATAGGTGCGGCCCAATGTTTCGGGCAAGTTCAACGACTGGCCGGGTTTACCGACTACACTGGCGCCAATATCGGTACCAAAGAGGACGCGATCTTGATATTGAGTGAAAAAATCATAAGCTGTCTGCGGCCGGCCTGAGAAATTGAAGAACATTTCTGAGCCGGGTGTCAGATCAAAGCAGGCGTTGGGGTGGGCATCGAGGAAGGCGCCGGCACGTTTGAGATCGGCGGAAAGGAAGAAGAAGTGGGCCAGAATGACATGAAGCCCGGGGTGCCGGTCGAGCACGCGCTCAACCTCAGCGGTCAACTCTTCTTTGAGTGGGTAGGTGCCGTCCCCGTAAAACCAGCCGGAATCCAGCACCCATTGCGGGCATGTTTCTCTATCCCAAAACTCTTCGGGGTCGGCTACGTGCCAGACCACGGGCAAGCCAAGTTCTTCCAATTTCGCCCACATGGGCTCGTAGATCGGCCCATCGAGCGGGATATTGATCATTTTGCGGGCGATGGGTTTGCTTTCAAGCAGCTTCAGACCATCAAAACCGGCCGATTTGAAAGCGGTCACCTGGTCAGCAAATGCCTGCGGCATCTGGGCCGGATTGGTCTGTACTGAAAAATGATCCAACCCGCCGCAGATAAAGGCAGTGTCGGGATGGCCGGCTTTATAGGCGATGACGGCCGGGTTATGATTGATCTCTTGGGGGTCTGGTGCCGAGACCAGATTCACCTTGCCGATGTGCATGGTGGAAAGCGCCGAGTCAAGGTCTCGGCTCAGGCTAGGGTAGGGTAAATGAATGTGGGCATCTAGGATGTCGAGTTTGCGCAGGGAATCAAAGTTCATTGCTGCTCCACAAAAGTATGATCGTGTATGAATTGAAAACCGATTTCTAGATGTTAGCATAGGCAATAATGAAAGTCAAACAAAAACTGGATGGAAAGACTCCATCCAGTTAGTCAAATATTTATAAAAGGCTAGAGGTTACTTTTGATGGCCAGCACCTTATCGGCATAGTAATACCCTACGTCATAGGGGCCGTAGGCCTTGAGGGCATCGCGCTCATTGCCATATTTGCCGATCAGATTAGCGAGCATTCTCACGCCGTAATCCACGTTAAAAGCCGGGTCAAGCAGCTGCTGTGTGTTGGGACGCGAAGCGAAACAGGGACCATTTGCGCATATAAAGCCGGCTGCAATGCCATCACTGGGCATTACCTGCAAAAGGCCCACCGCACCGCTGGCTGAGATCACCTCGGCCTGTCCGCCACTTTCTTGCAGCATGACCGAAGCGATCAGATCCGCTGACACGCCATATTGAGCCGAAGCGCTCTGGATGAGTTCGCACCAGGGTTGGATGCGCTCTGGCAGCGTGAGCGAACATGGGGCATCTGAAACAGTTTCGGTCTCACTGGTTTGTACAGGTTGTGGGGTGGCGGCAGCGGCCGGCTCGGTAGCCGTAAGCAGACGCGCGATCAAAATGAGGATCAGACTGCCCAACAGGATGGCGGGAACTATGGCTTTCTGCGGATTGAACATAGAACACTCCTTCTATAGTGCAAAATCATAATAGCATAAATGTTCTATAAATACAAGCAGCAAAAAGGCCATCCAATTGGGTGGCCTTCGTATGACGGCTTAGCGTTCCATGCTGACGATCTGGTGTTCCCAGCGATGCCAGCCGTTGAACTTTTCGTTGAGGATCTTTTTGCCTTCGCCGGGGAAGGGCAGCCCCAGATAATCGAGGTCGGCATCCACCATGATGCGTACCAATTCGTGGAACTTCACTTTGGGCTGCCAGCCCAGTTCTTTGGTTGTTTTGCTGGGGTCGGCCAGCAGATAATCCACCTCGGTGGGGCGGAAGTAACGCTGGTCGATCTCTACATACTTGTGCCAATCCATGCCCGCGTAACCGAAGGCTTCATCCAAAAACTCACGGATGGTGTGCGATTCGCCGGTGCCGACCACGAAATCATCCGGTTGGCTGTGCTGCAGCATCATCCACATGGCCTCGACGTATTCGGGAGCGTAGCCCCAGTCACGTTTGGAATCCAGATTGCCCAGATAGAGCTTCGACTGCGTGCCGGCCTTGATGGCGGCCAGCGCACGGGTGATCTTGCGGGTGACAAAGGTTTCGCCGCGGCGTGGGGATTCGTGATTGAAGAGAATGCCGTTGGAAGCAAACATGTTGTAGCCTTCACGGTAATTGCGCACCACCCAGTAGGAATACACTTTGGCGGCAGCGTAAGGGCTGCGCGGCTCGAAGGGGGTGGTTTCGCTTTGCGGGGGGTGGGCAGCGCCGAACATTTCGCTGGTGGAAGCCTGATAGAAGCGCTCGTCATATCCGCTGCGGCGGATGGCTTCGAGCAGACGGATGGTACCCAGACCGTCTACATCGGCCGTGTATTCGGGCATATCAAAGCTGACACGCACGTGGCTTTGAGCGGCCAGGTTATAGATCTCGTCCGGCCGGACGTTGTAGATGACGTTGGAAAAACTCTCGACCACGGAAAGATCGCCGTAATGCAGAAAAAGCTTGAGCTCCTGCCCATTACGGTGCGGATCGTGGTAGAGGTGGTCAATTCGACGGGTGTTAAAAGTGCTGGCACGGCGGATGATGCCGTGAACCTCATATCCTTTTGAGAGTAACAGTTCAGCCAGGTAAGAACCATCCTGACCGGTGATGCCTGTGATCAGAGCTTTTTTCATTAGCCCTCCGTTCTGAAGTTAAGGTCGAAAGGTAAGTATAACCAGTGAAATGAGGTCTGTCAATTAATTTTGGTTGGGGTAAAACGCTTATGGCAACACAGCTTGTAGCCGTTTTTTTTTACAAAAAGACGGGTGCGGCATGCCGCACCCGTCTGCATCGTTCACTTTACTTCTTTTTGAAGTAGATCTCGGCTTTTTCTTTGTCCAGTTCCACCAAAACGGTGTCACCCTGGGCGAATTCGCCTGAGAGCAGGCTGATCGACAGCGGGCTTTCGACATATTTCTGTAAAGCCCGTTTGAGCGGCCGGGCACCCAGGTTTTGCTGGAAGCCTTCGTTGGCCAGCCATTCGCGGGCGGCTTTGCTAAGTTCCACTTTGAGGCCGTGTTCTTCAAGACGAGAACGCACCTCTTTCATTTGCAGGTCCACGATCTCTTGCATCTGTTCGAGGGTGAGCGGCGAGAACATGATGATCTCGTCAATGCGGTTGATGAACTCTGGCCGGAAGGTGCTCTTGAGCGCCTTTTCGATCTTTTCGTGAGCAGCGCGATCTTCGTCGCTGTCGGTCTTCTGCAAGAAGCCCAACGAACCTGCATGGCGCACATACTCCGTGCCTAGGTTGGAGGTCATGATCAGCACCGTGTTGCGGAAATCCACCACGCGGCCCTGACCATCGGTCAGGCGGCCGTCGTCGAGAATCTGCAGCAGGGCATTCCAGACATCGGGGTGGGCCTTTTCGATCTCATCGAACAGCACCACACGGTAGGGGCGACGGCGCACCGCTTCGGTCAGTTGGCCGCCTTCTTCATAGCCAACGTAACCCGGAGGCGCACCGAAGAGACGAGAAACGGTATGCTGTTCGTGATACTCGCTCATATCAATGCGTACCAGCGCTTCTTCATCATCAAACATGAACTCTGCCAGAGCCTTGGCCAACTCGGTCTTGCCGACCCCGGAGGGGCCGATGAAGATGAACGAGCCAATGGGGCGGCGCGGGTCTTTCAACCCAGAGCGGGCACGGCGGATGGCGTCGGCCACAGCATGAATGGCTTCTTCCTGGCCAATGATGCGCTCGTGCAGGCGGTCTTCCATCTGCAAGAGACGTTCGGCTTCGGTCTCCATCATCTGATTGACGGGAATTCCCGTCCACTGGGCCAGCACTTCGGCGATGTCGTTCACGTCCACCACCTCGTCCAGCATGTGATCGGCTTCCCACTGGTCGCGTTTGGTGTTGAATTCCTCTTCCAGGCGCAGGCGCTCGGCTTTTTTGCGAGCGGCGCGTTCGTAATCGCGTTCCACACCGGCCTGTTCCTCTTCTGAAGCCATCTTATCCACTTCGGTTTTCATCTGTTTCAGTTCAGGCGGCAACGAGTAAAGAGCCACGCGCAGCTTGGCGGCGGCCTCATCCATCAGGTCAATGGCCTTGTCGGGCAGGCGGCGATCGGTGACATAGCGGCTGCTCAAGCGCACAGCGGCTACGAGCGCATCATCAGAGAAGTGCACCTTGTGGTGAGCTTCGTATTTATCGCGCAACCCCATGAGCATTTGAATGGTGTCTTCCTGATCGGGTTCATCCACAAAGACGGGGGCAAAGCGGCGTTCGAGGGCCGCATCTTTTTCAATGTGTTTCTGAAATTCGTCCAGCGTGGTGGCGCCAATGCACTGCAACTCGCCGCGGGCCAGAGCCGGTTTGAGCATGTTGGAGGCATCCATCGCGCCCTGAGCCGCACCGGCACCGACAACAGTGTGCAGTTCATCGATAAAGAGGATGATCTCACCGTTTGAATGCTGCACTTCTTCAATGGCGGCCTTAAGGCGCTCTTCAAACTCGCCCCTAAAGCGGGAGCCGGCGATCATGGCGCCCAGGTCAAGCGAAACGACCTTTTTGCCGCTCAAAATTTCGGGTACATCATTGGAAGCGATCTTCTGAGCCAGACCTTCTACAATGGCGGTCTTGCCCACGCCGGCTTCGCCGATGAGCACCGGGTTGTTCTTGGTGCGGCGCGAAAGGATCTGCATCACGCGCAGAATTTCTTTGTCACGGCCGATCACGGGGTCCAGTTTGCCTTCGCGGGCCTGCTGGGTGAGATCGCGCGAGTATTTTTCGAGCGTGCGATAGTGGGTTTCGGCCTGCGGATCGGTGACGCGCTGGCCACCGCGAAGCTGGGTAATGGCGTCGAGAACCCGCTCACGGGTGATGCCGGTGGTCTCCAACAGGCGGGCAGCCGGGGTATTCTTCTCACTTAAGACAGCCAAAAAGATGTGTTCTGTTGAGATGTATTCATCTTTCAAGCGGCTGGCTTCTTCATTGGCCAAATCGATAATTCGTTTCACTCGGGGGGTAATAAATATCTGACCGGCGCCGCCTCCGCCAAAAATATTGGCTTTGGGGCTGGTTTTTAAAATGTAATCGAGCCGTTCCGCCAGAATCTGCGGATCCACTTTAAGGATCTCCAGAATTTGGGGCACAACTCCCTCGGGCTGTTCGATCAGGGCGAGCAGGATGTGCTCGGTGTCGATCTGATTATGCCCGTAGCGCTGGATGATCTCAGCAGCCCGTTGTGCGGCTTCCTGGGCTCGTTCGGTAAATCGATCAAATCTCATCATGGTTGGTTCCGTCCTTATCAACAGAACATAAAGTTATTACCGGTCATTATAGCATTTGGTCAGTCAGAGGAATCAAAGAATTGTGTTAACACCCTGTCAGAATTCTTGGTAAACCACATTGCCTTCGACCATCGTCAGTTTAACGTGCAAGTTTTGATCCACAAGGATGAGATCGGCATCGTATCCGGCTGCGAGCCTGCCTTTGCGGTCGCCCAGGCCGATGTTTTTGGCGGCGTTGTAAGAAGTGCAGGGCACGAGGTCTGCAATCGGTGCACCGGTAGCCGCGACAAAGTTGGCGAAGGCGCGGTCCATCGTGAGGGTCGAGCCGGCCAGGGTACCATCGGCCAAGCGCACAGCGCCATCTTTGACGGTGACGGGCATGCCTTCAAAGGTGTAATTGCCATCAGGCAGACCGGTGGCACTGATCGAATCGGTGATGAGGATGACGCCCTCAGGGCCTTTGATCTTGTAGAGGATGCGCATGACGACCGGGTTGATGTGAATGTTATCGGCGATCAGCTCGCATTTGATCTTCTCCAGATCGAAAGCAGCACCCACCACGCCCGGCTCACGGTGATTGAGGGGACGCATGGCGTTGAAGCAATGGGTTACCTGGCGCACGCCCATGCCCACGGCCTGTTGGATCTCTGCATAGGTGGCGTTGGTATGCCCGGCGGCCACGGTGATGCCGCGTTTAGCACATTCTTCGATCAGCCACTGGTTTTCAGGGAATTCGGGCGCCAGAGCGATCAGCTTGACCAGACCCGAATTGAGGTATTCCATTGCCTCTTCATGGTCGGCGGTGCGGATGAGGTTCTTGTCTTGTGCGCCGCACACGGCTACGTTCAGGAAGGGGCCTTCAAGGTGAACGCCCAAGATGCGGGCGCCTTTTTCGTGCCCCATGACCGATCTCGTCACGTCAATGGCTTTGCTGATCTCTTCACGCGGCGCCGTCCAGGGGGTGGCCAAAAAACTGGTCACGCCGTGGCTGGCGAAAAACTGGGTCACTTCCTGCAAAGCGTCGGCAGTGATGCCGATCATCTCGTGCCCCAGTGCGCCGTGGGTGTGCAGGTCGATGTAGCCAGGCAGAATGGCAAATGAACGTCCGTCCAGCACTTCATCTGGGCTGAACCCTTGAGGGGGTTCGCTGCCAATGCAAGCGATCTTGCCATTTTCGATGCCTAAATTACAGGCGACCAGTTCTTTCTGGTCGTTAAAAGTTTTGATATTGGTGAGCAGTGTGGTTGTCATTTTGTCATTTTATCTGTTCGGCTGGGGCATGTCAAATAACTCAGGCACACACTTTTGCCACGGATTTTAGTTGGTGCGGAATGCGATTCGGTATACCCCGCGAGATAATTTAATGTTGGCGTAAGGCAATTAACCAATTAAGCCATTCACGCACCTGACTCGGACTCTTTAACCGCAGAGTTGCGTGAGTGCGCTCATCTTTGGCCGAAACGCGGATGGTAATCCCTTTGTATTCATGAATCACAGCAAAGGCTTCTTCATCGTTTGCATCGTCACCTATTGAGATCGGCAGAACATTTGTGGGCAAATAGTTTTGTAAAATAAACTTGAAGGTTTCTTTCTTGGTAGCACTAACGGGCAATATTTCTAAGAATTCATCACTGCCTGAAACGTGCAGTATTTTGTTCGTTGAGGCAATTGCGTAGGCCAGCACTTTTGCTCTTTGAATTTTAATATGGTTGGTTTTTGATTCAGGCTGCCGGTTGTGTATTGCCAATGCCCACCCCTTGTCTTCCAAGAAAAGAGAAGGTTCATTGCCAAGTAATTCTTGCCACTGTGGAAGCAAATGCGTTAATGAGTCACGCACTTGAATATAAGGAGCCCTTTCAAGAATTCTGCCATCAGGAAATTTTAACTCGATGCCATATGTCCCGCCTAACAAAATCTCGGGAACGGGGATTAATTTCTGTAAATGGGCGAGTTTTCTGCCGCTGATAATTGCTGTAAGTATTCCGTTGGTTTTTGTCAGCCTAATCAAGAGATCTACCAGATTTTGATCTGGAAGAACTGTGTCTGGGGATGAAGAAAAATTTGCCAACGTGCCATCGTAATCAAGAAAAAGCCTGATCGTGCTGGCACCAGAAATTTGGGTTTCTAATTCATGGAATAGCAAGAGGATTCTCCTTTTTCAAGAGCGGAAGAAGGTCTCTTTCAAAGATTGCCTTCCAAGTGAATTTTTGTCTGACCTTGACCTTTAATTGGTTCTCTGGCGATTTCTCAAAGTATTCAAGAATTTGATTCGCCACAAGCTCCGCACCTTGAGTTGGAATGATCAGCAATTGGTTTGGGGCCAACTCTTGAGCAGCCGGTATCGCGGAGGCAATAATTGGTAAGCCGACCAATGCCCCTTCCAGAATAGGCATGCCAAACCCCTCACGCAACGAAGGCATAAACACAGCATCAGATACTCGGTACAATTCCGAAACAAGTTGTTGATCCAATATGAGCCCGTTATTTTGAAGATCTTTGTACTCAAAAACAAAATTCATATCGTCTTCAAGGTCAAGACGTTTACGTAGATCTAGAAGCGACTCGTAATAGGCCATATTTGCCTGATCGTGTGGGTCTGGCGGGCCGGTAAGAATGAGTTTAATCTTTCGCCCCTTTTCTTTAATGGCCGAAACGACATGTAAAGCGAATTCAATGTTTTTGGCTTTTGTAACGCGAACAGGCATCAGTAAAATCATATCTGCGTTCCAGAGATTCATGCGTTCGATCAGCGAGACTCCTGCGCTTGAAAGTGCCAATAAGGTAACTGGATCCACGCCGTTATAAATAACATGAACCTTGTCTGGCTCACAATGGAAGACGTTCACGATCTCTTGCTTTCGCTGCTCAGAAACTGCCACATAGGTAACGCGTTCATGTTGCGTGTGCAACAATGACCAGGGATACCCCTGAAATACTTTGCTGCGTGAATTGGGGCTGCTCCAGCTTAAATCGTGACACCATGAAATGATATGGCGAATACTTCCTTCTTCAAGAAGTTGAAACAAGGAAACAGACAAGGGAAGGTTGAAGTGCTTGGTGAGAACATTGTGCACAATCAAATGATCGTATTGCGATACTATAGGCCTTAATTTACTGGTTAATGTATGCACAAGGGGGGCAAAGGAGTCAGGGACAATGCCTCGATTGAGCTTCGTTGTAGCTTCAGCAATTTCTGGAAAGAGGGTGTCAATTTCTTTTATCAAGATAAAATCAGCGCTGGCGGGTAAAGCAGTGGCATCTCCACGACCGGTAATGAGTGCGATTGGAAGCTGTGAAGCGACAAACTGATTTACTTGTGCCTGAATAACCGATTCAACTCCACCTACCACAGGTGGGGCTGAGTAATGTAAAATGGCCGTTTTCAAAATAAATCCTCTCTGTATCTGATCAAAGGTTCAGCGCGTTTATCTCCCGTAGTTGATCTCCAAGCCAGGTACGTATATCATTTTCTTCAACGAGACGGCATAGACGACTGGCACGCACTTGACGGTCTTCTGGCGACATGATCAGGGCTTGATGTAGCGCCTCAGCAGTGGCATAAACATCGCATGGAGAAATAATCAGTGCGCCGGGCTCCAATTGCTGCCTGACGCCTGTACGTTCAGACAAAACCAATGCCCCAGATTTTTGGTTAACGATTGCACCTTCCTTCGCCACCAGGTTCATCCCATCGGCTATGGAATTCACTAACAGCACGTCATAAATCTGAAGTGCGGCAATCGCCCTGGCATAATTTTCGCCGAGTATGACTCGGATCGGCTCCCAATCACTCGTCCCATATTGAGAATTTACCCAACCCGCGGCAGCCATTATTTCATCGTGATAAGAGCGATATTCATCCACCTCAAGGCGCGAAGGTACTAGCAAAGCGACGAATTTTACCTTCCCTAAATGTTCCGGGTGCAGTTCCAGCATCTCTCCGAGCGCTTGAAACCCTCTGACGATATTTTTACTGGGTTCTGTGCGATCTACCCTCAAAATTAATTGACAATCCTGAACGATCTCTTTCATCTGGTTGCGAAGTTCTAGCACCTCGCTTGATTCTGCTAACGTTTTGGTCGCTTCGGCGTCGATAGAAATCGGGAAATCCCGCACATGGGTCGTGTGGTTTTTGTACCAAATGCGACGTTTTTTATAATTGACATATGCCCCTTGCAAGTGAGATTCTACAGAACGCAGAAAATTGAGAACATCGTTATGGGTTTGAAATCCCAAAAGGTCAGTTGCAGTTAATCCTTCTAATATCTCTCCCCTCATTTTCGCCGGAAGAATTTGAATATCTTCCGGCCCGGGCCAGGGAATATGAATGAAATGGGTAATTGTGACCTGGTCCAAATGCCCCGACTTTAGCATCTCATTTCGTAACATACGCGGGAACAGATACAGATGGTAGTCTTGTGCCATGACCAATGATTTCTCGTTGGTGAGCTTTATATTTTGAGCAACTGCATTGGCAAATTGCTGATTGGCAGCTTTGTATCCGTCGTCCCAGGCTTGCCAGGTGTTTCTCGTAATAGTTGGGCTGGAAACAAAATTCCACATGGAATGTTGTAAAAACCAAAGCAAGGGATTGGCAATTACATTGTAGTAATTGTTATAAACTTCCTCTTCCAGAGGAACTAGATGCAGATCAATATCGTGGTTTTGATCGCCATTTAGTGACAATTTCTTGTGTCCCCATGATTTTTCAGAGTCGCTGACTGCTGAAGCAAACCATGAAATTTCGACAGATTGAGCGATACCGAGGAGAGCCGTTACCAGACCGCCGGTACTTCTCTGCATTTGTATTTCATTGTTTTCATCAGCGACAAAATCAACCGGGCCGCGATTTGAAACGACCGTTAATGATCTTCCTGTGAAAATACTCTCAGGATCTTCACTAGAGCTTTCGCCTGATGACGGTGTTTGTTCGGAAGAACTCATCTAAACCCTCTTTTCTAAAGCAATACGGTCAGATTCGCCGCATTGCAACTCCTCAGATCAACTTAAATCGGTTTGTCCTGGCAGCCCTTTCAACACGAAGACTAAATATCAATGCAAAGGAACTGCTCTGGGAATGGAAAAAACGCCAGGCTGAATTGATCGCAAGGCTTACAGGGTTATTAATTTGCGCTATAGGTAGTGGGCAGATTCTAGGCCAGAATTGGGGTGCATGAATTAGGAAACGTTGCAGATGTCGCTTTTACAAAAACAATTTGCCTAGAGGCGCGAAAAATAGGCGCTACGAGGCATATTGCAGGTGAACTTTTGGATAACCTTTATGACCAGAATCAAAACAGCGTTAACTTTATTTGCCCTGCAACAAACTCAGTAAAAGTCTACCTTATCCTCTCTACGCTGTCAAACTTAGCCATGATTATTTGAAGAACGTGCTGATTGCTGGGGTCAAAAGAACGGTAGGGTGTAAAATTTGTGTTATGAACCCAGAGCAAAAATCATTCGATCCACACATCCGTTTGATCCACTTACGCAAGGACCTGTTCCCGGTGGCTGACCTGGTGGAGCTTTGTTTCGCCGAACACATGGATTCAGAGGGACGGGCTTACCTGCGTCATATTCGCAGCGCAGCCCGTGACGAGAACTCGCTTTATCTGGATGCTTCCACCCCGGAAACCTCGCAGATCCCTTTTCATGGCTATGTGTGGGTGGAAGACGGCAAGATCATCGGCAACGTGACCCTGATCTATACCAACAAGCGAAACCAGCCTTTGTATTTCATCGCCAATGTGGCGGTGGCCCCCGCTTACCGCAACCGCGGCATCGGGCGTGAGCTGACCTTGCGGGCCATTCAGCATGTGAGAGACCACGGCGGTAATTCCGTCATCTTGCAGGTGCGCGAAGACAACCCATCTGCCATTCACATCTATGAGAGCCTGGGGTTTCAAGAGATCAACCGGCGCACCACCTGGATTTGGAACGGCAGCCGGCCGCCGAAACAGAAATTGCTGCCTGGCATGAGCATTTCCAGACGCAAAAAAGAAGACTGGCCGCAGCACCGCCTCTGGCTTGAATCGATCTACCCTGAGACCGTTTCATGGTTTCTGCCGTTTTTATTCAAAAATCACGAACCGGGATTTCTCAACGATTTCGTTCGCTGGCTGGATGCCCAATCGATCCAATTCTGGTCAGTGCGGCAGGGAGAGCATTTGATGGGCATCGCTTCACTGGAAAGTGTCAATCCCTTTCAAGATTACCTGTGGCTGACCAGTTCCCCGGCTTATGAAGAAAATGCCATTCAGGCCATCGTGCCTTTTATTTTGCATCGCTCCCGCCGCCCGCAAAAGATCATGGCCAATTACCCGGCTCACCGCGCAGAAGCTGCATTTGAGGCGGCCGGGATGAAAGTGCTGAACACCCTGATCTGGATGGAGAACCATCTGACGGGACAGTGAGCCTGAAACTTGTTTGGAGCAAAGGTGTTTTACAACCTGAAAAGCGTTTTCGCGTATATGCTTATGAAAGGAAATTAAAATGGGAAAATTTTTCTTGCGAGTCATTATCAACGCCGTTTCTTTATATGTGGCCGTGCAACTGCTCTCGGGTCACATCATTATGCAAAACAACCAGTGGTATGCTTACCTGATCCTGGGCTTGATCTTCGGCCTGGTGAACGCCTTGATCAAACCGATCCTGATGGTGGCGAGCTGCCCGCTGTTGATCCTCACCCTGGGTCTGGGCACCCTCATCATCAACACCGTGCTCTTTTTGATCGCCGGCGGCATCGGGCAGGCCTTTCAATTTGGTTTCACCATCCCGGAAAGCCAGTTCTTGTATGCCTTCTTGGGCGCGCTGATCGTCAGTGTGGTGAGCTTTATCCTGAGCCGTTTTCTGGTAGATGAACGCAAACGCAGTTGATCCGCTTCACAAGTAAAAACAAAAGCGCCTTCCCAATCGGAAAGGCGCTTTTTCTTCTGTTTTTGTGCTGAACTTTCTGGCTTACTGTGTGGCGGTTTGAGCGCCGGTCCCCATCCAGAGGAGTGCGCCCTCATTCCACTGATATAAAACGGTGCCATCGCTGCCGGTCAGGAGCCAGAGGCCGTTGATATCCTGAGTGGGCACAACGCCTTCGGGCACGAGCGCAGCAATATCTGCCGGAACGATCGGAACCCACTTGATTCCGGCTTCATCCAGC
Source organism: uncultured Anaerolinea sp. (assembly GCA_964459385.1). Lineage (GTDB taxonomy): Bacteria > Chloroflexota > Anaerolineae > Anaerolineales > Anaerolineaceae > UBA6107. The sequence goes on from CAYWLG010000017.1 coordinate 14,959, forward strand.
CTGTAGTAGGCATTGCCAAAAGAGTCCAGCAACTGGTTCGAGGCTGTGTCGAGGGTCAACGTGACGGGGGAGACCGGAAATGCGGGCAGCATCTCATTCACCGTTGTGCTGCTGGAAAGGGAAGGCAGCGTAAAGCGGAGCAGGTAGTTGTTGCCTGAATCTACCACCCAGACATGATCTGCGGCGTCCACGGCGATGCCCACCGGTTTGCCAAAGCCATCAATACCGCTCGAATAGCCACCCCAGGCACGCAAGATCTGCCCATTGGTGTCGAATTCGAGAACACGATATTTATCGGGGTCGGTCACGTAGACGTTGCCCTGGCTGTCGACGGCAATGAAGGGTTTGTTGTCGGTGGACTGGCTTTGCCAGGAACTGACCGTCCAGGCACGCGAGAAGGTGAAGTCGGTGCCAAGCTCGTTGGGGATGAAGACCTGAATGCGGTAGTTCCAGGTGTCGGCCACATAGACCGAACCGTCGCTATCTACAGCGATGCCCACCGGTTCATCCAGTTGCCCGTCTCCAACGCCGGCAGAACCGAATTGGGTGATGTAGTTGCCATCTTGATCGAAGACGACCACCCGTTTGTTGCCGGTGTCGGTCACGTACACGTGCCCCATCTTGTCTACAGCAATCCCACGCGGCCCCCAGAAGGAATCGGGCGTTTCGGCCTGACCGGCGATGCCCCACATGGTGATGAATCTGCCATCGGCACTGAATTTTTGAATGCGGAAGTTCCAGGTATCGGCCACGTAGACCGAGCCATCCGGCCCAACGGCAATGCCCCAGGGTTCTTTAAAACTCCCGCCGGGTGCGTTGCCACTGTCGATATCGCCGCTTACACCCCACATGCCGAGGTAAGTGCCATTGGCGGCGAAATGCTCGATGCGGTTGTTGCCGGAATCGGCCACATAAATGCTGCCATCGGGGGCGATGGCCATGCTGCGCGGCGTGGTGAACTGCCCTTCGCCGGTGCCGGCCTGCCCGATAAACTGATCGGGGGTGAGAAGGGACAGCTTGTCGGCATAGGGATCAGTGGGTGCAATGAGGGCAGTGCTGGGCACGGACCCATAGCTCCAGATGGAAGAAACAATGTCTTTTCTGATGAAAAAGTGAATGCTTGCCGAAGGCTGCCAGGTTTCAACCGTGAGGGTGGAGCTGTTGGTCAGCGAGGCATAAAGTGTGTAATCTTTGTCGTACCAGATGTCGAAAAGCGCCTTGAGCATTTCTGGACTCTTGATTGCGTTCAAAATGCGTTCAGAGTTCAGGTTTGTGTAATCCATCATGGGCCACCACAGGCGGTGATAGTCGAACTGATAGTAGTTATCGCCCAGAATGGATTGAGTTTGAGAGACGTAAACGTCATCGGCGATCACCAGGGGGTAATTGAGCAGATCACGCGTGATGTTGTCATTCAACCACAGTTTGTTGGGGTAATCGCGGAAGTACCACCAGTAGGGGTAGAGGGCATCGCCGATGTAAGCCACTTTGATGTCTTTGCCGCCGGTAGTACGCGTTGAAATATCCTCCACCTGCTGATAAACCTCTTTGGCGCCGGCAGCGCCGTGGGCATAGACTAAAAACTCTTTGGCGTTGTCGTAGTTGACGTAATTCGCCAGGAAGGAGGTGTGTGCGGTCAGAACGGTGAGTACAGCAAAGAAAGTGAGCAGCACCAGCCGCCCGACCTCTTTGGCCTGCCATTTTGCCAGCAGGGTGATAATGCCCCAGCCGCTGAAACCGGCAGCGAGCAAAGAAAACAGGAAAGTGCTGGTGACCTTAAGTTGATTGAGTTCCATGCCGCCGAAGGGCTTATCTGGGCCGATCAGCGCCCCGATCGTTTCAAAGAGACCGACTAGAAAGACTGGTATCAAGAGGGCAGCCAGCAGCCCTTTCTTGTTGGCGAGCTTGTGCCAAGGGATCGATTCGACCAAATAGCCCACCCCCCAGCCAGCCGCCAGCAGCATGGGCAAAGCGATGTGCACGGTGATCCAGGGCATTTTCTCGCCGGCTACGCTGTAGGCGAGCACGCTTAAAATCGACCAGTAGAGCAGCAAAGACAGCACCGGTAATCTGCGCGGCGCTGCCTCACCTTCGTCTGTGATCTCTACGGTGCCTGCTTCGAATTCAGGCGTTTCTTCGCTTTCGATCTGGTTGGCCTCAATCTCTTTGAAGTCATGTTGAGCGTAGGGCGAGAGACCGGGTAGGGTCGAGAAAAGGTTGTGCCGGTTGGCGTAGATGAAGGCAAGTATCACGCCAAAGGCTGCCAGATATTCGTACATGGGAATCTGCAGAAAGGCATAGTAATACCAGGGCTGTGTGCCGCGTGCGAAGCCTTGCTGTGAAAGCCAGTATCCCAGCGACCCGACCATGCCGGTAAAGAACCCCTGTCCATTGGTGAAGAAAGTGGTGTAGAAGAGGGTGAAAATGGCATAGAAGATGCCCGCGTTGACCAGGAAAACTGATGGATTCCAAAACAAACCGAGGACAACGGCCAGAGCGGTCAACACCACCAGCACAATGGAGGTGTGCAGCATGCCGGCATTCGAGTAATCGAGCGGATCCCAACCCAGCAGTTTGACGGGGAAGGCGGTGAGCAGCGGCAAGATCAGGGCCACGGTCAGGATGAGGAGATCAAAGGAGCGGATCTTCTTTATCTCAGACCAGCGCAGCCCGGTGAAGAGGTTGACCAGGGCGAGAATGCCAGCCAAAACTGCCAGGCCAAGCGAGAGCAAGAGCACCGTGTAATAGACGGGCTGCAGCGACTGCAGGAATTCATTGGTGAAGGGGGCGGTTGTTGAATTGGCTTTGGCGTCCATCGCCGAGGCAAAAATTGCCAGCCCGGCCAGCAAAATGGCGGCCCCCATGCTGATGGTAAACACCTTTTTCTTGAGGTCGCTGGACCAGACCTTTTTGATCACATCCGAGATAAAAACCAGTGCCAGGAAGATCAGCATCATGGCGGTGTAGATGTAAGAGACTTCTTTGGTGCAGAATTGCAGCGAAAGGACGACCGAATAGAGGATCAGGGTGGAATGTTTGCCTTTTTCGAGGTAGTAAAGGACGGCGAAGATCGTCATGACGCCAAATAAAGCCACAAAGGATTCGTTGCGGGTATAACGCCCGTAAAAAAGCATATAGGGGGAAATTAAAAAGAAAAGCCCCGCCAGCAAGGCCCCGATGCGGCCAAGGTAGCGTTTGAAGGCAAAAAGAACAAATATGACCGTAGCGATGCTGAACACAGCCGAGGGAAGGCGTGAAGCAGTATCGGTATCCCCAAACATAAAGTAAGAAGCGGCCAACAGGTGAAACTGCAGCGGTCCGTGTGTGATCGGGTCGTGCGCATAGCCGTTGCCTTCGTACAGGCTGTAGGAAGGAACCACGTGGTTCACTTCATCATGGCTCATGTCACGCTGCCCGACATCATAAAAGCGGGAGACGATGGCCAGCAGAATCAAGATCACTGTGAGCAGATGTTCAATGCTGAATTTCGGCAGGAAGGAAAATACCGGCTTATCAAGCCAGGCGTGATTATTTTCAATTGCGGGTGTAGTTTCCATAAATGAATTTGATCCCTTATGACTTCATTGTTTGGTAATAATTGACTATACTAGAATCTCAAAAAACCCGCAAGATTGGCAGTTGGCACACAATTTATCGGAAGGAACGGTATTGAATCATGCAAGTATTGGTTTTTGATTGGGGCGACACGGTGATGGAAACTTACCCGGAGTGCACGGGCGCGATGGCCGATTGGCCTCATGTGGCGGCAGTAAAAGGGGTGGCCGAGGCACTGGAAAAGTTGAGCGAAAACTACCGCATCACGATCGGCACGAATGCGCAAAATTCAGACGCCGCTCAAATTCGAGCTGCCCTCGACCGGGTAGGCATCGGCAAGTATTTTTGTGAAATATTTACTTACGCCGAGTTACAGGCGCGTAAACCTGAGCTCGCCTTTTACCGAAACATTGAGTCCGCGCTGGGGGTGGGTCGAGAAGCGCTTACCATGATTGGGGACAGCTATACGGTTGATGTGTTGGGCGCCTGGCACGCCGGCTGGAAATCCGTCTGGTATGACCCGTTGAAGCTCCCCTGTGATGGGCATTTGCCGGTGCATGAAATTCAGGTTCATGAAATGGTCAATTTACCGGCGCGATTAATGGAGCGAGAACTGCCTTCTTTGAACACCTGCATTGAGTGGCTGCAATCCAATCAACCCAGTAGCAATTTGCTTGTGCACGTGCAGTTGGTGGCGGCTTGCGCCTACCAAATGGCTTTGTGGCTCATTCGAAACAATGTGGAAGTTAACCCAATTCTGGCTCACCGCGGCGGCCTGCTCCACGATCTGGCCAAGCTCTGGCCAAACAAACAGATGGATCATGGCATGGCAGCCAGCAGGTGGCTGATGGAAAAAGGGCAAGTGGAGCTGGCAGAGATCGCCTCCAGACACATGCTGTTTGAAATTCTTAATGAGGACAGAAGTCCCCGCACCTGGGAAGAAAAGCTGGTCTACCTGGCCGACAAAATGGTCGAGAAAAATGCCATTGTTTCGCTGGACGAACGCATTGCCGGTCTGAAAACACGTTACACAATGGATCCTGAATTGCTGGAAAGAGCCTATCCGCGTCTATTGGGCTTGCAGCAGGAAGTTTGTGTTGCTGCCTGTATTCAGGCTGAAGATCTGCCCGTTAAGCTGGCCAAAGCAATTTACAAAAACTGAGGATCAGGGTGAGCATATAAAAAGCTGCGGAACGTCGTTCCGCAGCTTTTTGCATCCTGTTTACAGGGATTCTATTGTGAGGTCAGATTGAAATAGTTGTAAACGGCCCGCGAAAGGTTGGCGAACAGGCGATTGGCATTATCCCAAACGATCTGGTTGGTATCGTGAATGAAGACCACCATCACATAATTGCCACCCGGGGTGTAAACGAGGCCGGCGTCGCCGATGGTGTGCATCAGACCGTCAACCGGGTCGGTGACCCAGCCGTGCTTGTGCCCGATCTGCGTGCCCTCAGGCAGACCAGCTTCGAGCAAAACGCCGATGTGGTTGCGGGTCAGGTAGGTGATCATTGACCGGCAATCGTTCTGGGTGATCTCACCCGGGAAGACGGCCGCAAAGGCGCCGCCGCCGTTTTGCGCGCATTCATAAATATCGCTCAGTAAACTGCCCATCTCAGAGGGCACGGTCTGACTGTAACGGTCGGGGTCGGTGTTGATGTCGGTGCGCGAGTTGGCCGGTGTGGTGGGGGAACTGATCAGCGGTGCACCGGTGTAGAACATGCCGCCCAAAAAGGTGTTTTTCAGGCCCAGTGCATCCATATCGTCCGTGATACCCAAAGGGCCAATATTGGGATCGATCAGTGTTCTCATCAGAGTATCGGGGGCGGTGTTGTCTGAAACCTCGATCATTTTCTCGACCAGATTGGTGAAATCGGCCGAGACCGGCTTGGTGGCGCGCCGGAAGGAACTGATCATCACCGGTACCTTCATGATACTTTCTGCTGAAAAGGCAATGTCAGGGGGGTAATACTCACCCTGCTGGTAAGCCATCTGCATTTCCTGCCCGTTTTGCAGGTCAAGCACATAAATTTCGCTCAGGCCGGTAAAGCCATCCACATCAATGATCTGCTGCAGCAAGATCTTAAGGTTGGTGTAAGAAGGCTTGGATGAATTCAGTTTATTGATATCCAGGTTGACCACGCGCGATGAAGGAGAGCGTAGGGCCAGGCTCACCAGCTTGACCGATTGATCGACGTCAAGTTGGGTGCCAGCAGTGCCCGGTTCAAAGTTCACGCTGCCCGGCACCGGCACATAAGCCTCAGGGGGTTGGTCGTAACGGACGGCCACTTCGTTTTGCAAGAAGTCGCGCAGCTTGCTTTCATCAATGGTGGCTACGAGCGGGACGGTCTGCGAAGAGGGTAAACGATTGAACAGGAAATTGAAGAATGCGCTCCAGAAAGGCGAAGAAGCACGTTCCTGATCGGCGGCCGTGATCATGGCATTGAGGTTAAGCTCAAAACCCAGTGCAGCCGGCTTGGCCTGGATGGCTGCATCGCCGTAGCGCATTTCAACCGGAACCGAATAAGCCTGGGTCAGGCGGTTGGATGCTTCATCCAGGGTGAGCCCGCCCACCGGCACGCCGGCAATTTCAGTGCCCAGCGCAAAGCCCGAACGCATACGGCTAAAACTGACCAACTCCACCACAAACAATAAAGCAGCTGACAGAAATAGTGCCAGTGAAATCCATCGTAGTAAAGAGAAATTTTTGATACGTACCATACTAACTCCTGGCTGTATATAGCCTGTACACAGATTTTACCAGAAGAAAAGGGTCTCACTTGTGGAGAATCACCAGCTTCTGTGGATGCAGATTAGCAAGGATTGGTTATACTTAAGACATGGATAAACCGGTTGGGGCAGCACAATTGATTCAAGGCATCTTTCCCTTTAGCGAACTGGACGCAGCCACCCAGGCAGATCTTGGGGCTTATGTAGAGCGTGAGAGTTTCGCAACCGGCACGGTGATCTATGCTCAAGACAGCCCGGTAAAAGCGGTCTATTTCATCCTCTCAGGGCATGTGGAGATCGTTCAACAGCAAAAGAAGAGCCATCGCACTGTGGCGAAGTTGGAGGCCGGGGATCATTTTGGCGCAGAGGCCATCAGCGGATCGGGTTTTGCGCAGACACAGGCAGTCTGTCTCAGCCGTGTAATGGTGTTGAAGATCAAACGGGCTAATTTAATGGCCGTTTACGAAGCCGCACCGATTTTACGCCGCGTTTTTCACCAGTTTTACAAAACCTACCAACTGCTTTGCAAAGTGGATCTGCCCTGGCGTCAGCCTGAGGAAACGGTTTATCTTTTGACCCGCCGCACGCGCTTTTTGCTCTGGCTGCGCGTGCTGCCTCTGCTGGCACTTTCTTTGGTCGGGTTCGGCTTGCTGCTTTCCCTTTCTTTTACCGCCAAGTTTGGCACGATCTTGTGGCTGGTGCTGGCTTTTTTGGCGCTGGGTTTTGGCCTGTTCCTGACGGGCTGGTCGGCGCTGGAATGGAGCAACGACTACTTCATTTTGACCCGCGATCGGGTGCTGATGCAGCGCCTGCTGATCGGCATGTTCGACAGTCGACAAGAAACCCCCATGTCTGCCATCCTGTCTACCGGGTTGGACAGTTCATTTCTGGGCAGGCTGATCGGCTTTGGCGCGGTCACCGCACGGGCTTACACGGGCGATCTGCGCCTGCCCAATTTGCCCGATCCCGATCTGGTATTTGCGACACTGGAATACCGGCGCAAGACCATGATCAAAGAACAACGCCGTGCTGAACAAGAGGGCATGGAAACCCTGCTGCAAAATCGTTTAAAGAGTGCCGATCAGCGCGTCACTCAACCCTTGCCGGTAAAGCGGGAAGCGCAAACACAGGTGAATTATTATTCGGGCGATTTTTTTGACCTGCTGGCAAAATTCTTCAATTTGCGCATTGAGAAAGACGGTTCTGTCATCTACCGCACCCATTGGTGGATGCTGATGAAAAAAACCTTTCTGCCAACCCTGTTTCTGCTGGCGGTCATCGTGATGGTGGTACTGCGGCTTTTTGAGTTTTTCACCTTTTACGAGGCCGGCGTTTATCTTTTGGCGATCGTGGGTGCCGTGATCGGTTGGGGCTGGTGGTTCTATCAATACCTCGATTGGTTCAACGACGTTTACATCATTTCGCCTGACCAATTGATGGATGTCAACCGCCGTCCGTTGGGTCACGAAGAAAAACGCTCGGCGCCGGTCAGGAACATTCAAACCGTGGAATATGAACGCAAAGGGTTGATCGCCCTGCTGCTGAATTTTGGCACGGTGAGCATTCGCATCGGCAACGAAACCTTCACCTTCGATAACGTGTACAATCCCTCTGCCATCCAGGTGGAGATCTTTAACCGTTACCGGGAGAGCGCCGAACACAGTCGCAAGATGGAGCAGGGGCGCATCGCCGACTACATTTCGATCTATGATAACCTGCGTGGGAAAAATTCAGATCAAGAACCTTCCAAAAATACCCCCGAAAACGGGTAAAATTAGCGGGATAATTATTAATAGAGGTAATGACTCATGGCTGTAATGCAAATCGTTTATGTTCCCGATCCGGTGCTGCGCCGCAAAGCGCATAAAGTGACCGAATTCGGTAAAGATTTTCAAGTGTTGGTGGACGATATGATCGAGACCCTGCGCGATGCCCCCGGTGTCGGGTTGGCAGCCCCGCAGGTGGGCCTGTCTGAACGCCTGATCGTGGTGGAATACGGCGACGATGAAGATGAAACTGTGCCCAAAAAGCTCTTTGTGGTGGCGAACCCTGAGATCGTGTATCAGTCCGAAGAAATGGTGGATGGGCTCGAGGGTTGTCTTTCGGTGCCCGATCTGATTGGGGAAGTATCGCGCCACGTCAAGATCGAGGTCAAAGGGCTCAACCGCCATGGCAAACCCATCAAGATCAAAGCGGAAGACTGGATCGCGCGCATTTTTCAGCACGAGATCGATCATCTGGATGGCATTCTGTTTACCGACCGAACCGATAAGGTTTGGCAACCCCGCGAAGAGGATGAAGTACCGGCTGACTGAGTATGCGTCTTAACCATCTGTCGCTGACCAATTTTCGCCTTTTTTCCCGCCTGGATATGGATGTTCCACGGCGGCTTCTTTTGTTGGTCGGGGATAACGCACAGGGGAAGACCTCGCTGCTTGAAGCCATTTACTACCTGGCTACCTTCACCTCTTTTCATGCACAAAGCGACCGGCAGTTGATCAACTTCAATGCGGGGCAGGAGAACCTGGCGGTGTCGCGTTTGGTGGGCACCTATCAGCGCGGTGAAAAACAGTACCGGCTTGAAGTGCGCATCATTCAGGAAGCCAGCGGCATGAACGGGCTGCGTTCGCGCAAAGAGGTGCTGTTGGACGGGGTAAAGACCTCGCCCAATCAACTGGTCGGGCATTTCAGCGCGGTGATCTTCTTGCCGCAAATGACACGCATTATCGAGGGCGGCCCCGAGGAAAGACGGCGTTATTTAAACCTGGCCTGCGGGCAATCGACACCGGGATTCACACAAATATTGAGCGATTACAACCAGGCGCTCAGCCAGCGCAACGCCTTGCTCAAGCAGTTGAACGAGCGCGGCGGCGATATTGAGCAGCTTGAATTTTGGGATCATGTGCTGACCTCGAAAGGGGCGGCCATCATGCAGGCACGTATTCTGGCCATTCAAGAACTGGAACAACTGGCCATGCGCATCCATGAACGGCTCTCGGGTTCTAAAGAAGTGATCCGACTGGTTTACCAGCCCTCGTATGACCCGGTGCAAAAACCGGAGGGGCAATTTGCCCTGCCGCTTCAAACCAGCGTGCAGCGCAGTGGCTTCAGCCTGGCGCAGTTGCAGCAGGGTTTTGCGGCCAGGTTGGCTGAGGTGCGGCGTGAAGAGATCGCCCGCGGCGTTACTACGCTGGGGCCACACCGCGATGAGATGCGCATCTTGTGTAATGGCATTGATCTGACCGATTTTGGCTCACGCGGACAGATTCGCACGGCCATTCTTTCACTGAAACTGGCCGAGGTGGACTGGTATAAACAAAAGACCGGCGAATGGCCGGTATTGTTGATGGATGAAATTTTAGCCGAACTGGATGGCGACAGGCGGGCTTATCTGCTGGATTATCTCGATCATGCCGAACAGGCGCTGCTGACCACCACCGATATGAACCTCTTCCCGCAGGGCTTTCACCAGCAGTGTGAACGCTGGCAGGTGGCTCAGGGCAATGTAGAGCATCTGAGCGAAAGCGAGCTATAGGGGGCTTTTTGCGGGAATGCCCACCCGGCGCGGGTAAGTTGGCGGGGTGGCAGCAATTTTATCGTATACGACCAAAAAACGTTCTTCCACGACCCCCGGCAAGGTAAGGGGGCTGATGTGTTTCAAGCGGCCGCCCAACATGTGGCTGGCTTTTTCGGCTGCCTGGGCCTCGGCGTGGGCCGTCTCGCCTTTTTGGGCCAGCACCGCCCCGTCCACCCGTACCAGGGGTAAGAGGTACTCGAGCAAGACGGGTAAATTGGCCACAGCGCGGGCCACCGCCCAATCGTATTTTTCACGGTGCTTCGGCATCTGCCCCACTTCTTCAGCGCGCAGGCTGAGCACTTCTACATTTTCCAGTTTGAGGGTCTCGACCATGTGACGGCAGAAACCGGCCTTTTTGCCGACAGATTCGACCAGGGTAAGGTGCATGGCCGGGAAAAGCAGCTTAAGCGGAATGCCCGGAAAACCCGCCCCGGTGCCGATGTCGATCAAACGGTTGGGGGGCAGCGATTTCATTTCAAGGGTACAGGTAAGTGAATCGAGGAAATGCTTCACCCGCACCCCTTCTGCGTCGCGGATGGCGGTGAGGTTGAATTTCTCGTTCCATTCCAGTAACTCTTTTTCATAAAGCGAAAAAGCCGCCAGTTGCTGCGGCGATAACTTAAGGTTTAGTTTTTCAGCGGCCAAGGATTGCAGATCAGACATAGCGAGGTAATTATACCTGAGGTTCCTTTGGTAAGCGATTGGGTGATCTGCCTGAAATATGTATTGACGGAAATTGAGCCTGTGCTAAAATTAGCCAGCTAATTATTTAGAAAGGGCTTCAATGAAGCAGTTAAGTCTCGATTCTTTATTGGTACGGGTTTGTCGGGCGCATTTCAATCTTGCCAGCGAGCAGTTTGCTCCACTCGATTTGCAGCGCAGTTGGCCGGGGGTTCTCTTGCAGCTTGAGGATGAAGATGGTATGGACCAGACGGAGCTTTCGCGCAGGCTGGAAGTGACCACCGCCACGATGACCAATTTGCTCAACCGCATGGAAGCAGCCGATCTGGTGAAGCGTTGCAAAGGCTGTCGCGATTCCAGAATTTCAAATGTTTTCCTCACCGATGCCGGTAGAGAAAAGCTGCATGAGATCAAAATGACCCTGCAGCGTATTGAAGAGATCACCTTTGCCGGGTTCGCAGAAGAAGAAAAAGCCTCCCTACGCTCTTCTCTTGAGAAGATTCACAGCAATCTTTTAGCGAAATAGTTTGCATAGAAGAATTTTATTGAACGAAAGAAAATTAAAATGCCCTCAGTAAATCAAAACAATCAACGCTGGTATGTACTGGCAACACTTTGTATCGTCTTATTCATCATTTCCATTGATAATACTGTGCTGAACCTGGCCCTGCCCTCCATTTCGACCACGCTCAAAGCAAGCGCCAGCCAACTGCAATGGATCGTAGATACTTACACCCTGATTTTCGCCTCGATTCTCATCACCACCGGCACCTTGGGAGATCGCTACGGGCGTCGCAAACTGCTCATCATTGGCCTGGCTTTATTTGGCCTGGGCTCTCTGGGTGCAGCTCTCTCCGTTTCTACACTGATGCTGATCATTTTTCGCGGTGTGCTCGGCATTGCCGGTGCTTTGGTGATGCCCTCCACGCTCTCGATCTTGAACCACGTTTTTCACGAGCCGCACGAACGTGCCAAAGCATTCGCCATCTGGTCGAGCATTTTTTCCATCGGCGCCGGGGTGGGCCCGATCATCGGCGGGCTGTTGATCAATTCTTTTCACTGGTCTTCGGTGTTCTTTCTGAACGTGCCCATCGTGGTGATCGGCCTGATCGGTGTTTTTGCCTTTGTGCCTGAATCAAAGGATGAAAACGCCCCCAGCCCCGACTTGCCGGGGGTGGCACTGTCGGTGATCGGCCTGTTCGCCTTGATCGCCGGCACCATCCAGGCAGGAGAGAAAGGCTGGCTGGCTCCGCAGGTATTGCTCGAGTTCGGCATCTCGTTTGCCTTTTTGTTCGCATTCGTCCTGTGGGAGAAGCATTCGCCACGCCCGATGCTGCCGCTGGAATTCTTTAAGATTCGCTCTTTCACCGGCGCGAACGTGTCGCTGACGATCAGCGCCTTCGCCATGATCGGATCCATGTTCTTCTTCAGCCAGTTCCTGCAATCGGTGCGCGATTACTCTCCGCTGCTCGCGGCGGTGAGCATGTTCCCGATGACGATCTCGGTATTCTCTTTCACCATGCTTTCCGTCCCTGTTTACCACCGGGTGGGCGTCAAACTGACCATGGTTGCTGGCCTGCTCTTGATGGGGACGGCGTTGTTCCTGTTTGCCGCTGTGGTGGGCGTGCAGACCAGTTACTGGTACGTGCTGCTGGTGCAGTTGATCTTGGGCAGTGGCATCGGCCTGACCATGAGTCCGGCCACCAATACGATCATGAGCTCGCTGCCACCGAACCGCGGGGGCATCGGTTCTGCCATGAACGATACGACCCGTCAGTTGGGAGGTGCCTTGGGGATCGCCGTACTGGGGGCACTGAGCAATCGCGCTTACCGCGCCGAGGTGGCACCCCTGGCCAACCTGCCGGAAGTCGGGCCTTCCTTGATGGAGCAAATTCGCAGCAGCATTCAAACAGCCCACAACGCGGCCGCACAGCTAAGCGCGGATATTGCGCCTACCGTGCTGAACACAGCCAAACAGGCGTTCTCGGATGGCATGCACGAAGCTCTGATCATAGGCGGCGCGATGATGGTATTGGCAGCACTGGCGGCCTGGTTGATCTTGCCGAAGCAGCCCATTCGCGTAGCTGATCGGGAAGAGATGCCTGCCGAGTAAGGAAACAGCAGGTTGAAATCTGGGCTTTTCTACTACCGCTCTATTTTATGATCCTGTTGGCATCAAAACGGGGAAGGAAATGAACTGAATGTAATTAATTTCATTTCCCGGCTTGACAAGCGGTGGATGTCTCGATAAAATGTACTTGTTAATAAAAATCTTATGAAAGGAAGGCGCACGAATATGATGATCGACCGCATGAAATTCTACACTGTCGCAATTATCAGCACCGCAATCAATGGCGTTGCTGAACTGCCTTGTCGTATTGCGCCTGTCCTCAGTTAGCGAGTTTCTAGAGTAAATAGCTGACGGCCACGGGTGCACGACAAACCCCGTGGCTGTTTTGATTAACCTGTAAAAGGCCATGGACCCCTCCGCGGCCTTTTTTGTTTGATTCTTTTAGAGAGGAGAAAAGAAGAAATGTGCAAAGGAGAACTTCTATTGTGGATAGGGTGATTCACCCAAATTTATAAAAGGTTTTGTGTGCTTGTATGAGGAGGCCGAAAATGCTAGAAGCACTGACAAAATTCGGCGGATACAGAATTGATCAGTTCGAACAAAATCGCGGCAACGCAGATGCATTTGCACTTTACGTGCGTGGCGGATTGGTGCCGGGCAGCCTTTACAGCCTGGAGGCCAAACAACAACTTTATTATGGCCTGGCATTGGTTCATTCAATGCTGGGGCTTGAAAATCTGGCAGGGGTTTATGTGGATGTGAACGATCTTGGCAATCTGGACCGACCGGCTTATCGGCACATGAAAGGTGAGATCCTGGCCGGGCAGATCAGTCGCGTGTTGATTCTGGATCGCTCAGCGCTGCTGGGCATTCCAGCCGCGGATCATGATGTGGCGGAACTGTTCAGACAGGTTCGCCGCCTGGAGCTGTTTACTGTTGTCGCCGGTGAAGTACAGCCGATTCCGCTTGAATCGCCCTGTATTCCCCTGGCGATCTAAGGCAGGTGATTATGGAAAATGCAATTGTAGTAGAGGGTGTTTACAAACAATTTGGCAAGCCGGTGGATCCTTTTTGGCAAAGGCTTCTTGGCTCGAAATCAGCGCAAACTTCTGCGTCTGTAGATGCGCTGTCTGCAGAAAACGGCGAAGTGACAAAACAAGAGAACGGCCGGCGGGTGGTGATCGCAGTCAACCACATCTCCTTCAATGTGAAGATGGGTGAAATCTTTGGCGTGCTTGGCCCCAATGGCGGTGGCAAATCTACGCTGATTCGCCTCATCTCCACACTGATGATCCCCGATAAGGGCAAGATCACCGTGCTGGGATTTGACGTGGTCAAGCAGCCCATGCAGGTGCAGCAGCTTATCAACCGTGTTTCTGTCGAGGCTTCATTTTTTAAGAAGCTGAGTCCGTTGGAGAACTTGATGTATGGTGCCCGCCTGTATGGCATGGAATCGCGCCAGACGCGCAAGACCATCTTTGAAATCCTCACCCGGCTGGGTTTGGAGAAACACACCATCACCAGCCCGATGGAAGAGATGTCACGTGGCATGCAGCAAAAGGTGGCCATTGCCCGCGCACTGCTCTCAAAACCCCGCCTGCTGCTGCTCGACGAACCAACCACCGGGCTGGATCCGCGCTCCAAGCGAGAGGTGCAGGCGGTAGTGCGAGAGATGCGCGAAAAGGACGGCACGACCATTCTTTTGACCACCCACGATATGAGCGAAGCTGAGCTGCTCTGCGATCGTATCGCCATCATGTCGAAGGGGCAGGTGATCGCGCTGGATACGCCGGCAAACTTGAAGAAACTGATCGAGTGGAAAGACGGCAAGGAACCTTCACTGGAAGACGTCTTCATCGAATTGACCGGGAATCCGCTGATCAACAGAGACGAAGAAGAGGAGGATGTGGAATGATCGGTAGATCACTTTATCTAGGCCAGGGGGTTGACCTGACCTCGCTTGACCCTGAAAAGGACGCGGCAGTTTTATCTGCATGGACGGCGAGCCCTGAGTTTTTTGGGTGCTTCGCCGACGGATATTACCGCTTGATGCCAGAATATGAAATGAAGAAAAAGCTGACCGAAAAGCTGAAAAAAGCTGAAGACAAACGCAATGCCTATCACTTCGGCTTACGCAAGCACGAGAGCAATGAACTGGTGGGCTACACTGCCATCACCTGGATCTTGGCCAGCCATCAGGTGGGTTTTCTGCACCTCTACCTGCACCAAGAGGAGAGCTGGCAAAGCTATGGGCCGGAAGCTCTTAACCTGGTGCTGCGTTTTGGCTTTATGGAAGCCAGTCTGAACCGCTTGGAGGTCGCCATTGCAGCCGATCAAGAAATGCTGATGAAGCTGCTCGAAAAGAACGGCTTCTTGCGAGAAGTGCAGCGGCGCGAAGCACGCTTCAAGGGCGGGCAGTATCAGGATGAGCTCGTGTATGGCCTGATAAAAGCCGACTACAAAAAGATGCTGGTGGAGGCAGAATAAATGAAAGACCTGTTTGTTGGAGATCTGGTTCGCCTGACCACTTTTGATAAAGAAAAAGACGCCGAATTGCAGGCAAAATGGAACATCGACAGCGATTACATTCGCCTGTTGGATATTGGGCCAAGCTATTTGTATTCGCTCAAACAGATCCAAGACTGGATCGAAGAAGACGACAGCTACGCCTGCAATTTTGCCATCCACACGCTGGCCGATGACAAGATGATCGGCACGGTCGGTTTGGACGATTTTAACTGGACGGCACGCAATGCCTGGGTGGGCATTGGCATCGGCGACCGCGATTATTGGGGCAAGGGCTATGGCACAGAGGCGATGAAGCTGATCTTGCACTATGCCTTTACCGAGCTCAACCTGCACCGGGTGAACCTGACCGTCTTTGAATTCAACAAGCGTGCGATCCGTTCGTATGAGAAATGTGGTTTCAAGTACGAGGGCATTCAGCGTGAATTCATCTATAAAGACGACCGGCGCTGGGATATTTTGAACATGGGAATCTTGCAGCCTGAATGGAAGGCGCTGCAAGATTAGGAAGGACGTTCTTCATGGCAGTAGTAACACAACAATTCCGCGCTTCTTATGCCTTTTTTGAGCGCAACATCAACCTCATCAAACGCTACTGGTCCTGGGAACTGGTCTGGCTGGTCTATTCCACGGCCGACTGCCTTTCGGTCAGCTTCATCGGCCTGGGCATGCAGCAGATCAGTGGCACAGAGATCACCAATACCTCGTATGTGGTGCTTTACCTTTTGATCGGTACCCTGGTGTGGCGCTATCTTTCAACGATCTTTTACTGGATCACAGATCTGATCAATATTGAACGCTGGGAAGGCACGATCGAATACACCTTGATGGCGCCGGTGCGGCGTATCACCCACATGACGGGGCAAACCACGTTCGCGGTGGTCTATGGCTTTCTGTTTACCGGGGTGATCTTGCTGATCACGGCCTTGGTGTTCAAGATTGACCTCAGCAACGCCAACCTGCTGGGCGGCACCATCGTGCTGCTTTCGGGCAGTTTCAGCTTTGTGGGCATCGGCATCATGGCTTCGGTCTTGCCGCTGCTTTTCCCGGAGCGCGGCTCGCAAATGACACATGTCTTTATTGCTCTTCTCCTTTTGATCTCGGGTGTCTATTACCCGGTGAATGTGCTGCCGACCGTTTTGCGAAAGGCAGCCGTGTTCAGCCCGGCCACCTATGTGCTTGATGGCGTGCGCAAGGCCTTGCTAGACGGCGCCCCAACGGCCGATCTGTTTCAATACGTTTGGCCGGTGCTGCTGATGGGGGGCCTCCTCATCCCGCTTGGATTGTGGGTCTTTCGCCAGGCGGAACTCTACGCCAAACGGAGCGGTAAATTACACCGCAATGGTTGATCTCAAATGGCAGGCGCTTTACAGATGGCCTGCCATTTTTCTTATCTGATATACTAGTCGCAGTAGATCATGGAGGACACGAAAATGGGAGAAAACATCAAAGCGGTCATTTTCGATATGGGGGGAGTTATTTTGCGGTCAGAAGACCGTTCTTCTCGGGATGAGTTGGCCCACTCGTACGGCATGACTCGTCTGGAGTTGGAGGCAGTGGTTTTTGATTCAGACTCCGCGCGGATTGCCACGGTTGGCAAGACCACAGAAGAGGAACACTGGCAAAGTATTTTTGCCGCTTTGAACGTGCCAACAGAGAAACAGCAAGCCTTTACGGATGCCTTTTGGCGCGGGGATCGCTTTGATCGTGAACTGGTGCAGTTTTTGCGCGACTTAAGGCCGCAGTATAAGACCGGTTTGCTCAGTAACGCCTGGTCAGGCGCACGCGCCATGCTGACCGATACCTATCAGTGTATTGATGCCTTTGACGTTTCGATGTTCTCCTGTGAAGTGGGGCTGGCCAAGCCGGACCCCGCCATCTATTCTCTCCTTCTGGAGCGCATGCAGGTAGCACCAGGCGAGGCCATATTTCTGGATGATTTTGAGCGCAACATTTTGGCCGCCAATGCGCTGGGCATTCACGGCGTTCAATTCAAAAGTCGTGAGCAGGCAATTGCAGAGATGCGGCAGTTATTATTCGGGTAGTCAATGAAGGAAAGCTTCTCTTTTGTTCCCGCCGGCGACCCCTGTGTTGTGGGTGTGATCTCAGATTCGCATATTCCCGACCGCGTGGATGCCCTCCACCCTGAACTAAAAAATCTGCTGCGTGGGCACAAAGTGGAACTCATTCTTCATGGCGGGGATATCTCTACTTTGGCGGTTTTGGAGGATCTGCGCTCGGTTGCACCTGTGCTGGCCGTGACCGGCAACCGCGATTTTGCTCTGCGCAATGAAGTGCCCAACGAGCAGCGTTTGACGATCTTTGGCACTGAAATCGTGCTGACGCACGGGCACGTGAATCCACAAATCTACTGGACCGATAAGCTGGAATACATCGCAGCCGGCTATCATTTTGAGCGTTACCAAAAGCGGCTGGCGGCCTTATACCCTACCGCCAAAGTGATCGTTTTCGGGCACACCCATCACCCTGAAAACCGCCGGGTGGGGGAGCAGCTTTACTTTAATCCCGGCTCGGTCAGCCACGGTGATTATCTGGACAGGCGTTCTTACTACGGCCTGCTTAAGTTTTACAAAAGTGGTAAAATAGAGACCGAAATAATCCCACTGATGGGGGCGCAAATTCGTGCAAAAAAGTGGGTAAACAACGATAAAGTTCACTAGAATTATCAAGAAAGTGTTATTTTTCTTGACCATATGGCACTATGTTGATATAATCAAGGTTTGCATATCCCGGACATAAATTACGCCTGGGGTCTATATTACTATTGCCAGGTTTGATATCTTTAGGAGAAACCTATGGCTTCTGCTTTACCAACCAAATCATACGCACGAATCCCCGTAATTTTTGATATGCCCAACCTGATCGACGTGCAGTTGGATTCCTTCCAGCGGCTGAAATCAGAAGGGCTCTCCGATCTCTTTCATGAGATCTCGCCAATCGAATCGTATAACAAGGGAATGAAGCTCTACTTCCCCGGTCGCAGCCCCGAAGCACAGCAGTGGGGCTTGAAGTATTGGTTCGATGAACCCAAACACAGCATTGACGAATGTATCGAGCGCGACCTGACCTACTCAAGTCCGCTTTATGTTTCAGTTTTATTGGCTGGCCCGGATATTCCGCAGCCGGTAAAGTCTGACATTTTTCTGGGCGATTTCCCTGAGATGACCGATAAAGGTACCTTCATCATCAATGGTACCGAGCGTGTCGTCGTTTCGCAGTTGATCCGTTCCCCGGGTGTTTATTTTGAAGCACCGGTAGATCGTGCCACCGGCCGCCGTCTGGCTATGGCAAAATTGATCCCGGATCGCGGCGCCTGGATGGAATTTGAGACCCGTAACAAAGATTTCATCATCCTCAAATTCAACCGAAAACGCACCGTGCCCATCACCATCTTCCTGCGTGCCTTGGCCGCAGTGGACGATCTGCTGCCGGGTGACGGCCCCATCAAGAACGGCACCGATGAAGAGCTTATTGCGCTCTTCCATGATATTGACAACAACCCCGACCGTCCCTTCATTGCCAAGACCATTGGCCAGGAGCCCGTTTGGGATCTAAGCAACGGCCAAACCATCGCTGAAGCGGCGTTGATCGAATTCTTCCGCCGCATGCGCCCGGGTGACCCGGCCAACCTCGAAAATGCCCGCCAGTTCCTCGAAGAGCAGATCTTTGATATGCGTCATTACGACCTCGAACGGGTAGGCCGCTATAAGCTGAATCAGAAGCTTGACCTGAGCGACCGTATCCCTGTTTCTCATCGCAGTGTGACCAAATGGGATATCGTTTACCTCGTACGCCGCATGATCCTCATTAATAATGAGGTGGAAGATAAAGACGATATTGATCACCTCGGCAACCGCCGTGTCAAGACGGTGGGCGAGTTGATCCAAAACAAGCTGCGCATTGGTATGCGCCGTATGGAACGCGTCATCAAAGAGCGTATGTCCATTCGTGACCAGGATCAGATCTCCCCGGTCAGCCTGATCAACATTCGCCCGGTCGTGGCAGCTTTGCGCGAGTTCTTCGGTTCGAGCCAGTTGTCTCAGTTTATGGATCAGACCAACCCACTGGCCGAGCTGCGTCACAAACGCACCCTTTCGGCATTAGGCCCCGGCGGTCTGCGCCGTGAGCGCGCCGGTTTCGATGTGCGCGATGTGCACAACTCGCACTACGGCCGCATCTGCCCGATTGAGACCCCTGAAGGCCCGAACATCGGTTTGATCGGTCGTTTGGCCAGCTACGCCCGCGTGAACGAATATGGCTTTATCGAAACCGCCTATCGCCGTGTGCTCAAAGTATTGAGCAGTGACGATACCCGCCTTGAAGGTCGCATGCTGCGCGAGAGCCTGACTGACCCTAAATCGGGCGAAGTAGTCGTCAAAGAGGGTGCCCGCATCAGCAAAGACATGCTGCCGGCCATTAAGAAACTCAAGAAGCCGACCATTTTTGTGTCGCCTTTCGTATCAGAAGAAGTGGAATACCTCTCGGCTGACGCCGAGGATAAATATGTGATCGCTCAGGCGAACACCCCCTTGACGGTGGATTATGAATTTGCCACCGAGCAGATCTCCTGTCGCTTCCACGGTGACTTTGTCAACTCTGGTTCCGACGGCATCAATTACATGGATATCGCCCCGAACCAGGTCGTGGGTATCAGCGCTGCTTTGATTCCCTTCCTGGAGCATGACGATGCCAACCGTGCTTTGATGGGCTCGAACATGCAGGCTCAGGCTGTGCCTCTGGTCAACCCCGACATCCCACTGATCTCGACCGGTATGGAAAGATTCGCCGCCATCGACTCCGGGCAGGTGCTGGTTGCCGAAGAAGAGGGCGAGGTGATCTCGGTCACCGGCCGGCGCGTCTTCGTCAAGAGCGCCGAGAACAGAGTGCGCGAATACACCCTGCGCAAATATCAGCGCTCGAACCAGAGCACCTGCATCGATCAGCGCCCGGCCGTCATCAAAGGCCAACACGTGCGCAAAGGCGAGATTCTGGCCGATTCTTCTTCGACCGTGAGCGGCAACCTGGCGCTGGGTCAGAACGTGGTCATTGCTTTTGTCTCCTGGGAAGGCGGCAACTTCGAGGACGCTATTTTGATCTCAGAACGCCTGGTGCAGGCCGATAAATTCACCTCGGTGCATATCGAGAAATATGAAGTGGAAGCCCGCGACACCAAACTCGGTCCGGAAGAGATCACCCGTGATATTCCCAACGTGGGTGAAGATGCCATCAAAGACCTCGACGAACAGGGCATCGTGCGCATCGGCGCTGAAGTCGGCCCCAACGATATTTTGGTCGGCAAGATCACCCCGAAAGGTGAAAAAGAGCTTACCCCTGAAGAACGCCTCTTGCGCGCCATCTTTGGTGAAAAATCTCGTGATGTGAAAGACACCTCCCTGCGCATGCCTCACGGCGAGCGTGGCAAGGTGGTGGATGTGAAGGTCTTCACCCGTGAAGACAACGTTGACCTTTCTGCCGGTGTGGATATGATGGTGCGCGTCTCTGTGGCGCAGCGCCGTAAGTTGACCGCCGGTGACAAGATGGCCGGACGTCATGGAAACAAAGGTGTTGTTTCTCGCGTGGTTCCTGTTGAGAACATGCCCTTCCTTGAAGACGGTACCCCGGTGGATATCATCCTTAACCCGTTGGGCGTGCCTGGTCGTATGAACATCGGCCAGGTGCTTGAAGCCCATTTGGGTTGGGCTGCCAGAGAGCTCGGTTTTGAAGGCATTACGCCGGTATTCGACGGCGCCAATGAGTATGAGATCGAAGCTGAACTGGCACGTGCCTGGATGATGGATACGGCCTGGAAAGAATCTGGCCTCAAAGCCTGGGAATGGGTCAACGAACAGGAACACGACCCTGAAATGATCAAGGATGATGACGAAGTGCGCTTGCTCTACCTGGAGCAGGTGCTGGGCAAAGGCGTGGATGTGGCACGTATGGCCACCGATCAGGTGTATGCCCGCCGCGTCAACCTGGAACATTGGCTGAAAGAACGTGGTGTCGATCCTGAATCGGTTCTGAGCTTTGACAATATCAAACCCGGCACCGGCCTGTTCACCGATAACGATGTACGTGCCATTGCCGTCTGCTTGCGTATCTGGCTCGAAACCGAAGGTGTAGATGTTGCCAAGATCAAAGAAGAAGCCATTCAAGCCCGTGCTGAAAAGCACATGGCGGATACCGGCCATCCCCTGCCGATTTTGGGCAAACAGATCTTGCGCGATGGCAATACCGGCCTGACCTTCGATCAACCGGTCACCATCGGTGTAATGACCATGCTCAAGCTGCACCACCTGGTAGAAGATAAAGTGCACGCTCGCTCGACCGGCCCATACAGTCTGGTCACGCAGCAGCCTTTGGGTGGTAAAGCCCAGTTTGGTGGACAGCGCTTCGGTGAAATGGAAGTGTGGGCGCTGGAAGCGTATGGCGCGGCTTACACCCTGCAAGAGATGCTTACGGTCAAATCGGACGATGTACAGGGCCGTGTGAGCACCTACGAGGCCATTGTGAAGGGTCAGCCCATCGAAGATCCGAGTCTGCCGGCTGCTTTCCGCGTGCTCGTCAAAGAGCTGCAAAGCCTGGGCCTGGCAGTGGAAGCCATCATGGATAACAAAGAGGTTATCCGATTCGGTAAGGACGAAGAAAGAGTGCGTCCTCCCAAGCTTGAAACCGGTTTGCTCGGTTTGGGCGAAGATCTGGAAGGACTGCTTTAGTCAGAACGATACGGCGTACATTAAGAAGGGTGGGGCGGTGAGCGTCTTGACCGACCCCACTCCTCATGTTATAATCATGCGCCGTTGTGAATTTAGTATGATGTGAGTACTCTGGAGTAATTCCGGCGTGGCCATCATTGTAGTCGATGGCTTCGCCCTATTAAAAGAAGAGTTGCAAGAACGGCATTTATTTTACGGAGGCTAAGAGACGTGCCAACTATCAATCAATTGATCCGAAAAGGACGCGCGACCAAAAAGGTCAAGAGTAAAGCGCCTGCTTTACAGTACACGCTCAATTCAATGAAACAGCGTCGTACCCGTGTGGAAAAGGGCTCACCGCAGAAACGCGGCGTTTGCACCGTTGTTCGTACAATGACCCCGAAGAAACCGAACTCGGCTTTGCGTAAGATCGCCCGTGTTCGTCTTTCGAACGGTATGGAAGTCACCGCCTACATTCCTGGCGAAGGTCATCAGCTTCAGGAGCACTCTGTTGTTCTGGTGCGTGGTGGTCGTGTGAAAGACCTGCCTGGTGTGCGTTATCACATTGTGCGTGGCACCCTCGATACAACTGGCGTTGCCAAACGTGGACAGGCCCGCTCGAAGTACGGTTCCAAGAAACCGAAAGCCTAATATATTCTGACGGAGAATTTTGAATGCGACGGACTAAACCAGAACCACGCGTAACCCCCGCAGATGTACGCTACAACAATGTGCCTGTAACGTTCTTCATTAACCGCATCATGAAACGCGGCAAGAAGAGTGTTGCGACCACAATCGTGTACGATGCGCTGGATATTGTCAAAGAAAAAACAGGCAAAGACCCCATCGAAGTGATGGAAACTGCCTTGAAAAATGTTGGACCTCTCATGGAAGTTCGCCCACGTCGTGTGGGTGGCGCAACCTATCAGGTTCCTATGGAAGTTCCCGCTGGCCGTCGTATGACGCTTGCCATGCGCTGGATCATCGACGCAGCCACCGGACGTACCGGCAATTCCTATGCTGAGAAGCTCTCGGCAGAACTTATGGATGCCTTCAATAATCAAGGTTCAGCTGTACGTAAACGTGAAGAAACACATAAGATGGCAGAAGCCAACCGTGCTTTCTCCCACTTCCGTGTGTAGTTTATTTGTAGAGAGATAGGTTGTAATGTCACGTTCTTTTCCGCTTGAGAAGTGCCGCAATATTGGGATCATCGCCCATATCGACGCCGGTAAAACGACGACGACTGAGCGTATCCTTTTCTATTCCGGCCGCACGTATCGAATTGGGTCGGTAGATGACGGCACCACAGTTACAGACTGGATGGCTCAGGAGCGCGAACGAGGGATCACCATCGTTTCAGCGGCTGTAACTGCCGAATGGAAAGGCTACCAGATCAACGTTATTGACACACCAGGACACATTGACTTCACTGCAGAAGTGCAGCGTTCTTTGCGCGTTCTGGATGGTGGTGTGGTTGTTTTTGACGCTGTGCAGGGTGTTGAACCTCAGAGTGAAACAGTCTGGCGTCAGGCTGATCGTTATAGCGTACCCCGAATCTGTTTTGTTAACAAAATGGACCGTATCGGAGCCTCCTTCGACTATACGATCGGAACAATCAAATCTCGTTTGGGCGCGAACCCAATCCCAATGCAACTGCCGATTGGGGCTGAATCTTCCTTCAAAGGGATGATCGACCTCATGACAATGGAAGCAGTTTACTTTGAAGATGAATTGGGCAAAGAGCCAAAAATCACCGAAATTCCCGCTGATCTGAAAGCACAAGCTGAAGAGATGCGTGGGCAAATGATCGAAAAGATCGCCGAGTTGGACGATGATCTGACCGTCAAGTATCTTGAAGGGGAGACCATCACCAACGAAGAGTTGAAAGCTGCTCTGCGCGTGGCAACCATTAACAATAAGGCTACCCCGGTGTTCTGCGGTTCTTCCTTAAAGAACAAGGGTGTGCAGCTTGTTTTGGACGCCATGATCGATTACCTGCCCTCTCCGCTCGATATTCCCAATGTAAAAGCAACCAGTGTAAAAACTGACGAAATCGTTGAGTTTCCCCCCGAAGACAACCAGCCCTTGACCGCTCTTGTGTTCAAGATCGTTGCCGATCCGTACGTGGGCCGTCTGGCTTATTTCCGTGTTTATTCGGGCAAGCTTCACACCGGCGATACGGTCTTCAACCCCGGCAAAGGCAAGAAAGAACGCATCGGTCGTTTGATGCGTATGTATGCCGACCGCCGTGAAGATATCGAAGAGGTGAACGCTGGCGATATCGGCGCCATCATCGGTCTGAAAGAAAGCTTCACCGGTGATACGCTGTGCAACCCGGATACCCCGGTGGTTCTCGAGAGCATCAGCTTCCCTGAACCAGTTATCTACATCGCCATTGAACCGAAATCGACCGCCGACCAGGAAAAGATGGGCAATGCCTTGCAGCGTTTGGCTGAAGAAGATCCCACCTTCCGTGTCAGCAGCGATGAAAGCACCGGCCAGACGATCATTGCCGGCATGGGCGAGCTTCACCTTGACGTGCTGGTCGATCGCATGATGCGTGAGTTCCGTGTGCAGGCCAACGTGGGTAAACCGCGTGTGTCTTACCGCGAAACCATCACCCGTCCGGTCAAAGGCTATTCCTATAAATATGTCAAGCAGTCTGGTGGTCACGGCCAGTACGGTCATGTTGTATTTGACCTTGAACCGACCGAGCGCGGCAGCGGCATCGTCTTTGAGAACAAGATCGTGGGTGGTTCTATTCCGAAAGAATACATCCCCGCAGTCGATAAAGGCATCAAAGAAGCGGTCGATACCGGTGTGCTGGGCGGCTTCCCCGTAGTGGACATGAAGATCAGCCTGGTGGACGGTTCGTACCATGAGGTTGATTCGAGTGAAATGGCTTTCAAAATGGCTGCTGTCATGGGCTTCCGCGAAGCCATGCAAAAAGGCGCAGCAGTTTTGCTTGAGCCGATCATGAGAGTTGAAGTCGTTATTCCTGAAGAATTTTTGGGCGAGGTCCTTGGGCAGATCACCTCTCGTCGGGGTGAAGTTCAAGGTATGGATATTCGCCCGGGTAATGCACAGGCAGTGCGGGCATTGGTGCCGTTGGGCGAGATGTTCGGTTATGCCACTGAATTGCGTTCGGGTACACAGGGCCGCGGTGTGTTCACCATGGAATTCGATCACTACGCGCCTGTGTCTGAATCGGTCAAAGAAAAAGTTTTATCCAAATAATTATTTTTCAAGAGGACTTTTAAGGAGCGATCTGATTTATGGCCAAGCAGAAATTTGAACGAAACAAGCCGCATCTGAATGTAGGGACCATGG
>CAYWLG010000018.1:0-37573 GCA_964459385.1 uncultured Anaerolinea sp.
ACTCAGTCCTTCCAAATTACTTAACTTTTGTCCAACTAATGGGGTGCATTACACATCAGGTGGTTGTATTTTCTTAATTGTCTTTTGAAGCTGACTTTGTTATAGTATTACCAGTATATTGAGCAGGAAATATGGAAAATTCAGCGATCTCATTTGAAGCAGAAGTCCCGGCCGACCTGCATGCCGTTTGGCAGGCCTGGACAACCCCGGAAGGTGTGCAGTCGTTCTTCGCGTCGCAGTGCAAGCTGGAACTGCGTGCAGGGGGCGCTTACGAGCTGTATTTCAATCTCGAAGCGGCGCCGGGTCTGCGCGGCAGCGAAGGCTGTGTGATCCTGGCAATCGAAGCGGAAAAGATGCTCTCTTTTACCTGGAACGCGCCGCCGGAGTTTCCCGCCATTCGCGAGCAGAAAACCCACGTGACAATTCGCTTACGGGAAAGTGGCGAACATTACACGCACGTCACGCTGACACACGACGGTTGGGGCAGTGGTGAAGATTGGCAGCAAGTGCGGAATTATTTTATACGGGCCTGGGGGCAGATGGTGCTGCCGCACCTGGTGCAGCGCTTCGCGCAAGGCCCGCTACAATAGAACATCATCAGTTAAGGGAGCCAAATGAAGAACAGTAAGAAGATCATTGATGAATTTGTATCGTTAAAATCGTTCGCCGTGGTGGGGGTATCTCGCAATAAAGATAAATTCGGCTCGTCGATCTGTCGTGAGTTGAGGGCAAAGGGATATCCAGTTTTTGCCGTCAACCCGGAAATGGACATGTTCGAAGGGGAACGCTGCTATGCCGGTCTAGGCGCTCTGCCCGAAAAGCCGGAAGGCGTCATCATCGTGGTGCCGCCGAACGCCGCCCTGAAAGTGCTCGACGATATGGCTGCCCTCGGCATTCAATATGCCTGGATCCAGCAGGGAGCCAATTCGCCCGAAAACGAGGCCAAAGCACAGGAGTTGGGGCTGAAAGTGGTGGCCGGGGAGTGTGCTTTTATGTTCTTCCCGCCAATCGATTCGATCCACAAGTTCCACCGCACGATCAACCGCCTTTTTGGCAAATTGCCCCGCTAAAAGAGCACACTCCCCTTCAAATTTGAAGGGGAGTGTTTTTTTGTTATTTATTTCAAAACTTCCAATTGCTGTTTCAGCTTTTCGGCCGTTTCTTTGAAGGCCACCAGGCGACCGCGTTCTTTTTCGACCACCGGGGCAGGGGCCTTGCTGCCAAAATCACTGCCGAGCAGTTTCTCAAGACGTTCGATCTGTGACTGAGTCTCGTCCAACTCTTTGGCAAGACGGGCCTTTTCCTGATCGGCGTCCACCAGCTCGGCCAGGGGCAGATAAACTTCGAGTCCGGAGACCACGACGGACACCTGATTCTCCGGTTTTTCGCTCAAAGTGCAAACGATTTTGAGCCCGGCCGGGTCGATATTGGCCAATGAACAAATGGAGCTCTTCTGTCCTTCCAGCATGTCTGCCTTTTGCCCGGCAGCGATCAGAGCCGCGATCTTCTTGGATGGCTGCACACCCTTCTCGGCACGCAAGTTGCGAATGGCGCGAATGACCTCTTGCACCAGGTTGAAATCGGCCACGGCCTGCTCTTCCCAACCCTCGATAGCCTGGGCTTCGGGCCAATGGGCGATGATGAGCGCCTCTTCCCAGGGGCGTTTACCGTCAAAGGCGGGCAGGCCACGTTCGAGGGCGGTCTGTTTGAGAGCCTGCCACAGCTCTTCGGTCACGAACGGGGTGAAGGGGTGCAGCAGGCGCTGACAGGCATCGAGCACGCGCACCAGGGTCTGGGCGGTGTAATAGGCGCGGTCGCCGCCTTCGGCAAGCTGCGATTTGGCGATCTCGAGGTACCAGTCGGCGTATTCGCCCCAGATGAATTCATAGATCTGGCGACCGGCTTCGCCAAACTGATAGGCAGAGAAGAGCCGCTCGGTCTCGCGGATGAGGGAATTGAGACGGGCCCAGATCCATGAATCGGCCAAGGTCCATTGAGGTTTGCCTTCTGCTTTGGCGGGGGCCTGGCCAATGGCGCCGAGCACGAAGCGACCGGCGTTCCAGATCTTGTTGGCGAAGTTGCGATTGCCTTCCACTTTCTTGATGCTCAGGTTGCTGTCTTTGCCGGGGGTGGAACCCACCAGCAGGGTGAAGCGCAGGGCATCGGTGCCCAGGTCTTCCATGACCACCAATGGATCGATCACATTGCCCTTGGTCTTGCTCATCTTCTGGCCTTTTTCGTCGAGGATGAGGCCATGCAGGTAGACGGTGTGGAAGGGAGGCTCTTCAGTAAACTCAAGGCCGAACATCATCATGCGCGCCACCCAGAAGAAGAGGATATCCGCGCCGGTTTCAAGCACCGAGGTGGGGTAGAAGTAGCTGAGGTCAGCCGTCTTCTCAGGCCAGCCCAGCGTGGAGAACGGCCACAGACCGGAAGAGAACCAGGTGTCGAGCACATCTTCGTCCTGATGAATGTTGTGGCTGTGGCAGTGTGCGCACTCACTGGGGTCTTCGCGCGCCACGGTCATCTCGCCGCAGTCGTCGCAATACCAAACCGGGATGCGATGGCCCCACCACAACTGGCGGCTGATGCACCAATCGCGGATGTTTTCCATCCAGTTGTAATAGACCTTGGTAAAGCGTTCGGGCACGATCCTGGTATCCTCGTTCTTGACAGCTGCCAGCGCCTTATCGGCCAGGGGCTGAATGCGCACGAACCACTGGGTGGAGATCATCGGCTCCACGATCTCGCCGCCGCGCTGTGAACGCGGCACATTGAGGGTGTAGGGCTGTTCTTTGATCACCAGTCCCTGCGCGCGCATATCTTCCCACAATTTCTTGCGGCATTCAAAGCGATCCAGACCGGCATAGGGGCCACCGTTTTCATTGATGTGGGCCTCGATATCGAGGATGTTGATCATCTCCAGATTGTGGTTCTGTCCGATGGTGTAGTCGTTGGGGTCGTGGGCGGGGGTGATCTTCACCGCGCCGGTGCCGAACTCACGGTCTACATATTCATCGGCGATGACGGGGATACGCCGCCCAATAATGGGCACGACCAGCTCTTTGCCCAGGAGTTTCTTGTAACGGTCATCTTCTGGGTGGATGGCCACGGCAGTATCACCCAGAATGGTCTCGGGGCGGGTGGTGGCCACGGGAATGAAATCACCGCTGCCATCGGCGGCCATGTATTTGAAGTAATAGAGAAAGCCGGGTTCTTCAGAGTATTCCACTTCAAGGTCAGAGACGGCGGTGCGCAGCGAGGGTGACCAGTTGATCATGCGCGGGCCGCGGTAGATGAGATCTTTCTCGTAGAGGGTGACGAAGGCTTCGCGCACGGCTTTGGAGAGGCCTTCATCCAGGGTAAAGCGCTCGCGGCTCCAATCGCAGGAGGCGCCCAGGCGGCGAATCTGGCGGGTGATGGCGCTGCCGTATTTTTCCTTCCAGGCCCACATGCGCTTGAGAAATTCTTCGCGGCCCAAGTCGTCGCGGCGGATGCCTTCTTTGGCAAGGGCTTTCTCGACCAGCATCTGGGTGGCGATACCGGCATGGTCGGTGCCCGGCAGCCATAGGGTGGGTACCCCCTTCATGCGGTTGTAGCGGATCATGAGGTCTTCCATTGAGACGAACATGGCATGGCCGAGATGCAGTTCACCGGTGACGTTGGCGGGTGGGATGGAAATGACGAACGGTTTGATGCTGGGGTCAAAGCCGGGCTTGCGCGGATCGTTCCAGGGGGCGAAGTAACCCTTTTCTTCCCACATTTTATACAGCCGCTGTTCGGTCGAACGAAAATCGTAGGTTTTGGATAGTTCTTCTGTCATGACAGTTCTCCCAGTGTGTTCAAATTAAATAAAAAACCCTTCATCCTGCAAGAGGACGAAAGGCAATCTTCCGCGGTACCACCTCAGTTTGCCGCCTGTGCGGCACGCTCACCCAGACGGGTTCATCCGGGTTTCGCTGTAACGGGCTGCCCGTGCCGGTCTATTTTCCGCGATCGGATTTCTTCGGCAAGAGGGTCAAATGACTTCGGCTGGGGATCACAGTGGAGGTTTTCAGCCGCGGCCTCCTTCTCTGGCAGTTTTCTGCCAACCTACTCCTTTTGACCTAACTCGTATAAAATTGATGTAATGATTATACAAATTGGACGAAGATTCGTCAATGCTTCAGCATCCAACGCTTCAGCAGCCGACGAATCGCACCCCCGCGCGAAAGGGCAGTGATGAGCGAGCAAAAAAACTTCACCTGGGCACAGCGCCTGCAGGCCATCGCCCAGAGTGGGTTGGCCTATACCGACAACCCCTTTGACCAGGGCCGCTATCAAGAGTTGGAAAAGATCGCGGCCGAGCTGATGGCCGAGGCCACCGATACGCCGGTCAAAGAGGTGGCGACTATTTTTGAAGCCCAGTCGGGCTATGCCACCCCCAAGGTGGACGTGCGCGGGGTGGTGTTCAAGAACGAGAAGATCCTGATGGTGCGCGAATTGATGGATGGCGGTCGCTGGACTCTGCCGGGCGGCTGGGCCGACATCAACGAGTCACTAAGCGCGGCGGTGGAACGTGAAGTGCGTGAAGAGGCCGGCATGATCGTGCATGCCAGCAAGCTGGCGGCTGTGTTCGATCGTAACCAGCACGGGCATCCGCCTTATCCCTTTCATACCTATAAGCTGTTCGTGATCTGCGACCTGATCGCCGAGGCCACGCCTGACCCGATCGAGACGGCTGATCCTACTTTTTTTGCCTTAAAGAACCTGCCTGAACTCTCACAGGCCCGTGTTACTGTCGAAGAGATCCAGCGCATGTTCGACCACCTGAAAAATCCAACTTTGCCGACCGATTTTGATTGAACTTTGCCTGAGAATTGAGGATTAACGGTGAAATTATTGTCCAAACTCTTGCCGGTGGCCCTGCTGCTGGCTTTAACCGCCGGGTGTGCCGGTGCAAATACCGCCACGCCGGCCGGAACCGTGACGGCCACAGCGGCCTCCAGCCCTGCAGCGACCGAGGTGGTTTCGACCCCCACCATTGACCTGTCTGCAGCCGCCCAAAAGCTGCGCGGGGTGAATGTGACCTTTTTGCACCCCTGGACGGGCGATATGGCCACCGCCATGGATGACCTGATCGACCAGTTCAACCAGACCAATGAATGGGGCATTGTGGTTAGTGCTGAAGCGGTCGGTTCGGCCAGCGAAGTGGAAAATACCCTTCTTGCCGACCTGCAAAATTCCACCCTGCCCGAAGTGGTGGCCGCCCCGGTGGACGTGCTGCTGGGCTTGAACCAGAATTCAGAAACCGTGGTGGATCTGACCCCCTTCGTGGAATCAAAAGACTGGGGGCTGACCAGCACTTACCTGCCTGTTTTTTGGGATCAGGATGTGAAAGAGGACTACCGGCTGGGCATTCCGGCACAGCGCAACAGCAAGGTGCTGGTCTACAACCAAACCTGGGCCGAGGAGCTGGGCTTTAGCCAGCCACCACTGACCCCGAACGATTTTCTCACCCAAAGCTGTGCGGCCAACGCGGCCATGAAATTGGATAACGATTCACAAAACGACGGGCTGGGCGGCTATATCATCGACACCGACGCGCTGACGATGGCCAGTTGGGCAGCGGCTTTTGGCTCTGACCTGAGCAACTTCAACAATGCGCATACCATTGGCGCCCTCACCTACCTGCGCGGCCTAATGGACAAGGGCTGCGCCTGGAATAGCAAAGACCCGGCCCCTTATGCTTACTTCGCCGCACGCCAGACGCTGCTTTACAGTGCCGACCTGCAAGACCTGCTCCGGCAGCAGCAGGCCATGGCCAGTGCCGGCAACAGCGACACCTGGACGGTGCTGCCCTTCCCGACGAGCACACAGGCGCACCTGGTTAGCGAAGGAGCCTCCTACGCCGTGCTCACAGGCGCTCCCGAAAAAGAACTGGCCGCCTGGCTCTTCATCCGTTTCCTTTCTTCGCTGGACGCACAGGGCAAGCTGGTGAAAGCCTCGGTGACGCTGCCGCTCAGCGATGAGGCCATCCCCTATGCGGTGGAACTGCAAGACAGGCTGCCGCAGTGGGTGGATGTGGTGAACCTGCTGCCCGATGCCAGCGCAGTGCCCACCGATGCCAGATGGAACAAAGCAAAAATGATCTGGGAAGATGCCTCGTGGCAGTTGTTTAGATCGAATTTGACCGCGGAGCAGATCCCCGATCTGGTCAAGCAGATGGACGATACCCTTAAAGAATTGACCGGAAACACCCCATGACCCAAAACATCATTATTTACACCGATGCGGGCTGTGACCCCAATCCCGGCCCCGGCGGCTGGGCTGCCTTGATCTTGCAAGACGGGCAGAAGCGGGAGCTCAGCGGCGCTGAGGCGTACTCCACCAACAACCGCATGGAACTGACGGCGGCCATTCGGGCGCTGCGCTCGCTGCCGGAACCGGCGCAGGTGACCCTCTACACCGATTCGCAGTATTTGCAGCGCGGCATTAACGAATGGATGCCCAACTGGCTGGCCAAGAACTGGAAGGCCAGCACAGGCAAGCCCGTGCTCAACCAGGACCTGTGGAAGGAACTGCTGGAGGCCCTAAAACCCCATCAGGTGCGCTGGCAGTGGGTCAAAGGCCATGCCGGCAACGCCTATAACACGCGTGTAGATGCCCTGGTGCACCAGGCACGCCGGGCGGCTCGCTCTCACTGAGTAAATTTTGAAGCTATTGAGATTTTGCTAAAAGCGCCTGCACCGCAGCGAAAGAGTCTGCGTCGGTGAGCGCCAGCAGCGCATCGCCTGCCTGCAAAACGGTGTTGCCGTTGGGCTGGATGTATTCTTCACCACGGCCGATCAGCACGATCAGATAGCCGGGCGGCAGGCCAAGCTCGTAAATGGCCTTATCGATGGCGGCTGAATTGGCTGGCACTAAGAGCTCTTGCAGATTGCCGGGGATCTTTTCACCGGCGACCACCTCGATGGGGGCTTTGCGCGCCGGGGGCAGAGCACTTTCTACTTTGAAGAGGCGGGCCATTTGCGGCAGCAGCGTGCCCTGCAGCAGTACCGAGATCACCACCACAAAGAAGATAACATTGAAGATCAAGGCAGCATGGCTCACCCCGGCTACCAGCGGATAAGTGGCCAGCACGATGGGCACAGCGCCGCGCAGCCCCACCCAGGCCACGAACATCTTCTCACGCCAGTTGTATTTAAAAGGCGCCAACGAGATGAAGACCGCAGCCGGTCGCACCAGCAGCACCAGCATGAGCGCCAGCGCCAGCCCGGGCAGCGCCACCGGCACCAGGCGGGAAGGAAAGACCAGCAGTCCCAGGGTGAGAAAGAGCACGATCTGTGAGAACCAGGCTGAGGTATCGAAGAAACGCAGCGTGGTGTGTCTGTGCACGAACTCTTCACGACCCAGCAAAAGCCCGAAAAGATAGACCGTTAAGAACCCGCTGCCTTTCAGCAGGGTGGAGATGCCAAAGGCCAGAAAAGCCAGTGCCAGTGAAAGCAGGGGGTACAGCCCTTCATACCCCAGCTTGATGCGATTGATCAGAAAAGCGGCTGCTTTGCCCATGCCCCAGCCCACCAGCGCGCCTACGGCCATCTGCAAGACCAGCGAGAGGGCAGTGTTCAACAGGCCGGTACTGCTCTGGCTGACAAAGCCCACCAGCGTGATCGTGAGCAGCACGGCCATCGGGTCGTTGCTGCCCGATTCCAGCTCGAGCAGCGGGGTCAGCTTGCCTTTGAGATTGACGCCTTTGGAGCGCAAAATCGAGAACACGGCAGCCGCGTCGGTGCTGGAGATGATGGCGCCGATCAGCAACGCTTCGAGAAAATCCAGCTTGAGCAGCAGCCAGGCGCAGGCGCCAAAGAAGAGCGTGGTGAGCATCACCCCCAGGGTAGCCAGCACGACCCCTTCTTTGAACACCGATCTGGCCGACGCCCAGCGCGTATCCAGACCGCCCGAAAACAGGATGATGATGAGGGTGGCGGTGCCGATATTCTGTGCCAACTGCGGATTGTCGAACTCGATGCCGCCCAGACCCTCCGAGCCGGCCAGCATGCCGATGGCTAAAAAGACCAGCAAGAGCGGCACACCGAAGCGGTCACTGAGCTTGCTGGCCACGATGCTGACCAAAAAGAGCAGCGCGACCACGATAAGCAGGATGGCAAAAGAAGTTCCCATGGCCGCATTATACAAAATTTCTGGCGATATGAAAAATCAATGTGCCTTTTAATCAAAAAACCTCCTGTGCAACGAAACAGGAGGTTGAAACGCCTAGAAGAGTTTGCGGGCTGCCTGGACTGAGAGATCAAAGAGCAGCTTGCGGTCGGCGTCGCGCTTGGCCCAGCCGCGCGGATCCCAGCCTTCTGGCACCACCAGATCGCCGCCGTAGACCACCTGGCCGATGCTGACCTCACGGAACTGTGCCACCGCAAAAAGGGCGCTGGCTTCCATCTCGACCACTTCGCAGCCCTCTGCCAGACGCGCCTGGCGTTTGGCTTTGGTCTCGCGGTAGAGCGCGTCGGTCGTCCAGGCCTTGCCCACGCGGAACTCGATGCCCGCTTCGGTGAAAGTGTCGATAAGAACGCGGGTGATATTGCCGCGCGGTTCTACTTCTCGGGAGGGCGGAATGTAGTGATACGAGGTGCCCTCGTCCCTCACGGCCGAAGCCAGAATGACGGGGTGCCCGGCGGCAATTTCGCGATTGAGCACCCCACAGCCGCCACAGACCACGAATTTGGTCACGCCGATGGCGATGAGCTCTTCCATAAAGCCGGCAGCGAGCGGAGCGCCCACGCCCGGATGGCAGACGGTGATGGCACGACCGCCCTGTTCATAGGTGTAGACCGGGTTGGCACCGATCTCAGAGCTGAGCTCGACCAGGGGCGTCAATTCGCCGCGCTCGGCCAGGCTGCCGAGCACATCGTTGAAGAAACACAGCACGGCCACATTGGGCACGGGGCGGGTGTGATTGGCACGAAAGGCATCGGGGTTGAGAATGGCACCGCGGTCGGTGTCAAACTCCATAATTGGGAAGAGGTCGCTCATTTTTATCCTTGAATTGAGTGGACGTACTCGCTGCCGAATTTCTTCTCGAATTCACGCAGCGCATCGTTGGCGATCTTGCGGGCGCCTTTGCTGCCCTGAGCCAGCACCCGTTTGGCGCAGGCCACCGCTTCGGCGCGCAGGGAGGGGCGCCATTTGGCGATGTTGCGCAGCGCCCAGTTGACGGCCTTCCAGACGAAGTTACGTTCGTCATAGGCGGCCGCCTCGATGAGGGCAAAATAGCTGCGCACGGTCTCGTCGGGCACGTCTTTGCGGTGCACCACCAGGGCGGCGATCATGGCGAAGGCGGCCCGGCGCACGAATTCCTCTTCACGTTTGGCCCAGGCGGGGATGACCTCCAGGCAGTGGGCGGTGTGGATGAAAAGCTCATCGGTGACCTGATCGCAGACATCCCACGAATCGAACCCGGCCGCCCAGGCTTCCATCTGTTCGCGGGTCACAAGAGCGGAGTCGTCCACCTCTCCGGCCAGAATGCGCGCCTCGTGCACGCCCGTCTGCCAGAGCTGCAAAGCCAGCTCGTGGTCGCGAACGCCTTTGGCTAGGGCGCGGATGTCGTACATGGAGATGCCCAGCATCTTTTCGCCCTGAATACCAAAGTGCTGCTGCCCGGCCACATTTTCAGGGTTGGCCAGCGCGTTGAGGTTGTCCATCATTTCAGCGAGGGTTGGGGTCATCGGTTTTCCATTCTATTGAGTCAACACTGGCAAAACGCTCGTTCATGGTGGACAGCGCCTGCGGGTTGTTATCGATCAGGATGAAGCGGCGTTCCAGTTCCAGGCAGGCGGCGCCGGTGGTGCCACTGCCGGCGAAGAAATCGAGCACGGTCTCGCCGGGGTTTGAAGAGGCGGCCACGATGCGGCGCAAAATGCCGAGCGGTTTCTGGGTGGGGTAGCCGGTCTTCTCTTTGCCGTTGGTGGGCACGATGGTGTGCCACCAGGTATCGGTGGGCAGCTTGCCGCGTGCGGCCTTCTCAGGCCCTACCAGCCCCGGCGCCATGTAGGGGATGCGCTCGATGGCTTCGACGTTGTAGGTGTAATGAACCGGGTCTTTGGCATACCAGAGGATGTTATCGTGCTTGGCAGGCCATTTCTTTTTGGTGCGCGCGCCGTAATCGTAGGCCCAGATGATCTCGTTCAAGAAACACTCGCGCCCGAAGATCTGGTCAAGCAGCACCTTGCAGTAGTGCACCTCGCGGTAATCGATGTGAAAGTAGAGGCTGCCGTGCGGTTTGAGCACCCGCCTGGCCTCGACGAGACGCGGCTCGATGAAAGAGATAAAATCGTCGAAGAGGTCGCTGTAAGCCTTCGAACCCAGCTTCACCGTCTGATAGCGGGCCCCGGCAAAACCCGTGCGGTCGCCGGCCTCGCTGCGTTCGGTGCGAATTTGGGTGCGCTGCTGCACGTGGCCGGTGTTGAAGGGCGGATCGATATAAATGAGATCCACCGACTCGGCCGGCAGGGTGGCAAGGATGGCTAAATTGTCGCCAAAGTAAATGGTGTTTTGCGGCATGCGCTAATTCTAGCAGAGAAGAGGAAAAATATATCAAGAATCATTATCAATGCCTCTTATGGCTTTTATTATGATTTTTTTTCTTCTGTACGGTCTTTTGTTTATCGATTGCGTCAAAATTAAAACTAAGAAAATCTGCAATTAGTTGGGTTTTAATTTTTCCGTCAATGTCCCCTTTCGATAATTCGTTGACCTTGTTTTCTTCATCGCAAAGATATAGGAGATCTTCTCGCAGGAAGTATTCCTCTTGATTAGTGATTGGGATTTCTTTTAGTATTTTTATCGCAACGTTAAAATTAGGCTTGTCTTGTAAATACAAATACTTTCCAATTTGGTCTAGTATAAGATTGATTGGTACTGAAAAATTAATGAAATGTAAGCTTAGTAATAAGAGACAAAAGTTGAGGTTATAGGGAAAAATCACTGAATGGACAATTTTTTCTGGATTAATTTCATTGTGAAAAAGAGAAAGTAAATTATTAGTCACTTCTTCTTCAAAAACATCTTTTTTAATACTTGATAGTAAATTAATAAAAATGTCAAATTCGAATGGAAGTCCTGAAGTGATATAGAAAAAAACGAATTCAAAAATATTTGGAGCAAGATCACTAAAAGAAAGTTTTTCAAACATCTGATCAATATGCTGTTCTGTTTCCTCGGTGATTGGTGAAATTTTGGACTTTTGAGTAAATACTACGATTTTCCTATAGCACTCTAAAAAAAATTTTGTTTGAAAGAAATCTTTTTCGTGTATGCTCACTGAAAGTAAATTTTGATACCTGTTAAGAATAGTGGAGATTTCCTTTTGTTTATATGCAATGTCCAAGCTTTTACAGGCAAAATGTCGTGCAAAAGATAAATCGGGTTCTGACCGTGTTAAATAATAAAGACACATATCACCGTAACGGTGTGAAAGGTTGATTTGGTCTTTACTTGCTTGTGCGATAGCAATACTATTATCAATATATTCCTTTGCTTTTTCAGCTTCACCTTTTTCTATATAAATTTTGCTGTAAAGCGCAAAGACTCTTCCTCTTTCATCTTCATTAATTTTTTCTATGTTTATTGAATCTAAAAGTTGAAGGCACTCAGAATATTTCTTCTGAGCTTGTAATAAATTTATTTTGTTTATAGAGAATTCAAATTTGTCTTTTTTACTTGAACGAAAGAGATAATTACTTTCAAAATAATTTAATGCCATTTCGGCTTTCTTTAAGTCATAAGTTTGTAATGCAGAGTGAGTTAATTCGCTAACTGCAACCCTTCTGATATTTGTAGAAATACTGTGCTTAGGCAGAAATAGTAATTGTTGATACCAATAAATAACTCTTTGGTATTGCCCATTAGAAGTTAGAAATTTCCCCAACTTATTTACAATCTCTGGTAAAACAAGCGGAATAAAATTTTTGGGTATTGATGGCCTGTCATTGTTAATCAACCGATTTAGTATTCTAGAAAAAATTATTTCAATTTGAGGAAAGAAAAAGGGTAACAAAGAATAATCTGAATTTGGTATATCGGATATTAGTAGACCGAAATAAATATTTAGATGATAAATAATTGCTAATTCGAGTAATTTGTTCTTTTGTAAATATCGAATACTATTATCATGAACTAAGGAATGAATACGAACAGTAGGTGGATCTAATTTAGGGTCACAATCTATCAGTCCCTTTTTATAATAAACATTAATTAACTTCTTCGCATAATCGCGTGTTTTGCTCATCCAATCAAAATCTAAATGTTCTTTTGGTTTATCCTCATATACTGCGGAGAGTAGCATTGCAACATCTTCATAAAAAATCTGAACTCCTCTTGGGAAAACCCCCATGAAACCGAGGAATTTTCTTTCGAAGGGTTTAAGCTTTTTTATGCTTAGGTCTATTGAAAGATCTACGCTTTGGGATTTATCCTTTGGGTTTGTAAATTCAAGTCGATTTTTTAGTAAACTCGACGATAAATCACGAATAATTTCTTTCCAATCATATTCGTTTAGCAAAATGCTGGAACATATGATTCTTAATGCCAATGGATTTCCATCAATTAGTTTGTTCACAGGGAGTATGTTTACTTTGAATTCCTCAGCAGAGAAGTCTCTCTGGAAAAATGAGTTTACGAATTTAATAGCTTCACTATCCGAAAAACCTTTGAGTTCGTGGTTATTGGTAATTCCAAATCGTAAAGGTAAATCTTTTTCTCTGGTAGTTAATAAGATAACAGTGTTGTCGCCAGCACAAGCCATGATGTCTTCAATTTGCTCTGAATTATCTACATCATCTAAAATTATCAATATCTTTTGTTCTTGAAGAATTTCTTTTATTTGTAGGGCAATCTGCTCTTTATTGGTATATTCAGTGTACTTTCCTTCTAAGGCATATAAAAGATCATGAAGTAATAAATTTGGGTCAATTTGATTTATTTCTGAAAAGGGTAGAGTTAAAATATTTGAAAAACATTTGGAAATCTCAAAGTCTTTGCTAATTGACATTACTAAGGTGGATTTCCCGACACCGCTAAAACCAGTAATAGAAAATCGTTTTGTTCGTGTATGTTTGTGAACACTATTGATAATTTGTTTTTTTATCTCAACTTCAATGGTTTCCCTCTCAACAAAGTTTTCTGGTAATGAAGGGGAAGTCAGTGGATTTATTAATTTATAGTAATTGTTAAGATTTTCATTGGCGTTTGGCTTATCCATTAAATTACTTTTTAGAATCTCATGCAATTCAGTTAGTTTATTATTTTGCGTTTTCTGGATGAAATCCATCGCCGATTCAATATTCTTGTTAAACAAACTAATGAAAGTCGGAAGGACTTGTTCAACATCCATTTCAATTTGTGAAGCGTATGTAATTGAAGTTTCATCCAAGCTGTCTAAAATATCTTTGAGCGCATTATTTGTACTTTGGTTATCATATGCATTTCTGAAGCGCTGCTTTGTTTCACTTCGCCGCAAAAAATCAAGGACCTCTTTTGGAAAATTATGGGAGTCAGCTAAAGAGAACGCATATATACTTTCAAAAGTTTGCAATGGTTTGTCAATTTTTATTCCAAGTGATCGAAAGAAAGAAATTAAATATTCGCGACTTTTTATTTTATTAAAGATAAAAGAAGTAAGTGATTGGATTTTTTCACTTATGTCAATTACTTCAACAATTCTGTACATGTTTTCCCCATGGTGCTATTTTTTGAATAGCTTACAAACCTGATAGTAATTCTATTATATACATTAATTGTATGTGGATTTGTATTACTATTAGGAATAATTGTAAGTGTAAAAAATAACAGCCACGTATCGATGGAAATTACAACAACAACCCATATAAAATTTGCTGCGGTCTAATTGCTTTTCGACTCCTTCAGTAGGAATTGATGCAATAAAGATTTTATGGGAAATAACCGTGCGATTTGTGATTTCTATAATTTCTTTCAGCTTTTTACAACAATTCTTTTCCCTCACTTTTTTAACTCAAATTTGTCAATCTTTTATCCATTTTTTACCCCCATTTGCTTGTCGGTTGCAACTAGCGCGGCTATAATTGCATTACCTCTGTGGATGTGATGACCTGAATACCTGTGTTGGTCGCAGTCTCGAAGTGATTCGAGAGGGTTTTCAGCGAGCAAATGCGAAACCGGCCCGTGGTTGTGGCCGGTTTTTAATTTAACTCTACTCAGAAACAAAGGGGATCCCGATGAAGATCAACGCTGCCATTCTTAAGATCATTTCTGCCTCGCTCGTTTTTGCACTGCTGTTAGGCGCTATTCCGCTGGGCACTGCGGCGGCTTCGGCCATCGTAAACCAGGGCGTGACTGCCCCGGCCATCAGCGGCACGCAGATCACGGTGCAAGCCGAGCAATCGGGCTCTTACGTGGAGCCGGTCAACACCTTTACAGATGGTACCGTGGCCTATTATCTGGTCACGCAGGATGCGTCCAAGTCGGGATGGACTTCGCTCAATTATCAGGGCAGCGATTACCCACTGACGCAGGTTTTTGTGGGCAGCAACCTGACCACGATGAAGATCGGCAGCCAGCCCATTTTCTCTCTTAACGGCCCCCTGGTGAACAGCACCGTCTTCTTTGATGATGGCATTTACACCGATAACGATTCCACCAATTACGTGGGCATTTCACAGACCAACGCCTCTTACATCGGCCTGAACAAGACCCCGGCGGGCGAACCGACCGCCATTCTGCGGCGCCTGCCGCGCAGCAGCTCAGACGCCATCAACAATACGATGGAACGCTACAACATCATGTCGCAGAACATCTACATGGAAAACCTGATCTTCGACGGCCAGGGATACGACATGTACCCCACCGGCGGATCGAGCGGCATCAGCAAAAGCCGCGGCGAGTATATGTTCTACTTTACCGGCGGCAACAACGGCTATGACAGCAGCGGTTTTGTGATGCGCGACTGCATCCTTGAAAACATCGGCGCGAGCAATGTGGATAGCGGCGCCAGCTACCTGGCCAACAAGAATCTGGCCATGAACTTTTATCGCTCCGCCGGGCAGCACAATTTCGAGAACGTGGTGATCCGCAATGCGAAGACCGTGTCAGGTCTGGGCATCATCAGCTTCAATCAGACCCGAGACAATTATTTCAAAAACCTCACCATTGAGGCTGACAGTGCCTACAATTCGCTCAGCCGCAGCATCAAGGTGGAGAATGTTTCGACTGATTTTCTGGCTGAAAATCAGAATGCAGCCGTTTTTAGCGGCACTTTCTCGCTACCGGGCGACTCTTATCATAATCACATCTACATTCAAAGCTGGAATTACGACAAGGTGGTGGTGCCAAGCGCTTTTCGCTACGCCCAATATGCCACTTCAAACGGCAGCAGCTATGCGCCGGCCATTCTGGTTTATGCCGATCTGCCCGCAGTGACAGCCAATAAATCCATTCTCGATCTGGCCGATAATGCCTGGCTGGTGCAGCAGGGTGCCAGTGTGACCGTCACCAATCAGATGACGGCGATCAACACCACCATCACGCGTGCCGGCAGCCGTGCGCCCGAGGCGAACATCAAACTGTTGGCCGATGCCGCTTTGCAGATCAACAGCCTGGTGCTGCCCAATTTTGGCAACGGCCGCAGCGTGCGCATCGTGGCCGTGCCCACCCTGGCCGATCTTTTCACCGGCAGCACGGCGGTGCCCTTTGCCGCCAACGGTACGATCCAGTTTCCGAGCAGCAACGCGGCCAACATCACCCTGTATAACCTCGACTTTCACTCACTGGCAAAATATACCCTGCAGGAAGCCATCAGCGGCATCACTGCGCTCAGCAGCACGAGCGACCCGAACGATGGCGGCTCGCTGACAGATTACCCCAGTTACGATACCTATGCCCCAGCGACAGCGCAGGCAGCACGGTTCACGAATGCCACCGTGTCTAATTTCTCGAACTGCATCTTCACCTCGCTGGTGAATCAGATCAAGATCGATACTGCGCCGGCCTCGCTTCAAGTGGGCAGCACATTCAGCCTGTCGGCTTCTCTGGCCGGCACGAGCAGCGATTCTTTCACCGGCTCCAGCTTTGGCGGTACGATCAGTGACACCGCCGATGATCGCAGCTTCTACTGGTATTCGAGCGACCCCAGCGTGGCTAGCGTGGATCGCAGCAGCGGGCTGATGACGGCACTGACCACCGGCACGGTGACCATATTCGTCAAGGCCACCGACGCCAATAATGGCGGCGAAGTGGAAAAACCTTACGCCGAGTTCACCTTTACCGTCACGCCGAAGGGTTCCGGGGGCGGCGGATCTTCATCAGAGGGCGGCGATATGACCGCCGCGACGCAGTTGCCGATTCCGTTCACCGGGTTACCCATCCCCGATACCGGCTTTGCACCGGGTGTGACCACCCAACTACCCGCCCAATCAGCAGCGCTGGCTTACCAGGCTGAAGATCAGATGTGGCTCGAAATTCCATCGCTGAAAGTGAAATCAACCATCACTGGCGTGCCGCAGACCGAGCAAGGCTGGGATGTGGCCTGGCTGGGAGCGGATACCGGCTGGCTCAACGGCACGGCTTTCCCGACCCACGCGGGCAACAGCGTGCTGGCGGCGCATGTATTCGACGCCAACGGGCAGCCCGGCCCCTTTGCGCAGATCAAAGGGCTCAAATACGGCGACCGCGTCATCATCCACGCCTGGGGGCAGCAGTATATTTATGAGGTGCGTGAGGTGAAAACGATCTCTCCTGAAAGTTCGAGTTACGTTTTCAAACACATGAAAGAGACCTGGCTGACCCTGGTGACCTGCCAGAATTACGACGAGAAGACCGAGCAGTACACCAGCCGCCTGGTGGTGCGGGCCGTGCTGGTAACGGTCAAATAGTAAACAGTAACTAAAACGAGCGACTTCAAAAGTTGCTCGTTTTTTTATGGATCTTTTTGGGGGTCAATCTGCGTTTTCGCGCTTTACGGTAAAGCTGTCAAAATCGCGGGCCACGATGGCGGCGGGGAAGATAGACTGGGCTTCGGCCAGCACGTCTTTATCGCGGTAACGGCGGCTGAGGTGAGTGAGGATCAGTTGTTTGGCGCCCACTTTGATGGCCAGCTCGGCGGCCTGCTTGGCGGTGAGGTGAGCGAAGTGTTTGGCCATTTCGGCTTCTTCTTCCAGGTAGGTCGATT
The DNA here is from genome assembly GCA_964459385.1 of uncultured Anaerolinea sp. Classification (GTDB taxonomy): domain Bacteria; phylum Chloroflexota; class Anaerolineae; order Anaerolineales; family Anaerolineaceae; genus UBA6107. The sequence goes on from CAYWLG010000018.1 coordinate 17,198, forward strand.
CGATCACCAGCCCATCCACGCCCTGCAGGCGCTCGACTAGGCTCTCGGTTTCGCCCACGTCACCAAAAGCGGCCAGGCGTGTGCCGCGGCGCAGCTCGCCCATCACCATTTCGGGCGTAATGACGCTGCCATCGGCCAGGGTCACGCTGCGCCCGTTGACGAGTTCATGGCGCATCGGCCCATTGGGAATGCCCAGTTCTTCGGCTTTCTCGGCCAAAAAAGGACGGCGGCTTTTCTCTTCAAACAGATAGGCCAGGCAGTCGGGGCTGCGGTGCTGCACCGGGAAGGAACTGACCGTGAAATCGGGGGCATCAAAAAAGACCCCTTCGGTCAGTACCTTGAATTCGACAGGCATGGGCGGTTTGGCTCCGCGCAGCACCACACTATAGAGCAGGTCATGGATGCGATCCAGGGCGGCGGCCCCGCCGTAGATCTCGAGCTGGTCGATGGTTTCCCAACGCATGAAGGTTGAAAGCAGCCCGGCCAGTCCGAGGATGTGGTCGAGATGCCCGTGAGTGATGAGAATGCGATTCAGCCGTTTGAAGCCGATCCCCGATTGCAGAATCTGGCGCTGCGTGCCCTCGCCGCAATCGACGAGAAAACGATACTCGTCGTGCTGCACGAGATAGGCAGGCAGGTTGCGTTTGGGCGACGGTGCTGAGGCGGAAGTGCCAAGGAAGGTGATTTCGAACAAAGCGGGGAATCCTTTCTGAATGTGCTCCTATTTTACCTTATCCTTCTACCGCGCGCAAAAAGACGTTTCTGGTACGAAAATTGCATTAAAATCCATGAAAAGACGGGTTTTGATTGCAATGTGTGCTGGCCTGGCTTAAAATGAAGAGAAATGCTTGAGGAGTCACCGGATGGAAATTCAGAGCGTGAAAATTGAAAAACCTGAAGAGATCAACTTCATTTTGGGTCAGTCTCACTTCATCAAGACCGTGGAAGATGTGCACGAAGCGCTGGTGAGCAGCGTGCCGGGCATCCGTTTTGGAGTGGCTTTTTGCGAAGCCTCGGGCGCCTGCCTGGTGCGATATTCGGGTACCGACGAAACCAGTATCGAACTAGCCAAAAAGAATGCCCTGGCCATCGGTGCCGGTCACAGCTTCATCGTCTTTTTAGGGGAGGGATACTTCCCCATCAACGTGTTGAATGCGATCAAGAACATCCCTGAGGTGTGCCATATCTTCTGCGCCACGGCCAACCCGGCCGAGGTAGTGGTAGCCGATAACGGCGAAAGCCGGGCCATTCTGGGCGTTTTTGATGGCGCCCGGCCCAAAGGCGTGGAAGGCGATGAAGAGATCGCCTGGCGCAAGGGATTTTTACGCAAAATTGGTTATAAGGCTGCCTGATCTCAAAAGGCAGAGAAAAGCAAGCTGGAGGAGAGAAGATGAAAAAATTTACCCCCGTGATCCTGCTGTTGACCCTGGCCCTGGCCGGCTGCTCGCTGATCAATGGCGTGGGCGGCAACAACAGCGAGACCCTCGACGACAGTCAAATGGCCACGCGTGTGGCAGAACTGCTGCTGACGATGACCACCCCGACCACTGAGATCGATTTTCCTCCAACCGCCACCCCCACCGTGCAATTGCCAACCCTGGAAGCGACGGCGACCGCTGTGGTCGAAATGGCGACTTCAACCCCGGCCGAGGCTGTCAGCCCCACCGCCGATACGGGCGGCATTGTTTTGTGGACGGAGACGCCCACCCCTGAAGTGACAGCTACCCCCGAAGTGCCCGCAACGGCCACCACCGCGCCGACCGCCACCTTATCCACCAGTGACCCCGCTTCATACCTGGGCTCCCCAACCGGTGTGGATAATATGGACAGTGCCTCACAATGGTACTGGCCGACCGGCGAAGATGAATATCTCAGGGTGGGGTTCAGTAACGGCAGCATGCAGATGACCGGTCTCTCAACTTTGGCCGGCTGGCGCCTGCCCTTATTGCCGCAGCAGGTGAACACTTACGTTGAAGCCACCGTCAATACCGGTTCCTGCGTGGATAAAGACAGCTATGGCATCATTTTCAGGGTGCCGATCTTCAAAGACCCCTCGCAGGGCTACCTCTTCCAGGTGACCTGTGATGGCTACTATCGCCTGTGGAAGTGGGACGGTAAGGTCGCTCCAGTAGGGCAGGCCACCGTGCTGGTGCCCTGGAAGCAGAGCAGCGACATCGTGACCGGCGCCAACCAGATCAATCGCCTGGGCGTCAAAATGATAGACAATACCTATACCCTTTACATCAACGGGGTGCAGCAGGCGGCGGTGAGCGACAGCACCTTTACGGCCGGATTCTTCGGCGTTTTCGTGCGCTCTTCCGAGTCGAACGTCTATACCGTCAATTTTGACACGATCAAATACTGGGAAAATCCGCGCTAGGCCGTTTCATAATTGTGACGATAATCGCTCATGAGTGAATCTGCTCATGGGCGATTTTTTTACTGCCATTTTGTCATTCGGGGGATGTTCAGTATAATCAATTTGGTTCTGCTTAACAAGCGGGCTGAAACAAGAAAAAGAGGGAATATGAAAAGCTATCGTAAAGAGCTCTGGTTCGATCTGCCCGTGCGCATGGGGTTTATCAACATTACTGGCGAAGTCTTTGCTGCCGTACGTGAAAGCGGTGTGCAAGAGGGACTGGTACTGGTCAATGCCATGCACATTACCGCGTCGGTGTTCATCAACGACGACGAACCGGGACTGCATCACGATTATGGGGTTTGGCTGGAGGAATTGGCTCCCCACGAGCCACTTTCGAGCTATCATCACAACCGCACGGGAGAAGATAATGCCGATGCCCACCTGAAACGTCAGGTGATGGGGCGCGAGGTGGTGGTGGCCATCACCAAAGGCCGTCTCGATTTTGGCCCCTGGGAGCAGATCTTCTACGGCGAGTTTGACGGGCGGCGCCGCAAGCGCGTGCTGGTCAAGGTGATCGGAGAATAGGATTAAATCATTAAGGGCTGTTGAATTACTTCAGCAGCCCTTTTGTTTACCGTCAGAAACGAGTTATTTGGTGAGAACGATCTCTCTCCAGGTGGTGGGGTCAAGCAGGTTGCGGTAGGTGGCAGAAGAGACCATTGTCTGCTGTGCGTTGTTGCCGGGGTCGTCGTTGTCGCTGACAGAGACGGCGAAGCCCAGGTGCATGCCGGCGTAAGGGGTGACGCCAAAGACCGACCAGGGAATCATCGACTCAATGCGATACAGACCGGGTTCCGTGGTGTAGCCGGTCACGATCTGACTGCGGGCGCCGGCCACATTGGACGGGAACCACATAAAGGCCTCGGGGCTGGTGCCGCTGGCGCCGGCCGAGATGCCCAACTGGTAATCGTCGGGGCTGAGCACGTTGTAGTAGAAGTCACCATACAGGTTGGAATCGAGCAGCACTTCAATGCTGTCGCCCTCATAGAGGTTTTGCCCGGTGGCGTTCTGCACGTATTGATCGTCGTACACCTTCACGCCCAGGTAAAGGTAGTTGTAATCCCAGGCGGCGGCGAAGGAGGCCTGCAGATCATCCGGGCCGGTCCAGTTGCTCTTGCCGTAAACGACGGTGGCTACCGGGTATTGGGTGGTGTAATCTTTCCATTCGGCCCAGGAACCATCGATGGTGGGGGTGAAGTTGAGGTATCCAGCCGTCATCAGATTGCCGCCGCGTTCCATCACCGGGGCGGTGGTAGGCGGAATGGCCGTGATGAGCGGCACAGCGGTGTTGGTGGCTGCGGGTGCGCTGGTATTGGTGGGTTCAGCGGTGGGCAGCACCGGTTCGGGCGTGTTCGTGACCACCAGATAAACGGGCGTGACCGTAGGAGGCATCGTCTGCTCCGGCCCAAAGAGGGCGGTGAGGGTGAGGTTGGGGGTCACTTCCTGCTGGGGAGCCTGATTGCCAAAAGGCAGGTTGCAGGCTGTCGCCACCAGCATAAGGATCAATAAAGAAACCGATACGAGGGCAAATTTTTTCATTTCTTACCTCCTGTAAGAACAGGTCATTTTCATGACGTAATTATATTGCAACTATTTACTTTTGTTGCAAGTATCGTGCGAAAGCAGAAAAAAGTTTTGGCAGGGATTATTCGTGAATGACGAAGTGTTCTGGGGTCAGAGGAAGGTCGTAGACCCGCTCTTTGAGAAATCTAGGGTAAACACGCATCCGGCTCAACTCAGCGAAAGGCACCCACTTCATTTCCAGCTTGACCTCGTTGTTTTCGTTGAAGATCATGACCGGCTGATCGAAAAGGGGACTGTTTTCAGGCAATTTTAACAAATAGTAAAGCGAAAACTCGTGATAGCGCAGTTTAATGCGTTCTTCACGAAAGAAATTTTCCACCACCCAGAGCAGGCGTTCCACAGCAACCTCTTCGTGTAGTTCTTCACGCATTTCGCGCACGATCGTCTCTTCTGAGGATTCCGAGAAGCGTAGTTTGCCGCCGGGCAGATAATAATAAGGTCCGTCGTTATCGCGGGTGAGCAAAATTTGCTGCTCGTGCAAGATCACCCCGGCGACACGGAATTTGAATTTGCCTGCTGAACTGCGAAAGGTAATATCCATGAGCAAACCTGTAGGTCTGATTATACAAGAAGCGCCCGGACTGTTTTCTGTAAAACAAATGAGGTCAGATTCTTTCTGAGGTCTCCAGCGTGCGCTCGTTTTTGACGTTGCCGGTGTTCAGGGTGGTTTTCGGCTCGAGCAGCAGAACATGCACCTCTTCAGCGGCAACCGGCATGTGCTCAACCCCTCTTGGCACGACAAAGAACTCGCCTTCGTTCAGGACGATCTCCTCGCCGCGCAGCCTGAGGGTGAGGCTGCCCTTGATCACCATGAACATCTCATCTTCGTTTTCGTGCAGATGCCAGACGAACTCGCCTTTTAGCTTGGCCAATTTAATATACGAATCGTTGATCTCGCCGACGATCTTGGGGTGCCAGTATTCGCTGAAAGCAGCAAACTTTTCGCTGAGATTTACTTTGTTCATCTTTACCTCCATACCATGAATGTGCTGCATTTACGACCATTTGAAGAGTGACAAAATCCTTTTTGTTTATGTTGCCGATTCTCTTGCGAGTAAACAGATCGTTTCGATGTGATAGGTCTGCGGGAACTGGTCAAAGGGGGTAACGCTTTCGAGCTGGTACCCCTTTTGCAGCAGGCGTTTGATGTCGCGGGCCAGGGTGGCGGGGTCGCAGGAGACATAGATGATCTTTTCGGGCCCCTTCTCAGCCAGGGCAGCGATGACGCGGCTATCCAGGCCGGCGCGGGGCGGATCGATGATCACAATATCGGGGCTGATCTCCAGGGTGGGCAGCACGTTTTCCACGGCATCCATGTAAAGCTCAACGTTGTCGAACTCATCCAGGTTGACGGCAAAATCGTCGCAGGAAGAGGCTGAAAGCTCAATGCCGATCAAACGTTTCACTTTTGGGGCCAAAAAGGCCGAGAAAAGACCGACGCCGCAATAGGCATCGATGACGGTTTTGCCTTTCAGGCTGCCGGCCAGTTTGAGCACCTGTTCGACCATCGCTCCTGCCTGGAGGGGGTTGACCTGGAAGAAGGATTCAATGGAAACACGAAAATCGCGCCCGTTCACCTGCATGAGCACGGCCTCGTCGCCCGAAAGGACGGCAGTGCCGTTCGGCCCCAGATAAACGGCCGAAACGGGGAAATCCACGCTGAAATCGGGGGGGACTTCGTCCCTGGCACCCAGCCCGAGGAGGAGCTCTTCTTCGGCCCCTTCACGGATGACCACCCGCTCAACGCCCGTTTCGGGCTCCAACTCGATCTGCGGCCACAGGCCATTGATGGCCGGGGTGGGCAGGTGGCATTCCTGAATGGGAATGAACTCGTTCGAGGCGGCTTTTTGAAAGCCCAGTTTGCCCTCGGCCGAGACATGAAACTGGATCGAGTTGCGGTAATTCCAGGGCTGGGGGGCGGGCACGACCGCCGCCACGGGGAAATCGGGCAGCCCGGCCAGACGCTTGAGCTGATCTTTGACGATGGCGCCTTTGGCCTCAAGCTGATCGGCGTAAGCCATGTGCTGGTAGCTGCAGCCGCCGCACTGGCCAAAGTGCGGGCAGCGCGGTGCAATGCGGGCCGGGGAGGGTTCAAGAATCTCGTCAATGACGCCGCGGCAGAAGTTCGCTTTTTCTTCGCTTAAGTGCAGGCGCACCAACTCGCCGGGCAGGCCAAAAGGGACGAAGACGGCACGGCCATCGGGCAGACGGCCCAGCACCTCGCCGCCAAAGATAAAATTGTTGAGGCGAACCTCATAGGTTGCTTCCATGCGAACTCCTCTAAAATGAATGCGTGGTCAAGCCGTGCACAACTTATTTTACCTGAATGCGCGCGTTTCTTGCCCTTGTTGCCCCTCGGTGCGGATGCTATAATTTGCCTGAAGCCCCAGTAGCTCAATTGGACAGAGCAAAGCACTCCTAACGCTTAGGTTGAGAGTTCGATCCCCTCCTGGGGCACAAAATTGCTAATCTAACTCTTAATTAACAGCACTTGAAAAAGCCGAAAGGCAATGGTATATTAAAGACGATAAACATCTGGGTGCCCCCCTCACCCGGGTGTTTATCATTTAAAGGCACGGTTTGTTGTACAAATAACCGGGAGATTTCAATCTCCCGGTTTGATGTTTAATTATCGCTGTCGCCCAGATCGCTGAAGTCGTCCAGATCGTCCAGAGCATCTTCATCGAAGTCATCACTCTTGCGAATCCAGAGCAGCAGTACCTGGCTGCCTTCCATCTCGGTGCTGCGGGCCGCCAGGATGGGCACTTTCTCTTCCAGCCCCAGTGTGTTGCGGTAATGCAAGAAGATCGGCTCTTTCTTGCTCCAGGCACGGTGGCAGCGCTCGACCAGCGCGGGGCCGTTATAGGTGCGCAAGCGGGTTAACGCCAGCCCAAAGAAAGCCGGGCCTTCGTTCAACCCAAGCGCCCAGCCATCGTCAACGCGTTCAAAAACGGGGGGCGGACCCTCAATGATTGTGATTCGATCGTCCATTCTTGCCTCGGTTCGTATCATACCATTAAACTCGTTTGCGCTTCAAATTCTCTTATAAACATTCAATAAATCGTTAATCGATCTCAGATACTCGGCGATTAAGATAAGAACATGAAATTGGATCAACGATCAATAACTTATGGAGGAATGAAATGACCCTTTATTTTGCCAACCCTAACGCTTTGATGGAAGCCCGCCGCCGCGCAATGCGCCGCATGGTTGCCGACTCTTTTGAGAATGAACGTGTGATGACCTTCCCGGTGGAACTGAGCCAGACGGATGAGGAATATACCCTCAAAGCCATGCTGCCCGGTTTGAGCGCCGAAGAGGTGAACATCGAAATCAACAACAGCATTCTCTCGATCGACGGTGAGTACAAAGTGGCTGAAAACAGCGAGACTCCCCTCATTGGTGAGTTCCCTGCCGGTCGCTTCTCGCGCAGTTTTGAACTGAGCGATGCCGTCCTGGCCGACAAGATCGAAGCCAGCATGAGCAACGGCATTTTGACGGTGCGCATCCCCAAGGCCGAAGAAGCCAAACCGCGTACCATCAAAGTAGTTGCCAAATAATCAATTCGCTCAACCACTGCAAGTTGAGAACTGCCCGGCCAGAAGAACCCTTTTGGCCGGGTTTCTTTTTAAGTGTTGTATACTTCAGCTATGGATGAAAAAGCGCTGGCAAGCGCCCTGCAAACCACCCCGGTGACAAGCTGGCGCGCCTTTGATGAGATCGGCTCCACCAACGATGAGGCGCTGACCTGGCTGGAAACAGATGCCCCCGATTTCAGCCTGGTGATCGCAGACAGCCAAAGCAAAGGGCGGGGCCGTTTTCAGCGCCGTTGGATCACCCAGCCCGGCGCCTCGCTGGCGTTTACGGTCATTTTTCGCCTGAATGCACAAGAGCAGAATAAGCCGATCTCGCTGTATGCCCCTTTGTGCGGCCTGGCAGTGTGGCAGGTGCTGACGCAGCAAGCGCAAGTGGAGGCGCAGATCAAATGGCCCAATGATATTTTGCTGGCGCGTAAAAAAGTATGCGGCATTTTGGTCGAAGGCGCCTGGCTGGGCAACCGCCTGCAGGGCATCGTCATGGGCATTGGCATCAACATCCGCAGCGACGCACTGCCGCCTGACAGCGAGAAGTCGCTGCTGTTCCCGGCAACCTGGCTGGAAGCGCACGCTTCTGCAAAAGTGGATCGCTTTAGGTTGCTTGCCGCTGTGCTGAACTCACTCGCTGATTGGCGCAGGCAATTGGGCAGCACGCAATTTTTTAACACCTGGCAAGAGCATCTGGCTTTTCGCGGGGAGCAGGTGCAGATTGAAGGTTTCGAGAAAAAGCCTATAATTGGTACATTGACAGGGATTGATTCGCAAGGGAATCTTCTGTTATTATTAAAGAACGGACAGGAAAAAGCGATCGAAGTCGGGGATGTTCACCTGAGGACGAACGCGTAATCGAGAACGGAGGGCAGCAGCCATGTTAGATGATCTGAGAAATTCCGCCGGTTCTCCATTTTTGGATGAAGAACCCACTGAAGAAGAAAAGCCTACTACCCGGATCAATTCGGGCAATTTTCTGGGCATGACGGCCCCACAGCGATTTGTCGTTTCACTTTTCCTGTTCTTTATGGTACTTATTCTGGGGGTCTTTTTGCTCATCCTCTTTCAAAAAGTTTATCTGGGCTATTAAACAGAACGAAAGCCGGTCGGGAACCCCCGACCGGCTTTTTCATCTATTTAGGGCACAGATCTTTATGAAGCCTTGCGCAAGCGAAACATCTTTACGGCAGTGGCGATCGTTTGCAGGATGAAGACCAACAGAATGACGTAAACGATATTGGTCGTTACCCAGTTCCAGGTATCGCCGATCATTTTCAGGGCATTGCTATCTGAAGCAAGCAACCTGGACTGGCTGACCTGCTGCATAAAGTTCGCATTCCAGATGTCGCCCTTCCAAAAGGCCAGGATCCCCATTGCCAGGCTGATTGCCTGAGCGAAGAACTCGGCCACGATCAGTTTGAGCGACCAGCGACCACTGGTGAGTTTATATGTTTCCAGCAGGATGCTGGCTCCCAGCGCGACCCACATATAGGGCAGGTAATGGTAGAAGGCAATCTCGTTGAAGAACAGGATCACTTTGTTGGCCTGATCGGCCCCGAAGGTCCAGATGCCCAACAGGTTGACGGAGTATGAAATCAGAATGCCAAAGAACAAGGTAAAAATAATGCCGGCAATCGGTTCGGCGCGCTGAATCTGCCTGCGGCTATCGGGCAGATCAGGCAGATCTGAAAGCTGCCATTGGGCTGACTCTTCTTTGGCCAGTGTTTTTGCCCGAACGCCAAAATAATCAAGCGCGGCAAATATGCCCGTTACCCAGACAGCTCCTTGAAAACAGGCTGAGACAAAGGTGGCCAGTGTGTCAATGAGGTATTGCACGAATTGCTGCGGGTTCATGAGGGTGCGGACGAAGAATAACACAAGCATGGCAATACTGATCGCAAACAGGACGATCTTCAAGATCGACAGGTAGGTGGGGAATACCTCCGGCCCGATCAGGTAGCGCTTGTGCCCGCGATATTTATCGGCCAGTTCGCACGGGTTTCCCAGTTCAAGCAATACCGCTTCGATGTCGGCTTGTGTAGCCTCTCGTCCCTGCAAGCGCTGATCGAGCATATCTTCAATCAAACCGTGCAGTTCCTGGTCAATGTCTGACCGTTGAGACTCAGGCAGTTCTTTGGTTACCGCATAAACGTAGCGGTCGATCCATTCATTTTTCATCATTTCCTCCAATTAACCGGTTCAGGCTGGTGACCACCTGATTCCATTCTTGTATGAGATTTTGGTATACGATCTGCCCCTGTGGGCTCAACAAATAGTATTTTCGCGGGCGTGACTCATTGGTATCCCAGTGGCTTTCCAGCAGTTCCTGCTTTTCGAGACGGCGCAGAAGCGGGTAAAGCGTGCCCGGGTCAATGCTCATGCCTTTTTCTTCCAGCGAGGTGACCAGGGAATAGCCATACTGCGGCTCAGAAAGCTGGCTGAGCACGGCCAGAATAATGGTTCCCCGCCGTAATTCCTGGATCAATCCATTGATCGTTTCCTCTTGACTGTTCATATCTGTAACTCCTGACCAATATTATACTGTATATAACACACTATTGTCAATATTGTAATATAAAATAATTTACAATAAGATGTTTGAAACAGAGACTTTTCAAAGAAGATCATTTCTCACAAGTGTAAAAACCACGAGAAATTTAAAAAGAAAGCCAGCGCATTTACGCGCTGGCCGGTAGTTAAAAGTTGAAAATCTGTTGGGGAGAACTGGCTTACTCTGCTTTCTCTTCCGTGCTCACTTCCACCTGTTTCAAATCGGCGGCGGCGATGCGGGCGATGGAAGCCACGGCATCTCCTTTGCCCAGATCCATCAATTTAAAGCCGCGGGTTGAGCGCCCGCTGGAGGAAATTGCCCCGGTCTTCAAGCGCAGCATGATGCCGTTTGACGAAATGAGGGTCACTTCATCATCCGCCTGCACGACACGGGCACCGATGATCTTGCCGATCTTGGGCAGGTTCTTGATATCGATGGTCGCGACACCACCGGTGGCACGTCCCTTGGCGGGGTACTCGCCCAGATGAGTGCGTTTGCCAAATCCCTGCTCGGTGACGACCAACAGCATGCCATCCGGCTCGATCACTTCCATAGAAGCCAGCCGGTCGCCTTCATGCAGCTTGATGCCGGTGACGCCGGCAGCCTGACGGCCCATGCTGCGAATGTCTTTCTCTTTGAAGCGCAGGGCCTGTCCGCCGCGGGTAATGAGCATGATCTCATTATCGCCGTTGGTCAGCTTAGCCCACCACAGTTCATCTTTGTCATCGAGGGTGATGGCGATGAGCCCGGAGGGGCGCACGCTGGCAAACTCAGACAGGGCCACGCGTTTGACGCGGCCCGAGGTGGTGGCCATGGTCAGATAAGAGGCATTCTCAAAGTTTGGTACAGCCACGGCCGCCGTGATGCGTTCATCTGCGCCGAGCGACAGCACGTTCACGATCGGAATGCCGCGGTCGGTGCGGTTGGCATCGGGAATCTGATAGGCCTTTTCTGAGTAGACTTTGCCCTTATCCGAGAAGAAGAGGATGGTGTGCAGGGTACGAGCCGGCAGCATAAGAATCACTTCGTCTTCGCCGCGCACAGCCTGACCCGAAACGCCGCGTCCACCGCGGCCCTGGGTGCGATAGACACTGGAGGCCACACGCTTGATGTATCCCTTCTGAGTGAAGGTGATCAGTACGGCTTCATCAGCCACGAGGTCTTCTTCTTTTAGTTCTTCGTGCGTTTCGCCTTTGATCTTGGTGCGGCGTTCATCACCATATTTGTTGGTCAGCTCATTGAGGTCGGCTTTGACCACTTCGAGGATCTTCTTGGGGTTGGCCAGCAGGTCTTCGAGGTAGGCGATGCGCTCCATTACCTCTTTGTATTCGGTTTCGATCTTCTGGCGTTCCAGTGCGGCCAGACGGCGTAACTGCATGTCTAAAATGGCCTGGGCCTGCAGCTCGCTGAGCTTGAAGCGGGTCATCAAAGCTTCTTTGGCAGTCTCAACATCTTTCGATTCGCGGATGGTGCGGATCACATCATCGAGGTTGGCCAATGCGATCAGCAAGCCGTCGAGGATGTGCGCACGCGCCTTGGCTTTGTTCAGCTCAAACTGCGAACGGCGGGTGATCACTTCCTGGCGATGCTCAATGTAGATCTGCAGGGCGCGCTTGAGCGAAAGCAAACGCGGCTCGTTGTTGACCAGCGCCAGCAGGTGCACGCTGAAGGTGGACTGCAGGGGAGTGTATTTGTAAAGTTGATTGAGGACCTGTTTGGGCTGAGAGCCACGGCGCAGTTCAATGACGATGCTCATGCCACGGCGGTCAGATTCATCGCGCAGGTCAGAGATGGCGTCAATCTTGCCTTCGCGGGCCAGCTCGGCGATGCGTTCGATCAGGGTGGTCTTGTTCACCTGGTAGGGAATCTCTGTGATGACGATCTGGTAGCGGTTGCCTTTCATCTCTTCAATGTGGGCCATGCCGCGTACCACCAGTTGCCCGCGACCGGTCGAGTAGGCCTGACGGATATTATCTTTACCCACGATCAGGCCACCGGTCGGGAAGTCAGGTCCCTGCACGAACTGCATCAGTTCTTCGACAGAGACCGAATCGATCGTGTCGTAGTGGTCGATCAGGTAATCGATGGCAGCAGTGATCTCGCGCAAATTGTGCGGCGGGATGCTGGTAGCCATGCCGACGGCGATGCCGGATGAACCATTTAATAACAGGTTCGGCAGGCGAGCCGGTAATACATCGGGTTCTTTTAGAGAGCCGTCAAAGTTATCGACGAAATTGACCGTATCTTTGTCGAGATCGGCCAGCATTTCTTCTGAATGAGCATGGAGACGCGCTTCGGTGTAACGCATGGCAGCCGGCGAATCGCCATCAATGGAGCCAAAGTTGCCCTGCCCATCGATCAGCAGATACCGCATCGAGAAGTCTTGCGCCATGCGGGCCATGGACTCATAAACGGCTGAATCGCCATGCGGGTGGTACTTGCCGAGCACTTCGCCGACGATACGCGCCGATTTCTTGAACGCGCTATTGGCATGAATGCCCATGTCGGCCATTGCGTATAAGATGCGCCGATGCACGGGTTTGAGCCCGTCGCGGGCATCGGGCAGGGCACGCGAAACGATCACGCTCATGGCGTAATCGAGGTATGCCGACCGCATTTGCTCGTCAATGTCTACTTGTTTCACAGATCCAATATCCATAAAGCTCCCTCAATTCAGTCAATAACCGAGTAATTATACCAAACTCGGGCGGTGTATTGCCAGCAGGGTTTGCGACGCTCTTGAAGATGAAAAAATGTAACAAGTTTCACTTTTTACATTAAAAGTACTTGACAAAGGGGTTGAAGTTCCTTAAAATAAACTTAGTAAGTACACTGTTCTTATAAAGTCTTTCCAATGAAAAAAACGACTCACGAGCAAACCAAACTGCATAATATGCGCTTGATCTTGCGCACCATCTACGAGGCCGGCACCATCAGCCGTGCAGATGTGGCACGCGAGACCAAGCTGACGCCGACCACCGTTTCTGATCTGGTGGAAGTGCTGCTCAACGACGGTTTGGTGAGCGAAGTGGGGTATGGCGTTTCGATTGGCGGAAAACCTCCTACATTGATCAATGTTCCTTCTGATGCACGTTTTGCCATTGGCATTGATCTCGCCGACAACGGCATTCATGGTTCGCTCATTAACTTGCGCGGTGAGATCAGCCAATCGGCAAGCCTGCCGGGGAACCTGACCGGTGACGCCGCGCTGGCGCAGATCCAATCGCTGATCGAGCAATTGATGGGTCAGGTAGACCGCAAACAGTTGCTGGGCATCGGTCTGGGCAGCCCGGGCGTGGTTTCTTCAGAAGAGGGTGTGGTGCGCCGCGCCGTGAAGTACCAATGGAAGGAAATTCCCCTGCGCTCACTCTTGCAGGACAAATTTGGCGTGCCGGTGATGATCGCCAACGACAGCCAGGTGGCAGCACTGGCCGAATATATTTACGGGGTCGACCCCAACGAGAAGAATCTGGTGCTGCTCAAGGTGGGCGAGGGTATCTCGGCCGGTTTGATCATCGACGGCAAGATCTTCTTTGGCGATGGCAATGGTGCCGGTGAGGTGGGTCACATCTGTGTAGAACCGGGTGGCCTGCTGTGCCGCTGCGGTCACATTGGCTGCCTCGAAACGGTAGCCAGCCTGCGGGCACTGGCACAGATGACACGTGAGATCTTACCCGGCAGCGATGGCATGACCAATGAAGCCCTGCTCGAAAAGCTGATGGAACTGCTGAGCGGCGAGAACCCCGAAAGCATGCGCATTGTCAGCCGTGCGGGTGAATATCTGGGGCTGGCCATGGCCAACATCGTTGGCCTGCTGAATATTCACAAGATCGTTCTGGCCGGGCCGGTTTCAACTCTGGGCGAGGCTCTCACGCAGCCGATCGTCCGTTCTATGGAAGAAAAAGCGCTGGATGCACTTTCAAAACAGACGCAAATTCTGGTCTCCAGTTTGGGAACAAATATCGTACAAATCGGTGCTGCTGCACTGGTACAACAATCTATCTTGGGTCTTTTTTAACGGCATATGGAAAATCAAAACTTTGCAGTCGGCGTTGATATTGGCGGCACCAAAATTGCCAGCATTCTGGTAGATCAGGCGGGTCAGATCGTTGCAAGCGATTACCGCATGACGGCGGTGGAGCTGGGCCCGCAAGAATCGATCAATCGCGTGGTGGCGAGCATTGCCAGCGTGATCGAGGGGCAGAGCGGCATCACGGGCATCGGCATTGATGTTCCGGGGCTGGTTTACCCTGAGTTGGGTGTGGTGGAGAACGCGGTGAATTTGAACTGGGATCGGGTAAATTTGGCTGAGATCATCCGCGAGAAGCTGCATTCATCGCTTCCGATTTTCTTGCAGCGCGACACCTTCGCCCAAACATTGGGAGAGTATTACTACGGGGCTGCCCGGGGCGAAAAGAACTACGTCTACCTCGGCATTGGTTCCGGTCTGGGGGCAGGCGCTTTGATAGACGGAAGGCTATTAATCGGAAGTAATCACGCCGCTCTGGAAGTGGGGCATTTGACCATGACCGGTCTGATGAACCTGTGCGGCTGCGGCCGGGTAGGCTGCGCCGAGACGCTGCTTTCGGGTCTTGGATTGCATAAGACCTATGTCTCCCCCGAATGGCACCCCGAACTGCCCTTGCAGGCGAAGGGCGATCTCAGCATCAGCGCCGAGTACATCATTGAACAGGCACAGCAGGCTGAGCCCAGAGCATTACTTCTGATTAATGAATTTGGAAAATATCTGGGTGAACTGCTCTCAGACCTGGTGATGACGCTTAACCCGGCCCTGATCGTGATCGGTGGTGGGGTAGGGCTTTCGGCCTACGATCTGTTCATTGATAGTGCCCTGGCAGAGATCGAACGTCGTTGTTTCCCGAATAACATCGGTTCTTTACAAATCAAGAAATCATCACTCAATTCGAGCGCCCTGGGGGCGGCGTCATTGGTTTGGTATTCCATGAAGGAAAACCGTCAAATCAAACTTGAGGAGGTACCCACAAATTTCTAGCTTTTGGCAATTTCGTTTTGGTCAAAAATTCAAAACTTTAGTCTGAAAGGAAGGATGGAGAAATGAAGAAGTACACGATTTTTGCGATTTTTATCATCGCAGCCATGTTGCTCGCAGCTTGTGGTGCACCCACCGCTGCACCGACAGAAGCCCCTGCAGCCGACACGGCCGCAACTGAGGCACCTGCCAGCACCGAGCCAGTCACTTTGAAAATCTATCTTCTCGACTACACCGAAGACACGATTGCCTGGCTAAAGAGTGATATCAACCCCGCTTTTGAAGCTGCCCACCCGGGCGTGACGGTTGAAATCACCGAAGGTTCATGGTCTGGCTGGGATACCACCTTCAGCGGTTTCTTTGCCGCCGGCGATGGCCCCGACATCATCAACCTGGGCTCTGAAATGAACACCCTCTATGGCAACAGCCTCGCCGATATGGATTCTTACCTGGGCGAAGCCGCCTGGCCCGAGATCGCCAATTTTGGCCCCGCTCTTGAGAACGCCAAATACGAAGGCAAACTCCGCGGTCTGCCCATCTTCACCGCTCCGCGCTACGTTTTCTGCCGCACGGACCTCATGACCGATGGTGGCTGGACGACCGGCACCCCCAAGAACTTCGCTGAATGGGTTGATTTCGCCAAGAAACTCACCGTCATTGATCCTGCCACCAACTCTTTGAGCCAGCAGGCTCTGGTTCCCGTGGATGCCGGTTCAATGGCCGACTGGCAGTGGTGGTTGTTGGTCTACTACTCCATTGGTGGTCAGCTTTATAAAGCCGATGGCACCCCCAACTTCGATTCACCCGAAGCTTTGGCAACCACCCAGTTCTTGCTTGACATGCGCCAGGCCACCTATGGCCCCGCTGCCAATGCCGTTGGTTCTCTGCCCACCGGACAGGGTTCTGTGATCGACGTGGACGATGCCAGTGGCAAGAGCAACGGCGCCGTCTGCCTGGCTCACTCTGGTTGGGCCGCCCCTGCCTTTACTCGCCCCATCTGGTCGGATATCAGCATTGATCCGTTCTATGGCGATCCTGAGAACTTCCCCAACAGCAAACCGGTTGTGTTGGCCTTCAATGACTGGCTGGCCGTTGCCGATTACAGCAAGCACAAAGACCTGGCCGCTGATTGGTTGAAGCTGGCCTTCAGCAAAGAAGCCAACAACAAATGGAACGAAACCATGGGCCTGATCCCCGCTCGTAACGACAGCCAGTATGGTTACGTGCTTGAATCTCCGCAGTTGAAAGCCGAAGCTGAACTCGCCAGCCAGTATGGCGTTGGTTTCGCCGGCATCGAAGAAAGCGCCCAGCTTTCAACCGTCATGCAAGATGCTTTGGGCAAGTTGATCACTGAAGAATTGACCCCTGCAGAAGTTGTGGCCAAGATTCAGTCCGATTACTCTGCTATACTGAAATAAGCGTTTCATCGCTCGTACCTGATTTGGAGGGGCGTAATGCCCCTCCAAATTTCTCGAATAGTTGAGGAAGAAAATGCCCGCAAATCCATACCTTAATCTACTGCTTACCGCCTTACTCGCGCTGCTTTTCATCGTGGCCACCAGCTTTGGTTTGGGTGCATTGGCCCGTTGGATCGCAAAATTGAGAGGGGCCACCCCCCGAAAACAGGAGAATGTCTTTGCGGGTTATCTGTTTGCGGCCCCCTGGATCGTTGGTTTTTTGATCTTTGTGCTTGTGCCCATGCTTTTCTCTCTCTATTGGAGTTTCACCGATTACCGGGTGGTCTCCAATGAACCCCCCAATTGGGTGGGTCTTGAAAATTATGTCAATTTGATCGTGAACGACTCAAGTTTTCGTGCGGCGCTGGTCAATACTTTATATCTGACCGTGATCGGTCTGCCTTTGCAAATGGCAGTGGCACTGTTATTGGCCGTCTTGTTGAATCAAAAAATGAGAGGCGAACGCATTTTTCGTATGGCCTTCTATCTGCCGGTGGTGCTGGGCTTTAATACAGCCGTGCTGCTCTGCTGGCGGTTAATGTTGAACACCGGTACGGGAATCATCAATCAAATACTGCGCTCATTATCGAGTTTTGCGCCTTTCAGCTACGTGATGCGTGCGGTGATCTACGTGCAAGAGATCTTTTCGGCATTTTTTCTGGGCATCAACAACGGCAACTTCAATTTGCTCAACAAGGTGATCGAAACCGGTTTTCCGGCTGCCAACCGCGTGCCCCTCTGGGTGCAGAGCCCCCTTTGGTCGAAGATGTCGGTGGTGCTGCTCATGGTGTGGGGCTGTGGTGCCATGATGCTCATCTTCCTGGCCGGGTTGAATAACATTCCCAAAGAACTGCACGAAGCTGCCCAGGTGGACGGCGCCAGCTCTTCACAGCGCTTCTGGAAGATCTCTTTCCCGCTGCTGACCCCCTACATCTTCTACAATCTGGTGGTGGGCCTGATCGCTTCGCTGCAGATCTTTGAGCCGATCTTCGTGCTGTACCGCGATAACCAACCGCTGGTGTCTTCGGCAATTTCAATCGTTTATTATTTGTGGCAAAAGAGTTTCAGCCACTTTGAGATCGGCTACGGGTCGGCGATTTCCTGGTTGATCTTGATCATTATTCTGATCTTTACCCTCGTTCAATTCAAATTACAAGACCGTTGGGTCACATACGATATTTACTAGGAGCGGACAATGAAACCCATCTGGCGAATACTTAAAAGCTCTTTCCTCTACATCGTATTGACAGCGGCCACCGTGATGATGAGCTTCCCACTCTTCTGGATGATCTCTTCCTCGCTGAAGACGGTGGATGAAACCAACTCGGCTGGCATCGTTTGGGTGCCGGCACACCCCACTTTGAGCGCGTATTTCGATATCTTTCAGAATCAAAATTTCCTGCGGGCTTACTTCAACTCGGTTTTCTATGTGACGATCGCTTTGTTCGGCACGCTCATTTCCATCGCGGCGGTGGCCTATGCTTTCAGCCGCATTCAATGGCCGGGGCGTAATTTCGTCTTCTTTCTGATGCTTTCCACTATGATGATCCCGGCGCAGGCATTGATCGTGCCGCAGTACGTTTTCTTCAATAAGATCGGCTGGATCGGCACCTTCAACCCGCTGGTCATCCCGGGGTTTTTTGCAGGCGGGGCGGCGATGGTCTTTTTGTTAAGGCAGTCGATGGCCCAGATACCGAAAGAATTGGACGAATCGGCGCTGGTGGATGGAGCGAGCCGCATTCAGATCTGGTGGGAGATCATCCTGCCGCTGGTGAAGGCACCCATTGCCACCATCGCCACCTTTTTGTTCGTGGGGCTTTGGAACAGCCTGTTGACCCCCTTGATGTACCTGCAAACGGTGGACCTGTACACCTTGCCGGTTTACATCTCGACGCTGTATAACATCAATAAGACAGTGCAGCCGTGGCCGACCATTATGACCGCTGCCGTCTTGACCACGGTGCCGCTGATCATCGTCTTTTTCTTCGCACAACGTTATATCCTCGACAGTGTGGTCGTTACTGGTCTGAAAGGCTAAGATGGATCTGCAGCAAAATCTGGGTCAGAAGTTGATGCTGGCCTTCATCGGGCACGATGCCGTCCCGGATGCGGTTCAACGGGCGATTACCCAATACCGTCCGGCCGGGTTTACCCTTTTTCGCTATAACAACATTGATTCGCCCCAACAGTTGCTGCGCCTGACCACCGCTTTGCAGCAAGAAGCGGCCAGAGTTGGCCTGCCTCCCTTTTTGATCGGGCTCGACCAGGAGGGCGGCCAGTTGATGGCTGTGGGCGGCGCCACCCCTTTGCCCGGCAACATGGCGCTGGGTGCGACCGGTTCTGAAGAATTGTCTTATCAGGCCGGGCAGGTGCTGGGCCGTGAACTGGCGGCGATGGGCATCAATCTGGACTATGCTCCCTGCGCCGATGTGAACGTGAACCCGCGCAACCCGGTGGTGGGAGTGCGCTCTTTTGGCGAAGACCCCCGGCAGGTGGCTCGCCTGGCTGCGGCTATGATCCGCGGCATTCAGTCTGAGGGTGTGGCGGCTACGGCCAAACACTTCCCCGGGCACGGCGACGTGGAGGTGGACTCGCACGTGAATATGCCGGTGGTCAATCAAACACTTGCCGACCTGGAACGAGTGGGACTGCCCCCGTTTGAAGCGGCCATCGAGGCGGACTGCAAGCTGATCATGACCGCCCATCTGGGTCTGCCCCTGATCGAGAAGAATCGCTCCACCCCGGCCACTCTGTCAAAAACGATCATGCAGGGGCTGCTGCGTGAACGGCTGGGGTATGACGGGGTGATCATCACCGATGCGATGGACATGCACGCCATCCGTCAGGGAGATGCGCTGGTGGAGGAAGTTGCCAGCGCGGTGACGGCCGGGGCCGACCTGCTGCTGATGACCGCCAACGCAGAAGATCATCGGCGTGCTTTTAACGGCCTGCAAAAGGCTCTGGTTGAGGGGCACGTCAGCGCTGACGAAACCGTTCGTTCAATTGAACGCATTCTGGAATTGAAACAATGGCTGAAAAAATCCGCCCGCCAATATTCACTAGACGTGGTGGATTGTGAAGCCCATCGTGAGATCGCCAATGAAATTGCCGACGCCTCACTGACGCTGGTGCGGGATCGCAAGCAGATTCTGCCGCTGCAACTGCGGCCAGAGCAAAAAATGGCCGTGATTGTACCGCAGCCGCAAAATCTGACCCCGGCGGATACTTCCTCTTATCTGGTGCCACAGCTCGCCGCAGAGATCCGTGAGCTGCACAACAATGTGGATGAGTTCATTGTACCGTTCAACCCGGATGCCAATACGATCGCCGGCATCTTGCAGCGCATGGGCGGTTATGATGCACTGGTCGTGGGTACCCTCAATGCAACGGTTGCCAGCGGACAGGCGGCATTGGTGAACGCCTTGTTGGAGGCATGTTCAGAAAAACCGCTGATCGTGGCCGCAATGCGTCTGCCTTATGACCTGGCCGTCTTTCCGCAGGCGGATTGTTACCTGTGCACTTACGGTATTTTGCAACCCTCCATGCGTGCTTTGGCGCGGGGGCTCTTTGGGCGCATTGCTTTTAATGGAAAACTGCCCGTCAGCCTCCCAGGTCTGGAAGAAGCAGCCGGATAAGCCCGGATTATTAAGAAAAAGGGTTGACGGCTGAATTATTATCGTGTAGAATCGCTCTTGCTTGTGAGAAAGCCTGCGGGCGTGGTTCAGTTGGTAGAATGTCTCCTTGCCAAGGAGAAGGTCGTGGGT
>CAYWLG010000019.1:0-36330 GCA_964459385.1 uncultured Anaerolinea sp.
ATTTGGCAGGTAGTCGGAAAGTTGTAGAGCATACTCTTTGCCAGTTCTAGCTTTCACAATCAATTTTTGGTTTTCATCTGATTTACAAGCTGCGGCTGCCCAGTTGCCTTTTGGGGAGAGAATTGCTTTATACATAACACAATCAATTTTGAAGTCCTTTGCACGTTCTATTTGAATTTCCCTGTCATTGAGTGTTATTGTTGGGCTTGGCGTGTAGAAGGGTGTACCTGTTAATGTCTGAGTGTAGGTAGGTTTCGGTAAGGGTGTTATGGTTGTGAGGGTGGCAGTAATTGTTGTGGGTGCCGTGCAGGCAGCACAGATCAAAAGGATTAATGTTCCAACAACAACATTTTTCGTTTTCATTTTTACTCCTAAGGCAGTATGCCGGTTCGAGATGAACAGGCGCTTCCCCGCTTCTCCTTGACGTAAGGGCAGTATCGCACGAAAAAATTGCAGTTTGTAAAAGGGGTGAATGGCGTATTTTGAGAAATGGTTTTGAATTTAGAAACAGGATGACTTATCCATTTTGTGGGTTAAGAGAAAGCGTAATGATAGTGGGTGTTCCATTGAAGACACCCAATCATTGTAAACTATCACTTTTTCTTTTCTAACCAAAAAGTCCCTAACGATGCTATGGTAATGACCAATAGTCCAACCCCAATTTTTTTTATCAAAGCGGTTATTTGTTGCTGTCGAGCGAAATCATTGAAGGTGAGTAATTTCTTTGATACAGGTGAAACGTTTTTCACAAAACCAAATTGGGCAGAACAACTGTTAGAGACCATATCTGTGGTTGGTTCATACCCTTCTGTAGCAATTGCTGTTACATAGAAATCCTCACATCTTCCACCAGGTAAAAATTGTCCCCATTCTCCATTTTCATCTGTTGTGGGTGAGTAACGACATACATTGTCTGTATTAACTGTGTAAAAATGTGGGAGGTAATCAGCCCAAATGCAAACTCCAGACAGTGGTGGTTCATCTAAATCCTTAACTCCGTTCGCATTTAGATCAAGCCAAGTGATTATTGAAGCCTGTCCATCATATGCGCCCCAAATTCTATATGACCCTTCACCTGTTGTGAAATAACTGATTAAGAGACCGCAAATAAAAATAAGGGAAACAATCCCATAAAAGATAAAGAAAGAGCGAAGTATTTTTTTTGCCATTGTTATTTTCCACCCTTTACTAAGAAAATCAACAAGCAAAACGTTGTAACGTTTCGCACACAACAATTTTACATTTTGATGTTAAAAGGTTTCTATACACCTATCAATTTACTTTTATTTTTGTGGAAAAAGTTCTGGCATTATACTTTGTTGAAAAAGTGGGCCCGGTAGGATTCGAACCTACGACCAAGCGATTATGAGTCGCCTGCGCTAACCGCTGCGCCACGGGCCCGCGCATGCGAAATTATATCATAACGATATTTTTCGCACGGTCCATTCAACGGGTCGAAACGTCAGAGCGAGATCACCTTGGCGGCGCGGCGTTGGGCTTCGAGGATGTCGGTCATGCCGCCCACGATGCCCACCTGCACCTGATCGCTGAGGTTGTAAAATCCCAGGCAGGTGCTGCACAAAATGAGGCGCACGCCGGCGGCTTCGAGGGCTTTGAGCTCTGCCAGCACGGGGGAGCCGCTCACGGTCAGTTTGACGCCTTCGGTGTAAAAGCAGATGACGGCGGGGTAGATCTTGTTTTCGACCAGCAGCTTCAGGTAAGTGGTGATGAGCTTTTGCTGCAGTTCAGGCTCCGCATGGCCCATGCCGTTGCGGCTGATGAGAATGACGGTATCGGAATCGGGGATGTTCATGTTGACCTCCTGAGATGAATGTGAATTAATTGTATATTGAATCGGCAAAAACGTTCCTTTTTTAACCTGGCCGGGTGTTACTGTGCGGCATTTCTATTTTCGGGTTCACTGCACCCTTGAAATTCGCTCCATTTCGGACTATATTCATCGTATATCGAAAGGAGTTTTTCTATGGAAAAAGATCCGGTATGCGGCATGAGCGTTGACCCAAAGACCTCGGTGTCTTCACAGTATCAGGGCAAGACCTATTATTTCTGCTGCAATGGCTGCAAGGCCAGTTTTGACAAGGAGCCAGAAAAATACCTGGCCAACCCCGGCAGCGGGCACATGGGCCACGCCGCCTGAACCAATTCTCCAAGCACGATTCCCCGTCTTAAGCAGGCGGGGATTTTTAATTTCCCCACCCGCAGGCGATTTCGTAGTATATTCACTCCCCAGAGGAGCTGCTTTTTATGGCATTGATCAGTTTACAAGAGGTGAGCCTCAGCTTCGGCGGCCCGCCGCTGCTGGAAGAAGTGAACCTGCAGATCGAACGGGGTGAGTGGGTGGGCCTGCTGGGACGCAACGGCATGGGCAAATCGACCCTGCTCAAGGTGATCCAGGGCGAGCTGCTGCCGCAGAGCGGCACGGTCAGCCGCCAGCAGAACGCGCGCGTGGCCTATCTGCCGCAGGAAGTGCCTCTCAACCTTTCGGGCAAGGTGGCCGAGATCGTGGCTGCGGGCATCACTGCCGAGATGATCGACGGCCAGCCGCTGGATCACTGGCAGAAGCAGCTTCAGGTGGAGCAGGTGACGGCGCGCATGGGGCTGAACCTGCAGGACGATTTTAGCCTGCTTTCGGCCGGGATGAAGCGCCGCGTGCTGCTGGCCCGTGGCCTGGCCAATGCCCCCGACCTCTTGCTGCTCGACGAGCCGACCAACCATCTGGATATCGACTCGATCAACTGGCTGGAAGAATTTCTCACCCGCTGGGGCGGCACTTTGCTCTTCGTCACCCACGACCGGGTGTTTTTGCAGCACATTGCCCACCGCATTGTGGAACTGGATCGCGGCCGTCTCTTCGACTGGGACTGCGATTACCCCACTTTTGTGGAACGCAAAGAAGCCATGCTGGCCGCAGAGACCGAGCAGAACGTGCTCTTTGACAAGAAACTGGCACAGGAAGAAGCCTGGATCCGGCGCGGCATTGAGGCCCGCCGCACCCGCAATGAGGGACGTGTGCGCGCCCTCAAAAAACTGCGTGATCTGCGCGCCGCCCGTCGCGAACAATCGGGCAGCGTCAAGCTGCAACTGCAGGAGGTGCGCCGCTCTGGCCGACTGGTGATCGAGGCCGAGCAGGTGTGTTTTGCCTACGAGGGCCGCCCGATCTTGCAGGATTTTTCGGCCGTGATCCAGCGCGGCGACAAGGTGGGCATTATTGGCCCCAACGGCTCGGGCAAAACCACCCTGCTGCGTTTGCTGCTGGGTGAACTGCAGCCGCAAAGCGGCAGCATTGAGCTGGGCACAAACCTTGAGATCGCCTATTTCGACCAACTGCGCAGCCAACTGGATGAGACCCAGACCGTTCTGGATAACGTGGGCCAGGGGCGCGACACCATCAACATCAACGGACGGACGCGTAATCTCATTGGCTATCTGGAAGACTTTCTTTTCTCACGTGAGCGTGTGCATGCGCCTATCAGCGCCCTTTCGGGCGGCGAGCGTAACCGGCTGCTGTTGGCCCGGCTGTTCGCCCACCCGGCCAATCTGCTGGTGATGGATGAGCCCACCAACGATCTGGATATCGAAACGCTGGAACTGCTGGAAGACATGCTGCTCGATTACGACGGCACGTTGCTGCTGGTCAGCCACGACCGCGCCTTCATCAACAATTTGGTCACCAGCACCATCGTGCTGGACGGTCTGGGCGGCGCCAAAGAATATGTGGGCGGTTACGATGACAGCCTGCGCCAGAGCCAGACCGAGCGAAAAACGCCCGGCCGCAGTGAAGGGGTGAAAAAGTCCCAGCCCGAGGCGGCAAAAGGCGGGGTTCACTCGCCTGAAGCGGAACGAAAGCTGACCTATAAGGAGCAGAAAGCTTTGGAGGCTGAAAAGGCGGAGCTGGCCGGTATGCCGGGGCGCATTGAAGCGCTCGAAGCCGAGCAGCAGCGCCTGAGCCTGGCGATGGGCGATGCCAGCTTTTATCAGGGCGATGCGGCTGAGATCGCCGCCGCGGCCGAACGCCTGCACCAGCTCGAAGAGGATCTGGCCGGGGCTTACCGGCGCTGGGAAGAACTGGAAAAAAAGTTTAACAAGGACTAATGAAAACCGGCTGAGACAAAATCTCAGCCGGTTTTTTCTAGAACAGAATGTGGGTCAGTTCCTTGCGGTATTCAAGGGTTTGACTGCCGAGGGGGTCAACCAGCTCAAGCAGTGAAAGGGCCACCGTGCGGGCGCGCTCTTTGCGATAATGCTTGTCCTGGCGCAGCACGTCGTAAAGCCCGTCAAGGGCGGCGAAGAGATTGCCGCGCTGGGCCAGCCGGATGCTGTTGGCAAAGGCGGCATCCAGGTCGTTTTCCTGCGGCAGCATGCCGTTCTTGAGATCATCGAGGGCGCGGATGAGCGGCTGCAACTGTTCGGCCTGGTTGTATTCTTTGACGGCCGGGAAGATGCGCAGCAGTTGGTAGGCGGTGGCCGAATCGCCGCGGCGCAGGCTGAGCTTCATTAATCCCAGCAGGGCGCCGGGGGCTTCTTCGTCCACATTGAGGGCGTCACGATAAGCGGCCTCGGCTTCTTCGAGGCGATTGTCGGCCAGCATGCTGTCACCTTTTTCGATCATCAGGTTGGCCGGGCTGGGCGGCAGGATCTGCTCGATAAAATCGCGGATGCGCAGTTCTGGCTGCAAGCCGGCAAAATCGCCCACGATCTCACCGTTGCTGAAAGCCACCACGGTGGGCAGGGTGCGCACTTTGCAGCGCAGGGCCAGATTGGGGTTGGCGTCCACGTCCACCTTGGCCAAACGGAAGGCGCCGTTCGATTCGGCGGCCATTTTCTCAAGCAGGGGGGTAAGCGTTCGGCAGGGACGGCACCAGTCCGCCCAAAAATCCACCACCACCGGGGTGTTTTGTGAATAGGCAATGACTTCAAACTCGAAGTCTGATTCAGTCACTGAGATGATATTCTCTGAGGTCATTTCAATGCTCCGATAAAAAGGGGCGAATTTATTCGCCTTCGCCCTCGTCACCGCCGACAGCGGCTGTGGGCTGGTCGATGCGCACCACTTCTCCATGCAGGTTGATGACCACCTTGAACCCGGTCATGCCAAGATAAACGCGTGATTCTTCGGGGATGCCGGTTTCGAGGAGCTGGTCAAACTGCTGATCGATGTTCTTTAACTGGTTCTGGATGATGGCATGGGTAAAGAGGTCTTCCTGCCCCATCATTTTGGCGGTCTGGTCGGCGATCAGGTCTTCGTTGCCGCTGATCTGGGCGCCGAGTTGTTTTAATACGATACGATCCACCTGATCAGAGGGAATATGGCGCATAAAACCGTCGTCATCCACCACATAGCAGGGCTCACTGCCGATCGTCGAAGTGCCGACCGGCTGCTCGTTTTCATCTACCACTAATCCTTTGAATAAGGGTTCACGGCTCATAAAAGTCACTCTCCAGCCTCCATTATAAGGCATGGGGTTGCTGAGTTTTGTTATACATTTATAAGAGATTTGCAGGAGAAGATCAAATTTTGGTGACGGTCACCTTTGTGCCGGGGCGCTTGTAAAACTTCTGCTCCTCGAAAGGCACTTCCGGCAGCGTCCAGCGGTAGACCCACTTGGCGCCAACCGAGGGCAGGTTGATGCAGCCGTGGCTGCGCGGATGGCCGAAGTCGTTGTGCCAGTAGGTGCCGTGAAAAGAGATGCCATCGTCATTGATGAAGGTCACCCAGGGCACGCCGGGCAGGTCGAAGGTGTTGGCGGCCACTTTGCTGCCGTTGACCATGTGACGCGAGGGGCGTTTGTAATCGCAGGTGAAATCACCGGTGGGGGTGAGATAGCGGTTGTAGTACTTGGTGCCGCCCGCGCAGCGGATCATCTGCACGGGGGTGTCACCCTCGTAGGCGATGACGATCTGATCGTTGAGGTGCACCTCGATACGTTTGTCGGCAATGGGCACATCGGGTGAGAGGGTGGTCACCTCGTCGGCCGGGATGAGGCGCACGTGGCTGGAATTGACGTAGAAGTGAAACTGGTAAAAATCTTCGAGGATCTCATACCAGGTCTGGCCCGCATTATCGGTGAAGGTGCCGATCACCCAATGCGTGGTTTGATAGTAAAGGCGGTAGGCTACCAGTTGCTTGAGAATGGGGTGCCATATGGCGTCGGTGTAGGGCACGGTGATCTCGGCCAATTGCCCGCCGGCCGGAATGTCGGTGACCAATGCGTTCTGCACGATCTCGACCGGCTGCACACTGCCCGAATGGACGTAGCCCTCGCCATTGATCTGATACCAGATGGGATTGTAGGCCGGTTCGCCGTTGTCACCGGTAGTCACTTTGGTGATGGGCAGCACCAGGTCTTTGTAGTAGGTGTTGACCTCTTTGCCGTCTACTGAGGGGATGTCGTAAGAGCTGACGTTGTTGGTGACGATGCGCCCCATAGAGGGAGGGACTTCGTCGGCATGCGCACCAAAGGCCGCAGCGGGCGTCGTCTTCAGCAAGGCATAAAAGGCCACCAGTGAGGCGCCGCTCAGTTTAAGAAACTCACGTCGAGAGAGAAATCGCAGGTCCATAAGAAGGTCAATCTACTAATAATGAACGTTAACCAAAGTACCAACAGAAGCCCAGTTGAACATCCATTCGGCATCAGACGTGCGCATATTGACGCAGCCGTGACTCATTGGGGTGCCAAAATTGTTGTGCCAGTAGGTGCCGTGGATGCCGTAGCCCTGATAAAAATACATGGTGTAGGGCACGTCCGGCAGGTAATAACCGGGCCCGGTCATCAATGTGGAAGTGTATTTGACGTAAATGTAATACTGCCCGGTGACGGTTGGGTGAGCGGCCACGCCTGTGGAGACCAGGAAGGAGCTGACCAGGGTGGAGCCTTCATAGGCATAGAGCATCTGATTGGTCAGATCCACATCGATCCAGCGGCCTGAAGTATCCCCAGAGACCTCCGGGTAGGTGACCTCGGTGGAGTAAACCAGCGGCTGCGGGGTCGCGGTCGGATTAGGGGTGCTGGTGGGCTGCGGCGTCTGGGTGGGCTCAGGCGTAGGTGTCAACGTGGCGGTTGGGGTGACCGTGTTGGTGGGGGTGAGCGAAGGCTTGGCCAGCACATCGGCCGGCAGCACCGCCGAAGCGCTGTTGGAGAGCGCCATCCATGAGGGCAGTGAGAGCCAGAGGGCTGCCACAGCAGCCAGTAAAATGAAGAAGAGGATGACAAAGGTCAGGCAGGTAACATTGCCGCCTTTTTTGCCGTTTTTCACAGCGGCTTTCTTTTCGGGTTTGGGCTTTTTACCTTTTTTCACCCGGATGGGCTGGGTCTTGGCCTTTTGATCTTCAGCGGATAACTCAGGATGAGCCCGTTTTTCTTCCTGGTTGAACTGCCGCCACAGGTCGGCGTCGGTGGTGAAGCTTGCCAGAGACTGGGCCGACGGCTCTTCTGCGGCAGGCATAACAGGCCGAGCAGGCAGCGGCGGAGGAACAGGAGCTGTTGCTGCCTGGGCGTGTTTTTCTTCGAGTTGGGCTTTTTGGTTGGCCTTGCCCAGGCGGTCAAGCGCCCACTGCATGCCTTTGATGGCTCGTTCGCTGTGCGGGTTGATCTCGAGGGCGTGCTGCAAATAGACGACGCTGGCACGCGGGCTTGAAAGCGTGGCCAGAATCAGCCAGGGGTCTTCAAAATTGGGGTCAAACTCGGCGGCCTGCATGGCCAGACGGCGCGCTTCGGTGGGTTGTCCGCGCTGCAGGGCAAACTGGGCATTTTGTATGGCTAGCCGGGCGCCTAAGGGGTCAGTCTCTGTCATGGGGTTGTTCCCGCTGTGGCTGTGGGTGAGATGCTTTCATTACGGATAAAGCAGTTCAGCCCATCCACGATGCCCTGCGCCACCAGGTCGGTGTGCTGGGTGAGGATCTGACGGTCGAGGTTCAAGAAACCGGTCTCGATGATGGCAGCGGTGGTTTCGGTGTTGATCTCATCGAAAGCGTGGTAATAGGTCATGTCGTTGGTGATGCTGTTGGCGTGAAAGGCCAAACCGGTGTCGCGACCATAGCGATCCACCAGGCAGGCAGTGAGGCGGTTGGCTTTTTCGGGGTAAGCGCTGTGCAGCGCCGCGGCTACCTTGAAGCCGGTGGCCTGATCATTGATGTAGTCGCAGGAGTCATTGTGAATGGAGATGAGCGCGATGGCCTTGTACTGCGACAGGCGTTCGTCAAACTCGGCCAGCAGATCCACGGTGTAGCCCTCGGCCTCCAGCTTTTGCTTGACCAGCGTTGCAATGGCCAGGTTTACTTGCTGTTCGGTGAGCCCGTCGGGGCAGACCGAGCCGGAATCGTTTTGGTAGTGCCCGGAGACGATGCCGATGCGTTTGACCGCCGAATCGGCGGCGGGGGTGTTGCTGAATTGGGCCACATTGGTGGGGTTGGCCTGCCAGGCTGTAAAGAGACGATCTACCATCTGGCTGGAAAAGAGATTATTGGGGGTGAAAAGCGTGAAGAGGGTCGCCGCCAAAAAGGCATAGGTAACGATCATTTGAATGCTGCTGAAGATACCAAAACGGGCAGCGCGCTTGCGCGGCGAGGTGAGTGGCCGGGGTTGCGGCGCAGAAGCATCCGGTTTTGGCGTGTCAGACGGATAAGAAGGTTCACTCATAGCAATAATCTCACAATCTCCATGATTATAGCAAGGAATGTGCCAGGTGGACGACTTTTGCTGTTTCTTTTTAAACGGATCGCAAGCCTTCATTTGAATAATTTACTTCAAACGACTATAATTCGGAGTAAGAAAGTCGAATTATCGGGGTCGTCTTGATTTCTAATAGGGGCGACTGTATAAATAATTAATAGTGGTATGTTTTTGGAGACTTATGACTTCACTTTCAGAAGATTTACGCAATGTGATGCGCGGCTGGCCGACCGGTGTGGCGGTAGTGACCACCGCCCTGGATGGACAAAAGCACGGCATGACGGTCAATTCGCTGGCATCTGTGTCGCTCGAACCGCCCTTCGTCACCGTTTCACTTGCCAACCAATCACGCACCTGTGGCATGGTGCTGAACAGCGGCGTCTTCGCCGTGACCCTGTTGGACGAGACACAGCAGCACATTGCCGACGTGTTCGCCGGCAAAGAGCCGGAAGAAGATCGCTTTGATGATCTGGAAACATTTGTGATGCAAACCGGTGCGCCGTTACTTAAAGACGGGCGCGGATTCATGGACTGCAAAGTAGCGCACATCTACCCGATGCAGAATTCAACCCTGTTTGTGGGGGAGGTTCAGGCAGCAGAGGGCGACTTGCAGCGTCCGCCGTTGGTTTACTTGAATAGAGGATATCACCAGGTGGAAAAATGAGCGAAACCGGGCTGACCCCGCAAGAAAAGCATGATCTGTTGATGCTGGCGCGCGATTCGATCGTCCATGCCGTTGCCGGCAAACGACTGCCGAAGCTCCATGAAGCGCAGCTTACGCAGACCTTGAAAGAAAACGGGGCAGCCTTTGTCACTTTAACCATTGGCGGAGATCTGCGTGGCTGCATTGGTTCTTTGCAGGCTTATCGCCCGCTGGTGGAAGATGTGCAGCAGCACGCCGTAGATGCGGCCTTGAACGACTTTCGCTTTTTGCCTTTGACTGAGGTGGAGATTCCATTGGTGGAGATCGAAATTTCAGTGTTGACCCAGCCCGTTCCGCTGCGGTATGAACACCCTGAAGAACTGCCTGGCAGGCTGAATCCACGCGTGGATGGGGTGGTTTTGCGAGATGGTCCCCTGAGCGCCACGTTTTTGCCGCAGGTATGGGATCAATTGCCCGTGCCGGAGATGTTTTTAAGCCATTTATGCCAAAAGATGGGGGCGGCACCGGATCGCTGGCGGCAAAAGGTGATGCAGGTTTCGATCTACCACGTTGAAGAGTTTAAAGAGTAAAAAAGCACCCCGGAAGATTTTTCCGGGGTGTACTTTCAGAAGTGAATGTATTCGCCGACATTGAGCACAAAAATGGTGCAGCGTTTCTCGTCGGGGCTTTCTGGTGGCGGAAAACTGCCACGGATGGTCTCAACAGCTTTGGTCACCTGGTCATCTTCCACGCCGCAAAGCATGGTGTTCAACCCACGGCGCATGAACCCGCTGGTAGAAGCGATGGTCGTCACCCGATAGTTGGCTGAGGTGAGCGCCTGTGTGACGTTATCGGCATCGATATCCTTCACAATTGCAATGATCAGTTTCATGGCTAGAACTCCTCAAAATGTTCCACATCGAGTGAAAAAATAGTGGCACCGCCCACATTGATGGGGGTGGGGGCGGGCAGTGGCATGGGTGCACTTTCGAGCGGCACGGCAATAAATTCCACGCGCTGCCGACAGTTTTCGTGCAGCAGATCAATTACCTTGTCTTTCACCCCCTGATAAAGCCCGATCAACAGGGTGGCGTTTCGTCTGCCCAAGAAGGCACCAATACTGGGCAAACGGGTAACAGAGGGCACAAAAGCGCCCAGCTTATTGTCGGTGATCTCGGCATCTTGCGATTGCACTACGGCAACCAACAGGGTATCACATTGGGGTTGTTTCTCTGACATCGTTCCTCCTTTCTTAGGGGAGAAGAATCTTATAATGACCGGCCTGATCGATCTCGGTTCGCGAGCCGTTCACGGTCTCGATCACGGTCGAGTGTTGTGAGAGCGTCAACATCACTCTCTCATATTGTACAGTAAATGGAGCGAATCGGTCATTCAAACCTTGCAAAATGACCTGAGAAGGATGCAAAAACTCCACCCCCAACATGCGCAGGAAAGGCCAGATGGGCACCAGCCCGGATATGCTGTCGCGCTCGCCGCTGCCTTTACCATCTGAGGCGCGCAGACTGCTGCTGAAATGGCCATTCTGGTTCCACTGGGCGAAAAGGGCATTATACAGGTGGGTCAAAGCGGATGCAGCGACCTCACGGTAACCGTAGCGCAGGAGCGCTTCGATTATAAAAGTGTTCCAAAGGGGAGATATAGAGTTCGTTTCGAGGGGCGCTTGGTCCAAAGGGAAGGTGGTGAACCCATAGGGGGAGAGGTAGTTTGGCAGGAGCGTATTTTCGATCATAGCCTGGGCGGTCTCGTTTGAGGCCATGCCTGCCCATAGCGGCAGAAAGAGGCTGATATCGTCTCTATCCGTGCCGGCAAGCGATAAGGAAAGCGTGGCTACCTTATCAAGCCCGCTCACCTCCACTGCTTCGATCACGTCAAAGAGGTGCTGGCCGGTCTGATGGCCAAAACCGCTGTTGTAATACTGCATGCCGATGTGGATCTTTTCGCTCACCGGCTGCTTATGCAGGCTGCCATTGATGATCACCTGCACGGGCTGACTGCCACTTTTTAGCCCGCTGCAAGAGAGCAGCAAGCGGCGCGGCGTTTTTAGATTGCGCTTAAACTGGATCAGCCCGTTGTGCTTGAACTCACGCAGAGTCTGGGGGGCATCGCAGCGCCCACTTTGGGCGTCTCGATAACGGTAAGCACTGCTCTTTTCGTCAAAGGAGGCATCCACCACATGCAGAAGTGCCTCACGGCGTTCATTAAGCCAGGCGTCCGCTTCCGGGTCATCCACCTGGTGAGCAAGCTGTCTGAGCGATTCGGCTTCGTGATAGAGCAGGGCAGCCAGGGCCGGGCTGAAGACCGTTTGGGGGGCCAGCCCCTGATCGCCCGGCTGACCGGTGCTGAAAATGGGCGAATGTTCGAGGCCAGTTTGCAGGGCCGATTCCCAGCAGGGCTGCTGCTCTGCCCCTTCGCTGAACCAGCAGCGCAAGGCTCGCGTTAGCTGCGGGTAGATCTGTTTGAGCCAGGTCTCGTCTTGCAGGTAGGCATGAACTTCCACCACCAGTGAGGCCAGCAGTGGCGGCGCTTTGACCATTGAGACCATGCCGGATGGGCCGACGGCCAGCGGCAGGGAGCCGTCCGGT
This sequence comes from uncultured Anaerolinea sp., assembly GCA_964459385.1. Taxonomy (GTDB): domain Bacteria; phylum Chloroflexota; class Anaerolineae; order Anaerolineales; family Anaerolineaceae; genus UBA6107. The sequence goes on from CAYWLG010000019.1 coordinate 11,937, forward strand.
TGCTGTTTTTCGAGCAGGGTATGGATCACTTCTTTGAGCGACGTTGCATCTGCGGGCAGCAGCACGCGGCTGAACTGCCAGAGCTGATAGAGATCGGCTTCGCCATTCAATGCGCTGTTGCGACGCAGCAATTTTTCTTCCTGTAGGCGGGTATCGGGGCTGCGTTGGCTGACCAGATGCGGCGTTTTTTCGCGATTAAGCCCGTTCACTAGCAACTGGCGGGCATGGCGCTGTGTTTCGCCCAGCCAGTGCGGCCAGTCGCTTTCAGCGCAGCTAAACTCCAGAGTGCGGCTTTTCTCGCTTAAGGCCAGCTTCGTCAGTTCGGCATCCCAATTGAGCGAGGTGGCGTGTCTGGCGCGGGTGATCGAATTCTCGGGGCTGTCGAGGGCAGCCAGCCCCCAACTGAGGCGCCGTGAGGCGTTTTCGGGCAGCGCAAATGAAAAACCCAGCGATGGATAGCTGCGGGTGGTAACTTCCGGCCCACCGGTGATGAAAAACACCGGGTAGAGATCTTCACAGGCGCCCTGCAGCACGGTGTTGACGCCCATCTCAACGGCATTCATGGGGGTGCCTTTGTAGCCCGGGTTGAGCCGTGCTGTCCAATCCATCTTCAGCGAAGCCGGGCTGCTGCCGCGGTTGGTGATCTTTACGCGTCCGCAGACAAGATCGGATTCAGGAACCCAATATTCCAGTTCAACGTCAATTGTAGAGAACGGGCGGCAGGTGAGGCGAAGATAGTTTGCGAAACATTCCTTGATTTGTGGCTTTTGGGCAAAGGAGCGCGGATCGGTGAGGGTTTCACCCTCATTTGTAAAGCTGGGAAACAGGCGCATCCCCAGGCAGCGCAGACCGTAGGTGGTGCGCAGGTCAAGCGCCGGGGGTTCGCCCCCGACTTCTGCCAACTCCCAGACCTGATCTCGCAGCGGGTTGATCAGGCTGTGGCCGGCATCTGTGCACAGGGTGTAAATTCTGTTGAAAGCATCCTCAAGCATGCTTCCATTGTAAAATCAGAAGCCTGACCGGTCAATCGAATTATGCTAGAATGAATGAGAATTCATGGATCATAAAAATGGCAGAAAACAAAGAAAATTTCACTGATAAACCTGAATCGCCTTTACGCCGCATCATCAAAATGTCGGAAGAAGGCGGCGAAAATGAGCCAGTGGCTGAAAATGAAGCCGAGACCAAGAGCCCTACGCAGCCGGTGCTGGTCGTCACACGCAAGCCGCGTGGTGAAACGGTGCAAACAACCCTCCGGGAAGATATGCCTACCCTGGTCGAAGACGCTGCTGATGAGGCTGGCCACAGCCAGCCAACCAGAACGGTGCCCGTGCCCCCGCCCGGCACGACCGACCCACTGCCCAGCCGCGATGTAGACCCGATCGATCTGGCGGCCACGCGCGTGAGCCCGGCGGCTTTTTACCCCGAAACCCGGCCACAAACACCCCTGGCTGCTTCTGCAGGCGGCTCCGGCGCGAAACCTCCCTCCGGGCAAACCACCCGCCCGAAAGGAAAAAAATCGGGCGGCAATCGCTTCAACGGCTGTCTGGTGAGGGGACTGATCATTTTTCTTTTTGCAGTAGTGCTTGGCATCGTCATCGCCGGGGCCGTGCTGGTCTATCAGTATTTCACCATTGCCGCCACCCTGCCCAGTGTGGAGGATCTGCGCGACAAAGCTTCGCAGTTCGAAACGACGCGATTTTACGACCGCAACGGCAATGTGATCTATGAGATGCTTGACCCCAACGCCGGGCGCCGTACTTATATCCCGCTCTCAAAGATCTCTCCCTACGTGGTAGCGGCCACGCTGGCCACTGAGGATAAGGAGTTTTATCAGCACCCCGGTTTCGACCCCTTTGCCATTGCCCGCGCCTTGATTCAAAACTACACCAGCGGCGAAGTGGTCTCAGGCGCCTCGACCATTACCCAGCAACTGGCACGCGCCCTGCTGCTTGACGCCTCAGAACGTACCGAGCAGACCATTCGGCGCAAGGCTCGCGAGATCATTCTGGCGGCCGAGATCGAAAGGCGCTACTCAAAAGACGATATCCTCGAACTGTATCTTAACGAGATCTACTATGGTAATCTGGCCTATGGCATCGAGGCTGCGGCCGAAACCTATTTCAATACCACCGCTGACCAGCTTGACCTGGCCCAGTCGGCTTTTCTGGCAGGCTTGCCCCAATCGCCGGCCGTTTACGATATCTTCACCAATCGCGATTCTACGCTCAATCGCACCAAACAGGTGCTGACCCTGATGTATCAGGATTCCAGCGAGAAGAACTGTATTCCGGTCAGCAACAGCGAGCAGGGTGTCTGTTTGGAAGCCCAGCAGGCGGCGGATGCCTATATTGCCATCGAAGACTACAATTTTGTGCAGAAAACCAATCCACTGGTGTATCCACACTGGGTGATGTACATTCGTCAGCTTCTCGAAGAAAAATACGACGCGCAGACCATTTATCGCTCCGGTTTCAAGGTGTACACCACGCTTGACCCCACCCTGCAGTTGCAGGCGGAGCAGATTGTCAAAACACAGGTGGAATCGCTGGCCGATAAACACGTCACCGACGGCGCACTGGTGGCGATCCAACCCAAAACCGGCGAGATCTTGGCTATGGTCGGTTCGGCAGATTTTTATAACGAAGCGATCGCCGGGCAGATCAACATGGCCATACAGCCACGCCAGCCGGGTTCTTCGATCAAACCCATCACCTACACAGCGGCCTTCGAAAAAGGCTGGACGCCCGCCACACTGATCTGGGACGTGCCCAGTTCCTTCCCGCCTTCGGGCGACCCGAACGACCCCAACCCGCCTTATGAGCCGGTCAATTATGACGGCAAATTCCACGGCCCGGTTACGGTTCGCACTGCGCTGGCCAACTCGTTCAACGTTCCGGCCGTTAAAGCACTACAGTTTGTGGGGGTTTACGACAACCCCAACACTCCTGAGGAAGACGGCATGATCGCTCTGGCCAAACGCATGGGCATCACCACCTTTACCCGCAATGACTATGGTCTGGCACTGACCCTGGGCGGCGGCGATGTGACCTTGCTTGAAATGACCTCGGCTTTCTCCATTTTCGCCAACAACGGCCTGCGTTACGAACCGGTAGCCATCACGAAGATTGAAGACTATCAGGGTAACGTGATCTTTGAACAACCCCAGCAGGACGGTGCTCAAGTCATCCGCGCCGATCATGCCTACCTGATCAACTCCATCCTCTCGGATAATGACGCCCGCACCCCCATGTTTGGCAGCAACTCTGTGCTCAACCTGCCCTTCCAGGCGGCGGTGAAGACGGGCACCACCAATGATTACCGCGATAACTGGACCATCGGCTACACCCCCGATCTGGCCGTGGGCGTATGGGTTGGCAATGCGGATTACACCCCCATGCAGGGCACTTCGGGTGTCACCGGGGCGGCGCCGATCTGGTCACAGTTCATGACCACGGTCATCCCTTACCTGACCAACAATGCTCCCTCTTCTTTTGTACGCCCACCAGATGTGGAAGATCATGTCATTTGTGCGCTTTCGGGCACGGAGCCTTCTAGCCACTGCACGAACCAGCGTTCAGAGGTGTTTGCCAAAGGGCAGCCCCCATTGAGCAAAGAGGACGATTTTTGGCAGGATGTTGAGCTGGATTCCTGGACGATGCTGAAATCTTCGGCAGAATGTTCGGGCGGCACCGTCAAGGTGTATTCGCTCAACGTGACCGACAGCAGCGCGGTGGACTGGATCAAGAACACCGATCAGGGGCGTGCTTGGGCGGCCGGTATCGGTTTTGAAACCCCCTTCCACTTTGCGCCCAGCCGGGCTTGCACAAAAGACGACCCAAAGGCCACAGTCAGCTTTACCAGCCTGACCAACGGGCAATCGATTTCGCAAAGCCCGCTGGATATTTACGCGCTCATAGATGCCAGCGGTCTTTTTAAAGATTTCTATCTTGAATACAGCTACGGCAATACAGATAGCTGGACGAAGATCGTCAACCCTGGAGGCGGCGCCTCCAATTCACCACAAAAACTAATCAGTTGGGATATCAGCGACTTGCAGCAAGGGCCGATCACGCTGCGGCTGGTGGCCGATAGCACCAGCAAGGGCCATGTGGAGACCAACGTTCACATCACCCTGAGCATGCCCACGCCGACACCCACCGAGACCCCCACGGTAACGCCCACCCCGCTGCCGACCGAAACGCCAACGGTCACGGCCACGCTTGCTCCCAGCCAGACGCCCACACCGTCCCCAACATCCACTCTGATCGTGCTTCCCAGTGGAACGCCGTAAAATCAGTGGTCAATGTTTCTGAATGATGTTCAAAGATCGCACAGCTTTGGTCGAGATGTGCGATCTTATTTTTAGTTTTAACGACCCGTGTCGCAGTAACCTATGCCTGACTTCAGTCTTTGCCTATATTCAAGTAAGCATGTTTGGCAAGAGCGAAGGCTGCAACGCCAATCCCCAGGCTGAGAAGCACTGAAAAGATGAGACCAACAGGGCCGGGAAAAAAATAAGCCGCCAGGAATGGAATTATCGCAAAGACCAGCTCCAGAATCATCCCGATAGCACTGATCCCTGGTGGGGTGCCGACCATCAGTGCGCTGCTGCGCGCCTGCCGACACATATCAAAAGTGGCTGCGCCGGCTATTGAGGCAATCGCCCCAGGCAGCACAAAGGCCAGGCTTCCGGCTGATGGGTTGAAGAGAAAACTCCCGACCATCAAGCCCAGTAGGCTGACCAGCAAAACCAAAATGGAAGGGGACAGGAGATCCAGGGCAATGAATTGCTTGCCGCTGAGGGGAAGCTGACGAAGCAGTGGCCAGTTTGACAGGTCTTTGTGAATTTGCTTGCTCGAGACCTGCCCGACCTGAATCGCCCAATAGCCAACCGCGAACAGGCGGCTGCCCAAACCAGGGAGCAATGGATAAGCGAAAAGGAGCAGAGATATCCAGAGCCAGGTAAAGAGTGAAGAATAGCGAAACGAGCGCTTTTCCTGAAGCAAGCCCTTCCAAACCAACACGCTCGCTCCTCTAAATGCAGGCAATGTGGTCGGGGAATGCTTGACCCCCAGCTTCTTTTGATCTTGCAGTTGGGTGGCGTAGGAAGTGAAGCCGTAGCGCAGCGCCGTTTCAAGCATGGATACCTCATGGGTCTCCTGGGCGGCGCGGCTCAAATTGAAATTCTTTGCGCGCAAAGCCAGCACTGCCAATAAAAGAAGGGCGATGCCCCAACCAGCACCTAAAGAGCCCCAAAAATGTGCAGAGGTGAACCCGGCCGATAACGGGTAAAGTGCCCAGTCGGCAATGGCCTGCCAGAAGTGCAAGCTTTCAGGAAAGATTCGATAAGCGCCGGCCAGAAGGAAAGCAGCCCATAAAAGTGCCGCCGGGAAGATCAGCCACAGGTATCTGGGAGGCTTTCTGTCTTTTTGCAAACGTTCCACCCCGGTAATCCAGGTGAACGTGAAGAGGCTCAGTTGAACGGGGAGGAACACGGCCCAGGCACGCAGGCCGTAGCGAACGTACTCAAAAATATGAGTGGCGGTTGCATCCCCGGCCATGGCGATCTCGGCGCATGAGTATCCCAGCAAGACGGTAACCAACCAGAAGAGAATGCCGCTTTTGAGCCAGGGCATCAGTAGCCAACGCAGGATCAGCCAGGAACGATTGAGTGGGGTTTGGCAGACCAGAACCTCATCTGATTCGGTGAAAACTACCGGGCTTCTTCTTAAAGACTGCCAGAGGTTGAAGAGGCATCCTCCTCCCAGCAGCACAAGCTCCAGAAACAGGGCTGCAGCGGCCGGATCTGCAGGAATGAGGAACTTCAGTACGGCGGCTCCTACGCCAGCGAAAAAGGTGAGCACGGCAAAGAACCAGACGCTAAAAAAGACGATCAAATAGAAAAAGTAAACGCGATTGAGAAAGGAGTGATCCGTTTGATCGTAGGAAACAATAGAGAACCAGTAGGAAAGTTCAAATTCTTCCTGGCGGGAGCGCAGCCAGTGGAGGATCTGCATGTTCAGTCCTCCTCAATGAGGCCGTCGTGGATCGTCATTTTTCGATCAGCCAATTGGCTGATGAGCTGTGCGTCGTGAGAAGAAAGGAGGATGGAAGCACCTTGAGCGCAACGCGCGCGTAACTCGTCTTTGAGCAGTTCGGTGCTTTCGCCGTCCAGCGCAGAGGTGGGTTCATCTAAAAGCAGCACTGTAAACGGCCGGATCAGGGCCAGGGCCAGTCCCAGTTTCAAACGCATGCCCCGTGAATAGTGATGCGGGAAAAGATCACGGGCTTCCCATAGGCCCAACTTGCGCAATAGACTTTCTGCCCGGGCGTCAAAATCGCGAACTTCATTGTGGGCCATGGCAATAAAACGCAGATGCTCCCAGGCGGTCAATTCCAGGTAAAAACGGGGCACGTCCGGGACGAAGGCCAGCCGTTTGCGAACCTTCACCTCGTCACGGTAGAGGTCAAACCCATCAATCGCGATGGTTCCGCTGCTGGGTCGGGTGAGGCCTGACAGGCAGGAAAGCAAGGTCGTCTTGCCCGAACCGTTTGGCCCGGACAATACGGTGATCTCACCCGGTTTGAGATTAAAGGTAACGGGATGTAATGCAATATAGGTATCATATTTCTTGCTGATGGCTGTTGCGACGAGGCTCAATTAGATCTCCTCACTGACTGTGACTGAAAATGCCAAACGCTGCGTCACGCTGTTTACCCACTTAAGTAATTTTACTTGAATTTAGACTGCCGCCCGTGCTGATTCAGCGTTGGTAGGTATGCTTGGGGGCCAGCTTCACCGGCTCGCTGCCGTTAAGCGGCGCCCCAACCTTTTGCCCCACCAGCGGCATGGCAGTGCTATTGGCAAAATAGCTGAAATCGAAAGCGGTGGGTTCCCCGGCCTGCTTGCCGGGGATGGGCATGAGCCGGGCGGTGAGGGGCTTGCCCAGACGCACGCTCAGGGCGGCAATGTCGAAAAGCAGCGCGGCGATCTCTTGCTGAGAGATGTCGCCGGCCAGCGGAACCGTGTCCAGGCCGGTGCCGCACACGGCGGAATAGAGCAGCAGGTCTTTCACGCTCAGCACTCCGGCAGCAGCGCGCGCCGCCAGAACGGAATCTTCGAGCACGGGCAGCATCAGGCCGTTAAAACCGGCGTGGCGCCAGGGACCCTGATCGAGGGTGTCTGCGATGACGGCCGCGGCGGCCAGCGAACCGACCGGGCCAATGTGGCCGTTCAAGACGGCTTCCAGACCGCCGCCGAGCGAGCAGGCATCTTCGGGGTAGGGGGCCGGTGAAAAGTCAAAGCCCAAGAATTTTGGGGCGGCGGGCTGAATGGACTCGATCACTGCTTCGATCTGTTGAGCGAAGTCATTCATACGGGTCAACATGCGGCCGCGTGCCTCGCTCAAAGAGCTTTGCCCTGCGAAGGCAGCAACCACGGCATCGGCGCATTCGATGGCCAGCGAGAAGGCCGGGCCGCTGTCTGTGCTGTGATAAGCCGCCGGGAAGAAAGGCGCCCCGGCCGGGACGTTGCCCAGGGCCGAGAAGCGCAGGTTGGCGAACCCGTCAGGGGTGATGGTAGCCGCCCGGAAGATCACGTCTGCGGCAGCCTCAATGGCAGCGGGATAGAACTGTTTTTCATCGGCAATGATGCCGGTGACGAAGACATCCTGTGTGTTTTGAATGATGGCCGGGATCAGTGCATAGCTGCGCGGGTGTTCCGGCAAGGCGGGGCCAACGGACAGATAGGTGAAGCCCTGTGCTTTGGCCTGCTCTTCCAACCCCTGAATGCGCGCGATGGTTTCATCCATTGAGCTGAGGTTGCAGAAGTGGGTAAAAGAGGGGGTGGCCAGCCTTTTGGACTGTACTTCGATACCGGCTTTTTGAGCCGTTTTTTCGAGATTTTGGCTGAAAAGAGCCAGTTGGCTGAGCTGCTCGGTTGAATCGGGTTGAAAGGGGGTGTAAAAACAGGTGATGGAGCGGATTTTCATAGCGGGTTTCGTTGTCTCACGATCTCAAAGAGTAAAATGCCGGCCGCAACGGCGGCATTCAAAGATTCAAACTTGCCGGGCATGGGGATGTTGAGCAGATCGTCCACGGATTGACGCGCTGCAGTGCTGGCGCCATCGGCTTCTCCGCCGATGACCAGGGCCAACGGGCTGCGCAGATCGGCCTGCCAGCAGTTTTGCCCGCCGCCCGATTCGGCCAGCCACAGATGAAGTGGGGGCTGTTGTGTCCTTTTGCAGTAGTCCAAGACCTGGGGCCAGGGGCCGGTCTGAATGCTCAAGCGAAAGTGGGCGCCCATGCCGGCACGGACGACCTTGGGGGCAAAGGGGTCGGTGTTGCCGGGCGGGGTGAAAACGGCCTGCGCCCCGGCCGCGGCGGCCGTGCGCAAAATGGTGCCCATGTTGCCCGGGTCACGGATCTCATCCAGCACCACCACAAAATCGCTGCGGGGCGGCAAGGGCAGGGTGGACTGCGAGAGCACCAGCAGAATGCCCTGTGAAGTTTCGGTGGCGCTCAACTGATTGAGCACCTGCGGGCTGACCTCAACGGGGTCGGCGCCCAACTGGCGATAGGCCGTGACGATCTCCTGCCCGCGCGGGCTGAGATCGGGGCTAAAGAACAGTTCAGTGGGCATCTGAGCGGCGGCCAGGGCTTCTTCAGCCAGACGCACGCCTTCCACCACGAAACACTTTTCTTCATCGCGCGCCGATTTCTGGTTGAGCAGGGCACGCACGCGTTGAATTTTGGGGTTGTGGGTAGAAGTGATCTCAGCCATAATCTTCTCACTTGGATAGGTTGATTTTACATCATCCTTAAATAAAAACGGGGCGGAAATTTCCGCCCCGGAGAGGTTTTGCTTTATTTAGGCTGCCTTGGCTTTTTCGACCACTGCGGTGAAGGCCTTGGGGTCACGAACGGCCAGGTCTGCGAGCATCTTGCGGTTGAGCAAAATATTGGCTTTGCGCAAACCGAAGATCAGTTGGCTGTAGGTAACGCCGTTGAGGCGCGCACCCGCATTGATACGGGTAATCCAGAGGCGGCGCAGATCGCGTTTACGAACCTTGCGATCGCGAGTTGCGTACCACATACTCTTCAAACGGGCTTCAGTAGCGCGTTTGATCAAACGATGCCGACTACCAAATTGACCTTTGGTGTAGGCGAGAACTCTCTTATGACGCAGATGGCCTTGCGGTCCACCTTTTACACGAGCCATTGCTTACTCCTTTGCAAACCCCTGGGCGCCGGTCTGAGACCAGTTTCAAACACCCAACAGCCGCACAAAAACGGATACGAACAGCCTGCCCAACTACTTTTCGAGGTTCGGGAGAAGGCGTTTGACGGTCTTGACGATCTTCTTGCCTTTGACTTCGACCATCTCAGTGAACAGCGCAGTAGTGCGATCTGAAGTGTTGCGGCGCAGATGACTCTTGCCGCCCTTCGTGCGCACTAGAGAGCCAGACCCGGTCAGACGAAAGCGTTTTGACGTCGCTTTGTGGGTCTTCAGTTTGAATTTGCCTGCTTTCTGCTTACGTGGCACAGCGAACTCCTCTCAACAAAAATTACGGTTGGTAACGCAACCGCCGATTATACCAGATAATTTAAGCTTTTGCGAAGGATCTCTTATTCTTCAGACTTTTCTTCAACAGGTTCGGTCTCGGCGGCGGCTTTCTTCTTGCCGGGTTTGGCAGGAGCCAACACCATGCCCATGGTTCGACCTTCGATATTGGGCGCCTGTTCAATGTTGCCCACATCAGAGAGTTCTTCAGCAATCTCTTTCAAATCTTCGAGCGCAATCTCCGGGTAGGTGATCTCGCGGCCGCGGAAGCGTACGGTGACGCGCACCTTGTTGCCTTCCTCCAACCAGCGGCGGGCATCGCGGGTCTTGAAACCGCGGTGGTGCTCATTGGTCTTGGGGCGCAGGCGAATCTCTTTGACCTCGATCTTGGTCTGCGCTTTGCGAGCTTCACGTTCTTTTTTGGTGCGTTCGAACAAGAATTTGCCAAAGTCCATCACGCGGCACACCGGGGGATCTGAATTGGGGGCCACTTCTACGAGGTCGAGGTCGGCATCACGCGCGATCTCGAGCGCTTTCTGGATGGAGACCACGCCGATGTTTTCGTTCTCGGGACCAATCAGGCGAACTTCGGCAACCCGGATCATTTCATTTACGCGAAAATTTGTTGTACTGATAGCTGACTCCTTATGGAATGAAAGAATTTAACAGAAGCCCGTTCGATGGACGGGCCGAATCTTATAAATAATACCACAGTCAATAATTTGAAGTCAACCAGAAATTGTTTGGTCACTTCGTGTAGAAAAAAATCATCCCCAATAGGATAAAAACTGTTTGGGAGAATAAACTTTTGCACCTTTTTCGAGCAGGGGAGCAAAGTGGCGCAAATTGCCGCTGATCAGGCACTCGGCCCGGGCAGTGATAAAAACCTCCACAAAGGGCAGGTCATCGGGGTCGGGATACCCTGCGGCAGAGACGCTCTCTGCCTCGGTGAATTTCCCGCTCAACTCAAGGTACGAGATAACAGCATCCACTTGTGAATGATCGAGGTGCAACTGTGGGCGAGCCAGAACATCTTCATACTCGCCTAAAATTCTGTCATCGTAGGCGATCTGCAGCTTGCCATCCAATAGTAGGTCGAGTATCTGGCCGGGGCTGCCTGAACCGTTCAGCAAACCGCTGACCAGCACATTGGTGTCTAGAACGACCAGCATCAAGCTTTTCTCTCAGCACGGGTTTTCTGAACCAGCGCATCCGCTTCTGCTTCGCTGATCTTATCCAGACCCTGACGCTGCGCCTGGCTGCGGAGGGCGCGCGCGGCCATTTGCGCCCGCAAACGCGACACCATTAAGAGCACCTCTTCAATGTTTTCTGTGTTAGAGAGGTCGATCATCACCGCAAAAGGTTTGCCCTCTACGGTTACGATCAACTCGCCCTGGTCAGATAATTTCTTGCGCAGGGCGGAAGGCTCGTTTCTCAACATGCGATAGGGGATGAGTTCCATTCTTCTCTCCTTGTAGCAAAAATCGCTACAATTATTATACTGCAAAAGAGAAGCGGGTGACTAATTGTTTTTCTCAGCGGTAAAGCGCAGATGACGGGTGGTGGCCTGAGAGAGGTCTGAGTAAACGCCGCGGTATTCTTCGGGCAGCAGGGCGGCGATCTGATACATGATCTCGTCGGTCACTTCCTGCCTGAAATCGCGCGAGAGGGCCTGGTCTTTGAAGTCCACCACAAAAGATTCGCCCACGCGGATGACCATCTTGGTGCGTTTGAGCTTCTTCAGGTTCTGCGAAAAATTCTCGTTGCCGTAAAAGACCACCGGCAAAATGGGCACGCCGCTGCGGATGGCCAGCAGCACGATGCCGGGGTAACCCTTGTTGAGCTTGCCGTTGAAAGAGCGTGTGCCCTCGGGGGCGATGATCATGATCTTGTTGTCGGCCAGGGCTTCTTGCGCCTGATGGAAGGCGGTGAAGTCCACCTCGCCGCGATGCACGGGGATGCCCTGCCAGACGTCGAAAAGCAGCTTGAAGAGGGGGTTATCCCAGGTTTCAACTTTGACGAAGGCGGTCAGGTCGCGCGGATGCAGGTGGGTGAAGCCCACCGGGGCGTCGAGGGTGTTGATGTGATTGGTGGCCAGGATTAAGGGGCCATGCGAGGGAATCTTCTTGACCTCGCTGTCGTCGATATCCATAAAAGCGTGCAGGGCCAGTTTGATGGGCACATTGATCAGGTTCAGGGCAAATGTCATGAGAGTCTCCCGGTAATAATGGTGAGCGCCTGCGGCAGCATCTCTACGCTGATCTCGCGGCCGGCTTCGCACAGGGTGACCCCGTCAGCGTGGCCGGGCAGGGTGCCATTGAGGGCAGTGACCTTCACCGAGCCAGAGCGCAGGGTCTTGACCGCCGGGTGGGCGGCGTGCGTGCCTTTCATCACCATGCCCATCGCACCGATCATCTGGCTGCGCGGAATGCCCTGAATGATGACAATGTCATATTTGCCGTCATTGTGGCTCGAATTTGGCGCCAGCATGAAACTGCCGCCCAGACGGCGACCGTTCATGACCGAGAGCATGAGCGAGTTGGTTTCGATCGTTTCGTCATCCAGCTCGAGGCGGATGAGCGGAGCGTTGTAGTAGAGCGACATGGTCTTGATGGCAGCCACCAGATAGGAGAGGATGCCGCTGATGGGCAGTTTGGCGGCCACAAATCCGACCACCGCGTCAAAACCCACGCCCACGCCGTTGCCAAAATAGAGCCCATCGGGGAAGAGTTCGCTCTTTACCCGGCCGAGGTCGATCTTTACCTGCGGGTCATCGGCCAGCAACTGACAACTGGCGTTGGGGTCCACGGGGATGCCCATTGAGAAGGCGAAATCGTTGCCGCGGCCGATGGGCAGCACGGCCAGCACGGGCGGTTCTTTGCCCGACTCTTTTAACTGCATGAGGCCGTTGATGACCTCGTTGACGGTGCCGTCGCCGCCGGCGGCCACGACCACGTCAAAATCTTCAAGAGCAGCCTGGCGTGCCAGCACGGTGGCATGACCGACCCGTTCGGTCTCGACCAGCGAATATTTGAGGCCAAGCTCGTTCAATTTCTTTTCAATGGCGGGTTTTACGCGTGCTCCGTTGCCTTTGCCGGCGACGGGGTTCAGAATGACGTAAAAACGGGACATGCGCTGCTCCAGAAAGTGCGGGTATTGGGCTGAAAAGCGGGCGGAAAGGATTTGTCCATTGTAGCAGAGTATCCTGACCGGTCAAGCCATTTTGGTCGGCTAAATTCAGGCCTTATGTGATTAAGCAACACCCAGCGGAGCGGCTGGTTACGCAAAAAGAGCGGGTGAGGGGCCGTTTGGCCGAACCTCACCCGCTTTCCATATTAGAGTTTGTTCTCGATCTCGTTGAGCGCCGTGTTGATGAACTCTTCAAGCGCCACCGGGCCGGGATTTTCGCCGCTGCGCAGACGCAGGGCCACCTGACCGGCTTCCATCTCTTTGTCGCCCACCACCAGCATGTAGGGGATCTTCTGGGTCTGGGCATCGCGGATCTTGGCGTTCATGCGTTCGCTGCGATCATCCACCTCAACGCGGATGTCTTTGGCCTTGAGGGCGTCGGCCACCTGCTGGGCGTACTCGAGGTGACGGTCGGCGATGGGGATGACCACTGCTTGCACGGGCGACAGCCAGGCCGGGAAGGCGCCTGAGAAGTGCTCGATGATGACGCCCAAAAAGCGCTCGGTCGTGCCCGTAACGGCGCGGTGCAGCACCACGGGGGTGTGCTCCATGCCGTCTTCGCCGATGTAGGTGCAGCCCAGGCGGGCCGGCTGGATGAAATCGACCTGGATGGTCGAAAGCTGCCAGTCGCGGCCCAGCACATCGCGGGCGATGAAATCGGCCTTGGGGCCGTAGAAGGCGGCCTCACCGGCAGCTTCGAAGTAATCGAGCCCGCTGGCATCCATAGCAGAGCGCAACGCGGATTCGGCCTTGGTCCATTTTTCGTCATCCTGCACGTACTTGCCGCCCTTGCCACGCAGGCTGAGGCGCACGCGGTAATTGGTGAAGTGATAGGTGTTAAGCACTTCGCGGATGAGGGCCAGAGCGAGTTTGAATTCGCTTTCGATCTGATCTTCGGTGCAGAAGATATGACAGTCGTCCTGGGTGAGGCTGCGCACGCGCGTCAGGCCCGTCAGTTCGCCCGTCTTCTCATAGCGATAGAGGGTGGCGAACTCGGCAAAACGCAACGGCAGCTCACGATAGGAGTGCAGCCCCATTTCTTTGAAGAGGGTCATGTGGCTGGGGCAGTTCATCGGCTTGAGGCGGAAAGCGATATTCTCATCCACCATGGGCGGGAACATCACGTCTTTGTAGTTATCGTAGTGGCCTGAACGCTTGTAGAGATCTTCTTTGACCACGTGGCCCGTCCAGACGTGGGTGTAGCCATATTTGGTTTGCAGATCACGCACGTACTTTTCCATCTGGTAGCGCAGCATCTCGCCCTTGGGGCTGAAGAGGGGCAGGCCGGGGCCAACATCTTCAGAGAAGTAGAAGAGGCCGAGCTCTTTGCCCAGTTTGCGGTGATCGCGCTTCTTGGCTTCTTCGAGGCGCCACAGGTAGTCTTTAAGCTGATCGGGCGTTTCCCAGGCCGTGCCATAGATGCGCTGCAGCATGGGGCGTTTTTCGTCGCCGCGCCAGTAAGCGCCGGCCACCGACATCAGCTTGATGGCCTGCGGGTTGATCTGCTTGCTCGATTCTACGTGCGGGCCGCGGCAGAGGTCGGTGAAGATGCCCTGGGTGTAGGTGGAAATGACCGGCTTCTCGTCGGTGGGGTTGCCGTCTTCATCCAGCTTGCCGGCTTCGAGACCCTCGATGAGCTCGATCTTGTAGGGCTGGTCTTTGAAAAGCTGTTTGGCCTCGTCGGCGCTGACCACCTTGCGCTCGAAGGTGACGCCGCCCTGGATGATGCCGCGCATGCGTTTTTCGATGCCCTCAAGGTCTTCAGGGGTGAGGGGACGGGGCAGGTCGAAATCGTAGTAGAACCCGTCTTCGATGGCGGGGCCAATGGCGATCTTGGCCGTGGGGAACTTCTCTAAAACGGCCTGGGCCATGATGTGCGCGGTGGAGTGACGCACGCGGTAAAGCGCACTTTCTTCATATTTTTCTTGCTTGATCTGTGCCATTTGTTCCTCCTGTAAAAATGGTCCTGGGGCGGCATCAGGGAAATGTGGGTTAAATAAAAACTCCCGCCCATTTCTGGGGCGGGAGAAGTCTCACGCGGTTCCACCCAGATTCACGCTTGCGCATTGCGCGCGCATGATCTCGTGCGACCTGTAACGGGGTCTGCCGTCTTCCTTACTTGCCCTAAGAGGGAGGCGTTCTGGTCAAAGCTAGCAGGGGGTTTTCATTGTTCTTGCCTGGACGGACTCACAGCAGGTACATCCATCCTCTCTGAAAGGCTCAAGACAATTACTCGTCCTGTTCAGCCGATATGGAGTTTATTATAGCACGGATGGAAAAGCAAGTATTGAAATTAATTACTCAATTTTGGATATCTTCGCTTGTACCAATAATCAACTTCTTCAATATCATCGTTATTTAACCCATATTCATTGTAGACAATTTTATCGATTTTGATCTGCTCGTTATTTGCATAATCATAGAATGGATCATTTTTTTGCTTTTCAATAATTTGCTTAACAAGCAATATTATTTGTTCATTTCCCTTTGTTATCATTGGTAGAGGTTTTATACCTTCGGCCTGGGTATGAACAGTATGATTTATATAATTTTTAACTAAATATTTTGATAATTTACTACAAAGAAGGCCTAATAAAAGATAGTTATTGGTTGAAGAAAAAATAGTCATTCCCATTACATCATACATAGCACCGGAGTTTAGTCTAAATGTTGGAGCATAAAAACCTGTATCGGAAAAGGTTATTCCATAATAGAAATATGTGTCTTTATTTCGAAATACGCTCGCAATTTGAATGCTATTCGAGCCATTCTTTTGGCCAATCGTTAAGGTTTTCATGCGTTGAACTGCTGATTGACTCCAATCAATAAAATAATTTGTGGGGACATAATAGTTAGGTAACCAACCGGTTTCTGAATCACTCTCGCCGCCCTTTTCATAAGGAACTATATACTTCCCACCAAACCAACAATCTGGATCAAACCCCTTTTCATTCGTCGATTTGTGGAAACCGAATTCAATTATTTTTTCTCGTATGTTATCATCTGTTCGGATTTTCGTTAAATCAAATTCAGATAGTACAAATTTCAAAAAATCTTCAATATTTTGATAAGTTCCTCTTACATGAGGTTTCTGAAAAAGATAAGAGTGGTTATCACCAGTTTGCATTCCGACTTTGACTTCCGCAATTTTTTCAAGCTTGTCTAGATTAATAGTTTTTTTATTTATAACGGCTTTGTAGGAATTATTTTCTGTGATAGATTTTTCACTATGATTTGAGGGATCTATTGAATCCATCATTAATGAAAAAATTTTGGGGCTAGCGATAAAAATTGGTTTATTTAAATTATTCTGAATAAGATCTTGTTTGTATTGATACACAGCACATTGTTCTGATCTTTCACCAATAATTGCATCCAAATTATTTAACTTATCTTGTAATAGTAAAGAATCTGCTCTCGTGGAAATGTTAGTTAAATCTGCCGCAAGAATTGATGAGGAAGATTCCCAATTTTTTACAAGAATTAAGATACAAGCATTAACAGTTGCCTCGAAACAATCTTGGTGTAAACGAATAATTTTTTTTACTTGTTTTTCTAAAACTTGTTGTCTTAGTTTTTTATGAGTTTTAATTGTTAACCATGTATCAGATACAATGAATGATAGAATTCCTGACGGCTTCAAAAATCGTCTCAAAGAAGTAGAGATAAAAACTCCATAGCTATCCTTGCTTCCTAAATCATGCCCATTTTTGATTTCCTCGTCCACTAAAATACCATAGGGCGGATTTCCAATTACTATGTCAAAGCCGAGTATTTTTTGGCCACTTTCATTTTTTCTATCAAATACTTCCGAAAAATGAAAATCGGGTTTAAAAAGCTTATAAGTACCATCCTTAATTTTTGCTTCAAGCTTATCGATATTTGCAATTGTTTCTTTTATACTTTTTTCAGTATTGCCAATTCGGAGGTTCTTTAACTGAGTTTTAAAATCATCACGATATTTTTCAAGCACTGCATAAATAAGTTTGTGTTCTAATTCATCAAATTTATTTTTAAGTTGATGCTTTTCACCCTCTCTTTGTGAAATGTAGAATCGATCCTTGATCAAAATCATTTCATCTTTTACTTTCTCATATTCAGATAGATTTTTAAATAATCCCTGTATACCAATACCTGATTCATTAAAAATATCAATTTCACCGATCTTTTCTTGAAGCGAATTTCCTACTCTAAATTGAAAATCAAGGTTGGGTAAGGGTTCTGCATCGTTTTTGTCATAATCAACTATCAAAGAGAGCCAAAGACGAAGTTTCGCAATTTCTATTGCAGATGGATCAATATCCACCCCATAAAGATTATTTTTTATGAAAGATTTTTTGAGACTAACTTCATTTATATTGGTCCCGACTTTAACGCTCAGGTGTTTGCGAAGTTTTACTAAAACTTGCATCATTTCAACGGGAAAAGCCCCAGAGCCCACAGCAGGATCAAGAACTTTTAATAAGTCCAATTTGTTATCGATAATTCGGATATTTTCTTTGCCAAGTTGGTCAAGATCAAAGTTGTCATCAAAAATAAAATTATGAATCATTTCTTTGTTAATTGCGGTTTCGTTAATAAGGTATTGTTCCAAGGCCTCATTCACCATGTAATGTACAATTTCACGTGGCGTGTAGAAAGTTCCTTTTTTCCCTCTTTCTTCTTCTGCCAAAGTATTTTCAAATACTTTCCCCAACATCTCAGGGTCAATTGAGACTTCCTGATCATCTATTGAATTTTCATCGACAGTGAAGTTATAAGCCTCAAAATAGTCCAATACAATACTACGAATGAAATCATCATCAAAAAGGACAAATTTTCCTGATTTGACCATCTCATCTTCAAGATCACTGCGCTCAAATAACCCACCGTTTAAATACGGTGTGTTTTTATACTTGTTTTTTATTTCCTGTTTACGATCTACTTCTTTTGTGGCAAAGACGTCAAAAAAAAGAGGCTCAAAAAATGATCTATATAGATTTGAATTATTTTTATCCAAAACAAATTTCCGTAGATAATCTTTCTGCCCTTCTACCCAACCTTTTCTCAAAAGGAAATAGACAAATATCAATCGACCTAAAAATGTGAAAGCGAATTTATTAATTTGTTCTTTGTACTCTTCCTCAGAATATTTTGACTTCAACCAGAGGCAAACAGTGTTTTTGTTGGTCTTTTCCAACTCTTGTTTTGTTTTTTCAAAGACAGCACGAAATTCTGTAAAAAATTTGTTGGTGACTTTTTCGACTGAGAACAACTCTTTTGTAGTATTTATGGATACAAAATTGTTTTCAACATCGCCGATCTGATTGCGAAATGTTTTATTGGTCAAGTCTTTGCTAACAAAATATGTGAAACGTTTAAAGGTACTCCAATCTAATTTTGTGCCTTTATAATTCGCAAAAATTAACGAGAACCTGAAATTACCCTCGCCGTCAAAAAATACAAAAATTCCAGACCCTACACTCTGGTCTCTTAGAACTTTTTTGGCCATATCATACTGAATTTTTTTCCCGCTTCTTTCAGAAAGAGAATTGTTGCATTCAAAAGCACAAACGATCAACTTTTCAACCTCAGAAAAACTGATCTCCCCGGTTTTAACTCCACTTTTGCAAAGTTCATCATCGTAGCCAGCAAGAGCTTCTTTGCGGGGAGTGAATTTTGCACTGCGATCACGCATAAAACGCTCCAGATGCTCAAGACTGAAATCATTGATTAGATTCTCTAAATGTTGGCTGCTCATAGTTTTTGATTCTCCACTGCAATGATGATCTCTTTGCGTTGATTTTGTTTTTTGCCCCGCTCATGGGTTATGTATCCGATACCCAGATCGTGTTCCAATTCTCTTAATTGTTTTTTTGCTTCACTTCGCTTACTTTCCTTTGTGGTTTCTAAATTGGAAATTCGGCGTAAAGTGTAGTCTGAAAGACTGCCATAGTTCAGAGCATCATCCAGCAAGGCTTTGATAAATGGCATTTCTGAATTGATTCCTTCCCAAGGGTGGTGAACCAATGTACGCAAATTATTGATCGCCTTCATCTCTAAACTTTTCGAGCCAGCCGGTTCTCCGATGGTCTCTTTGTTTTCTTTTATCTGCTGGTAAGCATTCCAGAAATGGTCGCTGAGGTTTAATTTGGGCTCTTCTTTTGAGCATTCAATTCTGGGAAAAACCTCTTCAAAGGCAGCGGTGTAGGGTTTCCCGTCATTCGTACTTTCATAGTGCAGCCCTTGCACATACAATCTACCTTTTTTGATAAAGACCAGAAGTTCATTTTCTAAGCCCTGTTTGGCAACTTTGACTTTTGTCGGGAAATCCATAAGTTTCTCAATTAGTTCAGGGTCTTCTTTTTTGATTGCTTCAAATTTCCTGACCATTCGAGTGTAAAAACTTTCTTCCTCAAGTTCCTCGGGGTTTTGGGTGATCCTTTTAAAAAGCCCAGCCGCTGTGGGGGTTTCATCAATATCAAATATCTTGGCGTCTTCCCCCAATATTTCATGAATCATGAACATCTTGTTTTGGGCAATTTCACGAGATTGCACTAAAGCAGCGCCCTTTTCTGTCGGGAAGAAGTTGACGATATACAGTTTATTGAACACTTTTTTGCTGATGCGGTTGATACGGCCTACCCTCTGGATGACCCTCACCGGGTTCCAGGGGATATCGTAATTAATGATCATTCCAGCCCGGTTCAAATTGAACCCTTCTGAGATCTTATCCGTCGATAAAAGAATGTCATAATTGTTGGTAGGTTCTTTAGCTGTTGCATCAAAATTGCGATTAATTTCTTTGATCTTTATAGAATTCAGGCCGCCATCCTGGATAAAAACACGCTTACCAAAACTTGCCTCAAGGCTCTTCGAGAGATGTTTTACAGTGTCAAGGTATTCAGAGAAAATGATCACTTTTCTCTTTGGCTCTCCCTTTTCAGGGGTTTGAGTCAAAACACTACTTACATGTTCAATCAGGCATGCAGATTTTGGATCATGATTGATTAAATCCAATTCTTTTAATTTAGACAGAATTTCATCATAAAGTCTTAGATCAGAATGAATATCGGAAATGAACTGTGCTTTTCTAGCAAATTTCTTTAGCTCGTAAATTCGATTATTTTTAGGGTAGTCTCCCCTGAGCAAGATTTCAGCGAAATCGGATAATTCTTTTTCGATATCTTCTTCGTCAAGAGAATAGATTTTCTCTAACAATTTTCTGTCAAGGATATATTTGTCAGTTTTCTCAACAAATTGGAGAGCATGTTCAGTAATCCTTTTAAAGCGCTGAATGCTTTGTTCAAAAGCACCAAAAGAACTCTCGAACCTCTTTACCATTAATCGACGCATGAAGTTGCACAACTCGCGCTGTTGCACATATTCAAAATTACTTTTCTCATCTAAATTTTCGAGAGTTGATTCTTCTACTTCGTACTCGAACGGTCTGTATATAGCCCCTTTAAACTTGCCACCTTCTACTGGGTCAGCAAAATAATTACCGATGATCAGATCATAAAAATCAGATTGTGCATCAGATAATTCAAAGAACCATTCTTCTGGATCAGCGATTTCGGATAATTCTTTTACTTCATCCCTGTAAAATGGATTGTTCTTGAGATCAATGCGGTTTCGCCGAATTGTGACCGGTTCAATCACATTTCTGATCTGGTTAGCAAGGTATTTAGTTTTTTGCTTTACCTTTGTCAAATCAATATCGGTTTCTTCAAATATTGACTGATAAAGCAACTGCGCTCTTTCCCGTTTCTCTTTGTTGATGGATCGAGAGTTTTTGGAAATATCTGCTAATTTGTCAAACATACTCTTGTATGCCCTAAACAAAGCAGCAAGATCATTTTCTAGTGTGATGGTTGACTTTTTGGGATCAATGAAAAGTTTTAGTAAAGCTAAAATATCACCAGGACGATTATTAAATGGAGTAGCGGTTAATAAGATTACTATTTTATCTCTGCAAATATTCTTTAAAAATTCATAATCGCGGGTATCTTGGTTTCTAAAACGGTGGACTTCATCAATGATCACCACCTTTATGTCATTTCTTGAATTTACGTAATCGGCAATGTTTTCTAAATCCCCACAAGAGCGAGCTTCCCAGCCCTGTAATTCAAATTGATCTAGGTATTTTGTCCAACCTTCAGTCTTGTTCTTATCTCCAATCAAACCCGGTGGGCAAATGACTATTCCGCGACTTTGAAGTTGTTTTGCTACACAACAAGCAATAATTGTTTTGCCTAGACCAACAACATCTGCGATGACCACGCCATTGTTTTTTTCTATTATAGCCATGGCTTGCTTTACAGCGTCAAGTTGGTAATTAAATTTCTTGTACCCATTTTTCTCCAGAAGTTCGACCACATATTGTTCAATTGGTTTTTCTTCAAAAGAATCCAGGTATGTTTTCATTGTCAAAACATACGCTTCATATGGGGTGACGTCTTTTATGAGAGTGTCATTTTCAATTACTTTTGTAAGTTTATTCCGTAATACATCGTCTTCAGTGATTTTGACTGCATTTTCCCAAAGTGCATCAAAATACTCTTCAGCATCCTTAGTACCATAATCGCTGATTTCTACGTTGAATTCTGCTTGGGTAGTCAAAGCAATTCTGGTTAAATTGCTGCTACCAGTAATAAAAACCTTGTCCCGGATCACTTCATTAGGCAAACGGAAAAAGTACAACTTAGCATGGTTTGGTTTATAGGTTTTACGAATGACCAAGCGATTTTCACTGATCATTTTGATGAAAAATTTTACTTGTTTATAAAATTCTTCTTTGTCAAAGTCTTCATGCGATAATGATTTTTTGATATCGCCTATGAATGTTTCTGCAATTTCATATTCAGAAAGTTCATCATTCTCTTCTGCATATTCAAGAAGTCGATAATTAGAATTGTCGATATTTAGCCCAACCAACACCTTTAGTTGGGAATTTTCATTGGATTTCAATCCATCATACAGCTCACGAATTCCAGAAAAGTAGAAAAATCCAACCAAGAACTTTAATTCACTGGAAGAGCTGATTAATTCAATTAGCCGTTTCTTTAATTCTTTGTCGTCATCATTGGTAATAAAGTTGGCCATTGTACCTACTTTCCTTAGCTTTTCCCGCTATTTTTTTATTTTAGCATTTTAATTCATTAGCTGTTTTCTAACATTTCCCAATGTTCCAGATGATGATCGTAGGTGCCCAGCAGCACGTCGGCCATCGAGTAGCCGTGCATCCAGGCGAAGCGGTCGCCGTCGAGCAGGGTACGCTCGTCCAGGCGGGCGGCGCTCTCGAGCAGATGGCGGTAACCGGCCTGCCAGCGGGTGTAGACCTGCTGCCAGGGCTGGTCTTTGATGCCGGCGTAGATCACATCGTTGATGTCGGTCACGTCCTCGGCGTGGTCCACGTTGGCGCGCACCATCCAATCGGGCAGGGTGGGCTCCCGGCCCTGCAGGGCGGCACCGAGGCGGGCATTGGAGAGCTCCTGCCAGGCGGCCAGGTGGGCCAGCATATCTTTGAGCGTCCACTCAGGGGTGACAAGCTGAGCCGGGTCAGCAGTTGCCAGGTGCTGATCCCAGGCATCGAACTGTTCTTGCAGGGCGCTGAGCAGGTGGATTTGCAGGGTCATGTTTCCTCACGATCAACTATTAGTTCCTTTAATCATACCTGATGCCTCTTTAAACGACAAACGGGAGGATGTCCCGTTTGTCACGAAAAAAAGGAATTGGAGGGTTGCGAAGGTAGGTATACCGCTAAAAGTACCCGTAAAAGGAGAGAGAAAGCGATTATACCGGCGGCAGGGTAGGAGCCGGTTTCTCGACGACGACCAGACTGGGGTCAAACCAGGCGAGCAGGGCATAGGTGCCATTGGCAGTGACGGTGGCACAGGCGAGTGAATACTTCGATTCAGAAAGCGGGGTGATGGTGGTGGGCAGGAGCATCCATTTGGCGCCCGTCCACAGACCTACCTTGCCGGTCCAGCCGGTGGCGGCATTTTCGATGAAGAAACAAACGCTGGCAGTGCCATATTCGTAGCCGCTGACCTCCAGAGCTTTGCCTTTGAACTGCATGTCACCTTGCGGGAAGCCCACCGGCAGCGGCATACCATTCTCTAACAAATAGGCGCCGGGCAGGGTATCGACCTTCATGGCTGTGCCGGTGACAGATTCAGGGCCGCTTAACACAGAGACGGTCGGGGCGGGGAGTTCGGGCGCAACGTAAACGATGTATCTGGCGCTCACCGGTGAAAAGACGGAGAAGACGATGCAGAGCGCTACCAGTACTGGGATAAAGCGAAACAGTTTTTTCATATATCCTCCATACAAACTTTGATTTACTTTATATTTACCAATTGGTTACTGATATTATATAAAAAATTATTGCAAAGGGAACATTTTTGTGCAAAAGTGGTCAAAAATTTACACAAAATTAACCTAAAAAGGGGTGAATGAGCCGGGTTGAACAAAAAAACGCCGCTAGGTTGCAGCGTTTCACGGTTGGCAGGGAATCAGCGTTACTGAGGCGTTATTTTTTTTCGAGCAGCAGGGCAAAACCATAATTTTCGCTGAGCACTTCGACGTTGCGGATCTTGAAGGCGGCAAATTCGTGATGGATCTCGTCTTCAGTGAAAAGGTGGTGGGGCAGGCCTTTTTCCTGTCCGTCCTGGGGGATGAAGGTGCCCGGTTCGACCTGAACCCCTTCGTCGCCATCCTCTCTGCGGCCGGGCAGGGTAACAAAGGCCTGTCCGTGGGGGCGCAGCACGCGGTACATTTCGCTGATGGCGAGCCGCACGCGTTCGAGCAGGGCATGGTGGATGACACGGTTGGTGAAGACGGCGTCGAAGCTTTGATCGCTGAAAGGCAGGGGATCGCGGGTATCGGTGAGGGCGAGCGGAGCCGTGCGGCCGGATTCGGCCAGCCAGGCGCGCGTTTGGTTGAGGCCGCTGAGCGAGATATCCACGGCGGTGACGTCAAAGCCGCGTGCCGCAAAGGCGACGCTGTGGCGGCCGGTGCCGCAGCCTAGGTCGAGGACGTGTTTGCATTGGGCGCGGGCGAAGGCGTCCGCAACGGGGTTGAATTGGGGGATGGGTTCCATGAAGACCCGGCCCTCTTTGCGAAAGATCATTTCCCATTCTTGATTGTTGGTGTTCATGGGGTTAATAATACCGTATTTTGCGGGGGCGGCGGGCCTGGGTAGGGGCGTATCGCGATACGCCCCTACGGAGGGGATAATGCGGGGCGTTGAGCGGAGCAATTCGTGAATTGCCTCTACCGGGCAGAGTTCGGCCGGGAAAATTGCATTGCCAAATATCAATTGTGGTCAATGTAGGGGCAAGGCATGCCTTGCCCCTACCGGATATTGGGGTATGGTGTGATTTGGGGTAGGGGCGTATCGCGATACGTACCTACGGTGGGGGATAATGCCGGGCATTGAGCGGGCAATTCACGAATTGCCCCTACCGGATATTGGGTATCGTGTGATTTGGGGTAGGGGCGTATCGCGATACGTACCTACGGTGGGTGGCATAAAAAAAGCGCCGAAGCTTGTGCTTCGACGCGAATGGCACCTGGGACCAGGTTTGCACTGGTCAACTTTTCAGGTGTGGGCGGTATAGGACTCGAACCTACGACCTTTGCGATGTCAACGCAACG
>CAYWLG010000020.1:0-30839 GCA_964459385.1 uncultured Anaerolinea sp.
ACCTACGACCTTTGCGATGTCAACGCAACGCTCTAACCAACTGAGCTAACCGCCCAAGTGGACATATTATAACGGCAACTTTTTTGTATGACAATGGTAATCATGCAAGAGATCGAAATGTCACTTTTGAGTCCGAATTACATCCATTTTAACGATCAAAACATTGAGGATGAAAAAATGGAACTCTCTCTGGGTAACACGCAAGAAAAAATCTATGATGTCGTCATCGTCGGTGGAGGGCCGGCCGGCTCTTCGGCGGCGCTTTACACGGCGCGGGCGGGTCTTTCCACGCTGGTGGTGGATAAGGGACTGACGGCGGGGGCGCTGGGCATTACCAGCAAGATCGCTAATTACCCCGGCATTCTCGAACCTATCAGCGGGGCCGATCTGCTCGACACCATGCGCAAGCAAGCGGCCTCTTACGGCACGGAATATGTTTCAGACAAAGTGATCGGCGTGGATCTGACCTCCAACCCGAAGCAGGTATTTGCCAACAATGGCACC
This sequence comes from uncultured Anaerolinea sp., assembly GCA_964459385.1. Taxonomy (GTDB): domain Bacteria; phylum Chloroflexota; class Anaerolineae; order Anaerolineales; family Anaerolineaceae; genus UBA6107. The sequence continues at coordinate 505 of CAYWLG010000020.1, forward strand.
TATACCGCCAAAGCGATCATTTTGGCCACCGGCTCAATGGGGCGCGGCCAGCGTGTGAGCGGCGAGGACGAACTGCTGGGGCACGGTGTTTCTTACTGCGCCACCTGCGATGCGGCCTTCTTCAAGGGTCAGCAGGTGGTGGTTGCCGGCAGCAGCGACGAGGCCGTGGAAGAAGCGCTCTTTTTGACCCGTTTTGTGGCGAAAGTGTATTTTCTCTCGCCGACACCTGAGATCAAAGCGCCACAGCCTCTGGTGGATGAACTGACCCACAACGAGAAGGTACAGGTCTTCTACGGCGCCGCGGTCAAAGAAGTGCTGGGCAAAGACCGCGTGGAAGGGGTACGTTATGCCGTGCGCGGGGAAGGAGAAGCCACCCTACCGGCGAGCGGTGCATTTATTTATTTGCAGGGCGGCAAACCCATCAGCGATTTTCTGGTGGGGCAGTTGGAACTCTCACCCGAAGGCTACGTCTCGGTGGATAACGAATATCAGACCACCCTGCCGGGCGTGTTTGCCATCGGCGATCTGCTGGCCGGGCATATCAAGCAGGCGGTCATCTCGGCAGCCGAAGGCGCCACCGCCGGCATCATGACCGAGAAATTTCTCTCCGGTAAAAAGAAAGCCACAGTTGACTGGGCGAAGTAAATGAAAATGGGAGCGTGCGCTCCCATTTTTTTGACTCATTGGATGTTGACCACCCCTACCCACAAAACGATGAACCTGGGCTGCTCTTCCTGCGAGGTCGCGGGCGAAAGATGCCCGATGGCTACGATCACCTTTTGCCCCTCTTCAAATCGAGTGAACTGGGGCGATCCATACATGGCCACCAGGTTTTCGGCGCTGATCGTGTAGAGGGTCTTGTCGCTTTCATAGGCCATAGCGTAGAGCTGCTCTTTGCCCATGATGAGCTGGATGATGTTGGGGGTAAGCGGCCCTACCTTATCGGGCAGTTCAAATTCATACCCTTGGGTAGAGAGCATAAACCCGCGCCGCGTGCTGACCGTGTATTCGAGCGGCAGATGGCCGTCCTCGCTGGGACGCTGCCAGTGCGAATGATCCACTACCAGAAGGGGCAGTTCGAGATCGGGGGTGATCGAAGACATGAAAGGACTTATTCAGCTTTCTTGAGGATGGAGCGAATGAGCAGCAGCAGGCCGAGGGCCACCAGCACACCGGCGCCGATGAACTTGACCACCAGGTTGCCGAAGAGGGCAGCGAAGACGGCGAAAACCGTGACGCTGATGAGGGCCATCCACACGCCCACCAGCCAGACGTTGTTGTTCCACTCGCCAAACTTGGCGGCCAGCATCAAACCCAGGCCAACGCTGGCGGGGATCAGAATCCAGGCGTAGGCCCACACCCCCCAGTTATGGCTGAGGGTGTTGAAAAGGAAGATGGCTCCCAGCGCAAAGAAGACTGCGCCGGGGATGAGCAGCGCGGCCAATCCCTTTTTGGAATCGGGCCAGGCCAGCGTGGGTAAGCAGAATGCGAAAGCGATGACGAAGAAGACGATGGGCCAGGTCTCATGAATGGTGAATGAGGGGATCAGGTTGAAGACAACGAACAATGCGCCCAGAACGATCAATCCAATTCCGGCGATAAGCGATCCACGATTGGTTGGTTTCATAAAAGCTCCTTTCTTACGTTAAGCGTATTATAGAGCAAAACGCAAAAACGCAGTCAACGCTTGCCTTAAAAATCCGATGAGTAATAATCTGGATGAATTTGGCACATCACGGTATAATATTGCGGCTTGAGTCAAAGGTCAATGGAGAGGTAGCGCAGTTGGCCTAACGCGCTCGCTTGGAAAGCGAGTATACCGCAAGGTATCGTGGGTTCGAATCCCACCCTCTCCGCCTCACAAACATTCCAGTTGATGGGATGTTTGTTTTTAAGCTGGCCGCAATGCAGAGCGCACCTGGTTATAATGGAATGGATATGTTTTTCAGGGAGAGATGCGATGAAAAGCAAACTCTTTTTGTGTGCTGTGATGATATTGGCCATCGCTTTAAGCGTGGCCTGTTCGAACGCTGACTCTTCATCAACGGGTGTAAATTCCCAATCCGAGGCCGAAACGACCTTGCGCGACTTCTTTGCCAGCCTCAACAGCGGCGATTATGCTAAAGCGCAGGCTCTTTACGGCGGCAGTTATGAACTACTGCAAGACATGAACCCTCTGGTAGACCCAAACGATGCAGTGACATTGTTCAATAATGGCTGCACTATGAACGGTTTCCAATGCCTGCGAGTGATGAATGTGATGGCCGGCGCACAAAATTCAGATGGAGAATTTGTCTTTCTAGTAACTTTTTTGAATGCCAATGGTACGCAGTTCGTGCAAGGACCCTGCTGCGGCGCCAGCGAGACGGATTCCCCATCAAAGTCGGAATTCGAGTACACGGTCATGCAAAATTCACAGGGACAATTTGTGGTCATGGACTTACCCCCTTACGTGCCTTGACTCTATGTACAAGGATCGAACGGTTTAAAATCTGAACGCCATGCTTGGGGGGGACAAGCATGGCGTTCGTCAGGGAGGGAATTCCACCCTAAATTAGTTGGGTGGAAGACACTTATTCCATACCAGTAAGAAGTGTCTTGCAGATAATATACATCATATTTGTCATAAATACATTAAAAATAAATAAGAGTTTATTTGTCAGATTTGTTGAACCACTCCAACCACTCATCCACCTCAGCGGCTGAAAGCGGCTTGTCTTGTTTTTTCTTTTCTTCACTCATTTGGGAGAGGGTATTGACGAGCTCGGCGGAAAACTGGTCAGAAGAGAGGATGGTGCAGCCCAGGCTGCGCGCTTCGGCCTGCACACGGCGGTCGGAACTGACGAGGGTGTAATTCTTGGCAGCTTTGCCGCGCGCGCTGAGAAAGTCAACGATGGCCTGATCGGCGGTCATCCCTTTGGGCACATTGTGAACATGCACCAGCCCGCCTGTTTTGACACCCGGCATGCCCGGCAGGGCGCCATCGAAAAAAAGCTCGGCGTTGTTGCGGCGCAGGCGACAGTACTGCTGCACCAACTGGATCAGCTCGCTTTCGTCGTCCAGATCGGTGAGACGCATGCCCGGAATTTTGGGAACCAGATTGTGCCCGTCGATCACCAGTGTCATCTTGCTTTCCTTTCCCCTATTGTACTTTCATTCTATGCTATGATTTAAAAAAGGGAAGACAATGAAGAAACTCTGGCCATATCTCTTATTGAACGTCGTTATTTCTGCCACGACCGTGCTGATCGTTCTGCTGATCTGGAACGCTGCACATCCCAGCGCCGTAACCAAGGGGGAAGGAGATGCCTCTTCGTCGAGCGAGGTAAGCCAGCCCACGGCCACCCTGCCGCCTCTGGATGCGAAACTTTTCGAGGTGAGCACGCTCATCGGCGCCGGTGACCTCGAAAATGAACACGTCAGTCTGGTGTATCTGGGCAGCCAGTCGCTGGATCTGCATAACTGGACGCTGTGGGCCGGCAAAAAACAGATCTACACCTTCCCGTCTTTCGTGCTCTTCAAAGGCGGTGGGTTGGATGTTTACAGCAAGGCGGGTGTGAATTCGGCCATTGAACTGTACATCAATTCAAAAGAGACCTTTTGGCGCAGTGGCGTGCAGCTTTCTTTGCGCGACCCGGCGGGCAATGTACGCCTCGAATATGCGGTGCGCTAAAGCTTAAAAACCTGCGGCCGCAGGGACGGTTTGGGTTACAATGGACTTTATGATCGCCGATCGAATTATTGAGGAGTCTCAAGCATGACTCAGGCACTTTATCGCAAGTGGCGCCCCCATAAGTGGGATGAGGTCATCGGGCAGGAACACATTGTGCAGACACTGCGCAATGCCATCGCCTCCGAGCGGGTGGGCCACGCCTATCTGTTCTCTGGCCCGCGCGGCACTGGCAAGACCACCACCGCCCGTCTGCTGGCCAAAGCGGTAAACTGCCTCTCGCCCGATCTGTCTGGCCGCCCCTGCGACGAATGTAAAAACTGCCTGGCAGTGAACGAAAACCGCTTTCTGGACCTGATCGAGATCGATGCGGCCTCCAATACCAGCGTGGAAGACGTGCGCGACCTGCGCGATAAGATCAATTTCTCCCCCTCTGAGGGTCAATTCAAAGTTTACATCATCGATGAAGTGCACATGCTTTCTACGGCGGCCTTCAATGCGTTGTTAAAGACGCTTGAAGAACCCCCGGCGCATGCCATCTTCATCTTGGCCACCACCGAAGTACACAAGATTCCCGCCACGGTGCTGTCGCGCTGCCAGCGTCACGAGTTCCGCCGCATTCCGGTGTCGGAGATCGTCAAGCGCCTGCAGCTGATCTGCAAAGAAGAAAAGATCGAAGCCGACGAAGATGCTCTCATCCTCATCGCCCGGCAGGCCACCGGCGCCATGCGTGACGCCATCAGCCTGCTCGACCAGTTGGCCTCCACCGGCGAGCGCATCACCCTGACACTGGCGCAGGAGGTGTTGGGCACGGCCACCAACCAGCTCATCATCGACCTGTTCACGGCCTTGCAGCAGCAGGATACCTCGGCCGGGCTGACCACCATCCATGCCGCCCTCGACAGCGGCAGCGATCCGCGCCAGTTTGCCCGTCAGATGGTGGATTACATGCGCAGCCTGCTGCTCATCAAACTGGGCAACGAAGCCCAGGTGGACGCCACCAAAGAACTCAAAGAGTTAATGAAGACTCAGGCGCAGATGGCGCAGACCTCCGATCTGCTCGAATGGATCAGACTCTTCAATCTGGCCATTGCCGATCTGCGCACGAGCTGGCAGCCCAGCCTGGCGCTTGAAGTGGCCCTGGCGCAGGCGGTGCAGGGAACGTCCGTTCAGGCCCCAGTGACCAAAGCGCCCGCTCAGACGGCGACGCGCACCCCCGAACCCGCGGCCCAGCCAAAACCGACTCCCACCCCGGCGCCGGTGCAGGAAGCACCCAAAAAGACACCGGAAGCCGCCAAAGTAGTGAATAAACCCGCAGAGACACCGGCAGCTCCCGCCCAGAGCGACGCAAAAGCCGCACCGATCTCGATCCAGCAGATCGTCGAAAACTGGGTGGCCATCCGTGCCGAGGTCAAAAAGGTCTCGCCTCAGACAGAAGCGCTGCTTAACTCGCAAAAATCGCTGCAATTCAAAGAAGGCAAGTTGCTGATCGGCTTTGCCAGCGAGTTTCTGCGTTCCAAAATGGAGAGCGCCGACTCTCTCTCGGTCACCCGTGACGCCATCTACAAGGTCACCGGGGTGATGCTGGAAGTCAAACCGGCGGTGGTGAGCAAAAAAGCCGGTTCTTCGGGTGATAATTTGGATATCGAAGCCGACGGCATTGTCGGTACGGCTTTAAACCTGGGTGGAAAGCTGATCCACCGCGAATAAACCCTTTACAGGAGCACAATTATGGCAAAAGGTTACAATCGCCCGATGGGCGGAGGTGGTATGGGCGGCGGAATGATGGCCCAGATCAAGAAAATGCAGGAACAGATGGAAGCAGCCCAGGCCGAATTGGCCGTGGAAACCGTCACCGCCAGTGTGGGTGGCGGCGCCATCAAGATCACCATGACCGGCGATCAGCACTGCAAGGGTGTGGAGATCGACCCCGAGCTGTTGAAAGATGCCGACGCCGAAATGCTGCAAGACCTGGTGCTGAGCGGCATCAATCAGGCGCTGGATGAATCGCGCAAGATGGCCGAACAGAAGATGGGCCCCATGGCCGGTGGACTGGCCGGGATGGGATTGTAGGGCTGTAAATGGCGATCCTGCCGCTGCCGCTGCAAAACCTGATCAATGCCCTGGCACGCTTGCCGGGGATTGGCCCCAAGACCGCCTCTCGGCTGGCCTTCTATTTGTTGCGCGCCCCTGAAGAGATCAGCCAGCAGTTGGCACAGGCCCTGGAGGAACTAAAGGCGTCCACCGGCACCTGCAAGATCTGTTACAACATTACCACGGCGGATCGTGAAGTGTGCGAAATCTGTGAGAACAGCCAGCGGGCCGACGGCACCATCTGTGTGGTCGAAGACCCGATGGACGTGCTGGCCATGGAACGCACCGGCGGTTTTAACGGCCGCTATCATGTGCTGGGTGGGGTGCTTTCGCCCATCGAGGGCGTTGGCCCGGACGACCTCAAGATCCGTCCGCTGCTGGAACGTGTGCGCAGCGGCGAGGCCAAAGAGATCATTCTGGCCACCAATCCCAGCATGGAAGGCGACGCCACGGCACTGTATCTGCGCCAGCAATTGCTCACTTTGAATGTGCGCGTCACCCGTCTGGCGCGCGGTTTGCCGGTGGGCGGCGACCTGGAATACGCCGATCAGAACACGCTCTTGCGCGCCCTGGCTGGTCGGCAGGAAATGGGTTAAATTGAAACCGCCTTCAAAAAATTTTTTGAAGGCGATTTTTTTTGTGGGTTTATTTTTGAAAAGCGGGGATTTCCAGAGTTTGGCCGGCGTTCTTGACCACATAATAGGGCAGCCAGGCGATGCCGAATACATCCGAGAAGATGTCGCTCTTGGTGGGGCTGAGGGGAATCTCAGTGACCTCAAAGGAGGCAGGTGCGCCTGTGCTGGTTTGAGCGCCGCTTTGGCTGGCTTGCAGGGCGGCCAGTTGTTCTTTGAGGTTTTCCAGCGTTTGTTTCTCTTTTTCCAGTTTGTCTTTGGCAGTTTGCACCATGCGCATTTTGGTCATGGAAGAAGAAAGGCTTTTTTTTCTGCCTACACCGAGCAGGCTTGCCAGAGCAGCGCCGCCAGTGGCAACGCTTTCGAGGGTGCGCTGGGTGACAGCGTTTTCGGCGGCTTTTACGTCAATTTCCTGCTCCTCGATCTTGTTTTGCAGGGTGGCGACTTTGTTGGCGTAAGACGTGCTACTCTTTGAAGCCGTGGAAAGTTTGGCGACGCTGGCTGCGGCGCACAGCTTTTGAAACTCGGCGTCTGAGGTGTCGGGCTCCGCATAGACTTTGAGCTGACTGTTGGCTTTGATCTTGACGGTGCCGCTGCGGTAAAGCCATTCGAGAAAGTCTTTGCCCAGATTGTTCACTTTGGATTTATCGGTCATCCAGCCGGGCACGGCATGGAAGGTGGCCCTGGGCTGGGTCTGTGTGCCCAGCTTATGGGTATCGATGGCAGGCAGGGTCAACTCTTCCCAGTGCACCAGACCGGAGCCAAGGTCTTGCAGCAGGGTGGCAGTCTTGCGGGCAAAATCGAGATTGTACTGGCGTGAGGTGTAACGCACCTCTGCCTGGGCGAAAAGCGCCGGGCGGTAAATGAGGTTATCCACCGAAGCGCCGCTGAGCTTGGCGGCGGTCAGAGCGGCAGCCGGGTCGAGATCGTTGGGGAAGACGAATTCTTCCACATCTCCGTTGATGGCAGGACGGCTGCTGCTGATGTCGCCTGCGGCAGCCGTAGCTTTCGCGGCGGGGACGGGCTGGGTGTCGCCAGTTTTGGCCTTTGCCGGTGCGGTGCCATTCACTTTTGCTCCCACCAGCGCATTCAGGGCGGGCAGTTGATCGCGGGTGAGGGGGCCGGCCAGATAGTTCATGGTCCAGCGCGTGCCCATCAGGGTGGGGGCGGGGCGATAGATGCTGTGCCACAAAAAGACGCGCTTCTGCAGCCCGGAGATGAGCTTGTCATAAACGGCCACGTCGGTGGCGCCGCTGGCGGCAGAAAGGCCTTCCAACAGGCGCTGCTTGTCCTGATCGGTTTGCAGGCGGCCGATCATCCAGGTGCCGGCGTTGGAAAGGGCCTTGTAATCCACGTCCACTGGGTTCTGAGTGGCCAGCACCAGCCCCACACCAAAGGCGCGCGCCTGTTTGAGCATGCGCAGCATCACCGTCTTGGAGGCGGGGTTGGCAACAGGGGGCAGGTAGCCCATGATCTCATCGAAATAGACGAGGGCACGCAGGGCGCCGGTGCCGCGCTGCAGGCGCATCCAGCTTTCGACGGCGGTAAAGAGCAGGGTGACGAAGAACATGCGCTCGTTTTCGCTCAAATGCGACAGGTAGAAGATGGCGTGGCGTGGCTTGCCTGCGGGTGTATAGAGCAGCGATTGCACATCGAGGGTCTGGCCGCTTTGCCATACCTGGAAGGAAGGCGAGGCCAAAAAGTTGTTCAAAAGCATGGCCAGCGAGAAGCGGTCTTTTTCGGGGAAGAACGAATCCATCGGGAAGGCGCCGAGCCGGTCCATGGGGGGATTCTGCACCTGCAAGATCAGATCGGTGAGGCTGAGCGATTGTTTGTTCACCCAGGCATTTTCGATCAGATTGGAAAGCAGGATATGTTCCCGTGAACGCAGGGGATCGATATCGCTCATCCCCACCAACCCCAGCAGGGCGGTGATGGTGCTCGAAATGCGTTCGCGCAGCACTTCGCTGTTCTCGTCCCAGTTCAGGTCAGGCGCCTGAAAGGAAGAGAGAATGTTTACAGGAATGCCGGAAGAAGAACCGGGCGAGTAGATGGCGTAATCGACGGCTTCTTTGAGCTTCTGGATCTGTTCTTTGCCGAGCCCCCAATCGCCCAGGCCCTTTGCCCATTTTTGCGAGGTTTCAGCGGCGGTCTGCTGCACGGTCTTGCCGTCACGGCGGGCCATCTCTGGGTCGATCCAGGGTTCAAAATCGCCCGGCAAAAGATCGGGGAAGTGCAGCAAGAGGTTGGTGAGATCGCCCTTGGGGTCGATGATGATGGCCGGGGTGTTATGCAGGGCGGCTTCTTCAAGCAGACCGATGCACAGGCCGGTCTTGCCTGAGCCGGTCATGCCGGTGACCACGGCGTGCGTGGTCAGGTTGGTGGGGTCAAGCAAGGCCTGTTCGGCGCTGAGGGAGTTGGTCTTTGGGTCAAAGACTTTGCCCAAAAAATAGTTATTTAAATCTGCGCACATATTTCCACCTTTATCGTTGAAGGTTTTGATAAATTATAGACCATTGCGATGAAATTTTTCAGAATTGGTGCGAATCTTGTATCGAAAAAGGCGGTTTAATTGGGTGTTTGGCATCCGATGTATAATCAAAAAAACTCTAAAATCGCCAGGTGACCTTGTTCGATCTCAACATCTACCCCTTCCCGCCCTCTGCAACCGCTGCCGGTAAAGAACCCGGCCTGTTGGTCGTCCCCCCCACCCGCAAAGCCGCGCGTGGACGGGAGAACGATCTACTTTTGCTCTATTTCAGTCTGGAGGGCCAGTCGGCCATCACGGATGAAGGACTGAACGCCTGGCTGGAGAAGAAAGCCGAGGCTTACCATCGCAGTTCCGGGACGGTGACGGCCGGGCTGCGTGCGGTGATCGACGGCATCAACAGCGATCTGTTTGAGCGCAATAACCGCCACGCCAAAGAAGGCAGCCAGGTGACGGGTCATTTGCAAATGGCTGTGCTCAAGCGTGAGATGCTCTATCTGGTCAACCAGGGCGCGGGCAAAAGCCTTTTCTCGCTGAGCCAGGAAAACGGTCAACTGGAAGATCATGAAAACAACGGCCGCGGCCTGGGGCTGACCCAGGTGGTCTCGCCACGTTTCAGCCAGTATGCCCTTTCGGATAACGATGTGCTGATCTTTTCTTTCGGCGCCCCCGAAACCTGGAACAGCGGGGTGCTCGAAAACGCCTCTGCGCTTTCGATGGAAACACTATTTCGCAGGCTCTATGCCCAACCGGCCAAATCGGCGCGCGGGTTATTTGTTCGCATCAAATCGGGCAGCGGCAAGGCCAATCTGCAAACCCTGCAGCCGGCGCAAACCGAGCCCAAACGGTCCGCTGCAGTGCCACAAGCTGCACCGCAGTCGCCTTCCCCGGTGACTTCGGGCGGGGGAGCAGCCTCTGACCCCGTTGTGATCCCAAGGGAAAACACAGCCGAACCGATTGGCAGCCAGTCGCCAGCCCCACAGCAGGCAGTGGTGCGGCGCATCACGAACCCCGTCTCACGGCAGCCTCGCAGTATGGAGGGTGGGCCAGCGGCAGAATCAACCCAGGTTCCATCCGGAGAGCCCGAACCGGAAACAGTGGATGAAAGCGAAGCGTCAGCCTTTCAAAACGCGAATTTAAAGAAAGCGGTGGGCAACACCCTGCGCAAAGGTGCAGAAGTGGTCAACAAAGTGGACGGTCTGGTGAAAGACACCGCCCAAAAAGTGCTGCCCGGCGACGCTGACCAACCGGCGCAGATTCCACGTTCGGTGAAGATTCTCATTGCCATTCTGGTGCCGGTGATCGTGGTGACATTGGCAGTGGTGCTCATCAATCGCAATGGACGGCCAACTTACTTTAATGCCTATTTGCAGCAGGCCCAGCAGTTGGCGGTGCGTGCCGATGGGCAAACGAACGATCAGGCTGCCCGCTTGCAGAGCCTGCAAGAATCTCTCTACTGGCTGGATAAGGCCGGCGAATTTGGCTCTTCTGATGAGTCGAGTGCCCTGCGCACGAAAGTTCAAACGGGCATCGATGACCTGCAAGGCATCATTCGCATCAACATGGTGCCGGCACTGGCGGATCCGCTTTCTGCCAAGTCGAACATCAGCCAGATCGTGGCCACCAACACCGATTTCTATGCACTGGATGCGAGTTCCGGTCAGGTGCTGCGTTTCTTCGCTTCTGGTTCAGGATACGAGCAGGACACCGCCTTTCAGTGCGGTCCCAGCGAGAACGCCGTGGTCAAGGATATCGGCCCGGTGGTGGATATGTTGGCGATCTCCAGCGACAACCAGTACGGAGCCACCTTGCTGGCCATCGATGGCAGCGGCAATCTGGATTACTGTGTGCCGGGGGATGCCGGGTACATCGTTTCGCTGCAGCCCCCCGATATGGGTTGGGGCGAAGTGAAAGCGATCACCCTGTATCAGAACTATCTGTATGTGCTGGATATCAGCGGGAATGCGGTATATCGCTTTGAGGGTCAATCATTAAGCTTCCCTGATAAGCCGACCTTGTTCTTTGACGAAAACATTCCCAGCCTGACCAATGCGCTGGATATCGAGATCGTGGGCTATGAACTGTATATTTTGCGTTCCAATGGTGAGATGGTGGAATGCACCTACAGCCCCATTAAAGACATGAAATCTACCGAATGCACCGACCCGGCGCCTTATCTGGACACCCGCGGTGGACAGTCGAACAAAGTAACCACTTTCCCGGAAGCAGGCTTCGTTTCAATGCGCCTTACGCAGGCACCCGATTCGTCAATCTACCTGCTGGATGCCAAAGGCAACACCGTCTACCACCTCAGTTACGCGCGCAGCTTGCAGCGGGTGCTGTACCCGCGCATCAGCGATGGCGGCGATGTGAGCGGTCTGGCGCCGACGGCTTTCTCCATTTCTTCGGGGCGCATGGTTTTCATGGCCTACAAGAACGAGATCTTCTACGGCCAGATGCCCTGAGTGGGTAACCACTTTGTTTTTGTTGGGGCGAAGTGCTTTTTCGTCCCTTTTTTGTAAAAATTTTTCATTGGTTCGCATTGATAGAGGTGCCCCATGACCCTGTTCGATTCCATTGACCAACCCACATTATTGCTCGATGGCAAATTAGCCATTGCCAACCTAAAGAAAATGGCCGGCAAAGTTTCTGCCGCCGGGGTGCGCTTTCGCCCGCACTTCAAGACGCACCAGTCGGCCGAGATCGGCGAGTGGTTCAAGCCCTACGGGGTAGAGGCCATCACTGTTTCTTCAGTAGAAATGGCGGAATATTTCGCCGCTGCCGGCTGGAAAGATATTTTGATCGCTTTTTCGCTCAACGTGCGGCAGATGGCGCGCATTCAAACCTTGGCGGAGCAGGTAAAGCTGTCGCTGCTGGTTGAAAATGAGGCAGAAGTGGCCGCCCTGGCAACCCTGAGTGGCGTTCAAGTAGAGGTGTGGATCAAAGTGGACGTTGGCAACCACCGCACCGGGATCGATTGGACGCAAACAGAGGCCAGCGCCGCGCTGGCGCGCCAGGTACAGGCGCAAAAAACCTTGCATCTGCGCGGGCTGCTGACGCATTCGGGCAATACCTATCATTGTGAAAATACGGCTGAAGTGGTGCGTGTTTTTCGCGAAGGGGTCGCACGCATGAATGAATTGCGCCAGGCGCTCGTCCGGGAAGGAATCTCGGGGCTTGAAATATCAGTGGGGGATACGCCGGGGTGCTCTCTGTGCGAAGATTTTTCGGGTATTGATGAACTGCGACCGGGAAACTTCATTTTTTACGACGCCCAGCAGGCTGCCATCGGCTCGTGCTCTGCCGCTCAAATCGCCGTAGCCGTGGCCTGCCCGGTGGTGGCACTTCACCCCGAACGCAGCGAAGTTGTCATCTATGGCGGGGCGATTCACCTTTCAAAGGACTCGCTTGAAGTAAACGGCCGCGTTTCGTATGGACTGGTGGCTTTGCCGGCCGAAAATGGCTGGACACCCCCGCTGGCGAATGCCATCGTGCGCTCACTCTCGCAAGAGCATGGGGTGCTGCAGTTCAGCGGTGAATTCCCCCCGCTAAAAGTGGGCGATCTGGTGCTGATCTTGCCGGCGCATTCCTGCCTGACCGTGCAAGTGATGCGCCGCTATCTGAGCCTGGATGGTAGAGTGATCGAAACTATGAATCGATAAGTGGGCCGAAATAACTAGCCAAATAGCTGCAGCGGCACCGGTGTAAAAGTGAGGATGAAGACGATCAAAGCCAGAATCCCCAAAAACTTGCGCTTGGCGTCCAGTTCAGTGATCTGATCGAGCGGTTCGGCATAAGCGCGGCCAAAGAGAAAGACCAGCCCGGCCCATAACCACCAGCCGCTCCAGACAAAACCCAAGAGAACCAGCACACCAATGATCACCGGCAGCACTTTTTTGGCCTGATCCTGCCCAAACAGCAGGTGAAAGATGTGCCCGCCATCCAATTGACCGGCGGGGATGAGGTTAAGCGAGGTGATGAGCAATCCCACCCAGCCTGCCCAGGCCACCGGCGAAATGGTGACGTCCAGACTGCCCAGCGGCGAGGGTTGACCGGTGAAGAAGTAACGCAGCCAGTAAAGAAGCTGGGCGGTGCCGCTCAATCCGTCCGGCTGGGGCAGCAGGGTGCCAAAGTGAAGGTATTTGAACAGCAGGTAAATAAGCGAGTTGCCTTCCATTTGCAGCATCTGTCCCTGCGGAATAGCGGTAGGAATGCGGGCCACCACCGACTGCGATAGACCGATCCAAAGCACAACCAGCGAAGCCACAAAACCGGCCAACGGGCCGACCACGCCAATATCCATGAGGGCGCGCTTGTTCTTGGGGGCCGACTTCATGCTAATGAATGCTCCCAGTGTGCCCAACTGTGAGATTGGCATAGGGATGAAGAACGGCAGGGTCACTTTCACCCCATGTGCCCGACCGGCAAAATAGTGTCCGAATTCATGAATGCCCAGAATGGCCAGCAGGCTGACGGCGAAGGGCCAGCCATTTTGGAAGAGTATCTGCAGCGCCTGAAGTGGGTCTGTGGGCAGGGCCTCTGGGGTGTTGGAAAGCCCACCGGCGACCAAGACACTGATCACGGTTAAAAGGAAGAGCAGCAGGTTGATCCAGTTGCGGGCAGGTTTGGGCTCTGGGGCTTCTGGCACCAGTAAAATGATGTGAAGCTCTTTTTCTTTGCGAAAAAGCGGGGTGAGGTGGTAGGGCTTAAGCGAAGCGGTCAGATCCTCATAGGCTTGCATTGAGTCAATGAGCAAATGGCCGCGATAACGGCGCAGATAGCCCTGTTGTTGTGAACCGGCGGTGGTGTCATCAATGCGAAAAACACGCTTGATCTGAGCGTCAATCAATTCATTTTGTTCAAAATAATCCATTCAAACCTCCTTATCAAGAGGCGGTTCCAAAAAGCTTCTTTTTTCTAAAGCATACTTGCGGAGGCATTCTTTTACAAGAGGCTGGAAGCGTTTGAGAAGACAAAAGGCAGCCAGTTGAAGAGGATGGGTGCCAGGGGCAGGGTGGCAAGCGCAAACAGCGCTCCCAGCACGATGCCGGCCAGTACATCAGAAAGATAATGCACCCCCATCCAAACGCGCGCCAGGCTGACCAGTAAGGCCCAGACGATAAACAAATACCCCAGCCAGGCAGACGCGAAAGCAAAGGCCAGCACCGTCAGCATGGCCGTTCGGGCCGCATGGCCGGAGGGAAATGAGTGCGGGTCGGTGTTGCGATAAATAGCGCCCCAATCGCCTTCGGGTCGCTGGCGACGGATGAGGAATTTGATGGCAATGACCAGCACAGCCAACACGACCACGCAACCGGCCATCCAGGCGACCATCTGGTGCCAGCGATCTTTTGAGAGCAGCCAGAGAATGAACAGTGCGATCTCAATGAACCACGAATCGCCTGAGTGGGCAAAAAAAGCAGCAACCGGTTTGAACTTGTGGTTCGGGTCTTGCAAACGTATGGCGCCGGTCACCTTTTGATCGAATTCCAGGAAGCTTTTCAGAGACATGAGCCCAATTTTACGGCAAACTTTTCATATTTGCAAAGCCCGCAGCAGAACAGATTAAGTATAATGAAAGGGATACCAAAGATAATAGGCGAAAAACAATGAAAAAACAGGTCTGGCGAGTATGGATAACCATAGCAATGGTCTTGTCGGTTGGTTTGACCGGTTGTGAGGCGATCAGCGGCAATCAAACGGCGCCCGGGGCGGCATTTTCTGCCATGCGGGTCGAAGCCGCGAACTGCAACTATGGCGGCGAGATCAAAGCAGTGGAGGCAGTGGATGCTCACACAGTGAAATTCACGCTCTGTTCGTCAGACGTCTCCTTCCCGGCCAAGTTGGCCTCGCCGGTACTGGCCGTGCAAGATCGTGACGTGCTGAATGAGTATCAGGGGGATTCGTTAGCCCTTTCGGCGAACGTCAATGGCACGGGCGCATTCAGGGTGAAACAGCAGGGCGAAGATGAGCCCCTGCAATTAAGGGTGAACAACACGTACTGGGGAACCCCACCCAAAGTGACCGATATTCTGGTCGATTGGTACAGCAACCCTAACGGCCTGCTGACCGATTATGAGACCACCATCGTGGATGTAGCCAACTCGCTGAATTCCGCCGCAGAGGAAGAACTCAAACAAAATCCCCGTTTTACCTCGGTCAGTCACCCGCCCGCGAATGTGGTCTACTTGGGCTTTAACAACACCTTTAAGCCCTTTGATGATCCTGTGGTGCGCAAAGCAATCGCCAATATGCTGACCACCAGCACTCTGGTGCAAAACTACTTCCCGCTTGGCTCAGAAGTGGCCACGCAGTTGATCCCTTCCAACTTCACGCCCGGTTATTCAAAACTGCTTGGCTGGTATGAAGAGCGGCCGAAAGATGCTATTGATGCACTGGGAGACATTAATTTTGATTATTCTCAAAATCTGATCCTGGTTTATGAGCGTACCCCCGAAACTGGGGAAATGTCTTATCAGGCAATTGCTGCCGATATTCAAACACAGTTACAGGCTTATGGCATTCAAGTGCTATTGAAGCCGATGTTCACCGCAGATTACGAGCAGGCGTTGGCGCAGGGAAGTGCAATGATGTTTCTGGGTTCCATTCAGGCGCAATATGTGGACGGCGCAGCCTTTTATGAACAACCCTTCATCCGCGACACAAAAGCCTTTGGAAACCCCTATACAGAAATTCAGGAGCTATTTTATAAGGTCCAGGCCGAACCCTCTGAGCGCGTGCGCCAGGACGATTTTGACCAGTTGAACGCCAAGTTTAAAGACCTGGTGCCCCTCATCCCCATCGGGCACGTGGTGAGCAACTCTTATGTACGCAGCGGCGATAGCAACGCAGTGGCCAACGTTTTCTATGAAAGTTACGAAAACATCTCTAATTTGGCTCACACGGTGCAGATCCTCGATGCCAACCGGCCGGTGAGCCTGTGGCCCGCGGATGAGAGCGACTGGAATACCTTCAGGATCACACGGCTGCTTTATGACACACTGGTTGAAAACGGCTTTGGCAGCAATGATTTGGTACCTGGTCTGGCTGACACGTGGGAATCAAACTCGGATGCCAGCGAATGGACTTTTTACCTGCGTTACAACATCAAATTCACCAATGGCGCCGAT
The DNA here is from genome assembly GCA_964459385.1 of uncultured Anaerolinea sp. GTDB lineage: Bacteria > Chloroflexota > Anaerolineae > Anaerolineales > Anaerolineaceae > UBA6107. The sequence goes on from CAYWLG010000020.1 coordinate 16,519, forward strand.
CTAGACGCCAACGATATCGTCGCTTCTTTCGCGGCCATCTGGGATGCCTCCAGCCCGAACCATACGGGGCGCAGCGGCGAGTTCACAGTATTCAGGCAGCTTTTTGGCGGATTCATCCACAGCAAGTAATAAAAATGGCGCTCGAAAGAGCGCCATTTTTTTTGATCAGTTAAGCTTAAGATGATGCCGTTTGAGGGCGGATTCAAGGATTTTGCGCACCATGTCTTCGTATGAATAGCCGGCGGCGCGTGCTGCGTAAACCAGTGAGGCTTGTTCGGGATCGGGACACATCAGCGGGATGGGGTTGACCTCGAGGATAAAGGGGTTCCCGTTTGCATCCATGCGCATGTCCATGCGGCACACATCTTCCAGGTCAAGTGCTTTTTTGGCCTTAAGGGCCAGCTCTTTGAACTCGCGTGTTTTCTCTTCGCTCAAATTTGCCGGGCAGACACGGTAGACTGCGCTGGCAAGGTCTTCTTTTTGTTCGGCAGAGTAAAACCCGGTGGGCGAGACGATCTCAACGATGGGCAAAACTTCATCGCCGAGGATGCCGATGGTGAATTCACGCCCCTCGATGTACTCTTCGATGAGAATATCTCCCTGGGTCTGCTCCCAAACCCAGCGCACCTGTTTTTCCAGTTCATCGTGGTCCTGCACCAATGCGTTGCTGTTGATGCCGATGGAGGATCCTTCATAGGCCGGTTTGACAAAAAGGGGATATTGGATCGTGTATCCGTCCAGCTCGTCGGGGTGGTGCAGCACAAAGAAGTTGGCGGTGGGCAGGCCGGCACAGCGAAACATGCGCTTGGCAACATGTTTGTTGTGCGAGAGGGACATACCCAACACACCTGCGCAGGTGTAAGGGATGCGCAAGATGTCGAGGATGGCGGGCATCTGCGCTTCGCGTGAAGCGCCGAAATGTCCTTCGCTTGAATTGAAACAGAGATCGGGGTGGAATTGCTGAATTGCTTCGATCGATTCGATTCCTGCCGGAAAGTACTGTGCCTCATGACCCATCGAGCGCAGGGAATCGAGGATCATGTTTACGGTTTCTCGGTCGTCTAGGTCGTCCCAACGCCCGGGAGGGTCTTCTGGAGAGAGCGGAGCATCTTCTTTTAAATTAGCCAGCACTGCGACTTTCATACATTTATCAACTCCTGATTTGTTTTAATAAAACATGTTGATTATAATTATTGTTTGGTACATGTAAAGAAGGCAATATAAGTATTTCTTAATATTGCGGGCTGAGTTTTCCCGACAATCGTTCCATTTTTATCCGTAAAAAACTCAAAGCAGATTCACCACAGTGATCAGAGATCAAGCACTTCGTTGTACAAATTCAGATCTACTATTCCTTCATAGGAGGATGTCCAATGTGGTATGTTTTGATTGCCGCGGGTATATTCGTGTGTGCCGTACTCGCGATCAGTGCCAAACGGTTGTTGGTCTCAGCCATCTGGTTGGCGGTGACCAGTGCCCTGGTGGCGCTGATGATGTACCTGCTCGGGGCAGCTCAACTGGCTGTGATCGAATTAAGCGTTGGGGCCGGGCTGGTTACCGTTTTATTTGTTTTCGCCATCAACATTTCCGGTGAAGAACCCCTTAATTTGCTGCCGGTCATGCCCAAGCCGTTGGCCTGGGGTCTGGTGGTGATCGCTGTTGGATTGATGGCCTATTTATTTATTTCCGGTACTGGGTTGTCAACGAACCTGGGCGCAATCACAATCCAGGCGACCATCCTTTGGGATGAACGCTATCTTGATTTCTTGTTGCAGATTGCCCTGGTCTTCTGCGGCGTTCTGGGTGTGTTGGGACTGCTTTCTGGCGGCAAACCCGACGTGCAGAAGGAGGATGAGGCATGACGCTTCCAATTCCGTTGATCGTGGTGTTGGCCATCATCAGCCTGGCCGGGGTAGGGTTTTATTGTTTGCTGGCCACCCGTAACCTGATTCGTGTCATCGTCGGTTTGCAGCTGATGATCAAAGGCGTTGCACTGGCCTTTGTGCTGGCTGGCAATACGAGCGGCAATGTGAACCTGGGGCAAACCCTAGGGCTGACCGTGATCGTGGCCGACACGATTGTGGCAGTGGTTGGGCTGGCTATGGCGGTACAGATCCGTCATCGGCTGGGCTCACTCGACGTCAAAGAACTTTCCTCCCTGAAAAGGTAACCCATGAATATGCTCTTAATTGCTCTCGTTATTGGGCTGCCCTGGCTGGGTGCTCTGCTCGTTCTTGTGGTGGGTGATTCGAGAGATAAAGCACAGCACGCCCTGGCGACTGGTTTTTCACTGACTGCCGGTGTTGCTGCTGTTTTATTGCTTCTCAATCCTTCCAAAGAGACGGTCATATCAATTGTTACCAACTCGGTCTTCGGCAACTTCACCTTTCTGGCCGATGGTCTGGGCGTGTTTCTGTCCATCATTGCAACCGTGATCGGTTCGCTGGCAATCATCTTTTCTATCAACTACATGCATGGTGAGGCCAGCCTGGGTAGATATTATGCCTACGTTCTCTTCTTCATCGGCTCCATGACCGGTTTGGTGCTGACCAGCAACATGATGCTGATGTTCTTCTTCTGGGAATTGACGGCATTATGCTCATATGCTTTGATTTCGTTTTATAACGATGACCCCAAAGCTGTGCGCGGCGGCATCAAGGCCCTGATCATCACCTCCATCGGTGGCGTTGGTTTGCTGGTGGGTGGGCTGCTGTTGTTCATCTACACCGGCAGCTATGACTTTAACGTATTCCTGGCGAACTACGCCTCTGTGCCGGCCAATATTTTGGGCGTGCTGGCCTTCGGGTTTCTGGCGGCTGCGGCTGCGAAATCGGCACAGTTCCCGTTCCAGACCTGGCTGCCCGACGCAATGGAAGCTCCCTCGCCGATCAGCGCACTCATTCACGCGGCCACGATGGTCAACGCCGGTGTGTACTTGTTGGCGCGCTTCTACCCGGCTTTCAAAGATGTGCCTTACTGGCGTGAAGCGGTGATGGCAGTAGGGGTACTTTCGGCACTACTGGCTGCGATCATGGCGCTGGTGGCGACCGATCTGAAACGCGTGCTGGCTTATTCAACGGTCAGCCAACTGGGTTACATGGTCTACGCCATTGGCGCAGGTTCTGTCTTTGCCAGCCAATTTCACCTTTTCAGTCACTCGATCTTCAAAGCGCTGCTCTTTTTGGGCGCCGGCGCGGTGATCCATTCGGTTGGCACCCGCGATATGACCCAAATGGGAGGGGTGGGCAAGAAGCTGCCCTTTGTGATGTGGACCTTCATCATTGGTGGGGCGGCTCTGGCCGGTCTGCCGGTTCTGAACGGATTCTGGTCCAAAGAAGTGCTGCTTGAGGCAGGGCTTGGCGGCGGCTCAATCGTTTATTACGGCCTCATGGTGTTGGTGGCGGGTTTGACCGCGCTTTACACCACCCGCATGATCTGGATGACCTTCTTCGGCGAACCGCGCAGCGAGTATCACGCGCACCCGGCCGGGTTGGCGATGAAGATCGCTCTGGCGCCTTTGGCGCTGGCGGCGCTCATTTCGTGGCTGGCAGTGGGTCGTTTTTCTGAGCTTTTGGGCGAAAACACCCTGCCTTATCACATGATCGAACCTTTTGGCATCCGCACCATGTTCCATGAGGTGGTGAGCGTCAAGACCCTGATCCCGCTGGCGGTGATCGCTCTGGGCATCGGCCTGTGGTTCCTGCGGTCGAAGCTGGGCGGATTGATCAAAGGGTTGGGCTGGCTCAAATGGGCGGCAGAACACAGCTTCGGCTTCGAGGCCATTAACAGCGGTGTGGTCACTGCAACCGAGGCCAGTGCCGAAGGATTGCGGGTGACCCAAACCGGCCTGCTTGGATACAACCTGCTGGCGGTCTTGGCCACGGTCATCCTTTTATTGACACTTTTCGCCACGGGAGCCTGACATGAATACAAATCTTTTAATGATCGGCCTCATTGGCCTGCCCCTGGTGGCTTCCCCGCTGGTTTACCTGCTGGGTCGTTTTAGCGTGCGCAAAGGCGGTTTTCTGGGCATGACACTGGCCCAGTTCGTGACCTTGCTGATCTTATTGAGCGAAGGCGTGCTCTTCTATCTGGCCGCAACAGTCTGGACGGCCGGTACGTTCGTGAGCACCCAGGTAGGCGCCACGCTGATGGGCCTGGACGGCATCGGTCTTTTGTTGGGCATAATTGCCGTCGGTCTGGGCTTTTGTGTGACCCTTTTCTCGATTCCCTACATGGATGGCGAGGTCGGCGAAGAAAAATTCTATGCTTTACTGCTGGTGCTGGTCGGCTCGATCATTGGCATTGGCTGCGCCGGTGACCTTTTCAACCTGTGGGTCTGGTTCGAGGTCATGGCAGTGAGCACGTTCTACCTGGTGGCTTTTTATAATGAACAGCCCGCTTCTCTGGAAGCTGGTTTCAAATATCTGACCCAATCGGCGGTGGGATCGGCGCTTGTCTTGTTCGGCATCGCCATTCTCTTCTCACAGGTGGGCAGCGTTTCGATGTCGGCTGTCTGGAACACCCTGAACGGCAGTTCACCGCTGGCGCTGGTGGCCGGCGGGTTGATCATTGTGGGGTTTGGCGTCAAGGCGGCGCTCGTTCCCCTGCACACCTGGCTGCCCGATGCACATTCGCAGGCGCCCAGCGGCATCAGTGCCATGCTTTCGGGCATCGTCATCGAGGCCGGTTTGGTAGCGATGCTGCGCACACTGGGTCTGCTGGCTAACGTGCAAAACGCTCACTGGGGCGAAATCTTGCTGGCCTTCGGCTGCCTCAACGTGCTGGTGGGCAACCTGATGGCCCTGCGACAAAAAGAAGTCAAGCGGTTGCTGGCCTATTCGAGCGTGGCGCAGGTGGGTTACATGATGATCGGTTTTAGCATCTCCATCCTCTCAAAAGTGTTCGTGGGCGCGGGCGGTGGTTTCTTTCACATGCTGACCCATGCCATGATGAAGGGGCTGGCCTTCCTAGCGGCCGGGGCACTGCTCTACACCCTGCATCTGGCCAAAGGAGAGCATTCACCGCTGGTGCTGGACGACCTGAACGGCGCCTCCAAGAAATACCCGCTGGTGGCCTTTTTGCTCAGCCTGGCCCTGCTTGGGCTGGGCGGCATCCCGCCGATGGCCGGATTTATGTCGAAATGGCAGATCTTGCTCGGCGCAGCCCAGATCTCAAGCGGATTGATGATCGCGGTGATCGTTTTTGTTGGGCTCAACAGCGTGCTTTCGCTGGCTTATTATGCGCCGATGATCAACCGCATGTACCGGCATGAAGCCTCTGAAGCTGTGGCAAGCGGCAAGAGCGTATCATGGATCATGGTGCTGCCGATGGTTTTGTTGGCCATCGGGGTCATCGCTTTTGGCATCTGGCCCTCGCTGGCTACCTTCCTGACGAATAATGCAGCCGCCAGTTTCATCTATGCATTTGGCGGCTAGGAGAGAACAATGAGCATTTTACTTACCCCTCCTCTGGCTTTTTTGATTTACCTCCCGCTGGTGATCGCGCTCTATCTGGTAGGCCGCGCGCTGGCCGGGAAAGGGAACCCGTCCGAGAATAAATCAAGCCTTTATAGCAGCGGCGAGGCCGCGCCCACCACTCTGGCGGCGCCCGGTTATCGTCCCTTCTTTTTGGTGGCCTTTTTCTTCGCCATCTTGCATCTGGGCATTCTGGTGCTGGCCACCGGTACACTGGACGCAAAGTTGATTCCCTATCTGGTAGGTTTGATCCTGGCTCTGATCGCCCTGATTCTGGGCTAGGGGTTTACTGGTGAAAAGGAGATGTGAATGACCGATCCTATTCAAGGAATTATGGATAAACTCAAGACTTGGGCACGTGTCAATTCGCCCTGGGCCATCCATTTTAACAGCGGCTCGTGCAATGGCTGCGATATTGAAATTCTGGCCACGCTGACCCCGCGCTATGACGTGGAACGCTTCGGCATCAAGCTGCAGGGCAGCCCACGTCACGCCGATGTGCTCATCTGCACCGGCCCGGTCAGCTTGCAGGCACGCGACCGCCTGATCCGGGTTTATGAGCAGATGCCCGAACCCAAGTTTGTGATCGCGGTTGGGTCTTGCGCCCTCAGCGGCGGCGTTTTTCAGGGCTGCTACAACGTGGTCGGCGACATCAGCGAGGTGATCCCGGTGAACGTTTACGTGCCCGGCTGCCCGCCCCGCCCCGAAGCCATCATTTATGGTGTGGTGCAGTTGCTGCAAAGTTTGCAGAATTAGGAGGAATAAAATATGAGTGCAAAAAAGAAAGCCATGACCCCCGAAGAAGTTCTGCAGGCAGCACAAGCCATTTTGCAGCCGTGGACGGTTTCGACCCATACTCCCGAAGAAAACCGGCTGGACGTGGTGATCGAAGCCAAAGATATTAAGGCGGCTACAAAGGCATTGCTGGAGAATCATCTGGGGTATCTGGCTGCCATTACCGGCCTGGACGTGCCCGAATATACAACTGTTGAAGGTTCAAATGAAAAACACCCCATTCCCGACAAGGGACAGGTAGAGGTGATCTATCATTTTTGCGAAGGCGCGGCAGTGACCTCGTTACGTGTATTGCTGCCCTATGAAAAAACGGAGATTGATTCGATCTGTGATATTTTGCCTTCGGCCAGCCTGTATGAGCGCGAGACGATGGAGTTGCTGGGCGTCAATTTTGTGGGCACTCCCAACACCGAGCGTTTGCTGCTGCCCGACAATTGGCCCAACGGGGTGTATCCGCTGCGCAAGGCATTTACCGGTTTAGCGAAAGAGAAAGAGGCATAGAGATGAGCGAGATGGAAACGAAAAAAGCGCCTGAAAAATTTATCGTCTCGATCGGCCCACAGCACCCTGCGTTGAAAGAGCCCGGTCACTTTGAGTTTACCGTGGATGGCGAGGTCGTCACCAATGCCACAGCCCGGCTGGGCTTTGTGCATCGCGGCATGGAAAAGGGCACGGAAGGCCGCAATTATGTGCAGGACCTTTACCTGATGGAACGCGTGTGCGGCATTTGCTCGCATGTGCATGCCATGGCCTTCGCCATCGGGGCTGAAAAATTGGCCGGTGTGCAGGCACCCCCGCGCGCGCAGGCGATCCGTGAGTTGATCGCCGAACTCGAACGCATTCACAGCCACATGCTCTGGCTGGGCGTGGCGGCCCACGAAGGCGGTTTTGACACCCTCTTCATGTTCTCGTGGCGCGACCGCGAGACGGTGATGGATTTGTTGGAGCTGTTGAGTGGAAACCGCGTCAATTACTCGGCCAACATCCTCGGCGGGGTCAAAATTGATGTTACGGAAGAACAAAAGGATGCCCTCAAAAAGGGCATGGACTTCTTGGAAGAACGTACCCACCATTACCTTAAAGTGGTGACCGAAGATGAAACCTTTTTGGGACGCACCCGCAAGATTGGCCTGATGAGCAAGGAGCAGGCTGAATATCTGGGCGCGGTCGGCCCAACCGCCCGTGCCTCCGGTGTGGAACGCGACGTGCGAGTGGATTCGCCTTACGCCGGCTATCCGCTCTTCCCCACCAAGACCATCACGGAACCCGCCGGTGACCTGGAAGCCCGCTTTGTGGTGCGCATCAATGAGCTTTTTGAAAGCTACCGCCTGGTACGCGAGATCGTAGATCACCTGCCTGAGAGCGAGCTTTCTGTGCGCATGCCGCGCCGCATCCCGGCCGGCGAGACGGTCAGCCGCGTTGAAGCGCCTCGTGGCGAGCTGTTCTATTTTATGAAGAGCAACGGCACCGACCAGCCCGATCGCATCAAGGTGCGCACGCCGAGCCTGTGCAACTGGTCCTCTGTGCTGACCCTGGCCGTGGGCCACAAGCTGGCCGACATGCCGATGATTCTGGCGGGCATTGACCCGTGCTTCTCTTGCAACGACCGTATGGTGATGGTCAACCGCGGCAATGACTCTCAGCTTTGGAGCTGGGAACAACTTCGTCAGTATGGGATCGCATATTACAAATGAATCTGACAATCAACCCCATTCTCGCACTGCTTATCTTCCCGGGCGGGCTCAGTTTGCTGGCCTTTGGTCTGGTCTATGAGTTTGCTGACCGAAAACTGGTGGCCCGTTTTCAAAACCGCATTGGGCCGCGCTGGTTCCAGCCGCTGGCTGACTGGGTTAAATTGCTGGCCAAAGAAGAGATCATCCCGGCCGGTGTCAACCCGGCCCTCTTCGTTTCGCTGCCGATCGTGGCCCTGGCCGCAGCGCTGACTGCCTCTTTGTACGTGCCGATGTTTGGCTTTAAAGCCGCCTCCAGCTTTAACGGCGACCTGATCGTGACGCTTTACCTGCTCAGCCTGATGACCCTGTGCATCGGCCTGGCGGGCGCCAACACACAGGATCGGTTCTCGCTGGTGGGTGCCACCCGCGCGCTGACGCAGTTGTTCTCTTACGAAGCGCCGTTCATGATGTCCATGCTGGGACCGGCCATTGTGGTGGGCTCATGGAACATTGGCGCTATCAACACGGCCGCCGGGCAGAACTGGTGGTTCCTCATCACCCAGCCCTTCGGTTTCATTGTGGCGCTGGTAGGGCTGATGGGCAAGCTGGAACTGCCGCCTTTTGATGCTCCCGAAGCCGAGACCGAGATCGTGGCTGGTGCCCTGACCGAATATTCAGGTCGCGGCTTTGGCCTCTTTCGCATCGGCCGTGATATCGAGCTGGTGATCGGCCTAACCATGATCGCTTCTTTCTACATGGGTGGGCTGGCTTCTCCGCTCGACTTCTTGTGGAAGACCCTGGTGCTTTTGCTGGTGACGGCCACCTTGCAATCGCTCTTTGCCCGCCTGCGCATTGACCAGACGGTGGGCATGTGGTGGCGCACCGGCATCATCCTGGTTCTGGTACAATTGCTTGTGATTATTGGCGGGCGTTTCCTGGGTCCGTGGATTCAGCCCTTGATCGGAGGTTAATGGTATGACGATTGGCTCAATGCTTGGAGATGTGGTTAAAAGTTTCTTTCGCAAACCGGTTACCGAAAAATATCCTTTTGTGAAATCGGAGACCCCTGAACATTTTCGCGGCAAACTGGTATGGAACCCCGAAAAATGCTCCGGCTGCCAGCTTTGCGTGAAAGATTGTCCTTCCAATGCCATCGAATTGATCACCATTGACAAGGTCAATAAAAAGTTTGTCATGCGCTACAATCTGGATCGCTGCACTTACTGCGCCCAATGTGTGCTTAACTGCCGTTTTGACTGTCTGAGCATGTCAGAAGAACAGTGGGAGCTGGCCTCAGTGAAGAAGGAACCTTTTGAAGTATTCTATGGACGAGAAGAAGACGTTCAAGAACTGCTGGAAAGAGCAGCTCTTCCACAAACTGAAACAGGCTGCGGAGACGAAGTCAAAGCTGCCTGAAAAAAGATCCGATCCCGTCCGCGTGGCCGTGGTTGGGATCGGGAACGAATTAAATGGTGACGATGCTGCCGGGATTCTGGTCGCCCGAAAATTGTGGGCGGGTGCTGAAATCCCGGCAAATTGTGTCTCGATCGACGCCGGTTCTTTGCCTGAAAATGCCAGCGGTCCGCTGCGCCGTTTTGGGCCGGATCTGGTCATTTTTGTGGATGCGGCCGATTTTGGCGCTGCCGCCGGTGAGGTGGCCTGGCTGGGAGAGGAGCAGATCGGCGGGTTCAGCGCTTCAAGCCACACCCTGCCACTGACGGTGTTGGGCGGCTTTTTACAAAGTGAATTGGGATGCCGGGTGGAATACCTGGGAATTCAACCTTTCGGCATTGAATACCTGCAAGAAGTGACTGAACCGGTATTGAAGTCGATTGATTGGGTTGTGGAAGAATTTCAGAAAAGCTTGGCGGAGTGGAAGGAAAATGGCTGAAATTAGCGGAGAAACGGCATTAAAAGAGAAAAACATGGCAGCGCTTAGCTCGGTACTCGCCGCCGTTGGGTTGACAACATTCAAGGTGATCGTTGGGGTACTCACTGGGTCATTGGGTATTCTGGCTGAGGCAGCTCATTCTGCACTCGATCTGGTGGCAGCTCTGGTAACTTTTTTTGCCGTAAAGTTTTCTTCAAAGGCACCAGATGTGCAGCACCCCTTTGGCCACGGCAAAATTGAAAATCTTTCTGCTTTATTTGAAACCCTGCTTTTGTTGGGCACCTGTGTGTGGATTGTTTATGAAGCGATTTCACGTTTGACCGGAAAAGCTGTAGAAGTAGACATCACTGCCTGGGCATTTATTGTAATGATCGTCTCGATTGTGATTGATTTTAGCCGCTCTCGCGTGTTGGCAGCAGCCGCAAAAAAACATAACAGCCAGGCACTCGAAGCAGACGCCCTGCACTTTAGCACGGATATTTGGAGTTCGTGCGTGGTGATCGTGGGCTTGATCTGTGTGAAGCTAAGTGAAACGATCCCCTCGCTTCATTGGTTGTATCAGGCAGACTCTTTTGCAGCGTTGGGTGTGTCAGCAATTGTGGCTTATGTGAGTATTGAGCTGGGCATTCGGACGGTACAGGGATTACTGGATACCACCCCCAATGGTATGGATCATCAGGTCAAAGAGATCGCAGAATCGGTAGAAGGTGTGACAGATTGTCACCAGGTGCGTATTCGTACTTCTGGCCCCAGCCTGTTCGCCGACGTTCATGTCCGCGTGAAACCGTCCATGTCGGTGGCTGATGCACATGCGAAAACGCTGCTCATTCAAGAAAAAGTGCGCAGTGCAATCCCGGGGATGGATATTGTGGTTCATGTTGAACCGGCTAAAAAGAAATAATTTTATGCGAAAAGGGCTCCGAAATTTCGGAGCCCTTTTCTTCTTATTCTTCTTTCAACTTGATATTCGATAATGTTTCCAGCACATTGAGAATGGCCGAGTTATCCAGATTGCCCAGGCCGGCCTGGAGCATGGCCGTGTAAAGCTGCACATCCACGGCGGCAGAGGGGAGAGAGACGCCGTATTCGCGTGCGGTTTCCATGATGATGTTGAGGTCCTTCCACTGCATGGAGGCTTTGAAGCCGGGCTCGCGGTTGCCGGCGAAGAGGCGCTGCGGCTTGACGTCCAGCGTCCAGCACTGCGCGGCACCCCCCTGAATGGCCTGGACCACCTTCATGGGGTCTGCGCCAGCTTTTTGCGCGTAGATAAGCAATTCACCCATTGCCACCATCTGTGCCGCCACCATGATCTGGTTGGCGCCTTTGGCGATCTGCCCGGCCCCTGCCTCGCCCACATGGGTGATGGTCTTGCCCATCGCCTGAAAGATCGGCATCACGGTTTCGAGCGCTGCGGCGGGGCCCCCCACCATGATGGCCAGGGTACCGTTACGGGCGCCAATATCGCCGCCGCTGACCGGGGCATCCAGGCTGGCGACCCCCTTTGCAGCCAATGCCTCAGCGATCAAACGGGCACTGGCCGGCTTGATGGTGGAATTATCCACGAAGATCAGGCCCGCATGCGCACCTTCAAGTATGCCGCCTGCTCCCAAGGCAACCTTTTCAACATCGGGGCTGTCGGGCAGGTTGGTGAAGACCACATCCACCTGGCTGGCCACTTCTTGTGGGCTGGTGGCACGGATCGCGCCCTCGGCCACGAGTTCATCCACGGCGGCCTGGCTGCGGTTATGCACCACCAGCGGGAAACCGGCTTTATGAATATTGCGGGCGATGGATTTTCCCATCAGGCCCAGACCAATGTATCCAACTTTTAACATGACTTTCTCCTTCAACAGTAAGGGTGATGGAATTATACCGACGAGGCAGGGCAAAGTGCAACCAAATCGACCAAAATGCGTATACTGATTATTGATAACAGGAGATTGAATTATGGAAAACATGCCCGAATCGAATATCCCGGCTCCACAACAAGAGCCGAAACGTCACAAATCGAACGGCGGTGCCTGGTGGGCACTGGCGCTCATCCTGGCCGGTGTGATCTTGCTGGTTCAGAATCTGCATCTGGCCAATTTCTCTTTCCACTGGTGGGCCTTATTTATCTTTATTCCCGTTTTGGGTTCGTTTTCAACTGCCTGGGAAGCCCTGCGCCGCACGGGTCGTTTTGGCTCGGCAGTGGCAGGTGGGCTTGGCTCCGGCATCGTCATGGGCACCGTGGGCACCATTTTACTCTTTGGGCTCGATTGGGGCAGATTATGGCCCTTGATGCTGATCTCGGTTGGCCTTTCTGCGTTTTTGAGTGGTGTTGCCAGCCTGGACGCGCAGAGCAGCAAGAATGGCTCTGTTTGGCTGGGGCTGAGCGCCTGGGTGGGGCTGGGCCTGATGCTATTGGGTGCCGGTTTTCTGGCCAACAGCTACCCGATCCCGATGCTGCAGCCATACATTAGCGGCTATCGCTGGTGGGCGCTGCCCATCTTCCTGCCCGGCGCAGGTGCTTTGATCGGTACGTTGGTTCTCTTCATCCGCAACAAGAAGATGACCTGGGCTGCCTGGATGATGCTGCTGACCGCTGTTTTCACCCTGGCAGTGGCCGTGGTGGCCCTGATGGGCTTGGACTGGAATTTGCTCTTCCCGGTGGTGTTGATCGCCTGCGGCGTGGTGATTCTGGCCGGCCTGATTCGTAAATAGTGGAGCGTCGAACTGGCCCGGAGTTTTCCGGGCCTTTTTTTGCGCTGGAAAAATCGTCAAAAATCCGGTACACTACAAGCGTTTATGGCAAGGGGTAATATCAGACGAGAAAAGAGAAACGATGAGCGAGAATCAAGCAAAAGTTTTGGCATTACTGCCCGCCTACAATGAGCATGTGCACATCGCCGCTGTCATCAATGGCGCCAAAAAATACCTGCCGGTACTGGTGGTGGATGACGGCTCACAGGATGAGACTTCAACGATTGCCGGCGAGAATGGTGCTGTGGTGTTGCGTCAGGAGCCCAATCAGGGCAAAGGGGCTGCCATGGAGCGGGGTTTTCGCTATGCTTTGGAGAACGGTTATGACGCCGTGATCACCATCGACGCAGATGGCCAGCATAACACCGAAGAGATTCCTCTGTTTTTGGCCGATTTCGAGAAAAAGCACAGTGACCTCATCATTGGGCGGCGTGATTTTCGCAAAATGCCCTTCATCCGCATGTGTTCCAACACCGTCGGTACCTGGATGTTCTCGTGGGCGATGGGGCAGTATATTCCCGACAATCAATCGGGCTACCGCCTGATCTCAGCCCGCCTGATGGACAAGATGCTGATCAGCAAGCTGCATGGATTTGAGTTCGAAGTCGAGATGATCTTGCGCTGCGTGATCGAGAAAATGAAGTTGAGCTGGGTGACCATCCAGACCATCTATGCCGATGAACACAGTCACATTCAGCCGCTGCCGCACGTGATCCGTTTTTTCAAGATCACCTTCTACAGCCGCAAAGTGGTGCGGCAGATGAAAAAGAATATCAGACTGGAATGATCGAAAGAACCGCCGTGAGGCGGTTTTTTAGTTAATACAAACCTTATACAAAAAATTGGCAAACGGGTCTTTTTTCGTTAATATTGAAGCATAAATGGAGGAAAAAATGAAAAAAGGTTTGCTGAGACAACTATTCGTGATCTTTGCAGTTGCACTGACCCTTGTGATCAACGTTTTGGCTGATGCGCTGCCCATCAATGGATTGGGCACAGGGGAGATCTCCGATTCTTTTAAGGTCTTTTTTGTGCCTTCGGGATATGTCTTTTCGATCTGGGGCTTGATCTACCTGGGCTTGATCGCCTTCGCCATATTTCAGGCACTGCCGTCACAGCGTGAAAATGAACGTATGCAAAAGACCTTTGGCTGGTTCCTGTTGGCCAGCCTGGCAAACTGTGCCTGGATCTTCTTGTGGCATTATCAGCTCTTTGTGCTAACCCTGGTGGCGATGATCCTTTTGCTCGTTTCTTTGATCATGATCTATACCGGTCTGGGTGTGGGCAAGAGCAAGGTTAGCGGGCTGGAAACCTGGATGGTACGCGTGCCTTTTTCGATCTACCTGGGCTGGATCTCGGTGGCTACCATCGCCAATGTAAGTGACGTGCTTTATTTTGTGGGCTGGCAGGGATGGGGCATCGCGCCTCAGGTCTGGGCCGCCGTGATGCTGGCCGTGGCTACCGTGCTGGCCGCACTGATGGCCTTCACCCGACGCGACAGCGCCTATTTGTCGGTGCTGGTGTGGGCCTTCATTGGCATTGCGCTTAAATTCCCCACAGAAGCGGTGGTTTCAACGGCCGCCTGGCTGGCCACGGCAGTGGTGACGGCGCTAGTGCTGTTCACATTCTTCTCAAAGAAAAAACTGAGTAACTAGAGCAATCCAAAAAGACTCAATACAACCACCGCATCTGAACTGCACCCCAAAAGTTGGACACCACCAACAGAAAGGGGTGCAGTTTTTT
>CAYWLG010000021.1:0-30070 GCA_964459385.1 uncultured Anaerolinea sp.
ATGTCTCCTTGCCAAGGAGAAGGTCGTGGGTTCGAGTCCCATCGCCCGCTCAAAAAGACCCCTGAAAAGGGGTTTTTGCTTTAAGTCCCCCCACACTTACAGAAGAATGATCGCGCAGCAGATCGCCAGCCCGATGAGCAGGAAATAGAAATCTTTGAGGGTGAAGCGCAGCTCATAAATGCTGCTGCGTCCCTTTTGCAGCCCATAGGCGCGCGCATCCATAGCCAGCGCCAGCATCTCGGCCCGACGCAGACTGGTGAGGATGAGCGGCACGATAAGCGGAATGATCTGCCGAACTTGTTTGAACAGCCCGCCTGAGCGAACACCCCATTCTGCTCCGCGCGAGGCCTGTGCTTTGGCGATGCGCTCGGCCGATTGGGCCAAGAGGGGCAGAAAGCGCATAGCTACTTGAATGGCCATGACAAAATCCATGGTTTGGATGCCCAAACGGTTGAGCGGGCTCATGAGCCGATCCAGGCCGGTGATGAGCTCTGAGGTAGAGGTGCAAAAGCTGGCCAGACTGAGGCACAGGATCAGCGCCACAAAACGCAGCATCAATTGCAAGGCTGCCCACAACCCCGCCAGGGTAATGTGAATCGGCCCCCAAGAAAAATAGGTGATCGTATCGATCTGGGAAGAAAAGAAAAGTACCTGCAAAATGACAATAAAGACCATGAAGGGCAGCGGGGGCAGCAATCCCTTTAGCGCGTAACGAATTGGAATGCGGGCAATGAACAGCCCAATCAACAAGAAGAACAGCCCCAGCAGCAGCCCGCGCAGAGACAGGGTGAAGGTCAGTGCCAGCATCAACCCGCCAAACAGTACCAGGCGCAGGCGTGCATCCAGCCGGTGCAGGATCGATTGGGTGGGCAAATACTGCCCGATGGTGACGAGAGGCAAAAACTCAAACTGGTTCATGCGTGCCTCGTGCTGAAAAGAGTGCCCAGTGCTGTGTCCAGTTGAACAGCGGTGAGAATGGATAGGTCAAGGGGCCAGCCCTGGCGGCGCAGAGCATTGGCGACTCTTGCGGCAGCAGGAGCGATGAGATCAGCTTTTTGCAGGAGCGCTTCATCACTAAACAACCGGGCAGCAGCCCCGGTTTGCAGGCTTTCTCCTTGAGACAAAACGGTCATGTTGGTGGCCAGAGAGGCAATGTCTTCCATGTTGTGCGATGAGATCACGATCTCCATGCCGTGCCCCTGCAGTTGTTTGAGCGTCTTTAAAAGCGATGTTCTGGAATAGGGGTCCAGCCCGGCTGTAGGTTCGTCGAGGATCAGCAGGCCCGGCTCCATCGCCAGCGCACTGGCCAGCGCCACCTTTCGCTTCTCGCCGCCGCTGAGCGTGATGGTGAGTCGGTCTTTGAATTGCTCGAAATCCAGCCCCACCCAGCCCATCGCCCGGCTCACACGGTCGCGCAGTCCCTCTTTGCCATGCAGCAATTTGGGGCCAAAAGCGATCTCATCCCCAACGTATTGTTCAAAAAAATAGGCTTCGGGGTTCTGAAAGACCAGCCCGGCATAGCGGCGCAGGGCGCGCAGATCCACGTTGGCATCGTTGAGCACAAAATCTCCGACTTTGACCCTGCCATTTTGCGGCAGATAAAGTCCGTTCAGGTGCTGCAAGAGGGTGGATTTTCCTGAGCCGGTGGCACCGACCAACCCATGCGCGCAGCCCTGTCTGGTCTGGAGCGAAATGGATTTGAGCGCCTGATGAGCGAGCGGCGTGCCCGACATATATATGTGTTGAAGTGCTTCGATCTCGATCACGGTGGAACAGTCATCGCAGGATGTTGTTTGCGGTTGAGTTGGCTGGAAACCGGATGGATTGCTTGGCAGCGACTTTATCAATTCAGAAAGGGTGAGCGCCCCGAAAGTTTGCTCAGGGAAATAGCTGCATAATACTTCACCAAGCAGAACCGCCGAGGGCGGTTCGAGATGACAGGCATGGAGCAATTCGCTTTGTGTGAACAATGCGGCTGGCGAACCGTCAAAAACGAGACTGCCTTCACGCAACAAAAGAGCGCGGTCGGCAAAGGCTACTTCATCCATCGAGTGGGTGATCATCACAATAGTGATGCCCTGCCGGTGCAGTTGGCGCATCTGCTCAAGCACATCTCGTTTGCCGACGGGGTCAAGCATGGCGGTGGTTTCATCGAAGAGAATGCATCTGGGCTGCATGGCCAGCACGCCTGCCAGCGCTACACGCTGGATCTGCCCGGCAGAGAGCAGATGAGGGGGGCGGTCGCGCTGTTCCCACATGCCCACACGGTTGAGGGCTTCTTCTACGCGTGCGTGCAGTTCAGCGGCGGGAATGCCCAGATTTTCAGGCCCAAAGGCCGTATCTTCACTGACGAGCGAAGAGACGATCTGATCTTCGGGCGATTGAAAGACCATGCCCACGCGCGCACGGATCTGCGGCAGATTATGCAGGTCAGAAGTATCGAGGCCTTCTACCCATACCTTGCCAGAGGTGGGCGTGAGCAGGCCGTTAAGGTGTCTTGCCAGGGTAGTTTTGCCGGAGCCGTTGGCCCCGACCAGTGCGATCCATTCGCCCTCGTGTATCTGGAGTGAGATGCCGTTCAGCGCAGGCGCCGCTGTTTCAGTGACTCCGGGATGGCGATAGAAGAGATTCTCGATTTGAAAAAACAAAGTTGTTCCTGAACTCTTTCCGGTGCTTCAGAATAAGAGGCTTTCTGTGAAGCATCAAAATTATACCCGTATCTTTTTGGGTTATATGTGCAATTTGTGTTAATTGGATGAGAATTTATGCCAAGAAACCTTTGGATGCAGAGAGAATTTTGGCTGCCTGTCATTTATAATAAGATCAGATAAGGATTTTATGCCTGAAAAAACGATTTGCGAAAAATTGCTCCTGAAACCCGGCCGCAGCCTTTGTGTTGTCAATGCGCCGGAGGGATTTATTGAGGCTCTGGAACCACTGCCCACTTTTGCCCGGCTTGTGAATCAGACCGCGAATGCAGATGTTTTGCTGCTGTTCACACACAGCCAAAGCGAATTGAATCAGGAGATCGAAAAGAGGCTGCCAACATTGAAAGAAAGCACCATCTTCTGGGTGAGCTATCCCAAAAAGAACCGTAATGGGGTTTCTGAACTGGATCGTGAATATTTGAAGGTTTTTCTGAACCGCGCCAACTGGCAGGGAAGCAAAATGGTCTCTTTGAATGAAAACTGGGTCGCCGTCATGGTGAAACGAAAATGAGCACACGGTCTCTGACGCTTTCACAGGGAGTCTTCCCGTCGCCGATCTTTTTGCCCGATGCCACCTTTGGCGTCGTCCGTTCTGTGGATGCGCAAGACCTGGCAGGGGTGGGGGTTGAAGCTGTAGTGATGAACACCTTCCATTTGATGCTCAAGCCAGGTGCTTCAACCATCCAATCATTGGGTGGGCTGCATCAAATGAGCGGCTGGCAGAAGACCATCGTCACAGATTCAGGCGGCTTTCAGGCCTATTCGCTCATCCGGCAAAACCCCAAATTTGGCACGCTGCACGAAAAGGGCATTAACTTCAAACCTGAAGGCAGCCAGCGCACCTATCAATTAACGCCCGAAAAGTCCATTCAACTGCAGATGGGGTTTGGCAGCGATGTGGTGATCTGTCTGGATGACTGCACCCACGTGGATGAGGGTTATGACGAGCAAAAGATTTCGGTGGAGCGCACCATTCAGTGGGCCAAAAAGTGCAAAAAAGAATACCAGCGCCTCATCGATCAAAAGAAGCTGGATGAATCTGCCCGGCCACGCATTTACGCGGTGGTGCAGGGCGGTGGCTACAAAGACCTGCGCCTGCGCTGCGCCGATGCCCTGCTTGAGATCGGCTTTGATGGCTACGGCTTTGGCGGCTGGCCGCTGGACAAAGAGGGCAACCTGCTGAGCGAGATCATCTCTTATACGCGTGAGATCATCCCGGCCGAATTCCCCATGCACGCGCTGGGCATCGGGCATCCGCTCAATGTGCTGGCCAGTTTTGACCTGGGCTACGACATCTTCGACAGTGCCATGCCCACCCGCGATGCCCGCCACGGCCGCCTGTACACCTTCGCCACCTCCCCGGATGACCCGCAGGCCGGGCTGACGGGCAACTGGCTGAAATATCGTTATATCAACGATGAACCCTACATCCGTGCCGCGGGGCCGCTTTCAGAATACTGCGACTGCCCGGTTTGTCGGCACTATTCTGCCGGTTATTTGCACCATCTATTTAAAATGGGCGACAGCCTGTTCATGCGCCTGGCCACCCTGCATAATCTGCGCTTCATGAGTCAGTTGTGCGAGCGCATTCAAAAGAGGGCAGCCTGATGCAGCCGGATGAAGAGCAGTTGGCCGAACTGGTGCAGCAGGTGCGTGCCAGTGCCAAGTATGCGGCCATTGACCCCGATCTGATTGCTGCCATTGGCCGTGCCGAATTGGGCAAGCGTGCTTCGCTCAAAGAAGCGGTCAAAAGCACGCGCAATAAGCTGCATCAGGTGGGCTCCTCTTATCAGGAAGTGCCCATTCCCTACGCCAAATGGAATGGCGAGCTGGCCGATCTGCCCCATGATCTGGCGGATGAAGCGGTGAGACGATTTTTGGCCGCCAATCGCAGCCTGCATGCCTCCACGCGCGAGCGTGCGAATATAGAAGCCACTTTCTTTCAGGAGACTTTGGCCGGTCTGGGCGCCATCGAATCGGTGCTTGATCTGGCCTGCGGGTTAAACCCATTGAATTACGCTTTTATGCCCCTGGCTGCCGGCTGTCGCTATATGGCCTGCGATATTTATGCGGACATGGTGGCCTACTTGAACGCCTTCTTTGCTCATTTTGGGCTAAACGGCAAAGCGGAGCTGTGTGACCTGACGCATAGCATTCCGGCCCAGCCGGTGCAGGTGGCGCTCTTGCTCAAGACCATCCCCTGCCTGGAACAGATCGACAAACAAGCCGGGTTGAAGCTGTTGGAGGGCTTGAACGCGGAAGCCATTCTGGTCTCTTTCCCTTCACAGGGGCTGGGCGGCCGCTCGAAAGGCATGGCGCAAAATTATGAGGCACATTTCAGGCAACTGGTGGCAGATAAAAACTGGCAAATTGAGCGTTTTGAGTTCCCCGGTGAACTGGCCTTCCTGGTGCGAAAGTGAACAAGACCAAAGAGAAGCCGCTCGCCGTAGACGACCCGCAGTTTGCCCCAAGATTGGTGCAGCATCTGCTGGCTTCGCGTAAATATCGCAACCTGCATTTGCCCGAAGAAACTATTTTGGATTTGATCTGGCAGGCGCAGGCACACAGCACACAGCCCCGTGAAGTAGAACAGATCGTGCGCGAAAAACTGCACAACATCATTGCACCTTATTTGGGCGATCCCGATTATGATGCCTGTCTAGAAGACCTGCGGCTGACGTATCAGAGCGGCGAACCGGAGCAGGTAAAGACGGTCTGCGGCAACATTCTGGCCGCCCATGCCTCCACCAAAGAGCGGTTGCCCATTCTGGAAGAGTTCTATGCGCGCATTTTTGCACATACCGGGCCGGTGAAGGTGATTCTGGATCTGGCCTGTGCCTTGAATCCGTTCGCGCTGCCGTGGATGAACCTGCCTGCCGGGGTGCAATATTATGCCTACGACCTGCACCAGCCGCGCCTGGACGCCATCAATGGGCTGTTTCGCCTTAATGGCTTGCCGGAGCTGGCCATGCGGCAGGATATTCTGGTAGAACCGCCTGTGATCGAAGCGGATGCGGCCTTTTTCTTTAAAGAGGCACACCGCTTTGAGATCCGACAAAAGGGCTGCAATCGTGCTTTCTGGCAGCGCCTGCATGTGCGGCATCTGTTGGTGTCTCTGCCGACGGCCAGTCTGACCGGGCGCCATTCCAAGATCGAGCAGCATCGCCGTCTGGTCTACGACACGATTGCCGGGCTCAACTGGCAGGTGCAGGAAATTGAATTTGAGAATGAGATGGTCTTTTGCATCGAGAAGGGTCAATGAAGCGAAAACAGAAGCAAAACCAACAGACGATTGATCCCGAACAGTTTTTGCAGGAATCTTTGCAGCGCTTTGCCCCCATGCTTTCGAGTGCCGAATACGGGCTGCTGCTGGAAGAAGTGCGCAAACCGCTTTTGCCTACGCTACGCCTGAACCCGCTGAAGGCGGCGGAGAACTTGATCGCTTCGCTGCAAGAGCGCTATCACTGGCAGATGAGCCCGCTGCCGTTCTGTGCGCAGGGCTATCGTGTGGATGACAGCGGGCTAACTCCCGTCAGCCAGACGGCCGAGCACCGCCTGGGGCAGTACTATATTCAGGAAGCTGCCTCGATGGTGCCGGTGGAGTTATTTGACTTTGATGCCACGGCGCCCGGCCTGACGCTTGACCTGGCTGCCTCGCCCGGCGGCAAAACCACTCATCTGATCGCCCGCGGCGCGGATCACGGCCTGGTGCTGGCCAACGATTCCAGTGCCGGGCGCATCCCGGCGCTGCGTGTAGTCTTACAAAACTGGGGCGCCGTCAACGCTGCCATTTGCCAGTTTCCCGGTGAGAAGCTGGGCGCCTGGTTTGCCGAACGTTTCGACCGTGCTTTGATCGATGCTCCGTGCAGCATGCAGGGGCTGCGCACCAGCGAATCGCATGCCACGCGGCCGGTCAGCGAAAAAGAAAGCCTGAGCCTGGCCAAACGCCAGACGGCCTTATTGGGCAGTGCTTTGCAGGCCGTCAAAGTCGGTGGCCAGGTGGTATATTCCACCTGTACCTTGCTGCCTGATGAAGATGAAGGGGTGATCGATGCCGTGCTGCGTAAATTTGGCGGGCAGATCCGCGTCCTGGATGTGATCTCCAAGCTGCCCGCGTCCGTGCCGGGGATATTGCATAACGGCGAGGTTGAATATATGCCTGAGGTGGAGAAGAGCCTGCGTTTATGGCCGCACCGCCTGGGAACGGCGGGTTTCTTCGCCTGCCTGATCGAAAAGACGGGCTCGCTGGATCTGCCCAGCCAAAGTGCTCCCGCCCGCCCGCTCGAACGGGCCGGGTTCGTTTTTCTGCCGCATGCTTTGGAAGCGGAAATTGCGCGCCAGCTCGCCCAACAGTATGGCTGGGAGCTGCAGGAAGCCCTGAACGAATATGATCTGGTTCTCATGCAGCGTTTTGAGAAGGTGATCGCCATGCCGCAGCGCCTGTTGGATCACTTTGGCGAACTGCCATTGGAATATGCCGGCCTGCTGTTGGGAGAGTTAAGTGAAAATATCCTGACCCTTTCGCACGAATGGGTCTCGCGTTTTGGCGCTCAGTTCAAAGCCGGCAAGGTTTACCTGAATGAGGCTCAAGCCGAGAGCTGGCTGAAGGGGGAAGATTGTTTTGAGACGCTCGAAGGAGTGGGGGAAAAGGGCAGTGTCGCGATCGTGTGCCGCGCGGATGGGCTGGTCTTGGGACGCGGCAAGGTGCTCAAAGATCGCCTGAAGAATCTGTTATTGCGCCGCCTGGCTTGAACGGGCCTCCATCTCTCCGCGCTGGTAGAGCACCAGAGCGGCGGCGGTCATGGCGGCGGTTTCCATGCGCAGAATGCGCGGCCCCAGCGTGACGGGAATAAAGCCGGCTATTTTGGCTTGCTGCACTTCATCGGCAGAAAATCCCCCTTCGGGCCCGATCAAAATTTCAATCTCAGCAGCGTTCGACTGTGTGAGCGCCTGGCGCAAGGGAGTACCCATTTCGTCTTCCCAGGGGATGAGGCGGCAGACGGCCGGGTCGGGCTGGCTGGCGGTCAACTGTGAGAATTTGAGCACAGGTTCCAGGACTGGAATACGACTGCGGTGGCTCTGCTCGGCGGCCTCGCAGAGGATCTTTTGCCAGCGTTCATACTTGGATTGGGCCTCTGCGGCCGATTGCAGCAGGCTGCGTGAAGAGATCACCGGCACAAAGCTGCTGGCACCGATCTCGGTGCATTTTTGCAGCATCCATTCGAACTTCTCGCGCTGGGTAAGGCAAAGCAGCATTTTGACGCGGGTAAGCGGTTCGCCCTGGGCGGGCTGTGCAGAGAGAATTCTTCCGTTCACCTGTCTGGTGGCTACTTCCAACAGTTGAACTTTGAATTCCATGCCTTTTCCATCCAGAACGATGACCTCAGAATCGGGTTTTAAACGCAAAACGTTGGCGATCTGTCTGGCAACCGCTTCGGGGAAGTGAATCTCGTCGCTCACAAAGCTGTCTGGAGGTAAGAAAAATCGGTGCATTTTTATCCGTGATTTTTAATCTATACCGATTATACTTGGCAACATGAAAACTCAAGAGAACTCATCTACTTTAAATATTTCCGATGAACAGCACCGCATTTTTAAATACTTCGACCTGATCATGGCCCTGTTCGTGACCGTGTTGATCGTCAGCAACATCGCTTCTTCGGCAAAGATCATCGACTGGGGTGTGTCCATTTTTGGGCTGCCGTTGGCCTTCGACGGCGGCACGATCCTCTTCCCGATCAGCTACATCTTTGGGGATGTACTGACCGAGGTGTATGGTTTTAAGCGTTCCCGCCGTGTCATCTGGACGGGCTTTTCGTGTCTGGCCTTTAGTGCCATCATCCTATGGTTGGTGCGCATCATGCCGGGGGAAGCTACCTGGCAGGCTGCCACCGGTCAACTGGCTTACAACAACGTTTTGGGCGGCATGAGCACCGGCGGCATCGTGCTGGCCAGCCTGTCGGCCTATCTGGTGGGCGAGTTCACCAATTCGGTGATCCTGGCAAAAATGAAAGTGATGACCAATGGAAAGTGGCTTTGGACGCGCACCATTGGCAGCACCCTGGTGGGCGAGGGAGTGGATTCACTGATCTTTATCGCGGTAGCCAGCCTTTTTGGTGTCTTCCCCTGGTCGCTGTTCTGGACGCTGGTGGTGACGAACTACATTTTCAAAGTTTCAATTGAGGTATTGATGACGCCGGTCACTTATTGGATGGTCGGCAAATTGAAACATGCAGAAAACGAAGATTATTACGATGTAAAAACACGCTTCAACATTTTACCTACGCGTTAATCTTCGGCTTCTTGAGCAGGAGCTTCCCCCGCACCGGCGATCACGACAGTGTATTCTCCGCGCGGGGTTTCTTTTTTAAGCTGCTCGATCAGTTCACTGATCTTGCCGCGCAGCACGGTTTCGAATTTCTTGGTCAGATCGTTGGCCACCACAGCGGAGCGGTCTCCGTAGACGGCGAGGGTGTCTTCGAGGAAAGCCACTAACCGGTAGGGGCTTTCGTAAAAGACCAGCGTGTGGGGGGAGTGCTCATCAACGGCCAACCAGCGCCGGCGTGCCCCCGATTTGCGCGGGCCGAAGCCCCGAAAAGTGAAGCTGTGCACCGGTAACCCCGAAAGTACCACCGCCATGATCAAGGCTGTTGGCCCCGGCACAGCCGTCACCGGGATGGATTGGGCCAATGCCTCGCGCACGAGAATAAAGCCCGGATCAGACACGGAGGGCGTGCCGGCGTCGGTCACCATGGCAATATTGCGCCCTTCGGCAAGTTCTTGCATGACCTTGGGGAGCACTCGCTGTTCGTTGTCTTCGCGAAAAGAAAGCTGAGGCTTCTTAATGCCAAAGTGGTTTAATAAGAAACCGGTTTTGCGGGTGTCTTCGCTGATTACCAGAT
This sequence comes from uncultured Anaerolinea sp., assembly GCA_964459385.1. Classification (GTDB taxonomy): domain Bacteria; phylum Chloroflexota; class Anaerolineae; order Anaerolineales; family Anaerolineaceae; genus UBA6107. The sequence continues at coordinate 9,611 of CAYWLG010000021.1, forward strand.
CGGCTTCTTTTAAAGTCTCCAGAGCACGCTGCGAAATATCCCCGAGATTGCCAATGGGCGTTGAAACGAGAATTAACATGTTTCCTCGATTTACTTAAAACTGTTCTTGCAGTATAACATGAGATAAATTGTGTGACTTACCGGCTTAACAAAATACTTGCGAAAAAATTATTACAGAGTAAAATTTACCTGAATACAGGAATTTTACTTAACTATAACTTTGATTTCTCTTTTTTATGATCGTTATTCTATTGACCAGGTGGAGATTGAACTGAGATGAATGTAAACGACAGCACGGGTATTGAAGGGCCGTTAGGCGGGAATGGGGTAGACCTGGATAATATCTTTCATGGCAGCCGCACAACGGTTCTGGTAGTGGATGACGAACCGGATACCATTACTCTGGTCAAGCACATTTTGATGAATCACAACTTCAATGTTGCCGGCGCAACCAGCGGAAAAGATGCCCTGCAAAAGATCGCCAGCATTGATCCTTCGATCATTTTATTGGATCTATTGATGCCCGAAATGAACGGGCTGCAAACTTTGGAAGAGATCCACAAGATGAGCGATATTCCGGTGATCATGCTGTCGGCCGTGAGCCAAAAAGAGGACATCATCCAGGCGTTAAAATCGGGGACAGACGACTATGTGACCAAGCCTTTTAATGGTGATGAGTTGGTGGCACGCATTGAAGCCGTGCTGCGCCGGGCCGAGAAAACCAGCGGCAGCGATCAATTCAGCTTTCCCGAATTGAATTTGTACATTGATCTCAAAACCTATGAAGTGAACTACGAGGGGAAGAGCATTCAGTTGACGGGGAAAATGTTTGAAGTGCTGGCAATTTTGGCCAAAAACGCCCCCAAAGTTGTGAAGTATCAAGAGATCACCACGGCCATCTGGAATGAAGACAGTGTGGCGGTGCGCAATCGTTTGAAGTATTTGGTCTATTTGCTGCGTAAAGAGTTCTTGAACATCGATTCGGAGAATGACATCATTCATAACGTGGACCGCCTGGGTTACAAGTTATTGGTTCGGCGAGAATAATTAAGTTTCAAGGGATTGATCTATCGCTGAATAATTATTTTCTTTCTTTAACAACGAACATCTGAATTGTCAATTCAGGGAGGGAAACTCTGAATGAAGGAATCGGGGCTTTTGAGAGGAAGGAGTAATTATGGAATCATCGTTAAAGAATTCAATGGCGATCACATCAGAAGGGCTGGATCTGGACAGCGTGGAGGAAGCACCGCGCAAAAAATTATTGGTAGTGGATGATGAGCCAGATACGGTGGTACTGCTCAAGCATATCCTGCGCCATGAGGGATATGATGTGGCCGGCGCCTATAACGGCGTAGAGGCGATCACAAAGATCAAAGAAATTCAGCCTTCTCTGGTGCTGCTGGATATGATGATGCCGCAGATGGACGGCTGGGAGACCATCAACAAGATCCGCGAGATTGCCGAAACCCCCATCATCATCCTTTCCGCCAACAGCCAGGTAGATAGCATCATCCACGCCTTGCAGGTAGGCGCCGATGATTACATCACCAAGCCGTTTAACCAGGCCGAAGTGCTGGCCCGCATCGAAGCCGTGATGCGACGTGTCAAAGGGGATGGCAAAGTGGACCGGTTGGGAATCGACAAGCTCGATCTGGTGCTGGACACAACCACGCATGAGGTGGTGTTCAAGAACCAGCATATTCAACTGACCGACAAAATGTATGACGTTTTCTATTTGCTCATGCAAAGCGCGCCCAAGCTGGTGACCTACCAGGAACTTACCCAGAAGATCTGGGGGGAAGACAACGTTTCTATCCGTAACCGCTTGAAGTATCTGGTCTATCTGCTGCGGCAGGAATTTGCCAAGATCGACCCGGATGTGAACATCATCGATAACATTGGACGTTTGGGATACAAACTGATCACACAATAACTCAAGTGAAACGAAGACGACTTCGAAAGAGGTCGTCTTTTTTGTCGCCTGCGGGGAAACCTAGAATGTTTTTTTGGGGGGATTAAAAAGGGAGAGGCGACGATGGGGTTTGCATCGTCCCCTTGTGGGGAAACTCATGATCGTTTGTTTGGATTAAAAAGGAAGAGGCGACGATGGGAGCTGCAACGTCCCCCTTGTGGGGAAACCCATGATCGTTTGTTTGGATTAAAAAGGAAGAGGCGACGATGGGGTTTGCATCATCCCCCTTGTGGGGAAACTCATGATCGTTATGTGCGGTTAAATAAATAGAGGTGACGATGGGGTTTGCAACGTCCCCCTTGTGGGTTAAATAAATAGAGGCGACGATGGGATTTGAACCCATGATCAGGGTTTTGCAGACCCTTGCCTTGCCACTTGGCCACGTCGCCAGAAACGCGTTTATTCTATCAAATAGTCAGGGCACGGTCAAGGAAAGCGGCGTTTTTTGCGATATACTAAGGGAAACTTTTATCGAGGCGTAAAGTATTAATGTCAGGGAATTTTAAGCTTTATCTTCAAAGAATTCCGAAGTCAATGACGGTGATCACAGGAGTTCTGGCTGTGGTGGTGGGCCTGGCCACAGGAATGGGGGTCTGGCTTTTCAAGTATCTGATCGAATTGGTCAAAGGTTTCTCTTTTACAACTTTTGCAAATGTCCTCGCACCGGCCGGAAAATGGACCATCGTGCTCATCCCGGTGATCGGCGGTGTGGTCGTGGGTTTGCTGATGCGTTTCATGTGCGGACATGAAAAGATCGAAGGCACCGGCCGAGTCATCCAATCAATTCGTGTAGATGGCGGGCGCCTGCGCTATAAATACCTGCCGGCAAAAACACTGGCAGCAGTGCTTTCTATCGGCGCCGGGGCTTCGGTTGGCCCGGAAGATCCGTCAGTGCAAATTGGTGCCAATCTGGGCTCCATGATCGGGCAGTGGACGCGCTTATCGGAAGAGCGCATCACCATCCTGGTTTCGGCCGGGGTGGCTGCCGCCATCGCTGCGGCCTTCAATGCACCGATTGCGGGCGTGTTCTTTGCCCTTGAGATCGTGATTCGTGATCTGACCACCTCGTCACTGGGCATGCTTCTGCTGGCCGCTGTGACTTCTTCGGTCTTTACCCAATGGGTGAGCGGTACGGCTCCGGCTTTTCAGGCGCACTACTACACTTTTGGTTCTGCCTGGGAATTGCTTTTATATGTAGCACTGGGTGTGCTGGCCGGCCCGATTTCGGCGGTCTATGTGCGCCTGCTCTACTGGATGCAGGATAATTTTCAAAAAATTCGTTGGCCACGCTGGGTTAAAACGGCCTGTGCCGGTTTGATCGTGGGTCTGGTGGGCATCTTTTACCCAGAGGTCTTCGGTGTGGGGTACGATACCATCACCAACATCCTGTGGCCGGCTAACCTCACCCTGGGAGTGCTGCTTGTTTTACTGGTGGCCAAGCTGGTTTTGACCCCGGTGAGCATCGCCGGCGGCTTCGCGGGCGGTGTTTTTGCGCCCTCTTTGTTTATCGGCGCCACTCTGGGCGGCGCTTTTGGCATCCTCATGCAGCAGCTTTTCCCTGCATTGGGGATCAGCCCGGCAGCATATGCCCTGGTGGGCATGGCCGCGGTTCTGGCCGGGGCAGTGCACGCTCCGCTGACGGCTTCGTTGCTGCTTTTTGAAATGACCAGCGATTATCGCATCATCCTGCCACTGATGATCTCAGTGGCGGTCAGTTTGATGATCTCGCAGAAGATACAAGGCCAATCCATCTATGAAATCGGCCTGGCCCGCAAGGGTTTCTTTATGCGTCACGGCAAAGATATTGACCTGCTGGCCGAGATAAAGGTGCGTGAGGCGATGAGCACCGATGTGGTCGTACTGCCTGAGACAATGAATCTGGCCGATGCCCGTGTGATCATGGATCAAAAGCGTTTTCACGGTTCGATGGTCGAGAACAACCGTCGCCAGATGGTCGGGGTGATCACGCTGCAGGATATTGACCGTTATGAGGTGCGCGAGGGCAAGAGCGGCACGGTCGGGGATGCCTGTAACCGCAATATAGAAGTCACCTATCCAGATGAGAGTCTAAATAACGCGCTTGCCATCATGGGCCGCCTGGATATCGGGCGGGTACCGGTAGTGTTGAAAGAAAACCCGGGCCACCTGGTGGGCGTGATCCGCCGCTCGGATATCATCTCAGCTTATGTGCTGGCCTCTGAGCGACGCTTGCAGCAGCGGCACAGTGAACAAACGGATCGATTGGATGCGATCACCCCCGAAACACTGGAGGTGGTGGATATCCAAATTCAGCCCGGTTCACAGATCGCCGGAAAAATGATCAAAGAGGTTACCTTCCCGCGCGACTGCATCATCGTTTCACTGCGGCGCGGCAGAAAAGTGTTTGTGCCCCACGGCGAGACGGTGATCAACGCCAGAGACACGCTGGTGGTGGTGGCCGAAGACGAGGCACTGCAAGAGATCAAAAAACTGGCGGGAATCGTCGAATTATATGTCTGAAAATAAAAGCCAGGGCAATTGCCCTGGCTTTGCTATCTGTTCGCGAAGCTGCGCGTAAATTCGATAAATTTTTCTACATCCGCAAAGTTACTGGCCAGTCCCAATGAAATTCGCACCGCCCCAGAAGCCTTGCCATCAATGCAAAGGCGAAATTCATCGTAGGTGAGGTGGCTTTCGTGGTCGGGACGGGTGAAACAGGAGCGCAGTTCGCTGGAGGAAATTCCCAGCGCGATCTCGCCTGCGCCGGGGTTGCAAAAACAGCCGGTGCGAATCGAGATATTGTGTTTGTTGGCTTCTTCTTCAATGAAGCGATGATCGATCACGCGGCTGTCGGCGTTGACAAAGTTCAACGAGATCGTGCCGCCGCGGTTTTCGGGCGAATGCGGCCCATAGATCTTGAGCACAGGCTTGCCGTTATCGTGTTTGATCTGCAAAAGATTTTCAAGCAGCCACGCCGTGAGCATTTGTACGCGCTCATGGATGATGGGCATGCCGATGGCGGTCAGGTGATCGAGGCCGATCTTGATGGCCGGAATGTTGAGGAAGTTGAGCGTACCGTCTTCAAAAGCGCTGGGCGCTTCGGCCAGGTAGTATTTGCCGCCTTGCACGGAGGCCACCGTGATGGTGCCGCCGGCAAACCAGGGACGGCGCAGCTTAGCCAGCGCGCTCTTGCGGGCCAGCAGCACCCCGGTGCCGGTGGGGTAACCGAACATCTTGTAAAAAGAAATGGGCACAAAATCCGGTTTGTAGAGGCTCAGGTCCAGCGGGTTGGTGGGGGCGAAGGCCGCGGCATCCAGCAGCACATCCCAGCCGTGAGAGTGAGCCAGCTCGATCCATTCCAGCGGATGTCTGCGGCCGGAGAAGTTGGATTGGGCCGGGTAGGCGAACAAATGCGGTTTGTCCGACTGGTTGCGTGCAAGTTCCTGTTCAATGCGACTGGCGTCAATATCCATTTCGGGCGGCAAGACCGGGATGTAGGTGACCTCGGCCTGGTGCGCCAGCGCGTATTCACGAATGCCGTTCACCGAGTTGTGATTATCGAAGGTGAGCAGATAACGACTGCCCGGCTCGAACGGATAAGATTCGCCCACCAACTTTAAAGCACCGCTGGCGTTTGAAGTGAAGATCGACACGTATTCTGTCGGGTCGGCATTGAAAAAACGCAAGACCGCTTCACGTGCTTCTTCTACCAGTACCGTAGAAGCCATCGAAGAGGGGTTGGTCGAATGGGGGTTGCCGAACAGGTTCTCGCTCAAAAGGCGATGGTGCTTCTCGATCTGGCTCTCGGCATAGATACCGGCGCCGGTGTAATCGAGGTAAACGTGCCCGGCCTTATCCAGGCGGGCATAATCCAGTCGGCGCAGTTCGTCCAACTTTTCGGTCTCTTTGTAGGCTGGAAATTGCGTAAGGAATTGATCGAAGGGTGTCGGGGTCATTGGGTTATTTTATCGCAAAAATCTTTTGTATAACAAAATCAGCCTGTCAATGGACAGGCTGATCTGTAAATAAGGAGGATCATTTTCCGTAATAGGCTTGCAGGTACAATTCGCGGATCTCGCTGATGAGCGGGTAGCGCGGATTGGTGCCGGTGCACTGGTCATCGAAGGCTTCTTCGGCCAGTTCATCCACGCGGGCCAGGAACTCTTCTTCGTTGATGCCGTAGTCTTTGATCGAAGCCGGGATGTTGAGATCACGCTTCATTTGGTCGAGCGCGCCCACCAACGCGGCGATCTTTTCTTCATTGCTGCCGCCGCCCAACTGCAGGAAATCGGCAATGCGCACGTAGCGAGCAATGGCGCCGGGGTAGCGATACTGCGGAAAGGCCGCCTGTTTGGTGGGGTTGTCGGTGGCGTTAAAGCGGATCACCTGGGTGATGAGCAGCGCATTGGCAACACCGTGCGGGATGTGGAAAGCGGCGCCCAGTTTATGGGCCATCGAGTGGCAGAGGCCCAAAAAGGCGTTGGCAAAGGCCATGCCGGCCATCGTGGAGGCGTTGTGCACCTTCTCGCGGGCGCGCAGGTCTTGATCGCCATTGTCGTAAGCCCGCTTGAGGTATTTGAAGAGCACACGCAGGGCTTCGAGTGCCAGGCTGTTGCTGTAATCGGTGGCAGCCACCGAAACAATGGCTTCGAGGGCGTGCACAATGGCGTCATAGCCAGAGGCGGCCGCCAGTGCTTTGGGCATACCAATGGTCAGCTCAGAGTCGATGATGGCCATATCGGGCGTCAGCGAATAATCGGCAATGGGATATTTGAGCCCGGTGCGGTCATCGGTGATGACGGCAAAGGGGGTCACTTCTGAGCCTGTGCCCGAAGTGGTGGGAATGGCAATGAAGGTGGATTTCTGATTGCCGATCGGGAAAGTGTAGATCCTCTTGCGAATATCCATGAAGCGCAGGGCCAGACCTTCAAATTCCACGTCGGGGTGTTCGTAAAGCAGGCGGATGATCTTGGCCGCATCCATCGGGGAGCCACCGCCCAGGGCGATGACCACGTCCGGCTTGAAGGCGTTGATCAGGCGCACGCCTTCATTGACGGTCGAAAGGGTGGGGTCGGGGCGCACCTGATGGAAACACTCGCATTCGATGCCCAGTTTTTCGAGCACGCCGGTAATGCGGTCAACATAACCGAGGTTGAAAAGGGCCGAGTCGGTGATGATAAAAGCGCGCTTCATGCCTTCCAGGTCTTGCAGGGCAACGGGCAGGCAGCCGGCTTTCATATAAATTTTTGGCGGCACACGGAACCAGAGCATGTTCTCGCGGCGTTCGGCAACGGTTTTTATGTTCATCAAGTGTTTTACTCCCACATTTTCGCTCACTGAATTGCCACCCCAGCTTCCGCAGCCGAGGGTCAAAGAAGGTTCCAGCCTGAAGTTGTAGATGTCGCCGATGGCACCCTGCGAGGAGGGCATGTTGGTGAGCACACGGCCGGTCTTCATGGCGGCGCCGAACTGGCCGATGCGATCTTTGTTGAGCTTGTTGGTGTAAAGCACTGAAGTGTGACCAATGCCGCCCAACTCCACCAGCTTCTGGGCCAGGGCAGTGCCTTCTTCAAAACTGCTGCAACGGATCATGCCCAGCAACGGCGAGAGCTTTTCGTGCGCGAAGGGCTCATCGGCTTTCACCTCGTCAATCTCACCGATGATGATCTTGGTGGTCGGCGGCACCTCGATGCCGGCCATGGCAGCGATTTTGGCTGCAGGCTGCCCGACGATCCTGGGGTTGACCGAGCAGGACTTGGGGTTCATCAGAATGCCGGTGAGTTTCTTTTTCTCTTCAGGCGAGAGAATGTAAGCATCGCGGCGCTTGAATTCATCCACCACTTCTTCGTAAACGTCTTTGTGTACCACCAGACACTGTTCGGAGGCACACACCACACCGTTATCGAAGGTCTTGCTCATGATGATCGAATTGACGGCCATGCGCACGTCGGCGCTTTCATCAATGAGGGCAGGGGTGTTGCCCGCCCCCACACCAATGGCAGGGATACCGGAGGAATAAGCGGCTTTGACCATGCCGGGGCCGCCGGTGGCCAGGATCAGATTGATGCCGGCGTGGGTCATCAGATGATTGGCCAGCTCAATGGTGGGGTTCTCGATCCAGCCGATGATGCCGGCCGGGGCGCCGGCCTTGACGGCGGCTTCATAGATCACACGGGCGGCATGAATGGTGCATTGTTTGGCGCGCGGGTGCGGCGAGAAGATGATGGCGTTGCGCGTCTTGAGGGCGATCAAGGCCTTGAAGATCGTGGTCGAGGTGGGATTGGTGGTGGGGATGATGCCGCAGATCACCCCAATCGGTTCGGCGATCTTTTGAATGCCAAAAGTAGGATCCGACTCGATGATGCCGCAGGTTTGCGTATTGCGATACTTGTTGTATATGTATTCAGCAGCAAAATGGTTTTTGATCACCTTGTCTTCCACGATGCCCATGCCCGTTTCGGCAACGGCTTCTTTGGCCAGGGTGATGCGCTCAGCATTGGCAGCGATGGAAGCTGCTTTGAAGATCTCGTCTACCTGTTCCTGATTGAAGGTACTAAATTTTGCCTGGGCGGCTTTTACGCTCGCGATCAGGGCGTCCAGTTCTTCTACGGTCGAAGCGCTTTGAAAAACGTTTTCGGCCTTTGGGGAAGTGTTCTTGATTTTTTCGACCATTTTTATTCTCCTTGTTCACTGACATACAGATAGTGTATGATTTCTTATATTGTGAATTATTTCACAATTACATCTTGCATTATAACGAGGTTGACAAGGCTTGTGGGGCAAGTTAAACCAAGTTCAACCAATTTCCTATTGGGTGCCTCAACATTAATAATGATTTCGGCGAATTTCTTTCACCCCTTTGGTCGAAATCGCCAGGGGAGGGAAATGCTATACTTGTGAAAATCCAATGAATGGGAGCCATCATGCTTGAACTTTCGCCAAAATCCGTTCAAATCAACGATGCTTTTTGGTCAGCACGTTTGGAGGTCAATGCCCGCCAGGCGATCTTCCATCAATGGCACATGCTCGAAGCGAGCGGCTGCATCGATAATTTCAGGATCGCTGCCGGCGAGAAGGAGGGAATGCGCGAGGGCTGGTTCTTTGCCGATTCGGATGCCACCAAGTGGCTGGACGCGGCCGCGCGGATTGAACGTAACCGCCATGATGAGGCGCTCAGCCGGTTGATGGATGACTTTATCGGATTGCTTGAAAAGGCACAAAGTGAGGAGGGTTACCTTTTCACATACAATCAGATCCACTTTCCCGGCCAGCGCTGGGTAAATTTGCAGATCGAGCATGAGCTATATTGCCACGGCCATCTGATCGAAGCGGGCGTGTCCCACTTTGAAGCCACTGCTCAGCTTCGTCTGCTTGATGTGGCCAGAAAAGCAGCCGATCTGCTGGTGCGTGATTTTCTGCACGCCGGGCCGGAATTCACCCCCGGCCACGAAGAGGTCGAAATCGCCCTGCTGCGGCTGTATGCGGTTAGCGGTGAAGAGAGCTATCGTGATCTGGCCCGGCACTTCATTGAGGCGCGCGGCCGCAAACGCTTTTTTGGGCTGTCGTTGATCGGGCAATTTGCCTCGAACGCCAAACGCGAGAAACAGGTCAGTGAAAGACACCGCCAATATTTCGCCGAGCGTGAGGAGCCCGAACCCCATCCGGTGCCGGCCATGAATCGGGCTGTAGAACCGCCTTTCAGCAACCTGCGCTTCTTTGTCAGCGGGCTGAACGGCAAATATTTTCAGCAGCATCGCCCGATCCGCCAGCAGAATGCTCCGGTGGGGCATGCAGTGCGTATGGGTTACCTGAACACGGCGGCCGCCATGCTGGCGAGGAGCCAGCCGGAAGCAGAACTGATCCATACCCTTGAGGAGAACTGGGAGCACATGGTAACGCGGCGCATGGACGTGAGCGGCGGATTGGGGGCACTGCCCGTCTCAGAAGCGTTCGGCAGGGACTATGAGTTGAACCCGGAAGTCGCTTATAACGAAACCTGCGCGGCCGTGGCCGGCCTTTTGTGGAGCTGGCAAATGCTGCTGCTGACCCGGCAGGCACGTTATGCCGACCTGTTTGAATGGCAGCTTTACAATGCCGTCTCGGTGGGGATGGGCACGGACGGGCAGCACTACTTTTACAACAACCCCACCCTGTGCCGTGGAGGAATTGACCGCAAGCCCTGGTATTCCATTCCCTGCTGCCCCTCCAATCTTTCGCGCACTTTCGCCGATCTGGGTAAATACGTGGCAACTGCTGGTTCACAAGGGGTCTGGCTGCACCAGTACATTGGCGGAGAGGTGAGCTTCGACCAGCCTGACGGATTGAGAATCACGATCGAATCTGAACTCCCCTGGCAGGGAAGGGTAAAGGCTCGCTTTCACCTGCCCGAAGCGAAGCGGTTTACGCTTCATTTGCGCTTGCCTTCCTGGGCGGGAGGCTGTAAATTGCAGCTTAACGGTGAAGAACAAGAGCTGCCGCTCTACCGCAAAGTGAAAGCCGACCCCACCGCCTGCGGATACGATCCGCGCCTGGTATTTGATCTGCCCATTGACCGTGAGTGGCAGGACGGAGATGAGATCAAGCTGGAGTTCGATCTGCCTGTGCGGGTGCTGCACCCACATGAACGAGTAAAGGCTTTGCGTGGCAAAGTTGCCATTGCGCGCGGCCCGTTGCTCTACTGCCTCGAGAGCGTGGACCAGCCGGAGCTGAATATTCTGGCTGAATCCCTGCGCGCCGATCAATTGTCTGCTCAAGAGACTGATACCTCTTTGGGTAAAATAACACGGATCAAAGCAAAAACACAAAGCGGCCGTGAATTGACGTTCATCCCCTACTTTTTATGGGGGAACAGGGGAGATTCGCAGATGACGGCCTGGATAAAACAAGAAAGCGAGTAAAAGAAATGTTATGGTTTATGAATCATCTTTATAATCCGGTCATGCGCTGGATACTGCAATCGCCTTTCCACAAGCTAATGAGCGACGGTCTGTTGCTGATCGCCTTCCGCGGTCGCAAGAGCGGCAAAGAATATGTCACGCCGGTGCAGTATATCCGTGAGGGGAATTCCATTTGGATCATGGTAGGTTTCCCTGAAAAGAAGACCTGGTGGAAAAACCTGAACGGCGGCGCGCCGGTGCGGGTGTGTTTGCAGCAGGTTTGGCAGAACGGGCAGGCAGAATTGATCACTGGCAGGCAAGACCCGAATGGTGTGATCAAGGGACTTGATCAGTTGATGCACCACAGCCCAAAGTTAGCCGACCATTACCAGAAGATGCTGGCTGACCCCGCTCAACTCGCCGCGACGTTTTGGTGAACGTGTTGCTGGGTTAATCGAATACTTTTTCTCCATACAACCGCTGCAAGAGCTTATTTAAAAGGCACTTGCAGCGGTTTTCAGGTCTTTTTTACTGACGCTTTTTTACGAATTGAATATAATTCTTAATTATCCGTAGCGCTCTACAAATAAAAATTTGGTTTTGAATCCAGAGGCAAAATCGATCCTGTACGGATCGGCCTTTTACGAAGCACATTGAAGTACAAGAGGAGAACTCAAATGAATACATCCATGCACAGAGCGCAAATTCGCTTTCGTTTTACACGAAAGTTCGTTGCATTGTTTACGCTTGCTCTGATCTTCTCGCTGGCGTTGGTTTCCTGCGGCAGCAATGGGCTGGTCGGGAAGCTTTTTGCCACCGCCACCCCAACCGCAACCCCCACCCCGCAGCCGACGCCTACCCCGACCGGGCTCAGCCCTGAGGTGGATCTGCTGGCCGCCATTGATGCTGCTGCAGATGGAGACACGATCCATCTGGCGGCGGGTGTGTTTACCCTGCCACACGGTTTCACCCTCGAAAAATCGCTCACTCTCATCGGTGCCGGTTCCGGGCAGACCACCCTGACAACGGGTACAACGACAGATGGCTGGAAAGCGGCGTTTGCCTTTACCGGAAGCGGTAAGCTCAGCCTGAAAGGCATCACGCTGGCTTATAGCGGGCAGAGCCAGGCAACCGTTCTCTATGTCAAAAGTGGCAGCCTCGAGCTGGATGACTGCATCCTCGAAGGAGCCACCCTCTCTGAAGACGGTGGTCAATTGGGGGTGCTCAATCTGGCCGGCAATGTGCAGGCAGTTATTCGCAACAGCCAGTTTGCGGGCAACCCTGCCGGTGCTTTAACAGATGCTCCCAAGAAAGCGCCGGGCGGCATTTATGTAAATGAAGAAGCCCAATTGAGCATTGAAGACAGCCAGATCTATGACTCTTACCGCGGCATTATTGCTTTCGATCAATCAAACGTTCAAGTGAGGAATGTGGTCTTCCGCAATCTAAGCGCGGGGGTGAGCCTTCTTGAAAATTCTACCGGGCAGGTGGAAACCAGTCAATTCACAGAAATTGGATCAGTTCACTTAGCCGTATCCAATGAAGCCAAAGGCACCTTCACAGGTAATACCCTGTCTGGCTCTCTCAGCAGTTGGGGCTTTGTGGGGCAGGGCAATGGCACCCTTTTGGCAACGGGGAATCAGCTCTCTGGGTTGAAAGAAGGGTTCATATTTTACGAAAACTCCACCGGAACGATTACCAATAACCAGATCAGCTTTGTGGGTGGAATAGGCGTTTTTGTTTCAGATGACGCCTCAGTCGTTTTGCAGGGAAATACGATCAGCAGCAGTTGGCCAAATGGTGAGGGAGGAGAAATTGGCATTTTATTCCAGGAAAATGGCAGCGGCGAAGCTGCTGAAAACGATATTCAAGCCGTTCAAATTGGCATCAGCCTAAACGACACTTCCGCACCGGCGCTAACCGCCAATACCATCACGAACTGTGACTATGGCATTACCTACCTTGACAGCGCTGCCGGCTCGGCCAGTCAAAACGTGGTCGATGCAATGACCGCCGGCATCAGCGTGGCTTCACCGGCTCACCCTGCACTGACGGGTAACACAGTCAGTGGCTATGCATATTCGATCTATACCGACCCTGAATCGTGGCGGGACTCACTTGAGTTGTCGGGCAACATCGAGCACGCCGGCCCACCAGAAGTGAGTGTTGCCACCTTTACCCCAGCGCCCTAGACAAGAGATAAATTTTAAAAGAACTGAGAAGTGTAATGACAGACCTCTCAGTTCTTTTATTTTTATTTCTGACCGGTGATTTGTTATAGGCCAAGAATGCCCATAAAGGGGAGGTTACAGAAAGATTTTCGACCGCCAAGATTCGACCAAAATCCTCCAAATCTACAAAACTTCTCGACACAATTTGTTTATCTTATCACTTGTAAGTTTAAAAAAGTTTATTGTTAATTTGGAGAAGAAAAAATGAAAACTCTACGAAATTTGTTGATCGATTTCGTTATCTTTGCTGGCTTTTTGCTGGCAGCGGAACCGCGTATCACCGGCGAGACCATTCACGAATGGCTGGGCCTTGCCTTCTTTGTTACAGCGATGGTGCATCTTTTGCTGCACTGGAACTGGGTCGCGAACTCGGTAAAGAAGTTCTTCCGCAGATTACCCTTACATGCACGCATCAATTCGATCGTTGATCTTTTGATCTTTGTGGCATTTACGGTAATTACCCTGAGCGGCATGATGATCTCGAAATCCGTTTTGTCTACTTTGGGCATCTCGCTGCCGGACGGCGGATCGTGGAAACAGATTCATTCGCTGGCTTCAGATGCAAGCGTATTTCTGGTGGCCGCCCATTTTGCTTTGCATTGGAGCTGGCTGACCGGCGTATTCAGAAAATATGTAGGGAACCCGCTCAAACGCATTTTCCAAAAACAGCCTGAACTGACGGCAGTTCCCGTTAAGGTTGAGAAAGAATTATAGGTGAAGAACATGTTAAAAATTCTGTCACAAATTTTAATCGTTCTTTTGGCAATTGGGCTGGTAGCAGGCGCAACTTATTTGATCGTTACACAAACCGGTTCTGCAACAGCAGTGAATTCAGATCGCCCGGCCTTTGACGGCAATACCGCCAATTTCCAGTTTCAGGGCAACCACAACGGTCCCGGCCAGGGGCTTGGACAGGGCGACGGGCCGCACGGTGCTGAGGGCGGAAGCTCCAGCCAGGCCTGGATGAACCTGTTGAAAAACCTGGGTCTCATCGCCGCAGCCACCGTGTTGTTTGCTTTGCTCAAGCTGGTATTTAGCAGAAAGCCCAAAACACAGCTTGTGATTGAATAAATAACCCCTCTCTCTTATTTTGAAGCGATCCTCGAGACTTTATGGGGATCGCTTCAGTTTAAGGGAGCAATAAACCGATTTTCTCCGACCGAATGGATCTTTAGATTGCCAAATTTGGCTGATCGAGGATGAGTGGTAAAAAAACCTTTGTTCTCGGGATTAATGATCTAGAAAAGTGATACACTGATATTGTTGAAGCGCGCTAAGCTCAATGATTTTTTGAATGACCTCAGTTTGATCCTATTTTAGTTGCCATCTTCGATTCCTTTTTTGACACCAGGCCTGCCCCAAAGCGGGCCTGGCGTCATTTAATCCTTCAACATTTCTCTGCGCCGTCTACATAATTTATCCATATATCGCGAGTATCTTTACGGTATACAAAATTTAAGGAGCAAATGTATGAAGCGTCATTTTAAATCAACCGTTTTATCGATACTCTCTCTTCTATTGATCTCATCAATCCTTATGGGTTGTTCAGCAACTAGCAGCACCACTGCTACGACCGGCACAGTAGAAGCAGTATCCATGTCAACCACCGTCGAATCTTCGGGTTCGATCTCGGCAAAGCAACTCGTGACCCTTAGTTGGGAGACCAGCGGTATCGTTGGCACCGTGAATGTGAAATCCAATGAAGAGGTCAGCAAAGATCAGGTGTTGATGACACTCGACCCTTCCACTGCTCCTTCAGATGTCATTCAGGCAACCGTCACTCTGGTGAGTGCCAAACAGGCATTGGAAGATGCCCAACAGTCAAACACCGCCAAGGCTCAGGCTGAGGTGGCACTGGCCAATGCACAAAGTGCTTACTACACTGCATTGGGGAATTACTGGAATCGTAACACGACCCAGGGAACGGAAAGCAACATCACGATCTATACGGCGAAGTTACAACTGGCCGAGAATAAAGTGTATGATCTGCAAAAATATTACGACAGTCTCGGTGAACTGGCAGATAACGACAGCACCAAGGCCCAGGCCTTGATCAACCTGACCCAGGCAAAAGAAGATCGCGATTCCATTAAAGCGACTCTGGCTTACTACCAAGCCAATCCGGATACACTGGATGTGCAGTCGCTCACCGCAGACCTCGATCTGGCCAAAGCCCAGCTTGAAGATGCGCAGCGTGCATACGACCGTGTCAAAGACGGCCCCAACCCGGACGATATTTCGGCTGCCCAGGCAAAGGTGGATGCTGCTCAGGCAACAGTGAACATGCTCAGCATCATCGCTCCGTTTGATGGCGAAGTGGTCGCTGTCGAAACCCAGGAAGGCGATCAGGTTTCACAGGGCGACTCAGCCATCATCATCGTCAATCGTTCCATGCTCTATGTGGATGTTCAGGTGGACGAGACGGAAATCTCTCGTGTTGCCATCGGCGACACCGCCACCGTTACATTTGATGCTTTGCCCGACATCAGCGCAACCGGTAAGGTTACTTTCATCAACCCGGTGGGGCAATCTTCCAGCGGTGTTGTCAATTACACCGTGCGCGTTCAACTGGATGAAAGCGACCCCGATATTCTTTTGGGCGCAACCGCCACAGTTTCGATTGACACCGGCGCTGCTGAACAACTCTTGACCGTTCCTGTAGCGGCTGTTCAGACCGACGACAACGGCAACGAGTATGTGATCCGTGTCAATTCTGACGGCTCCACCGAGCAGGTCTCTGTGGTGAGCGGCACCGTAACCGGCACTTCTGTAGTGGTCAAAGGCGATTTGAGCGCTGGCGAAACCGTGGAACTGAACGCTACTTCCACCTCTTCATCCAGCGATAGCTCTACCCAACAGCAAGGCGGTAACAGCATCATGGATCTGGGCGGCAGCGTCACTGGTGGCGGCATGCCCAGCGGTGGTGGTGCTCCATCGGGTGGCCCGGGTAACTAATTCTGATAAGTTGGTAGAACAAGACAATGTTGCCTTACAAAAAGAGGTATGTGAATGATTGAAGTAAAAGAGATAACCAAGGTTTATAAGATCGGTGACCAGGAAGTTCGCGCCTTGAATGGAGTTGACTTGCAGATCAAAGATGGCGAAATGGTTGCGATCATGGGACCTTCTGGTTCGGGCAAGAGCACGCTGATGGCAATTTTAGGATGTCTCGATGTGCCCACTTCTGGAACGTATTATATTGACGATAAGGAAGTGGAAAAAATGAGCGAAGATCAGCTTGCCAACCTGCGTGCGCACAAGATCGGATTTGTGTTTCAACAGTTCAACTTGCTGCCCAGAACCACTGCCCTTGAAAACGTGATGCTGCCTTTGGTCTATGATGGCCTGAATGCCAAACAGCGTGTTGAGCGCGCCAAAGAAGCGCTTGACATTGTTGGCCTGAGCGACCGCATGTATAACCACCCGAATCAACTTTCGGGTGGTCAGCAGCAGCGTGTGGCAATTGCCCGTGCGCTGGTGAACGAACCAGCCATTTTGCTGGCGGATGAACCAACCGGCAACCTCGACAGCAAAACCGGCGCAGAGATCATTGCGATCTTTCAAAAGCTGCACCGCGAAAGAAAACAAACAGTTGTGTATGTCACCCACGATGCCTTCACCGCCCGTCACACAGAACGGATCGTGCATATCGCCGATGGGAAGATCGTGAAAGATGAGCCGGTGGTTGAACCGCTGGTGGCAGGCAGCTCAATCCGCCCGGATGATGACAATGTGGCTGTGAAAAGCAAAGCGGCCAGGGTGAAGGAGCAATAGCATGAACATCCTTGGAAACATCAAAATTGCTCTGCGAGCTTTGCGCGCCAATATGCTGCGCTCTTCCCTGACTGTGCTGGGCATCGTCATTGGTGTGGCGGCTGTGGTGGCTCTGCTTTCGATCGGTCGCGGCGCTACCGCCAACATCACCGACCGGGTGGCAAGCATGGGCTCCAACCTCATCACCATCTCATCTCAGATGCGTTTTGGCCCGGGAGGAAGTTCTGGCACCAGCACTACGCTGCTGTACTCTGATTATCAGAGCGTTCAGTCCAGCGTGTCGAACATCGCCGATATCGTGCCCATCTACTCAAGTCGTGAGCAGGTGGCCAGCACCAATCGCACCTCGAACTATACGGTTTCGGGTGTGACCCCCAACTACACAGAGGTCCGCTCCTACGAAATTGACCAGGGACGCTTTATCTCTGAGGCAGATTATCTGGCCAATGATGAAGTGGCTGTGATCGGTTCACAGGTGGCAACCGACCTTTTTGAAGGGCTGAATGCCCTGGGCCGTACCATCAAGATCAATAACCGCGATTTCAAGATCGTGGGCGTGCTGGCCGAAAGTGGTTCCGGCGGTATGACCAGCGGTGACGATGTGGTCTTGATCCCACTCAGCACCGGATATTCCAAGATCTTTGGCAGCAGTGCCATGAGCAACGGCAAACAAACCCTGTCGTCGATCATGATCTCTGCCACTTCGGCTGACACAGTAGATACCGTGATCAGTGATGTGGAGTTGGTGCTGCGTTCCAACCATAAACTGACCCTCACTGAAGACCTTGGATTCTCGGTTTCCAGCCAGGCGCAGGCGCTTGAAACCCTGAGCACCGTCTCCAGCACCTTGACCGCTTTTTTGGGTGCCATCGCGGCCATCTCACTGCTGGTGGGCGGTATCGGCATCATGAACATCGAACTGGTATCCGTAACCGAACGCACGCGTGAGATCGGTTTGCGCAAGGCAGTAGGCGCCACCCAGCGCATCATCCTGACCCAGTTCCTCATCGAAACGATGGTGCTGGCGGTGATGGGAGGTGTGCTCGGCATTTTGCTGGGCGTGGCCATTGCAATGGTGGTCACCTGGCTGGGATTGATCACCGCAAAGATCACAGCCGATGTGATTTTGCTGGCCTTCTTCTCTGCGGCGATCATTGGCCTGTTCTTCGGAATTTACCCCGCTTATCAGGCCTCCAAGCTGCGTCCCATCGAAGCACTGCGCTATGAGTAGCCGGATCGTTAAAAGAACGCGTTATCGGTTGAAAAAATGATACTTGTATCTGAACCGTTGATTTTCAAATAAAGGTAGATTTACCGGCAACCTGTAGAAGTTTACAGGTTGCCGGAGAACCAAATTGGTACTTGCGAGAAAATGTTTTTATTTCGATAATAAAGAGTAGAGACTCCACTCCGAGTAGATTGTGCAGGGACTTATGCCAAAAAAAATTTTGATTGTGGATGATGAACCAAAGATTGTGGAAATTTGCCGCGATTACCTGAAAGCGGCCTACTTTGATACCGTGACAGCGAGCGATGGGCCTTCTGCATTGACAGCGGTAGATCGTGAAAACCCCGACCTGGTCATTTTGGATTTGATGCTTCCCGGCATGGATGGGCTGGATGTTTGCCGCGAGATTCGCCGTGAACACAATACCCCGATCATCATGCTGACAGCTCGGGTAGAAGAATCAGATAAGCTCATCGGCCTTGAATTGGGCGCCGATGATTACATGACAAAGCCTTTCAGCCCGCGTGAGCTGGTTACCCGGGTACGCACGGTGCTGCGCCGCTCTGTGGGGAACGCACCGGCTGAAGTGATACGCGTCAGCGATCTAACCCTCGACCGCAACCGCTATGTGGCGGTTTTGCCTGAGGGCGAGGTGGCCCTTACCCCAACTGAATTTGAAATTTTAGCTACCCTCGCCAGCCAGCCGGGCCGGATTTTTTCCCGTTCGCAGTTACTGGTGGCGGTGCGTGGGGTGGCTTTTGAAAGCTATGAGCGGGCAATTGACTCGCACATCCGTAACTTAAGAAAGAAGATAGAACCCGCCGATGGCGAGCCGAAATATATCGTTACGGTTCACGGCGTTGGTTATAAATTTGCAGGTCACTAACAAATGGAAAAAAACGCAGTTAAGTCAATTCAAAGCATTCGCAGACGCCTGCTCCTCACTGTGGTGAGGGCATTTACCATTGTGGTCATCTTAACGGTATTCAGTTTACTGGCGCTGACTGTTTACGAATTGAATAACAAGGCCAATAGCAACCCGTTTTATAGATCCCCCAGCACCATGCTGCTTGAGGCATTTTACATCGGCAATGGGGGTTGGAGCAACATTGACCGGTTGGTGAATTCTTCTCAGACACCCGGTCAGTTCCCAAATCAGGGACAGACGCCCGAGCAGCAGCCCCCCGACCAGCAGCAGTTTCCGGCGCAAGATTGGAACGAATCGATCGTGCTGGATCAAAACAACGTGGTTCTGATCGATCATGGCCGCACCAATGGCCTTTTGGTGGGGCAAGTTTATACCCCTGAAGCCGGGCAACCAACCACCCCAATTGAGGTCAACGGGCAAACGGTGGGCTGGATCATTCGCGATTCACGCGATATTCCTCACCCGCTGCGCCTTTCGATTTCTGTGCTTTACCCGGTGGCTGAGATTGCCGCTTTTCTGGCGATTTTGGCCGTGGTGATCGGCATTTTGCTCACCCGGCGGGTGGTCAACCCGATCGCAGAGGTGATCGCTGCTGCTGAAAAAGTGGCTCATGGCGATCTTTCGGCACGCATCACCATGAAAAAGGGGAATGACGATCTTTCTGCACTGGTAGACCATTTCAACGATATGACTGCGGCGTTGCAACAGAACGACAATGAACGTCGCCAACTACTGGCCGATATTGCACACGAACTGCGCACCCCGCTTTCGGTTTTGCGCGGTCGTTTGGAAGGCATCGTGGACGGGGTTTACCCGATCAACGAGGCCAACATCGCCCCCGCGCTCGAAGAAACCTACCTGTTGGAGCGTTTGGTCGAAGATCTGCGCTTGCTCACACTGGCCGAAACGCGGCAACTTCGCTTTGAACTGCGCGAAGTGGATCTGGCTGAACTGCTGGAGCGCACGGTTTCGATCTTTAAACCACAGGCGCTGGATAAGGACGTGGCCCTGGATCTGCAGATCGAGGCTGACCTCCCTAAAGTGTGGGTGGATCCGCAGCGGTTGGAGCAGGTGATCGGCAATGTGCTCGACAACGCGCTACGTTATACCAATGAAAAAGGGTATATCTCAGTTACGGCTTCTGCGCGCGAAGACGGCGCTTATGTAGCCATTAGCGATAACGGCCCCGGGGTATCCCCTGAAGAGGTCAGCAAAATCTTTGATCGCTTCTGGCGAAACGAAAAGAGCCGCGCCCGCAAGAGCGGAGGAGCCGGTCTGGGATTGGCTATTGCCCGCCAGTTGATCGAAGCCCAGGGAGGCAGCATCGGCGCGGAGAATGTGCCGACGGGCGGATTGAAGATCTGGTTTATCCTGCCGAAGAAGATCTGAAAATTCAAAGAGAGTGGAACTTATGTGAACTGCACCCCAAAAGTTGGACACAAAATCCAACAGAAAGGGTGCAGTTTTAA
>CAYWLG010000022.1:0-28274 GCA_964459385.1 uncultured Anaerolinea sp.
AACTCAGTCCTTCGTTCCTAATTAACTTTTGTCCAACTAATGGGGTGCACTACATGTAAATGGGGTCTCTCTTTGAAATAGTACGAATGGGTGGACTTAGAAGAGGTTACTGCGTTGCTGAGAATTCTGGTTGTTGCTTCCATCCAGGCTGTGATAGGTGGGTTCGGGTCGAACGGTGCGTGGATTGCGCGTGACGGTCACTGCGGGGCGAGCCTGGGTCGTCGGGCGAGCGGCTGAATGCGCTGACGAGTGGAAGACCTGCGATTGGAAAGAATCGTTAGAGGCTTTGCCTTTTGAATCTCCCAAATGCTGTAGGGCAGTGGAAAGTGAGCCGATGATCAGAATGCGGATCACCCAGACCATAATGGCGACGAAAATGGGGACGACGTGCGTCAGGGTATTGGCGTTGATCACGGCGGTGCTTGCAACGGTATGGTTGGCAATTGCGACAGCGACCCCCCACCAAGTGAGTGCAGCATTGGCAAGGGCGGCGATCAGCCAGGCGCCAAACAAGTACCAGGATTCTTTTTGATCGCTTTTGCGGGCGTCCGGTGAGATCAACCGGGCGATGCCGGCAAAATCAATGCCACAGAAGGCCAGGGCTAACAGGGTTGACCAGGCGACATTGCCGAACTTCAAATTGCCCAGCAGGTCTTTGAGCGCGTAGGCAGTGGTGCTGTAGTTGAAGGTCTCGAAGGCGATCATTGCCAAAATAATGATGATGCCGTAAACGGCACCAGAACGGACGCGGATACCGGAAAGTGTCTTGGTCATAGATGGGCGAGCAGCGGATAAGTTCATGAACGTTCCTCCTGAATAATAGAACAAATGTATCATCGAACAATGACAGTATAGAACAAATAAACTATAAAGTCAATAGGCAATTTTATCAATTCCGATTCTCTTAACTTTCAACAAAAAAAAACTGCATGACAGAAAGCCACGCAGTTTGAATGATTGAATTTGGGGTTAATTATTTTGTGGGGGCCACTGGATGACCAGCGGGGTGGCATTGTCAGGGATGTGTGGGTGAACGTCGCGCAGATCAATGCGATTGGCCAGGCAGTATAAGGTCGCCACAGAAAGCCCGTGCGAAACCAGCAGCACACGCCCGTGTGGATATTTCTGCGCTATCTCATTGACAGCTTCTTGCATGCGATCGGCTACTTGCTGCACTGATTCGCCGCCCGGCGCATGGGCCACACCTGGGTCGTTGTCTGAGTTGCGTGGGTCGAACTCATAGGTTGCCAGAACCTCTTTGAGCGACAGACCTTCCCAGTCGCCCTGATTGATCTCGCGCAGGCGGGCATCCGTCACTGCTGGTAAGCCCAATTGTTGGGCTGCGATGGCGGCCGTTTCAGAAGCGCGTTTCAGGTCGCTCGAAAAAACTGCGTCAAAGTGGGTAGCACTTAGTGTGGCTGAAAGTGATTTTGCCTGTGCGATTCCCGTTGAATTGAGCGGAATATCGGTCTGCCCTTGAAAGCGCCCTGCCAGGTTCCAGTCGGTTTGTCCGTGTCGTATGAGCCAGATCTCGGTCATGCTGCGATGTTACTTTCTGCTTAGTGGTTTTGTCGGTCTTGTTCGATCAGTATCTTGATGGCTTCAACCCCGACCCGAATGACCGAGTCGGCATCGAATTCGTTCATATGTTTATCCGCACTGTGGTCGTCCATCTCGGACAGTTCAGATTCGTTGACCACCAGCATGGCACCGCCGGCACGCTTGCGGTAAATGGAAGAGAGCACAAACAGAGCGGCCGATTCCATTTCAGAGCAAATGGCGCCTCCGGCCACCCAGGCATCCCAGCGTTCTTTCAACTGGTCGGCCATTGGCATTCGTTGTCGTTCTACTTCACCGTAAAATGAATCTTTCGATTGTGCCACGCCCAAATGGTGGCTGAGTTTCAGTTTGCGGGCAGCTTCGCGCAAAGCAAAGACCACATCTACATTGGCGACTGCCGGAAAGTTTATGGGCAGGTATTGACTGGTGGTGCCCTCATCGCGGATGGCGCCGGTAACTATGGCGATATCGCCGGCATGGACGTAAGGCTGCATCGAACCTGAACTGCCTACACGGATGAAAGTATCCGCTCCGGCTTCGGCCAATTCTTCCACTGCAATGGCAGTCGAGGGGCAGCCGATGCCGGTGGAGACCACCGAAACTTTTTCACCCAACAGTGTGCCTGTCCAGGTGACGTATTCGCGGTTTTGTGCGATGAAAACCGGTGAATCGAAATAATGAGCGATCTTTTCACAGCGGCCCGGATCCCCCGGCAGGAGAACATAACGGCCTACATCCCCTTGTTTAATGTGCAAATGAAAGGCCAGCCCTTCTTCGTTTCTCATGGCAACCTCGCAGAATAAGATTGGGAGCTTGATTATAGCCTAATTGCAGATGGATAAATGTAAAGAAAAAGCCAGATGATTCATCTGGCTTTTGAAAGAGCTACTTTCTCTTCATGGTCATGTAGGCGAAGAGCCCTACGCCGACCCCTGCTACCAGGATCAGCCCGCCGAGGATGGCCAGCAAGATCGACCCGCCGGAACCACCGCCGCCAATATCCAGCGCGGAACTCTCTTGGGCGCCAAAATTGACCGTGGAAATGTCACCGGCCTTCAACTGGTCGGTGTAGTTTTGCTCGGTGGTTGAGTTGTATCCTTCGGGGATGGCCACGCTGATGGTATATTCACCTTCATTGATTTCTTCAAAGCAAACCGGGTTCCCATCCCCGGTGGTGGCAGCCGTTTGGGCAAAATCGCCGCTTTGACTGGAAACACTGACCTCACCACCTGCCAAAGAGGTTTCATCGCCATCCACCATTGCGTTCCCGTTGCTGTCTTTGAAAAGAAAAACGCAGATCGTGCCCTTGCCGACAACCGGCATGGGTGTGGGCAGAGAAGAGGTGGGCGTAGGCGATGGGCCAGCGGTGATCACTGCGGTGGGCACCGTCCCGATGAGCAGTTTGCGCCCGATGGTCAGGCTGCCGCAATCATCCAGGTTGAGTTGATTGAGGCTGCGCAGTGTGTCGAGCGTGATGTTGTTGAGCAAAGCGATGCTTTCGCAGGTATCGCCGGATTTAACAATGTAGTAGATGTTGCCGTTCTCTTCGGCTGTGGGGGTGTAAATGAACACCTGGGCGTTAACCGGCGCTGAAAGCATTGGCTGAATCACCAACAACCCGGTTGCCAGGAAGAGAAGCGTAAGGATCAAGAAAAAGTTTTTCGTTTTCATAGTGTTTTCAAGATTATAACATTCTTTCATTTGTCAATTCCTGAGCGAATTTACACCTGTATTGTCGTTGCATTGTATAATCAACAGAACCAAATGGTGAAGAAAAACAATCTGAGTTGGTTTTTGAATATCCTGACCGTTTTGGCATTTCTGGGGGTCGGAATGCTTCTGTCTGCTTGCGCATCTCCGCTAACGACGTCAGAGGAAAATGTTTTTGCGAGCCAAACCACCACCCCAACCATTACTTCTACGGTCATCTGGTTCCCGGTTACGGCCACCCCTACAACTGCTCCGACCGAAACCCCCACGCCCAACCCGGCCTCTACCCCTGTTTATG
This sequence comes from uncultured Anaerolinea sp., assembly GCA_964459385.1. Lineage (GTDB taxonomy): Bacteria > Chloroflexota > Anaerolineae > Anaerolineales > Anaerolineaceae > UBA6107. The sequence goes on from CAYWLG010000022.1 coordinate 3,569, forward strand.
GCTCACTGCTTTTCAGCGATCCGTTCAGCGGCGATACCCCCTGGAAGAATGAACAGAACGCCAACGGCTACATCATCGTCAAGGACGGCGCCCTTTCTTTGGCCGTAAAAGCCGAGCGGGGCAGCCTCTATGCTTTTCGCAGCGATACAAATTTGACCAATTTCTACCTTGAAACAACCGCCAACGTGGGGCTGTGTAAAGGCAATGATCAGTTGGGTGTGCTCTTCAGGGTGAACGGATCACAAAGTTTTTATCGTTTGCTCATCAACTGTCTGGGGCAGGTTTCGCTGCAGCAGGTGGCAGGGGGTACTCCCGTCGTGCTGGTGGATTGGACTTCTGGCAGCTTGCCACCCGGCTTATATCAACCCATTACGATCGGTATTTGGCAAAGCAGCAGCAAGATGCGAATTTATCTGAATGGGCAACTACAGTTTGAGGCCAGCAGCGATTACTTTCGCTCAGGCGGGATCGGTTTTTATGCCCATGCCGATGCGGATAATCCGTTGACGGTAAACTTTACTTCGCTGAACGTGTTTGACGTGCCGCGAACGTCTGCCGTCGCCCCCACACCATAAGACATCCTCCCAATTGACAACTCTTTTTTTGAAGTCGTGTACAATATTAAACAATAACCGTGAGTGAATTTCAGGAGGAGAAATGTATCAGAAAATCATGATCTTGGGCCGTCTGGGACGCGATCCCGAAATGCGCTATACACCGGCTGGTAAAGCCGTTACCAGTTTTAATGTGGCGACTGACCGTTCCTATCCGGATTCAACCGGCAAGATTGTCAAAGAGACCATCTGGTTCAGAGTGACCGTTTGGGACAAGCTGGCCGAGAACTGCAATAACTTCCTTTCCAAAGGGAAGTTGGTGTTTGTAGAAGGCCGTTTGACCGTTGACGCCAAAACCGGCGGCCCCCGCATCTGGACGGGCCAGGATGGCACCCCGCGCGCTACTTTTGAGATCAGCGCGTCCACCATCAAGTTCCTCTCTCCCAAAAACGAAGGCGCCTCCGGTGGCGGGATGATGGGCGACGATGATATGGAATCAATGCCCTCTGAAGAGATTCCCTTCTAGAAAGTGAGAAGAGGATGGAACCGAAAGAAACCCCTCCGAACACCGGTCCGCAGCCGGTAGAGATACCGGAGGACTTGAATGCTGTCTATTCAAACCTGGTACGCATCAGTCATTCTCCCTCCGATATCGTGTTTGATTTTGGACAAATGCTGCCCGGTCAAAAAGCGCAGGTGAAACTGCGTGTGGTGATGACCCCCATTGGGGCAAAATCGTTCTTGCACGCTTTGGCCGAAAACTTGGCCCGTTATGAGGCTGCCAATGGAGAGATCAATTTGCCGGGGAACAGTTCTCTGGCCAGCGATCTGTTCAGGCAGGTAAAACCACCCGAACCGCCGAAAGAAGACTAAACATGGATGATCGCTTTGCAATTGTCACCGAAAAAGCCAGACAGGTATTTGATGACCGTACCGCTGCGCGCGACCGCGCACTGGTGCAGGCCCGCCAGTTGACCCGTTTGTGCGCGCATACCATTCGCGCCATTCATCGCAGTGAGGTTGACCCCGCCCATGAACTGTTGAGCGAAGCGCATACGCTGGTTCAGCAGATGCAAAAAGACATGGTGAATTACCCCGATCTCTATTTCGCCGGCTACACTCAGGATGCCATCAAAGAGTTCTCAGAAGCCAGCCTGACCTGTGCCATTATTGAAAATGAGCAGTTGCCCACGCCCGAAGAACTGGGGATCGAATACAACACCTATGTCAATGGCCTGGCCGAATGCATTGGCGAACTTCGCCGTCGCTGTTTGGATATTCTGCGTCAGGGCTATTCCGAAGATGCCGAACGCCTTTTAACGGCGATGGATGACATCTATGATTTTTTGGTCACGATGGATTACCCGGACGCTGTTACCAACGGGCTGCGTCGGCAAACGGACCTGGTGCGGGGCATCATTGAGCGTACCCGCGCCGACCTGACGCTCAGCTTGAGAGAGCAGCACCTTCAAGAAGCCCTTATCGAGTTTGAGAAGCGTTTCCCCAATAAGTAAACCCAACACATTGCACCCGCTCCGGCGGGTGCAATTTTTCTCTACTTCGCTTCAGTCTTTTCTAAAAGTTTGTCAAACCAGCTATAATATTCTTGATATGGAAACAAACCATCCAGCGATTAAGAATATCGCCATTGCCATTCATCCCACCTCGGACGAGGCCATGCAAGAGGGCCTGGCTGTGCAGGCGTTCATTCAGCAGAATTGGGGTCTCAACTGCATTATTGATCGCGTCAGTGATCCGGCTTTTCAGACCCGTGTAAAAGAAAGCAAGATCGATCTGATGGTCACACTGGGGGGGGACGGCACGATGCTGCGTGCAGGTCATTTGTGCGCACCGGTGAATGTGCCTTTGCTCGGCATCAATATGGGCCGATTTGGCTTTTTAATGCAGGTGGCACGCGCTGAATGGAAAGAGGTTCTGCCGCGCGTGTTCAACGGCGAATATGCCATCGAAGAACGCATGATGCTGCAAGGGGACGTCTGGCGCGGAGAGAAGCATTTGCTGAGCAGCCAGGTGATCAACGAGGTGGTGGTTTGCCGCGGTCTGGTGGTGCGCCCCATTCGTATCCATGCCTCGGTGGATGGCTACTCGCTGGCTTCTTACATGGCCGATGGGTTGATCGCAGCCACCCCCACCGGCTCAACGGCTTATGCGCTGGCTGTGGGCGGGCCGATCATGCCGCCCGAACTGCGCAACATCCTCATTGTCGCGGTGGCGCCGCACCTTTCGCTTGATCGCGCGGTGATCTTGCCGGAGGGGGCTTGTGTAGAGATCACCACCGACACCGACCATGAGGCTGTGGTCAGCCTGGACGGGCATGCACCGCTGGTGTTGAAAAATGGTGACAAAGTCACGGTGAAATCAAGCGACTACACTGTTAAATTCTTGAGCTTTAAAGACCCGGGGTATTTTTATCGAAATCTGGGCAATTACCTTGAACAAAATCCCTCCATTGGCGGTTTTAAATGAGCACCAATCAACCCCTTTATTGTTATAAGCATCCGCAGCGAGAGACCTATTTGCGCTGCAATAATTGTGACCGGCCGATCTGCAGCTCCTGTGCCGTGTTAACCCCCACCGGTTACCGCTGCAAAGAATGCGTGCGCGGGCAGCAGAAAAAATTTGATACCACACGTTGGTGGGACTACCCCCTGGCGGGCATCGTTTCGGCCGTTATGGCCTATGTAGGGTATTTTTTGCTGCAATATATTCGCTTTTTTGGCTATTTCACATTAATTCTTGCCCCCCTGATCGGCATCGGCATCGCCGAATCGGTACGGTTTGTCGTGCGCAAGCGTCGTTCCCGCGCTTTGCCCTGGGTGGCGGCGGGTGGCATCGTGTTGGGGTGTGCGCTTATCATCCTGCCGGATGTTTTCACGATGGTAGGCTGGTATCAATCCCAATATGGAAACGCAGCCGGCGGCATTTATACACTTACCTCGCTCATTTTCCCGCTTGGCTTTACCCTGTTGACCGCCGCATCGGCATTTTATCGCTTGAAAGGGATCCGTCTCTAGAGGGTTGACCCATGCTGAGTGAACTACGCATCGAAAACTTTGCCATCATTCAACAGCTCGAGCTGAAGTTTCAAAAAGGGCTGGTCATCGTTACCGGTGAAACCGGCGCCGGCAAATCCATTTTGCTGGATGCGATCATGGCGCTGGTGGGCGGCAAGGTGGATGCTTCGATGGTGCGCAGCGGCACAGATCGGGCCTCGGTAGAAGCTGATTTTACGCTGCCGGTCGAGACGAAGGCTGAGATCCTTGAGATCCTGGCTCGCGAAGGGTTGGACGAAGGCGGCGAAGCGATCAGCTTGGGGCGTGAGATTCGCCTGGAAGGGCGCAGCATTGCCCGCGTGAACGGTCGCAGTGTCAATGTGAGCCTGCTCAAGGAGTTGGGTACCTACCTGGTGGATATTCACGGTCAGGCAGAACATCTCTCGCTGCTGGACGTTCGCTCACATCTTCACCTGCTCGATCGTTTTGCCGATGTCGAAAAAGAGTTAAGTGAGTATCGAGCACAATACCAGACCTATCAGTCAGTGAATAAAGAACTGAGCGAGTTGCGGCAACTGGAACAGGAAGCAGCGCGTAAGATTGAGTTGCTCAGTTTTCAGGCTCAAGAGATCGAAGCGGCGCAGTTGAAAGAGGGGGAAGAAGAAGAACTGGATCAGGAACGCAGCCGCCTGGCCAACGCCGAGAGCCTTTCGGCTTCGGCACAGCAGGCCTTGGTGCTGCTTGATGAGGGTGGGCCGGAGGCTTCTTCCATTTCAGATATGTTCGGCCAGGTGGAACAACTGCTTGGCGCGCTGGCCCGCATCGACGCCGGCCGCCAGAGTTTGGCCGACCAGGCGGATGAAGTTGCTGCTCAATTAAGCGAGATCAGCGCCGATCTGCGTGGCTATCTGGACGAGGTGGAGTTTAATCCACGGCGGCTCGAACAGGTGGAGAACCGCCTGGAATTGATCCATCAGCTTAAGCGCAAGTACGGCAGCAGCATCGAAGCGGTATTGGCTTTCGGTCAATCCGCCCGGCAGCAGTTGGAAAACATCAGCCATGCAGAAGAACGTATTGCAGAGCTGCAGGCCAACCGGGAGCAATTGCTTGAGTCTCTGCGCTTGAGCGGCCAATCGCTTTCAGATAAGCGCAAAGCGGCGGCTGAAATGCTCGCGCGCGGGGTTGAAACTGAATTGGCGGACTTGAGCATGAAAGGCGCCCAGTTCTCCGTAGAGTTTGCGACCACCCCCGACCCTGAAGGGATCCCGCTTGCGCAGGGCGCCACTGTGGCGTTTGGCTCAAACGGTTTTGACCAGGTGGAGTTTTTGATCGCGCCAAACCCCGGGGAAGGGCTCAAGCCGCTGGTTAAGATCGCCTCAGGCGGGGAGACTTCGCGTTTGATGCTGGCGCTTAAAAATGTGCTGGCGGGGGCCGATTACGTGCCCACATTGATCTTTGATGAGATTGATCAGGGCATTGGCGGTCGCATTGGCGCCATAGTCGGTGAAAAATTGTGGAATTTGAGCTTGCAGCATCAGGTGATGTGCGTCACCCACTTGCCGCAGTTGGCAGCTTTTGGCGACCAGCATTATCAGGTAGCCAAACACGTGGATGAGGGTCGCACGCAGACGGTGGTGGAGCAGTTGGATGAAAATGGCCGCATTGTGGAACTGGCGCAGATGGTGGGTGGCATTTCTGAGTCAAACTTGAACGCAGCCAGAGAACTGCTGCTGCAAGCCCGCCAGCGCGAAAAGGAAATTCAATCGGTGTAACTTATTCTGGGAAGGCGGCAAATGATGGAGCAGGATCGCATCCAGATAGCCCTCCTGGGCCCCCCACAATTTACATATCAAGGACAATTGATCACGATCAAGCGCCGGGCCGTGCGGCGTTTATTGGGCTTTCTGGCCTGTCAGGTCAACCCCGTGAACCGGGTTGAATTATGCGAACTGTTTTGGCCAAACGCCGATGAAATGACCGCCCGAAAAAACCTGCGCGAATCTATCAGCCTGCTGCGATCCGAATTGCCGTTGCATGATGTGGTAAAAACTCAAAACGATTTTATTGAACTGAACGCCGAAAAAATATGGGTGGATTCAAGAGAGTTCGAGCGTTTGGCCAATGTGCTGCATAAAAACACCGAACTTGTGAATAATGGGCGTTTGCCTGAGAGCATTTATACCGAGATCCGGGACGTTTTACGTTTGTGGCGCAGTTCTGAGTTTTTGGAAGGGATCAATTTGCTCGATTCACTTCCTTTTCAGGGCTGGGTGATGACGAAACGTGAGGGTTATTTTCACATGCGCCAGTTGATGATGGAGTGGATGGCCACCCATTACATCGCCACCGGTAACTTGAACGAGGCTTTATATTGGCTCTCAACCGCGGTGATGAAAGACCGCCTGAACACAGAACTTAATTATTTGACCTTGAAATGCCTGCAAGACCTGGGGTACAGAACCGCCGCGCTGCATTTTTGCGATGGGGTTGAATTTTCTTTCCAGAAAGAGGAGATCAACCTTCCTGTGGCGCTTAAAGAACTGATCGCACGGGTACGAACGGATGTCGATATTCGCGAAGAAAAGAAATTGATTCAGTGGGATTTGTTCGAGCAAAGAGAAGTGGATTTTTATTTTCGCTATGACATTGTCGATAAACTAAGCCACTGCATCAACCGGGGAGGAATCTTTCAATTAATTGGCGAACCCGGAGCCGGAAAAACCAGAACATTGAAAGAGTTCTACACGGGTCTTGAAGTGGCCCCGGTGGTCGGTTACTGTAAATGCTGGAAAGAGGAACAGGCGATCCCCTATCGAACTTTTGTTGAGGCGATCCGGCAAGTTGCCACCGAGAAGGCCTGGCAGCAGTTGGATCTGATCTATGCTCTGGCGCTATTGCAATTATTCCCTGAAATAACCAAATTCCGCTCTGATATTCAGCCGCAAGAGATCGACCGTTCCCTGCAGCTAAAACATTTGATCCCTGAGGCGTTCAATCAATACATCCCGCTCGCGGTTGGTGGGCGGCGCGGGTTACTGCTGATCGATGATGCGCAGTGGTGCGATGTGGAGACGGTTCAAGTGCTGAGCTATATATTTGAACGCCGCAGCGAAAAATCCGAAGGCACTTGTATTATGGCAATTCGCAGTGACATCGGTAATCAATACATTGAAGATCTATTTTCAGGCAAAAAAGCTTATTCTTACTACGAAAAATTCCCGATCGTACCATTCACATCTGAGCAGGTCAAATTTATTTATCATGCCACCTCAGGAAAACAGGCGAATGGACAGATCGCAACCTGGCTCCACGAAGGAAGCGGCGGAAATGCCAGTTATCTTCTTGAGATCATTAATGAAGTTGAATTGTCCGGGGCAGATATCGAAGATCTGGCCGGTCGCCCCGGGTGGCCAGTCGGGGTAAAGCTGCAAAAAATGATCGAAGATCGGCTGGGATATCTGTCTCCTCTTTCTTCTCAAGTGTTGTCGATTTTGGCAATCGCCTGGGAACCAGTAAGTATGCAAATATTTGCCAATTTACCAATTAAGGACGTGGCTGTTTTGAATGAAACGATGATAAAGTTGGTGAATTCGGGCTTGATCCATTGGGAAGAAGATAAAAATGGCGTTTTTCGATACAACTTCGTTCATGGAGTGGTGAAACAAATGGTTTTTGAAAAGACCAATGTCAAGCTGCGTCAGGTGATCAAGGAAAAATACTTTGCTTCGAAATAGTATAATGTGTCAACGTTATGTCAACAGATATGTTGTATACACAAATGGATAAAGAGAAGTCTCCTGTTCAGAGCCAGGGAATCTGAACAACTAAGGTCGACAGCCTCTCGGGGAGTGATACTGTCGACCTTTCTTTTTAATTATTGACTATCCAAATGAACCACTGTCACGCCTTCACCGCCCTCGTTATCAGCGCCGGTTTCAAAGCCTGTTACATTGGGGTTGCCCTGCAGGGCTTCGCGGATGACCTGACGCAAACGACCGGTGCCTTTGCCGTGAATGATGCGCACAAACGGCATGCCTGCCACCACAGCATTATCCAAATAGCGTTCCAGTGCATCCAGGGCATCTTCGGCGCGCTGCCCGCGCAGATCAATTTCCATGCCCGGAGAGGCGCGAAACGGGGTGGAACTCTTTGCACTGGGCTCGGCTTCAAGGGCTGCGCGCACTTTCTTTTTGAGCCTGGCAGGAGCGGCCGGTTCGAGCAGTTCTGATTTGTACGGCAGAACGTCCTGCAAGCGGGCACGCATGCGCAGGTTGCCCACCTGAATTTCGGCTTCATCAATTCCCAAAGAGGTAACGGTTCCTTCCATGTTGAGGGTGCGCATACGCACCCGGTCGCCCACCTTGGGCAGATAGCTGCCGGCAAACTGGCTGATGCTTTCGGTCTGCACCGGCTTGCTCACTTTGTGTTCAACGACTTCCACCTTCTCTTGCAGCGTCTTTAAAGCCTCAAGCGGTTGGCGGGCACGCAGCAGTTCTTTGCGCACTTCTTCCAACTCGCGGCGCACTTCTTCGACTCTTTCTTCGGCTTCCAGGCGGGCTTTCTCCAGTTCACGCTGGCGCTCATCTTCGATCCTGGCCAGACGCTGATCCAGCTCATTTTTGATATTTTGGGCGATCGAGCGGTCATGGTCGGCGGCCGAGCGTGCCTTGCGGGCCACTTCGCGCTGGTGATGGATCTCATTGAGCAGATCTTCAGCCTTCAATTCATCCGGGTCAATCAAAGATCGCGCCGAATCCAAGATCTCTTCGGGCAGGTTCAACCGTTTGGCGATGGCCAGCGCGTTGGAACGCCCCGGTATACCAATGGTCAGGCGGTAAGTGGGGCGCAGGGTCTTGAGATCGAATTCCATGCAGGCATTGACTGCCCCTGGCGTGGCATGGGCCAGCGCCTTAAGTTCGGGGTAATGGGTGGCGATCAGGCAGGGAATGCGCTTCTCGACCAGATAAAGCATGATGGCGCGCGCGATGGCCGACCCTTCCTGCGGATCGGTACCGGCGCCCAGTTCATCGAGCAGCACCAGCGTTTTAGAGCGCGCGCTGTTCAGAATGCGCACGATGTTGGTGATGTGCCCCGAAAAGGTCGAAAGCGACTGTTCGATGGATTGTTCATCGCCGATATCGGCAAAGATGTTCTCAAAGAAGCTCAATTCCGAGCCCGACTGGGCTGGGATGTGTAAACCACACTCGGCCATGACCACCATTAATCCCACCGTTTTCAGGGTGACGGTCTTGCCGCCGGTATTGGGGCCGGTAATGATGACCGCAAAGGTGGCGGGGTCCAGTTCAATATCGATGGGCACGGCCATTTGCTGATCGAGCAGAGGATGGCGCGCGCGCATCAGCTTGAGGGTGGTGCCGGGGTGATGCTCTTCTTTGGGCGGGCGAATCGGATGCAGCACCGGTTCACTGGCTTTAAGGTCTTCGGCATATTTGGCGCACATGAGGGCAAAATCAAATTGTGCCAGAGCAGCCACGGTGCCCGAGATGGCTTCAGCTTCGGCGCCGACCCTGCCGGAAAGTTCGGCCAGAATGCGTCTCACTTCATCGCGTTCTTCCAGCTGGAGCTCATGCCAGCGGTTGTTCAATTCCACCACGGCGATGGGTTCCACGAACAAGGTGGCGCCTGAAGAGGATTGATCGTGCACGATGGATTTGAGGCGGGTTTTAAATTCGGCGCGCAAGGGGATGACATAGCGCCCGTTGCGCTGCGTGATGATCGACTCCTGCAGCATGGGGGCCGTGTGCGTGTCGGTAAGTATGCGTTCCAGTTTGGACATCAAGCGCTGGTAAGAGACCTTGGTCTCGCTGCGGATCGAAGCCAGTTTGGGCGAAGCGCTGTCGAGCACCTCGCCGTGATCGGAAATGCAGCGTGAAATGGCCTCAATGATGCCCGGCGGGGGCGGAAAGAGCGCGGCGATCTCGGCCAGATGCGGGTAGCGGCTGGCATTCTTCTCAAAAGAACGCGAAAGGCTGCGCGCCGACACCAGCGTGCCTGAAACGGCCATCAAATCTGATTCGCTCAATACGCCGCCTCTGCGCGCTTGATTGACCAGAGGGCGAATATCTTCTGCACCGCCAACGCCGATATCGTCATTCACGCTCAGCAAGTGGCGCGCCTCGCTGGTGATGAGCAGGCGGCCATTGGCTTCTTCGAGCGTTTTGGCGGGGGTAAGGGCTCTCGCCAGGGCGGAAGAGGCGCTGAAAGCGGCATAAGCGGCCAGTTTTTCGACCACTTTGGGAAATTCAAGCATCTTGAGGGTTTTCTCATCCATATGGGCGAGTTTACCACAGCTTTCCTAAAAGGAGTTCATCCTAAGGGCCGCGCTATAATGAAGTTGAGGTCTTTATGAATCGTCTCGATGTTTTGGATAATATGACCCGAACAGGGGAACTCTTTACCGCCGAAGCGGAGGGAGCCGTCCGCTGCAGTGCCTGTGCTCATCGCTGCCTCATTCGCCCCGGCAGGCGCGGCATTTGCGGGGTGCGTTTCAATCAAGAGGGCAGCTTGCGCGTTCCCAGCGGCTACGTGGCCGGCGCCCAGGTGGACCCAGTCGAGAAAAAACCATTTAATCATTTTTTGCCCGGCACACAAGTTTTAACTTTTGGTATGTTGGGCTGTAATTTTCACTGTGATTTTTGCCAGAATTGGCACACTTCGCAGGCATTGCGCGACCCTTATGCCGCCCGTACCATCGAGCAGGTGAGTAAGATCTCGGCCGAAGGTCTGGTCGAGGCGGCTTTACGCAGTGGGGCAAGAGCACTCGCTTCCAGTTACAACGAACCGCTCATCAGCGCCGAATGGGCAGCAGAAGTCTTTCAAAAAGCCAAAGCGGCCGGACTGCGCACGGCCTGTGTCTCGAATGGATATGCCACCCCGGAAGTGCTGCGCTATTGGCAGCCCTGGCTGGATGGCTATAAGATCGATCTGAAAAGCATGCAGGCAAAACGCTATCGAGAGATGGGCGGCGTGCTGCAGCATGTGTTGGACGCCATCCGTCTGGCGAAAGAACTGGGGCTGTGGGTCGAGGTGGTCACGCTGATCATCCCAGGGTTCAACGATTCCAATGAAGAGTTGTGGGAGGCTGGCCGTTTTCTGGCCTCCGTCTCGGCTGAAATTCCCTGGCACGTGACGGCCTATCACCCCGATTACAAGATGGAGGATGCACCGCCTACCCCGGCTTCTACGTTGCAGCGGGCTGCTGAAATCGGCCAGGAAGCCGGTTTGAAGTATGTTTACGCCGGCAATTTACCCGGCCGGGTGGGTTCGCTGGAAAATACTTACTGTCCTCACTGCGCTCACTTGCTGATAAAACGCAGCGGGTTTCGGGCGGTGGAAAGCCAGGTAACGCCAGATGGAAAGTGCCCCAAATGTGGACATGCCATCCCAGGGATATGGAACTAAGCCAAACAGGTTAATGAAGCGCTCCCTCTGCAAATACAGAGGGAGTTTTTGGTTAAATGGCCAGATTTTGGAACTTTTCTGGCTGTTTCCCGTATTAATTAGTGAAGAACTTTTTAGGACAGTCCGGTGTTAATGAATAAAAGAAACACAGCGCCGGTTATAGAGAAGTGAGGGTACTATGGAAATCGCCGTTTATCTTGTCGTTGGCCTTTTAGGCGTATTGTTTTTCGCAATGAGTTTGCCTGGTTTCGATTCTCGCGCCAAGTAAGCCCGTTGAGTCTTTCCTCCTGCAGACGCGCTCCGATCGGGGCGCGTTTTTGTTTAAGCTTGTGTGATCAAGCGGTGAATATGCTGGCAGTGATCCAGAACATGCCAGGCGGCCCGGCGGATGATCTTGCGCGGTGACCAGAACTCCCCTTCACGCCCGACCACCTGCTCTCTGCCGATCTGATCGGGCAGCATTTGCAGGTTTAGATCGAGGGTGGTTTTCAAGCGTTCATAAACCGGTACAGGCAGGTCTTCACGGCGGCAGCCGGCCAGATACAGGCGATCCAGATAAAACCATTCGGCATTGGCAATATGGCGCAAAATGCCGCGAATGGACCAAACTTCACCGGGATAGATCCGGTCAAGGGCAGAATCGTCCAGCCCGGCGGTCAGTTCGATCAGGTCGTTGTGCCCCCAGGCGATCACCTGCAGGCCACGGATGGTCTCTTCTTCGCTGAGGGGCAGCCAGTCATGGTGGAACCAGGCATTGACCTCGTACTCCCCTTCTGCATCGGGTTCGTAGCTGCGGTTAAGGCGGTGAAAAGATACGGTCTCAACCAGCCGGATGTCAAAATCCTGCAAATCTTGCAGCCAGGAATGTTCGCTGTATCCGTCCAGCCAGCTCTTGTAGGCAATCAGAGCTTGCGGCACGCGAATGATGGCTTCGGCACCTTCACTGCCATATGCAAAACAACCGGGATGATCGAGCACCCAGGCCACGGAGCGCCCCTCGTTGTTGTCTTCGATACCCACTTTGATAATATGTGAATCGTCCATAGGTTGAATTATACCGAAGCTGTTGCAGAGTGTACTTCCTTGCATGTCACAAATTTTCTGTCTTGACGGGAACCAGATTTATAATTAGTGCGTCTACATGGAATGAGCTGTTACAAAATATTGAGGTGATCTATGAATTCAGGTACGACGGCGAGCATTCAGACGAATAATGGGGGAGAAAAGAAAAAGCTGCATTTTGAATGGCTGTGGCCATTGCTTATTCGTCCCAAGAAGACAATTGAAGAAATCGTCAAACAAGATAAATCCGTTTGGCTGACCCCTTTGCTGGTGATCTCCATTCTGGCGATTTTGGCCGGTTTGATCGCCAACCCCATTCGCAGAACCGAGATCGTTACGGGTGCAAACCTGCCTGAGAATTTTCAATACTATTCCAGCGATCAGCAGGCAGAGTTCATGAACGCGCAGGCCACGCAAAGCTCGGCGCTGTTTACGCTGGTCTTTCCGGTACTGGGTTCATTGCTGGGCATTTGGGTGGGCTGGTTTTTGCTGAGCAGCATCTTCCATCTCGTGCTCACGCTCACCGGCAGTCGAGCCAGCAACATCCATTCTTACAACTTGATCGGCTGGTCAATGCTGCCAATCGGGGTGCGTACCCTGGTGCAGATTCTGGCCATGCTCTTCAGCCACTCTCTGGTTCACGCTTCGGGTCTGGCTGGTTTTATTGACGGCAGCGCCGGCGGTGGGTTGGCTTTTCTCTATGGTTTCTTGGGACAAATTGACGTTTATTTTGTCTGGCAGGTGGTTCTGATCCTGTTGGGCGTGATCCCACTTTCAGGGCTGGCCAGGGCCAAAGCCTGGACGGCAACGGCCATCTCGATCGCTATCTTGATGGTGCTGCTGTCTCTGCCGCATATTCTATCCACGGCATTAAGTGGGCTTTCGACCGGTGGCATCTTCTTCTAGTTGAAACCATGAAAACAGAAAAAGTATTGATACGCATGCGCGGCTTGCGCAAAGTATACAAAATGGGCGAGAACGAAGTTGTGGCCCTCAACGATATCGATGTGGATATCGCGCAGGGGTCGTTTACCGTCATCATGGGGCCCTCCGGCTCCGGGAAAAGCACGCTCCTTTATCTGTTGGGCGGGCTGGACTGGCCAAGCGGCGGCAGCCTGATGGTGGACGGCGACGAAGTGGCCAAAATGGACGAAAACAACCTGGCCGAATATCGCCAAAAAAAGGTGGGCTTCATTTTTCAGTCCTTCAATCTGATCAGTTCCATGCCGGCCGAAGAAAATGTGGCTTTTCCGCTGCGGTTTGCCGGTATTAACAAACATGACCGGATCGAACGTTCGACTCAACTGCTCGAAAAAGTGGGTCTGGCCGATCGTGTCGGGCATAGACCCACCGAACTGTCGGGCGGCCAGCAGCAGCGCGTGGCAGTGGCCCGCGCCCTGGTCAACGATCCGCCGTTGATTTTGGCCGACGAACCCACCGGCAATTTGGATACGGCCAGCGGTTTCGCGATCATGGAACTGCTCTCAGAGCTGCATCAGGCCGGGAAGACCGTGGTGGTGGTCACGCACGATCAGCGCATGACGCAGTTCGCCACCGACACGATCTATTTGCTGGACGGGAATGTGGTTTCAGAAAAAGAATTTCTGGACGAGACTCAATTGCAGAGAAAGTAACTCAGAACAGGGAAGATTATGAACAAACAATCCTTTAATAAAATTCTTGCGATCATTTTGATCCTGACCATGTTTTTAGGGGTTCAAGCTTCAGTAAAAGCAGAAGATGCCACTGCTACACCTGTTAGTGACCCTTTTACGCTCACTTTTGACAGCACTTCACGATCTGGGGTGCCCGGTTCTATTGTTAAGTATTCGCTGACGATCACAAATAATTCCGCGGGTTCCCCGGCAGATTTCAGCATCGCCATTTCTTCCATTGGTGGTTGGACGCCAGCCCCTAGCGTGGATACCAGTTCGGTTACTCTGAATGATGGGGAAACATCGGCCGCGATCACGATTTTTGTGCCGGTTCCTTCCTCCGCCTCGGCCGGTCAGGATGATATCCAATCGGTATCGGTTACCTCTGGAGGCATTACAAAGACCTGGAATCTCACCACCAAGGTAAATTCTGCCAATTCCGGCCGGCCGATTTTGCTGGTAAATGCTTACTATATCAATGCGGGCAAAGCCGCCGCTGGTAGCACGATGGAACTGGCCGTGGAATTCTATAACAGTGGTTCTGCGGTAGCCAATAATGTGGTGGTTTCCTTTGACGGGGGCACCAGCTTTTACCTGAACGGCACCGGTGGGGTCACCTCAGTGCAGAACATTGACCCCGGCCACAAGTTCACCGCCAAGCAGCAGTTTTCAGGGGCGGCTGAACTGGCCTGGCTGGATATTGCCACCATCAAAGTGGATGTCTCCTACACCGACAGCCTGGGCACTCCTTATACCGGTTCATTCAATTTGACGCTTAATTCCTCCGGCGGTGGTTCTTATTCGTATGCAACCGCTACACCGGCTGCTTCTTTTAAACCGCAGATCGTGGTGACCAGTTACAAGACCGATGTTGATATTTTGCAGCCAGGTACCACCTTTGATCTGGCTTTGGACGTGCGCAATCTTGGCACGGCCGATGCCACGGCTGTGACGATGGTGCTGGGCGGCGGGGCTACTTCAGGCGGCAGTGATAACGGCACGCCCCAGGCGGGTGGCGTTTCAGGCTCTGGCGGGGACCTTTCGGTCTTTGCTCCGCTCAACAGCTCCAATCTGGTCTATTTGGGCGATATCAAAAAAGACGCAGTGGTCAGCCTCAACCAGAAGCTGATCGTCAATGTGACGGCCCAACCCGGCGTGTACACGCTGAAGATCTCTTTTGTTTATACCGATGCCAAGGGCAATAACGTGGTGGACGATCAGGTCATCACCCTGCTGGTCTATTCGCTGCCTCAGGTGGACGTGAACTTCTACCGCGACGCGGGAGATTTCATGGTCGGCAACATGGGCGTATTGCCCCTGCAGGTCACCAACCTGGGCAAGAAGACCTCGGTTCTGGGCAACATGACCGTAACGGCCGATGGCGCCGATGTGACCAATAATGTCTCGTTGGTGGGGGCGCTTGACCCCGGTGGTTATTACACATTGGATACCAACATCATCCCGATGAACGAAGGGCCGATGGATGTGAAAGTGACCATCAATTACACCGACGATTTCAATCAACCGCGCACGGTGGAGAAGACGATTTCGATCAACGTCATCGCTGCCCCTGAGATCACCTCCCCAGACATGACGCTTGGGCCAGATGGCAAGCCCATCACGGACTTCCCGACAGAAACAGCGCCTGAAACCTTCTGGCAAAAAGTGGGCCGCTTCTTCAAGGGCTTGTTTGGCCTCGATAGCAGCCCGTCCAATAACAACGGCTCAGGGGCTACCGAACCCCCTATAGATAACTCTGCGCCCATCATCACAGGCGGCAAGGGATAATTTAGCCGAAGGCGTTTTATGAAATTTATCGATCTTGTCAGTTTGATCTTTTATAACCTCAGCCGTCGCAAGGGCCGTGTGGTTCTGACGGCAGTGGGGGTGATCATTGGCACCGCGGCTGTGGTGGTGCTGGTTTCGCTGGCTGTGGGCCTGCAAAAGAACGCCACCAGCCAGTTGTGGGGCATCAATGACCTTTCGAGCATCACGGTTTACCCCGGTTACCAGATGGAAGGGAAGGGCGGTGGCGTAACGGTGATGAGTGGCGGCGGCGGTGGGGGCGGTGGCAGCAACGACACTACCAAGTATCTGACGCCGCAGGCCATTTCTGCTTTCACGGCTCTGCCGAATGTTAAACAGGTGATCGCACAGGATTATTTGCAAACCGGTCTGGATGTGGTGTTTGGTAAGCTGCACTCTTATGGCAGTGTACTGGGCGTGACCGTAAACGACCTGAGCGATATGGGCCTGGAAGCTGAAAGCGGCACCACTGCGCTTGAACGGGGAACGGTCGTTATTGGCAGTTGGATTCCCAGAAATTTCTACAATCCACAGGCGCGCCCGGATGACCCCCCTCTCGACCCGCCCGATCTTCAGGGCCAGCAGATCAAGCTGCTGATCACCAAGTGGGATAACGAGGGGAACACCATTAACAAAACGATCACCGTCAGAGTAGCCGGCGTGCTGAAAGAAACGCGCGGTGAATCGGATGGCTCGATCTATATGCGTATGGAAGATGTCACCGCGATCAACGAATGGTCACGCGGCACGCGCATCAATCGCAACAAAGAAGGCTATTCGGTGGTGATTGTTAAGGCCAACGATCCGGGCTCCGTGATCGATATTTCGGACGCCATCAACGAGTTGGGCTATCAGGCCATCACCCCTCAATCGACCGTGCAGAGCATCAATAGTTTCTTCCTGGTCCTGCAGGTCATTTTTGGCGGCGTGGGCGCCATTGCCTTGCTGGTGGCAGCCATTGGCATCGCCAACACCATGACCATGGCTATTCTGGAGCGCACCCGTGAGATCGGCTTGATGAAGGCTATCGGCGCAAAAAACAAGGATATATTGAGCATTTTCCTGGGCGAGGCGGCCGGCATCGGGCTGGTGGGCGGCCTGGGTGGTGTGATCATCGGCTGGGGCGCCAGCGCCTTGTTGAACGTGGTGGCACTATCCTATTTTGCCAGTCAGGCTTCTTCTGGCGGCGGATCCGTCCCCACGATGGCAACCTCTACTCCCTTCTGGCTGCCAGTCTTTGCCCTGGCTTTCTCAGTAGTCATCGGCCTGCTTTCTGGCCTTTATCCGGCCCTGCGCGCCGCCACTTTGATCCCGGTGGACGCCTTGAAATACGAGTGATGTAATAAAAGATCACCGCCTGTCATTTTAAGGACATCTGTCAGCAGGCTTTTTAGACCGTTGCTCCTGCCGCTTGATTTTCAAGCGTATAATAAATACCAGACAAAATCACACCCTGGAGGCAAAAGCATCATGTCAGGAGCTCGAACTGTACGTGCGCCTCGTGGCGAAACCCTCACCTGCAAGAATTGGCAAATTGAAGCGGCCTATCGCATGATCCAGAACAATCTGGACCCCGAAGTGGCCGAGCGTCCGCAAGACCTGGTGGTCTACGGCGGACGTGGTCAGGCGGCACGCAGTTGGGAGGCTTTTGATGCCATTCTTGAGTCATTACGGTCGCTCGAACCCGACGAAACCTTGTTGGTTCAGTCTGGCAAACCCGTAGCGATCTTTAAAAGCCATGTAGATGCTCCGCGCGTATTGATCGCCAACTCGAACCTGGTGCCTCACTGGGCGACCCAACAGCATTTTGATGATCTGGCCGCCAAGGGGCTCATCATGTATGGGCAGATGACCGCCGGCTCCTGGATCTATATCGGCACACAGGGAATTTTGCAGGGAACGTATGAGACTCTGGGGTCTCTGGCACGCCAAAAGGGCTGGCCTTCTCTGCGTGGCAAGCTGGTGCTTACCGCCGGTCTGGGCGGCATGGGTGGGGCGCAGCCGCTGGCCATCACCATGAACGAAGGGGTGGGGCTGGTGGTGGAGGTTGACCCTGAACGCGCCCAACGCCGCAAAGATCATGGCTATGTGGATATGTTGGTAGATACGCTCGAAGAGGCCATGACGCTGGTAGAGGAAGCCAAAGACCAGGGCAAGCCGCTCTCGATCGGCCTCATCGGCAACGCGGCAGAGATTTACCCCGAACTGCTGATGCACGGCGTCATCCCCGATGTGGTCACCGATCAGACCCCCGCCCACGATGTGATGAGCTATGTTCCGGCTGGGTTGGGCGTGAAAGAGGCCGAAGAACTGCGCCTGGCCGACCCTGAGACCTATAAAAAGCGTTCGCTCGACTCCATGACCAGCCACATCCGCGCCATGCTTGAATTTCAAAAGCGCGGTGCCGAGGTCTTTGATTACGGTAACAATTTGCGCCAGCGTGCCTTTGATAACGGCGAGCAAAACGCTTTTGATTTCCCCGGTTTTGTGCCCGCTTACATTCGTCCGCTCTTCTGTGAGGGCAAGGGGCCCTTCCGCTGGGTGGCACTTTCGGGTGACCCCGAAGATATTTACCGTACCGATGAAGCAGTTGCGGCGCTTTTCCCCGAAGATGCCCATTTGCAGCGCTGGTTGAAAATGGCGCGCGAACAGGTGCATTTTCAGGGACTGCCCAGCCGTATTTGCTGGCTGGGGTACGGCGAGCGTGCCCGCGCCGGGCTGAAGTTTAATGAACTGGTCGCCAAAGGCATCGTTAAAGCGCCGATCGTGATCGGCCGTGACCATTTGGATGCCGGTTCGGTGGCTTCGCCGAACCGGGAGACCGAAGGCATGCGCGACGGCACGGATGCCGTCAGTGACTGGCCGATCTTGAACGCGCTCATCAATACTGCCGGCGGCGCGACCTGGGTTTCCTTCCATCATGGCGGCGGTGTGGGCATTGGTTACAGCCAGCATGCCGGCATGGTCATCGTGGCCGATGGTACGCCCGAGGCGGCGAAACGCATCGAACGGGTACTGACCACCGATCCCGGCATGGGGGTGGTGCGTCACGCAGATGCCGGTTACCCAGAAGCGATCGCCGCTGCCAGAAAGTTCGGCATCAAAATTCCTATGCTTAAGTAAGAGGATCGAGTGAAAAAGCGGCGCATGATCGGTTTTGTTTTGGCTATCATCCTGGGCGCGTTTGCCGGGCTGATGTATGGCTGGCTCATCAACCCGCCGGCGGCCAAAAACACCGATCTGAGCAGTCTGCGCGGCGATTATCAGGCCGATTATGTCCTAATGGTGGCACACGCCTACCCCGAGACTTCTGACGTGCCCGCTGCACTTGAAAAACTTAGAGAACTGAATCCAAAGAACCCTGTAGGAGCCGTTCAGAGCGCTTTATTGATGGCTCAGCAACTTGGTTACTCTGATGTAGATCTGAGGGCGTTGGCGGGCCTTGAGACACGAATAAACGGTACTGCTGGAGTGCAGGGCCAATGAGAACGCGGCGGGAATCCCCACCGTTGTATTTGATCACGGGCATTGTGGTGGGCCTGTTGTGTGGCCTGGCCCTGTCTTACTGGATCTTTCCAGTACGTTATACCGATACCCAGCCGGTAACTTTGAGCGAGGCGCAAAAAGCGGTCTATCGCAGCCTGATCGGGCGCACCTACCTGTATGAAGCCGATCCCCAGCGAGCTTTCAGCCGGCTGAATTTGCTGGAGGATGCAGATATGGGCGGAGCAATGGTGGTGCAGGCACAGTTAATGCTGGCCAGCGGGGACGACCCGCTCGCGGCAAGGGGGTTGGCGCTGCTGGCATCGCTGCTCACTCAACCGGATGCCCGCATCACGCCGCTGGCTGCTGCCGTTGAGATGCCGACGGCTACGCTCGAACCGGGCACCCCCACACTTGAGGCAACTCCCACTGAATTACTGCCCACCAGTACACCCTTTGCCACCTTTACTCCGCGGCCGACCACCACCCCACGGCCAACCCAGGGAGCACCCTACGAGTTGGTGACCAAGAAAGACGTCTGCCAGGGTGCGGGCAATGGCAGCCCTTTGCAGATCTATGTCTACGATTCGGCCGGTCAGGGCATCGCCGCTGTTGAAGTGGATATTTCGAAGCTGGATGGAAATTACTTCTCCTTCTTCACCGGTTTTTACCCCGAAATTGACCCCGGTTATGCCGACTATGAAATGGCTGCCCAAGAGACCTACCAGATCCGCGTGGGTCAGGGGGGCGACCTGATCGGCGACCTCACCCCGCCGCAGTGCAGCGATAAGGATGGCAAGACGTATTGGGGCGGGCTGGAACTGAAGTTCAGACAAAAATAAACCCCTTTGATGAAAAATCAAAGGGGTAATTTTTTTAAACTTTATTCTTTATTTTATTGGCCCATTGAGTTGGAATTGGCCCAGTCGTTGCCAACCGTGATGATGATATCGGCCGCCGCGTTGGCGTCAGGGTGGCTGACGATGCGAATGTTGGGCACCTGCATCAATTGGGCCAGGTAGCTCAATGTGTAACCGGTTGAACCTGAAATGGTGATCTTTGTGTACTCAGTGGCTTCGCCGTTGCCGGTACCGATCACATTCAATCCCTTTGATTTCAAAAACTCGGCGGTGGTATCGGCCAGCCCACCCGAAAGTGTGCCATTCAGCACCTGAATGCGGGCGTTCTCTTGCAGGGCCAGTGTCAATGAATCTGAGTTGCCGGTCGCAATGGGGGCGGCCGCGGCACCGTTATCGGCGAACATCTCATCCCGCAGGACATTGATCTTGTCCATGTAAGGGATCAACACGGCGTAGGCATAGCCGTCTTTTGAAATGACCTGGTCTTCCACCATCGAGTAGTCGATATTGTAGGTCTTGAAGTTGTCACGCGGCAGCTTGATGACAAGCGCGGCCAACTGCATCGCCTGGTCGAGGCTCATGTTGGTTTTAATGCCATTTGAGATCTGCTCATAGAGCGCCGGGGCCGAAGTGATCAGTTTGGGCAGCATATCAAAACGGATGATGCGGTCGAGCACGGCGTTAATGATCTCGAGCTGGCGTTGGCCGCGGCCGATATCGCCCTGATCATCGCCGCAGTCTTCACGGCAGCGGGCATAGGCCAGCGCATAACTGCCGGGAATGGTGTAAGTGCCGGGATCGAGGTAGAAGCGGTTGCCATCGCCTTTCCAGTCGGCCAGCATGCGGCTCTGAATGTTGACGGTGACGCCGCCGATCTCATCAATGATCTTGATGAATGAGTCGAGGTTAACCTCGGCATAATAATTGATGTTGATGCCCAAAAAGTTTTCTACGGTCTCTACAGCCAGTCCGGGGCCGCCGCCGGGCAAATTGTTGATCTCACCCTTGGCATAAGCGGTGTTGATCTTGTCATACCCAAAACCTTCGGGAATGTTCACCCACAGGTCACGGCGAATCGACATGGCGCCCATTGTTTGTGAAAGCGGATCAATGGTGATCAGCATCATGGTGTCGGTCAATTTCTGATTCAGGTCACGGTTTTCACGGTCATTGGAATAATCGAGGCCAAGCAGCAGAATGTTCACCCGACTTTTGCCATCCCAGGCTTTGGCGGTGGCGGTGTTGTTGGTTTGCAGGTTGAGGCTGGGGGTTGCGGTTACTTGGGGGTTCGCCACTTCGATCGGAGCACCGGGCAAAGAGGTGATTCTCCAACTTTTTACCAGGTTAAAAACGAATCTGCCGCCAAAGAAGGCCAACAAAAGGCCAACGGCCACAAAAGCGACCAAAAGCCCTTTGGTAACCTTATCCAGCCTTTGTTTGCGCTGCGGACGGCGAGCCATCGAATAATTTTTGTTTTGCGTCATCGGGGTTGAGCACCCTCACTTTTAAAGAAAATTTGATATCCTGGTGATTGTTGCAAGTTTGATTCCAGGAACACTACGATTATAACAGGGTAGAAGAGCGGCTATTCGGGGCGCGGAGGAGGTACGGGCAGGTCTGATTCTGATTTCTTCTGCCACTTATCGCCCTCAACGATCAGCATGACGGGAATATCCTCAACGATCGGGTATTTGCGTCCACAATCCTGACATACCAGCCAGGACTCTTTGACCATTTTCAGATTTCCTTCTTTTTCCCGCACGCAGGCCGGGCATCTTAAAATCGCGAGCAAGTCCGGATTGACCATATTTTCTCCAATTAATTGTCTAATTGTGTAATTTTACCACCTAGTGCCTGTTGATTTTTAAGGCGTGGGGGTGGGAATGTTTTCGGTGCCGGGACCGTATTCGTAAACGGCCTGCCAGGGCTCGTATTTGGTGGCAAAGGTGTCGTTATAAAGCACCTGCCCATTGCGGCTGACCGTGCGTTTGACCACCACATTGGCACCATCTACGGCATATTCCACCTGTTTGATCGTGCCGCTGGAAAGGTCACTGTTCTCGCGGTAGATCGGGTCGGGGGGCTCTACGATGTCGGTCGGCCCGCTGGTGCTCCAATTGACCGAGCGGCCATCGCTGGTGGAGTAAAACTTCCAGGTCAGCGTGTCGTAAGTGGGGCTGACGTAGGTTTCCATCAGCAGCCAGTAGGGGGTATCGTTGGTGAACTTGAAATCAACGATGGGCACAAAGACGGTGGCGTCCAGGCCGGCATATTTCTGATCGTGACCGGAGGCCGTCTGTTCGTAATAACCCACCCGGTAAGCATGGGCATTGCGATCTACGATGGGAAAGCCCGCAAAGAAGGCCGTGCGGAAGAGCGTGGTGCTCACCTGGCAAACCCCGCCACCGACGCCTTCGATGGTCTGATCGCCGACGATGATGGGCGCCTCAGCGTAGCCATTATCCAGGCTGATATTGCCCAGCACGTCCGACATGGAGAGTGTTGCGCCCGGGGCGATGAGCAGGCCATGAAAACGCTTGGCCGCAGTCTCGATGTTTTGCACGCGTTCATCTGAAGAACCGCGGAAATAGGACGTATAAGAAGAAACCAGTTCGGTGATGCCCAATTCGGCACCGGTGGTGGTGTCTTTCACCTGGGGGTCTGTGTAATTGATGGCCAGTGCGGCTGAATGTTCCCCTTTGGCGAGGGCTTCGTTAATGGCACTGACCGAGGGATCCACTTGCAAAGAGCGCCCGCGCACGGACGGATTGATGAGATCCAATAATTTGGTGTCATCATTAAATATGAAGCGCGCATTTTGCGGGTCTTGGTCGATCTCGTTCTCCAAAGAGCGCAGATAGGAGCTCATCAGGGTAGTGTTGACGCCGATCTGCAGGTCGGTGCCATTGCTGCCTTGAACCTCAGAGAAGGTTAGAAACCGCGCCAGATCGATCGGCTCGATCTGCCAGCTTGGATCTCCGGATTGGGCATCGGGCAGGGAAAGAACGAATGGCTGGCTCAAAATGGTTTTAACCAGCTCGCCCTGCTTGGATACATCCAGCATCTTGGGTTGATTTTCTTGAATTACCAGCGGTACGATGCTGTCTTGCATCTTTTTCAACTGGTCTGAGATGGCGTTCAGTGAAGCGGCCAGATCCAGAATTCGTCCGGGCTGCCCCTGCGCGATGACCACTTGAGCGTTTTCTACGCTGATGCCCGCTTCTTTGATGGGCTGATCAATGCTGGTGGAAAGTCCGCTCAGATATTGCAGAGCAGCCTTCTGATCAAAAATGAAAATGGGGCTTATGTTGTAGCCATAAAAGCTGGTCTGAACCAGTTGTGAGAGCCTTTGCAACAGTGAGCCACTGCGACCGACTGACATGGCGTTTTCGGCCGAGCCGACCGTATCCAGATAAACGCCCAGTTGGGCCGGGCTGACCAGCCAGGAGCTTTCGCCATCTTGCAGTAAAATATGTCCACTCTGCGGGAAATCATAGGAGGTGCTGATGGCTGCCTGCGCCGAGGTGAGGTTCATCCCCGCCAGCGAAACGCCGTTCAGCGAAACTCCCGGAAAGACCTTGCCGGCAAACAAAAGATTCATCCCCAATATCCAGGCCAGAGTGAGCACCAATACAGCCGCAATCGCCAGTGCAACGGCAGAAAAGGCCTGGGTAAGAATTGAAGGTTTAGGTTTATATGAAGGGTTCATCATCTTCCGATTATATCATTGGGGTTGTTCACCCACTGTTACAACGACAACACGAGAGAAAAGGTTCCGATTTGAGCAATTTTGAAAATTGGTCAAAAATACCCTTGACATAGTTTTTATACTGCGTATAATTCTGACCTGTTCGACGCAAGAAAGAAAGATGATCTCGCCGTAAACGGAAGATCAATGAAAACCCAATACCAGACTTCTAACAAGTAACTTTCTGGTGTTTTTGAAAAAGATACCGATGTTTCCAGAAAATGAAAAACATCGGTAATTTTATCCTCAAAAACGCCCTTGACAAGTGAAAGCGAAGCGAGTAAAATGATTGTCCCAAGTGCGTTGAGGATTTCGCTGATAAAGTGAAATTTTACAAAAGAAAACGCTCAGGCTAAGCGACTCGCGAGCGAAACGAAGAGAGGCCGATGATAAGAAACGATCATCGGCAATTTATTCGGAAGCCCTTGACAAGAACAGGAAAGAGCGAGTAAAATCTGGCCCTTGGTACTAAACAGAACCTTAACAACTGAAGAGTGATAGGAAACAAACGATACCCTGTCGTTTCATGTAAAAAATCCGTAACTTACATCCGCAAGGATGAAAAAATTTTTACGGAGAGTTTGATCCTGGCTCAGGATGAACGCTGGCGGCGTGCTTAATACATGCAAGTCGAACGGAGATAGTAGCAATATTATCTTAGTGGCGAACGGGTGAGTAACGCGTTGGTGACCTGCCCCGAAGAGAGGGATAGCAGTTCGAAAGGACTGATAATACCTCATGTGGTTATTGGTTTTAGAATCCGATAACTAAACGGATTTATTCGCTTCGGGAGGGGCCTGCGTCCCATCAGCTAGTTGGTAGGGTAATGGCCTACCAAGGCGATGACGGGTAGGGGACCTGAGAGGGTGGCCCCCCACAATGGAACTGAAACACGGTCCATACACCTACGGGTGGCAGCAGTAGGGAATATTGGTAATGTGCGAAAGCGCGAACCAGCAACGCCGCGTGCACGATGAAGGCCTTCGGGTCGTAAAGTGCTTTTAGAGAGGATGAGGAAGGACAGTACTTTCTGAATAAGCCTCGGCTAACTACGTGCCAGCAGCCGCGGTAAAACGTAGGAGGCTAGCGTTATCCGGATTTA
>CAYWLG010000023.1:0-26192 GCA_964459385.1 uncultured Anaerolinea sp.
TGTTAATCCACCTGGCTCTCAAGACGGGTATGCGGCAGGGTGAGTTGTTCGCCCTTAAGTGGGAAGACATTCTCTGGGAGACACAGCAGATTCACATCCAACGCAATTTGCAGCGCGTCCTTCGGGAGGGCAAACAGGTACGCACCTTCAGCACTCCTAAAACTGCAACCAGCGACCGCAAGATCATGGTGGGTGTGAAGACGCTCGATGCGCTCAGGGCTCAACAAAAAGAAGTGCAGCTAAAGAAAACGCTGGCGAAAAATCGCTGGCAGGAAAACGATCTGGTCTTTCCTTCCAGCACTGGCACTCCGCTGAATCAAAGCAACGTTCTGAAACAATATGGAGAGATTCAGAAAGCGGCAGGGCTGAAGCACATCCGTTTTCACGACCTGCGCCACATCGCCGCTTCAGTCATGCTTAACCATGGTATCCAACTTCTGACAGTCTCATACAACCTAGGACACTCACAACCTTCGACCACACTGAATATGTATGGTCATCAGTTCAGCGCCATGGAGTTGCAAGCAGCCTGTCTGATGGATGACATCTTTGATCAACCCCAGGTTCAACCACAAGCTCAACCCAGTCCACTGCCTGTAGAGTTTCTCTCAGTTTCGAATCTTAAAAAATGATATTCTAATCTTAAGAAAAGTTGAGAGAAAATCAAAAAGTTTTGCACGTTTTTTGCACGTTTTTTTGCCCAAATATAGCAATCGGACGGCATAAACCACCATATATGCCGTCCGACTACCTGGAAACCCCTGTATATAGGCGCCCCCGGCGCGGCTCGAACGCGCAACCTACTGATTCGAAGTCAGGCACTCTATCCAATTGAGCTACGGGGGCGAATCGCTTCATTTATACATCAAATAAGTGGGAATGTAAAGAAATTTGACTTTTGCATTTACTCTTCTAATATTCTCCGGTTTATCCTACAATCAAGGCATTGAATTTGCATATGATCTGGCTTGATCGCTTGCGCGTGGAGGAAAAATGGAAAAGTATAAAGTTAAATTAAATCAGAAAATTGATCTTGCCAAAGATTTTGATCCAGATGATTACGGTGACTGGAAGGGCAAAAAAGAGAAGGGTGTTGCCCGATTTGTTGAGATTAAAACGGAACTGGAGCAATTGCAAGAGGTCCTTTACGCTGAGCACCGCCAAAAGATTTTGATCATCCTGCAGGCGATGGATACCGCCGGCAAAGACGGTACCATTCGGGCTATTTTCAGCGGGGTCAACCCACAGGGCGTGAAAGTGGCGAACTTTAAGGTGCCCACTCCCATCGAAAACGACCATGATTTTTTGTGGCGCGTTCATCCTCACGTGCCGGGCAAAGGGGATCTGGTGGTCTTCAATCGTTCGCACTATGAGCAGGTTCTGGTGGTGCGGGTGCACAAGCTGGAAGAGAAGAAAGATTGGCAGGCGCATTACAAACAGATCAACGACTTTGAACGCCTGCTGGCAGAGACTGGCACTACCATTTTGAAGTTCTTCTTAAACATTTCCCTTGGAGAGCAGAAAGATCGTCTGCTCGAACGAATCAACACCCCTGAAAAACAATGGAAGTTTAACCCAGGCGATCTGCCTGAGCGTGAGCTTTGGCCAGAATACATGGAGGCTTATCAGGAGGCGCTTTCAAAAACGAGCACCGATTATGCGCCCTGGTATGTGGTGCCTGCCAACCACAACTGGTATCGCAATCTGGTGGTAGCCAGCATCATCGCTGACAAGCTGAAGGAACTGAAAATGGAATACCCACCGGCTGCGGAAAATCTTGACCAATACCGCCAGCAACTCGAGGGCGAAGGGGCAAAATAGCCTCTTCATAACAGACGTTATTTTCGGGTAGAATTAATTTCTATGGATGAAATCGCGCTGGTAAATTCCGCTTTGAACGGCGAATTGGATGCCTTCAACCGTCTGGTGCTGGCTTATCAGGACATGGCGTTCAACGTCGCTTATCGCATTCTGGGGGATGACGATCTGGCTGAGGATGCCACCCAGATCGCCTTTGTTTCGGCGTACAAAAATCTGCGCTCCTTCCGCGGGGGCTCTTTCAAGGCTTGGGTGATGCGCATGGTCACCAATTCGTGCTATGACGAGTTGCGCCGCCGCCAACGCCATCCGACCACGCCGCTTGAGCCGATGAACGAAGCAGAGGGCGAGGAGCTGGATTCGTCGGAATGGCTGGCCTCAGATGACCCGTCGCCCGAAACGACTCTGGAGCAGGCTGAGATCGAACATGCCATCGAGCACTGCCTGGAGCGGCTTTCACCCGATTTTCGCGCTGTGGTGGTGTTGGTGGATATTCAGGGTATGGATTACGACGAGGTGGCGCAAAGCGTGGGCAGCCCGTTGGGCACGGTGAAGAGCCGGCTGGCGCGTGCCCGCTTGCATTTGCGCGATTGCCTGCGTGGATTTGAGGAACTTCTGCCCGCCGAATTTCGTCTTGATAGTGAGGCACGCCATGAATAAGACCCTTACTATTAAAGACTATGAATTAATTTCCGCGTACCTCGATTCAGTCTGTTCTCCCCAAGAAAAAGTGAAGATCGAGACACAATTACGGTCAGATGCCGAGTTCAAGCAGGCGCTGGCTGAATTCAAGCGTGCCAAATGGATGATGAGCCAGGTGCCCAAAAAGCGGGCGCCGCGCAATTTCACCCTTTCTGCTTCGCAGTTACCTCAACCGGCGCGCCGCTCTGCCTGGGTGCCGGCTTTGAATTTTGTGGCTCTGGCCGCCTCGGTGATGCTGGTGGTGGTCTTCGTGGGTTCAAGGTTCTTGGGTTTCGGCGTGAATAAAATGGCCATCCCAGAAGCTGCGCCGATGATGGCGGCTGCCCCGGCAAATTCAGATTCACAATCTGCCACACTCAGCCCGATCATCACCTGGGGGCAGGTGGGAGGCTATGGTGGTGGCGGAGGGGATGCAGGCGGTTTTGCCACCGGCATGGGAGGTGGACCTACCACAGATACTTTTTCTGCTGAGGTCGCACCCGAAACTCCTGTCGAACAGCCGGCTGAAACGAACCCTGACCTGACCCCAAAAAGCCCGCAGACTACTGAAGCCGCTAGTGCCGATACCGCGTCTGGCCTGATCCTGGGCCTGGCGCCTGAAGAAGAACGCGGCAATCAGATCACGGCAAAAGAAGCTGTTTCATCAGAACCGGCGGCCGCTCCATTCCCCTGGCTGCTGGCTTCTCAGATCGCCCTGGCTGTACTTGCTGTCGGAAGTGTCGTTCTCTCGTTGATCCTGCGCAGGCGGTCTTAATTGTCTTCAAAACCCTATAAATACTGCCCGATGTGCGCTTCTGCGCTGGTCATTCGCCGCCAGATGGGCGAAAATCGTCCCACCTGCCCTAACTGCGGCTGGGTGCATTATGAAGACCCCAAGGTGGCCGCCGGGGTTTTGGCCTTCCAGGAGGGCAAGATTCTGCTGGTACGCCGCATCATGGAACCTTTCGTGGGCAAGTGGAGCATCCCGGCCGGCTTTGTCAATGCCTATGAAGACCCCGCTCTGGCGGCGATCCGTGAGTGCCGCGAAGAGACCGGCTTGATCGTCGAATTGGAAGGACTGTTTGACCTGCTCTCCGGCCGTGAACACCCACGCGGTTCAGACATCTTTCTGGTCTATCGTGCTGCCAAAGTGAGCGGGCAGCCCCATGCCGCCGATGACGCAGACGGGGCCGATTGGTTTGATCTCGACAATTTACCCGAGCTGGCCTTTGAATCGACCCGCAAGATCATCGCGCGGCTTCTCTCTGACTGAAAACAAAATTTCTAAAAATGATAAAATGGTATAGAGGTTGCACCTCTTTTTTGCGATTAACTACTTTCGAAAGTGACCCTCATGCCAGGCTATCCTACTTCTCGTTCTTCCAAGTCTAAAAAATCTCGACCCTCCACTTCTGCACGCCGCAGCTCCGGTAAAAAATCCAAATCGGCAGTGCAGCCGCTGCACGTTTCCCCTGAGGTGAAGAAAGACATCGTTGGCGGTCTGCTCGCCGTGGTGGGCGTGGTCAGCTTGCTCAGCTATTTCTCCACGGAACAGGGCACGCTGACGAATTGGTTCAGTACTTTAATGAAGCATATTGCCGGCTGGGGAGGGATCGTGCTGCCTTTGGTGATTCTGGCGGCAGGATTGTGGCTGTTATTCCGCAATGTGGATAAGTTCCCGCGTCTTTCCACCGGTCGTGTGATCGGGCTGATCCTGTTCTACTTCAACTTGCTCGCCTGGTTTCATTTTTTTGCCGGTGGGGGCTATGCCAGTGCCGCGTTGGGGGTAGGCGGCGGTTACGTGGGGGCTTTCTTCAGCCAATTGTTGATCAATGGTCTGGGCAGCGCCGGTGCGGTCGTTTTTCTGATCGCCTGGCTGGTCATTGCCCTGGTGTTTATTTTGGATCTATCCATTCCCGAGTTGGTAAATCGTATTGGCGGGCTGTTTGAGCGCAGCGGGAAAGCGCCCAAACCCCTGCCAGTGGCACACACACGCCCCGTGACCACCACCGCGCCCAAAAAAGTGATGACCTTTGAGGAGCATGAAGAACTGCCTGAAGGGTTTAGCCCTCTCAATACTGATGCGCGTGGCGTGCCAACCCGCAGTATAACGGTCAGCCCGCGCCCTAAACCGGAAACAGCGTCTTCTGCCCAGCCGGTTAACACACGTGTGAACTCCTCCGCTCAAACACAGCGACCTGAGACCGCCGCAGTTACCGAACCGGTGGTGACGCACGTAACGAAGCCGCAAAAACCCTGGCCGATGCCCGCCATTGATGCCGTGCTTGACCCGGCCAACCCGGTTTCCATCCAATCGAACGTGGATAAAGATCGCGCTCGCATCATCGAAGAGACGCTGGCCTCGCTGAGTGCTCCTGGGCATGTGGTGGAGATTCACCGCGGCCCTACGGTGACCCAGTTTGGCGTGGAACCCGATTTTATCGAATCTCGCAACGGCAAGATGCGCGTGCGCGTCTCAAAGATCGTCTCTGTGGCCGATGACCTGGCCCTCACCCTGGCCGCGCCCAGCATCCGCATTCAGGCGCCCGTGCCCGGACGCAGTTACGTGGGCATTGAGGTGCCGAACACTGAAGTGTCCGTGGTGGGTCTGCGCGAGGTGATCGAAAACGAAGCTTACCGCAAACTAAAATCGAGCCTCAAGCTCGGTCTGGGTAAAGACGTGGCTGGCAAGCCCACCTGTGCCGACCTGACCACCATGCCGCACCTGCTCATTGCCGGCACGACCAACTCGGGCAAATCGGTCTGTGTCAACTCCATTCTCACCAGCCTGCTGCTCAATAATTCACCAGCCGATCTGCGCCTGGTGCTGGTAGACCCCAAACGGGTGGAACTGACCGGCTATAACCGTATTCCGCATCTGCTGGCACCGGTGGTGGTGGACGCCGAAAAGGTCATCGGCGCCCTGCAGTGGGTCATCCGCGAAATGGATTCCCGCTATCACAAATTTGCCAAGACGGGCGTGCGCAACATCAGTGAGTTTAACAAACGCGGCGATGAACACCTGCCTTATCTGGTGGTGGTCATTGACGAGTTGGCCGACCTGATGATGCTGGCGCCTGACGAAACCGAGCGCGCCATTACCCGCCTGGCCCAGTTGGCCCGCGCCACCGGCATTCATTTGATCATTGCCACGCAGCGTCCCTCGGTGGACGTGCTGACCGGCCTGATCAAGGCCAACCTGCCGGCCCGCATCGCTTTTGCGGTGGCCTCGGGAGTGGACAGCCGCGTCATTCTCGATCAACCCGGCGCCGAAAAGCTGCTGGGCCGCGGCGATATGCTTTACCAGGCGCCTGACGCCCCGGCGCCCGTGCGCTTGCAGGGCACCTATGTCTCTGACGCCGAGATTCAGCGCCTGGTCGAAAACTGGCGCGTCATTGCCATGAACTACAACGACGGCACCACCGTGGATCCCTTTGCCAATGCCTCCTTTGAGATGCTGCCGGATGGCGTTCCCCTCAAGCAGGGGGCACTCTGGGAAGACGGCGCCCTTGTTAATGAAGACCCCGGCCTCAATGAGGCGATTTCCATCGTGCGCAAAGAAAAGAAAGCCTCCATTTCCATGCTGCAGCGCCGCATGCGCGTAGGCTACACCCGTGCCGCCCGCCTCATCGACAAGATGGAAGAACGCGGCATCATCGGTCCGCAGGTGATGGGCGTGCAGACGCGTGAAGTGCTCGATTATGGCGAAACAGGCGAGGGGGATGTGGAAGAAGGGGAGTTGGAAGAGTCGTAAATGTAGATAAAATATGAGCGCCTTTTTGAGGCGCTCAATTTTTTAGCTTATTTTTGCTTTCATCACCCCGGTTGCATAACTGACCAATGCACCTAAAAAGCCGAAGGCCATCAGCAGCGAGCTCAAGTTGGTTTGCCCGGCTGAGACGAATTCTGATCCAAAATAATAGCTCAGTAAAGTGAACAAAAACCCGAGCAGTGAGGCAATGATGGCATACCTCTGCTTGACCTTGAAGCTCATCACCAGCGAGCCGATCGCCACCAGAACCAACAGGCTGCCCAGCACGGCGTGTGCCGCGATCACGGCCGAATGGCTGAACACCCAGGCCCAGGCCTCGTGCCCCATGATCGATTCAGGCATTTCAATGTATAAATTTGCGATCATCCCCAAGACGAACAAGGCCAGCAGCGTGTGCACGGCGCCCATGGTCATGCCGCGATAGGCTTTTAAAGATTTTTCATTCTCCATAATTTTCTCCTTTCACCATATTTATTTTAGACAATAACTGTCTTAATTGTATAAGAATTTGTATGCGTTAATGTAAAAGTATTTCATCGCTCTTGAAAGGAAACATAAATTGCATTATAATGACCTATAAAGTAGGTCATATAACCTAAATAATAGGTCATGTGACCGATAAAGTAGGTCAAAATGATCGAATCAATCTTGGGTTCCACAAATGCTGAACGGATATTGGTTTATCTTCTGGTGCGTGAAAAAGGGCACGCCAGAGAAATTGCCGCTTTTTATGAAACGGATCTAAGCCCAGTTCAAAAGCAATTGCAAAAATTTGAAAACGGCGGCATTCTCGTCAGTTTTTTGGTTGGAAAGACACGTGTCTATCAATTTAATCCGGCCTACGCCTTTTTGAATGAGTTAAAAGAACTGCTCGAAAAAGCTTTCGGTTTCTACCCGCCGGAGCAAATCGAGAGTTTGCGCATGAATCGCCGTCGACCGCGTCGGGCAGGTAAACCCTTATGAAACCCATCCCAGCTATGACAAAATTTGAACTGGCCGCCTATGTGCAGACGGCGCTGGAAGCGAGTGGAATTCATGTAGTGCTTTCTGGCGGTACGGCGGTCTCGTATTACAGTGAAGAGCAATATGTTTCTCATGATTTGGATTTGATCAATGTATATTTTGCCAGCCGAAAATCAATTCAACAGGTGATGCAAGCTCTGGGCTTTCGGGAGATTGGCAGGTATTTCACTTTCCCCGAGACACAATTTTTCATCGAATTTCCACCTGGCCCTTTAACGGTCGGCATTGAGCCGATTCAAGAAATCCTTCGAGTAGAACTGCCTACGGGTACCTTAAAAGTGATCTCGGTTGACGATAGTGTCAAAGATCGTTTGGCTGCATTTTTCCATTGGGGAGACGAACAGTCTTTGTATCAGGCCAAACTGATCAGAAAAATGAATCAGGTGAATATCGTTGAGATCGAACGATGGGCGTCTAATGAAGGAAAATCTCAGGAGTTCAAACGTTTTCTGGAAGATTAAACTGAAACATGCATTATTGCACGTTTTGTAGTTGCAAGCTTTTCCCTCTTAAATTCCCCTTTTCTCTCTTCATAACTCCTTCACATCTTCTTGATATTTTAAAGGCTGTCAATACCTTATCGTTATCAGGAGAGAGAACAAGTGAACACAAGCAAACAAAAGGGTTTCTTCAAATCGTCATTTTTTCGTAGAAATATCTGGATTCGCCGCGTGGTGCAGGGGTTCTTCTTTGCGCTGATCGCCCTCATAGCGGTCAACCACACACTGGTAGAATCGGGCCAGGGCATTCCGTTCCTGTCCAGTGCCTCGCTGCATTCGATCTGCCCCTTTGGCGGGGTGGAGACGCTCTATAAATATGCCACGACGGGTACTTTCGTGCAAAAGGTGCATGAGGCCTCTTTTGTGCTGATGATCATTGTCTTTCTGACGGCGCTTCTTTTTGGCCCCGTCTTCTGCGGTTGGGTTTGCCCCCTGGGCACGATTCAGGAGTGGGTGGCCGGCATTGGCCGCAAGATCTTCAAGAAACGCCGCTACAATCACTTCATCCCGACCAAAGTGGATCGTGTGCTGCGCTACCTGCGCTATCTGGTGCTGGCCTGGGTGATCTATATGACCGCTGCCTCCGGCACGCTCATCTTTGAATCGGTTGATCCCTATTATGCGCTCTTCAACTTTTGGAGCGGAGAAGTGGCCATTGGCGGGCTGATCGTGCTGGGTGTGGTGCTGCTGGCTTCGCTCTTTGTGGAGCGCCCTTGGTGCAAATATGCCTGTCCCTACGGTGCTGTGTTGGGCATCACCAACCTCTTCCGCGTGTTCAGCATTCGCCGTGAGGCTTCCACCTGCAAGCTGGATGGCGCCTGTGACATCACCTGCCCGATGAACATCAATGTGTCCTCCAAATCGGTGGTACGCGATCATCAGTGCATCTCCTGCCTGGAATGCACCTCAGAAGCACGTTGCCCAGTGGCCGGCACGGTCACCTTTGCCGCCGGCAAACTGCCCCAGTCAGAGCCGAAAACGGCCAAAGTGAACGGAGGTGCAGAATGATCAAGCTGAACTCCTATTTGTTAGCGGGCCTGGTAATTGTTTTGATCTTTGGCGGTATCGGTTTCAGCACGGCCATGAACTGGTGGCAGACCGAATCCACCAAGGTGCCGGCCACCTTCAGCGAGGGTGAATTTGCGGGGCAGTACGATCCGGCCGATATTCGTGGCTCCTACTCTTTTGGTGATGTCAGCAGCAATTTCTCCGTTCCACTCGCAGACCTGGCCACTGCTTTTCGCCTGCCGGTGGGCACGGATGTGGCCGTTTTCACCGTGAAGGACCTCGAATCACTGAATGAAGATCTGCCGATCGAGATGGGAACCTCTTCTGTGCGTCTTTTTGTGGCCTTTTATAACGGCTTACCCTTCGATCTTTCTGTTGCCGAAGACTCCTATCTCTTCCCAGAGGCGGCCCAAATCCTCACGGCGCATGGACAGATGCAGCCCGAACAGGCCCAGTTCCTGGCCACGCATATCGTCTCGCAGGATATGACAGCAGTTGCTGCCGACGAGTCTGCAACCGACGAGTCCGCTGCTGCCGAGAGCACCCCGCAGCCGGAGGCCGCAGCTACTGAACACGTTGCCCCCGCGATGACCGTGACCGGGGCCACCACCTTCCAGAACTTGCTCGATTGGGGACTGGACCCAGCGCTGATCGAATCGGTGATCGGCGGCACTATGCCGAACGCGCAAATACTGGTCAAAGACTATGCGGTCAACAACGGGCAGACCTTTTCGACCCTGAAAACGGCCTTACAGGCCGAGTTGGATAAATTGAAGTAACCTGGTTTGGGTTTGTCGAAAGGCAGCTTCTCGTATGAGGGCTGCCTTTTTCTTTTCATGCATCAGGAATGAATGAGCTGCATTCCCAAGCAAAAAAGGAATTACGGTCTGTTTTGTGATTCGATTTAACAAAAAACCCCGGCTTAAACACCGGGGTTCAAAGCAATTTGAGCGATCAGTTATTAGATGCCGGCTGCTTTGCGCAGAGCATCGGCCTTATTGGTCTCTTCCCAGGTGAACTTCACATCGTCACGACCAAAGTGACCATAGGCGGCCGTCTTCTGGTAGATAGGTTTGCGCAGGTCGAGATCGCGGATGATGGCGCCGGGGCGCAGGTCGAAGTTTTCAGCGATCAACCGGGCGATCTTGTCATCTTCGATCTTACCGGTGCCGAAGGTCTCCACGTTGATGCTGAGCGGGTGGGCCACACCGATGGCATAGGCCACCTGAATTTCGCAGCGGTCGGCCAGACCGGCGGCGACCACGTTCTTGGCCACCCAGCGGCAGGCGTAAGCGGCGGAACGATCCACTTTTGTGGGGTCTTTGCCGCTGAAGGCACCGCCACCATGACGGCCCATGCCGCCGTAGGTATCGACGATGATCTTGCGGCCGGTAACGCCGGCGTCGCCCATCGGGCCGCCGACCACGAAACGTCCGGTCGGGTTGACGAAGATCTTGGGGGCTTTATCGAGCAGTTCGGCCGGGATGACCGGGTTGATGATGTGCTCGACCACCGATTCTTCGATCTCATTGTGGCTGACTTCGGGGGCGTGCTGGGTGCTGATGAGCACGGTATCCACACGCACAGGTTTGCCGTAAGCATATTCCACGGTTACCTGACTCTTACCGTCCGGACGCAGCCAGGGCAAGTCGCCGCTCTTGCGCACTTCACTGAGGCGGCGGGTGAGTTTGTGGGCCAGGTAAATGGGCATCGGCATCAGGGTGGGGGTTTCGTTGCAGGCGTACCCGAACATCATGCCCTGGTCGCCGGCGCCGATCTCATTGAGCTCTTTCTCGCTGACCTCGCCGTCTTTGACCTCGAGTGATTTATCCACACCCAGCGCGATATCCTGCGACTGGCTGGAAATGGCCGACATGACGGCGCAGGTATTGCCATCAAAGCCCTTCTCGCTGCTGTCATAGCCGATCTCTTTGACCACTTTGCGGATCAGATCGTCAAAGTTGACGAAGGCATTGGTGGTGATCTCGCCCAGAACCATCACGAAACCGGTCTTGGTGGCGGTTTCGCAGGCCACACGGGAACGTGGATCCTGCTCGAGGCAGGCATCCAACACGGCGTCGCTGACCTGATCGCACAGCTTGTCGGGGTGACCCTCGGTGACCGATTCTGAGGTGAATTTGTAACTTGCACTATCCATGAACGTGCTTTTTGCCATACTTGTCTCCTTAGTAATAAAAATGCCCCATTGCGGAGATACACGAAGGGGCAGAAAAAACTGCGGCTGCCCTCCTATCTTCCAGATCCTCTGTCGGAATTGGCACCTTAGGTCAAATAAATGATCCTGGTTGCCGAGGCTTCATCGGGCCGGTCCCTCCGCCTCTCTGGATAGAAGTTGCCGTTTAGGGGCTGTTCAATTGTTGCCAGTTTATCATGCTTCTTAATCGCTGTCAAATGACTTTTGATACATCGCCAGGCAGGCCTACACTTGACCCAGCCGCGGGGCAGGATTATAATTCAACACTTGAATATTGGAGATAGATGAGCTTAGAAAACAGCACCGAACGTGATCTAGTCATTCTCGAGCAAATCGAACAAGACCCCGATACCACACAGGCCGCTTTGGCTTCAGGGCTCCAGGTGGCCGTCGGTACGATCAACTGGCATCTCAAACGATTAATTGAAAAAGGATATGTAAAGGTCAGCCGTGTAGAGCGACGCAAGCTGAAATATATCATCACACCCGAAGGCATTGCACTGCGCACCCGCCTGACCCTGGACTATATTCAGAATTCGTTCAACCTCTATCGGCTTGTGCGTGAGCGCGTGATCGTTGCTCTGGACGAGCTTAAGCAGGCCGGGTATCATCATGCGCGTATCGAAGGGAGCGGCGATGTTGCCGAGATTTGCAGGTTAACCTGCCTGGAACAAAACATCACCCTTTCTCCCGACGGAAAAGGTCCGCTGCTGCGGATCGTTGGCTTAAAAGTATTTCTGGAACTGGAGGATCATAGTGAACAGCAGCAATAACTCCTATCTGAACGGAAAGCGTGTCTGCGTAACCGGGGGAGCAGGTTTTTTGGGTTCTTTTGTGGTTGAAAAATTGAAGGCACGTGGGGCAGAGGTGTTTATCCCCACCATTGAAAAATATGATCTGACCAAGCTGGAGTCCATTCAGCAGTTGCTGAGCGATTCAAAACCCGATGTCATCATTCACCTGGCAGCTCAGGTGGGCGGCATTGGCGCCAACCGGGAACATCCGGCCGAGTTCTTTTATAACAACCTGATGATGAGCGTACAGCTCATTCATGAAGCCTGGCTGCACAAAATTGAGAAGGTGGTTGCTTTGGGCACCATCTGTGCTTACCCGAAATTCACTCCGATCCCGTTCAAAGAGGACGATGTCTGGAACGGTTACCCCGAAGAGACCAACGCGCCTTATGGCCTGGCCAAAAAGATGTTGCTGGTGCAGTCACAGGCTTATCGCCAACAGTACGGGTACAACTCCATTTTCTTGATGCCTGTCAATCTCTACGGCCCGCGTGATAACTTCAACCCCGAATCGTCGCATGTGATTCCGGCGTTGATCCGCAAATGTCTCGAAGCCAAACAGGCCGGCCACGACTCCATCGAAGTGTGGGGCGATGGCTCGCCCACCCGCGAGTTCCTCTACGTCGAAGACGCTGCCGAGGGCATTTGCCTGGCCAGTGAGAAATACAACAAGTCTGACCCGGTCAATCTGGGCTCGGGCATGGAGATCAGCATTAAAGACCTGGTGACCCTCATCGCCAAACTGACGGGTTTTGAAGGCAAGATCATTTGGGATACAAGCAAACCCAACGGTCAGCCGCGCCGCCAACTGGACGTGAGCCGCGCCGAACGCGAGTTCGGTTTCAAAGCGCAGGTGGGCTTTGAAGAAGGCCTGCGCAGGACCATTGAGTGGTATACCGAGAAAACCGCCAAGGATTCCGCTGCAAAATGATGAAAAACCAACTGGCCGTCCCCCCTAAAAGCGATCTGGTGATCATCCAGCCCGTCAAAGGACTGGTCGGCTTAAATTTAAGAGATTTCTGGAAGTACCGTGAACTGATCTACTTTCTCACCTGGCGTGACCTGAAAGTACGCTACAAACAGTCTGTGCTGGGTGTGCTGTGGGCCATCTTGCAGCCTTTCTTGAACATGGTGATTCTAACCATTTTTTTCGGCAACCTGGCCAAGATCCCCTCTGATGGGCTGCCTTACCCGATCTTTTCTTATACGGCCCAGGTGCCCTGGACGTTTTTTGCGGCCGCGATGGGCGTTTCAGCCCGTTCGATGCTGACCAGCGGTTCGATGATCTCGAAGATCTACTTCCCGCGCATGATCGTGCCTTTCTCTTCTGTACTGGCGAACGTGGTGGACTTTCTCATCGCCTTTGTGATCTTGATCGGCATGATGCTTTTCTACCATATCGTCCCGACCATCAACATTCTCTGGCTACCGCTGCTACTGTTATTGGCTACCATCACCGCACTAGGGGTGGGGCTGTGGCTGTCGGCGCTGGTGGTCATGTACCGCGACTTCAACTATATTTTGGGCATTTTGCCCACCTTCTTGATGTATCTGTCGCCGGTGGTGTATTCCTCCAGTTTGATCCCTGAAAAGTGGCGTCTGGTCTATTCGCTCAACCCCATGACGGGTGTGATCGAGGGCTTTCGCTGGGCGCTGCTGGGTACTCAAGGGGTCGTCACCCCGCTCATGATGGCGATCTCAGTGTCTATCGCCTTGATTCTGTTCGTTACAGGCATGTTCTACTTTAGGCGTATGGAAAGAGTCTTTGCGGACATGATCTGATCCGCTTTGGATAAATGCATGAACAATAACATTGTCGTTAAAGTCGATAATATCGGCAAACAATACAAGATCTTCTCTGAGGCGAACCGGTATACCACCTTGAGAGATAAGATCACTGATACGCTTAAAAACCCCATTCGCACCCTGCTCAACCCCACCGGCAGCAAGACCTTTTGGGCACTGCGTAACATCTCTTTTGATGTGGAACAGGGTCAGGTGTTGGGCATCATCGGCAAAAATGGCGCCGGTAAATCTACGTTGCTTAAAATTCTCTCCCGTGTGGTCGAGCCAACCGAGGGACGCGCTGAGATTCGCGGCCGCGTGGGCTCGCTGCTTGAGGTTGGCACCGGTTTTCACCCCGAATTGAGCGGGCGAGAGAACATTTACCTCAATGGTGCCATTTTGGGCATGAAGCGATCCGAGATCGAGCGCAAATTCGATGAGATCGTGGCCTTTTCTGAGATCGAACAGTTTCTCGATACCCCGGTCAAACGCTATTCAAGCGGCATGTATATGCGCCTGGCTTTTTCGGTTGCAGCCCATCTCGAACCGGAGATCCTCGTTGTAGATGAAGTGCTGGCCGTCGGCGATGCCGAATTTCAGAAAAAATGTCTGGGCAAGATGAGCGACGTGGCCGGCGCTGGCCGCACGGTGCTTTTTGTTTCACATAACATGTCGGCGGTGCTGCGTCTAACCTCTGAGTGTGTCATTCTGCAAAAGGGCCAACTGGTGAAACGCGCCAAAACGCAGGAAGCCGTCGATTATTATCTTTCGCACGATTATGAGCAAGGTGGGGAACGCGCCTGGAAGAAGGAAGATATTCCGGCAGAGGCGGCACCTTTCAAGCCGATCGCTTTGCGCCTGCGCAACCCCCAGGGCGTGGTGACCGATTCGCTGCGTTCGGTCGAGCCCATCGAGGTGGAGTTTGAGTATCAGTTGGATTCTCCCATCTCTGGCCTGCGCCTGGGAATTTATCTTTCTACAATGCGAGGTGAATTTGTATTCACTTCTTTTGACACGGATGAGCCCGATCAATATGCCCGTTTCACCGACCGTAAAGCCGGACATTATGTCAGCCGCTGTACGATCCCGGCTGACCTGCTGAATGAAGGCCGCTTTGTTCTTGGGGTGAACGCCAGTTCGTTTAAAGTGCGTCGCTATTTTCAAGAAGAGAGCGCGGTGATATTTACGGTCAATCCGGCGGGGGCACCGGGCATGCAGTGGGCTGAACAGCGTCAGGGTGTCGTTCGACCTCGCCTAAACTGGATCATAGAGGAAGTGTAAACATGGCCGCTGGCAAAAAAGAGACGATCAAGAAATTACTCGGCGGAATTCCATTTACGGCTGAGTTGTACTGGCTGGTTCATCAGAAGGGCGCTCCCATCCAGACGCGCTTTACTTTGCGCCGTCTGCAGGAATCCATTCCTGAAATGGTGGAACAGGCCGTTGCAGCTCGAAAGACTGCTCAGCCGGGGAAAAAGGTTTTTATTTTTGCTTCATTGCACTATTGGATCGAACAGGTGACCGTCACCGCGCTGGGGCTGGCTGCTGAAGGCAATGACGTCACCTTTGGCTTCTACCCTTATGCCGATTGGTACACCGACCAGACCAAATTCGATCTGCGCCGGCAAAACCTGTACACACAAAAAGTGCTCGAACCGGCAGAATCATTGATTCATCCGGTCTCGTTCTTGAACCTGCGTTCCCCCTACGTTACTCTGCCCAAACAGCTTAAAGAAGCAGTGGAGGAAGTGACGGTTTTTGATACCCAGTACACCCTGCAAATTGAAGAGGTGGATCCAACCTGGCCGACCTATAAGTTCCGTCATGCGCGCAATCTAGAAGCCGCCCAGACCATTTACTCCTGGCTGCGTGCCAACAAGCCGGAAGTGGTCGTTGTTCCCAACGGCACCATTTTGGAATACGGCATTGTCTATCGTGTAGCACGGTTTTTGAACATCCCCACCATGACCTACGAGTTCAGCGACCAGCATGATGTTTGCTGGCTGGGGCAGAACACAGAGATCATGCGCCAGGATACTTCAGCCATGTGGAGCGCTCAAGAAGGCACCAAATTGAGCAGCGAACAGCGCAAGCGCATCCAGGCGATGTTTGAATCGCGCCAAAAGGCCAAGGTGCATGAGAATTTCACGCGTAAATGGCAAAACACTCCCTCGCAGGGGGCTCAGAACGTGCGTGAGCTATTAGAACTGGATGATCGCCCGATCGTACTGCTGCCCACCAACGTTTTGGGTGACAGCCTTACTTTGGGGCGCCAGGTATTTTCAAAGACGATGGCAGAGTGGGTAAGCCGCACCATCCTTTACTTCATTGGCCGGCCGGACGTGCAACTGGTGATCCGTATTCATCCGGGCGAGATCCTCACCCGCGAATATTCGATGATGGATGTAGTACAAAAGACCCTGCCCGAATTGCCTGAGTATATTCATGTGATCGGCCCCGAAGAGAAGATCAATACCTATGATCTGATCGACATTGCCGATATCGGGCTGGTCTATACCACCACTGTTGGACTGGAGATGGCCTTGAAGGGTATTCCGGTGCTGGTGGCTGGTCAGACCCACTACCGCGGACGCGGTTTCACCATCGACCCCAACTCCTGGGTGGATTATTTCAAGATGCTGGGTTCACTGCTTGAAGAGCCCAAGAAGCACCGCTTGAGCAAAGAAGAGATCGAGACCGGCTGGAAATATGCCTACCACTTCTTCTACACTTTCCCGCTTGCTTTCCCGTGGCACATAAAATTGTGGCAGGATTATGAAGAAAACAAGATCAGCCATGTGTTTAGCCACGCGGGCAAGAAGAAGTACGAAAAAACATTCCAATATTTTACCGGCCAACCGATCGACTGGTCTAAATTAAACTAATGAGACGATAACGCATGAGCGATCAAAATAACGAAGCTGAACTGAAACAACAGGTAAGCCATTTTTACAACCAGATCGGTTGGAAGATGCAGAATGACGGTTTTTATCAAAATGCCCGTTATGAAGATCTGCGCCCGGTCTCGCATGAATACATTCACCGCTGCCACATGCGCGTCAAGCGTTTTTTACGCCCAACGGGCGAATTTCTGCTTGATGCCGGTTCAGGGCCGGTGCAGTACCCGGAATATGTGACCTATTCGCAAGACTATCATTACCGCGTCTGTCTGGATATTTCGATCATCGCGTTGCAGGAGGCCCGTCATCGCCTGGGCGAGAAAGGCCTTTACGTGGTGGCGGATGTCGCCAACCTGCCTTTCAAGTCGGATACTTTTGATGGGCTGGTTTCTCTGCATACCCTGCATCACATTCCCCCCGAACAACATGCCGACGCGTATGCGGGCTTCGACAGGGTTCTGAAGGCGGGTGCCACTGGGGTGGTCGTCAACGCCTGGACTTCCCCGGCCCTGATGCAGCGCTTGTCGTGGATGGTGCGTCTCATGGATCGCGTCAATGGCCTGATCGGTAAATTCTCTGCGCCAAAAGTGGGCCAAGAAACCAGCGGGAAAACCGCGGCAGCTAAGAAGGCTCAGCCTACCGGCACCTATACTCAGCATCTGACCCCCGAGTGGTTAAAAGATCAACTGGATGGGATCGTCGATTATGAAATTCGTGTCTGGCGCTCGGTGAGCGTGCGTTTCTTGCGTTCGGTCATCCAGCCCTGGCTGGCAGGCCGCTTTTGGCTGAGGGTGCTCTACAATAATGAGGAAAAGAATCCCCATTATTTCGGCGAAAATGGTCAGTATCCGATGGTCATTATTACAAAAAAAGCAGCAAACTAATTCCGTTTTAAGAAGGTGGAATCATGGATTGGACAAATAAAGTTGTTCTGATAACCGGTGGAACCGGTTCATTTGGTAAAAAATTCATTCAGGTGATGCTCAACGAGTACCATCCTGCCAAGATCATCGTATACAGCCGTGACGAGTTGAAACAGCACGAAATGCGTGTGGCCGGTTACGAGCATCCCAGCCTGCGCTATTTCATCGGTGATATCCGCGACAAAGAGCGCCTGTGCCGAGCCTTTGAAGGGGTGGATGTGGTCATTCACGCAGCCGCCCTGAAACAGGTGCCCGCCTGTGAATACAACCCGATGGAAGCCATCAAGACCAACATTTTGGGCAGCAGCAATGTGATCGATGCCGCCATTGACACCGGTGTGAAGCGTGTGGTGGCCTTGAGCACCGATAAAGCGGTCAACCCGGTCAACCTTTACGGCGCCACCAAACTGGCCGCCGAAAAGCTTGTTATTCAGTCCAATGCCTATGCCGGTGGGCGCGACGTGCGTTTTGCCTGTGTGCGCTACGGCAATGTGGTCGGCAGCCGCGGCTCTGTGGTGCCCGTTTTCTTAAAACAGCGTGAAAGCGGCAAGGTGACCCTCACCGATGACCGCATGACCCGCTTCTGGATCAGCCTGGATCAGGGGGTGCGCTTCGTGATTCGTGCTGCCGAGAACATGCACGGTGGTGAGGTCTTCGTCCCCAAGATCCCATCCATGACCGTGGCCGATCTGGCCAAGGCCATTGCCCCTGAGGCGAAAGTGGAGGTCATCGGCATTCGCCCCGGCGAGAAACTGCACGAAGTGCTCATCGGCGATGACGAATCCCGCCAGACGATTGAGCTGGAGGATATGTACGTGGTGCAGCCGGCTGAGGCCATGTGGTTCGGCCGCGATTGGGCCTCTAAAGGCAAACCCTGTGAAGATGGGTTCCGCTACGCTTCAAACACCAACGATAAGTGGCTGAATGTGGACGAGATCAGCAAGATCATCGCCCCCATCGAGGCCGATTACCTGTCAGGAAAGCTGGGATGACGCGAATTCTGGTGACCGGCGCAAGCGGTTTGCTTGGGCTCAATCTCTCTTTGGCCGTGGACGGCAAACAGCATCAGGTGATCGGGGTGGCCAATACGCAGCCCTTCACCTGGGTGGGTTTTAAGAGCGTTCAGGCTGAACTGACCGAGCCAGGGGTGGTGGAGAGTTTGATCGAAGAGCACAAACCAGAGGTTATCATTCACTGCGCGGCCATTGCCAATGTGGATGATTGCGAATCGCGCCCTGAGGTGGCCGAACAGATCAATGCCCGCCTCCCCGGCGAGATCGCTGCCGCTGCCGCGAAAC
Source organism: uncultured Anaerolinea sp. (assembly GCA_964459385.1). Classification (GTDB taxonomy): domain Bacteria; phylum Chloroflexota; class Anaerolineae; order Anaerolineales; family Anaerolineaceae; genus UBA6107. The sequence goes on from CAYWLG010000023.1 coordinate 18,718, forward strand.
ACCAGATCAAGATGGTGCAGATCTCTACCGATGCCGTCTTTGACGGTCAGGTGGGCAACTATGTAGAAACGGACGTTCCGCACCCCCTCAGCGTTTACGCGGCTTCCAAGCTGGGCGGCGAAAAGGCAGTTGCCCAGGCCAACCCCGGCGCGCTGATCACCCGGGTTAACTTTTATGGCTGGAGCATGGCCGGCAATCGCAGTCTGGCCGAATGGTTCGTCAATAATCTAAAAGAGGGCACGCCCCTGCAGGGCTTCACCGACATCACTTTTTGCCCGATGATGGTGCTCGATCTGACCGACACGCTCATGCAGGCGATTGAGCTGGACTTGAAGGGTCTCTACCATATGGTGGGGCCGCAGGTCATGTCAAAATACGATTTCGGGCAGGCCATCGCCAAAAAATTCGGCTTTGATCCGGCGCTCATTGCGCCCGCTTCGGTCAACGATGCGGGTCTCAAAGCAGCGCGCTCTCCCCGATTGACACTTTCCACCGAAAAACTGGTTAAAGCCCTCGGACACGAACTCCCTGATTTTGAGAGTGGCCTGGAGAAATTCTATAATCAGTATCGTCACGGTTATCCAGAACTGATCAAAAAACTTTTCTAACTTCGCATACAGTCTGATTGTGGTTTGAAAGGAGAATCAAATGGAGATTAAGATTGGCAATCACCTGATCGGCAAAGATCATCCGACCTACTTCATCGCCGATATTTCGGCCAACCACGACGGCGATCTGGATCGCGCCAAGATGCTCATCCGTCTGGCCAAAGAGGCCGGCGCCGATGCTGCCAAGTTCCAGAACTTTCGCGCCCCCAAGATCGTTTCAGACTATGGCTTTACCCACATGAATGGCCAGGTTTCGCACCAGGCCAACTGGAAGAAATCGGTGTTTCAGGTCTATTCCGACGCCACCATCCCCTTTGACTGGACGCCCGTTCTGAAAGAGGAATGCGACAAGGTCGGCATTGATTATTTTTCATCCCCTTATGATTTTGAGGCGGTCGATTACCTTGATCCCTTCGTGCCGGCACACAAGATCGGCTCCGGGGATGTAGACTGGCTTGAAATGCTGGAGTATATCGCCCGCAAGGGGAAGCCGGTGCTGCTATCCACCGGTGCCGCCAGCATTGGCGAGGTGCAGCAGGCGGTGCACACCGTTTTGGCCATCAATAAACAGTTGGTGCTGTTTCAGTGCAACACCAACTACACGGCTCAGGCAGTCAATTTCGAGCATATCCACCTGCGTGTGCTGAACACCTATCAAACTCTGTTTCCAGAGGTCATCGTGGGCCTTTCAGACCACACGCATGGCCTGGCCACCGTGTTGGGCGCCGTGGCTTTGGGGGCTCGTGTGATCGAGAAGCATTTTACCGATGACACCACCCGCGTTGGCCCCGACCATCCGTTCTCGATGACCCCAACCACCTGGAAGGATATGGTGGATCGCACGCGTGAACTGGAGCTTGCCCTTGGCTCAGCCGATAAAAGCATCGCCGGCAATGAGCAAGATACCACTGTGGTGCAGCGCCGCTGTCTGCGCGCCGCCCGTGACTTGAAAGCTGGGGAAGTGCTCAGCCGCGAGATGATCGACATACTGCGCCCGGCCACCCCCGGCGCCATCAAACCCAGCCTGATCCAACAGGTGATCGGCACCCGCGTTTTGAAAGATATGCCCGCCGGTAAAGAGCTGCGCTGGACGGATTTGGGCGAATAACTTTTCTGGCCGGGTCAACCGGCCGGATTTATTATGAGAATCCTCTATTTCACCCAAGGCCAGACCCCGCATGACCTGCGCTTCTTGAACGCGCTGGCTCAGACCGACCATCAGGTGGCCGTTCTTTGTCTGGAGGAAGCAGAAGGGCGCCTTTGGCCGACAGGAATTGAGGAATTGAAGTGGCCGCAGATCGTCGCGGAATCTTCCCGCAAAACACACGCCTTGCTGGCGCGCGGTCTTCGAGAGGTGGTCAGGCGGTTTTCACCCGATGTGGTGCATGCCGGGCCGATCCAAAAAGTGGCCGCCATCGCAGCCAGGGCGGGGATACACCCGCTGCTCAGCATGTCTTGGGGCTCCGACCTGCTCATGGAAGCGGAGCACTCCTGGCGATCTGCCTGGCTGGCCCACTACACGTTGCGCCGCACCGATCTGTTGGCGGCGGATTGCAACACGGTGGTCAAAAAGGCTCTGGATCTAGGTTATCACGGCCCGCTGGCGGTCTTCCCCTGGGGGGTGGATCTGCAGCATTTCTCGCCGGATGGGAAAAGTGAGTTGCGCTCGCAGTTGGGCTGGCAAAACGAGTTCGTTCTGCTCAGTAACCGCAGCCTCGAACCGCTCTACGGCGTGGAGATCATTGCCTGGGCCTTTATTCTGGCCAGCCAGCAAAATGACAGGCTGCGTCTGATGATCTTTGGCAGCGGGTCACAAGAAGCCAAAATCCGTGCCTTGTTTGAGAAGGCGGGTATTTTGGATCGTGTCTATTTCGGCGGTTTCGCCGCGCTCGACCGCTTGCCGGATGTTTATCGCAGCGCAGACGTGTACCTGAGCGCCTCGCACAGTGATGGCTCTTCCGTGTCGCTCATGGAGGCGCTGGCCTGTGCCAGACCGGTGGTCGTGTCGGATATCCCCTCCAATCAGGAGTGGGTCAAGCCCGCTCAACAAGGCTGGCTTTTCAAAGATGGAGATGCACAGGACTTGTCCGTGAAGATGCTCGAAGCCGCCGCCTCGCCCCATCTGGCAGAGATGGCGGCCAATAACCGCCACCAGGCAGAAGAACGGGCGGATTGGGCGAAGAATTTTCAAAAACTGCTGGATGCATACGCTCTGGTGTCACAACTGGTGAAATAAAATGACCGATCAAATGCCTTCACATAAAAGAACCGTCGCCATCATTCAGGCGCGTATGAGCTCGAGCCGTTTACCCGGCAAAGTGCTGAAAGAAGCCTCCGGCCGCCCCCTGCTGGAACGCATGGTGGAGCGGGTGCAAAAAGCCTCTCTGGTGGATGAAACCTGGATAGCCACCACAATAGACCCTTCAGACGATGAACTGGCCGATTTTTGCCGGGACCGCGGTCTGCACTGCTACCGCGGCAGTCTGCTGGATGTGCTGGATCGTTATTACCAGGCCGCTTTGCAGACAAAGGCAGAGCTTGTGGTGCGCCTTACCGGTGACTGCCCCTTCATTGATCCTGATCTGATCGACAAGACCATCGGTGCGCTGCTTGAGAGCCGGGCCGATTTTGCCTGCAACCGCCTGCCTCCGCCGCTGAAACGCACTTATCCAATTGGCTTGGATGTAGAGGTGTGCACCTTTGCCGCGCTCTCTCGTGCCTGGCAGGAAGCCAAAGAGAAGCACGAACGGGAGCACGTGATGCCCTATCTCTATGAAGAGGCCGGACGCTTCAAAGTGGTCAAGATCGACCACAGCGAAGACCTTGGCGAGCTGCGCTGGACGGTGGATACCTCGCAAGACCTTGAATTCGTGCGTGCTGTCTATGAAAAGATGAATGGCCGCAATGATTTTACCTGGCTGGAGGTATTGCAACTGGTACGGCAGCATCCTGAGTTGGCTGCGATCAATGCCGGGGTGCAGCATAAATCCATGTTCGATGTGGATGAAAGGAACAAAAAATAAGGTCGGTCAGGCTGGTATAATGACCTTCCGATCTTCGAACGGTAAACGATCCCTATGAGCGAACAACCCTTAATCACCCTATTTACCTGCCCCAAACCCTTCACCAATCCGCACATTGCCACCATCCAGCGCAATGCCATCCGTTCATGGAAGGCGCTGGGCGAAAGCGTGCAGGTGGTCCTTCTGGGAGAGGAAGAAGGTCTGGCGGAGGCGGCCGCTGAATTGCAGGTAAAGCATATCCGTGAGATCAAACGCAACGCTCAGAATACCCCGCTGCTTAGCTCGCTGTTTGAGCGGGCGCGCAATTTGAACCAAAGTCCCCTGCTGGCTTACGTCAATGCAGACATCATTCTCTTTGACGATTTCGTAGACTCCGCTCAAAAGCTGCTCGAGAAGACCCATGAATTCCTCATGGTCGGTCAGCGCTGGGATATGGACATCACCCAACTGCTCGATTTTCAACCCGGCTGGCAGGAATTATTGCGCCAGTCCACCCATGAGACGGGTAAGCTGCACAAGCCGATGGGCAGCGATTATTTTGTTTATCCGCGTGAATGTTTCGTGCACATTCCCGATTTTGCCATTGGCCGGGCCGGTTGGGATAACTGGATGATCTACGAGGCCCGCCAGCGCGGCTGGCTGACCGTGGATGCGACCGCCGACGTGATGATCATTCACCAAAACCACGATTATTCACATTTACCCGGCGGACAAAGCCATTACCGGCTGCCGGAAACCGATGAGAACGTGCGCCTCGCCGGCGGCAAACGTCATATCTTCTTGCTGCGCGATGCCAACTATCGCCTGCAAGGGGGACGGGTATCACGAAAACCGTTTGCCTGGGACCGATTCTGGCATGAGGCAGAGATCTTCCCGCTGGTGACGCTGCATTCTGAATTTTTGGGTAACGTGCATTACACACTCTTTCACCCCAAAAAAGCCTACGCCGAATGGCGTGCCGGGCAGAAAACCAGAGCTGATTTTTCTGCTGGAAAGGATGCATCATGAGGGCAGGACAAAACCCGGTTAAAAGCATGAACGAGGTTGCCAAACCGCAGCGCATCACGGTGGCGGTGCTGAATTACATTCCATTCCTGAGCGGGTACTTTGCCGATATGCTGAACGTGCTGCAGACCTGCCTGGGCAGCATTTGGGCCAACAGTGATCTGCCTTACGATCTGCTGGTCTTTGATAACGGCAGTTGCCCTGAGGTGAAGGAATACCTGAAAGAACAGGTCGAAGCGGGCAATATCCAGTACCTGATCCTGTCAGAGAAAAACTTGGGCAAAGGCGGCGCTTGGAATATTCTGCTCGAGGGCGCTCCGGGCGAGATCGTGGCTTTTACCGACAACGACTGCTACTTTTATCCGGGCTGGCTCTCCCACTCGGTGAAACTGCTGGAAGAGTTTCCCAATGTGGGCATGGTCACTTCGCGGCCATTTCGTACGCCCGAAGAGCTTAGTTCAGCTACCATCGAGTGGGCCGAGAAAGACCCCGCTGCCAGATTGAGCCGCGGTAACTTTCTAGATTGGGAAACTTTCCGTTCCTTTGATATGAGCCTTGGCACCGATGAAGCTACCGTGCGTCAGTGGTATGAAGAAAAGCAGGATGTGCGTGTCGATTACCACGGCCTCACCGCTCAGATCGGCGGCAGTCATTATCAGTTTGTCAGCTACAAAAGCGTCATCCGCAATTTTCTGCCCTTTGATATGAGCCGCCCGATGGGGCAGGTGCGCCAGCTTGACATTCGCATGAACGAGGCGGGATACCTGCGCTTGATGACCGCCGAACCCTTCATGCAAAACATGAGCAATCAGGTGCCGGCAGAGTTCAAAGGCAGCGCCGAAAAGAACGCAACGGCTGGCAAAGACAAGCGGTTCTGGAATCTGCCCCTCATCCGCAAGCCGCTGATGTGGCTTTATGACCGCATTTTCAAGATCTATTATCACTAAGAGAAGTCCTCCAAAACAGGTGAGGCAGCGGAGTGTTCAAGTAATGAGTAAACAAAAAACCATATTCATCAGTGCCGATCATGGTCTGGCCATTATTTACTTCCTGCAAAGCGATGTGATCAAAACCTTGCTCGCAAATGGGATTCGTGTGGTGGTCCTGACCGACGATGGCTTGTTGGATCAGATCAAAGAACGCTTCGGCGCGCCCAACCTGTATTTTGAAGGGCTGCGCTACAAGGAATGCCAGAAATACGCCACCAACTACCAATCTTCGCTGCAGTATTGGGCCAATTTTGTGCGCCGTGTGGGCGCTTCCAATCGTATCAATACCGAGGCGATGGACAGCCACATTCAACAGGTGGCTGCTGAAATCCGTGGGCGGCAAAAACTGGCTTATCTGGCTGCCAGAGGGTATATCTCGCTGTTGCGTCGTTCCAAAGCGGCCCGGCAGGGACTGGTACGCTGGCAAATGCGCTACACGCCGGGACTGTACGCCGATCTCTTCGAGAAATATCAGCCCGATCTGGTGGTTTCTTCCACCTATGGCTGGCGTAACGACCGCTACCTGCTGCGCGAATCGGTGCAGCGCGGCGTGAAGACCGGGGCGGTCATCGTGGGCTGGGACAACCCCAGCAGCTATGGTGTACCGGCGGCTCCGCTCGATTTTGTGGTGTGCTGGTCTGAGATTCAGAAGAAAGAACTGGTGGATGGGTCAGATTGGGTACCTGAAAAGGTGTTTGTGGGCGGCATTCCTTCTTATGATGGCTATTTTCGGCGTGAATGGATTCTGCCCAAAGAAGAATACTTCAAGCTGCACAACCTTGACCCCCAGCGCAAGCTCATCGGGTACGCCAGCAGTTTCGTCTCTTTTTCACCCAATTATCAGAACATTGAAGCGCTGGCCAAACTGGTCGCCGGGGATGCGCTGGCTGAACCCAGCCAACTGCTGATTCGCCTGCACCCCAACCATTTTTGGGATGAACCGCTCTTCGCGGCGGAACGCGAAAAGATCCGTGCGCTGGTGGCCAGCCTGCCCCATGTGCAGGTGGTGGAACCGGTGGCATTGGGCGGCGACCTGGGTCGTTATTCGGGCGAAGATATGCCCGAGAAGACCTCCATGATGGCTTATTCAGATGTCTTCACCACCGTTTATTCGACCATGTGCGTGGAATGCGCCATCCATGACCGCCCCATCGCTGCCGTCTGTATCGATGCTCCCGGTGGCTGGAACAAAGCGGGCAAGTTCTCGCTGGCGCTCTCGAAGATCGGCGACTGGCCCACCCATCAGCGCTTCCGCAAGGCCAGCGCCGGCCGCGTGGCCACCAACAGCGATGAACTGAAGGCCATTCTCGATGCCTATTTGCGTGATCCCAACCTGGATGGCGAGGCTCGCCACAAATTCATTGCCGATGAGGTGACCTTCACAGACGGCACCTCCGGTCAGAGGGTGGGTGAGCATCTGGCTGATCTGCTGGCCGATTAGTTTTTGAAAAAGGCTGCGAATTGTTTGACACCCTCATAGGGCTATGATAGAATTTCTCCGCTCAGACGCCCCCATTGTCTAGTGGCCCAGGACGTGGCCCTCTCAAGGCCAAAACTCGGGTTCGAATCCCGATGGGGGCACAAGTAATGTAAATTCGTTTTGGGTTAGGAAGAGAAATCGCTGAGAAAAAGCGATTTTTTATTTAACAGTTGTTTTTTTAAAAAAGATTTTCCTTTCATAAAACCAATTAAAACATCTCAATGTATTTATTCCCGCAAGAAGTCTTTTCTTGACGGTTATTTTTGTGGGCAGATTCTATATCTAGTGGAAAAATATGTACATTAGCGACAATAGTGATAAAGCAACCTTATTTCTGTAAATTCGAATCAGAAATATCCATAGTTCTTTA
>CAYWLG010000024.1:0-19220 GCA_964459385.1 uncultured Anaerolinea sp.
CATTGGTCGGCACACATTTGGCGCCGCCCGCCGATTCGGTGGTGATGGTGGTGTAGCTGGCGTTCACATCAAAGCACGGACTGCTGTTTTGAATCACCACCCCGTCTTCCAACAGGATCGTCAGATGGGGGTTATCCACATGATACCCACCACTGAAGTTATAGGTTCCGGCCGGGATCACGATGATCGTGTTCGCCGGAGCGTTGTCGATCGCCTGCTGAATTTCTTCAGCGCTCACACCAGATGGCAAGATCAACTTCCCATCCACTGGCCCAAACAAGGTGCACGCTTCATCCAAACACCAGGGTAAATAGGTGACTGAACCTTCTAGCTGACTTGATAAAGGACCGGCGGGGCTACCCCACCAATTTTTTACTGCTTCGATATTTGAAGTTTCATCGGTTGACACTGCCATTGTGAGACTACCGACGATTTTGTTAGTGATCGCTATGCCAGCTGTGCTATTTGTATCTAATGAAATGCCATAATCATTACTCGAAAGAGTATTTGAGCGGATTGTGACATTTGAAGAAGATGTAGAAACTGCAATACCCGAATTTGAATCAGATATTACATTCCCTTCAATTACAACATTAGAGGCTTGATAGAGGAGGATTCCTGCAGCCGTGCCATTATTAGGATCTCCCGTATAAAAATTGCCAGATGTAGTATTGTTCTTAATCGTTCCGGTTGCGCCAAAACCAATCTGAATACCATTCATGGCAATCTGATTAGTGTGCCCGTAACCAGTGGCAGTGTTACTTTCCACATCGGCTGTTAAACCAACGCCATTGAAAACCAAACCACCTTTTTGGTAATGAAAAACTGTGTTGTTGGTAGCTGTAATCGTTCTGGAAATGCCATCATCATTGTAAACATAAATTCCAACACCTGATTGCATCCCATTAAATGGGTTGTAGCGAACATCTTTCACCGTTACGTGATCGATTAAGCCACCCGTGTTATGGAAGAACAAACCGTACATTCGATAATTCGCGGCTGCTTTACCAGCGCCATCTATGGTCAGGTTTCTAATGGTAATGTTTGTGCTATTGTCAAAACCTACCACGGCATGGCGATCCCCATATAAGGCGGTCAAGACATCCGGAGAAATAATGGTTGTTTGATCTTCACCGGCTCCCACAATTACCAGGTTCGATCTGCCACTGACTGATACTTGTTCTGTATAGGTGCCTGCAGCAACAGACACGATGTCCCCGGCCGATGCTGCATCTATGGCAGCTTGAATTGTTGCATAAGGGAATCCACTTCCTACCTGCAAAGTCTTGCCAGGGTAATAAATACTGGCAGACGGGCTGTTGTAGATTCGCAATGTCGGCAAATCGGTCGCCGGTTTTGTAGCAGTTCCTCCCAAGGAGACCGGTTGTTGAGATTCAAAACTGGGTTCATTTAAGCTGGCATCAGCTGAATCAGTGTAAGTAACTGGAGAATCCGTGAAAGTGTTTCCTGAAACGTCCAGCGCTCCGGTGGATGCACCGGCATTTTTGACCAAAATCTCTGAATACCAGTTCGCATCAAATGTATTTCCGCTAACCGTCCAGGTGGAGAAATTAGTTACCGCAGCCGGGGTTTGCCAATAATAAACCAGACCAATGGTCCAGTTACCAGAAATGGTGTTCCCGGTTATCTGCGTATTGTTCACATTGTTGGTAGTGTTAATCCCGGTTCGGTTATTGCTGATCACATTATTCTTGATGATATTTCCCTGAGTATTGTTCAGGTAAACGCCATTTCTCCCCAATGTGACTGTGCAATTCTGCAATGTATTACCAGTAGTGCTTTGGTTGAAAGTAACGTTATTGTTATTGATGGCGCCCGGAGTACTCCAGGTGGATAATTCCGCCGGGGTGTATTCGTGCGTAATAGTGAACCCATCCACGGTGGCGTTATTGGTCGAGAAGATCAATGGTGTTGCGTTGGCATTCGTCGCCACAATGGAGGTTGAAGCTGCCCCAGCGCCAACCAGGGTTATGGCTTTATTAACATTGACGTTTTCAACATATTTACCAGAGGCGACATTGATCGTATCGCCTGCTACAGCAGCATTGATCGCCTCTTGAATCGTGGCGTAACAAGTCGGTGTGTTTGAAGGATCCACACACAAGCTGCTGGCCGCCTGCGCCTGTGATACCGGCACAGCCATAAATACGAGTGCCAGAATCACCAACAATGAAAATGCTTTCCTTAGTCGTAGATTTCCCAACATTTTCTTTATTCCTCCTGTTTTCTTTTTTTCGTTTTGATAAAGCAAATATGCAGGTTGGGTTGCCCCAACCTGCACTCTTTCACATTTATTCTAGGGTACCCATGTCCCGTATGCTGTACCACTCGTCAGGTTGTAGTTGCCTCCCACGATCGCCAGATCGAAGATGTCTACCTTCCCTGAGAAGTTCACATCCCCGTCCACATCCAGGATGCTTCCCCAATCATGGCCTACCTGGCTCGCATCGTCCACGTTGATCACGTTATCCGTCCACTTTGCATTACCACCCTTCAATTCCAGGGCTGCCATCGTCCCCGCATCCCCATCCACCGTCTTGTTCAGGTCGGCGGTCACGTTCAGGTATCTCGACTGATCCGTGGTCACGGTATACGTGTCATATCCAACCACGTTGTTGATCGTCAGGTTGCCACTGATCACGTCGATGGTCGTGCCGTTCAAGGCGCCAAACAAGGTGCCCGTCAGCGTCACCGGGATGCCACTGCGCACGGTGCGCCCCTGCATCGAGAAGGTGCCCGTTAGGCTCGCGGCAGCTTGCACATCCACGTTGGCTGTCGCGCTCGCCAACAGTGCATCCGGGCTGACGTCGGTCGTTTCATACAGCTTTGCGCTGAAGGCCACGGTTGCCGAACTGCCAAATGTCACCCGCAACTGCACGGTCACATCGCTGCCGCTGGCTGCCAATGCAGCCAAATTCAGCGTTCCACCGCTCACGCTCACCCAGTTGCTGCCATTGTAGTATTGAAGCACTGCGTCAGCAGGCAGGGTGAACTGAAGCTGCGGATGCGCATACGCCACGCCCGCCACCGGGTTGTTGATCACCAGGCTGAACTCCTGAGCATATCCCACCGTGAAGGGCACATCCAACCCAACCGCATTCATCGTCGGCAAGTCCGCAATCACGTTCACGATGCCATCCGCTAATGCAGAAGCATATACATTGGTCGAAGGCCCAAGCGGAGGAAGCATGGCAAACTGATCGCTGTTGGTATCGAATTGAAGTGCTCCACTTCCGGTTATAGTGCCTGCGGTAAAGGTCGCGGTATAAAGCACCAGATCATCGCCGCTCACTGCACTGTTGGCTGTGCCTGAGAAATGAATGGTGTTCCCACTGGTGGTAAGTACAGTGTAGCCATCCGCCGGGGTCGTGAAGTAGCTGCCCAATGTAGTAGAAGTCAGCGTCAAATTGCTCGGGAAACTCACCGTAAAGTCAGCCGCCATCACACTATGGAAGTTTCCTTTCACCATGTAGGTGATGGTATAGCCGGGCAGCACATGATTCGGCCATGGCGTGCCGCTGCTTGTCATTGAAAGATCTGCATGGGTAAATGGCGCGGTACTGGTGATTGATGCTGAAACACCATCCCCTGCTGCCGGGCCATCTTTGCTGCCCCAGGAGTTGTAGCTCACGTCCAGGTTTGCCGGGGCCGATACACCCACGCCACCATTCGCCTTGAACAGGTTGCCCTGCACGTCCACCACACCCGCCGGGGCTGCCGCAAAGGTCAGTCCATTGCCGCCCAGAGCATGGATATAGTTATCCAGTACCTGCACGTCAGTGATGGCACCTGCAAAATTAATGCCGTCCACAGTGCTTTGTCCGCTGCCGTCTACCTCAAGACCCTGGATGATCACGTTTTGCAGCCCAGTCGCTACGTTGATGCCATTTGCACCATTGGTCGGCACACATTTGGCGCCGCCCGCCGATTCGGTGGTGATGGTGGTGTAACTGGCGTTCACATCAAAGCACGGACTGCTGTTTTGGATCACCACCCCGTCTTCCAACAGGATCGTCAGGTGGGGGTTATCCACATGGTACCCACCGCTGAAGTTGTAGATGCCGGCCGGGATCACGATGATCGTGTTCGCCGGAGCGTTGTCGATCGCTCGCTGAATTTCTTCGGCGCTCACGCCAGATGGCAGAGTGATCTTTCCGTCCACAGGAGCCAACGTGGTGCAAGCAGCGTCTGCACACCAGGGCGTGTAACCCAACCCAGCGTTGATTTTTGCCTTTTCAGGGCCACCGGCACTACCCCACCAGTTTGCGGTCAAATCCACACTAAAATGTCCAGCCGCGCTTGTATCCGCTTGCATGAGCGTGCTGCCAACGATCTGGTTATGGAAGAACGTGGCAGTAATTGACTTTTCAGTATATGGTCCGGTCTCCCAGGACTGCTGAGCGGCATCCATATAGATTCCATTCTCAAACCCTTCAAAATGGTTGCCTGAGATCTGAGCGCTCACATCTGAGTAGCCGTATCCGGCCATATCCGTGGTTACATACATGCCCACACTGCCAGTAGCGTCGGTTGGGGCGGTAGCTGTGTTGTTGCTAAATTGGACGGCATTCGTGCCATGAGAACCCCAGATGGAATAGGGCAGGGCACAATTTGTCACCGTGTTGTTCTGCACGGTGACCGGCAGATAATTCACGAAGGTCCAAATGCCATAACCGCTGGAAGTGCAGTCTGAGACCGTGTTCCCACTGATCACATCGGCAACACCGCCGCCGTCACCACTGTTATCGGTATGCACACCGCTTTGCGAATTTGTGATGGTGTTGTTTAAGAATTGGATACCATTGGAATGGTTTGCGCTGATCGCGTCATTGGCATCTGAGACGGTGTTGTTCTGCATGATACCAGGGCCGCCCCAGGCAAACATTGCGATTGAATAAGGTGTAGCCTGAACATTTGAAACGGTGTTGTCATGGAAGTTGAACGAACCGCCGGTCGAATAGATGCCTCTCAGATAAATATTCTTCACGGTCGTGTTATAGACTTCCATATTGGTATAAGCCGCAGCGGTGCTCTTGATGATGCCGTTGCGTGCATCCAAATTGGCTGCTGGTGTTCCAACATTGTAGGTACTGGTTAGCGCCGGGTTGTCACCATCTACCGTCAGGTCATGAATTGTCACATCATTGGCTGCCACCAAAAACACGTTGCTGGCGCCAGAGCATAGTGATGAAGTGGCGTTCGGATTTCCACAATCTGGGTTTGAGATCGCCGGTTCGACGATCGTGTTCCCCTGGCCGGCACCTGAAATATCTGCTGACTTATTGACGTTCACATTTTCAGTGTAGGTACCAGAAGCAATGATCACTTTACCGCCCGGAACAACAGCATTCACTGCGTCCTGGATTTTGGCGTAAGGCGTGTTGATATTCCCGTTGCTCCAGTTCACAACTGTCGTGCCGGTGGCTGCATTCACAAAAACGTGGCTGCGGTTCCCGGTAAGGGTGGTGCTTGAATAAGTGGCTGTCATCTGGCTGACCACGTAAGCGTCATTGTTGTTCTGTGAAACCAATAGTACCTGTTGATGATAATCGGGCTCATAAGGACCGCCGCCGGAATTCCACACGATATCCCACTCATTATGAATTCCGTTCCAAGAGTTGTTGCTCATCACCCGGTTATCGGCGTCTGCCTGTGAACCGGTGTAGTTCATGATGCCGCCCTTAGTGTTGTAGATCACATTATTGCTGAAGTTGACGGCGTTATTATATGAAATGACAACCCCGCCGCGGGTGTTGTAAATAGTGTTTCCACTAATCGTCAATCCCGTTACTGTTAATCGATTGACGTAGATACCAATCCCGTTCCAAGTAGACATTGCGCCGCTTTGCGCCGGTACATAGATCGTATTGTTGAGGATAGAGATGTTCGTCAGCCCCATATTGGAATTAGGGATTTTGATTAAACTGTTGGATGTTTCATATGGAGTGAGAACTCCAAAAGCAGGTAAAGCCGTATCGGTGATCGTTAAACCAGAAATCGTTACGTCGCTGGCATCAATCTCAAAAACGCTCACAACCGTAGGGGTTGTAGTCTGAACGATTGCCTCACCCGTGCCTGCGATGGTGAGCGCTTTGTTAATGATCACCGTGCTTGTTAAAGAATAAGTGCCAGGAGCAATGGTGATCGTATCGCCTGCGGCAGCGGCATCCACTGCACTTTGAATCGAAGTGTAGCAGCCATCCGCACCGTCAGTATTCACACATAAACTGCTTGCTGCGCTCACTTGCCCACTGGGCAGAGCGACCAAAACCAGTGCAATGATTAGAAAAAATGCGAGCCATTTCAAGTTTCTGTTTTGTTTCATAATGTTCCCCTCCAAAGTATTTTCTGATTTTTTGATTCCAAAGATCAAAATTTCAAAATCGTTGATGACGCAAACCAACCATACAAAAACAACCGTGACCTTCGCGGATTTTTGCCATAAACTACCAGTAATGAAATTACCCTGCTGCAAAAAAAATAAGTTAAAAAAAACTGGTGAAAATTTCACCTATTCAATTCCCCCGCCCCCCGAAACATGGCGGTTCCCCATCCCTACCTAATGTTTCCCAAATTCCTCCTGTGGCGATGCAAGCGCCTGAAACGGCCAAGCACTTTAAGTCGCAAAGTGGCCCTGAAATTTGGTTAAATTTTTAATTCGATTAAAAAACAATCTCTGTTGATTTTGCTCAATAAAGTATAGCACAAAGGGAAATGCTTTTAACTTCTTTTTTATTAAAATTTTATAAGCTCCCCCAAAAAACAAGGCTTGTTCAAAAAAAGAACTTGCCAATTCTGAATCTTGTAATCAATTTAGCGATTTTTTACCCATTTTTTATGACAGCGAATTTCTAAAGGATGAGAAAATGCTATAATGATGTTATCGAGGTGGGGGAATGTGGATCAGCCGCCAAAGCAAAAACCAACTGAACAAAATACTTGTATTCTTCTTGACCATTTGTCTGCTCGGGCTTTCTGTAAGCATGGCCCAGGCAGATACCGTTCCCACTGTTTACTCGCCAGTGTGGATTTCCATTGAGGGGTGTTCTTTTCAAAACGAAAGCTCAACTATTTGCAGCGGCAAACCCAAGATCACCTTTTCGGCTGAGGCATCCTCTGAAACAGAAAGCATTCGCAGTATTCAAGGTTCAATGGGAAGCAAAACTTTTGACTGCAGCGGATCAGACTGTTCGTTTTGGTTGGATGTATCCGGGGATCAGGGCGAGTATGTCACGTTTCAAGGGGTAGATGAGGATGGCGCGGTAACCCCTTTATATGAAGCCGTGGTACGGGTAAAAAGTGTTGATGCCAGTAACGATATTTATTCGGTCGAGGTTTTAAGCAGCCAGTGGCGCGGCAATAAACCGGCCAGTTGTGCAGATATCTGGCTCACCTTTCCTGAATCGGCCGCTTTGCCGGGCTGGTTGAGTACATCCTCTGATGCAAACGATCTCAATACTTCGTTGAACCTGTATTACCTGGCCGCGGCCTTGATCAATCACAACCTGGTGGACGCTTCTTCCTGCAGCGAGAATGGCCTGGCAGACACAGCAATCGCCAATGAATGCGGTCTTAGCGCTGCCATGCCCAAAATGTTGGAGTGGCAAAATCAGTTTGACCCGCAGATCTTGTCCACTGCAAAGACAGATGACGTACCTGCCCAATTGATCAAAAAGATCTTTATTCGCGAAAGCCAGCTATGGCCAGGCACCTACCATGACTACAAAGAAGTCGGCCTGGGTCAATTGACTCAGAACGGCGCCGATACGGTGCTGCTCTGGAATCCTGAATTCTATACCGATTTTTGCCCTACCGTGCTCTCCCCCGCAATTTGCAGCACGGGGTATGCTTCGCTAAACGCAGAATACCGCCTTCTGTTGCAAGGGTCATTGGTGAACCAGACCAATGCAGATTGTCCTTCCTGTGCAAATGGGTATGATCCAGAAAAGACCAACTTCAGCATCCATGTCTTCGCTGAAGCACTGCGTGCCAATTGCAGCCAGGTAAATCAGGTGATCTATAATGCCACCGGCAAACCTGCCCGTCAACTCACCACCTACACTGATCTATGGCGGTTAACCCTGGCTAACTATAATGCGGGTTCTGGCTGCCTCACCAATGCCATCCGCCTCACCCACGATAAAAATGAAACCATTACCTGGGCGAACGTCTCATCCCATCTGGATGACGCCTGCCAGACGGCGATTGATTATGTAGCCTCCATCACAACCGGAACCACTCAATCCGTTCCGCCAACGCCCACCCCAACCGCAGTGATCACAAGCCTGCCCGCAGAGACCGAGAGCACTACGCCGACGCCACAGCCCACCCCAACCGCAAACGAAGAAAACACCGGCCCGCTGCCCGTTTCTCCTAACCAATAAGTCTGCTGCGCCATTTGTCGAGGCACTTTCTCGACACAACAAACAAGTTTTCATGGTTTGATCACAACCCCTGCTGGCATTCAGACAATTTCCTTTGAGATCAAGGCTACCCGGCTTTTTTTGTAAAACTCTTAATTGTGTCCAGTATGGATTATTTGTATAATACAGGTAATTTTTGTATGAATTTATATGAGGTTACCTATGAAAAAGTTGGCAATCATTCTGCCTGTCATGATGTTTTTCTTATCCGCATGTGCAACGCAAAGTGTTGCAGAAATGCCGCCCACTCCCCATCCCACGCAGTCGCCACTGCCCACGCAAACCGTCCCCCCAACACCTGTCCCGCCAACCAGCACACCACAACCCACACCTACCGCCATACCGGTACGTTTTGACCAGAACGGGTATCGCAACTTTTCCTACCTTAGTGATCACTTTTCTGGTCTTGATGATTATACAAATGGCAAAAACTATTCGACAATTTCATCCAGTGTAAGCCCTGATGGCAGTTCGTTTGCAATCTCTGCCTGTTGGGGGTCAATCTGGACCAATGGTGATTGTGAAACCCGAAAAAGCGGATTCTTGATCGTGATTGACGCCAACAGCGGTGAACTAATTAGTGATATTCCTTTAGGCAGTTTTTGGCCCGGTACAACTGCCTTCACTCCAGATGGATCAAAACTGCTTTTTTCTACCGATGAACATAAAATTCTTTTATGGGATCTACATACAAATACCCTCTCAAAAACCCTGTTGGATGTACCCACAGATGGCTCAGCCACCTACCCTGATATAGCGGTTGCGCCCGATAACAGCAGCATGGCCGCAGTAGTTAATCAAACCCTGTATGTGTGGCGATCCAATGGTGAGTTGGTCTTTAGCATTCCGGCTTATCAGTCCACTTTTAAGGCAGGGTTAACTTACAATCCAGATGGTTCTCTGTTGGCCGCTTTCTCACAAGATCGATCAGGCATCTCCGTTTATCAAACCTCAGATGGGACGCTCGTTCATCAATTCCCTTTGGATTATATTTGGGACATTGCTTTTTCCCCAGATGGGCGGATGTTGGCTGGTTTTAGTTCTTATAACTATATCTATGATATTGCTGTCTGGGATATTCAGAGTGAAGAAAAACTTGTCGAATTCGTGCCAGGTAACCTGGCTGATTCTATTGTGTTTTCCCCCGATAGTAGCTTATTGCTCGTTACAGGATCCCCCAACGTTGAAGTGGAGGATGATCATTCGAAGATAGCGGAAATATACGAAACACATACCTGGGCACATCTCGATGATCTGCGAGCATTCGGGTTGCCCGGAAAAATACGATTCAACCAGGATGGCAGCAAATTTTTCCTGACCTCTGATTACAGTATCTCCATTTGGGGAGAACCAGACGCGCAATTGTTAACTGGTCTTGAACAACTTAAGCAATTTCAACTGGCGCTCTCAGAAGGAGATTATGAAAAAGCTGCCACATTCTTCATGGTAGATGAGTACGAGAAAGAGTATCTTACTAAAGCCGGTGTAGATTTAAACGATTTACCCGGCAGTTTTGAGCGTTTGTGCCAGTCGCAGACAATTTACTGTTATCCGGTTAAAGAACTGGTTATGATGGGACACGATTGGGCATACCTGACCTACCTGGTTCGGCTTGCTGATCCTTCCGGAGAACCTTTTACCAGTCCGAAGGGAGCACAAATCTTCTATCTTCACATGAAACCAGATGAAAATGGGCTACCACTTTTGTTTACACTGCCACAGGATGACTAAAACATTTTCAAGTGATCACAACAAAAAGAGCCCTGGCTAGGCTCTTTTTTGTAAAACTCTTACTTGAGTTCAATAGCAATTATTCGTATAATACAGGTAATATTTATACGAATTCGAATGAGGTAATCTATGCAAAAATTGGCAATTGTCCTGCTTGTAATGGTATTTTTCTTATCTGCATGTGCAACGCAAAATGTAACGGAGATGCCACTCACTTCTCAGCCCACACAAACGCAGCTTCCCACACAAACTGAGACCCCCACGATCATTCCTCCAACCAGTACACCCCAACCCACCCCCACGGCTATCCCCTTACGTTTTGATCAGAACGGGTATCGCAATTTCGCATTGTTAAATGATCACTTTTCTGGTCTGGATAATTATATTGGTAACCAGATTTACTCCACAGTAACCTCCGCCTTCACCAAAGATGGCAGTTTGTTTGCAATCGCTGGTTGTTGGGGGTCATTTTGGAACAATGGTTCCTGTCGGACGCCCAAAAGCGGATTTTTGATCGTGATTAACGCTAAAACTGGCGACCTGGTCTGTGATATTCCTTTAAATGATTTCTGGCCGGGTAACATTGCATTTACCCCGGATGGATCTCAATTGCTTTTTTCAACCAACGAATACAAAATTATTCTCTGGAATATAAAAACAAATACCCTTGAGAAAACATTTTTAGATATACCTAAAAACAGTTCCATTGTTCGGCCTGATGTAGCGGTCGCTCCCGATGGCAGCAGCCTGGCAGCGGTGGTCAATAAAACATTGTATGTATGGCGACCCGATGGTGAATTGATCTTTAGCATTCCAGCGTATCAAAGATCCGTAAGTGCAGGGCTAGCTTACAGTCCGGATGGATCCTTATTGGCAATTTATGCAAAAGATCGAAAAGGTATTTTAGTTTATAAAGCTTCAGATGGAACGCTCGTCCATCAATTTTCAGTCGATGGTCTTTCAGAAATTACTTTTTCCCCGGATGGGCAGATGTTGGCTGGCTTTAGTTCTCAAGATTACCTTTACAATGTAGTTGTCTGGAACCTTCAAAGTGAAGAAAAACTGGCTGAGTTTGTACCTGGTAACCTGGCAGAATCTATTGTATTTTCTCCCGATGGCAGTTTATTGCTCGTTACTGGCTCACCCAATTTAAAAGGGCAAGATGATTATTCAAAAATTGCAGAAATATATGATACCCAGACTTGGGCTCATATTGATGACCTGCGCTCCTTTGAGCAAACCGGCAAAATTCAGTTCACTCAAGATGGCAGCGAATTTTTCCTAGTCTCCGATTTTAATACCTCTATTTGGGGAGAACCGGACGCTCCATTATTAGCCGGGCTTGAACAACTCAAACAATTTCAACTGGCCCTTTCTGAAGGGGACTATGAAAAAGCCGCCACGTTTTTCAAGATAGTAGAGTCAGAGAAAGGGTATCTTGTCGATGCCGGCATGGATATAAACGATCTACCCGGTAGTTTTGAGCGTTTATGTCAGTCACAGGCATTTTTTTGTTATCCGGTTAAAGAACTGGTGATGATGGGGCATGAGGGGAGATTCTTATCCTACCTGGTTCGTCTTGCTGATTCTTCAGGAGAACCCTACACCAGCCCGAACGGAGCTCAAATCATTCATATGTATTTGGAGACGGATGAAAATGGCTTGCCTTTTTTGTTTACGCTGCCAAAGGATTATTAGAACGTTTCCAAACAAGAACAGCAAAAAAGAGCCCTGTAAAGGGCTCTTTTATATCTTGGTCTGACTAACCGATTAAACATTAATTCTCAAGGTCATCAATATTTTCCCAAGAGAATGCTTACAAAAATTGTCACTAAGACGACCAGGGTGATGGCCGCGAAGCGCCAATCCTTTTCGATCAAAAAAGAAACAAATGAAGTGATCACCCGTACAATGGGGGTGGCGATTAAAACCAGCAGTCCTAACGACAGAAAACCCGCCGCATTCATGGACGAAATATTTGCGACGATTTCGCCAAGCGGCAGTACTTGGGCTGGGACGCTCTGATGGTTGACCCAGGCAAGCACCAGGCCGAATAAAATTAAAGCCACACTGAGGATCAACCCGATGATCAGCAACCTGTGCAGAGATTCATCGAAGCTCTTTTGCTCTTCACTTTTCACACCCGGACCGTTATGCCCCGTCGTGTCGGTATCCTCGCTTGAATGTAAGTCCATTTTTTCTCTCCAATCCAATACGACTTTCCGCCAGCTTGTTAACCCGTAAAAGCCTTCACGAACATGATCACCGCAAAAATGACCAGCACAACGCTGAATATTTTCTTCAAACTCTCACTGCGCAGCTTGCCGCCAAGGCGCGAACCGATCTGCGCCCCGATCAAAATTCCCAGCGCGGTAGGAACGGCCACGGTCGGATTGATATAACCATGCTGATAATAGATGATCGCGCTGGTGGCAGCCGTAATGCCGATCATAAAGTTGCTGGTAGCGATGGCCGCGCGCAAGGGAATCTCCATGATCAGGTTCATCATCGGCACCTTGATGACGCCGCCGCCGATGCCCAGCAGCCCCGAAATATTGCCCGCCACAAAACTGGCGGCCATCCCACCGGCCAAATGATGCGCCCCATAAGTGACCGTTTCCTGGGTCAGTGGGTCTACATAGCTGGTCATCAATATTCCAGCGCCAGAAACGCCACTTCTCCCTTTAAAGCCAAAAGCCATGCTGTAAGCCACATATAACAGCACCGCGCCAAAGATGCCTGAGAGGAGATTGGGGCTGAGCAAAACGGCTGTGAACCCACCCGCCAAAGCCCCCAGCGTGGTGGCAATTTCCAGCACCATTGCCAGACGGCTGTGCGTAATGCCATGCCCGATATACACCGCACCGGCAGCGGTGGAGGTGGCGATCACGCTGATGATGCTGGCGCCGATAGCTTCTTTAATAGGCAGCCCAATGATGCCGGTCAGCAATGGGATCAGAAACACCCCACCCCCAATGCCCAGCATGCTGCCTAAAATACCGATCACGATGGTCATGCAAAAAATAAGAATTGAACTCGCCAACGATTTACTCCGTTCCTGTTTTGTTTCAAACAGTCATAACAATAAACAAGCCTGAAAAATGTGCAGCTTTCTCCTTCTATAATAACTCAATGAAAAAGGTTGGTAAAGGAACGGGGTAAATCCAATCGGTATTACGACTATACGAAGCAATCTACTCAAGCAAGATTTGTCTCTTCGTGCAGTTTTTACTATAATCATCTAATGCGCTACGAAAATATCCATCAACTTTCCATCCCAAAAGTGGGTTTTGGCACCTGGACCATCGGTGGCCAAAACTATGCCGACCCCGCCTCTGATGCTGTATCGCTGGCGGCCCTGCGTTCAGCTTTGGAACTGGGGTATACACATTTCGACACGGCTGAATTCTATGCCGCCGGCCATTCAGAAGAGCTATTGGGCCGCGCCATTGCCGAATCAAAGCTGCCCAGAGAATCTTTGTTCATCACCTCAAAGGTCTCTCCCTCACACCTGCGCTACACGGAGGTGCTGCGCAGCTGCGAAGCCAGCCTGCGCCGGCTGAACCTGGAATACCTCGACCTCTACCTCATCCATTGGCCTTCTGTAGGCATGAATCTGCCTGAGACTTTCAAGGGGCTGAACCAACTCGTGCGCGACGGGAAGGTGCGCCATTTGGGCGTGAGCAATTTCAATCTCAAGCAGCTCAAGACCTCGATGGCCGAATGTGAAACGCCATTATTGACGAATCAGGTCTCCTACAGCATCCCGGATGACGAGTACGTCAAGAATGGGGTGCTCGAGTACTGCCAGCAAAACGATGTTTTGCTCACCGCCTACAGTCCCCTCAAACATCGCTACGTGGCCAGCAACAAAGACCTCAAAGCCATTGCCGCTGCCAGAGGGGTGACCCCGCAGCAGATCGCCCTGGCCTGGCTCACCAGCCAGCCGCGCGTCATTACCATCCCTATGTCGTTCAACCCGCAGCATCAGGCTGAGAACCTACAGGCAGCCGACACCGTGCTGAACGCGGATGAAATGGAAATGTTGAAAAGGTCATAAGAAATGGCAGACGATTTGAGCGACATCATCGCAAGGTACAACGCCGACCCGCAGGAGGAACATGAGCGTTTGCAACGGCACCAACTGGAGTTGGACCTTACCTGGCGATATTTAAAAAGCTATCTTCCCAAACACGGGAATATTCTGGAGGTTGGTGCAGCCACCGGCCGTTATACACTGGAACTGGCCAAACTCGGTTACCAGGTGACGGCAGTGGATATTGCAGCCGCTCTGCTGGCTGAGAACAAAAAGAACCTCGAAGGCTCAGGGGTTTCCGAACAGGTCGAGTGGGTGGTAGCAGATGCTCGTGACCTGAGTAGCCTTCAAGAGAAAGAATTTGATGTCGTTCTGCTTATGGGCCCGCTTTACCATCTGGTAGAGGCTGCAGACCGACGTAAGGCAATCGAGCAAGCCTGCCGTCACCTCAAAAAAGGTGGCCTTTTGATTTCCTCATTCATCAGCCGTTTTGGCATTATGGCCGACCTGATAAAAAAGGATCCTGAGTGGATTACAAAGCATGAAGACGTCCTATCCATCGTGCAGAGAGGCAGAGACCTTGAAGATTACCCCAAAGGCGGTTTCAGGGGGTATTTTTGTGATCCGGCTGAGATCGGCCCCATGTTCGCAGAATTTGATCTGGAACCGCTGGTGCTGGCCGCTGTAGAACCGTGTATCGCTGCCGACGATGAAAGCTACAATGGGCTGCCAGAAGAGCTAAAAAAACAATGGCTGGATCTATTTTTTGAATTGAGCAGCCAATCCAGCCTGCTGGGCACCTCCAGACACCTGCTTTATATTGGTAAAAAATAATCATGGACATACCAAGCTCAAGCTTGTGGATAAAAGCCCTTAATAGCCAATACGAAGGTGCCCTGTCTTCCTTTGAACAGGCGCTGACCCGTTGCCCTGACGAGCTTTGGCAGGCGACCCTGTGGGCTGATCCAGATATGGCGGAGAGTTTCTCTCACTTTTGGTACATAGCCTATCACGCGCTCTTTTATCTGGACCTCTATCTGGGCGGCCAGTTACGTGGTTTTACCCCGCCGGCGCCTTTTTCATTAAGCGAGCTTGACCCAAACGGTGTGATGCCGGAGCGCATCTATCGGCGCGAAGAGCTGCTTGCCTATCTGGCACACTGCCGCCAGAAATGTAAAAATACCTTTGCCAACCTCTCAGATGAGGCAGCGCAAAAACGCTGTGATTTCCCCTGGATGCGATTGACCTATGCCGAAGTGCTGATCGATAATCTGCGCCATGTGCAGGAACACACTGCCCAATTGAACATGTTCCTGGGTCAGCAAAGAGGCATCCATGCAAAGTGGTTTTCTGGCGGGGCAGAATATCAGTAATCCACCCCTGTGCAGGCAGATGTAATTCGGTCATAATTGATCTTATGCGGGGGGCTGAAGCATTCCTTTTTCATTCAACAAATCGGAGGATAGTCGAAACATGTTAAAACGTTCACTGCTCCTGGTCGCCGCGCTCCTCTTCTTCGCCCTGGCTTGGCGCCTGTCACTGCCTCAATCTCTTGCCGACCTTACCGGTCAGGCAACGACACAGACAACGCCCACATTCACGTCCTCGCCCTTGCCAACCAAAGAGATCATCCCCACCTGGACCTCTGAAGCAAAAGGGAGCACAGCCACCGAATCGTCTGAAGAGACGGACGGATGCAATGACGAAACCTGCCTGAATGCCTGCCTTTCGCGCATCAATGACCAGCTCAGCACAGGTCGTTTGGATCCCCTCACTACCTACGCGGGCATGGATGCAAATTTAAACCTCATCTATTACTCGGTCAAAGCCGGACAACTGAGCGAACCGACCGTTTTGTACGTGCCAAAAGATTATCGCAAGTATCAAGAAGACCTGGAAGCACCTCAGCGCATTTGGAATTACTTCACTGCCATCATGCCCACCAGCGAGATGAAGTGGATCGACAGCTACACCCTCTTTACCGACGGGCCCTACAACACGCTGGCCTGGGTTAGCCCAGAAGACAGTGGTCGTGACAAATGGACACTGGCCGTGGATATTGTCGATTCGCAAGACCCCACTATGCTCACCTACACTTTGGTGCATGAGTTCGGGCACCTCATCACACTGAACACCGATCAGATCCCCGTCATTGAATTTGGCGAAGGATGGACTCAGAACAGCGCCGTTTGCGCGCAGTTCTCCTACTCAGATGGCTGCGCCGCCACAGACTCATACATCTTTTCTTTTTACAAAAAGTTCTGGCGTTTCATTTATGACGACTGGATGAAAACGGTCGCGCCGGATGATTATCGCGACGAAACCCCGTTTGAAGATCGGGTGCAGAAGTTCTATAAAAAGCATGCCGACCAGTTCATTGAAGAATACGCCGCCACCAATATCACCGAGGATATGGCCGTATCGTTTGAATACTTCGTGCTCAATCAAAAACCTCAGGATGACAGCATCCCATCCAAAAAGATCCAGTTCTTTTATGATTACCCTGAGATCGTGAAGATGCGTAAAGAGATCATCAACGGCATGTGCTCTTATGTAAAGTAGAAGAAACGGCGCTCCTAAAAAGGAACGCCGTTTGTTTATGATGCTTTTGCTTTTCGCTTTTGTACAAACTCATTAAAAACCAACGACAGCACCACAATGCCGCCACCGATGAGCAGCGTGAGCGGGTTGGCCTGTTCGCCGAAAACCAGCAGAGAAACAACCACAGCCAGCGGTATTTTAAGGTCGTTGAAAATGGCCAGCGCCCCGGCGTTGACCTGCCGTGCCCCCAGATTCCAGAAGAAGAAGCAGATACCCGAGGCGAAGACGCCCAGGTAAACGAGCGTCCAGACTTGTTTGGTCGTCAGGGCAAGCGTTTGCAGCGGGGTAAAGAAAAGCGTGGCCAGTGCGGTAACGGCAACAGCCCCCAGGTAAAGAATGCCAAAGACGTCACGATCTTTCAATCCTTCCGCCGTGGCCATCAGCTTGCGGTAATAGACCTGCCCGAAAGCGAAGGCCAGGTTCGAGATCTGCACCAGCAGGAACCCGCCCCAGATGCCGCTTGAAAGGCTTTGACCGCTTTCCACCACCCAGGTGCCGGCCACGGCCAGCACGGCGGTGATCAGGTGCAGTGGATTAAAGCGTTTTTCAAAGGCATCATTGATGAGGGTTACATAAAGGGGGGTAAAAATGGTGAAAAGGGCAACCTCATAGGCCTTAAGCGTTTGAAAAGAAGCAATATAGGCAATGTACATCACCCCAAACTGAAAAATGCCGGTCAGAAATAACTTCCAGCCAAGTTTCAAGCCGGTTTTCTTAAAGCGGGTAAATGGCAGAAAGACCAGCAAAGAGAATGCCATGCGGGCGAAGGCCACAAAGTTCGAGTCAACGCCCGTCAAATTCCCTTTGATCAGCCCAAACGAAAATGCCCATGCCAGCGAGACCAGTAATAACCAGATCATGCTTACCTCTGTAAGAGTTTTGGCTTATTTTACTCAGCCGCAGGAGTTTCTTCCAGATGACCTTCGTCGCCTTTGGGCAGTGATTGTTCCTGGCTTTGGGCCGGGGTGAATTTTGGGTCACGCAGAAAAGTAATGACACCCACGCACAGAACGAGCAAACCCGTCGCCAGCAAAAGCGAGGGGGTGAACGAACCGTCCTTGGTTTTCATGGCTTCCATAACATAAACGAACACCACTGAAGCCTGTCCGAACAATTGCATCAAGCCATTGGAGGTTCCTTCGGGGGTCGGATGGGTGATCTCGGTGGCAAACTGCATGGCGATGGGGCTGGCGCTCACCAAAAAGAAGCCCAACCCAAACGAACTGAACATCAGCAAGGGCAGCCAGTTAATGAAGATCATGCCAACCAAAAACGGAACTGCCAGCAAGACGCCGATGAAAAGATATTTCTTGCGCTTATGCTCCTTATCCGAAAGCATGGGCAGCACAATGGCACCGACGATGCCTCCTACCAGCATGAGGGCGCCCAGGTCGCCTGCCACAGTGGGGGTAAAACCGCGTGGGCGCACGATGCTCTCGATCCATGTGGTCAGGCCATTGAAGATAGCCATGCCCAAAAACTGGATGAAGACCAGCAGCCAGAAATTGCGGTTCGAGACGGCGTTCTTGAGGCCATCCAACACCAGAGCGCGTACCTCTTCATCTTCAGGGGATGGCGGCGTAGGCGGGTAATCGCGGGCGAAGATCAAAAACACCAGCGCCGAAAAAGCCGCAATGGCACCATAGATTAATTGAATTGTAGCCACGCTCATGCTCAATTGAAAGATCGGGGTCAACACCATGCCCAGGGCAATACCGATCAGGCCCGAAAGGGTCACCAGACCCACGGCGGTGGCACGGAATTCTTTCTCAAACCAGTGTGCGGGCAGGGTCGTCCACGAGTTCATCAAGAGAGGCTGGCCAAAGCCGATGCCGATGGTAGAGAGGAGCACCAGCGTGTAATTGGCGCCGGCCAGACCGCGCAGCACACCGAACAGACCCATCAAGATCGAACCGATGCCGACCGCTTTGCGAAAGCCCAGCGTATCGATCATCCATGAAGCCGGAATCGAGAGAGGGATGTAAACGATCATGAACGACATGGCCAGAAAACCCACGCGCAGATCGCTGACGCCATAGAATTCAGCCGCCGGGCCGGTGATGGGGGCATAAGAGACCCACAACAACTGCACCATCAAATTAACGAACATGAATACCGCCAGCACCACCCAACGGTAAGGGTATAACCGGTTCAATTGATTGTTCATGGGGATAAGTTCGCTTTCATGAATAAGAAATATGTCGTTTATTTTACGCCCATTTTTTATTTGCTACTTTTGAAACACCCCAACAACAATGAAGTTTCTTTTTGCAGAACTTGTGATCGGAAATTTGTTTTTGTGTAGCGAATTTGTTTTGGCCGATAGGCGAGTATATGAAAAGAGAGTGGACATATGTAGTGCACCCCATTAGTTGGACAAAAGTTAATTAGGAACGAAGGACTGAGTT
>CAYWLG010000025.1:0-13466 GCA_964459385.1 uncultured Anaerolinea sp.
ACTCACCACTTTTGTTAAGGTTCACAATTTTACAGAAAAGATGTTACACCAACGAGTCTTGTAAGAGTATGTTTAACTCAAATCGAAAAACAGCTTGAGGAATACTTGGGGTAATAAGATACTTTTCTTGAAACAAACTGATATCGTAAATGATTTCCTGTCGACTGGTTCCGTCTATGGCTATTTAAGTAGCTTTCTGTAACAGAATTTAGATGAACTCAATTAGTTTTTCACAATACCTTTATGACCTCTCCCCTTTTTCAAAAGCTTGACTGCGTGCGCCTGCCGGTGAAAGACCTGGGGGCGGCGCTGCAGTTTTACTGCGACCGGTTAGGTCACAAGCTGCTGTGGCGCACCCCAAATGCGGCCGGGCTGGCCCTGCCACACTCTGAGGCCGAGATCGTGCTGTACAACGAGGCTGGCACGGAAGAAATTGACCTGCTGGTAGAATCGGCGGATGCAGCGGCACAGCAGTTTGCGGCGGCCGGCGGCAAGGTGGTGGTGCCGCCCTTTGACATCCAGATCGGGCGCTGCGTAGTGGTGCAAGACCCGTGGGGCAATGAGCTGGTGCTGCTGGATATGAGCAAGGGCGCGCTGACCACGGACGCAGACGGCAACGTGACCGGCAACACTCCGGTCAGCGAGTAAGTGAAATCCTATTACACGTAATGAAACGAATATCTCAGTTAGAAAGAATTAACTCATGGCGAATCTCAACGGCAAGCTCATTAACAGATTGGTGCTGAAAGACCTGCACCTGGATCAGGCGGAAGCCTTTTTTGCGCACATAGAAGAAAACCGTGACGGCTACAGCGATACCATCCCCTCGGTGAGCCGAACGCACTCCGTGGCTGAGATGCGCGAGAACATCGTCCGCAATCTGAAACGGCAAGCCGATGGCAGCGCCGAGTTTTATACGCTGTGGGATGGCGAACGCATGGCCGGGTTCTTTCTGGTGCGCGAAAAAGACCTCGAAGCCAGGTGGGCCGAGATCGGCTACATGATCGGCAAAGAGTGGCAGCGCAAAGGCATCACGCTGCAAATTTGCCAGATGCTCATTGAAGAGCTGTTCGAGCAGCAGGGGATGCAAAAGGTGGTCATCTGCTGCAACGACGACAACCAGGCCAGCATCGGTGTTGCCCAAAAGCTCGGATTTCAACTGGAAGGAAATTTGCGCAATCATTTCGTGGTCAACGGCAAGCTGCGCAATATGCTCTCTTTTGGGTTGCTCAAAGAGGAGTGGAGAAGTTAATAATCTCTCCCATTTTTAGAAAATTGACCGCAGGCACCTGCCGGTGAAAGACCTCGATACGGCAGCGCTGCCTATGTGGCTAGTTGTAAGAAGTACCACATCGATATTTAATCATTTTGGTACGAGATTCCTCTACGAGGATTGAGCATATCGTTAATCCCGTCACCGAGTAAGTTCCATCCAACTCCAAAAAGGATAAGTGCCAATGTGGCGGGGACAAAAACCCACCAGTAGGACGAAATACCCCCAGGACCAATTATCCAGTTTCTGCCCATTACCAGAAGTCGTCCCCAGGGGGAATCATTGACCAGGCCAATGAAAGTAAACATGGCTTGCAACAATACCACCACCCCGACATCTTTCGAGGCTAACACAATTGCCGGAGGAATCGCATTGGGCAATAAGTGGCGAAAGATAATGCGCGATTTTTTCATCCCCAACGAATAAGCTGCCTGGATGTATTCGGTCTGGTTTAATTGTTCAACCATAATGTTGGTGATTCGCGCATAGGGCATCCAAGAGAAAAGGATGAACGTTAACATTACCGGGTCAATTTTTTGCAGCACAACCAACCACAAAGGCAGGTTTACCAGGGATGAAATATCTGTGAATGCTGGTATATTGGCTCCACCAAGCTCTGCAGCGGCGTACATATATACCGCATTGGAAATCACGGAAGAAAAAATCTGACTTATTAGAACCACACCGGCGATAATTGGAAAAGACAAAAATGAATCGGAAACACGCATAAGAAAGCTGTTTAGAAAACCACCCGAATAAGCACTGATGGCACCAATGAGCACACCAATAATCAAGGAGATTATTACTACAATGCACCCAAACAAAAGGGCCGAGCGCGTTCCCCAGACAAGGGCGTGGTATACACTCACCCCTAACGGAAGTGTTCCAAGTGGAGCTTCTGAACTTGGCGGAGCTGGAACCGCTTTATATGGGTTCCCTACAACCTTGGTCATCTCGGATTGATTCGAGTCAAGAGGGGAAAGTAAGGGGGCGGCGATTGCAACAAATACGAAAAACAGGACAATAAGCAACCCTAACCAGTTTTGCCAACGCGAGAAGAAAAAGCGAAATCGGTTCATATTTTATCTCCCTGGCTGCGCGAGAGGAGAATGGATTGGATTAAATCCAGTATTGCCATTAACACCACCACCACAAATACAGAGTAGAGAGAAAAGCCAAGCCCACCGGCGATATCAAAATTAGTTGTCATACTACTCACTGCCAATTCGGAGATTCCATGAAAACCAAAGATGATCTCCACAACAAAGACGCCGCTAACTAGAGAGGCTATTGAAAAAAAACTACTCGTTAATGTGGGTGAAATAATATTGGGTAGTGTATGACGCCAGGTAATTTGAGGGTTTGAAAGTCCACGAGCCTTCGCCGCCAGAACATAATCTTTGCTTTGTTCCTCTATTAATGTCCGTCGGGTAACAAGTGAAAGAGTAGCCCAGTGTGCTAAAGCGAGAGTAATAATGGGCATTACAAGGTGACGCAAGGCATCCAGGCTAACTGCCGGTTGGCCATTCAAAAACCCATCAAGGGTCATCATGCCAGTGTATTGACGGAATCCGTCTGAGCTGACTATCTTATTGGCAGCCAACCCCAATCGCTCAGGTGAAAACCAATGGAGATTTACATAGAAGAAAGCCAACAAAAGCAAGGCTAGAATGAACGGTGGCAAAGAAGTGGCAATATAGGCGATAAAACGTAACAAATAATCCACAAGGCTGTTCTGCCGAGATCCGGCAATGGTACCGGAGAGCAGCCCAAGAGGAAAGAAAAGCACAATCGCATAGAGCGTCAACTCAATGGTTACAGGGGCACGACGTATTATGGCGGAAAAAACCTCTTCATGCAATGAGTGACTATAACCCAAATCGCCATGAACCAGGTTCTTTAGCCAGTAAAAATACTGTACCGGATACGGATCTTGCAAATGGTTCTCTTGAATTGCTAATCTGATCATCCGCGCGTATTGTTCGTCTGTGAGGTGAGGTGGGAGGTTTGGAAGAAAAATTATTGCACGGGCTCCGACAGGGATCAGCATTAATACACCATACAATATGGCCGTCGTTAAAAACATAGTGATCAACAAGTAGAGCAATCGTTTAGAAAAAATGCGCAGGAACGAAAGCATAATACTCCCCTTGCGAATTGCAAACTGGCGCTGTCTCTAATTTTTGAATATTTGAATTTCCACCCATTCTAAACCCCAAAATGTTTTTGCCGTTTTTTTTACTATTTTGCTTATAAGAATATATGATACTCCCTCTCGCTTTATTGTGCATAGAAGCCGGAGGATCAGGCATGCGGAATAAAGAAAGGGTGGCTTTGTGTGATTGCCAAATAGTTTTGCAGCCTTCGATCAAACTGATTACTTATTTATACTTACTTGCTTTTTTATACCAAAGTGGATAAACTTAGGTATCTTTTGCGTTGCAAAAGAGATTTTATCAATTGGCCGGTGAGAGAACCCCTCGCGCCGGAAAAGGAGTTTTGAATGACCATTCTCATCAGCGGAGCCGGCGGACACTTGGGCCAGCTCGTCGTAGCAGATTTACTGGCCGCCAAAAGCGGTGAAAAGATTGTGGTGACCACCCGTGAGCCCAACAAGTTGAGCCACTTTGCGGCCCAAGGCGTGGATGTGCGCTTCGGCGATTTTGATGATCCCGCCTCGCTGCCCAAAGCCTTCGCCGGGGCAGATCGTCTGTTGCTCATTTCCACCGGTGGCGATAATGAAACGCGCATCCGGCAGCATCAAAATGCGGTAAAAGCTGCCAAAGAGGCCGGGGTTGGTTTTATTGCCTACACCAGCATCGCCAATGCCAGCCACAACCCGATAGGCCTGGCCGAAGTGCATCGCGCCAGCGAAGAAGCCATTTTGAAGACAGGCCTGCCCTACAGCTTTTTGCGCAACAACTGGTATCTCGAAAACGAGATGGGCTTCGTCCAGGCGGCGATAAACGATGCTCCCATCGTCACCTCGGCAGGCGAGGGCAAGGTGGGGTGGGCGCTGCGCAGCGAATATGCGCTGGCGGCGGCCAAAGTACTGAGCGAGCAGGGGCACGAGAACAGCATTTACGAGCTTTCCGGCCCGCTGGCCACTTACAGCGATTTCGCCGCCGCACTCGGCAAAGTGCTGGGTAAACCCGTCAACCTGATGCTGGTGGACGATGCCGCCTACCGAAAGACCTTAAGCGCCAATGGGCTGCCTCCCTTCGTGGTGGATTTCATCGCAGCGTCAGCGCAGGCCATCCAGCAGGGCGCGCTGGCTATCGAAAGCACCGACTTTGCCAGATTGCTGGGCCGGCCGGTCAAAGGTCTGGGTGAATCACTGAAAGAGTTAGTGGAGCAGACACGCGAGCAAAAATGAACGACCTGTCGATCAAATGGTTTACAGCTTTCAACGCTTTTCTCATCCGTGCCAGTCACGGGCGGGTTGGCAGCAAGCTGGGCACCCAAAGTGTGCTCATCCTGCACAGCACCGGGCGCAGTTCCGGGCAGGAACGCACCACCCCGATCGCCTATTTTGAGCGCGAAGGCAGCTATCTGATCGTGGCGTCCAACTGGGGCAAAGAGAAAAACGCGGATTGGTACTTGAATTTGAAAAAGGACCCGGCTGCCCAGTTGGAAGTGCACGGCAAGCTGCTGCCCGCGACGGCGCGAGAAGCCGTTGGGCAGGAATATGAGGAGCTGTGGCAATTCGTGACCACGCGTCACCCGCCCTATCTGGACTATCAAAAAATGACCAGCCGGCACATTCCGATCATGGTCTTCGAAACGCGTTGACAATCTGCTAAAATGGTCTGACGATGGATGAAAACAACCCGGTCGTACAATTGTGTGTAAAAGGAACCCAGGCAGAGTTTGAGGGCAAGAGCGAAGAAGCACGCGCTTTCTACACGCAAGCCTGGCAAGCCGTCCAAAGCGACTTTGAAGCCTGCGTTGCCGCACATTACATGGCCCGCCTGCAGCCGGACAACGAAGAAAAGTTACGCTGGAATCAGATAGCGCTTGAAAAAGCCGCCCGTGTCAGCGATGGCAGCGCGCAAAATTTCTACCCCTCCCTTTACCTGAACCTGGGGCAGTCGTACGAACTGCTGGGTAACCTGCCGGAAGCCAAACGCTACTATGATCTGGCGGCCGGGCTGGGGTACCCTCACCAAATGCCCTGAGTAAACTACTCACCAGAGAACAGCATCGCCCTGCCAATAAAACGACAGGGCGATGTTTCCATTTTTGCTATGAAACGCTTACTTGAGATCGAAGCGGTCGAGGTTCATCACCTTGACCCAGGCGGAGACGAAATCTTGCAGGAACTTCTCGTGCGCATCGGCACTGGCGTAAACCTCCACCAGGGCACGGAGTTGAGAGTTGGAGCCAAAGACCAGATCCACGCGGGTGGCACTCCATTTGAGATCGCCAGTGGCGCGGTCGCGGCCCTCAAAGACATCATTGTCGGCGCTGGTGGGCTTCCAAACCGTGCCCATATCGAGCAGGTTCGTGAAGAAGTCAGGGGTCAGCGCGCCGGGGCGTTTGGTGAAGACCCCGTGCGGTGAGTTTTCATAGTTGGCACCCAGCACACGCAGCCCGCCGAGCAAAACGGTCATTTCGGGTGCGGTCAGTGTGAGCAGTTGAGCACGATCCAGCAAAAGCTCTTCAGCCGAGATGGCAAATTTGGTCTTGAGGTAATTGCGGAAGCCATCGGCCTTCGGTTCGAGCACGGAAAACGACTCGACATCGGTCTGCTCCTGAGAGGCATCCATGCGGCCCGGCGTGAAGGGAACCGTCAGGGTGTGGCCGGCGTTTTTGGCGGCCTGTTCAACCCCGACACAGCCTGCCAGCACGATCAGATCGGCCAGTGAGATCTTCTTGCCGCCGGACTGGGCTTTGTTGAAGTCGGCTTGAATACCTTGCAGGGTTTTGAGCACCTTGGCCAGTTGGGCCGGCTGGTTGACCTGCCAGTCTTTTTGCGGGGCCAGGCGGATGCGTGCGCCGTTGGCGCCGCCGCGCTTATCGGAGCCGCGGAAAGTGGAGGCCGAGGCCCAGGCGGTGGAGACCAGCTCTGAAACCGACAGGCCGGAAGCCAGAATCTTGCCCTTGAGTGTAGCAACATCACTCGCATCCACCAGCTTGTGATCTACAGCCGGGATGGGGTCTTGCCAGATCAGCTCTTCGGCGGGTACTTCAGCCCCCAGGTAGCGGGTGCGCGGGCCCATGTCGCGGTGGGTCAGCTTGAACCAGGCGCGTGCAAAGGCATCGGCGAACTCTTCGGGGTGCTCATAGAAGCGGCGGGAGATCTTCTCGTAGATCGGGTCGAAGCGCAAAGCCAGATCGGTAGTGAGCATGGTGGGCGCGTGACGCTTGCTGGGGTCGTGCGCATCGGGGACGGAATTGGCCCCCGCTCCGCCTTTGGCCACCCACTGATTGGCACCTGCCGGGCTCTTGGTGAGTTCCCATTCATAGCCAAACAGATTCCAGAAGAAGTTGTTGCTCCACTGGGTCGGCGTCGAGGTCCAGGTCACTTCAAGGCCGCTGGAAATCGTATCGCCACCCTTGCCGGAGCCGAACTTGCTCTTCCAGCCCAACCCCTGGTCTTCGATGGCAGCAGCCTCCGGTTCAGGGCCGACCAGTGCAGCATCACCGGCGCCGTGGGTCTTGCCAAAGGTGTGACCACCCGCGATCAGGGCCACGGTTTCTTCATCGTTCATGGCCATGCGGGCGAAGGTCTCACGGATGTCTTTGGCAGCAGCCAGCGGATCGGGCACACCGTTGGGGCCTTCGGGGTTGACGTAGATCAGGCCCATCTGCACGGCGGCCAGCGGGTTTTCCAGATCGCGTTCACCCGAATAACGTTTGTCGCCCAGCCACTTATCTTCAGAACCCCAGTAAACGTCTTTTTCGGGCTCCCAGATATCTTCGCGGCCGCCGCCAAAACCGAAGGTCTTGAAACCCATCGATTCGAGGGCAACGTTGCCGGTGAGGATCATCAGGTCGGCCCAGGAGATCTTACGGCCATATTTTTGCTTGACTGGCCAGAGCAGGCGGCGCGCCTTATCCAGGTTCACATTGTCGGGCCAGCTATTGAGGGGGGCGAAGCGTTGATTACCGCGCCCTGCTCCACCGCGTCCGTCGCCGGTGCGATAGGTGCCGGCACTGTGCCAGGCCATGCGGATAAAGAGGGGGCCGTAATGGCCGAAATCGGCCGGCCACCAATCCTGCGACTTTGTCATCAACTCGCGCAGGTCTTTCTTGACGGCCTGTAGATCAAGGCTGTTGAACTCTTTCGCGTAATCGAAATCCTCCCCCATCGGGTCAGATTTGGGGGACTGCTGGCTTAAGATATCGAGATTCAGTTGATTGGGCCACCAATCCTGATTGTTGGTGCCTCCACCACTCACTGCGTGGTGATGTACCGGACATTTTCCTTCATCGCTCATTGTATTGCTCCTTTTTTGGGGCGGGTCTCTCACCCGTCTTCATTTATGTGACGTATCCAATTACTCTACAAATCTTCTGTCAAACGATGCCGTCGCACCCTGACAGACTTATAAGTTGTGAAAAGTTGTTTTGCTTGTCCACCACCTCCTCAAAATAATTCCTTACAGAGAATCATTATCCGTTTTAGTCAAAAAAAAAGACTATGCTTTCTCTTTCTTTTTGCAATCGGGGCAGAGGCCATAGAAGGCGATCTGTGATCTCAGCACAGTGTAGCCGGATCGCTGTTCCACCTGATGCAGCGAGGCCTGATCGAGCGCAAATTCACCATCCACGATCTTGTTGCACCTGATGCAGATCAGATGCGGGTGCGGCTGGGGGCGATTGCCGTCGTAGTGGCTGTCATCGCGCAGGTCGATCTCAAGCACCTGGCCCATATCTTTGAGCAGTGCCAGGGTCTTATAGACGGTGGCCTGGCTCATGGTGGGAAACTGACCCTTGATGCGCTCGTAGAGCTGCGCCGCGCTGGGGTGCCCCTCGCTGGAGGCGATGAGACGCACCAACTCAACCCGCTGCGGGGTAAGGCGGAACTCTTTTTCTTTCAGGGCGGCGATCAGTTCGTCAAAACGAATCTCAGGGTCAGTCATTAATCAGGTCTCAGTAATCACTAATAGATATTTATAAAGAATTATTCTCTATTATACAAGCCCTTGCCAGGAAATAAAAGAGGCTTTCTACAATAATAGAGAAGTATACGGTTCTTTGCTATACTCACCTCATGAAAGGGACTTCCTCATGACACAAAACGAACTGTTAATCAGAGATGAACGCAAAGAGGATGTGGTCGCCATCACCGCTGTGACGATAGCGGCCTTCAAAACACTAGAGATCAGCAGCCACACCGAGCAGTACGTGGTCGAGGCCCTGCGATGTGCCGAAGCGTTGAGCGTTTCACTGCTGGCCGAAATGAACGGTGAAATCGTGGGGCACATTGCCTTCTCGCCGCTGAAGATGTCAGACGACACGCCGGGTTGGTACGGGCTGGGGCCGGTTTCGGTGCTGCCTGAGAAGCAGGGCAAAGGCATCGGCAAGGCGCTTATCGAAGCAGGCTTGAACCGCCTCAAAGCGATGGGCGGCAGAGGCTGCTGCCTGGTGGGGCATCCGGGCTATTACGTAAAGTTCGGTTTCAAGCACCCGGACGGGCTGGTCCTCGAAGGGGTGCCACCTGAAGTGTTCTTTGCCCTTTCCTTCGATGGCCGGGTGCCAAAAGGGACGGTCACCTTTCATGAGGGGTTTCTGGCACAGGGGCCGCAGGAATCTACCTAGAGTTGAACCAAAAGGGCCTGCATCCAGGCCAGTTTTTTTAGCGTTGCCGGCAAGGGTGACTTTTGGCCTATCTTTTGCCTGAACGGCCGGGGCAATGTTCCGGCTGGTACAATGAAAAATCAATATGGTTTGGGTTCCCTACACCGACTGTAGCCAGCCGGTGTTTTATTCCCCCCTGGAAGATCTCATCTTCCACATCGCTGCAAAATTTCGAAAAAGGAAAAACAAATGAAAATCATCACGGATGCTGCGGCAAACCTATCTGCTGAAAAAGCTGCCGAGCTGGGGGTGGAAATCGTGCCTTTCCAGGTCACGTTCATGGAAAAGACCTATAAAGATGGCATTGATCTTTTGCCAGAAGACCTTTACCGGTTGTACATTGAACACCCCAACGAATTTGTTTCCACCTCGCAGCCTTCTGTGGGTGATTACCTCAAAGCCTATGAGCAGTGCGGGAACGAAGAGGTCCTTTCGGTACACCTGTCTTCAGGGTTGAGCGGTTCGTATTCTTCAGCCGAACACGCTGCCAGAATGACAGGCAACCCCAAAATCACGGTGGTTGACTCGCTCACCGTTGGACCGGCCTTGGGCTGGATGGTAGAAGTGGCTGCCCGTGGCAATCAACTGGGCTGGGGCAAAGAGCGTATTCTGGAGGCCATGCAGCAGGTGAAAGACAATACGCTCACCATGGTCTCGTTCAGCGACCTGAAATACCTCATCCACAGCGGACGCATCAATCACCTCAAGGGCATCTTTGGCTCAGTTTTGAAGATCAAGCCGATCATCGGAATGAACCAAGATGACGGACGCTACTCTAATGTCGGCCAGGATATGACCGTATCGCGCGCCGTGCACAAACTGGTGAGCAAAGTGCACGAGCGATTTGGCGATCAAAAGCTGCGGGTGCAGTTGATGCACGGCAGCAATTTGCCCGGCGTGGATGTGCTGCGAGAAGCCGTTCACGAAATGGTCAACGCAGTGGAAGACCAACTGGTAGCCGTTACCCTGGTGTTGGGTGCCCATGCCGGCCCCACCGTGATCGGCCTGGCAGCCGCGCCTCAATCCATTTTTGACGGTCTGTTCGCCTAGTTCAACCCAGAAATCCTTTAGCCTTCCTCTACATTTAGCCGCTCTCCAAAACGGGAGGGTGGCTTATTTGTTTGTGGCATAACCAGTATTGTTGCATTTCCACCAGCATTTCTTCTAGTCGTGAGCCAATAATGTTTTCGATCATCCAGATCAGGCTCTAGAGAAAATTTGCGCCCTGCTTACAGAATAGTCTCTCTTTCAGCCATGTGAATATGCTACAATGTGGACAATAACGGTATTCTTTACAAATCCAAAATTCACTTGAGGCGGAGGAGCAGATGAGAAAACTGATCGTTGCTGAATTTATCACCCTCGACGGCGTGATCCAGGCGCCGGGAGGAGCCGAGGAAGACACCGATGGCGGGTTCATCCACGGCGGGTGGACGTGGCCCTACTGGCATGATGACATCGGTGCGCGCTTCTTTGAAGCCATGACGCAGACGGACGCATTTTTGCTGGGACGCAAGACCTGGCAGATTCACGGCGGTGCCTTTGAGCCAATGAAAGACGACCCCTTTGGCGATGCGATGAACGCGATCCATAAATATGTGGTCTCCACCACGCTGAGTTCCGCCGATGCCTGGCGCAACTCTACCTTGATCCGCGAAAATGTGGTGGACGCCATTCGCAAGCTCAAAGAAGAAGCGGGCAAAGATATTCTCCTGGATGGCAGCAGTGTGCTGGCACAAACCCTGGCGCAGCACGACCTGATTGACGAATACCGCCTGCATGTGTATCCGCTCGTGCTGGGCAGCGGCAAAAAGCTGTTCCCACCGGGCAAACGCATCAACCTCAAACTGGTAGAAGCCACCCCGCTTCCCACCGGAGTGGTCTACATGCACTACACCCGCAGCGAGTAAAAACATCTTCGCCCTTCAAGTGATTTGGAGGGCGAATTTTTTAACAAACCTGAATTTGATCTTATTCCGTTGCCAGCCGGTAAGCCCTTAGCAGGGACAGCACCGAGATCGAGCAGTCAATGCGGCGATCCTGCACATTGCGCCAGCTTTCAGAGAGGGGAAAATACAGGTGCTGGCGGGCGGCCGCGCCAAAATCCCAAAAACCCTCCTGCTGCTGATTCCAGAGCCAGTTAAACGCTTCTTCGCACAGGCTGCGGCCGCTCTTAAAGAGGAGGATCAGGCCGAGGGCATCGAGCCAATTTTGAAAATGCGGAGCGGTCAGGGCAGGCGGTGCGAGCAAGCACCCGCCGTAGACGTAATAAATCCCGTCTCTTTTTTGGCACAGCCAGAGCAAAAATCGTTCTTCAATGTCGGCGTCCAGGCGCACGGTATGGGTGGCCAGCAAAGCCAATGGGTAAAGAGCTGCCAGTTTGAGATATTTGCCCGCGCTGTGGATGCCGTTGACCTCCAGATGCGCCTCACGTTCGGCGACCGAATCATACGTTCCACCGGCAAAGGCGACATTCACCACCTTCACCCAGCGATCGGCCAGCGGCGGCAGGAAAGGATTGGCCGAATCGAACAGCGCCAGTGTGCCGGCAGTGATGAAACGTGTGTTGATCGGCCAGCCTTCGTGCTTCTCTGCCGGGTCGCTCCAGGCGGCGTTTCCCATCAGGATGGCTTCCATCCATTGCAGGGAACGCTGCACGAGGGCCTCTTCTGCGCTCAGCCCCAGGGCGCGGGCGCGATAGAGCGCCAATTCACTGGTGGGGAAGCGCAGCCGCAGAGCAGAATCGCGCGAATGAAAACGTCCCCAACTGCCATCGGCCTGCTGTGCCTGCGCCAGTTCTTCCACCCAGCGGCTTTTTTGCAGCGCGGCATGGGCCTTTTGCAGTGCATCCTCCCCGCCTGGAACCCCCATCACCTCGCGCAGCAAGCGAAAACGCGCCACCGGCTGCTGGGTTTGAGCCAGCAGGCGGGCACCGAGCGATTCGATCTGCGGGAGTGTGAACATCTTCGAGAAGGTTAGTGATCCAGTTTGGCCGTTTCAGGCTCGCTTGCTTCGGGTAAGGGAGGTGTCGTGCCCTGCAAAGCGGCGGCATTTTTCGTAGCCAGCAGGTGCAAGGCAAAGAGCAGGGCGTAAAGCACCACCATACTGACGGCAATGGCTTCGAGCGAGATGTTTTGGGCCAGCACCCCGATGAGGGCCGAGATGGTGGCCCCGCCCAAACCGGCACCCGCCATTTGCATGCCGATGGTGTTGGTGGCATGGCGTGCACCCACACGTGCACTGGTGCCCGAAATGAATGCCGGGAAGATGGGAGCGATGGCAAAACCGATGATGGCCACACCGGCGATGCTGACGGCTGAAGAAATGTTCAGCATCAGCAGAATGGCCCCAAACAAGGCGCCCAAAATGGTAATATCGAGCACCCGTTTCAACCCCAGACGTTTGGTGTACCAACCGGCCAGAATGCGCCCGATGGTAAAGGTGACCCAGTAACTGCTGGTAAGGTAACCGGCAATGTCGGCCGGGATATGGCGCGCACCGGTAAGCAGGGTAAACACCCAGGTGCCCAAGGCCGCCTCGCAGCCCACATAGACGACAAAAAGGCTGGCGCTCAACCAGGAGTTGCCCTGACGCAGGGTTTCGCGAAAGGGGGTCTTGTAATCGGTGATCTGCTTCTCGCTCTCGGGTTTTTCCTCCCCAGAGCCTTTCTTCCACATTTTCAATGAGAAGACAAAAGCAATTGCCAGTACCAACTGGGCTACACCCACTACGCGATAACCGACATGCCAGCTACTGTAGAGGTTCAGTCCCGTGGTCATGATGATTGGACCCAGGGTAACGCCAATGCCATAGCAGGCGTGCATCCACTGCATGGCGCGTTCTTTGAAGTTGGCCGCGGCATAAGTGTTCAACCCGGCATCAATGGCCCCGGCGCCCAGCCCTGAAAAGAGCCCCAGAAAGACCATCAGGCCCCAGACCGGTACAAGGGTGTAACCGATGAGAGCCAGACCGGTCAGGGCACAACTGGCAGCCAGCGTGCCGCCCACGCCCAATTTGCCGATGATCTTGCCGCTGAAAAAACTCGAAGTCATGTAGCCGGCAGTGCCCGCATACATCAGAAAGCCGATCGAATCGAGCGAGATCTTAAAACCGGTGTGGATGGAAGGCCAAGCCACGCCCAATAGTCCATCGGGCAGGCCCAGCGAAATGAAAGCGATAAAGACCAAAGCGATCAAACCCAACTGGTAGGTGCTTTGCTGCGATTTCTTCGATTCCATCGATGTACTTCCTGAAAACAGATTGTATTTTTGGGAGAACCTAATAATTTTACTCGTTTTCAGAATGAAAAATTTAAATAAAAAACCTTCTAATATGAACTGCACCCCAAAAGTTGGACACCACCAACAGAAAGGGGTGCAGTTTTTTA
>CAYWLG010000026.1:0-8272 GCA_964459385.1 uncultured Anaerolinea sp.
TGATCGCCATAGAGCTTATTCGCGCCGGCACCAAGATCTTCGCCGAAAAAGATAGGTTCACTCATGGTTCACCTCCGCTGTCCGCTTTTCTAGATCGTTTTGGTGAGCTATACTGAGATACGCATCCATGGCTTCGCACACCCGCCTGGCTAAGTTACGCCGGGGTGTGGTTTGAATGAAACGTATGAAATTGTCATCCACCCCTGGATAAAGGGTGAAATGGATTGAGAGCACGAGCTTTTCTCTTGCTCGTATTAATTGGATCGACATTTGCGACCTCCTTCATAAAGTTTGGCCGCACCAGTACGAATTCGAGAAAAACGGGAATGCTGCGAAATTTTTGTGAGTTACCAAAAAAACGTGCAAAAAACGTGCAAAACGTGTGGATTTAGTGCCAAAAATGGATTTCCTGGACGCTTTTTACCACCATATATGCTACCTCATATACTTCATTCCCCCACATATACGGCATGGACTCCCCAGGACGGTTCTTCGAATCAGTAGGTTGGGAGTCCTCTAAAGAGGATAATAATTCGAGCCTCCCCGGGGGGCGCTCGAAGATGCACGTTAGAGCGCAAATATAGTCATAAACACTTACGACTCACATAGAGAAGAACTTTACTAAATTAGAGGAAATCAATAAATAAACGGTTCTTTTTGTCCTCAATGAGGGTGTACCTTTACAATACCGCAGCCACCATGACAAAACGTGGGCCTACATGCTGAACATGTAGGCCCACGTTTTTAATCCACCACCCTTGAGAAACGTTCACTTCGCCTTTTCTTGCAACTGGTAATAGACCCCCACCGGTACATACGAATATTCCCCTGCCAGTGCAGAGTCATATTCAATTGAATAAACGTTGCCCTTCTGATAATACAGGTCAATCAGGCGAAGCTCATCCTGCCTTACCAGAGCCATGAGCTGATCTTCTGGCAGGTTTTTGCGACCAATAGCGATAATAGAGTGCTACCTCACTGCGGGAGCTGTTATAGATCAGCAGATCAGGCCTTTTGCCTTCTACCAATTGTTCATATTCAAGCACCACCGCAGGCGACCAACTGGCGACGATGGTAGAGTTTGGTGCCGCCGAAGCCAGTACCATGCTGCTATAAGATTCAGGGCCGACCGTCCGGCTCATATCGGCCCACTGCCAATTAAGCGCACAGGCAAGCACTGCAACTGCTCCCCAAAAGATCAACTGTCCATTTGCAAGTCTATTGCGAATATCGGGGGTAAAACTCTGGGCTTGGGTCAATTTATAGAGTTCCTCCATCCCGGCAGCGAGGAAGAAAGCGCAGATGAGAAATGAGGGCAGGAACATCGTGTCTTTATCCAAGACGCGATAATTGATATAAAAGCCAAAATTACCGAGAAAGATCAATAACAGGCCGAGAGCGCTTTCCCAATTACGCTTGAAAAAGCCATACATCCCAAACAAAGCCACCAGCGCGCCTACGCCAATGAAATTGCGCCACAGCAATCCCAGGCCATTCCATAATTGAGCAGGGATTTGGCTGAGTGGGTACCCAAAAGCGAAAAAGGAATACGCCCGCCCAGAGATCATCCACAGCAGCCCAGAAAGCGTGGTCATATCGACCGAATAGTATTCTTTGATGTAATTTAGGCCGGCACTTGAGTTTGCCCGCAGCGGCAAGTAGAGATAAAGCAGCAGACTGCCGAAGAACGCCAGCACAGCAGCCCCCCAGAACCAGCCTGGTTTCCATTTCCAACGCGGAGAAGAAACGATCAGCCAGGCGAACCCCGGTGCAAAGAACAGGCCGGTTGTGTGGTTGGTCAGGCTCAACCCATAGATAAAGGCGAAGGCGACCAACAGCCCTGAAGTTCCAGTTTGGCGCCAACGCAGCAAAAGAAAAAGTTCCAACGCCAAAAAAAACGTGTGCAGTGTATAAACTTCTGCCACCACCGACATTTGCCAGAAGTAAATCGAGAAGCCCAAGAAGGCCGCAGCCACCCACGGTATCCAGCGAGGCTTAAACAAAAGCGCCAAGGCCTGGTAGAGAAAGTAGATCGTGGCGGCAGCAAAGAAAGCCGACATCAAATTTAATCGATAGATGATTGAACCGATCGGTAGAAGTGTAAAGAGCTTTCCAACCAACATATAGAGCGGAAAGCCGGGCGGGTGCACGATCCCCTGAGTATAGACGCCCGTGGCCAATTCGGCGCTGTCAAACCCATAAACGCCGGGGCACAGTGTCAGCAGGTAAACAATAAAGGAAAGACCTGCCAGCAGTTCAC
Source organism: uncultured Anaerolinea sp. (assembly GCA_964459385.1). Classification (GTDB taxonomy): domain Bacteria; phylum Chloroflexota; class Anaerolineae; order Anaerolineales; family Anaerolineaceae; genus UBA6107. Next base: position 2,261 of record CAYWLG010000026.1, read on the forward strand.
CGCTAAAGACGATCTCTTGCCACGGAAACGATTGCTTACGGGACATAGAGGCCAGGCTGAGTGGGGGTGGCGTTTGCTTGAACCGGCGCATAAAGATCACCCGTCACCGGAGCCGGCAAATTCTTGACAGCGAGAGCATACAGGCCAAGCCTGTTGTAATCAGCGCATAGTTCGTGTGGTTCAGGTTTGTTGAATTCCAGCAGTGAAATCCACGCAGGTTGTGCCGCGTTTTCCGTCAGCAGGTATTGCAGGTCAAAATTATCAGGAACTGCCTGGTACTGTTTCCACTGCTCATCGGTCAACACAAAGCAGACCCGAATAGAGCAGAACTCAGAGTCATGGTCATAAGTAGATTTGCTTTCATCATAAAAGCTGATATCCACGGTACGGGGCCATGACCAGATGTCTTCAGAATTTTGTTGGTCGTCAACATAAGCACCCATCGGGGTCATGATGACCTTGCCGCTCAGTTGCGTCGGACAGCCGGAAACCTCAATACAAATATCTCGGTTTTCAGAGCATAACATCAGGCTTTGTCCATTGGCCAGCACCCCCGTGGCCTGCCCGAGTTCCGGCGATTCTTGAGTTTTGCTCATGGCGGGTTTCTTGGTGCCCTGCCAGATGCCCAATATCAGCAAACATGCCGCTAATAAGAGAAGCGCTATCAACAATATAAGCGTTTTTCGGTTGTTTCGCTTTGTTTGCTCGTCCGTCGTCATTATTGGGGTACTCCGGTTGTTCCGTGGCCACCGCCGGGAAAGTACATTGCGCGCTCCACAATAATAGGTTGGTCAGATTCGATGTGCGTAGAAAACGCCAGATCGGGCCCTACGCCAAACAGATTCCCTTCAGAACCGATGATGGTAAATCTGGCATGCGGCTGAATGCTTACGCTTTTGGTCACCGTACCGCCACCCTGCTTCATATAAGTAATGGTGATATTGGCCCAGGCGTCGTTCGGGTTCTGTACGAGAATGCGGGTGTCAAAACCAGCGCCGGTAAAGCCCTCGGCCAAATTCCAACTGTAAGCGGCTCCGGTCACACCGGGGCTGTCGTGGCCGGCCAAAGTATTCTCGCCGTTCGGCCAATACATGGCCCGCTCTACGATGATCGGCTGTGTGGATTGAATGGCGGTTGAAAAGGTTTTTCCGCCTCCCACACCAAACGTCGCATCTTCAGCGCCCACCACGGTAAAACGGGAATTGGCCGAAATTGTGATCTGCTTGGTCACAGTTGAACTATCCGAAAGCATGTAAGTGAGCGTCACATCCGCGCTGACAGGGTTCGGGTTTTGAAGCAAAATGTAGGTGCGAAAGCCCAGATCGGTATAACCCTCTGCCAGATACCAGATGCTGCTGGGCTGCGTTACCCCCATCGCTTCGGTACCTTCACTGGCAAAATACATGGCCCGCTCAACGACAACGGGCACCCCATTTGTAGAAGTCACCCTTGTAGCGAAAGCCTTGTTTGCACCGAGACCTGGGCCGTCTGGATCGTCTTCTCCGGTCACGATGGTGTAGCGGCTCTTGGCTGGCACGACGAGCGTCTTTATCACGTTTTCCCCGGCATCCGGCATATAAGTAACTTCAATGGCTGCATCGGTTTCGGCGGGATTTTGAATCAAGATGTAAGTCTGAAAATTGTCCCCGGTGTAGCCTTCAGCCAGATACCACTGAAGCGCAGGGGAAGTCACCCCAGTAGAGGCATGCCCACCCTGAGTGCCGTCACCATTGGGCCAATACATCGAGCGTTCGACAATGATGTTTTGTGAAGAAGACAGCTTGGTCGAGAAAGCCACTCCCGTCCCCACCTGGTCAGAATCTTGCGCTGCAATGGTGTAACGGGATTGCGCCCCAACCTCCACTTTTTTGTAAATCAGGCCGCCCCCTTGCAGCATGTAAGCCACGCAGATCTGCGCGGCCTCATTGCCCGGGTTCTGGATCAGGATGAAGGTTTGCATGTTATTGCCGGTGAAACCCTCAGCCAGATACCAGTCCTGCACCACATTTGTGTAATTCTGCGTGGTCACCCAACCCAGATAACCCTCATACGGGATCGATTGGGCATCCGGCCAATTGACCAGGGTACTGGCGGGGTTGACGGTAAATTCCACCGTTGCATCAGCCTGTTTGGCGCGAATTTTGATGTAAATCAAATCGCCGCTGCCAGATTTGGCCACCAGCGGGTGCTCTGGGGTGTTTTGCTGAGCCATTCCAAAAGTGATCAGCCCGATACTCGAATCAATCGAGTTGCTGGGTTCATATAGACCTTCATCTAAAAAATCGCCGTTTCGAACGTTGATCACCTGGATCACATTCGGGTCGTAGCTGATCTCCAGATGGTAGGCAGTAAGATCGGTGACGTTTTCGACCCGCACGGCAATTTCGACCTCTTCGCAGGTATCCAGCGTGGTGCTTTCGGGTGAAATCATTAATACTGTGGCGCTTTGTGAATAGACGGGAGCCAAATTCGTTCCCAACACAAAGAGGCAGACACAGCAGAAAACCAGTGATCTATACCAGAACGGTTGAGCGGAAAGCCTTTTCATCAAATACCATTCATCCTTGAGAAATAAGAATAACCAAACTGTAAAAACTTACTCTTTTCCCTCATTGCGTTCTTTTGTGACAACCAGGTAAACCACCAGCGCGATCACAACGATCAACAAGACCAACACGATCCACCAGTTTTGCAGCAAGAAAAGCTGCGCGATCTGGAACGCCGTCTGTGAATTCGTATCGCCGGTAACGCTGATCGGTAAGCTGGCCTGCTCGGCTGTTTGTGTCAGGTCACTCGAAACTGTTGGAGCCAACGTTGGCGCAGGTGTTGGAATAGGTGTAGGGGTGAAGGTGGGCATCATGGTGGGGATCTGTGTTAAGCTGGCGGCATCCTGCACCGGGATCGAAGTAGCCACTACGGTTGGTGCACCATTTTTAATAGTAAGGGTGGCATCCGCCTCACTGGCATTGATCTGAACCCCATTGCGATCTGAAAACTGAATGTTGGTAAAGCTCAGATCTGAGCTTCCTTCTTTGATCCCTTTGAAGTAGATCACCAGCAAATTGCCGCTGCCGTTTTTGGGCTCGCTGGGATTGGCCTGTGTCATTACGAAATGAATGGTGCCATTTTGATTGTCAACGGTATTGAAAAGCACCATACCCGGGTCCAAAAACTGACCCAATGCCACTTGCACGCCTGCCGAAGAGGGGTCGGCGTCTTCAACTGTGAGGATGGAGGGATCGAACTTAATAGAAAGATCCAGCGCATACAATCCCTGTACGTTGTGGATTTCAAGCGGAACCTCAATTCGCACACCGGGTGCGGCAGTGATATCCGTAAAGAAGCCTGCCTGCGTATTGGTAGCAGATTGCCCTAAAGCGGCCGTGTGTGGGATAAAAAGAAAGGCTGCAACGATAAAAACAATTAAAGAAGCACGAAATTTGTTCATTTCAAAATGATCTCCTAATATCAATTACCGGTAGTTGGGGCGTCTTTCTTCCTGCGCCTCAACAGAATTGACAACAATACGATCAGGGCGATAAAGAGCAAGATCGTGAAAATGCAAATCAATTGGCTCCACCACCCCCCGGTCAATTCTTCACCGGTTCCCGGAATCATGGCGGTAAGTGTAGGGTTGGCTGGCCCATTTTGCGTTTCTGCGCCCATCTGAGGGGTCGGCGATTCTTCACCGGTCAATGGAACCGGAAGCGGTGTCAATGTCAGAAAAGCAGATGATGTATTTGTAGGTCGGGTTGTGCCTGTAGCACGTTGGGTGACCGTTGGGGTCGCCGTTCTATTCACAACCACGCTGGTATTGATCGGAGTTCGTGTCTGCGTGGGGGTGAACGTTTTTGTGGGAGTTCTGGTAACCGTGGCCGTTGAAGTAGCGGTTGCGGTAGCGGTAGCTGTGGCAGTTGCCGTAGAAGTAGCCGGGGATGGAGAAGTGGCAGTCGCGGTAGCCGTGCCAGTCGGAACAGAGATTACATTAATAATGCCGTTCTCTGTGCTCAATGAGATCGATTCACTGGCAGAATTTGACAGTGCAGCGAAATTAAACGACACAGCAGAACTCCCGGCCTGCAGCCCTTTGAATGTCAACGAGAGCAAAGTTCCGTCCCCATTGGCGCCGGCAGTTGCCAGTTGGGTATAAACCAGCCTCTTGCTGCCCGTGCCGCTTTCTTCATACACCTTGGCTAAATTGGAAAGATAGCCGCCTGTCGCATAAGACTCCAGGCTGACCACTGCAGGGTCATAGCTGATGCCCACATCAAAGGCGTTAACGTCCGCGCCTCCACTAATGTAAACGTCCACCGTCACGGTTTGCCCGAGATTTACATCCGTCGAACCCGGGTGGATGGAGAGGACCGTACTGCTTTGTGACAGCGCCGATCTTGCCGGAACTAAAAGAAAGAGCACCAGCAAAAAAGCCAGCACTGTGCTGATTTTTTTATGCTTCTGTTCCACCCATTGAAAAATTTGCATTGCTCACCTTTGTAATCATGATAAAAAATAATTGCTTTGTGTTTCAATCTAAAAAAATCAACCGGGTAAGTGCAGGTTGGGTTGCCCCAACCTGCACTCTTTCACATTTATTCTAGGGTACCAACCATCCCGCGTACGCTGCACCACTCGTCAGGTTGTAGTTGCCTCCCACGATGGCCAGATCGAAGATGTCCACTCTCCCTGAGAAGTTCACATCTCCGTCCACATCCAGGATGCTTCCCCAATCATGTCCTACCTGGCTCGCATCGTCCACGTTGATCACGTTATCCGTCCACTTTGCGTTGCCGCCCTTCAATTCCAACGCTGCCATAGTCCCCGCATCCCCATCCACCGTCTTGTTCAGGTCGGCGGTCACGTTCAGGTATCTCGACTGATCCGTGGTCACGGTATACGTGTCATATCCAACCACGTTGTTGATCGTCAGGTTGCCACTGATCACGTCGATGGTCGTGCCGTTCAAGGCGCCAAACAAGGTGCCCGTCAGCGTCACCGGGATGCCACTGCGCACGGTGCGTCCCTGCATTGAGAAGGTGCCCGTCAGGCTCGCGGCAGCTTGCACATCCACGTTGGCTGTTGCGCTCGCCAACAGTGCATCCGGGCTGACGTCGGTCGTTTCATACAGTCCTGCGCTAAAGGCTACACTTGCCGAACTGCCGAATGTTACCCGCAACTGCACGGTCACATCGCTGTCATCGGCTGCCAGGGCGGCCAGATCAAGCGTTCCACCACTCACGCTCACCCAGTCGCTGCCATCAAAGTACTCAAGGTCGGCATCTGTGGGCAGGGTAAACTGGATCTGCGGATAAGCATATTCCACACCGGCCGCTGGGTTGTTGATCACCAGGCTGAATTCCTGAGCATAACCCACCGTGAAGGGCACATCCAGTCCTACCGCGTTCATCGTCGGCAAGTCCGCAATCACGTTCACGATGCCATCAGAAAGCTGGTCCGTGTAGATATGATTGGAAGGTCCGCCCGCCGGTGCCATGGCAAATGCGGTAGTCGCCGCATCATAGACCAGAGGATTCTCGCCGGAGACACCCGTCATGGTGAAGGTGAAAAGTGGCTTTGCCTGCCCGCTCACCGCCGCTGAAGTCAGATTGGTTCCCGTAAAGGTGAGGGTATCCCCTACCCGGGTCACAGCTTCATTATCAAAGGTGCCGCTGCACTGTCCGCTCACACAGTTGGTTTCCACAAAGGTCATGCCAGCCGGGATCACGACAGAAACGGTGGTGCCTTCCACAGCATGCAGGTCCGCGTACACCGTGTAAGTGATGTCATAGCCGGGCAACACCTGATTGTCCCAAGGCGTGCCACTGCTCATCATGTAGGAATTCGCAAAGGTCCAGGGCGTGAACGAGGTAATAACGCCGTCGATACCATCGCCGTTTGTTCCACTCGGGCCGGCATAATCACCCCAGGAGTTGTAGCTCACGTCCAGGTTTGCCGGGGCTGATACACCCACGCCACCATTCGCCTTGAACAGGTTGCCCTGCACGTCCACCACAC